>NZ_QCZJ01000024.1 GCF_003075435.1 Terrimonas sp. | reverse complement strand
AGCTGTAAATCAAATAAGTTTATAATAATCCACAATTAAAATGTGGATTGTAAAAAGAAAAAAAGTAACAAAAAAAAGAAAAAGGGTAATAGTAGTAATAGTGTCTACTTTTTTCAGGACATGACACGGCTATGGGCTTTGAGCCGTGTGAAACGGCAGGCAGGCGATAAATGCTGTTGCTCCGGCAAATATGTTTCATTACGCAGTAAATTAATTTTGCAGGATAGCTTTCGCTATCCTGCTTGTTATTTAAAACGATAGTTATGGCAGGGGGAAACAATACTTCCGCTAAACAGGAACTGATACCCAAACCCGCGTTAAGTTACCGGCAGATATTTAATATGAGTTTTGGGTTCCTCGGTATCCAGTTTGCTTTTGCATTACAGAATGGAAATGCTTCACGTATACTCAGAACATTTGGTGCAGATGTGGAACATCTTTCCTGGTTTTGGCTGGCTGCTCCGTTGGTAGGCATGATCGTTCAACCAATTGTTGGTCATTACAGCGACAGAACATGGAATCGCCTGGGAAGAAGAAAGCCTTTTTTTCTTGCAGGCGCAATACTTTCTTCCATAGCGCTCTGCCTGATGCCAAATGCGTCTTTATTTACCGCAATAGCGCCGGCATTATTGGTAGGAGCAAGCATGCTGATGATCATGGATGCCTGTTTTAATCTTGCCATGGAACCTTTTCGTGCATTGGTAGCTGATAATCTTCCCGACTCGCAACGAACCACCGGGTTTTCTGTTCAGACATTTTTGATTGGAGTTGGTGCTGTAGCGGGTTCTGCATTTCCATTTATACTTACCAAATGGTTTGGTGTGCATAACACTGCAGCGGAAGGCGTTGTAGCAGAAAATGTAAAATGGGCATTTTATATTGGCGCTATAGTATTTATTGGCGCTATACTGGTCACTATTTTCGGAACAAAGGAATATGCTCCTGCTGAATATGAAAAATATCATGGTAAGCCTGATGATGCAGATGCGCATCATGGGTTAGGGCTAATATTTAAAGACTTTGCCCGAATGCCCAAAACCATGAAGCAGTTAGGATTAGTACAATTTTTTAGCTGGTTTGCATTATTTGGTATGTGGGTATTTACAAATGATGCAGTAGCAACACACACTTATGGCTTATCAATAGATGATAAAAGTTCTGATACATACAGAAGTGCCGGCGATTGGGTGGGGCTGCTATTCAGCGTATACAGTGGCGTTTCTGCTGTGTATGCATTACTGTTACCTTTAATTGCTGCCAGGATCGGCAGAAAATTAACGCATGCCTTTTCATTAACCTGCGGCGGCATAGGTTTAATAGCTATCTATTTCATTAGTGACCCCAATATGCTGATTCTGCCTATGATTGGCATAGGTATAGCATGGGCTAGCATACTGGCCATGCCTTATGTAATATTATCCGGTTCAATTCCGGCAGGTAAAATGGGTATATATATGGGTATATTCAACTTTTTTATTACCATACCCCAACTTGTAAATGGTATTATCGGCGGGCCGATAGTAAAATACGTTTATAATAACCAGCCCATTTATGCCCTGGTGATGTCTGGAGTATTTATGCTTTGTGCTGCTGTTAGTGTGATATATGTGTATGATCCGGGTGAGGTGAAGAAGCTTAAATAAAAATAAAAACGACCAGGTAATCCCAATCGTTTTTATTTTTATTATGATTGGTTATTGCTTCACAAACCTAGTTATCAATCTTTCACCGTTATCAATCACACTGATCAAATACACACCTTTGGCAAGCGCATTGATATTTATTTTGTGGTTAGCGGTTTGTGCACTGAGCCTTTGTTCCAGCACTTTTTTACCACCTGCATCAATAATTTGAACAATAGCATTGTTGCCCGTTGTCTTTTTATATGTAAGATTAATTACACTGCCTGCAGGGTTAGGGCTTAACTTTAATGAAGCGGCATTACTTAAACGTATGCTTACTGTTTTGCTATAATCAGTATTGCCATCAATATCATTTTGTTTTAAGCGATAGTAGACAGTACCTGTATTTAACTGGTCAATGTTTTTATCTGTAAAGTTATAGCTTTGTTTACCCGTAGTATTTTTAGCTGCAACATTGCCAATGCTTGTAAAGTGTACGCCATCCATACTTTTTTCAACAGCAAAGTCTTTGGTGTTCACTTCATTTTCGGTTATCCATTGCAGTAATGCATCACCGCCTTTTTGAATGGCAGTAAAATCAATAAACTGCAGTGGTAGTGCTTCAAAAGTTCTGTTGGAAAAATAGAAGGTAGAGAAAGAGCTAACGGAAGCTTTCAGTACATAGCCGAACTCATAATCTTCATACGTAGTAGGTATAGGTAAGGCGCTGGTGATAAGCGCACCTGAACAGGCATCAGTACTTTTAAAAATGGCAAGATCGCTGATATCAGTAATGCCCGAAGCAGGATCGGCTTTCAATGTTTCAAACTCAGCTTTTGTAATATAGAGCCTGAGTTCCACAGGATCAGTGATGGTGGTATTTTGTGGGGTAATGGTGATATTACGATCAAGATAAGGATGTCCCTGCCCGTCTTTACGAATTGTCCCATTATGTATATAAGCTTCTACATTAATTGTTCCAAGGTTGTTTTCATTGGGCTGTATTTCTGCCAGCACATCGCCTTTGCTATCGGTAATGGGTATCCACCTGTTGTTGTTAGCCTGGTCAACCTGAACAGTGGGATAGTTTTCACAATTTCCCGGTGTGGGCAAAGCTACCGGGGCTGAAACCAGCAGCAGTTCGGTATTAGCTAATGGCAGTTCCGTTTTATTGCTTAATTCACCGGTAATTGAGTTCCATTCGAAGATAGCCCCATTTCTGTATCCGTACAGGTTGCCCGCTGAAGAAGCCTTTAATCCTCTGGTTGCACCACTGTTGTAAGGAGTGAGATCTGCCTTTTTGCTATAGCCATTACTTATAGCTGCAGGATCGAATTCAAAAAGAACTCCTGCATCATCTGCTCCGCCACGGGAAGTGGTGCCATATAATTTACCGTTCATTTCAACGAGCTTTCCCAAAGTGCCTGATCCGTCTTCCGGAATACTGAAATCATATTTAACGATAAAGTCATTGCTTACCGGATCCCATTCAAACAAGCAACCATTATAAAGAGTATCTTCACTCCAACTGCTTGACCACACCCCGTAAAACTTGTCGCCCCACAAAACCATATCACCCTCGGGGAAGGATGGGAGATTTGGAAAGTTAATTTTCGTGGTATACTCGTTGTTTATCGGATTCCATTCAAAAATGCTTCCCCAGCAAAGCCCATACCATTTCCCATTTTTTTCGATCATTGCATCTGTAGGTAAATCCTCTGTACGCTCGTATTTTATCGTAAACTCATGTGTCGCAGGATCCAATGTATATATGTAACCTTTATTAATATTAACTTCATCGATACTGCGTGAACTCACACCATAAAATACACCATCTTTCATGGTCATGGCATTGAACACAGGTATAGCAATTTCTGAGCCGGCAAGTTGACCAATAGTGTCACGCTGGTTTGTTAAAGGATCATATTCAATAAAGTTTCCAACTTCTCCTACTATGCTGTAAAATTTTCCATTATAATAATTCAACGATAAAGGAATAGCTGGAGGGGGGGATAAAAATTCATGGCGTTTTTGAAAATTATTTCCAACTGAATCAAAGCTAATGATAAGTCCGGCTACGTCGGGATATTGATCCTCAAAGGTTGTAGTCCAAAACTGTTTTACGCCCTGGCCATAAGAGAGTTGAAAACTTAAAACCAGGGCTGTTGCAATCGTAAATACTTTTTTCATATGTCGTGAGGTTTAGTGCTGCAGATAATGGTAAAAGGCACACGGAACCAGAAGAAGTTAATCAAGATTGGATTAAAGAAGAAAAGTCAGCCAAATATAAAATATTATACTGTCAAAGCTACCGATATACCGGATATACTCCAGGTTTTCGCATTGTCAGCAGTCCGGTAAAACCGCCTTTTTTTCAGCTTTCTTTTTATGCCATAAATTCAGGTTGAAACCCTATCTTTGCCCCCAATTTTTAAATTTTTGTAAAAAGGTTACTTGTATGCAACTGAAAGGTTTGGTTACTGTTTTTGCGACTTTGTTGATTGCCATTTCCCTTTACCAACTGCATTTTACCTGGGCGGTTCACAACCATGAAGGAAAGATGGAAGCTAAAGCCCAAAACTGGGTTAACAGCAATTTTAGCGGAGCTTCACAGGAAGCTAAGGATTCTGCTTATAACACACGCTTAAAGCGTTTGTTAGATAGTACAAAATCAACAACTGTTACTTATGGTATAGGTGGTGCTACCAGTTATGAAAAAGCAAAAGAACAGGAATTAAGCCTTGGGCTGGACTTACAGGGTGGTATGAGTGTAACGCTTGAAGTGGAATTGCAGGATTTATTGAAATCAATATCTAATAATCCTAAAGATCCATCCTTAAATAAAGCACTTGAATTAGCATCTCAGCGTAAAGGTACAACCGATGCCGATTTTATCGGTTTGTTTGCACAGGCATACAAAGAAGTTAATCCTTCCGGGGCATTATCCGGCTTATTTGCAAACGCAGGTCAAAGGAATATCAAGCTTGAAGATTCTGACGCGCAGGTTATTTCAAAGCTGAGAACAATGGCTGGCGAAGCGTTCCAGAATACTTTCCGCGTATTAACAAAACGTATCGACCAGTTTGGTGTAGCGCAGCCTAATATTAATCCTGATCCCCGCAAAGGAACCATCAGCGTGGAGCTTGCGGGCGTGAAAGATGATCCTGAAAGAGTACGTAAAATATTACAGGCAACTGCTAACCTCCAGTTTTGGGAAGTATATAGTGGCAGCGAACTTCAATCCTCTTTTTTACAGGCTGAAGAAATGTTGAAAAAATCCGGTGAATCACAAACCGCGAAAGGCACAGATACCACGGCAAAAACAATTGACAGCACTCAAACAGCTTCTGCTCCAACAGATACAACAAAGACGCTTTCTTTAGGTGATCTGAATAAAACAGATACTGCAACTGAAGCAACTGCTGCTGCTACACCTGCAAATACAATTATAGGATTATTGCAGGGAGCCCAGCAGGGAGAAGCAGCCCTTGCTTATGTTGCTACAAAAGATACTGCTTTACTTAGCACAAATTTTGAAACAGCAAAAGATATTTTTCCTGCTGACGTAAAGTTTGCGTATGGTATTGCACCTAAAACAGAAACAGGACGTGCTTCTTTTGTGCCTTTATATGCATTGAAGCTGCGTGAAGGCGATAAAGCTCCGCTTGAGGGTAATGATGTGGAAGAATCAATGATCTCCTATGATGAGAGAAGCAGACCCGCAGTATCGCTCCGCATGACAAAACAAGGCACAAAAAAATGGGGTGATCTTACCAGTGCCAATGTAAACAAGCCTATTGCTATCGTACTTGATAATGTGGTATATTCCGCACCCAATGTCATTAATCCTATCCTCGATGGTAACTCCCAGATATCCGGTAGCTTCAGCGTAGAAGAAGCATCTGACCTTGCTAATATTTTACAGTCTGGACAGTTAGCCGCACCTGCAAGAATTGTGCAGGAACAAATGGTAGGGCCAACTTTAGGCGCTGAAGCCGTTAAAGGCGGTGCAATGTCGTTCATTATATCCTTTGTAGTAATCTTTGCACTCATGTTGTTGTATTATAATACCAGCGGCTGGGTAGCCAATATCACCTTAATATTGAACCTGCTTTTCACTATTGGAGTGTTGGCCGGACTTGGTGCTACATTAACTTCCGCAAGTATTGCGGCCCTGGTATTGGCAATTGGTATGGCTGTTGATACAAACGTGATCATCTTTGAGCGTATAAAAGAAGAAATTACCTGGGGAAGAAGTTACGCTACCGCTGTTGATCATGGTTATAACCGTTCGCTTCCGCCAATTTTGGATGCGCACGTAACTACTTTACTTACCGCGATTATCTTGTATGTATTTGGTATGGGACCAATCAAAGGGTTTGCAACAACACAAATTATTGCTGTTGTGCTTAACCTGTTCTGCGGTATCCTTATAGCCAGACTGGTATCTGAGTGGTGGACAAATAAAAAAGGACGTCACTTTGAATACTTTACCAAGCTCTCAAAAGCTATATTTAAAAAGGCGCATTTCAAATTTGTGGAATCCCGCAGAGTAGCATACGGAATATCTGTTGTGGTGTTGCTGTTGGGCATCGGTTCTTTCTTTTATGGGTTTGATGAAGGTGTTGAGTATAAAGGCGGACGTAGCTATACTGTTCATTTTGATCAGCCACAAAAAGAGGTTACTGTAAAAGATGCGTTACATGCTCCGCTCGGCGAGTTCCCTGTTGTAAAAACAGTAGGGAATAACCGCACATTAAATATTACAACATCTTTCCAAAAAGAAAACCCTTCACGTACTGCTGATTCACTGGTTGAGATGACTGTATTTAATGGGTTGAAACCTTTTCTTGCTGAAGGAACAACGCATGCGGAATTCAAAAAGAAATATTTACAAAGTTCTCAAAGCGTGCAACCTTCCATTTCTGAAGACCTGAAACGAGGTGCTGTTACTGCAACCATTGTATCGATCATACTTATCTTCCTGTATATCTTTGTGCGTTTCCGCGACTGGAGATTTTCTTTGGGAACCATTATATCACTGGTGCATGACGTGTTTGTAACATTGGCGGTATTCTCATTCCTGCGTCACATAATGCCTTTCCCGCTTGAAATAGATCAGCATTTTATCGCTGCTATTTTAACGGTGGTTGGCTTCTCAATGAACGATACGGTTATCGTGTTCGACCGTATTCGCGAATACAGTAAAACCATGCATGGAGAAAGTAAATCAAAAATCATCAATGCGGCGATCAATGATACCCTCAGCCGTACCATCATGACTTCGGTAACGGTATTGATCGTGGTATTGGTACTGTTTATTTTTGGTGGTGAAGTAACAAGAGGATTTTCTTTCGCGATGCTGATAGGTGTGATCACCGGTATTTATTCATCAATATTTGTGGCAGCGCCAATACTGGTTGATTTTGCAAAAGATAAACCATTGGGTAAATTAACGCCTGAAGAGATTAAGGCGAGAGCGAAAACCAAATCAGCAGCAGCAACTACTGCCAAGGCAGCACATTCTTAACTGATAGTTTGATTATATAAGCCCCGGCGCCTTTTGCCGGGGTTTTTTGTTTTGAAAGATGCTTATTGAAGTTAAGATTTACCAGGAGGCTATACATCATATTTTTTGAAAAGCGTAATGACTTCAACAGCGGCTTTTACATCGTGAACGCGTAGGATATCCGCTCCATTCATCAGGGTTATGGTATTAAGTACTGTTGTTCCGTTTAATGCATTTTCGGCAGTTGTGCCCAGGGTTTTGTATACTGTTGATTTTCTTGACAAACCTGCCAGCACCGGGCAGTTCAATATTTTAAAAGCACTGAGTTGCCGGAGGAGCGTAAAATTATGTTCGATGGTTTTTCCAAAACCGAATCCCGGGTCAATAATTATATCGTTTATACCTGCCCGTTTGCATGCATCTGCTTTTTGAGCCAGGTAATCTAAAACCTGGGCTGTTACGTCAGTATACTGCGGATGCTGCTGCATATTGTCGGGTGTGCCCTGCATATGCATACAGATATAAGGCACTTTAAGATTGGCAACAGTAGGCAGCATCGCTTCGTCCATGTCTCCGCTGCTGATGTCATTAACAATTGCAGCTCCGGCCTGCACAGCTTCCTCAGCAACTGCCGCATTATAGGTATCAATAGAAATTATTGCATCAGGGTATGCCGCAATAATAGCTTCTATTGCAGGGAGCACACGCTGTTTTTCCTGCTCAGTATGAAGCCGCTCACTTCCCGGCCTGGTACTTTGCCCGCCAATATCGAGGATAGCAGCGCCATCAGCAAGCATTGCTGCAGCTACCTCCACAATATCCTTTATGCTTTGTTTGCGGCTGCCTTCATAAAATGAATCAGGTGTAATATTGATAATACCCATTACAACAGGTTTATCAATAACAAGAAGTTTGCCTTTACAGTTTAATGTATACATTATTGCTTTTCGGCTTATTTTTGAAAGATATAGTCAGCAAAAATAAGTTCATCGGGTATAAAATCAAGTGAAGCAATGAATACATTACAGCAATATGATAAGGCGGTAAAAGAAAGCAAGGATATTTTTCTTAAAAAAACAACTGATTACGGAACCTCCTGGCGGGTATTACGTACCATTTCAATTGTTGACCAGATTTACATTAAGGCAAAACGTATCCGCACCCTGCAGGAAAATAAAATTGCCAAAATAGGCGACAGTATCACCTCCGAATTTAAAGGTATACTGAACTATGCTGTAATTGGTTTAATGCAACTGGATATGAAACAGGATGAAATACAGGAATTGGAAGTGCCTGTAGTTGAACGCCTGTATGATGGAATAATAGAAAAAGCGCGTTTGCTGATGGTGAATAAAAATCATGATTATGGCGAAGCATGGCGGGAGATGAGCCAGGAAAGCTATACAGATCTTATTTTGTCAAAATTGTTGCGTATAAAACAAATCCTGTCAAACCAGGGACAAACCCTCATCAGCGAGGGGATAGATGCGAATTACTATGATATTATTAATTACGCTGTTTTTGCTTTAATAATGATAGGGGAAGGAAAACACGCGGAATAGCATAGCAGCGCTACAGTGAAGGTTGCTGCTCCTTATCTATAAGCCTGATATATCGCATTGCGCCTGATGTAAGTAAAAACTGTGCGGAACAATAGGTCAGCATTACAAGCGGCGGTAAAATCTCAAAGGGATAAATAAATTTATGTACCGCCAGTAAAGAGTCAGACATAACAAATTGCGAAGAGCCAAAACATAACAACGCTGCAATTTTTTTATCTGTTTTCCAGAATAGGTTAATAGAATACAGCCAAACGGCACAAATAACAGTACCATACACATATACCGGTATTTTCAATTGCTCAAGATAATCATTCAACACAAACAGTAATATTACCAGGTATACCAGCACAGGCAAACCAAATAGTGGTTGAAACTGCAGTAATCCCCTGTCGCCTTTTATTTTCAGCATAAACAGCAGGTAACAGATATGTGCTGCTAAAAATGCTATAAGTCCCTGGATAAACCATGCTTCCCATCGCAATGCGATATCTCCCAGCCATGAGAAAAACAATGCAGCCGCAAATAGCCTGGCATAATTGCTTTTTAAACCTGTTTCTGCTGCCAGGGCAAACAGCAACAAAGGCATCAATAAAATTTTCGTGAAAAATCTAAAAGATTCATTGCCGGCAAAAGTTAACGCAACATTCAACCCGGCAGCAATTCCATAACAACATAGTAAGATGAACGTAATACGTTTCATGCTTTTATTTTGAAGCAATCCTGGCTTTTCTGCCAAAAAACCTTGAAATGGAATCAAGTACTTTGCTGCTGTCTGATATAGGACCTTTAATGGTGGTATATATATTGAACGCAACAGAATCTGATGTGCTGAGTTTAACAGCATATCCAATCTTTTTAAGCTCAGCACTCCTGTATAATGCCCTCGCTTTGTTGGCGGTTTCAATTATTACATCGTATGAATAGGCAGTGTCAACTGCTGCAGCGGCATTCAATGAGTCGGTAGCCAGATTAGCGGTTGTAAGCGAATCCGTTTGCCGAGCGGTTCCGGGTAATACCGGTTTAATGTTCTCAAGGTCGGTTTGTGCAGCGTTTTTATCGTTTTGCCATTGCCTGAAGAAATACCATCCAATCCAGCCAATAATAAACAAACCGGCAGCAAAAGCTATCGCAATCACGGCTTTTTTTAATGTATTGCCTGAAGGTTTGCTGCCCGGGTAATTTTTTTCAAAATCAAGGTCTTCATGCTGTTCTTCTTTTCTGGGCTTTGATTTGGAGTGGACGTTTTCATCGACTGCCGGCGAAACAAAAATTTCATTTCCCTGTAAGAACTCGAGATTACCCCTGTCATTTAAGATCAGGGTACCTAATCCCTCAATATAAAATTGCTTGCTTACATTCAGGAGCTGCTTGCCAATATTAAGAAAGTCCTCCAGGTCAGAGGCTGCTAATGGTTTTATTTTTTTTGTATTGGCAGAAATAAATTCGATCAGTCCGTTGTCTTCAGGGCTTTTTTTATCGGGTGTAAAACGAATGGCGTTTTCAGGAACCCTGCTTTTACCTTTTTCGTTTTCAAAAGGATTTTCATAAAAATTATCCAGAAAAAATTCTCCGATGCCCTGCAATTGCATCTTCTTGTTTTGGTAAAGGTATTGCGCTAATAAGTGAGCAATTTTCAATGTAAAAGCTTTATGGTTTAAAGATAATTGGCTTTAAAGGATGGCAAGTTACGAAAACTAATTTTTATCAATGACTATGAGGTATCAGCTATCAGCCGTCAGCTATCAGGTCAGTAACTCTCACAGCCCATAGCCCACCGCTGAAACCTAATGGCTGATACCTGATACCTGAAACCTGATACCTAAACTTCCTGTCAACACAGTATATTTGCGGCGAATTAATGCAACATGACTGAAGAAGAAAAAGATTTTATGATCTTTTGGGAGGCGAACAGGGAAAAAGAGAAAAAAACATGGCGGCAGTTACTGATTGGGCTTCCCCTGGGAATGATTTTTACCTTGCCAATCCTGCTGAATCTTTTTTCAGGATGGGATAAAAGGGCAGCTATGGTTGCCAATACTCAACTTAATCCTGTTGTTTTAATTATTGCCGTATTGCTTATTGCTTCATTTTTTGCGGTGTTCAGCAAAAAACATCGCTGGGATATGAACGAACAGCGGTATAAAGAATTAAAGAGCAAAAAAGAAAAATAGTACTGAAACAAGGGATGATGCAACGTTTTATTACTGCGTTCTATCATTGCGTATAAAGTTATTTAAAGGTTATGAAAAAATTATTGATGTTTTGTGCATTGAGTACGATGATGATTTCTTTTAATGGTTGTTTAAAGGCAGACGGAAATGGTTGCCCTTATAAGGAAACAACCATCAAAGCCCCTGCTGCGGAGGTGCTTCAGGTAGAGCAATATCTTGATAGTAAAGGAATTACCAATGCGCTTAAAGATAGTTCCGGAGTATATTATATTATTGAGAGTGCAGGAACAGGAAACCTTACACCAGATGTTTGCTCTACGATCAGTATTAATTATAGCGGAAAATTAACCACTGACAGTGTATTTGATAAAACAGATGGTACTCCCATTGTATTGAGGCTGGGCGGTTTAATACCAGGATGGATAGCCGGATTAAAGCATATAACAACAGGAGGCAAAATCAAGCTGTATATCCCCCCAAGCCTTGCTTACGGAAGTGTTGGTGCTACCAGAACAGATCAGAATGGTGCCACTGTCGTGGTAATTCCGCCTAATGCTATTTTGATTTTTGATGTGGAGTTAGTTGCAATGCAATAAGATTGTTATCTTGATTTTTTGAGAAGCTTTGGTGCATTATCATATGTGCCAAAGCTTTTATCTTTATACAAACTTTTTTGTGCCTCACGAAGCTATATCTGTATTTGATATGTTTAAGATCGGCGTAGGACCTTCCAGTTCACATACGTTGGGTCCCTGGCGTGCCGCGCAATCTTTTATAAATAAATTAGAAAACAATAGCAGGTTACATAGTGTTATCAGCCTGACCGTTTTATTATACGGATCACTGGCAAAAACAGGCAAGGGCCATGGCACTGACATAGCCATACAACTGGGATTGTGCGGGGAAGATCCTGAAACCTTTGCAGTAGAAGATATTAATAAACGCATTAATGACATTGCTCTAAGCAAAAAGATAAGCCTGGGCGGCATTAAAAATATCAGCTTCGACCCTTATACCGATATAGTATTTCTCATGCAGGAGTCATTGCCTTACCATCCTAATGCGGTTAGTTTTTTAGTTGAACTGCACAACAACGAAAAAATATCTGAAACCTATTATTCAATTGGCGGAGGTTTTGTAAAGCAGGAAGGGGAGCAGAATATGAACAGAAGTGCCGTTGCATTACCTTTTCCCGTTAATACAGCATCAGATCTTTTACATTGGTGCATGAAAACCGGCTTAAGTATACACGAGGTGGTACTGGAAAACGAAAATGCCTGGCAACCTGAAAAAGAAACCAAAGACAGGGTGATGCGTATCTTCCATACAATGCGGGATTGTATTTATAAAGGTTGTCATGAGGGAGGTATTTTGCCCGGGGGCTTATTTGTGAAACGCCGCGCTTCCGCGCTCAATAAAAAACTACTGGGTAATAAAACCTATACTGGTTTTAACAGTTGGAAAAACTGTATACAGGAAGGCGGAAATGGGTTTAAATATACCCTAGACTGGGTTAGTTGTTTTGCACTTGCGGTAAATGAGCAGAATGCTTCATTTGGAAGGGTGGTAACAGCTCCAACTAATGGCGCTGCAGGCGTAATACCGGCAGTGCTGATGTATTATATTGTTTTTGGCGATGGCAATAGTGAAGATGCTATCATCAACTTTTTACTTACGGCGTCTGAAATAGGGAGTATTTTTAAAAAAGGAGCAACAATTTCAGCAGCAATGGGAGGTTGCCAGGCTGAAATTGGCGTATCATCAGCAATGGCAGCAGGCGCGTTAACGGAAGCTATGGGCGGTACGCAAAAACAATCGCTTATGGCTGCTGAAATAGCCATGGAGCATCATCTCGGATTAACATGCGATCCTATTGCTGGTTTGGTGCAGGTACCCTGCATAGAAAGAAATACAATGGGAGCAATAAAGGCGATCACCGCTTCCCAGCTTGCTTTACAAAGCACTCCTGATTTTGCTAAAGTATCCCTTGATGCCGTAATAAAAACAATGTGGGATACCGCGGTTGATATGAATCATAAATATAAGGAAACAGCCGAAGGCGGGCTGGCAATAAATATTCCTTTGGGATTAAGTGAGTGTTAAGACCATCGGCTTTCAGCTTCAGTGTATACACCTTCTCCCCTACACCATTTTCCTTACTCCTCCACCTTTATTCTAGCCGTCTTTCGCCATTTCACCAATCACTTGTACCTTTGCCTGCCAGTTTTAAAGTATGGTTTCTATAGGCAATATACAACTTCCTGATTTTCCGCTATTACTCGCTCCAATGGAGGATGTAAGCGATCCGCCGTTCCGCGCAGTATGTAAAGACAATGGCGCTGACCTGATGTATACAGAGTTTATTTCGAGCGAAGGATTGATAAGAGATGCCATTAAAAGCCGCAAAAAACTCGACATTTTTGACTACGAACGTCCCATTGGCATACAAATATTTGGAGGAGATGAAGAGAGCCTTTCACTCGCTGCTAAAATTGTAGATGTAACCAACCCTGATTTACTTGATATCAACTTCGGTTGTCCTGTAAAAAAAGTAGCGCTGAAAGGCGCCGGGGCGGGTGTATTGAAAGATATAGACCTGATGGTTCGTTTGACCGATGCCGTTGTAAAGTCAACCCGTTTACCCGTTACCGTAAAAACAAGACTTGGCTGGGATGATAATACCCGCAATATTGAAGAAGTTGCTGAACGTTTGCAGGACGTAGGCATTAAAGCCCTGGCAATTCATGGCCGCACACGTACCCAGATGTATAAAGGCTCCGCAGACTGGACGCTTATCGGTAAAATTAAAAATAACCCACGCATTCATATACCCATTTTTGGAAACGGGGATATCGATTCTCCGGAAAAAGCTGTTGAATATAAAAACAGGTATGGCGTAGATGGTATTATGATAGGGCGCGCAGCTATTGGTTATCCCTGGATATTTAATGAAATTAAGCATTACTACAAAACCGGTGAACATGCGGCGCCTCCAACTTTGGAAGAACGCATAGCGGTTTGCCGCAAACATTTATATAAATCTGTAGAGTGGAAAGGTCCTGTAGTGGGTATACTGGAAATGCGCCGCCACTATGCCAATTACCTGAAAGGCTTGCCTGGCATTAAAGAGTTCAGGCAAAGACTGGTTGTGTTGAATACCACACAGGAAATAGATGCCGTGCTGGATGAAGTAACACAGTATTATAAAGGTTTTACCTTTGAAAAAGCAGCTATTGAATTGATCAATTATCACGAAAAATGCCCCTTATAAAAAACTTTGCATTGCTGACTTTAAATCAACCTGGTATTTTTAAATAAATGCTATTACAATTTTACTTACCCCATTCCATTTCAAGAGTACTTCTACGTATATTTTCAAGATTTACAGCAACCACATTAACCCCAACTTTAATTCAGAAAATTGATTTACAACGACTTATTATACCTTGCCTTTACAATGTTGCCCGTTTCCTAAATAATAAACATAGTAGTTTTTCTATACTGTAGTTTAAAAATGACGATATAATAATATCTGTTACTATTTTTTAAAAAAATGCTTCAGCGTTTCTTTGTGTAACAAATCCCGATTTCTAAATCCTAAGATCTGAAAAACTAAGGTTAAACCTTAAAACACCAACGAAAATCCAATACCTGAGCAAGAACTGCAATGTAATTTTACCGTCCAGTTAAATCATTGCTTTAATTAATGCGGCAGAAAATGGCTGAGAAACCACTTCAGTTTATTCCCTTTAAACCAGAAAGAAATTACATTTTCTGTCGCATTTTCCAGTTTTAAGTTAAGCCTTCATCCTTTTCATTTTTAATTTTTAACCCTGATCCGTATGTACAATATTTTATTGAAGGATGATTATGCCATTTACCGCAAAGGCATAAATGAAATTCTCAGAAGCAGGTTTCCTTATTCCGGAATAACTGAAGTTAACTCAGCAGTTCAACTTGCAGATAAAGCCAGGCAGCAAAACTGGGATATTATTATTTTCGATATTGCTGATGCTTCCGGTAAAAATTTCCAATTGCTCTCCACATTAAAACAAGTCTGCCCTCAAAGCAGGCTGGTAATTACTACAACTGGAGAAAATCCGCTTTTAAAAAATGCACTAACTGCTGCAGGCGCCTCAGCCTGCATAGCAAAGGATTGTTCTATAGAAGATTTTATTAAAGCAATTGATAAGGCAACAGAAAATAAACAGGCATTTGTATAACTGCATTGTTTTACCAGCCGGATTTCGCGCTTGCACTAACAGCTAAATCAGCGGAATAGCTTCCTGAGAGGTATTTATGATATGCTGTTATAGCAATCATAGCAGCATTATCTGTACAGTATTCAAATGATGGTATATATGTTTGCCAGCCTTTTTCTTCGCCAAGTTTTTTGAACGCATTACGTAAACCACTGTTAGCAGAAACACCTCCTGCCAGGCAAATACCTGTAATACCGGTTTTGCTTACAGCCTTATTTAGTTTATTAAGCAATATAGTAATGATGCGGTGTTGAACAGATGCGCAGATATCGTTCATATTTGCCTGGATAAATGCAGCCTGCTCATTTTCTGTTGCAGTAAACGCTTCCTTAAAAACCATACTTTGCCCTGCATTCTTAAGAAAATACAAAATCGCGGTTTTTAATCCGCTGAAGCTAAAATCAAGACCGGCTATCTGCGGCTCAGGAAATCTGAAGCGTAATGGGTTTCCTTCCTTAGCATACTTATCAATCAACGGGCCGCCGGGATAAGGCAAACCGAGCAGCTTTGCAGATTTATCAAAAGCTTCTCCCGCGGCATCATCAATGGTTTCACCCATTACCTGCATATCATCAGGAGCATTGCATACAACAATCTGCGTATGCCCGCCGCTAACCGTAAGACAAAGAAAAGGAAATGATGGTGCAGGCTCTTCAATAAGATTAGCCAATACATGTGCCTGCATATGATGCACAGGTATAACCGGCACGTCAAGCGCAAGCGCCAGTGATTTGGCAAATTGCGAACCAACCAGCAAAGAACCAATTAAACCCGGAGATTGAGTAAAAGCTATAGCATTTATATCAGCAAGCCGGCAATTTGCTTTTTTTACGGCCGCATCTACAACAGGCACTATATTCTGCATGTGTGCCCTTGACGCCAGCTCAGGAATTACACCCCCATACTGCTCATGAACCTTTTGAGTGGCAATAATATTAGAAAGTATTTTTCCATCAGAACAGATACTCGCGGAAGTTTCATCGCAGGAAGACTCGATAGCAAGAATAGTAACCTCAGCCCTTGATTGCAGCATAAGGCAAAATTAACACTTAGTTATTGAACAGGTGCGTGTTTATTTGTTGAGATAGCTGACTGATCCGATATATACAGGGACAGGATGAGCTTCTGATTTGTATGACGAAGAATCCACGGCATAACATATCACAACTTTTTGCCCAACCGCCAGCACTACCTCGTTTGCCATTGAAGATGGATAAAATATTTTGTTTTCATCAGTTATTACACCGAGAAAGCTATGGGATGAATCTTGTATTATTTCAACCTTACCTCTGGCCGTATTGTTGCATTCTACTTCTTCCTTATCTTTTGAAAAAATAAAAAGAAGAAAGGATGCTATAGACAATGATGCTATATAGACAAATTTTATCATAGGATAATTTTAAGAAATGATTTAATATGTCTAATACTTTAAACGAAGGAACTCGTGTTATAGTATATCTTTTTCTTAAAATTTAAGGGTAAGCCCTTATGCATTAAAACTATCCCTATTTTGAACGTATTGCTACTACAGGATCCATTCTTGCAGCAATGGTGGCGGGAATAATGCCGGCAAGTATGCCGATTATTATACAGATTGATACGGCAACCCCGAGGATATTATACGATATGTAGACATTAAAATTGAGCGGTCCACTTAACACTTTTGCCAGAACAAACACCAGCAAAAGCCCGATAGCTCCGCCTATAAAGCAAATAAACGCAGACTCAAGCAGAAACTCAGACAGAATAATTCTTTTCTTGGCGCCTATTGCCTTTTTCAAACCTATAATCGGCGTTCGCTCACGAACGGTTACAAACATAATATTGGCTATACCAAATGCCCCCACTACCAGGCTTAGCAGCCCAATAAGCCAGCCGCCTAATTTTATACTGGAAAAAAGCTTTGAAATATTATCACTGAAATCGCTAACAGCATTTAAAGCAAAATCATCTTCTGCACCCGGGCTAAGCCTGTGAATAGCACGTAGATTACCCCTTAATTCATCTTTAAAGGCTTCTGTAGTAACATTTGGCTTTCCCTGAACTAATATATTAGGCTGTGAATATTTCTCTTCAAAAATTGTTCTGAAAAACCGGTAAGGCAGAATAATGCAGTCATCAAAATTCCATCCACCTACCAGGGAACTTTTACCCTGCTTCTTTATTACCCCAACTACATTAATTCTTTTATTCTTAACTGTTATGCTATTACCAACGGCATTTTCAGCATTACCAAAAAGTTTTGCAGCATTTTCGTAGCCCATTACAACGCTCGCTGTACCTCTGTCCATATCAGAAAGCGTAAGATAACGCCCGAACAGTATTTCAAATGGTTGAATAGCATTGAACTCTTCAGATACGCCATATATATTTACGTTCTGAATCATGTCCTTTCCGTTAATGACATTTTGACCGCCTGTACTTAAAGTAAATGCAATGTTTTCAATAGCATTCGTCTTAGCTTTAATCATATGCATTTCTTCATACTTAGGTTCCGGTCGTTTCACATATTTCCACCAGGGATAATCTCCATCACCTCCTGCACCATAATCCCATTTATCTATGTAAATAGTATTTGAGCCTAAAGCATTAATGCCATCTTTTATATTTCTTTCAAGACTGTCAACAGTAGTTAAAACGCCTATAATACAGAATATGCCGATAGTTACTCCGAACAAGGAGAGGAATGTACGCAGTTTATTACTTTTCAACTCCTGCCATGCAAGCCTGAATGTTGAAAAGAGTATCTGTATGGTTTTAAGCATAAGTCAAAAGTAACTACAATTTGAGATTTAAAATTTCAAATCTCACCATGTTATTTTTTCTTTGCTTTTGCGGCAGCCTTTTTAGGCGCTGCTTTAGCGGCAGTTTTAGGCTTTTTTTCTTTTTTGGCAAATGCGCCGGGGATTTCCACTTCAATGAATTTTTTCACTTCTTCAAGCGAAACCTGTTGCAGATCTTCAGCGGTATATTTTGTATTATCAGCCTTCCTGGGGAGTTTTACGATCTTCTTGCCAAACTTTATAATAGGGCCCCATCTCGCATTTTCTACAGAAATTTTTTCGTCTTCCCAGCGCTGTATATAGCGATTGCTTTCTTTTTCCATCTTCGCCTCAATCAGTTCATTCATTTCTGCCTGGGTAAGCTTTTCAAAATTATACCTGCGCGGTACATTTATAAAAATGCCATCCCATTTTATAAAAGGACCAAAACGACCAGTACCTTTTGTAATGGGTTTGCCTTCATAAGTGCCCACAGGCGCATCGGCTATTTTCTTTGCCTCTATAAAACCAATAGCCTTTTTAAGATCAACAGTTGTTAGATCTGTTCCTCTTGGCACTGAAATAAAATCATCTCCCCATTTTACATAAGGTCCAAATCTTCCCACTCCCACAGATATTTCTTTACCCTCATGTTCGCCCAGCGCACCCTGAATTTTAAACAGGTCAAGCGCTTCTTCAAAAGTTATTGTTTCTATACTCTGACCAGCCTGCAGCTTGGCAAACCTCGGTTTTTCCACATCATCGGTTGTGCCTATCTGCACCATCGGGCCATAACGACCCATGCGTGCCACAACAGGTTTGCCGCTTTCAGGATCTTTACCTAACTCCCTCTCCCCTTTTATCCGCTCCGCGGTTTCTATCGTATTATCTACATCTTTCTTAAATGGCGTGTAAAAATCATCCAGCATTTTGTTCCACTTCATTTTCCCCTGCGCCACTTCATCAAACTCTTCTTCAATCCTGGCTGTAAAACCATAATCCATTATATCATCAAAATACTGTTTCAGAAAATCAGTAACTACTAATCCCAGATCCGTTGGAAATAACTTAGCTTTTTCAGCGCCGGTGGTTTCCTGCTCTGTTAATTTAGCAACCTTATCATCTTTCAATACCAGCACCCTGTAATCGCGCCTCACTCCTTCTTTGTCTCTTTTTTCAACATACCCCCTTTTTAAAATAGTTGAAATGGTTGGCGCATAGGTTGAAGGCCGGCCTATGCCCAGCTCTTCTAATTTTTTTACCAGCGAAGCTTCTGTAAAACGCGGGGAAGGTCTTGAAAATCTTTCTATGGCCTTCATCTCCTTAAAGCCAACATTTTGTCCAGGTGCCAATGGCGGCAGCATCCCCTCCTGCGTTTCATCTTCTATATCTTCCTCATCTATATCTTCCCTGTATGCTTTCAAAAACCCTTCAAATTTCAATACTTCGCCTTGCGCCGTCAGGTCTTCTTTATTGGTGGAGATATTAATTTTCGCGATGGTTTTTTCGAGTTCCGCATCAGCCATCTGGCTGGCAATTGTTCTTTTCCAGATCAGCTCATACAACCTGCGGGCATCGGCATCATCTACGCTTAGCCTGTCCATTGCTGTTGGCCTGATGGCTTCGTGTGCCTCCTGTGCAGATTCGTTTTTGTTTTTGTACTTACGTACCTGCACATATTCATTGCCATATTGCGATTTTATTCTCGCGGTAATATCATTCAGCGCGGTATCGCTCAGGTTCACACTATCTGTACGCATATAGCTTATATAACCATTCTCATACAGCTTCTGCGCCAACAACATGGTACGACTGACGGAATATCCTAATTTTCTTGAGGCTTCCTGCTGTAAGGTAGAAGTGGTGAACGGGGCGGCAGGAGATTTTTTTGCAGGCTTAACCTGCACATCTCTCACCGTATATCTTGCACCAATGCAGCTACTCAAAAAATCGTTAGCATCCTTTTCAGCATTATAGCGGCTGCCTTCTGCTTTAAATGTTACAGTCTTATCGCTGATGTCTTTCGCCTCAAGCAATGCCTCTATCTTAAACGTGCTTGTAGTATTAAAAGCGTTGATCTCTCTTTCTCTTTCTGCAATCAATCGTACGGCAACGCTTTGCACCCTTCCTGCACTAAGATTATTGCGCATGCTCATTTTGCGCCAGAGCACAGGAGAAAGCTCAAAACCAACTATCCTGTCTAATATCCGCCTTGCCTGCTGGGCATTCACCAGGTTCATATCCAGTACCCGCGGATTTTGTACAGCGGATTGTATGGCAGGCCTGGTGATTTCATGAAATACTATACGCTTGGTGATTTTAGGGTCAAGACCTAATACTTCACATAAATGCCAACTGATGGCTTCCCCTTCACGGTCCTCATCCGTTGCCAGCCATACTTCATCACTTTTTTTTGCCAGCCCCCTCAGTTCTTTCACAACCCTTTCCTTTTCCTCCGGAATAATATAGCGCGGCTTGAAATGATCGTCCACATCAATACCCATATCATTCTTCTCCAGGTCGCGGATATGACCATAGCAACTCTTTACCTCAAAATCTTTTCCGAGGATCTTTTCGATCGTTTTGGCCTTTGCCGGAGACTCAACTATTAATAAATTTTTTGCCATTGTTCTGCTTAAACGCCCTGATTATAAAAATGATATAGCAGGGCAGGTTTTTCATTTAAAATTGCTGCAATATTAGCGTAAACCTTTAAAAACAAAAAAAAACGTAATTTATACAAAGTCCAGAATTGCCTTTACAGATTGTGCATCACGGTATATTTTCCGGTGCCCCAAACCACTGCTAATGATAAACTTAATACCCGGAAAGTCAGTTGCTTTTATTTTTTCTACATCCCTGTAAGGCGTTATATCATCTTCTGTATCATGCAGCCATAAAATATCCGCCTGTATATTTATTAATGTTGGAAGAACAGCTGCTTCTGCGGGGGTAATGCCTGTAATATCCGCACTCAGCTTATCAAAGTCCCGCCTTACCCTGCTATTTAGTTTGAGCAGCCGGAAAAAACGGTCCATTACAGATGTGATTTCAGTTGCAGGTGCTACCAACACAAGTTTTATATCATGATCGTGGGGAATATTTTGTAAAAAGTGTGCAACTGCCAGTCCGCCTAATGAATGAGCTATATATGCATCAAATGCTCCAAACTCCTTATAAACCACGTCAAGCATATTTTTATACAAAGGAAGCATGATCTGGTTGCCTTCGCTTAAGCCATGTGCCGGCGCGTCAAATGCTATTACTTCATATCCTTTTTCTATAAGCGGTGGCACAAACCCTTCAAAATTTACGGCAGACGATTCAAACCCATGAGCGATCAATACTTTTTTATGTGCGGGATGATTCCAGCGGTATCCATATATATTAAGCCCGCCTGATTTTACCTTAATTACCTCGGCCTTATCAATAACCGGGGTAGCTCTTTTCAGAACCCGCTTTTGTGGTGTACAAAAAAGCTTAAAAGCTTCCGCTGCGGCTTTTTTTGTTGAAACTGCAGACAGCAGTTGCAATTTCCTGGCTGTATATCCTAATGCTATTTGCTGTACAATCTTCATACCTGTTCTAATTGTCAAATGCCGAAATTACTGCAGTTTATACTTTATATTCACGTTATGAAAATAGTAATCATAGGAACAGGAAATGTTGCCAATGTTTTAGGCAGAAAAATAAAAGCGGCTGGCCATACTATTTTACAGGTTATCAGCAGAAATATTGACCATGCCTATACGCTTGCGGATATGCTGGGAGCAGGAAGCAATAATTATTTTTCTGCCGTAAGGCCAGACGCGGATATATATATTATAGCAGTTTCAGACGAGGCGATACCCGAAATAGCCGCCCAATTATTAATTGATAACGGCATCGTTGTTCACACAGCGGGTGCAGTGTCAAAAAATGTTTTGGAAAGATCAGCACGTTCCTTTGGCGTATTATATCCCTTACAAAGCTTATCAGCTCAAAGAGAAAGTATTCCCGAAATACCTTTCTTAATTGATGGAAATACAGAAGAAACTATGCTGCGTATAGAGCAATTTGCCCTTACCTTATCTGGCAGAGTGCAATATGCAGATGATGAAATGCGGCAGAAAATACATGCTGGCGCGGTAATGACCAATAATTTTACCAATTTCCTTTATACGCTCACCAATGAATTTTGTAAAAAAGAAAATATAGATTTTAAGCTGCTGCTGCCTTTGTTAACTGAAACAGTACAACGATTGCAATATAACGACCCTCCGTTATTACAAACCGGGCCGGCAAGGAGAGGAGATATGGTCACTATTCAGAAACATCTTTCCATTTTAGAAAATTATCCTGTGCTGCACCGGCTTTACCAGGAATTTTCTCAGCTTATTATTGATTATTACGGAAAATATAATAAAGAAAGTATTGTTTAACTTTTTTCATTTTTGATTTAATGCTTCTGCATTTATCTTCACGCCATGAAACTGAAAGCATTTTTGAGGCTGGTAAGATACCCCAACCTGATTTTCATTGCTGTTACCCAGTTTCTGTTTTATTGCTGTATTGTTGCGCCATCTATTCACCCTGATATATTTTACCCGGACGAGCTGATACTGCTGGGGTTGATTGTACTCTCATCGGTGTTCATTGCGGCGGGTGGCTATATTATAAATGACTATTTTGACCTGAACATTGACCAGGTAAATAAACCCGGCAGAATTGTGGTGGAAAAAGTTATTCCAAGACGCTGGGCGATCCTCCTGCATTGGCTTTTTTCCGCTGCCGGTATTGTGATTGGATTTTATGTTTCCTATGTTACCAAAAACTGGTGGATAGGATTTTCAAACATCGTTTGCGTATTGCTGTTGTGGGTTTACTCCACCACCTTCAAAAAGAAAATATTATCAGGCAATATCATTATTTCCCTGCTTACAGCATGGGTGGTACTGATCATATTTTTTTTTATAGATCACCTTTCTTCAAACAGCCTGGAAGCATGGCAGATCTCAACACCCTTAAATGAAGAGGCGCACCGCAGAATTATGCGGTTAGCATTTTTATATGGTGGATTTGCTTTTGTAATTTCTATTATAAGAGAAGTGATAAAAGACATGGAAGATATGGAAGGTGATGCACGGTTTGGCTGCCGCACCATGCCTATCGTATGGGGTGTTCCTGTTGCAAAAGTATTTACCGGTGTCTGGCTGATGGCATTAACCGGCGCGCTGGTAGCCATACAGATATACGCTGTTTATCTTGGTTGGTGGTGGAGTGTTCTATATTGTGTAACCCTCATTATTCTACCTTTACTATGGATAACAAGAAAATTATATGCCGCCACCGTTGCCGCTGACTTCGGCTACCTGAGCGGCGCTGTAAAATTTGTAATGCTTACCGGCATCTTATCCATGATTTTTTTCAAATTATATCACTGATGACCAAAGTTATTCTCGCATCTCAATCACCCAGGCGAAAACAACTGCTTGAATGGGCTGCTATAGATTTTGATATTATTGTACGATCTACCGACGAAAGTTATCCTGCAGGTTTATCACCTGCTGAAGTTGCGATTTATATTGCTGAACAGAAAAACACAGCGGTCAGAAATTCAGATCAATTTAAATTGTATGCGCCGGCCACTCCTGTAATTACTGCCGATACCATTGTGGTATGTAATGATCTGATCATCGGCAAGCCTGAAGACAGGAATGATGCGATACATATACTTCAAACGCTGTCAGGCAAAAAACACCAGGTGATTACAGGCGTTGTTATTACATCCGGCGATAAAACAATAAGCTTTGCTGATGCAACAGAAGTTTGGTTTCATCCGCTGTCGGGCGAACAGATCGCTTTTTACGTGGATAATTATAAACCCTACGACAAAGCCGGCGCTTATGCCATACAGGAATGGATAGGTGTTGTTGGAATTGAAAAAATTAACGGGGACTTCTATAATGTAATGGGGCTGCCGGTTAGCAGGGTGGTAAGGGAGTTGGGAAAAATTTGAAGATTAAGCAATTTGAAGATTGGAAAATGAAATGATCACCTCGGGCTATCATGCCGGGCTAAGGAAGCATCTGTATACTTGTATCAAATACCGTAAACAATAATCTGCTTTGATTGCAAAAGTTTGCAATGCGAGCCGGCAATTTACTTTAGTCCGTTTTTCAAACATTTCTCCGTAAATTAGTTCTGCAATATTTAACACCACAACTACAACCTATGACAGAGCGCCTGCTGCAATTTATCTGGCAAATGCAGTACTTTAATAAAACTGATCTGCATACCGTTTCAGGTGACCGGTTATCCATCTCTTATCCCGGTCAGTTTAATACCAACCAGGGACCTGATTTTTTAGAAGCCGTTATATCAATAGCCAATACAAAATGGGCAGGGAATATAGAATTACACGTAAAAGCATCAGACTGGAAAGTGCACGGACACGATAATGACCAAAATTATGGCAACATTATTCTTCACGTTGTATGGGAACATGATGAAGATATTTACGATGCAAAAGGAAAAACAATACCTGCATTATCGCTGAATGATAAAGTACCCAAAGTTTTGTTGCAGCGCTACGAAGAATTAATCTATACTCAAAAAATCATTCCATGTGAAAATAGTCTTTTATCAGTACCTGCCATTATATGGGATAGCTGGAAAACAAGGCTTGTTACAGAGCGCATGCAAAGCAAAACTGAAGCTGTTGCAGGATTTCTTGCACAAACCAATGCACATTGGGAAGAAGTTTTCTGGTGGCTGATCGCCAGGAACTTTGGCAACCCGGTTAACAGCAATGCATTCGAAGCCATTGCACGTTCCATCGCGGTTAATATACTTGCCAAACACAAAGGACAAATTCATCAACTCGAATCATTCCTGCTTGGGCAGGCAGGTTTATTGAACAGTAACTTCAGGGAATCTTACCCTAAAATGTTACAAAAAGAATTCAGGTTTTATAAAAAGAAATACAATTTTACGCCGGTATATGAGCCGGTACATTTTCTGCGCATGCGTCCCGGTAATTTCCCCACTATACGCCTGGCACAGCTGGCAATGCTTATCAACAACTCTCTGCATTTATTTTCGCAGGTAAAAGCAGCCGCTTCAGTAAAAGAGGTTGTAAAACTTTTACAGGTAACAGCTAATGATTACTGGCACTATCATTACAAATTTGATGACATAACTTCTTACAAAGAAAAAACACTGGGAAGGCAGATGATTGATAATATACTGATCAATACGGTTATTCCAATCGTTTTCGCTTATGGGCATATACATAAAGAACAGGTATATAAAAACAAGGCCCTGAAATGGCTGGAAGATATTTCCCCGGAAAACAACCATATTACCAGGCAGTGGAAGCAGCTAAATATTCAAAATATTACTGCGGCAGACTCTCAGTCCCTCATACAACTCACCAAAAAATATTGTCTTCAAAAAAAATGCCTCAGTTGCGCTATAGGCGTTGCTATACTTAAGCGAACGCTGTAGAGAGGAGGAAGGTGCCGTCATTTTAAGTACCAAACCTGATTCAGGAAAAATATAATGTATTGTCCTGAAATAAGTTCTCAGCTTACCGGTTGTATTATTCACTGGTTATTTCAAAGAGGTACACGAAGGATACACAAAGAGCCACAAAGAGGCTAATTAATGCTCTGTGTAACTTTGTGTATGCTTTGTGGCTCTTTGCGTAGCAAATCCTGTTTCGCCAATGCGAACACTGGAATTCGTGGCAGGAAATATATCAAGAGTTAGTTAAAAATAACTTCGGGCATCTCCAATACGAAGAATGGAACACGGATAAAACGGATATGGCGGATATTCACGGAATGTACCCGTGTTTATTAGTATCATCTGTGTATTCCGTGTGCTATTCTATAAAAAAATATTTGCGCTTCACTATTGCAGCGCCCCTGCGTTCTGCCAGTTAAATATAGTATTCACCTTTATATCAGGATGAATGCTGTACGCTACCGGGCAGGTATGTGCCGCTCTTTCAAGTATGGTTTTTCCCTTATCAGTTAAATCAAGGGTTTCCGGGAAATGAAATGTTAAATTTATGCCTGAAATCCGCCTGGGATCAGTAGCCATGATCTTTTCAATCTCGATTTTTATACCCTTAATATCAACATTCATATCTCTTGCTTTTATACCCATTATTGTAAGCATACAGCTTCCGAGCGCTGTTGCCACCAGATCACTAGGCGAAAAACGTTCTGCAAGTCCCTGGTTATCGAGCGGAGCATCTGTTTCAATTACAGTTCCGGATTTCAGATGGGTACAAACCGTACGCAAATTTCCTTCGTACACTACTGTTGAAGTCATTGTATTATTTTTGTTTAAATTTACGTTTAAAGAACACATAAATCATTGAAGGTGAAAAAAATCATTGCGGTTATTGTATTCGCCAGTTTTACGTTTGCCGGCTATAGCCAGCAAGACAACCAAAGGAAAACCAAAGACGATAAGAAAAGGCAAAAGAAAGAGAAGATGAACCAGATTATGAGGCTTGAGGAAGAAGGTGTACCATCATTCCGCAAGCAGAACGCCTTTGGAATAAAATTGAATACTGACGGATGGGGAATATCTTATGAATTCGGAAAATCAAACTCAGTAACCCGCGCCACCATTTATCAAATTGAATTCAACGAAAAAAAGCACCGCAAAGAAGACAAGCAGAATACTACCACAGCCAATGGCGGTTTTATCTTTTTTGGTACGCCCTTCGTGTATGGCAAAAAAAATATTTTTTACCAGCTAAAAGGAGCTATGGGGCAACAAATTTTAATTGGGGGCAAAGGAAATAAAAACGGAGTTTCTGTGTATGGAATAGGTGCCGGCGGATTATCGTTGGGTTTACTAAGACCATATTATATGGAAGTGCCGGATGGGAACAATAGCAGCAAATATGTAAAATATGACTCGCCTGACAGCCTGTTATTTTTAGGGCAGGAAGGAATTATTGGCGGCGCCGGGTTAACCAAGGGCTGGAATGAAATGAAACTTGCTCCCGGGCTTCACGCAAAAACTGCTATACGATTTGATTACAACAGGTTTAATACAGTAGTGTCGGCCATTGAAGGCGGGTTAAATATGGAATATTACTTTAAAGATGTTCAGCAAATGGTATATAGCCCGTCACGAAAATTCTTCTTCAACGCCTACGTTTCCTTGTTATTTGGCAAACGGAAGTAAGACCGTTAAATTTGCATATTGTAAAGTAATTTTTAACTATGAGTGGATGTGCAACAACAACCGAAGCGGAGCCTCGGCCTAAAAAGCCGGATTGGTTAAGAGTAAAGCTGCCGATAGGTGAAAGTTATAAGAACGTAAGAAATTTAGTAGATACACATAAGCTGCATACCATTTGCGAAAGTGGTAATTGTCCTAATATGGGCGAATGCTGGGGAGCAGGCACTGCAACCTTCATGATACTTGGTAATGTATGTACCCGCAGTTGCGGATTTTGCGCGGTTGCCACCGGCAGACCGGATGCTATTGACTGGGACGAGCCTCAGCGCGTAGCAGAGGCGATTTACCTGATGAAAGTTAAACATGCTGTAATAACCTCTGTTGACAGGGATGAAATAAAAGATGGCGGAAGCATTATCTGGTACAACACGATTAAAGCAGTAAAAGCTTTAAACCCGGATACTACACTCGAAACATTGGTTCCGGATTTTAAAGGGGAGAAAGAAAACATACAACGTATTGTTGAAGCAGCACCTGAAGTAGTATCTCATAATATAGAAACAGTTGAGCGTATGACACGCCAGGTGCGCATACAGGCAAAATACTGGCGCAGCATGGAAGTGCTGAAACATCTTAAAGAACAAGGTATGCGTACCAAATCAGGCATTATGCTTGGACTGGGTGAAGCAAAAGAGGAAGTACTGCAAACCATGCGTGATCTTCGCGCCAACGGTGTGGATGTAATTACTATAGGGCAATACCTTCAGCCAACACGTAAACATTTGCCGGTGCAGCGTTTTGTGCACCCTGATGAATTTAATGAATATACTGAAGCCGGTTATGACATGGGATTCGACTATGTGGAAAGCGGCCCACTGGTACGGTCATCTTACCACAGCGAAAAACACGTGTTTGAAGGCATAGGTAAAGCGGAATGGCTGAGGAAGAAAGCGATGATGGTTTCCTAAAATATATATTGTATTTATATAGTGAGAAATGAAATGATAAACCCGGGTATTAAGGTTTGTCATTTCATTTCTCTGTTTAGCTTCAGTAGCAATATTTTTAAAATTCCACGTTATCTAACTATGAAAAAATACATAATCCCTGTATTAATTACCTGCTCAGTTGCCTGCTCCCCGCAGAAAAAAACCGTAACCCAAACTGCTGATAACAACCCGGGAATTGGAGATACAAGAGTATATACCGTTGAATCCGTTGATGATAATACCTACCTGCTGACAGAAACTACAACAGATAAGACTTACGGATTTACCAAAGAAAACCCCGTAAAAACCGGTGGTAACCGCGAACGAAACGGTCCCAAAAATGAACGGCGGTTTCTTAATGCCCTGCTTGGGCCAAATGGTGAAAATGTTAGTTATTCCCGTACAGGAAGCTGCTGCGCATTCAAAACGCCGAACGGATTACTGGACAATACAGGTTTACTCGATATTTACCGCGTATGGCTTGAAGGAAGTAAGGATACTGTAACCATCTTTATCAATATGTACGACAAAGGCGATCTATATATTCCTGTTGGATTTACCGCCAAAAAATAAACAACTTATCGAAAAGTAAGTGATAGTGAAATCAGAACAATAGCATTAGCTATTTTATTTTGAAAGTTACCTGGACAAGGGCGCTGTTGCTAAGCAAAATACACGCAGCAGCCTTTAAAGGGCTTTTAATAAAACGGTGATCTTTATTCTGGCATTTACACTGAATAAGCTCACTGCTTAACCAGCAACCTGAATTACTTAAATGTCCTCTTCATAGCATTCAGCATTGTAGTTGCGCTCCAGTCTCCCGGCACCATCATACGGCGGATAGTATATAAAGGATCATCCTGGTCCATTTTGGTGGAAAGTTGAAATGCTGCGATCATATTTCGTTTTTTAAGCGCGGGAATTGCCTGTTTATTCCATGCACCAAACGGGTATGCAAAATATCTGACAGGTTTACCTGTAATGGCTTCCAGTTGTCTGCCAGATTCAATAAGTTGCTTATCCCAATCGGCATCAGTATATTTTCTTACATCATGATGGTCATAAGTATGTGAAGCAATTATATGACCTTCGTCAGATAATAGTTTTACCTGTTCTTTCGTCATATAGATAGATCGCCCAAGCGAAACCGTCATCACAAAAAACACACCTTTAAAACCGTGCTTTGCCATTTCAGGCGCGGCAATATTATATTGGTCTGCATCGCCATCATCATAAGTAAGCATGATTGGTTTAGGCGGAAGCGGTGAACCTTTGGTGAGATAGTTATACAGGTCATCCGGTAAAATAGTATGGTAACCGCTGTCTGCCAGTATCTGTAACTGGCTTCTAAAAATTGCCGGAGGCACAACAGCATCTTTTACGCCCCTGCTTTCATTTCCACGCCAGTCTCTTATCTGGTGATAACATAAAACAGGTATTTGTGGTTTTGATAATACCGTTGCGGCGTCTATATCTGAAACTGCAACTGGCGTTTCCTCCTTTCTATCAAGTTCCGCTTCAGCTGCTTCAGACTTTGAGTTGGCAACAGGTACAGCAGGTATTTCAGGTATAAGAGATGTACTTACAGAATACTGGCATGAGCTCAAAAAGAGCAATGCTGCAATACAGGAAAAAGATACCGGATTTTTCATGCAGCAAAAACGAAAACAACTTATAACTAAGTATTGACCGGGCAGGAAAAATTTATGTACATTCCTGCATCACTTTACTCAGGGCATGACTTTGAATTTTTACGTTTCACCCCTCTCGTCTCACTTTATTAATATGGCGAAGGACTTACCGATGTCCAGCCACCATCTACCACCAGGCTCTGCCCGGTAATATGGCGGGAGAGCGGAGACACCATGAACAGTACCGCATTAGCAATATCCTGCACTGTAGCAGGTTTTCCCATTGGCGTGATACGGCTCCAGGTACTCATATATTCAGGGTCGCCTAATGTACGTTCCGTTAATGTAGCGCCGGGTGCAATTGTATTTACATTGATATTGTATTCCGATAATTCAACTACAAGATTTTTAGCCAGCATTTCAAGCGCGGCTTTTGTCATGCCGTAAGCCGCAAGGTTTTTATGCGCCTGGTGACCGGTTACAGAAGACATCAGCAATATACTCCCACCGGATCTTTGTTTAATGATCTGCCTTGAAATAGCCTGCGCCAGCAAAAAACTTCCACCTAAATTTAACTGCATTACTTTATACAAAGAATCCGCAGGGTAGGTAAGAAAATCACCAAACAAGGTAATACCCGCATTGGCAATTGCAATAGTCAGCTTACCAAACTTTGATACCGTCTCGTTTACCATAGCATCTATGAACTTCTTATCAGAAACATCGCCTGCAAAAGCAATGCATGAGTAGCCTTCTTTGGCAATAGTTTCGGCTGCTTTTTCTGCCAGTGATGCATCAACATCATTCAACACAACTGCAGCGCCGTTTTCGCATAATTGTCTCGCAATTTCAAAACCTATCCCCTGCCCCGCCCCTGTTACTATAGCAACCTGGTCTTTAAAATTTTTTTCATTATCATTCATAAAACAAGCATTATAAATTATATGGCAATGGTCAATGGTGAATAGTCAATGGTGAATGGTCAATAGCGAATGGCAATTTACCCACTGCCCACCGCCGATAGCTGATCGCTGACAGCTTCCCCCTAATGAGAATCTCTTGTTACTTCGCTTCCCGATGACCCTTTTAAGAAATCAAAATCGGCGCCGAGGTGCGCCTGCTCCACATGATTAATATATAAGCTCACATATCCCCTGGTATATGATGTGACTACCTGCTGCTTTTCTTTTTTACGTTTTGCAAATTCTTCATCACTTACATCGGCCTGCAATATCCGTTTTTCTACATCCAGTGTAATCATATCACCATCCTTCACTACAGAAAAATTTTCACCTGCCGCAGCTTCCGGAGAAACATGCAGCACAACGGTACCAAATCCTGTTCCACTCATTCTGCCATCTGAAATACGCACCATATCAGTAATACCTTTTGCCAGTACTTTTTTGGGTAATCCCATATTGCCTACTTCGGGCATTCCGGGGTATCCTTTCGGCCCAACATTTTTCAGTACCATCACGCTGTTTTCGTCAATATCAAGATTGGGGTCATCAATACGGTTTTTATAATCTTCTATATCTTCAAATACCACGGCTTTGCCGCTATGTTTTAATAAATGCGGACTTGCGGCAGAAGGTTTCAGCACAGCGCCTTCTTCACAAATGTTCCCTTTTACAACAACAATACCTGATATATCATTAAACGGTTGCTCAGCAGTTGCAATCACATTACGATCATAGCACGCAACACTGCTGCAGTTTTTTCCAACTGTTTTCCCGTTAACGGTTAACGCGTCTTTATGTAATGATGGAAGAATTTCTTTCATCACAGCAGGAAGCCCTCCTGCATAATAGAGATCTTCCACAAAATGTTCGCCGGAAGGCTGAAGATTGGCGATAAGCGGAATATCATCAGAATGCACATCAAAATCTTTCAATGAAAGCGCTACTCCTACCCTGCCAGCTATAGCCAGCAAATGCAATACGAAATTGGTAGAGCCACCTATGGCAGCATTCACTTTTATAGCATTTTCAAATGCCTTTCGGGTAAGGATATCCGTTGGTTTCAGATCTTCATTCACCATTTCAACAATACGTATACCCGAAAGCTGTGCCAGTACTTTCCTGCGTGAATCGGCAGCAGGTATGGCGGCATTTTCGGGCAAAGACAAACCAAGCGACTCAACCATACAGGCCATGGTTGAAGCAGTGCCCATTACAGCGCAATGCCCGCGACTGCGTGCCATACATGCTTCTGTAACTTCCATTTCCTCTTCCGACATGTGCCCTGAACGTACCGCTTCGCTGAAACGCCATATATCGCTTGTGCCAATATTCTTTCCTTTATATTTTCCCGTTAACATTGGTCCACCTGATACCACAATGGTTGGAATATTAACGCTGCATGCACCCATTACAAGTGAAGGCGTAGTTTTGTCACAACCGCATAACAGTACTACTCCATCTATAGGATTTGCCCTGATAGATTCTTCCACATCCATACTGGCAAGGTTACGGTAAAGCATAGCCGTAGGCTTAATAAGCGTTTCACCCAGCGACATAACCGGGAACTCTACCGGGAAACCACCAGCTTCGGAAATGCCTCTTTTCACCGATTCAGCAAGCTCCCTGAAATGTGCATTACAGGGTGTAAGCTCAGACCATGTATTACAAATACCTATAACAGGCTTGCCTTTAAATTCATAATTGGGAATACCCTGGTTCTTCATCCAGGCGCGGTATATAAACCCATCCTTCCCTTTTTTGCCAAACCAGTTTTGACTGCGGAGTTTTTTATTCATGCGGAACAATCCTTTCGGGTAAAGATAGGGAAAGTTAAGAGTTGGAAGTTTGTGGTTTACACAACTATAAACTACAAACTATAAACTTCAAACCAAACCCATCAATTAACACCCACTCCCTCTTCCTTCATCACTTCTTCAATCGCTTTCAGTAATGCCCTTACATCATCCGGAAATATCTGCCCTATATTACCTATACGGAAGGCATCAGCCTTACTTAATTTACCGGGATATATTACAAATCCTCTTTCATTTAATTTATTGTAAAAACGATCGAATTTAAAATCAGGAGAATCAGGATATAAGAATGAAGTAATGATGTGACCCTGTATTTCCGGAGAGAGGTATTGCTGAAAGCCCAGCTGGTGCATGCCTTCATCCAGTATTTTTTTATTCGTTTTATATCTTTCTTCTCTTGCAGATATACCACCTTCCTCTTCCAGTTCCTTCATCGCCTGCTGAAAAGCCATAATGCTTAGTGTGGGTGGTGTAAACCTGAACTGACCGTTCGTTTCAAGACCATACCATTGATCATATAGATCAAGGCTCAAACTTCTTGCCTGTCCCTTAGCTTTTTCAAGCTCGGATTTTTTACATAAGGCAAATGCAAAACCCGGAACACCTTCTATACATTTGTTGGAAGATGATACAAGAAAATCAATATACAATGCTACCATATCCATTACCACACCGCCAAAACTACTCATCGCGTCTACTATAAATACCTTATTGTATTTTTTGCATACTGCTCCAATATCACCAACAGGATTAAACAGTCCTGTTGTTGTTTCACTATGAATACACGCAACATGTGTAATATCATTATTGTCTTTTAAAAATGCTTCCACTGCTTCCGGCGTTACTATACTGTCTTCGTCAAAGCGTAATACTGCATGATTGAGCTTATGTATTTTAGCCATTTTCGCAATACGCTCACCATAAGCGCCATTAGCCAGTATCAGCAGCTTGTCTTTTTCTCCCACTACGCTGCTTATCACACTTTCCACGCCAAAAGTACCTGAACCCTGCATGATCACGCACTCATATCCTTCTTCTTTCGGTGCATGCGCAAGCTTCAGTAATCCTTCGCGGATATCTTTCACGGCTTTCACAAATGCATGATCCCTCGATCCCATATCTTCAAGCATGGCTTCTTTTACAGTGCTTGATGTAGATAATGGCCCCGGTGTAAATAATAAAGCAGAACGTGACATATATAACTTTTTAATTTTAAAAATTTATGCGCTGGTTATAATACCGGCTTCTGTAATATTTTTTCTTTTCGCGGTTTTAAAAAAGAAGATACAAGCCACCGCAAGCAGTGCCAGCGAAAGTATTGCCTGCAGGTATGTAAATTTTATTAATACCAGCGACCATTGAAGATCTTTCATAAAAAACTCCTTATACAACATTAGTACCACACTGCCCAGGTAACCTATAGAATCGCACATATACACAAAAAAACCGGCGTTGGCTTTTATCCTGAAAAAAGCGATCATACGTTCAAATAACGCGATCTGCATGGGCATATAAGCCAGGAAGAGCCCGGTACCCAATAAAAACATCCACAAAAAGGGAGAAATTTTATGCAGCTGGAATAAAAGCGTAGACAGTCCGCTTATAAGAAAACCAATGGCTATAATACTGTTTACCGACCAGAAGCCTTTGAAATTATTTTTTATCGCTGAAAGGCTTCCTATAGCTGCCAGCACAATAACGCTGGCAATAGCTTCTGTTTGTGTAAATACATTCTTATTAAATGAAGGATCAACCTCATTCCATATTTCAACTGCGAAATTGTCGCGAAAATCCCTGAGCGTAGCAAGAAAAGTATACAGTATAATATAGCATAACACACCAAGCCCATAATTTCTGAATACCGTTCTTTTATCTTCATTATTCATAGGACGCCGCGGCGCTCTTGCCAATATATCTTCCTCCGACGGAGCAGGTATTACGGATAGCATCCATACAAATAAAAAAAATAGCGGGAGAAAAAGCAATCCCATAGTAAATGGCATCCAGAACTCACTTACAAAAGGGAACCATTCTCTTACGTCAAAATACAATGTTTTTAAAATGCCTGATGAAACAATAAGGCTGATACTTAAACCTATAGCAAGTATCTCTGTAAATTTTCTTCCTTCGAGATAGCTGAATACAATCCCCCATATCATACCGAGCGGCAGCCCGTTGAGGAAAAGGCAGATAAAATTATAAGGATGCGGTACAAACCCGAAAAGCAGTAAAGCTATTTCCGCAAAAAGGATCAACCCGATAATAAGTTTGGTGCGGCTGGTTGATTTCAATTCGGAAATAACTTTTATGCCCATGAATTTGGACAACATATAACCAAACACCTGCGAAATAATGAGGATGGTTTTATAATGAATATCCCAAAGTGTTAATCCCTCGTATATACCCGCATTAAAAGGTTTCCTGAAGGCATACATACAAAAATATGTGCCGAAAGCCGCCAGCATGCACCATGCAATAAAAAATGGTTTTGATGTGTTGAGAAGTCGTTGAATAGATTGCATCAGTCAATTTTTAGCAGGCAGCTCCGTTTTACAATAATTAAACCTTGTTTAGCCTTTGTAAATATATTCAAATTTCAGTTCAATACTACGGCTTAACAAAAAGAAAATATAAGGAGTACATTTGCCTATGAATCATACTACAAAACTCTCCGTAAACATAAACAAAATTGCCACGCTCCGTAACAGCAGGGGTGGTAATAATCCCGATGTATTAAAATCAGCTGTAGCTATTGAGCGCTTTGGTGCCGACGGTATAACGGTTCATCCCCGCCCCGATGAAAGGCATATCCGCTACAGCGATGTAAGAGAGATAAGAAAAATCATTACTACAGAGTTCAATATTGAAGGTAATTGCAGGGAACAAAAATTTATTGACCTCGTGCTTGAAACCCGGCCACACCAGGTAACATTGGTTCCTGATGATCTTGGGCAAATTACCAGCGACCACGGATGGGACACCATAAAAAATAAAGCATATTTAACAGAAATGATCAGTGTATTCAAAAAAGCAGGAATACGTGTTTCAATTTTTGTGGATCCTGTTGTTGAAATGGTAGAGGGCGCGGCTGCTACCGGCACAGACAGGATTGAACTATATACCGAAGGATATGCCAGCGCATTTTTACGCAACCCGCAGCAGTCCGTTATTCCATATCTTGCTGCTGCAACAACAGCAAAGGCTTTAGGATTGGGATTAAATGCAGGTCATGATCTTGATTTGCACAACCTGAAGTTTTTCAAACAACATATTCCCTGGTTAGATGAAGTGTCAATAGGGCATGCGCTCATCAGCGATGCGCTATATCTTGGACTGGAAAATACAGTGCAATTATATAAGCGGCAACTACACATTTAACCGGTGGCATGAATATTGTTTTCTAAATATTTAAAACTACAACAATATGAAAAGATCTCTTTTTATGCCCTTGGTAGCGGCAACGATGCTTATTGCAGGTGTAGCCTGCGCCCAGGATAAGAAACCTGCAAGCCCTCCGGCCAAAGCATCTGAAACAATTACTTCAGGCGCTACAATTACTATTAATTATAGCCAGCCATCTGTAAAAGGCAGAACAATCGGTAAAGACCTTGAACCATTACCAGGTAAGGTTTGGCGTACAGGCGCTAACGAAGCAACTGTATTTGAAACCGATAAAGACATTACTGTTGAAGGTCAAAAACTGCCTGCCGGAAAATATGGTTTATTTACCATTGCCGGTGATCAGGAATGGACCATCATCTTTAACAAAACATGGAAACAATGGGGTGCATTTAAATACAATGAGGCTGATGATGTGCTACGTGTGAAAGTACCTGTTAGTAAAGCACCTGCTTTTACAGAAACATTTACCATTAATATTGACAAAGATGGTAAAGTGAGTTTATTATGGGGAGATACAAAGACAGATTTTGCCGTGAAGTAATATTCTTTTTATAGAAAAATCCCCCGGTAAATTATCGGGGGATTTTTTATTTTGAATGACGCTTTTCAAGCACTGCTACAATATCTTTCAGCCTGTACCCCTTCGCATTCAGCAATATAAGATAGTGAAACAACAGATCAGCTGATTCATTCAGAAACAGCTCTTCATTATTATCCTTTGCTTCAATTACTGTTTCTACAGCTTCCTCTCCTACTTTTTGCGCTATTTTATTGATACCTTTTGTAAAAAGTTTAGCTACATACGATTCATCGGGAGAGGCTTTTTTACGCAATTCAATTATACCTTCCAGGTAATACAGGAAATCATCTTTATGATTTTTTTCATCCCAGCAGGTATCTGCACCAGTATGGCAAACCGGGCCAAGCGGATGCGCTTTTATCAATAAAGTATCGTTGTCACAATCTACTGCGGCAGATTTCAATTCAAGGAAATTGCCACTCTCTTCTCCTTTTGTCCAGAGCCTTTTTTTGCTCCTGCTGAAAAAGGTTACTTTACCTGTTTGCATAGTAGTATTCCATGCAGCCTCATTCATAAAACCGAGCATCAGCACTTTCATGGTTTCATTATCCTGTACAATGGCAGGAACCAGACCATCGCTGTATTTTTTAAAATCAATTTTCATTTATAAAAAATAAATGCCGCAAATTACATCATTTCATTTGTTATTTGGAGTTATTGCTATTTGTAATATAATAACAGTTGAAGCATCCATTACAACCTGAAAAAAATCTTCTTCTTATACAGGAAATAACATAACCCCCACTCAAGCCCGAAAATAGTGAAACAGGTTACCAGGTCCATTAGTAATGGAGGGAAGTGTGCCATGCTCATCAATCCGTTGGTAACTGCGCCAACATAATCATTAAACCACCTGTCGCCTACAATTTCAAAAAACAGGTAAATAAAAATGGAGTTCATTCCCACCACGGTGAAAAAGAAAAGGTATTTACGATGATTCTTAATATCAATCCACCAATAACAAAAAGCCAGTGCCAGCAAACACCAGCCTAATGATGCCAGCGTAAATGAAGTTGTCGCTATTTTTTTGATGATGGGTGTAATGTGAAGCCAGTCTAACGCAAAACCCGCTGCAAGCGTAATAATACCCCATAACACTAACCTGCTCACCTTACGGGTATCGTTACTCAGCAGCAGCTTACCTGCAAGCGCGCCGGCAATAGTGTGTACGGCCGTAGGTAAACAGTTGATGGCTACCCATCCACCTTTATTTATTTTATTCATCAGTAACAGATCAACATAATTGCCAAAATTTTGCTGGTCAGTAAACGGCTGGTCAAATCCCGGTACATGGGTAAAGCGATATAATATTTCTGTCAACAACAATATACCTATTGATATTGCAATTTGCGTGCTATAGGAAAATCTGAAGATCAGGAATGCTACAAGCATTGTAAACGAAAGTTGCGTGAGCACATTCCATAGCTCAAACGAAAGCCCGCTTTTCCTTACAGCATAATTCAACACACCCCAAAAAAACAACCAGCCACTTCTTTTCAGTGCTTTACGAAAAGATTGCGACCAGGGTATGCCTTTTTGCTGTTGACTATGTATGGAATATGCCATTGCCGTACCTGCAATAAACATGAAGCCTGGTTGTATCAAATCCCAGAAATGCAATCCGTTCCACTGGTGGTGGTGAAATTGCACAGCAATGTTATGAAACCATGAACCTTCAGAATTGTGTGACATGATACTGTATAATCCGGCGCTTTCCAGCGCAAGCAGCACCATTATAAAACCACGTAAAAAATCTAATGATTGTAATCTTTTTGGAAGCATGTTAGGGATGATTATATTGAATGAAGCAGTAAATAATTCTGAAAAAGTAAGTCAAAAATTTTTTTTTATCAAAAAAGCATCGAATATTTGTGCCCGCAATGAGAAATAATACAGTAAATAAATATTGGTGGTGGCATACAAACTCTCTCAGGGGCTTGTAATGCTGGTATTGTATTTATTACTACTTTATAATATTAAGCCCCGGTTCATCCGGGGTTTTTTGTTGACTATCACTGGTAAATTTTAATATGAAGAAGATCGCCATAAGAACCAATTGCAGAAAAATGCTTTCAGATGTGCATACACCGGTAGGTATATACCTGAGGGTGAGAGACCGTTTCAGAGATACGGTTTTGCTTGAAAGCACCGACTATCATGCGGCTGAAAACAGTTACTCCTTTATTGGTATAAATGCTATTGCCGGCATGGAAATAACAAACACTTCCTCTGTTGAGTTTAAGTTGCCCAACCAAAAACCTGAAAAACTTTCTATTGCCAACCCCTCGGAAGTACCCGGTATTCTCTGGGGTTTTATGCAGCGGTTTGAGGTAGAACCGTCCAAAGAAAAAATAGCGGCTCTTGTACAGGGCTTATATGGTTATACCACTTTTGACGCCGTGCAGTTTTTTGACAGTATAAAATTTAATGAAAAAAAGAAGTTTGAAACCGGCAGGGCTGCTGATGATAAAGGCATTCCGCTGATGCGATATCGTTTATACCAGTACGTTATAGCCATCAATCATTTTAAAAGCGAAATGTATATCTGCGAAAATGAGATTGAAGGGTTGCAAAGTGATATAGCTGTTATTGAATCTTTAATCAGGAGTAAAGATGTTCCCGTATTTCCTTTTAAAATCAAGGGAGAAGAAACCTCTAACATGACGGATGATGATTATATAGCAATGGTGAAAAAAGGAATACAAAGCTGTTATCGCGGTGATGTTTTCCAGATTGTATTAAGCCGTCGCTTTGAGCAAAAATTTACCGGTGATGAGTTCAATGTGTACAGGGCATTGCGCAATATCAATCCATCACCTTATCTTTTTTATTTTGATTATGGAGATTATAAACTGCTTGGTTCATCGCCCGAAAGCCAGTTGATCATAAAAAACGGGAAAGCTGTTGTGCATCCTATTGCCGGCACCTTTAAAAGAACAGGTGATGATGAAACAGACCAGCAGGCAGCGGAAAGACTATTGAACGATGCAAAAGAAAACGCGGAGCATGTGATGCTGGTTGACCTGGCACGTAATGATCTGAGCCGTTTATGTGATGAAGTTAAAGTGAAACATTATCGCCAGGTGCAGTATTACTCTCACGTAATTCATTTGGTGAGCGAAGTAAACGGGAATGTAAAACCTGGAACAAATCCTTTTTTATTACTGGCAACAACTTTTCCTGCAGGTACATTAAGCGGCGCGCCAAAATTCAAAGCCATGCAGTTAATAGATAGCTATGAATCAACGGCAAGAAGTTATTATGGCGGCGCAATAGGTTTTATGGGCTTTAACGGGAGTTGTAATCACGCTATTATGATACGCACTTTCCTCAGCAGGCATAATACGCTTATATCGCAGGCCGGCGCCGGTGTGGTAGCTGCATCAAAACCGGAAAGCGAATTACAGGAAGTAAATAATAAGTTGAACGCGCTGAAGAAAGCGGTGGAGATGGCGGAAGGGATTTGAGATTTGAAATTTTTACACCTTATGCCCTACACCTTATACCATACACCTTACTTTAAAGTTTACAGCAATGAAAATATTGGTTTTTGATAATTATGATTCCTTTACCTATAACCTGGTACATCTTGTAGAAAAGATATTGCACCAGAAAGTAGATGTATATCGTAACGACCAGATCAGTCTTGAGAAAGTTGACGAATATGATAAGATTATTCTCTCACCGGGTCCCGGCATACCTGAAGAAGCAGGATTATTATTGCCTTTGATAAAAGAATATGCTGCAAAAAAATCAATACTCGGTGTTTGTCTTGGCCACCAGGCAATAGTCCAAGCATTTGGTGGTAAGCTGATCAATTTGAGTACTGTATATCATGGCGTGTCATTACCGGTATATATAGCCACAGATAATAGTGGCAAAAGAAGCGGATTGTTTGCCGGCTTGAGTGATACGATTGATGTTGGCCGCTACCATTCATGGGTGGTGGCAGATGAAAGTTTTCCCGGAGAGCTTGAAGTAACGGCAAGAGATGAAAACAATTTTATTATGGCATTGCAGCATAAGAAATATGATGTACAGGGTGTGCAATTCCACCCGGAGAGTGTATTGACGCCGGATGGAGAGGCGATTATGAGGAACTGGCTTGGACTGAGATGAATGAGATGAGTGAGATGTGTAGGATGATTGGGGTGAGTGAGATGATTTGATAATTTTTTTGAGATAAGAATGTATAAAATCAATACATGATATTAACGCTAAACCCATGAAAAATGCCGGAATATAAATATGGTGATATCACCGAAAAAATAATAGGAGCATGTTTAAGAATACACAATACGCTTGGCAATGGCTTTCCCGAAGTGATTTATCAAAGAGCACTGGCGCTTGAATTAAGAGCACTTGGACTTTCGTTTGAAAGAGAATTTAATATGGATGTATACTGTATGAGTCAAAAAGTAGGAAGCAGAAGAGTTGATTTTTTTGTAAGCCACCATTAGATTAAATATTTAATCCAATATCCCAAAATCACATTAATCTCACAATCCCAGTTATGAAGAAGATATTACAATACCTTTTTGAATACAAAACACTCTCCCGCCAGCAGGCAAAAGAAGTGTTGTTAAATATTTCCAAAGGAGCATATAACGAAAGTGAGGTTACTTCTTTTGTTACAGTATACCTCATGCGTACCATTACCATTGATGAATTACAGGGCTTTGCGGATGCATTGCTGGAGCTATGTGTGCCAGTGCCGGTTGATGAATACAATGTGGTTGATATAGTTGGCACCGGCGGCGATGGTAAAAATACCTTTAATATTTCTACGCTGTCATGTTTTGTTGTTGCAGGTGCAGGACATAAAGTTGCCAAGCATGGTAACTACGGCGCTACTTCTGTAAGCGGCGCGTCAAACGTAATGGAGCAAATAGGCTACAGGTTTAAATCAGGAACTGATGACCTGAAAAGAGAAATTGAAGAGGCTAATATATGTTTTCTGCATGCGCCTTTATTTCACCCGGCATTAAAAGCTGTTGGTGCTATCAGGAAAAATTTAGGTATCCGGACTTTTTTTAATATGCTTGGACCGATGGTGAACCCGGCCCGGCCTGCATATCAATTGGTTGGTGTGTATAACCTGGAGATGGGCAGAATATATAACTATCTTTTACAACAGACAGGCAAGCCTTTTACCATCATACACGGTCTTGATGGCTATGATGAAATTTCGCTGACCAATGACACCAAAGTGATCACCAACGAAGGCGAATGGATAATGACACCTGAACAATTGGGCAAGCGAATGGTAGCGGCCATGGATATATATGGAGGAAACACGGTGGAGGAAGCGGCAAAAATGTTCATGACGATATTAAATGGCGAAGGCACCTGGGCACAAAATGCAGTAGTTTTTGCAAATGCAGCGATGGCATTACATTGTACAGGCGCTTACAAAAACTATAATGATGCGTATCTTGCGGCGGTAGAAAGCCTGGAAAGCGGAAAAGCATTGGGAGCATTGAAGAAGTTGGTGGGAATGCAGAGATAGTTTGTTTATAGTTTATAGTTTGAAGTTTAAATGTGAAGCGCTAACAACAAACTATAAACTTCAAATCACAAATGAAAATAATGAACATTTTAGATACCATAATAGCCCAAAAGAAGATAGAAGTAGAAGAACGGAAATTAAAAACCCCTGTGTTTCTATTGGAGCAGTCTGTATATTTCAAAAGGGATATACTTTCCCTAAAAAAGTTCCTGGCAGATGAAAACCGGACAGGCATAATAGCGGAGTTTAAAAGAAAGTCGCCATCAAAAGGGTGGATAAACGCAGATGCAGATGCGGCAATTGTTACAAAAGCTTATGCGGATAATGGCGCGTCAGGATTATCGGTATTAACAGATGAGCAGTTTTTTGGGGGAAGTTTTGCTGATCTTGAAAAAGCAAGAATAAATGAAGTGCCGGTATTGCGTAAAGATTTTATGATTGATGAATACCAGTTGACAGAAGCAAAATCAATTGGTGCTGATGTGATATTGTTGATTGCAGCGAATTTAACGATTCACCAGGTTAAGCAGCTTGCAAGAGCGGCAAAAAATCTTGGATTGGAAGTATTGCTCGAAATTCATAACGAAGAAGAGCTAGCACATATTTGTGACGAAGTAGATATTGTTGGCGTAAACAACCGGAACCTGAAAACTTTTGAAGTGAGCATTCAAACATCAATAGATTTAAGCGCTAAGATTCCGGCCGATAAATTTAAAATTTCCGAGAGCGGCATAAGTGAGATAAATACAATACTTGAATTAAAAAGGCATGGCTTTAAAGGTTTTCTGATTGGCGAAAATTTTATGAAATCCACCAGCCCACAGATTGCATTTGCCTCATTTGTTAAGCAACTTAAAGGCTGAACAAGATGAGAATTAAAGTTTGCGGAAATACACAACTTGAACAGGTGCATGCCCTGGATGAAATGGGCGTTGAATTTGCCGGATTTATATTTTATCACAAATCGCCGAGATATGTGGTAAATAAAATCAATCCTGAGCAATTGAAAAAGGCAAAGCTCAATATTAATAAAGTGGGCGTATTTGTAAACGCGGATTATGATGAAGTGATGAATTATGTTGAACAATACGGGCTGCACATGGTTCAGCTACATGGCGATGAATCACCGAAGTTTTGTGAAAAAGTCAGCCTGCAGGTGCCTACCATAAAAGTATTCAGGATCAAAGAAGGCGATAATATTGAATGGAAGATCAGGGAATATGGAAATGTGAGCGATCTCTATTTGTTTGATACGGATTGGTCAACCTATGGCGGCAGTGGAAAAAAATTTGACTGGAAAATCCTGGAACAGGCAGAGATCAATAAACCTTTTTTACTGAGCGGGGGAATTGGTATTGATGATGTGGAAGCCGTTAAAGCATTTGCGGCGGGTAATCACAGCCAGGAAATTTTTGCAATTGATGTCAACAGCAAATTTGAAACAAGACCGGGAGTAAAGAATATGGAAATGATAAAGACATTTGCCCAAGTACTAAAATAATATGGCACAGGTAAGACTTGGAACAGATAATGATATACAGGTGATACTGGATATATACAACTATGCTATTGTGTACACCACCGCTGTATATGATTATGAACCGCATAGTTTTGAAATGCGCCGGCAATGGTTTGAAACAAAAAAGCAGCAAAACTTCCCGGTATTTGTTGCTGAAGACAACAACGAGGTAGTTGGGTTTAGCTCGATAGGCCCATTCAGGGCATGGGCCGCCTATAAATTTACTGTGGAAAATGCGATATATGTGCGGGCGGATCAACAGGGAAAAGGTATTGGCAAACTGCTAATGCAGCCATTAATTAATGCTTCGAGAGCATTGGGAATGCATACGATTGTGTCGGGTATAGATGCGGATAATGAGGTTAGCTTAAAAATGCACCGGCGTTTTGGCTTTGAAGAAGTGGCACATTTTAAGCAGGTGGGCTGGAAGTTTGATAAATGGCTTGATCTGAAGTTTATGCAATTGATATTGTAGTTACTGATTAGTTGTACGAAGTCTATGCAGTTATGGTTCGAGACACGAGCCATTGCGTGAAAATTATGAAACCAGTTTATTATACAATTTTATCATTAGTGATAGCAATAATTATAGCATTGCTCTTTATCAGGTTCCCATTTTTTGACCTTGAAACTATGAGTGATGGAGTAGGTGGTATGCCGAGGAGATATTATGATTATTCGAACACTATAAACGAAGCAGAAATGCAGCAATCCTTTCCTTATATTTTGAATGCTGTGCTTTATCTCGTTGTACAGTTTTTTGTTTTTAGAAGTGTAATAAATGTTTACGGAACTTTTATGCGGGGAAGGATAATGCTTTATATAGTACTCGTTATTCTCACTACTCCCTTTGTTGTTTTTCCATATTTTTTTCTTGAAAAAATTCGTAGGGTATTTGTTATGGGATTAAATCCATTTTTAAACCAGTTAATTTATTTGCCAATATATTACCAGATTTGGATTTGGATAGATATAATAGTTAGAACATTATTGGTAAAGCCAAGACTAATAGATGGGAAAGCAGGGTAAGTATTTAAATCTCCATTCCATGGTTCGTGAGACACGAACCATGGAATGGGAAGTAGTTGAAGTGTTTTAATTCTGCTGAATAGAATTGTTATTGTATAAGAGTGCGACGCGACAGCTGATGAGCAGGATTGCGGAAGCCGGGAACATAAAAACATATTTCATAGCCGGGGACTATGAAGAACATAAAAAGTCCGAAATCTCCGACTTCGGACAGCAAATAAAACAAGATGATTAACCGAACAACAATATTAGGGCAATACAAAGGCACATTTCAGCAGCCGGATATATTCGGATATTATGGGCATTTTGGCGGGGCATATATTCCAGAAATGCTGCATCCGAATGTGGAGGAGCTGAAAGAACAGTATTTGAAAATCATGTATGATGAAGGTTTTCAAACAGCGTTCAGGGATCTGCTGAAGGATTATGTCGGCCGTCCGTCACCGTTATATCATGCAAAACGGTTGAGCGAAAAACATAACAGCACTATATTTCTGAAACGCGAAGACCTGAATCATACCGGTGCGCATAAGATCAATAATACTATCGGGCAGATTTTATTGGCGAGGCGTTTGGGCAAGCATCGGATTATTGCAGAAACAGGTGCAGGGCAACACGGCGTGGCAACAGCAACAGTTTGTGCTTTGATGAATATGCAGTGTTTGGTGTATATGGGTGAAAAAGATATTGAGCGCCAGGCACCCAATGTTGCCCGTATGAAGATGCTTGGCGCTACTGTGGTGCCTGCAACAAGCGGTAGTAAAACACTAAAAGACGCTACCAATGAAGCGATACGCGACTGGATCAACAATCCTGTTGATACGCATTATATAATCGGCAGTGTGGTGGGTCCGCATCCTTATCCTGATATGGTGGCGAGGTTTCAGAGTATTATCAGCGAAGAAATACGCTGGCAGTTGAAAGAAAAAACAGGCAGTGAATTACCTGATTATGTTATTGCCTGTGTTGGTGGTGGCAGTAATGCTGCAGGAACGTTCTATCATTACCTGGAGGAATTTTCTGTAAAGCTTGTAGCAGTGGAAGCGGCAGGACACGGCGTGAAAACTGGCATGAGCGCAGCTACAACACAGTTGGGCAAACCAGGTGTGTTGCATGGCAGCAAGAGCTTGGTAATGCAAACCGAAGATGGACAGGTTGTAGAACCACATAGTATTTCGGCAGGATTAGATTACCCGGGTATAGGCCCATTACATGCGCATTTATATGAAACAGGCCGGGGTATATTTTTAAGCGCTACTGATAAAGAGGCATTGGATGCCGCGTTCGAGTTGACGAGGCTGGAAGGTATCATTCCTGCGCTTGAAAGCGCACATGCTATTGCAGGATTGAATCAGCTGAAACTAACGCCAAAGGATACTGTAGTAATCTGTTTGAGCGGAAGAGGAGATAAAGATATGGCAACGTATATGAAGGTAATGGAGGGTTAATGTGAAAATGGGGGAAGAGTGTGAAAATGTGGGAATGTGGAATTTAGGAGAAGGTAAAACAATGAAGAAAAACGGTGTAGTTGTTTTAGTTAAAATTTCAAATCAGAAATCAAGAAATGAGCAGAATACAACAATTATTTAAGCAAAAGCAAAACAATGTTTTGAATATCTACTGTACTGCGGGTTATCCCACATTGAACAGTACAATAGAAGTAATGGAAGCATTGCAGGCTAATGGCGCTGATCTTATTGAATTAGGCATACCGTATAGTGATCCGCTGGCGGATGGGCCGGTTATACAGGAAAGCGGCGGAGTAGCTTTGCAAAACGGCATGACCATTAAAATACTGATCAGCCAGTTGCAGCAAATGCGCAAAACCATTCATGTGCCGGTAATCCTGATGGGCTATGTTAATCCTGTTTTACAATATGGCTTTGAAAAATTTTGTAAGGATGTGGCAGCAGCAGGCATTGATGGATTGATTTTGCCTGATGTGCCGATGCGGGAATTTGAAACAGAGTATGGCGCCATAACCAAAAAGTATGGACTCGATTTTATTTTCCTGGTCACGCCGGAAACATCTGAGGAGCGTATAAGAAAGATTGATAAGCTGAGCACTGGTTTTATTTATGCCGTTTCATCTTCTTCAACAACAGGTAAAGACAAGAACTTTAACGATGTGGAAGTATACCTGGAGCGGTTAAAAGCAATGAACCTGGATAACCCGCTATTGGTGGGATTTGGTATAAAAGATAAAGCAACTTTTCAATCAGCATGTAATTATGCCAACGGCGCAATTATAGGCAGCGCTTATATAAAAGCTTTGCAGCAAAACAATGATGTAAAACAGGCAACAAAAAAATTTCTGGAAGAAGTATTGCAGTAAAAGAGCGGAAAACGGGGCTCGAACCCGCGGCCTTCAGTTTGGGAAACTGATGCTCTGCCAACTGAGCTACTTCCGCATAAAACTAAAGTTACAATGAATCTTGTAATTATAAAATATAATGCCGGTAATATTCAATCTGTGTTATATGCGCTCGACCGGATAGGCGTGCAGGCTAAGGTTACGGATGATGTTGCTGAAATTCAGCAGGCGGATAAAGTGATTTTTCCCGGCGTTGGGGAAGCCAGCAGTGCAATGAGATATTTGAAAGAAAGAGGGCTTGATATTGTTATCAAAAATTTGAAACAACCTGTATTAGGTATATGCCTTGGTATGCAATTAATGTGCAGGTTTTCTGAAGAAAATGATGTGGATTGCCTGAATATCTTTGATGAAGATGTTAAGTACTTTGGTAAAGCTGCCAATGTTGATAACAGGCTGAAGATTCCACAAATAGGCTGGAACAATATTTATGATCTGAAAAGCCCTTTGTTTGATAATGTGCCTCAAAACAGCTATACCTATTTTGTGCATAGTTATTATGCGGCATTGGGTGAGCATACTATTGCTACTACCAATTATGTTATTCCTTATAGTTCCGCATTACATAAGGATAATTTTTATGGAACACAATTCCATCCTGAAAAAAGTGCCGGCGTGGGAGAACAGATATTGAAAAATTTTGCACAACTGATCAACTAAAACAACAAATGGAAATAATACCTGCAATAGATATTATAGAGGGAAAATGCGTACGCTTAACACAGGGCGACTATGCACAAAAGAAAATTTACAATGAACGTCCGCTTGAGGTGGCGATGCAATTTGAAGACGCCGGTATAAAACGCCTGCATCTTGTAGACCTTGACGGGGCCAAAGCCGGGCAGGTAAAAAACTGGAAGGTATTGGAAACCATTGCCGGCAAAACCGCTCTTGTTATTGATTTTGGCGGAGGTATAAAAAAAGAAGAGGATGTAAATATTGTTTTTAATTCAGGAGCGGCACTGGCTACCGTTGGTAGCATCGCGGTTAAAGATGAAAAGGAACTGGTAAGATGGTTTACTGTTTTTGGAGCAGATAAATTTTTGTTAGGCGCGGACGTAAAAGATGAAAAAATTGCGGTTGCCGGCTGGTTGGAAACTACTGATATATGGATTTACGATTTTATTGAAAAATATATTAATCACGGTGTAAAGCAATTATTTTGTACTGATGTGAGCAAGGATGGAAAACTCGAAGGTCCTTCAACGGAATTATATAAGAACATCATTCAGAAATTTCCTGATCTGCATTTTATTGCAAGCGGTGGCGTAAGCAATATAGATGACCTGCATATGCTCAGCGATGCCGGCTGTAAAGGCGTTATTGTAGGTAAAGCGATTTATGAGGGGAGAATAAAGATCGGAGATTTGAAGAGTTTATAGTTTGTGGTTTATTGTTTGTAGTTTTAGGCTGTTGCTAATTTATAATAAAATGCCTACTATTTTAAAGTTTGAAGAACTGGAAATTTGGAAACAATCGAGAATGCTTTCCTTAAAAATATTTCAGATCACTCAGAAAGAAGTTTTCTCAAGAGAGTATAAATTCAAAGAACAAATAAAATCTTCTGCAGGATCGGTTATGGACAATATTGCAGAAGGATTTGATCGGTCTTCAAGGCTGGAATTTTTGAATTTTTTAGGAATTGCAAAAGGCTCTTGTGGTGAAGTTCGTTCACAATTATACAGAGCCTTTGATCAACAATACATATCTGAAAAAGAATTTGATGAAACCGTTTCTCAATATGAGCAACTTTCTGCTAAAATTGCGGCATTTATGAATTATTTAAACAAATCACCGATAAAAGGTCAGAAATTTCGTAGTCGGCAATGATCTTTAAACCTCAAATTTCAAATTTCAAATGTTAACAAAACGCATCATTCCCTGCCTGGATATAAAAGACGGGAGAACTGTGAAAGGTACCAACTTTGTAAACCTGCGCGATGCGGGAGATCCTGTTGAGTTGGGAGCATTGTATGCCAAACAGGGTGCTGATGAGCTGGTTTTCCTGGATATTACCGCTACTGTAGAAAAAAGGAAAACATTAAGCGAACTGGCAAACCGTATATCTCATCATATTAATATTCCCTTTACAGTTGGTGGTGGTATCAGCAGTGTGCAGGATGTAAGCATATTATTGCAGAATGGCGCAGATAAAATATCCGTAAACACTGCCGCATACAAGAATCCTCAGCTTATCAACCAACTGGCAAAAGAATTTGGCAGTCAGTGTGTGGTATTAGCAATTGATACTAAAAAAGAAGCGGATGGTGAATGGTATGTATACCTTAATGGCGGCAGAACAAAAACAGATACAAAGTGTACAGATTGGGCAAGACAGGCGGTTGATCTTGGTGCAGGGGAAATACTGCTCACGTCTATGAATCATGACGGAACAAAGCAGGGCTTTGCTTTGGATATTACAAGAGATCTTTCCGGGCAATTGCCTGTTCCCGTTATAGCCAGCGGCGGCGGCGGCACAATGGAGCATTTTGTAACGGTTTTTGAAGAAGGCAAAGCTGATGCGGCTTTAGCAGCAAGCATATTTCATTTTAAGGAAATTGATATTCCTGATCTTAAGGCTTTTCTAAAAGAAAAAGCTGTGGAGGTCAGGATTTAGCCCATTGCCATCTCTCTTTAAAAATTTAACAGTTCATAGCGTAATGAACTTTATGCATTGCCCACTTTCTATATAAAATGTTAATAGAATACCGTTCGAACAATACAAAAAAATAATCACACTATTTTCACGTTCGGCAGGCGATTAACAAAAGTTGTTTAATAGTCATTACTTTTGTCCAATTCAAAAAATAAAAGCAAAATATGAAATTGTTTTTCTTGCAGGTTGCTACAGATTCAATAAACAAAGTGGTTGCTGCGCAACACGGTATTCCTGAGCCAGGAACTAAAATCAGTCTTTGGGATCTATTATTATCCGGGGGATGGATAATGGTGCCGCTTGCACTGTTACTGGTTATTGCTATTTTCTTCTTTTTTGAGAGATTAATTGCGATACGCAATGCCGGAAAAATTGACGCTAACTTTATGAGCATCATCAGGGATCATGTAGTAAACGGTAATGTTACTGCGGCAAGATCACTTGCTAAAAACACTTTTAACCCGGTTGCAAGAATGATTGACAAAGGCTTGCAGCGCATAGGAAAACCTATTGAAGCTATTGAAAAAAGCATGGAAAATGTTGGCAAGCTTGAGATTTACAAGATGGAAAAGAATATTTCCGTGTTATCGCTTATTGCCGGTATTGCTCCCATGTTTGGGTTTCTGGGTACAATTGTGGGGATGGTTCAATTATTTTATGGAATATCTTCAACAGGCGAATACACGCTCAGCACAATTGCCGGCGGTATCTATACAAAAATGGTAACCTCGGCAAGTGGTTTGATTATTGGCTTGCTGGCATATGTTGGATACAATTACCTGAACGCGCAGATTGATAAAAATGTAAATAAGATGGAAGCAGCCAGCGCTGAATTTATTGACGTGCTTCAGGAGCCAACAAGATAATATCAGTTTTATATATACTCTTTTAAACAGAAACGGTTTAACAAATGAACTTAAGAAAAAAACTAAGAGATCATGCGGAAGTGCATACGGGTGCATTAAATGATATCTTGTTTATATTATTGCTGTTTTTTCTTATTGTTTCCACCCTGGCCAACCCCAATGTAATTAAGGTTTCTGCGCCAAAAGGGAAAAGTGATACTAAAGCAAAACAAACCGTAGTGATATCTATAGATAAAAATAACCAGGCATATATAGGTCAGAAAAAAATATCACTTGATGATCTTGAAAAAGAATTAAAAGTAGTTCTTGCCCGGGAAACGGATAAACCTTCTGTTGTTGTAAATGCAGACACTGCCGGGCATTGGGGTGATGTATATAAGGTATTACAAACTGCTAAAAAATTAGGAGCATCTGCCGTAGCTTCGGTTAGCGCTAATTAAATGGCAATCAGCAAAACACTGTTTTCCTGTATTAGCCGGCGCTGCTTACCTTTACAAGATGACGCACCACCCGCTTATAGCTGCCATTAAAAGCCATACTGATTTCCCTGATGATGAAGCTGCCGGTTTTCTTTCTTTTTTCGAAGAAAAGCAATACAGGCGTAATGCTATGCTGCTTGAAGAAGGTAAAGTTGCGCACGAAGTATTCTTTATTATCAAAGGCGCATTACGACAATATATCGTTACAGAAGAGGGGCATGAAAGAACCTGCAATTTTGCTTTTGAGAATGAATTTCTTACTGACCTTGAAAGTTTTTCGCGTCAATCCCGGACTGCATCCAGTATAGTTGCGCTTGAACATACAACCTGCCTGGTCATTACCTGCATTAACCTGGTACAAATCATTAAAGCCTCTCCTTCTGCCGCGGAGTTTTTCAGGATAGTAGTTGAAAATGTTGCTACAGAAAACATCCGTCGTACAAAATCATTGCTTTCCCTTTCGCCGGAAAAACAATTTGCAGAACTGGTGCACAACAAACCTGAAATACTGCAGAGAGTTCCCCAACGCTATATAGCCCAGTTTCTTGGTATCGCACCGGAAAGCTTAAGCCGTATACGTAAACGCCTCATGGAACATCAAAAATCTTAACCCGGATCATCGTTTACAATATCCCTCCATCATAGCTTTGCGTAAACAAAACACAGTATATGCAAACTATTTTAGGTTCGGGCGGTGATATAGGTAATCTTTTAGCAAAAGAACTAAAACAATACACTAACAAAATAAGGTTGGTAGCGCGTAACCCGCAACAGGTAAATGGAGATGATGAACTATATGCCACTAACCTGCTTAATGCCGGTGAAACAGATGCCGCGATAAAAGGTTCGGAAGTAGCTTACCTCACCGTAGGCTTAAAGTACGACTTAAACGTATGGCAAAAGCAATGGCCTGTTATTATGCAAAATGTTATTGAAGCCTGTATCAAACATCATTGCAGGCTGGTGTTTTTTGACAATGTATACATGTACGACAAAACTGCTATTCCCGGTATGACGGAGCAAAGCCCCATCAATCCCCCTTCAAAAAAAGGAAAGGTGAGAGCGCAGTTGGTGCAAATGATTAATAAAGCAATGGCTGAAAAAGGACTGAAAGCTATTATTGCCCGCAGCGCAGATTTTTACGGGCCGGGCGCAAAAAATGGCATTCTGAATATCCTGGTCATCAATAACTATATAAAAGGAAAAACCGCCAACTGGCAATCAAACGCGCATAAAATTCACAGCGCCACTTATACACCTGATGCTGCAAAAGCTACAGCAATATTAGGCAATACAGAAAGCGCGTATAACCAGGTATGGCATTTACCTACTACCGCCGAACGGCTTACCGGTAAACAAATCATTGAATTGGCTGCGCAGATAGCAAAACGCAAACCTTCTTATATGGTATTGCGACCCTTCCTGATGGCTGTTATCGGGCTTTTTTCAACGCAGATAAAAGAACTGGTAGAAATGCAGTATCAGAATAACCAGGATTATTTTTTCAGCAGCGAAAAATTCAACAAAGCATTCCGGTTTACACCTACTTCTTTTAAAGATGGAATACGCCAGACAATGGAATTTGCAAAGGAAACATTACAGTAGTGTTATGTCAAACGTGAAATGTAAGGCGTGAAAGTTTATCTCACCTCTCACGTTTATCGACAACGTACCAACATTCTTTGGTTGACGACACCAGCTATCCTTTCTTCACATATTTGGTAAGGATCACAATGGTTTGATCATTGATCTTTCCTTCTATCTGCCCGGTATTATCCTGCACAAGCCGTATTTTTTTAACAACCGTGCCTTTAGGAGCAGAAAAGCTTGTGCCCTTTACATCGAGCGCCTGGGTAAGCACAACATTATCTCCGTTCTCCAGTATATTTCCAAAAACATCCTTATGCACATCAGCAACTTCAAAAGCACTCATCGCCCATTGAACAGTATTTTCATCCAGTTCAACAGAGCTGATGATATCATTGGCCCAATCCTCATCTTTGTAAGACTGCAGTATCCGGTAACTCAGCGCCTGTATTGACGGCTCAGGGTTCCATATACTGCCTTCAAGAAAACTCCAGTATGCCCCATTGCCTTTCGTATCTATTGCTGTTAAGCAGGTATCGCATAAGGCCACCTGGTTCACTATAGCGTCATCCTTCCTGGGGCTCACTGTATATTCCGCAGTTGCCGGAGCATTATTGCATAGTTCACAAGTTCCCTGGCAACGTTCATCTAATGTTTTGCTTATACTCATGTTGTTTTTTTGAAATGCGCAAAAGTATGGATAATATCATACAGGTAGTGGTGAGTTTTATCACTATTAAAATTCCTGCTGGTTTTTTACGCAACAGTGCTTAACTTGTTATAACCATCCGTGCCCTAACGTTTACCTGCACCAGGGCATAACCGAAAATATCAAAAAAGAAGCATGTAACTTTATTTATACGTTCTGTTTAGCTATAAATAAACCTTTGTAAATCTTAAAAAGCAATACAATGAAAAAAAATATCTCCCTTATAGTTCTGGTTATATTAATGGCTTCATGCAATAATAACAGCAATAATAAAACAGCAGATGATGCTGCAACAGCTCCGTCAGGTGTAAGTGCTCCGGCAGATACTACCCATAATTCCAGGAACTCTCTCGACTGGAACGGAGTATACACCGGCATAGTGCTTTCAGGCAACGACAGTGCCCAAACAGTTATACAACTAAACAGTAACAATACCTACAGTACTGAAACCACCATTAAAGGAAACGGGAAACCAACAGAAACAAAAGGAAATATTAACTGGGGTGCAGATGGCAATACCATTACTATCGATAATGCAAAATACCAGGTACGGGAAGGCAGCATAGCGCCGCTTGATCCCAGCGGAGCTACTACCGCCATATCATTTAAAAAGCTTTCTGATCCTTTACTTGAAAAATACTGGAAACTGATTGAGCTCAATGGAAAAGCACTTGATACTACCAAACTAAACAAAGAACCTCATATCATTTTTAAATCTTTCGACAACCGCTTTTTGGGCAATGGAAGCTGTAATAATTTTTCAGGCACCTATACTTTACCAGGCAATGGAAAAATAAAGCTCTCACAGGCTATCAGCACAAGAATGGCCTGTATGAATGGTATGGAAACCGAAACAATGCTTCACCAGGTTTTAAATAAAATTGATACTTACATGATCAGTGGTGATACGCTCAGCGTAACAAAGGCTCGTATGGCTCCGCTGGCCAAATTCCAGGCTGTGTATTTGAGATAAAAGAACTTCACAGATGATGATCAATTAAAATGCCGGGTATCAATAACGACACGCGGCATTTTTGTAATAAGCCCGGATAACAATCAGTATTGCTATAATCTAACAGTGGTCATTAACCGGAAATTACGGGGCGGCTCTATATCAAAATACCACTCCTGTATATCAGGCTGCCATGAACCGCTGGTTGCATATTTCCTGTTTGCCAAATTGTATACATTTAGTGCAATATTAAACCTGCCGAGTGTATAAGAAACAGTTGCATCGAATACGCTGTATGCCGGCAAATATTTATTACCATCGGTTGTGCTGTAACCCGGCCAGGTTCCACTTCGTTTATCCGTATACTGCATCCCTCCACCAAAGCCAAGTCCTTTTAATGCACCATCATTCACCTGGTATTTAAGCCATACGTTAGCAAGATTTTTGGCTGTTCCGTTGTTTACCATTCCTATCAGCGTTTTGTCTTCATCCTTTGTAATTTTAGCATCTACGTATGAATAATTGGCATTGATGTATAAATTATCATTCACCTTGCCCGCAATATCAACATCTACTCCCCTGCTCCTGATCTGCCCTGTTTTTAAATAAAAGCCCGGGTGTATGGGATCACTGGTTCCAACATTATTCTTTATAATATCATATACCGATGCTGTTACGGAAAGCAGTTTATTAAAGAACAAAGCTTTCACCCCAAGTTCATTATTCCGGCCGGTTAAGGGTGGTAATCTTCCGCCTCCGAATATGGCACCCCTTTGTGAAAGAAAACTTTCATCATGCAAAGCGTATGCAGAAATGTTTGGAGTGAACATATATGTTAGCCCAAGCCTTGGCGTGAATTTATTATCCGTTACCTCGTAAGCAGGGTCATCGGGAGTATTCCAATCCTGCCCTGTAGTAAGCTGCGTAAATCTTCCGGCAAGCGTAACAATTAGCTTATCAAACATTTTAATGTGATCCTGTACGTAAACAGCCTGCCATGTGTTGCTGGTAAGCCAGGAATATTTATCTCCTTCAAAAACCAATGTGTCTTTTGGCAAATAATAAGCAGGAGATGTAATTGATAAAGGATACCGGTTTTCCGGTTCTCCCCAATGATCACCATAGGTGCTGCCTTCTGCCCCATCACCATAATCAATACCCAGTAGTACTTTATGCTCAATCTTTTTACCTGTATTGAATTTACCGTCAATAAAGAGTTGAACGTTTGATAACCGCCCCCACCAGTCATTTTGCGCCAGGTAACGATATAGCGAATCTTTATTAGGTGATAATCCCTCAAGATATAACGTAGTGCCTCCCCATGAAGTAGTCATATGAGCAGCCTGTGCATTCATCGTCCAGTTGTCATTAAACCTGTGTTGCAGGTAAACGCGGTTGTAAATATCAGCCGCTCCCCACATCGGGTTATTGGGATCGTTAATGGCAATATTTATTGGTACAGCCCACAGGTCACCATTAACAGACATCATAGAATGTGTATTTTCCCGCGCCTTTGCTTTTACATAATTATGTTCAACTGTAAGACTGGTATTTTCGCTGAATTCGTATTTTAAAACCGGGGCAACAAAAAAGCGGTTGAACCTGCCAAACTGGTAAAACTCATTATTCTTTTGCACACCGGCGTTTAGCCTGTAGGTTAGTTTTCCCTCCTTTTTAAATTCACCACCCAAATCAATATTGGTACGCATCATGTTCCAGCTACCTACCCCAAAACCGATTTCCGCAATTTGCTGGTGTGTAGGTTGCTTTGTTACGGTGTTGATCAATCCTCCGGGCTCTGCATTTGCAAGCATAAATCCTGCAGGACCCTTTACAAATTCAAGCCTTTCAATCATCGATGCATCCTCCTGGGCGTTCCACCAGATGGGTCCACCGATCCCGTTTCTGTATGTGCCATAAGTTGCATTGGTTCCCCTTATCTGTACAGTCATATCCATGCTGCCTCCATAGCTTCTTGTAATACCGCTCGACAAACGGAAAATTTCTGTTTTGGAAAGCAGTCCCATATCGCGCAGTGATTGCTTGGTTGCAATAGTAATATTCTGTGGTACTTCAATGAGCGGGGCATTTAAACGCAGCGAAGCAGAAGGTTTTTCAGCTATATATGACTTTCGGTTTGCATTTACAATCACTTCTTTTAACTCCCGCTCAGAAGCATTTATCTGCAGCGATATGTGAGCCGTTTTACCAGCTTCCACTTCTACCAGCCTTTCAACAGGATTGTAGCCCACCAGTGTTGCCAGAAGCGTATAGCTGCCGGGCTTAATTCCGGTAAGTACAAACTTTCCTTCATTATCCGTAATTACTGCCTTTTTATCCCCTTTAAGTAATACGCTAACATAAGAAGCCGGCCCTCCATCAGAAGTGATGATATGACCTTCAATATTTCCTTTGTCGCTTTGTGCCTGGAGAACAGCAGCAAGAATAGAAAAACACAAGAGCAGAGATGCTTTTTTCTTCATATAACCGGGTTGTTTTGGTTCTGTTAAATGAGTGTCTTTTCAAAAGCTATCTTACTGAAACAAATAAATAAACTTAGCAGGCGTTATACCCGGCTGGTTTAATAATCAGGAATACCGTCAACAAAAATGATGGGATTTTTTCTCTCACATTATCGAAATCGGGAATATTTATTTTCGAGAAAAGGAAAGAGGGCTGGCTTATTCAGGTTTATCAATGAATGAATAAATGATCATAAAAAACAATATACCGGCTTAAAAAAGCTTATAGCCAACCAGTTAAAGGGACCTTGATTTCCTTTTTAACAACAATATATTTTATCAGCTATTTTATTTTTTCTTCCTGTTTACCAGGTTGTATGAATGATCAATCCATTCCCTGAGAAGTTTAGCGGAGATAGAACCATCTACCATAACAGTATTCCAATGCTTCTTATTCATATGGTACCCGGGCAATACACAGTCGTATTGTGCTCTCAGCTCTTCGGCTACAGAAGGATCACATTTTACGTTGAATTGAACCGGGCTTGTATCAAGCGATAATAACAAAAATATTTTCCCGCCTGTTTTAAATACAACTACATCAGGCCCAAAAGGCAGTGATTCTTCTGTATCATCTTTTGAGAGACAATATTCCCGTATCTGCTCTACGTTCATTGAATATTTTGGGCGAAGGTAAGCATAAGAACCAATGTAAATTATCAACAGGTAAAGCGTAGTATATTGCTATGTCTGTATTCTCTTAATATCAGGCTTGTTCACTTCAACAAAATAATAGCATGATACTCTTTGTCTGGTTAAAAAAAATCGTACTGTCATTATTTGTAGTATGTATTTGTTTATCCTTATGGGCTCAAACGGGTTCTGCCTCAGAGCCTGTTCGCTATGTTGGTGGCGTAACCATTGACCCTTCAGTGCATGAAGGAAGATTGAGGTATGCGATAGGAACAGAACATATACAGGTGATGCGTGCAAACAGGAAATATACAACCATTGCTACAGATTCTGGTTGGACGTACAATCACGCGCCGGATCTTGCCTACCGGGGCGGAAAATTCTATTTCCAGTATCTCAGTAATCCTGTTGACGAACATATAGCCCCCGGGCAAACGCTGCTTACGACCTCTACAGATGGAAGACATTGGGAAACACCACAAATTATATTTCCTCCTTACAAAGCTCCTGAGGGAGTAACCGTACCTAAAGGATACAGCGGCTACATGATGCATCAGCGTATGGGCTTTTATACAGCGCCCAATGGTCGTTTACTCACGCTGGCTTTTTGTGGACATGCTGAAGATCCATTCCAGGAAGGCGGTATCGGGCGGGTAGTAAGAGAAATTTACAAAGACGGAAAATTAAGTGATATTTTCTTTATCAAATATGAAACCCATGCTCAATGGAATGAAACAAATACTTCATATCCATTCTATACAAGTTCCAGCGATACAGGCTTTGTTGCCGCATGTAAAGCTTTATTAAATAACAGGCTGCAAACATTACAGTGGCGGGATGAAGATGATGACAGGGACACATTATATGCAAAGAACAGAACCGGCGATCATCTTTCTGCACTTTCTTATTTTCACCGGAAGGATGGCAGGCTGGTAATGTTATGGAAAAAATCGAAGGCAGCATTGTCAGATGATGAAGGGCAGACTTTTTCTCCGGTAAAAGTGCCTACGCTTATAATGAGCGGCGGTAAAAACTGGGGACAACGCACCGAAGACAACAGGTATGCCATGTGCTATAACCCGATTGACAATTCGGAATACAGGTATCCGCTTATTATTATCACAAGCAATGATGGAATTATTTTTGACGATATGCTACTCGTGCAGGGCGAAGTTCCGCCAAGAAGATTTTATGGAAGATGGAAAGACTTTGGCCCCTGTTATATGCGTGGAATTGCTGAGGGAAACGGGAACCCTCCGGGAAACGATATGTGGCTATCGTATAGTATGAACAAAGAAGACATGTGGATCAGCCGGATACAGGTACCGGTTAAATACAAAATATCTACACCTGTGAATGATAATTTTAATGCACTAACACCAGGAGGCAGGATTCCGGATTGGAATATTTACTCAACACAATGGGCTGCCGTGTCTGTTGCTGATTTTCCCGGCAACGGAAATAAGAGTTTAAAACTGGCTGATGAAGATCCTTATGATTATGCAAGGGCTATAAGGGTATTTAAAGAAACAACCAATGCTGATATCCGGTTTCGGATGTACACAGATCAGAATAACAATAGTGAATTGTCAGTTGATATCACCGATCAGTATGGAAACCGGCCGGTTCGTATCAGCTTCAGCCCCGCTAAAGAAATTACTGTTTCAGATGGCAGTAAAACAAAAACAATTCAACAATACCAGCCTCAAAAATGGTATGATATCCGGCTTGTTATTAATGCATCCCTGAAAGGGCATTATGATATATATGTGGATGGAAAGAAAGCCGCATCAGCTATTAAATTAGCTGAAGCGGTGAAATCTGTGGAGCGTATTTCCTTTCGTACAGGAGCATACAGGAATTTACCAACCCGCACAACACCTAATGAAGAGCCGGAGCCTCCATTACCAGGTGCAGATGAAAAAGTTGAAAAGGCAGTTTTTTATATAGATGATATAAGGCTTAATGGATAAATATACTTCTTATTGTTCCAGCATTTCAACTTCCGGGGGAAGATATATTCCATTTATTATTTGAACTTCAAGCACATTAAGATTTTTCACTCTTGAGCCATACCTCACATTTAATCGTATGATCATATCGTTACATTCCCATCCTCTTGAATATTGTAATCCTAAATCTCTTATAAACAGGGTATCTGATTGTGCCGGGTAACTCATCAATATAGAATTGCCATAAAGCGCGGTTAGCTTATTGTAAATATGCGTGAAATTATCCGGCAGGTTCAGAATTACAGCGTCTTTTCGGTTATCATCAAAAAAGGTATATAAACTTATAGTATTTACATTTCCCTTGTCATCAGTATAAATATTTGCAAAAGAAAAATGTGTATTCATAAAATCAAACAGTCCGGCATTTTTATTTTTACAACCTCTCTCCAGTTTATCATATTCTATTAAATATTGACCGGGCTGCCCGGGTGTATAACCATTAATTCCGGCACATTGTATAAGATCTTTTGGTATCGGGTGACCGTGTTTTATGTTTTTAAAGAAAGATGCACGTTCAAGCTTTTCACAGTCTTGAGAATAAACCGGCACACATATAATGCAAACTATTATGAAGATGATATATCTTATTGGTGAATTCTTAAGTAACATAGGCTAAGCTACTTTGCTTTATGCAAATCCCAAAAGATAATTTAATTGTATAGTTATTACAGAAAGTATTACAATGCAGCTACTTTTAAATACAGGATCAGGAAGTAGAAACTATAAAAACACTGGTTAACCTGACTATCTAATTGGTCACCTTAAAATTGAAGATAATTGTTCCGCGGTCTTCACTTCCTGCAGCAAATTTTAATTGTCTTGCTTTGCGGATAGCAATCTCCTTCATACTGGCATCGGATGTTGTAGAACCACGGGGTTGATATGTAGCTCCGGTTACAGCGCCTGAAGCATCTACAGAAATATCAACAGCAACTTTTGCATTCTCATTAAATTCATCCTGGAAAGAAGGCTGGCGAACAATTTTACGACCGCGCAGGTTACCTTGTATCGTGTAACCACTACCGTTACCACTGCCGCCAAAACCATCATAGTTTTTGGAGTCGGGGTCGCCATTGATTTTACCACGATCACCTGAGCCTGTGGTATTGCCCTCGCTGCGGCTGCCATTCCATGTATCGGCATTATTACCCCCGGGGCCGGTTCCATCACCACCCTTATAAGTGGCTTTAGGTTTTGGAGGTGCAGGCTTGGGATTTTCAACTACCTGTGGTTTGGTAACCGGCGCTTTTGCGGTAGTAGTATTTTCTTTTGTGGGGATATTTGTACTCTTAGGGTTAGATACTTTAGGCTTTGGTACATGCACATCTTCTGCTTCCTCATCGTCATCATTTGTTTCAACCGCTTTCACATCCTGCACAGGCGTATTGGCAGCCTTAGGTGGAGTATTTACTTCCTTTTCGGCTGCGGCAGGCATACCCGGGATTAAAGGCTGTACATCTCCTGAACCATCATCGCTGTTGCCCAGATTCACTTCCATGCCTTCTTCAACAGGCGGCGGTGGTGGAACCGGCACAGACCATGAAACAAGAAAAAAGAATAACAGCAAAAGCCCGGAAATCACTCCCGTAAGGGTTCCTGCTTTTACATTTTTCGCTTTTTCAAATTCTGCAGACGACATCTTTACAAAAATTAGTTAAACAAAAGTAAAGATGATTATGTTATCATCCTGTGAATCTTACTCAAATCTTAATTTTCCCTGGGGATGGGTATAATCAATTGATACCGCAATAAAGCTTAATACCAGTATGATAAGTATACATAAAGAAGCCAATTTAATAACATTAGGTGCATAACGGGGAGATGCTTCATAACCTGTATAAGGATTATCCTTTTCATTTTTATGCAGCATAAAACCAACAATAAGTAAGTTTACCCAATACAAATGCTGTGAACTGAATGTTGGCGTTAACCATACAGCGCTAACAATATTGCTGATAAGTATATACCACAACAAATACAGCAATACAAACCGCTCAGATTTCTTTTGCGTAAGCAGGCCTGCACCGGCTGGTTTAACCAGATAAAATATCACCAGCGCAAATAAACCCGATAATACCCACACCGCTATACGCCACTGCAACGAAAACGCAGCAGGATCGGCTACTGCCAGGCTTTTTCCCTCGTCAAATAATCTTTCCGCACCTACTGCTTCAACAATATTAATAACCGGTAAAAGCACTATTAGAAATATCCAGCTGCTTACATTAGCTGCCTTATCTGCAGCAACTGATCTGGGCCAGTCTTTCCTGCTGAAGACAGCGTACGCTAATCCTAATCCGCTAAAGAACCCAATGGAGTATTCCATTACATTCCACCAGTTGAAATGAATGCCGGAAGCATGGCCCATACGCTGCAGAAAATTACCTAAGCCAAAGCCAAAACCTGCTCCTACAGAACTATACATTGCTACACGCAGCGCATGTGCGTAACCATTACGATACATATGCCAGCCCAATGCAAGTGATGCACCCATACATGCGGCCCACAATTCTGACCGTGGCGGAGTCATGAACCATTCCAGCTGGTAAATAAAAAATCCCCAGAATAAAAAACCGCCAACAAACATTTCTACAAATACGTTTGCCCAGTTCACTTTCTTATCCGGGCGCGATTCCATAGCAAGCCCTGTAATACCTCCGCCCATAAAACCATATAAACCGCCAATTAATGTAAGCGACAACAAACCATAGCTCGTATTAAAAAAGTCAGGCGCATGACCATAGCCTACTACCTGTCCATAGCTGATCATTCCTCCAGATCCCCATGCAATAGCGCCAAGCGTTACTATTACCGGCATGCGGACTATCCAATCCTGTTTGCCGGATAATGCAATTACACAGGCAATACCTATAGCGGCTGCCCATGTAGCGCCATATTCATGCCCTATCTGACCACGCACAGCCCATGCCGTGCCGAATGCCAATGCTACAGGCAACATTCTTTTCAGAAATAATGATGAGAACATTTGGTTTAGGGTTTATGGTTTGTGGTTAGAAGTTTGTGGTTTATAGTTTATGCACAAACCATAAACTACAAACTATAAACTTATTTCCTGTCCTTCGCTGCTTTCAGCAATGCTTCTTTTGTGCCAATCCAATACGCAACATTTTTTCGCTTCCACGTATATGCAACAGCAATTGTATTTCCATAGCTGATAACAGCAGGATATGAAAATTCATCCTTTTTATCGCCGGTGGCAATATCCAGTATCTTCGGCCATGTTTTACCGTTATCAAAAGAAATAATGAGCGAAAGCGGAGAACGGGAACCCCAGTTGGCAGTATCAGGATTGTAGGCCATTACAAGTGTGCCATCAGGCAAACGGGTAAGGTCAATACCACTGTTGGGGTTCGGCAATCCAAATTTATATGCGGCGCTCCATGTTCTAGCACCGTCTTCAGAATCACTGCGATATATCGCGCCATCTGAGCTGCGTAATAACATATGCACTTTTCCCGGAGCAGATTCCCATAGCGTAGGTTGTATTACACCTTTACCTTTCAATGCGGTCCTATCTAATTTTATATAAGAAGAAGCTGTCCATGTTTTGCCGTTATCTGTGCTCAAATCAGCAAATGCATCCCATTGTCCTTCTTCATGCGATGCGCCGGCAACCCATGTTCCATTGGAAAGCATTATTGGCTTGTTCTTTACCGGGCCACGCCCACCTTTATCGCCTGCAACCAGTTCTTTTGGAGCTGTCCATGTTTTACCATCATCATCAGATGTGATAAACCATGTTTCCCATGAAGGGATTTTTTTTCCCACTTTAAAAAATAAAAATATTCTTCCCTGCGGTGATTGAAATAGTACCGGGTTCCAGTGCGCGTCTTCACGGATCTTTGCTACTTTAACAGGAGTTGACCAGTTACCCGGCGTTCCTTTGGTAAGCCAGATTGCAACATCATCTGTTCCTTCCTTAACGCCACCAAACCACGCAGCCATTAACTGCCCGCTTTTTAAATGTACAATTGTTGAAGCATGACATTCTTTAAAGAATTTATCCTGCTCAAAAAAGAAACCTGTTTCAAAAGGAGGTCCGGATGCTTCTGCTGTTATTTTCTTCTCCTGCTGCATCACAAAAAGATAACTAAAGACAGGCAATAATAGCACAGGCAGGTATTTTAATACAGTCATCTTTAATGATTTTGAACAATGAGTATTGTATTGTGTTAATCAGGGTTTATTGGTGAAACGACAGATATTAAACACTTGTGACTATCGGTTCACCGCTTAAATTTACATCACGCTTTCGTAAACTTTTTCTTTAATACCCAACTTATCACACCACATCTTCATTGTTTGTAATAATTTATCCAAACCGGCTCTTTCAGCAGGCGTTGGCTCTAATGCATGTGATCTGCTGATGGCGTGTATAGGCAAGCCTCTCAATTGAAGAAAGAATTTTGCACTCATAGGGTAAGCAGTATGAACAGGTATATCTCCTTTCCTCAATTCTTCCTGCAACCACTTCACCTCTTCCTGTTTTCCCGGATTATCTACATTGTCGCACAACCAGCACATTACTTCAGGATAAAAGTTTCCTGCAATAGCAGACATGCCATCCGCCCCGGCTTTCATTGATGATACGGCATTGGGAGTATGCGCATCAAAAAACTGCATTTTACTTCCTTTAATAGCCTGCAGCTTTTCAGCAACCAGCTTTTCATCGCAACAGGTATCTTTATGATATAACATGCGGCCGGTATCCACTAATGTTTTCAGCATTTCTGCACTGAGCACACGCTTATATGGAACAGGACATTCATATAATCCCAAAGGAATATCTCCTGTTAATGACAGCATTTTTTCAAAATTGTTTAAAAGCACATCATCATCTTCCCCTGTTTTGGCATAATGAGAAGTGATCAGCACTACAGCTTCAATGCCTGTATCGTATATCTTTTTTGTAAACTCCGCTTTATCTTCTATTGTTAATCCAAAAGATCCGGTAGCTACCACAGGTATCCTTCCATCAACATGATCTACCACGGCTTTGGTAAGTTTTATACGTTCTTCTTCATTCAGGCTATACATTTCGCTTGAAAGACAGTTAGCAAATAATCCCTTAACGCCCGATGCAAGGTAAAAATCAATAAGCTTTTCCAGCACATCATAATCAATATCCGCCTGTGGTGTGAAAGGCGTTAACATTACGGGAACAAATTTCTTGGGCATATTATCTGTTGCGTTTTAAAAGTATGATAAGGTATAGTGAATAGAGGATGCAGCAGTCATGTATATACTCACCTCCGTTTTAATTTTGTTAAAAGAAGCCCTGCCAAAAAAATAGTTAATGTGCCAATTACAATAATCATATTCACATGCATCGGGCTTTTTAAATGTGCCAGTTCCGGCGGAAAATATTTTGAAAGAGACATCCACAGAATTACAAGTATGCCAATCATTGTTGCGGTTACAGCCTCAGCATTTTGTGCCTTTTTTACAATAATCCCCAAAAGAAAAAGCCCCAGCATACCACCGGCAAAAATGCCGGCCAACTCCCACCACAGATCAAGTATACTCTTAACTCCAATAATGGCAATACCAAATACAATGGCAATTATGCCTGTAAGCGCTGTTACGGTATACAGGATGGTCATTTCTTTTTTGGGACCCGGATTCGGATTAATATACCGTTGATAAATATCTTTCAGAAACACAGTTGCGCAACTGTTCATACCGCTGCTGATGGAACTCATTGCGGCTGATAAAATGGCTGCTATAATTAAGCCGAGCAGCCCTTTGGGTACTTTCAATACCATAAAATATGGCAATACCTTGTCTCCATAATCTGCAGGCGTTAAACTATTGATATCAACATTTTTTTCCGCTGCCACCTGCTGCTTTATCGTTAATAACAATTCGGGGTGCTGGTTGAAATATGCATACAGCGCGGTACCTATTATGAAGAAAAGCAGCGATACAGGTACATACCAGTATACGCACAGCCATATACTTCTTGCAGCTTCTTTTTCGGTACGTGCAGTATGATAGCGCTGCACGTAATTTTGATCCATTCCGAAATTATTGAGATTGATAAAAAAGCCATATAAAAAGATAACCCAGAAAGTAGCAGTACTGAAATCAGTAAGACTATAGCTCCCGAGACTGAATTTATTGTCTGCCATTCCTATACGGTAAACATCAGTTATACCGCCTTTCATTTCGCTGAAAACAATATATAACACTGCAAAAGCGCCGACAGTTTTTATGATTGCCTGCACCACTTCCGTCCATATCACAGCTTCCATGCCTCCCATAACGGTATATATTATTATGCAGATACCGGTAACGATCATAATGGTTTTCATATCAATTCCGGTAAGCGCCTGTAAGGTTAGCGCAATACCAAAAAATATAGAACCCATTCTTGTTAACTGGGTAAGCATAAAACACACCATAGCATAAGTTCTTGCCCATGCACCAAAGCGATGTTCAAGATGTGTATAAGCACTTACTTCACCACTCTTCCTGTAAAATGGCACAAAATACTTTGCTGAAAAGTATGCAGCCACAGGCATTGATAAACTAAATATAAAGGAATTCCAGTTACCGCCATATGCCTTACCCGGAACGCCCAAAAAAGTATTACTGCTTAAAAAAGTGGCATAGAAAGAAAGCCCTAAAGCCCATCCCGGAATATTCCCCGAAGCGGTTGTAAACTGGTTCGCATTCTTATTTTTCCTGGAAAAATACACACCCACAAGTATCATGCTCAGCAAATAAACTCCAATTACAAGCAAATCAATCAAGGGCAAATGTTGCATCAGTTATGTTTCAGTATTTTAAATCGTAGTCGTTCAAAGGTTATTCAAATTTAAAATGAAAGCAATGTTAATTGTTATAAAAAGAATAGCATAAATTATTATTGAAGTTTACAATTAATGTTATTTTTGATTGTAATATACCTGGAAATAGTAAACGTACCATGCAGCAAAAGCCACTGTTAGAGCCTATTACAGCCCACCAACCCTGGGTACTACCCGCAAGAATGCGTAGTAAGCTCGACAATCACCTTATTGGTAAAAATTTATACATCACTGAAATAGGTTTTTATGATGAACAAAACTATTTTGGAAGAGATGTACTGAAAAGCAATATTGATTATGTGTTGGTATATTGTGTTGGCGGCAAGGGTTGGTACAAAATAGCTAATAAAAAGTATACGCTTAAAGCGAATCACTTTATTGTTTTACCCAAGAAAACAGATTTTCAACTCGGTACAGATAATACGCAACCCTGGAGTTTATATTTTGTAAAATTCAACGGAGCCATTGGTGAAGCCATGTATAATTATTTGCTTCGCGATAAAAAAATAGAGCAAACTACCCCTCCGCTGGTAGGCCGCATGGCTCAGTTCAGAGATATTATGCATCATCTTGAATTGATGGATAATCTTGAGAATTTACTATACGCTAATTTTCGCTTTTATAGTTTTTTGGGAACGTTTACACTTACTGTTTTCAATTATATGAAAAAGGGAGTGGATAATATTATTGAACGCTGCATAATTATAATGAAAGAACACCTGCATGAAAATCTTACATTGGATGAATTAGCAAAAAAGGCCTGTGTATCCGCTTCATATTTATCTGCATTGTTCAAACAAAAAACACATTATTCCCCAATCCATTTGTATACTTCATTAAAAATCCAGAAGGCAAGCCAGTTATTAAAAGTATCTAAAATGCCCATCAAGCAAATTGCAGAGGAGATGGGATATACAGATCAGTATAGTTTTTCAAGATCATTCAAACAGATCATGGGAACATCGCCTAAGAAATTCAGAGAGAGTAAGTAGGGGCTGGGGAATTAGCTATCAGGTATCAGCTTTCAGCCGATAGCGATTGCTGTCAGCATTCAAAAACCTGTAACCTTGCAACCACTGCTGATAGCGAAAGCTGATACCTAGTAGCTAACGGCTGAAAGCTCATTGCCCATTGCCCTTTCACCATTACCTTTGTCGCATGGAACAATTTTTAAAAAACCTGTTTAAGGGTCAGACTTATAATGACAAAAGTTTTTTTCTTATTGCAGGGCCGTGTGTTGTGGAAAGTGAAGCATTGATTAACGAAGTAGCTGAACGCGTTTCAGGCATCTGCAAAAACCTCGGTATACCGTATATATTTAAAGCCTCTTACAGAAAAGCAAACCGCACCAGCGCAACTTCGTTTACTGGTATAGGTGATGAAAACGCATTGGAACTTGTAAAAAAAACAGGAGAGAAATTTTCATTACCTACAACCTCAGATATTCACGCACATGATGAAGCGGCGCCTGCAGCAAAATATATTGACATCTTACAAATACCTGCCTTTTTATGCAGGCAAACTGATTTACTTATTGCAGCAGCAGAAACCGGTAAAATTGTAAATGTAAAGAAAGGGCAGTTCCTGAGCGGGCCGGCAATGAAATTCGCAGTTGAAAAAATCAGGAAAGCCGGTAATGATAAAATTATTCTTACCGAAAGAGGCACTACTTTCGGTTACCAGGACCTGGTAGTTGATTACCGTAACATACCCTGGATGAAGGAACATGGCGTTCCTGTGGTAATGGATTGCACGCATTCGTTGCAGCAACCTAATCAAACTTCAGGCGTTACAGGCGGCAACCCTCAATTAATTGAAACAATAGCCAAAGCTGCTATTGCCACGGGTGCAGACGGGTTGTTTATTGAAACACATCCCAATCCTGCAGTTGCCAAAAGTGATGGAGCTAATATGCTCAGGCTAGACTTGCTGGAAGATCTGCTGAAGAAATTATTAAAGTTAAGAGCGTCCGTAATTTAAGCATGCATTTTAAATTTTCACGGATGTTAACTTTCTTGTAGATGGTACACCGGCTGGTAGCGAAAATTTGGGATGCACCCTAAATTAAACTACCATAGCCTGTAGGGCGAAGGATTTGTAAATTCGGTAAACCCTGCCAAAGAAATGACCAACTTCAGATAGCATCAGCACTGCGTGCTCTTTGTGAAATCTTCGTGGAGCTTTGTGATCAGTTTTCCCCACAAAGAACGCTTAAGGCAAGGGATTTCCCAGGGAAACTGACATTAAAAAAGAGGATGCCCTTTATAAGGCAACCTCTCTTAAGGAGTATTCTGCAAATACTATTTCTTTTTACCCAGGTCTTTTATCCTGATATTCCTGAAATACAAAATATCCCCATGCCCAAGGAACCCAATATGCCCTGTTTTATTAAATAAACCAGGATGCTCCCTGTGATCCGGTGTTCCGTTTTTAGTTGCTTCAGCAATATCACCATCTACAATAACAGTTCCGTTAAGGGTTACTTTTATGCTGTTACCTATTGCCTGTATCTCTTCTACATTCCACTCTCCTACCGGTTTAAGAAAGCCACGCTTTGCAGGGATAATACCATATACTGAACCGTGGTATTGGTAAGGCTGCAGGTTCTTATAAATATCTGCTTCATTATCCAACACCTGTATTTCCATACCTTCGTAAGCGGCATCGCCTTTTAATGGTGCACGTATACCTACGCCATTATTAGCGCCTGGTGTAAGTTTAAATTCAAACCTGTAAATAAAATCACCGTACTCATTATTCGTGTACAGGTTGCCGTTACCTCCTCTTTTTGGATAAACCGCTATAGCGCCATCTTCAATGGTATAAGCGGTTTTATTACCGGTCCACTCGTGCAGGTTGGTTCCATCAAATAATATTTTATATCCTTCTTTCTTTTCTTCTTCAGTAAGCGTATAAGGTTGGGGTCTTGGTATTTCTCTTACATAAATATCACGGTAAGCAACATATGTACCATGTGCCTGCAATTCCAGTTGCTCTTCAGGGAAAATCGGAATATTACGATCCCAATAGTTTTCAAGCGGCACTCCATTTACTACCAGCTTTCCATTTAAATAAACAGTTACCAGGTCGCCAACCATTTTAATATAAAAGGTATTCCAGTCGCCTATGGCATTATCAGCTAAAACAAGCGGTTTGCTTTCGTTTTTCTGGTTATTATACAATCCGCCGGATCCTACCTGTGCACCTACATCCACACGTGATGTATCCCATATCTGCACCTGTGGTGTACCTCTTAAATATATACCGGCATCACCATCTTTGGTTATCTTCCAGTCAACATACATTTCAAAATCTCCATACTTCTTCTCTGTGCAAAGATTATTTCCATGCCCGTTAAATACCAGCAAACCATCTTTCACGCTCCATCCTTCACGCATTATTGCATCTGCTTTCACCTGTTCTTTCGCGAATGTTTTAGCGTCCATTTTGGCACGCTTAACAGGGTCAGCAACCAAGCCCTTCCAGCCTGTTAAATCTTTACCGTTAAATAATGGAATAAAGCCAATACCCTGTGGCATTGCCGCAATATGTTTGCGTATGGCTTCTTTCTGATATTCGCTTTCCGAGCCTTTTAAAACAGCAATTGTTTTTTCAAGTAACGCCTTTACATTATCGCCGTATATTGACTTATCGCCCAATGCAATATTCATTACCGCAGACGCTGCCTTCTGCTGCAGGGCAGGATCGTCTAAAAATTTGCCGGCGTATAATAGAGCAGGAAAAGTTTTGCATTTTTCCACCTCGCTTAATATCCTGTTTTTCTGATCTGCATTCTGCGCATACTCCATTGCATTACGCAACATGATCAGCTTATTATCACCTGTATTATCTGATGCTCTGATCTGTTTTATAAATGCATCAACCGCATCTTTTGTAAAATCACCTTGTGCCGACTGCTGCAGTACCTGGTAGATTTGGGTAGTAGCTTCGCCTTCTTTCCATTCAGCAAGAGCATCGATCACCGCTTTTTTTGTTGCATTATTACCAGGAACAAAAGCACCAGCTACAGTTGACAGGGCTTCATTACCCCCAACGCCAGACAATATCCGATAGTACAAGTACTTCTTATCTTCCGGTGCCCTTTTCATATGCTCCAATACCAACCTTGTACGCTGTTCTTCTTTGGAAAATGAAGAAACGCCTGCGATCATTCCATCCTGGATATCGGTAACATCCTGCGCATTGGATGCAGCTAATAACAATGGATTTAATTGGGAAACCTGCCTGGGCGACTTTATTTGCTTCACAGCATTTCTTGCTGATGTGCTTATTAAAGGATCCCCGCTGTTTATCAAACCTATTATATCCTTCAGCTTTTTATCATCCCGCCTTGCACCTAAAACATCAATTATAGCTGCTTTTCCTGCAGGAGAAGCATCAGCAAGTGCCGCGCCTGCACTCTCCGTAACGTTTTCACCCTTCAGCGACAATAAAGCTGTTTTAACTGCGGCTGCATCTGTAACATCAGCCGTCTTCAACAGTGCCAGCAGTGCAGGCAATGCCTCCTGTTGACCTATTTTACCAGCCGCCGCTATAGCAGCAAGCTTTACAGATGCATCATTGTTTTGCAAAGATTGCAGCACAACAGGTAAAGCGGCAGTAACATTATTATTACCAAACATTTTTATGATCTCCGATTTAACCGGAGCACCTGATTTATTAAATGTTTTTATCCACTCTCCTGTACTGCCGGTATTAAGATTAGATTGGGCGAATGATAAGGCCGCCTCACGATACTGTGCATTTTTATCTTTCATAGCATCGGTAAGCAGCTTCGTGTTATTGTCTCCCTGTATGCCCGACAATAATTTCAATGCGGCTATACGTGTTTGAACCTGGTTATCTGCCACAGCTTTTTTGAGCAGTTGCTTTGCAGCTTTTTCCGCAATAGCGGTTTTGCCATTTGCTGATAACTGATTAAGAAAAAAAAGATAAGAAAATGTTGCATTGGTAACATCATACCCGTAATTGCTTTTAGCCGCTGCATCTGCAAGTATTTTAGCAGAAGATGGATCTCCTATTTCAGCTATTGCATATAATGCTACTTTAGTTAACTTCTGATCGCCAGATGCCACAAAGCCTGAAAGCGCTGGCAAAGCGCCTGTATTTTTGGTATAGCCCAGGGCCTGCACTATTGACAACTGTGCATTGCCGTTAGCTCCATTAAGTGCCTGGAGTAAGGTCTTACCTGACGCTTCAGTGTTAATAGTAGCTAAAGCTCTTGCGGAAGCGTCTGATAAACGTTCGTCTTTTAAAAATGGCTCCAGGTAAGCAATGGCGTCATCTTTACCAACATGCTCCAACTGTGTAATGATAAACAACTGTGCTTCTTTATTGGTAAGTTTTGAAAGTGCCTGTCCGTATGCTTTTACAGCAAGGGCACGCCAGTTTTCTTTTCCGGTTTGGATAGCATAATATGAAAATCCGTTTATGGCATAATGGAGCCTGGTATCATCACCTCCATTGTTTAAACCAGCCACCAACTCAGCAATACCCGATTCTCCAAGATTGGCAACAGCTTCTGCATTTGTTAATAATTGCTTAGCTTCTTCTGCAGGCGTTTTTGCAAGCAGGTCTGCTATTTTGGTAGTAACGGTTCTGTTATCGTCAGTTTGAGCATACAGCGAAACACAGAGCGAACAGCTTATAAAAAAGAATAAAAATTTACGTAGCATGAAAGATGTTATTATTATCGTTCGGTTACAAAATGTATTTTATATCAATTGCACACAGTTAAATAAACCAGGGCGCACGCAATGGCGGGTTTAACAAACGGTTTGCGCCTTCATCATCAATAAACTCCTGCTTAACAGGATCGAATTTGAGACTGCGTCCCAATTGCAAAGCGATTTTCCCCATATTTACAATCGTGCATGAGCGATGCCCGTTTGCTTCATTCAATGCAAATTTTTTCCTGTTCTTAACTGCATCAATAAAATCAGTAACCTGTGGTTCAGGATCAGGAAATGCGGCAAGCTTTCTTTCAAAATCAGGAATATCACATTTAAACCCTTTATATACTTTTCCTTTCGGACCTTCTATATATGCCGCTTTTTCTTCAGTGCCGGCGCCATCAAGTATGATCTGGCAACCATCTGCATAAGTATAGGTGATCTTACGCCATGTTCCCACTGCATCGTCGTGTTGCTGCGGTGCATCTATTTCAACCGATACCGGACTGGTATCATCTTTACCTAAAAAATATTGAACAGGATCAATATAATGTTGACCCATATCACCCAAACCTCCACCATCATAATCCCAGTAACCACGGAAAGTAGTATGTACGCGATGTGCGTTGTATGGCTTATATGGCGCTGGTCCTAACCACATTTCATAATCCAGCTCTGCAGGAATGGCTTCCGGTTCAAGATGTGTTTTACCCACCCAGTAAAATTTCCAGTCGAACCCGGTATGTTTACTCACGGTAACTTTCAAAGGCCAACCCAACATACCGCTTTCCACCAGTTTTTTAATAGGCTTAACGGTAGTATTCATGCCGTAAAAATTATCTTCAAACCTAAACCATGTATTCAGCCTGAATATTCTTCCATATTGTTGCACTGCTTCCACAAGGCGCTTGCCTTCACCAATGGTTCTTGTCATTGGCTTTTCGCACCATATATCTTTGCCCGCTCTTGCGGCATCGGAAGCTATAATACCATGCCAGTGTGGCGGAGTAGCCACATGCACTATATCAACTTCCGGAAGTGTGATCAGTTCCCGGTAATCCCTAAACGTTTTTACGCCTTTTCCTCCACCCATTGCGTCTAGCGCCAGTTGAATATGTCTTGTATCAACATCGCAGACGGCTACCACTTTGGTGCCTGCATAAGGTATGTGGCCACGCCCCATACCGCCTACGCCAACAATAGCTTTTGTAAGCGTATCGCTGGGTGCAAGATATCCCTGACCGCCTAATACATGCCGCGGTACAATAGTAAATGCCGCCAGTGCGCCCATTGTATTTTTTAAAAAAAAGCGCCGGGAGTTTTTTTGTTTTGATTTCATGTTTGCTTATGAGAAGTTTAGTGATAAGAGCACTAAAATACCGATAAAATTGATTGAAGTTTACGCAAACGTTTGATTCAAAACAGCAGAGCTGCTTCATAAAAGGTAAAAGCTGTAGGATAAAAGGTACAGGGCACAAAGGTAAAAGGTGCAGGGTAAGCGAACTTACACCCTACACCTTAAACCTTACACTTAAACCTTACGCTCTACATCCTACACATCAATACGCGGGGTTTTGAACCAGTTTATCGTTCCTGTTTATCTCGTCTCTGTGAATGGGAACATAATACATTTTATCGTCCCATTTCCTGTTTTCATGTGTATTGTTTTCAACAGGATTATATGTGTAATTATATATAGCCTCATTGTGCTGGTAAGGCGCATTTTGCTGTTGACCAGGCTTAAATTTACCTGTTACACTTATGTAAGTCACCTTTCTGCCCAATGTTGTTGGAGCGATCATCCACCTCCTGGCATCGTGATACCTGTGTTCTTCAAATGCCAGTTCTATTTTTCTTTCATGCCTGTACCGGTCTCTCAATGCTGTGCCACTTGTTTCAGTAATAGCAGGCATTCCTGCTCTGAAGCGTATTTTATTCAGCCAGTTTACGGCTTCTCCATCTTCACCTAATTCTATACAGGCTTCAATATAATTCAACACTGCTTCCGTATGCCTGAAAAAAGGCCATGGAATATATTGCAGCATACTTTGATCAATTTGTGCAGGGTTAATATCTACAAACTTCACAAAATAATAACCGGTTCTGCTGCCATTCCAGTCCTCAATTGGTGAAAGGCGGGTGTCGAGTCCCTGCCAGGTGGTAAGAGACCCACCCTGAATGATATCATATGCGCCGGTTTGAATACGGCTTACCGGATCGAGGGTGCTGTTGGGACGGGGTTTCCAGTAAGCACCATCATACAATATGGTAGCATACAGACGGGGATCTCTGTTGATATAGGGATTTGCTTTGTGAGCCGGTTTTGACCAGTCAAAAGGAACAGCATTTCCACCTTCCAGTACTTCAAAAGCATCAACAAACGAACCGATAGGTGTATTGCCCGCCCAATTAGCATAACCATTAGGACCGTTATGCCTTCCATGCCAGCCGGCATCTTCATTTTTTTCCGGCACAAAATATCTTCCAAATATAATCTCTGTTTCTGCAGCAGCATCTATGCCGGGTCCGCTGCTTCCGCCTCCCATTGCAATAGATTTATAATTAAGCCTTCCCTGTTCAGCAGTTGCCGGTGCAGTCAGATCTAATTTATAACCCGAAGTTGCATCCATTACAGCTTTGGCAGCATTTTTTGCTGCTGTCCAGCGGGCAATCCTGTCGCCGGATTCATATCCAATTAATGATTTATTACCGTAATCGCCAATGGCAGAGGCTTTAGTGCTGGCGGTTGGTATATCATGCAAATCACTGGCAGCATACAACAAAACCCTTGATCTGAGCGCCAATACTGCATTTACAGAAGCTCTGCCTTTAGGAATAGACTTACCACTTAATAAAGTTTGTGCCTGCTGAAGATCACTTAAAATAAAGTTTACGCAATCTTCATAGCTGCTCCTTTCCTGAGTATAATCCTCGTTGAGCCCATACACTTTATCTACTATCGGAACGCCTCCGTAGTACCTAACCAACTGGTGATAAAAATACGCCCTCAGAAAATAGGATTCTCCTTTTAACCTTTCCAATAATGCAGGATTGTCAAAAGTGGCATTTTCCAGTTCGGCAAGCGCCACGTTACAGGTTCTTACCCAGTTATACATACTGGTCCACTCATAAGTGCCATTTACCCATCCTGGATTGGTAGGGCTGGCACTGCCTTCGTTTACTGTATTAATATTTCTTCCTGCATGTGTAAATATTGCTTCATCAGACAGGGAAGCCAGCATCTGTTCATTAAATCCTCCCAAACCAAGTCCACCATAAATATTGGTTATAAATGCTTCGGATAAAGGTGCATCTTTCCACACATCAGCAGCAGATACTTCTCCAAGCGGCCTTCGGTCTAAAAAATCCTTGTTGCATCCAACTGATATTGTTATCAGCAATAGTAATATAGTTAGTTTATGTATATAGTTCATGATCAGTTTATTTAAAAAGTTACTCTGGCACCTACGTTAATAATTCTGGCTTGCGGATAGTATTGCCCGCTGCTGCTGGTTGATTCAGGATCAAAAATTCCCAATTCATCCCAGGTAATTAAATTCAGACCATTTACATATACCCTGAAATTAGACATACCTAATCTCTTCCCGATATTAGCAGGAAGATTATAGCCAATTTCAAGATTTTTCATACGCAGGTAATTACTGTTTCTCAGCCAGTAAGTATTATTTCCTGCCTGCCCGCCATTGGTATAATAGGTATTATTCCTGTTTGCCAGTCGTGGGTGTTCGCTGCTCGGATTATCAATTGACCACCTGTTATCATAGGAATATTTCAGGTAGTTACCAATATCACCCGACTCAGTACCAATAAACAGCAGCCCTCCTGTAGCACCCTGGAAAAGCAGGGAAAGATCGAAGTTTTTATATTGCAGGTTAATTGAAAAACCACCTGTAAACCGCGGATCCCTGGTTTTGTCTAGCCGCACCATATCATCACCATTAATTACCTTATCGTCATTAATATCTTTCAGCTTCATATCACCAGGACGCAGGTTAGTACCTCCCGCCCCACTGTAATCAATGGCATTGGCATCAATATCTTTCTGATCAACAAATACACCATCATACTGGTATGCTAAAAAAGCTGCTCCGTTGGTTCCGAAAGGCTTGCCGGTAGAGCGCTGCCATTCCGGTACATTTCCTTCATCCCAAAACACAATTTTGTTTTTTGCATAACCGCCATTTACGGAAACACTATAGGTAAGGTCGCCTATACTACCATTATATCCTACCCTGAAATCAAATCCCCTGTTCTCAATTTTACCTTCATTTACCGGTGGTAATAAACTCCTGATACCTGAGCTTCCGGGCGTAGATCCTAACCGCTGGATCAGGATTTTCTCTCTCTTATTTACAAAATAATCTACTTCAAAAGACAATTTGTTATTCAGTAAAGAGCCTTCCAGCCCGATATCCATATTATTAGCAACCTCCCATGTAAAGCCCGGGTTTGGCACCCTTCTTTCATAAATAGCCTTCATCACCTGGTCATCAATAATATAAGAACGATCAAAGCCATAGGTAGACATATAGTGGAACTCCTGCAATACATCATTGTAATATACCTGGTCATTACCCATTCTTCCGTAAGAAGCTCTCAGCTTCAGGTTATCTATGAATGAAACATTATTCCTGAAGAAATCCTCTTCAGAAATTCTCCATCCTGCAGAGATTGAAGGGAAAAAGCCCCAGCGCTGATCCGGCGCGAACATATACGAACCGTCATATCTCCATAAAAACTCTGCTAAATATTTTTCTTTGAAGTTATATCCCAGGCGACCGAAATAACTCAAACGGGCTCTTTCGTATGCACCCCCACCATTATTTCTCTCCCTGTCGCCACCGGCAAACATCTGGTCAATAGCAGAAGAAATGAAGAAACGCCGGTAGGCGCTGAAATTATCTGCCCTTATGCTTTCCCTGTTTACCGCCGCTAAAAAATTAAACGTGTGGTCACCAAAAGATTTATCATAATTCAGCATTGCACCCAACAGGATATTCAGCACGGTTTCATTTAATTGATTAAGGCGGGGATCCTGGAAGTTGGAACGCAGCTCGCGTATTAATAGCGGGGTAACGCCATCAGCCTCGTATGTACTTTTGTCCCAGGAATATAAATACCAGGGCGTTTCCCATCTTTTCACATTCCTGTAAGACTTATCCAAAGAAGCAATACCACTGAGCTTTAAGCCTTCCACACCGGGTATGTCAAACTCAATTCTTCCATTTGATTGAAAATAATCCCTTTTATCCTTATCATAACCGGTTGCATTGGTAGTAATGGTTACCGGGTTATCTCCAAATTCAATATCTCTTCCTGGCAACCCGTTCGGCCAAATGGCATTTTCCTGTGGCTTACCTCTCATCAGCATTCTGAAGATGGCTCCTGCACTTCTGATAGGGAAGAAACGATCTTCTTCACGTGCTGATACACCAATATTTGCCCGCAGGTATTTATTAATTTTTGCATCCAGGTTAAAGCGCATGTCATATTGCTTATACCCGGTAGCAGAGTTTTTATAATAACCCTCCTGATTCTGATGTCCCACTGAAAGCAGGTATTTCACATTCTCGGTACCACCGTTCAACTGAAGATTATGCCGCTGTTGTGGTGACCATTTTTTTAACACCGCATCAAACCAGTCAGTATCAGGGTAACCCCATGGATCTGACTTGTTACGATATTTTTCCATTTCTTCCGGCATAAAGCCTAATGCGGCCTTTACTTCGTTTCCATTATCCGGGTTAATATATGTTCCTGTAGTTTGAATTGCCTGCCATGCTGCAGCCCAATTTGCCGGCGCTACATTATCAAATACCTGGTTCTGGTTCCTGATTTCCCCGTATTCCAGTACATTCGACATTTTAGGAATAACGGTAGGCTGTGCCCAGCCCTGGTTAAAATCATAAGACAATCTAGGCTTTCCGGTTTTACCCTGTTTGGTGGTAATAAGTATTACACCGTTTGCAGCTCTTGCTCCATATATAGCGGCAGATGCATCTTTCAATATTGACATACTTTCAATGTCTGCAGGGTTTAAACGGTCAAAACCGCCGGCACGCTCTGGCACACCATCTATTACAATTAATGCTGAGCTGTTTCCTAAGGTATTTGTACCGCGAATGCGTATGGTAGAACCGTCGTAACCAGGCTCACCACTGCTATTAATAGCAGTAATACCAGGCAACCTGCCTGCCAGTGAGTTTGAAAGGTTTACGGCAGGAGATTTCTGCAACTCAGACCCCTTAACCTGCGCCACAGCACCGGTTACGGTTACTTTTTTCTGTGTTGCGTAACCTACTACTATCACAGATTCCAACTGTGAGGCCTCGCCTGAAAGCAGGGTTACATTAATGTTGGTTTGATTACCAACTGTTATCTCCTGTGACTGATGCCCGACGGCGGTAATCACCAATACTGATTTTGTGCCGGGTACATTAATACTAAATTCTCCGGCATCATTTGTTGTGGTACCATTGTTAGTACCTTTTACAACAATAGTGGTATTGGCCAAAGCTTCACCTTTGTCATTAGCTACTTTTCCTTTAACAGCAATCGACTGAGCAAATACTGCTGCTGTAGTTATGCACAATGCCATAACGATTAAGCAGACACGTTTTGCTTTTTGAAGAACTTGTTGCATAAGTGTGTTTGGTTTGGTTTTGTATTTACTGATTAATAAAAGTTGTCACGTGGGGTGGAAGAAGCTAACTCAAAGGGATGGGGACCAGGGCTCTGATAAGAGATTACAATAAAAATGCTGAGATTTTTATTTGCTGTAAAACATCATTAAATGCAATGGAATGAAAAGAGAAAGTTTCTATTCATATGGCTTGTTAGTTTGGTTATTAATAAAATAGACTTATCTATTAAAATCAATCGTTAATAGCCCAAATACTGTGTTTGGCAGGTAAAAATAGTCAAAAAAGAATTACAAATGTTTTTTTGACACTTTATTTTTTAACAGCTTGTTTAAGAATAAAAATTGACAAAAATGCACCACAATTATATCTAATACAGGCACTCATAGTTGATTATATGCTACTTTATTTTGTTTTTGAACATATTTATGATATCCCAAACGTTTGGTGCATCTCAAGTGAACAATTCATAATAATTTAGCGACCTTCAAAAAAAATGCTTTGAAAAAAACTAAGATTATTCGCACGGCAACTATTCCATTCTCGCTTAACCTACTGTTAAAAGGTCAGCTTTCATTTTTAAATCAGCATGTTGATATAACCGCAGTCTCCGGAGCCGGTAAAGATCTTGATGAAGTTGCAAGGCGGGAAGGGGTAAAAACCTACCCTATTGAAATGCAGCGACAGATTTCACTCTTAAAAGATTTAAAAAGCCTTTGGAAGTTATACCGCTATTTTAAAAAAGAAAGGCCGCAGATTGTGCACTCCATCACTCCCAAGGCAGGACTATTATCTATGCTTGCAGCTAAAATGGCCGGAGTGCCTGTAAGGATCCATACATTTACGGGACTCCTGTTTCCTTATCGCACTGGCTTATTGCAGAAAATACTTATCACAACTGATAAAATTTTATGTTGGGCAGCAACCAGCATCTTTCCTGAAGGCAAAGGCGTAATGCATGATCTTCAAAAATTTGGTATCACTCAAAAGCCTTTAAAAATTATAGCCAATGGTAATGTTAATGGCATAGATCTCCATTTTTTTTCTCCTGAACAGGTAACAGCAGAAGAAAAAGCTAAGCTTAAATTTACGTGGGATATCGGTGCAGAAGACTTTGTTTTTGTTTTTGTAGGAAGATTAGTAAAAGATAAGGGCATTAATGAACTGGTAAGCGCTTTTTCTGCATTGAATACACAACCTCAATATCAACATATAAAATTGCTGCTGGTTGGAAATACAGAACCCGCATTAGACCCTTTGGAGCCGGGAACTATTGCAAAAATTGAGCATAACTCTAATATTATTGCTGTAGGTTTTCAACCAGACGTTCGCTCTTTTCTCGCTATAAGCACCGCTTTGGTTTTTCCAAGCTATCGTGAGGGGTTTCCCAACGTGGTGCTTCAGGCCGGAGCAATGGGGTTGCCAATGATTGTTACAGATATCAGCGGCTGCAATGAAATTGTGATCCCAAATGAAAATGGGATCATTATTGAACCCCGGTCTGAAGTAGCCCTAAGAGAAGCCATGAAAACCTTACTGGAGAATAGTCAGTTACGTATAAAACTACAGGAGAGTTCCCGAAGTTTTATTACATCACGCTATAACCAGGATATTGTATGGAATTCCCTGCTGGAGGAATACAGGCTACTGTTATCTAAACATCAAAACTGATGCCGGGAATAATGCATTATTAACAAAAAGAGGCTGTATCAAAAATAAATGAAGAGCTTGAGAATCGCGTAAACGATCACCTGTCTCCATCAGGTATCCGAATAAAAAGAGGCTATCTCATACTTTTGAGACAGCCTCTTTAATTTTTTACTGCAAACCTGTAAGCCGGATTCTGTCGTGTGCTATCATTTATCTGGCCGGGTTATTACTAACCAGGTCTATCTGCTTACCCTCCCTGATATTTCCGGAGAAATTCCACCGGGCAGGCGGAAAATCAGGGTATACATAGCATTTCAGCACGCAAGGTTTACCCATTCTGCAAGTTGCCCTGCAAAATTGTGAGCTCTTACCTCACATTTTCACCCTTATCCTGCTAAAGCAAGACGGTCATTTTCTGTGGCACTATCTGTTTCCGCTGTGATCGGAACCCGGCTGTTAACCGGTACGTTGCCCTGTGCTGTCCGGACTTTCCTCAGTATATTGCTTATACCGCGATAGCATGGAATGCAGCAAATGCAAAGATAAAATTTTAATACCTCTTCTTCGCACTCCTGGTGCATTCCCGTAAAACAAAATATCCGGCTCAATTTTCTTTTGCCGGAGGCGGAGGTGGTGGAGGCGGCGGCACTGGTATGTCTCCGTATTGATCGCTGAACGCTTTTTTTATTGCTGCATCAGACAAATTATAAGACCTGGTGGTTTTGTCTTTCATTTTTAAAACAATCGTATTAGGATCCTTCCAATGAACTTTGGCAACGCCAGGATTATGATCAAGAAAGCTTTTTACCCCTGAAAATTTTGTTGCTTCAATGGCAGGAGGAGGTGGTGGCGGAGGCGGCGGTTTTGTTTCCTTTTGTGCGCAAACAACCGTTGATGTGCATATAATGCAGGTAATAATAAATATCTTTTTCATACCTTATGATTTTAGCTTTAGACACCATTTCAAAAAATTTCCACAAAAATTTCAATATATATCATAATCCCTGTTCTTATCTTCAATAACCAATACTCATTATCATGCGTTCACTTTTTATTTTGCTGGCAGTTATATATACGGGCACTGCTTATACACAAACAGACTCCCTATCTGCAAAATTCCCTGTTAATACAGGCTATCTTTCTTCATTTGACAATACCAAAATTTATTACGAATGCCGGGGAAATGGGAAGCCCGTTGTGCTTATACATGGATTTATTGTAAACAGCAACTCCTGGAAAAAGACAGCGATGTATACAGATCTGTTAAATAATGGTTACCGCGTTATTCTGCTTGATTTGCGCGGCAATGGCAAATCTGACAAACCACATGATAGCACTGCTTATGAAAATGACGCAGAAGCAAAAGATGTTATGCTGCTGATGGATAAGCTGAAAATTAAAAATTATGCCGTTATTGGTTATTCGAGAGGTTCTATTATTACCGCAAAATTGTTAGCGCTTGATAAAAGAATACATGCTGCCGTGCTTGGTGGCATGGGAACCGATTTTACCAACCCGGATTGGCCAAGAAGAATTATGTTTTATCATGCATTGAGAGGAGACAGTATTCCTGAGATGAAAGCGGTTATTGATAATATCAGCAGGCAAAATCTTGACCGTACTGCATTGATGTGGATGCAGCGATACCAACCTTCTACCAGTATACAAACGTTGAATAAGGTTAAACAACCCGTGCTCGTTATTTGCGGAGACCAGGATAGCGATAATGGATCGGCCGCAGACCTTGCAAAACTTTTTAAAAGATCTTCGTTCGCAACGGTCCCCGGTAATCATGGAGGCGCGTATCATACGCCGCAATTTTCAACTGAAATACAAAAATTTTTAAAAGAAAATTATTAGCTGTCTCTCCTTTTTAAAAATATATCTCTGTTGCACCATAGCCAAAAGAAGGATGGAACTGGTTGACAAAAGATTTTACTTCCTTTTTCAAACGCAGCAGTTCATGTATTTCTTCCCTGAGTTTTCCCGTGCCTACGCCATGAATAATAATAATCATCGCCTGATGATGCTGCAATGCCGCGTCATAATGCTGCTCAAAAGTTTTTAGCTGAAGATCAAGCTTTTCAGCATTGCTCATTTTTTGCCAGTTGTCTGTAAGTTTTTCAATGTGCAGATCAACAACCGTACGGGGAGGTATAACCGAAGTTTTACCCGAGGCATGCACTTTAAACCCTGCTTTGGAAAGTTTGCTCAAATCCGGCTTTTCTTCCTCTACCCTATCGGGATATGTATCAAATAGCCTGTAAGAAAAAGTAGCTTCCTGCTTTAATCGCATTTCTTCCAGTTGCTTAAATACCTGCTTACCTTTTGGTTTAATGAACGTTTCAAAATACTCCGCTTTTTTCTTATCAGGCTTACTTAGCGAAAACTCAAACGAAAAGCGCGGAGCGTCATTCAATGCTTCAAAAGATATATCATGCAGGTAAAAATCGCTGAGCGCCGGCACTTCATTTTCAAGCTCAAAATCTAACCGCCCGTCATACCAAACCGTATAAATAAAACGATATGCTGTATTTGACTGGTTAACCAAATGCAACCTGAATTTTTCTACAATATCATCATCAAAAACATCTTTATCAAACACCGGCAAAAATGAGATCCACACTCCTTCGGTTACTTTATATTTAGCCGAACTTTTTTCTTTTTTAATATTATCAATAAACTGCTTTGGCTTTTTATCCTCAAATTTTTTCTGCGAAAATCTTTTGAAATAAGGAAAGTCAATCTGATCAAGATATATGGGGAATTTCACACCTCTCACACTCACCATCACCATTTTATCATTTATAATATCAATCACTTCACCTTCTTCATCGGTATGCAATATCAAAATTTTATCTCCTACCTGGTATTTCATCGGGCGAAATTAAGGAAAAGAGTGCAGCGGTGGGCGGTGAGCCGTGGGCAATAGGCTGTGTTTATCATTAAAAATGAAATTATCAATCCTACAAATCAATACCTTTGAAACAAACATTTACCTCATGGGTGTCTGGCGGCAGATCGCAGAGTATCTCTACATAAAAAAGAAAGACCCGAACAGGGAAGATACTACATGGATAAAGTATATGCATGGGATAAACCGCATATCCATTTTATTATTCCTGTTTGCCATTATTGTTATGATGGTTCGCCTTGCAAAAAGCTGTTGATGGCTTTAGCCGCATTATCCGACGCATGTCCTCCCCTGCTTAAAATATCGCGAAGTTGCTGATAGTCAGATCCTAATTGCTGTATGCGTTCGGGATTATTTAAAATGTCATTCAATTCTTTTACAACATTCTCAACAGTCAGCTCATGCTGGATCAATTCCTTTACCACAGGCTTATCCATAATGAGATTAACAAGAGAGATATATTTTATATTTATCACCCTTTTAGCAATAGCATAAGAAACAGGACTTCCTTTATAGCAAACTACTTCAGGCACACCGAACAACGCTGTTTCAAGCGTTGCGGTGCCGGATGTTACCAGGGCGGCTTTGGCATGTAGCAATAAATCGTAGGTTTTACCGCTTACGCTTTTTACACCAGGATAATGACTGAGCAGTTCTTTATAAAAATTATCGTCCTGCCCCGGTGCCTTGGCTACCACAAACTGGTAGTCAGGAAAAATTTTGCTTACCTCCAGCATAACAGGCAGCTTCTTTAATATCTCCTGCTTGCGGCTGCCTGGCAGTAACGCTATCAGAGGTTTTTGAATAGAAGAAAGTATATTATTCGTGCCCGCATCTTTTTTCGAATATTCATCTATCACTTCTACCAGTGGGTGACCAACATAAGTTACGTCATAGTGCCATTTTTGATAAAATGCTTTTTCAAAAGGAAGTATCACCAGCATTTTATCTACACATTTCTTGATTGTATTAACACGATTCTCTTTCCATGCCCAAACCTGCGGCGATATATAGTAGATAATTTTAAGTCCCTGCGTTTTAGCCCATTTTGCAATACGTAGATTAAAACCGGGATAATCTATAAGAATAAGGGTGTCCGGTTTATAATTGAGTATATCTTTTTTGCAGAAAGAAAGATTATTTAAAATAGTACGCAGGTTCATCACCACTTCGGCAAATCCCATAAAAGCCAGGTCACGGTAATGCTTCACCACATCAGCGCCGGCAGCTTCCATCATATCACCGCCCCATGCCCTGAACCTTGCATTTTGATCTGTTTTTTTTAAAGCTTTAATAAGATTAGATCCGTGGAGATCGCCTGAAGCTTCACCTGCTATGATATAATATTTCACCAAGGGCTCTTTTATTTACTACCCAAAGTAATTAAAAATCAGTGAGGAGATGGCATATATTATTGTTATGGCAAAAATTCCTTTTGCGGTTTTATCCTTCCTGGTATTAATATAAATAGTGAACAAAACCACATTAAGAAACAGGCATGTTATGCTGATTGCCCTTACCAGGCTTTTATTGGTTTTAAAAGCAGCCATCATATCTCCAAAACTGTACAAGGGATAAAACTTAACAAAATAATATATTACCACGCTTACCAGCGGTAACAAAAGCCCTAATACTATTCCTAAACGAAAATCGTCTTTTTTAAAAATCACTTATGAAAAGTTTTTTCGAGTTTGGTTTTTAAAACGTAATTGGTAAGATCAAATTGTACAGGCACTACACTAACATAATTATTTGCCAGCGCCCACACGTCAGTATCTTTTCCTTTATCAAAATTTACGAATGCACCGGTAAGCCAGTAGTATTTTTTTCCACCGGGATCTTTGCGCTCATCAAAATCTTCCTCGTATTTGGCATAAGCCTGGCGGCATACTTTTATGCCTTTGATAAGATCATCAGTAACCGGCGGAAAATTTACATTGAGGCAAAGATGCTTATCTGATTTTTGTGATAATATTTTCTTTACAATGATATTCGCGTACCTGCGCGCCGCGGTAAAATCAGCTTCCATGCTATAATCCAGCAAAGAAAAACCGATGGACGGAATACTTTCTATAGATGCTTCAATAGCCGCGCTCATGGTGCCGGAATAAATTACATTAATAGAATGATTAGCGCCATGATTAATACCACTTACACAGATATCCGGCTTGCCGCCAAGTATTTTATCTACCGCCAGCTTAACACAATCTACCGGCGTACCATTGCAACTCCAGGCTTCCACACCATCCATTAAATTTACCTGGTGCAACCTTAATGGCGAGCCAATAGTAATAGCGTGCCCCATGCCCGACTGCGGTTTATCAGGTGCAACCACTACCACTTTTCCCAGGTCTTTTACCGCTTCTACCAGGTTGCGTATGCCCGGAGCCATTACGCCATCATCATTCGTTACTAATATCACCGGGTCTTTTTTCTTACGTTTTGATACTGCCATGCAATCGAAAACTTGTTTTTGTAAAAGTCCTGATTATTCGCCTGATGCCCAAATCAAAGTGAATGGGTTGTGAGCGGTCAGCGGTTAGCTATCAGCGGTTAGCTATCAGCCGTCAGCTATCAGTTATCAGTGTCATGTCCTGAAAAAAGTAGACACTATTACTACTATTACCCTTTTTCTTTTTTTTGTTACTTTTTTTCTTTTTACAATCCACATTTTAATTGTGGATTATTATAAACTTATTTGATTTA
>NZ_QCZJ01000023.1 GCF_003075435.1 Terrimonas sp. | reverse complement strand
TAACTCTCTGACTACTTTTTGCTTAAAGCTAATACTATACCGGATCACCGTTTGGACATCTCTTGTCATGGTATTACAGATTTTTTTGTTCTTAAATCTGTCTACTTATGCTAGGACAAGACACTGACTGCTGATACCTGATAGCTGATAGCTGATAGCTGACAGCCTGTGGCTTTAATTCCCCAATTCATCAATTATCATAAGATAAAAATAACTGAATAAGCATACTTCTTCTTTAACGCCTGTGCTTATGCGAAGTTGGCAAGCGTTTTGAAAAAAGTATATCAAAATTTATTGTATGAAAAAAGTTGTTGCTCTTTTCGGAACGTGTATGCTGCTTGGTATTGTTGCTGTTAAAGCTCAAAAAGCAGGTGTCATGGTAAAAGCAGGTCTTAACCTTGCCAATGTTACTGTTGATAAAGACGGAGCTGTAGATGATGCAAGAGGCATCGCGTCATTCCATGCAGGTCTGCAGGCTGATCTTCCCATCACAAGATTTTTTGCTATTCAACCGGGATTGTTTTTTACAGGTAAGGGAACAAAGGTTGAATGGAATAGTATCACCTCCTCTACCAAACCCTATTACCTCGAGTTGCCCGTAAACGCGGTCATAAAACTTCCGTTGGGTGAAGATGCCAGTTTCTTTTTTGGCGCAGGACCTTATGTAGCAATGGGTGTTGGCGGAAAGAATAAAATATCAGGAAGTTTTGCAGGTATTGATTTCAAGCGTACTGAAAATATCAAATTTTCTGATGACGATCCATTTACAGAAGGTGAACAAGGTGCAGGTTATGGAATTATGAGGAGGTTTGATTATGGCTTGAACGGCACCCTGGGTTTAGAAGGTAAGAGAGCATTGTTTTCTGTTAATTATGGTTTAGGGCTCGCAAAGCTTCAGTCAGGCACTTCAAGCTCAGAAGATGAGTTAGGCAAACACAGGGTACTGAGCTTTAGTGTTGGTATCAAATTATAGTAACTGATTTATTTCCTGTAACCTTATAGAATACAATAGACAGCTTCCTGCAGATGGAAGCTGCTTTATTTTTATAATATATATACTTATTGTTAAAAAAATACGTTATTGCATTAAACCCAAATATCTATTTATGAAAATCAAACATTTACTTTTCGCGGTAGTAGCTTTTGCTGTACTGGGCACATTTGCATCCTGTAAAAAAGAAGATAAAAAATCAAAAACCGAATTGCTTACTGCAGGTACATGGAAAATAAAAGCATTTGTTGCTAAAAGCGGTGCTGTCACAGTTGATATGTTAGCTGCGCAGGATGAATGTTATAAAGACAACCTGTATACCTTTAAAGCGGATAAAACACTTATTATAGATGAAGGCGCCGAAAAATGTGATGAAGAGGACGATCAATCTTATATAACTAGCTGGAGTTTTTCAGACAATGAAAGCAAAATTACGGTAGACGAAGAAATTTCTTCAATTGTATCGTTAACTACCACTGAATTTAAAGTCAGCTCTTCCGTAACTGAAGATGGTCAGACATACACTTATGAAATGACTTTCGGTCATTAATCCTGTATGATAATATTGCAGAAAGGTTGCTGAAAAGCAGCCTTTTCCTGTTTGGGTATATTCCAAATAGCCCATCGCTTTTCCCTCGCCGCTGCGCGGAGAGGAATAAAAAACCTGCCTGTTGGCAGCTACCCTGCAGACCCGGTGTTTAAATAGCTTCAGCTGCACCTATATTGCCGGGTTTTATCAATATTAAAGTATCTATTTGTCTATACAAGGCAACTGTTGGCAGGCGGGAGGGCAACTAAATATGCAGCGATAATTTAAAATGCACCCCTGTTTTATTCCCACGCTACTCTTAAAGAATTCAATTAGATTTGCTCACAAAAAAGTGAAGCGAATATTTGTAACCATTGCTGTTCTGGCGCTAAGTGTAATATCATTTGCACAAAATAAAAAAACCGTTACTTCCGGCAATCCCCTTTTTAAAGGCTGGTATGCAGATCCAGAAGGAATTATTTTTGGAAAGCAATACTGGATATATCCTACTTTTTCCGCACCTTATAATAAACAGGTATTTCTCGACGCATTCTCTTCACCGGATTTAATTACCTGGTCAAAACATTCCCGCATATTGGATACAGCGGCAATTAAATGGGCCAGGCGTGCTATGTGGGCGCCGGCCATTGTTGAGAAATCCGGGAAATATTATTTGTTTTTTGGTGCCAACGATATTCAGAATGATAATGAAAAAGGTGGTATAGGTGTAGCTGTTGCAGATAAGCCTGAAGGACCTTTTAAAGATCATCTCGGCAAACCATTAATTGATAAATTTCACAATGGCGCGCAACCCATAGACCAGTTTGTATTTAAAGACAAAGACGGCAAGTATTATATTATCTATGGCGGTTGGCGGCATTGCAATATTGCCAGGCTTAATGATGATTTTACTGGCTTCATACCATTTGAAGATGGAACAATATTTAAAGAAATTACCCCGGAAAGTTATGTAGAAGGACCTTTTATGTTTATCCGTAATGGCAAATATTATTTCATGTGGTCAGAAGGCGGATGGACCGGACCCAATTATAGCGTAGCTTATGCAATAGCTGATTCTCCATTTGGCCCTTTTCAACGCGTAGGAAAAATTTTGCAGCAGGATCCTGCAATCGCGAATGGGGCAGGGCATCATTCTGTGATACAGGTCCCGGGCAAAGACGAATGGTATATTGTATATCATCGCCGGCCTATAACAGAAACGGATGGCAATTCCAGGGAGACCTGCATTGAACATATGTATTTTGATGAAAATGGTTTTATTAAACCTGTAATTATTACTAAAGAAGGAGTTAGAAAACGCAAGCTCAAATAATGCTCCTTTTATCGCTTCTGTTGATATGACTTATAAAGAAACAATTGAGTACCTGTACACAGCATTGCCCATGTTCAGCCGTATTGGTGATGCTGCTATAAAGAAAGATTTAACCAATACCATCATCCTTTGCGATCGGTTGGGCAATCCACATCATAAGTTTAAAACCGTACATATTGCCGGCACCAATGGAAAAGGATCTGTTAGTCATATGCTGTCGGCTGTTTTTCAAAATGCAGGTTATCGCACAGGTTTATATACTTCACCGCATTTAAAAGATTTCCGGGAACGTATTAAAGTGAACGGTGAAATGGTAAGTGAAGATTTTGTTGCGCAGTTCACTCAAAAAATCACACCGCTTATTGCAGAAATACAACCTTCGTTTTTTGAAATAACAGTTGCAATGGCATTCGAGTATTTTGCCGAAATGCAGGTAGACGTTGCCGTTATTGAAACCGGTTTGGGCGGCAGGCTTGACAGTACCAACGTGGTAAACCCGGAGGTTTCCGTGATTACCAACATTGGTATGGATCATATGCACCTGTTGGGAAATACATTAGCGGCAATTGCATTTGAAAAAGCAGGTATTATCAAACAGGATGTTCCTGTAGTAATTGGTGAAGCAAATGCTGAAACATCGGATGTGTTTACTGATGTATCCCGGGCAAAGCATGCGCCTATTATTTTTGCTGACCAGGTAAGGTATACAGAAGATCATATTTATAAAGCCCATCGTTTACACATTACCGTAGTAAACAAGGCGGATAATGAAAAGAAAGATTTCAGCCTTGATCTTACCGGTTTATACCAGGCAAAAAATGTAGTTACAGTGCTTGCCGTTACAGATGCGCTGAAGCATAAGGGCTGGAATATCTCCGGTGAAAATATACATGCCGGATTGAATAATGTAAAAAAGCTTACAGGCTTACATGGCAGGTGGGAACAGGTTGGTCACAAGCCTGATGTTTTTATTGATGTAGCGCACAATGAAGATGGCATTAAACAACTGGTTGCCCAGGCAGAGTGGATGGATTTTCACGAACTGCATATCGTAATGGGCATGGTAAAAGATAAGGATATTGAAAAGGTGCTGGCGCTTTTGCCCAAAGAAGCAAACTATTATTTTACAAAAGCGCAAATTCCCCGTGCATTGCCTGAAAATGAGCTTGCAGCGAAAGCACTACAATACCATCTTCATGGTCATCACTACCCTGATGTAAATGCTGCTGTTAAAGCCGCCATACAAAAGGCGCACCAGGATGATTTGATCATTGTATGCGGCAGTGTATTTGTGGTGGGAGAATTAGAAGTGAGTCATATTTTTAAACACAAATAAACGAATAACAATTGCGTATCCTGTACAATCTTAAATCACCCCGCACATGCGGAATGCCGGAATTCGCGGCCAGAATATTTATCATTTATGCTCAATACACACTATGCTAAAATCTGATATTGGTTTCCCGGGGTCAAAACCCCATTATTATTTACTGGATGGATTAAGAGGCGTTGCCGCAATAATAGTATTGATTTTCCATTTCCTGGAATACATATTTCCATATCATAAAGATAGTCACCTGGGGCACGGGTATCTTGCCGTGGATTTTTTCTTCGCCCTATCCGGTTTTGTAATTGGTTATGCTTACGACCAGCGCATTAAAACAAATGGCATGGGTAATTTCTTCAGGAACAGGTTGATCCGTTTACACCCAATGGTGATACTGGGAGCTGTGCTGGGATTGCTGTCCTATGTATTTAATCCTTTTGCGAATAATATTGCAGATGCAGGATGGACAAATACAATCCTTGCATTTATTGCAACTCTGTTATTGATCCCGCTTGCGATCTTACCAAACCAGGCAGATAATGTTTTTCCGTTAAATCCTCCATCATGGTCTTTGTCTACAGAATACATTGCCAATATTTTTTACGCGTTTGTATTAAGCCGTATCTCAAAAAAAATACTCTTGCTATTGTATCTTGTTTTTGCAGGCTGGCTTATATATATCGCCAAACAAAGAGGCTGGCTTATCATGGGTTGGGAATCTCACTACTATTTTGACGGATGGGCAAGAACTGCTTTCTCTTTTACTACAGGACTGGTGTTATTCCGATTTAATGTTGTTATCAAAAATAAAATACCCGCGTTTGTATTATTGCTCCTGTTAGGTTTGGTTTTCTTTATTCCGCATGCAGATAATGACTGGACGAGGGAGCTGGTAATCGTAATGCTTATATTCCCTTTTATAATAGCATTATCGGCAGGCGTAAATACCAGCGGCTTTATACAACAGTTATGTATCTTTTTAGGAAGATTATCATACCCGTTGTACATGACACATTATTTTTGTGTATCGGTTTTCGGCTCTTACTATCTTTCGCATAAGCCATCCGGCGCAACATTATGGATGATTGTAATTATATTAATCATCTTTATACTTGTGTTTTCTTATATTGTTATGCGTTTTTATGACGAACCTGTGCGTAAATATCTCATGCGCAAATGGGTGAACAAAAGCATTGATAAAAAATAATTTTCGGATCATGTTTATCTCTTCTGTAAAAGCAAAGCTCTTCCTTTTGTCAGTATTTTTATTTTGCTGTTTGATTTCACCATCACAACCTCTTCCTCAGCACAATTTACAATTTGATAAGCTTGCTGAACGCTGGGATGAAGCAATGCCGCTCGGTAATGGCATGCTTGGCGCATTGATATGGCAAAAAGAAAATAAACTTCGCCTATCTCTTGATCGTGCAGACCTGTGGGATGAACGCAAAGCGCTTGATCTCTCAAAATTTAATTTTAAATGGGTGGAGCAGCAGGTATTGAAAAAAAATTATGCGCCTGTTCAAAAACTGGGTGATCATCCATATGATAATACTCCGTACCCTACCAAATTGCCGGCTGCAGCTATGGAGTTTGATATAAGCAGGTTGGGAAGGGTTGTATCAAACACATTATATATCAACAACGCGTGGAATGCCACCAGGTTTGAAAGCGGGGTTGTATTTAACTGCTATATACATGCGCAAAAAAATACCGGGTATTTTGGATTTGAAAATTTGCCGGGCACTGAAGATATTACCAGGCTACTGACGCCCGGGCTTATCGTACATAATTACAACAGTGGTAAAACTACCATTCAGGATGGCAACAGCAAAGCAGGCGAAGGACTGGAAAAACTGGGTTATGCCAAAGGTACGGTTACAGCAACCGCAAACACCATCCATTACCGTCAACCTACATACGATGGACATTTCTACGAAGTAAAAATTATATGGCAGCAATTTCCCGGCAATAAAATAATCGGCGCCTGGGTAATTGAAAAAGATAAACCGGCTGCATTAAAGCTTTTGGATACTTCTTTAAAAGAACCTACCGGCTGGGATACACATACAGCCTGGTGGGATGAGTTTTGGAAAAAATCATCACTTCGGTTACCCGACCCTGTTATTGAGAAGCAATACTATCTTGAAATGTATAAGCTGGGATGTGTGGCACGCAAAGGTGCTCCTGCAATTACCTTGCAGGCTGTATGGACTGCCGACAATGGCAGCCTGCCACCCTGGAAAGGCGATTTTCATAATGATCTGAATACACAACTGAGCTATTGGCCAACATATACCGGCAACCGGTTGGCAGAAGGCGCTACGTTTACAGACTGGCTCTGGTCAATCCGCCCCAAAAACCTGCAATACACCAAACAATATTTTGGCGTAGAAGGATTGAATGTACCGGGTGTAGTAACGCTGAGCGGCGATCCGATGGGCGGATGGATACAATATTCATTATCTCCAACTGTTGTTGCCTGGTGTGCACAACATTTTTACTGGCAATGGAAATACTCGATGGATAATATATTTCTTAAAGACAGGGCATATCCTTATCTGCATGAAGCTGCTGTCTATCTTGAAAATATTACAAGAGTGAAAGACGGTGTAAGGACATTACCGCTCAGTTCAAGCCCTGAATACAATAATAACCGCATTGATGCCTGGTTTTTGCAATGGAGCAATTTTGACCTTTCTCTTGCAAAATATTTATTTACTGTTGCAGGTGAAGCTGCAACAGCAATGGAAAAAAATGAAGAAGCAAAGCATTGGAACAAGATATTAAAACAATTGCCGGATTATGAAGTTAATGCAACAGGATTTACAGTTGCGCCCGGGCAAAACCTTAATGAATCACACCGCCATATGTCTCAATATATGGCAATATATCCGTTGGTATTATTGGATGTAAATAACCCCGCTGATAAAACCATCATAGAAAATTCGCTGAAGCGTATTGAAGAAAAAGGAACACGTGAATGGTGCGGGTATTCATTTGCCTGGATGGCATCGTTATATGCAAGAGCGTATAAGGCAGACAGTGCAGTAAAGCAGTTAAAAATATTCGCGTTAAACTTCTGTTCGCCCAATAGTTTTCATTTGAATGGAGATCAGAAAGGAGGACAATACTCAAATTTTACTTACCGCCCTTTTACGCTTGAAGGTAATTTTGCATTTGCACAGGGAGTACATGAACTGCTGTTGCAAAGCCGAAATGGATATATACAGGTTTTTCCTGCTGTTCCGGATGATTGGACAGCGGTATCATTTACGGATCTGCGTGCTGAAGGCGCTTTTTTGATAAGCGCTAAAAAAGAAAACGGCGTGCCCTCTGCCGTAAAAGTTATTGCAGAAAAAGATGGTATGCTCAATATCAAACTGCCTTTCAAAACATGGCTTTCAAAAAGTATTGACAGGCGTTTAATCAAACAAAGCGAACAGGGAATAATTTCTGTTGTTTTAAAAAAGGGACAAACGGTAGTGTTTGAAAATGGGTACGAGTAGGGCATTTTTTGAAGTATACAGCATATTACCTGCTTCCGGTACCCGTTCCCGTTATCTTTTCATCTATTACCCTGCCTGCTCCTTTAAATCTTTTACTCCAGTAGGTTTCGTGCAGGCTGCTGATCATTACGCCGCTTGAAGAAGAAGCATGTACAAACTGGTCATCCTGCAGGTATATGCCCACATGTGTAATGGCATTTGCCCTTCGGGAAGTATTAAAAAAAACCATATCGCCTTCCTTAAGCTCATTAAAGTCGATAGGTATGCAATAACCTTTTTGCGCCACAGCGGTGCGTGGTACGGATAGATTATATATGGAAGACATGAGTGTTTGTGTAAAAGCGGAACAGTCCACCCCTTTCTGTGTTGAACCACCCATGCGGTAAGGTGTGCCCCACCAGTTATCAATAAATGAATATAAATCAGCATTAATCAGCTTCTCCACCTCAATATTCATTTTGATAGCGTATTTAAATTGCACGAGATCACCTCTCTCAATATTGAAGGGAGTGAGAAAAATTATTTTGGGCGCTGACCTGCGCTCAGGCATTTCCGGCAGTTGCTCATCATTATTATTTAATGCATTGGCATTATCTGTGCGCCCCGGCGTACTGATCCTAACGGATGCTTCTTTGGACTTAGCCCCCGATCTTGTGCTGCGACAACTACTGAAAAAAACAAGAAGCATAATAAAATAAATGAATAACCTCAAACCTCTTCATTTTTGGCGCAAGTTATCTTACAAAAATCAAACCAGCAATAGCATTCACATGCTTCCCACCCTGTATTTCATCAGCCTGTACTGAATTTAGGCGCCCCTCCGCATTGCATGGAGAGGTGGCGGGGTGAGGTCTACTCGGTTCTCAAACTCTTAACCGGATTGGCTGTCGCGACTTTAACAGCACGAGATCCTATAGTGATAACAGCCAAAACAATTGTAGCGAGCCCGGCAAGTGCAAACATCCACCATTGTATTTCTACACGATAAACAAAATCTGTTAACCACCGGTTCATTGCCCACCAGGCTATCGGCATAGCTATTACGATAGATATAATAATCAATTTCACATAGTCCTTTACAAACAATGTTACAATTCCCATAACATGGGCACCCAATACTTTTCTGATGCCAATTTCTTTTGTTCGTTGCCAGGCCATTAATGTTGCCAAGCCAAATAAACCAAGGCAGCTTACAAAAATCATAATAGCGGCAGCTATACTGATTAACTTGGCAGTCTGCCGTTCCTTTTTATAGATTGCTTCTATTGATTCATCATAAAATTTAAATTTAAAAGTATCCGGCGGGTAGAATTTATACCATTCCCTTTCAATTTTTTGTATAGTCTGTTGCCACTGGCCCATTGAATTTTTTAGCCTGATATGTAAAGAAGTCAATCCATCCCAGTTATTCATCATTGCTAATGGTTCTATAGGTTTGTAAAAATCCTGGGTATGAAAATCTTTTATTACTCCAACAACAGGAACCTTTGCATTGCCTAATTGATTAATCATTTTTCCTATAGCGGCTTCTGGTGTTGCAAATCCAAAACTTTTAACTGCAGTTTCGTTCAATATAATTTCTGACAATGTATCCGAGGGAAAAATATTTCTTCCTGCCAGTAACTTCATTTCATAAAATCCCAGATATGATGTATCAATTCCTTTTTTAAAAACCTGAACCTTTATTAACTCGCCTTTATCATTTGTTATTTGAAACGGACTTGAAGAATAAGCCTGCGACAATGGTTCAGAGCCAATTACCGCTTCAACGCCTGGAATTCTTTTAATGCGATCAAGCAATGCAACTTCCCTGCCCTTGTATGCAGGTGTTCTGGCATACTGCCAGGGAACACCTGCCAATACCACTGCATCCTTATTAAAACCCATGTCGGACTTAAGTATAAACTGTAGTTGAGAAGAAACAATAACCGTACAAATAATAAAAACCAATGCAATAACAAACTGAAAAACAATCAGCAGTTTTTGCAGGCTAAAGCCTTTGTAATTTTTTAATCCGAAATTTTTAAATACTTCTACCGTTTTCACTCTTGTAATCAACCATGCAGGATACAAGCCTGCGCATATAACCGTTATCACTAACAATACGCTACCGAACAATAGTATATCTTGAATACTGCTACCAGGTCGCACTCCTTGCGGAATAATGTCCCGCAACAATGCAAAACCCAACCAGGTTGTAACAACAGCAACCAGGCAGGCCATGATTACTGTAAAACCTGTTTCACATAAAAACTGTAATATCAACTGGCCTTTTGTGCCACCAAGTGTTTTGCGTATACCAATATCTTTTCCCCTTTGCGGTATTTGTGCCACACTCATATTAATGTAATTAATGCAAGCAAGCATAAGCAAAAATATAGCAATGCCCAGCAAACCATTAAGTACTGTTTTACTAACCCGGGCTGGGGCATAATAGTCTGATATGTCAGTTGCAAAATGAATATTTTTCAGCGGATACAAAACATAACTTCTCCCCTTCTTTATTTGCTCACCTCTTTCTTTGCCAAATTCCATCCAATACTTTTCATCAATCTTATTAAGATTATCTGTGAGCGCCTTTATACCAGTCGTATTTTTCAATTGTAAATAAAGATGTACGTTGCCGTTTGTATTTGTCCACTCACCCAAAGGATATACCTTTTCCTTTAATACTATAAATTCGGTGCTGGTAAACTGTGTTGGTTCTGTAAAATCTTCAACAATACCTGTAACTTTCCGGTTAACTGTGTCACGCCCGAAATAAGTGATGGTTTTATTCAAAATCATTTCAGGCTTCATATTGGGAAAATACATATCTGCTTTGCTTTTGGTTAGCACTACACCTGCTATATCGCTTAAAGCTTTTTCTTTATTTCCGGCAAGCCATTTATATGTAAGCATTTTAAAATAAGATGGCGTAACAGCAGCAATACCTTCCGGTGATTGTTTAATAAACGGTTGATTATTTCGTTGCACCTCTATACTCGTAACCCATTCATTATATACCGGAACAATATTTTCTATTCCCGGCAGCTCATTCAATGCCTGATACAATGGACTGGCTGCAGCACCCATCATTGATTTATTTTCTCCCGAAAACACTGACACTACCTGGTAAATATTTCCCTTTTTGTCCAACGCTGAATCATAACTATGTTCAAAATGTACAATACGGTAAATAATCCAGCAGGACGCAATACCTACTGCCAGGCCTAACACATTTAAAAATGTAAACACTTTTTTTACCTGCAGATGCCGCCATGCGGTTTTAAAATAATTTCTGATCATATGCCAAGCATTAGAAGTATAATAAAAAATATAAACGGCTTACAATTCGTGTTCTACAAATAAATTTCATTCATTGCTCATTCTTTTTAAATGTGCATTCAATGCTTCTCTGCTACCTTCAGGTACCGGGAATTTCATATAGTTCCAAAATTCAGTTATCAAATTGCAGCTATCGGCTAACGCTGCATTTCTGCTTAAAATATCATCCAATTCCTTCAACTCCTCTTTCGTTGCTTCATTACTCAGTTTTTTTGCCATTAGCTTCCATATCTTGTCTTCTATCATATCATCATATTCACCTTGCATAAGGGCATTCAGTTTGCAACAGTTATTCAGTTCGTAATGATTTTACAGGATTAGCCATAGCAGCTTTTATAGCCTGAAAGCTGATAGTTATAACGGCTATCGCCAATGCAACGCCGCCCGCTGCAATAAATACCATCCAACTTACAGGAATACGATATGCAAAATCATTCAACCAGTTAGATATAATATACCAGGCAACAGGCCATGCTATTACATTAGCAATCAATACCAGTTTAATAAAATCTTTAGAAAGTGTAGCCGTAATATTACCAACACTTGCGCCCAGTACTTTTCTTATGCCAATTTCTTTCACTCTTTTTTCAGCGGCATAAGATGACAACCCAAATAATCCAAGACAAGATATCACTACCGCCAATACTGCCAGTATGCCTACTACTTTACTTACCTGCGAATCAGCTTTATACAATTCTGCAAAATGTTCATCTAAAAAACTATATTCAAAAGGGCTGCCCGGCATTAATTTATTCCATACAGATTCAACATAACTGATAGCTTCTTTTGCTTTTGAGCCGTTAATCTTTACAGACATTTCGCTAAATCCAACATCAGCTTTATTGAATATGCTCAGCGTTTCAATTTTATGATGAAGCGAGTTGAAATTAAAATCTTTCGCAACGCCAATAATTGTTCCGGCGGTATCTAATCCATCAAAGCTGAAACCAAATTTTTTTCCAAGTAGAGATTCGAATGGCTGTCCCGGATCATCTTTAAGTAATTCCTTAGCCATGGTTTCATTCACAATATAAGTTCTGCCATTATCGGCTGCATTCCCGTTATTAAAATTTCTGCCGGCAACCAGTTTAATATTATACAGGGTAAGATAATCAGGGTCAACCACCACCTGCGATGAAGCCATGCTTCTTGCGGGGCCTTTACCACTATGAAAAGTAAACCCGCTTTGGTGAAGATTGTTGCCGAGGGTTTGTCTTGATCCTGTTGTAGCCACTACAAGCGGATTGCCTTTGAGCTCTGTTTTAAGCGCATTAAATTTTGGTGAGGTTGCCCTATCGAGTGGTATAATCATCACCTGCTCCTTATCAAAACCTGTGTCCTTCTTTTCCATATATCTCAATTGCCGTACAGCAAACACTGTGGCAATAATTAAAAATATAGCGCTGGAAAACTGAGTAACCACCAATATATTACGAAGCATTGGTACGCTTTTTCCTGACTGTGCACCTCCCTTTAATACCTTAATAGTGTTGAACGATGATAGAAATAATGCAGGATAAATACCAGATATAAACCCGAGCAATAAAGCAGCGCCGAACAGCGATATTAGCCATTGAGCATTGCTGAATAATGGAAGCCTTAACTCTCTTCCACTTAATTGGCTCATATATGGCAAAAACAAAACTGCCAATAAAATGGCCAACACAAAAGCCATCAGGGTGAGCAATATGGATTCCCCGATAAATTGTAATGAAAGCTGTGATCTTTTTGCTCCAACAGATTTACGTATACCAACCTCCTTGGCGCGTTCCGCAGATTTAGCTGTAGACAAATTCATGAAATTTATTGCAGCAATCAACAATATGATAATACCAATTACAGAGAACAGGTAGGTATATGTTTTATTGAATTTTTGATAGTTTACATAATCGTGTGTGATATTGGCTGATGCCGCATGCACATCTTTTAAGGGCTGCAAAAAAAGTTCATAAAACTTCCAGTTATCATTTGCAGACATGTGCCTTTTAAGGTAAGCCGGAAACTTTGCTTCCATTGCTTCAGTATTTGTGCCCGGGGCAAGTTGCAGGTAAGTAACCAGCCAGTTGCCTCCCCAGTTTTCCATATGTTGCGGGCGGACAATAGTACTGAAAGAAAACAATGCATCAAATTGAAGATGACTATTTTCTGGCACATCATCCATTATTCCGGTAACCTTAAAATTTATAGTATCTCCTATATAATGAACAATTGTTTTACCAATAGGATTTTCACTGCCAAATATTTTATGAGCCGTCTCCCTGGTTAACACTACACTATTGGGTGTTTGTAATACAACATTCCTGTTACCATTGCTTACACTAAAATCAAACATCCGGAGAAAAGTAGAATCAACAAAGAAGGCTTTTTCAAGATATATTTTTTTATCTCCATAATTCAAATCATATTTTTCCTGTTGCCTTACTCTTGCAAAATTCTCCACTTCAGGGAACTCACTTTTCAGTGTAGGTCCCATAGGAAACATAGATAACGCAACGTTTTGTGGTTCCACCATCCCCTCAAACTTCTGTACCTCATTAAGCCGGTATATATTCTTTGTATGGAATCCGTCAAAATTTTTTTCGTACAATACAAATACCAGTATCACCAGGCAAGCAGCCATACCAATTGCCAGCCCTATGATATTAATAGAAGAAAAAACTTTGTTTTTCCAAAGATTTCTACAAGCAATTTTTAAATAATTCCTGAACATACCTGGCTCATTTTTTATACTGATTGTTTATTATTTCACTTACTCAAATCTCCATACAGTATTTACATTCCTTATAATTCCGTTATCCCATATTCCAACATCAGGTCATTCTGACCGGAGAGACTTTATCGGGTTTATTACCGCCGCTTTCACTGCCTGCCAGCAAATGGTTAGCAGTGCTATAGATAACACTGCAATACCTGCTATAGCAAATACATCCCAGGTTATTTTTATCCTGTACACATAATCCTCAAGCCATTTGTTCATCAGCAGCCAGCTAACAGGTACAGCCACACATACTGCAATAAGGATGAGCTTTAAAAAATTTCCTGTCAACAACCCAAAAAGATTAGGAACAGAAGCTCCAAGTACTTTGCGAATGCTAATCTCCTTACTCCGTTGTTCGGCCATATAAGCGGCTAAAGCAAATAATCCTAAGCAGGCAACAATTATGGCGAGTATGGAAAAAGCGGTAAAAATATATTCCATGCGCTGCACATCTGCATACATTAATGCATAGCCCTGATCCATAAAATCAAAACGCATGGTTTGATGTGGCACAAATGTCTTCCAGTTTTTTTCGATACCAGCAAGCGTCTCTTTCATATCAGAAGCATTCACCTTCACAGAAACGATACTGTTGCTATTTCCCAACACCATACATAGCGGATCTACTTTCTGTTTTATACTTTCGAAATAAAAATTATCTACTACGCCAATAACAGTAAGATGTTCATAGCCATTTGAAATTCTTTTTCCAACTACATTTCCTCCTCCAATTTGATCAGCGAATGCTTTATTAATAATCGCTCCTGCACTATCTGTTCCCATAGTTGTCGAAAAATTTCGTCCTTCAATAATTCGCATACCGAGCGTAGAAATATAATTTTCATCTATCACCCAGCGTTGTCCCTGTATCCGATTCTCATCTTTGCCTTCTTCCCAAAACGGATTACCATTTCTTTTACCGGTTACAGGCAGATAATCGCTTACGGAAACATTTTTCACCACCGGCAGCTTCAACAATTCATTCCTGAAGGCAACCGTTTGCTTACCCAGTACATCAGCTCCTTTTATCATAATTACCTGGTCTTTATTAAATCCGGTATCAGAATGCATGATATAGTTCATTTGCCGATAAACCACCATTGTGCCGATGAGCAGAATAATGGAAATACTAAATTGAAATACTACTAATGCACTGCGTAATCTCGTATTCCGGCTACCCAGGCTCAGGTTACCTTTTAATGTATTAATTGGTTTGAAATGGGAGAGGTAAAAAGCAGGATATAATCCTGCGAATATGCCTACTATAAAACAGGCAGCAAGAAGCAGTGGAACAAGCCACCATTCACTCCAGGGTAGCGTGAGGTGTGTATTGGCAGCTTTGTTGAACAGTGGTAATACCATAACAGCAATGATTGTTGCTACAAAAAAGGAAAAAAGACTGTACAACATAGATTCCGTAAGGAATTGTTTAATAAGACTGCTGCGACTGGAACCTATCACTTTGCGTAAACCAACCTCCTTTCCTCTATTAGCGGAACGAGCAGTTGAAAGATTTAAAAAATTAATGCAGGCTAATACCAAAATGAATATAGCAATGGCTGAAAACAAGTACACAAAACGAATATCACCATATTTTATACTAGTATCTTCCAAACCATAGGAATGCAGATGAATATCCGTTAAGGGCTGCAGATAAAGGTGTGCGCTTTTCCAAATATCTTCTACACTTTTTTTGCCTCCTGCTGCGGGAATCATATACTTATTAATAACATCGGCACTAATTTTTTTATTAAAATTTTGCACATCCACGTTTGGTTTCAATTGCAGATAGATAACATAATTACTCTGGTTCCAGTTTTCCTGTTCGCCATCGCCAAAGCTTAATCCAGCTAAAGAAATAAAGCCTCTGTATTGCAGGTGTGAATTGAGTGGAAAATCCTGCATTACACCACCCACTTTGACCGGGATACGGTCATTAAAAGTCATGGTTTGCCCTACCGGATTCTGATTAGGAAAATACTTATCTGCCATACTTTTACAAAGTACTACTGATGCGGGTTCAGAAAGAGCCCTGGTTCTGTCGCCATAAATCATATGTACGTTCAGCATGTTCAACAACGTTGTGTCTGCAAAGCAAAATCCTGTTTCGTAAGTATTTACCTGCTGGTCTGCTCTTCTCACCTGGTTATTGGCGCTTCCGAATAATTCATTACTCATAATACGGGCCGCAGATTCTATCTCCGGAAAATCATTCAACAATGCTTTTGCCATGGGAGCAGGAAAAGAAATACCATTGTGCGCTTCTCCATTAACTGTAGCTTCTCCAATAATTCTATAGATGCGATCTTTATTGGGATTATCTTTATCATAACTCATCTCATTACTCACATATAAAGCAATGAGCAGGCAAGCCGCAATACCGATAGCAAAGCCTCCTATATTAATAAGCGTAAAAAAGTTTTGCTTCTGCATATTGCGCCATGCAATTTTTATATAGGTTTTTAGCATTATAATCTTGAGGTTTATTATTTATAATTGTTGCCAGTTTCACATTTGGGTTTTGGCTTTCTATATTCTGCTTATTATCACTTCCCTTTATGCTCACTCCGTTCTTAATGATTTTATCGGGTTAGACATTGCTGCTTTTATAGTATTGAGACTTACAACAGCCAACGCTATAAAAAACATCAAAAATCCAACAACAATAAAAACCCATATATCAATATGAATGCGATAATTGTATTTACCAAGCCATTCGCTCATTAACCAGTAAGTAAGGGGAACTGCAATTACGAATGCTATTATCACCAGCTTTAAAAATTCTTTTGATATCAGTATTAGCAATTGCTGAACAGTTGCGCCCAGTACCTTACGCACGCCAATCTCACGAAACCGCTTTTCTATTGTAAAGGATGCCAGCCCTGCAAGCCCAAGGCAGCAGATAAATATTGCCAGAATGGAAAAAATGTTGGCGAGCCTGCCAATCAATTCTTCTGTGGTAAACTTTTTTTGAAATTCCTGGTCAACAAACTTGTATTCAAAAGGCACCGAAGGATTATATTTCTTAAATATACCTTCTAATATTGAAATTGCTTTTTTCACCGGCACGCCTGGTTTTATGCGCATTGTATTCATACTTGAGCTATTACCATCAAACAGCATCAACATCGGATATGGTTTTTCATAAGGCGAAGTCATGATTATATTGTCCGTTACACCTGTGACAGTATATGTTCTCCCATAACGCATTTTCATACCAACAGGATTTTTAAGCTTCATCGCATCTACAGCCGCTTTATTTAAGAGCATGGAAACAGAGTCAGCAGGTGTTCCCGTAAAATCATGACCTTCTAACATTTTTATACCCATTGCTTTTGTAAAATCAACATCGGCAGACAGTCCTCCCATAATTATTTGCGCGTTGGCTGGCTTGCCATCATAATCCGGGGCACCGGTATTCCACCAAACTTCAGTAATAGGCGAAGACGTTCTGGTTACGCCGGCAATAATGCCTGATGCAAGCAAATCATTTTTTATCGCAGCAAAATTTTTATCAGTATCCGGCGTAGATGGGATCATTATAAGATCATTGGGATTATACCCTATATCCCTGTTTTTAACGTATTGCATCTGCTGGTAAACAATAACTGTGGCTGATATCAGTAAAATAGAAATTACAAACTGTAAAGTAACCAGCACATGTCTCGGCAATACCGTTCGCTTACCTGAAACATTTATTCCCTTCAACACTTTTACGGGATTAAAGGAAGACAGGTGCAGTGCCGGATAGCTACCGGCGACAAAACCTGTGAATATAATCACACCCAACGCCATCAACCAGAATACGGGTTGCATTATATGTAAAGAAAGCTGCTTGTCTACCAATATATTAAATGATGGTAATAATAAAACAACTACAATAATGGCAAGCGCAAACGCAATGAACGTTAAAATAAATGATTCACAAAAAAATTGTGTAATCAATTGTTTCTTTCCTGATCCCAGTGCTTTTCTTATACCAACTTCTTTTGCACGCTTTTCGCTTCTTGCCGTAGAAAGGTTCATGAAATTAATGCATGCTACCAACAGGATGATTATGGCAATTACAGAAAATAACTGTACCTGTTCAATCAGTCCACCGATATTCTTTCCATTTTCAAAAGCACTGTATAACCGCCAGTGGTCCATTGGAAAAACGAAATAACTGCTGATCTCATCATTCCCATGCGCTCTCTTTGTTTGGGTAATGGTTTTATTTAATAAGGCAGTATCAACTCCGGGCGCTGTTTCTATAAATACATTCCATGAGGAGTTGATCCATTCATTCATTGAAGCTTTTATATCAGGGTCGTCATAATTAAATGGCCTTATCCAGTCGAACTGAAAGGTAGAATTTCCCGGCGGGTCTTTAACTATCCCACTTACTTTTACATTCCTGCTGTTATCTATCACCAAAACTTTATTAATAGGATCCTCGTTTCCGAAAAAAGCCGTTGCTGCATTTTCTGTAAGAACAACAGATGCAGGGTCTTTTAATGCAGTTGCAGCATTGCCTTTAATAAACTGCCATGAGAAAATATCAAAGAAATGATCGCTTACCACATACCCTTTTTTCTTTATTTTATTATTGTTGTAAGCAAGTAAGTTTTGCTGCTGATACGTTGTAACAACAGCATGCTTTATTTGCGGAGAGCTATTTTCAAGTGCATTTGCAAAAGGCAGCGCCATACTTCTGTCTGTAAAAACCTGGTTTTTAAAATCCCGGTTGGCGATAACCTGGTATATATTTTTATAATTCTTTTGAAACCTGTCGAAAGTGAGTTCATCATACACCCACAATAAAATAAAAACAGCTGACGAAATACCAATGGTTAATCCAAAAATATTGGTGAGGGAAAACCCCTTGTTTCTAAGTAGATTCCGCCATGCGGTTTTAAAATAATTTTTGAACATTTGAAATTTGAAGTTTAAGATTTGAAATAGCTGTCAGCTTTAAGCTATCAGCATTCAGCCATAGGTGTTTTACTTCTCGCTACTTACATCTTATTTCTTCCTACCCTCACTCCGTTCTCAAACTCTTTACCGGGTTTGTCACCGCCGCTTTTATTGCCTGGAAGCTCACTGTAATCAACGCTATAGCTATTACCAGTAATGCCGCGGCCGCAAACATCTGCCAGCCTATGGTAATGCGGTAAGGATAATTTTCAAGCCATTTATTGGAAGCCATCCATGCCAAAGGAACAGCAATAACCAACGCTATTAAAACCAGCTTTAAAAAATCTTTGGAAAGAATAGTAACCAGCCCGTTAACCGAAGCGCCCAATACTTTACGTATACCTATTTCCTTTGTACGTTTTTCAGCAGAAAGTACAGACAATCCAAATAACCCGATGCAGGAAATAAAAATGGTGAGTATAGCGCCAAATAAAATAATCTGCTTCCATTTTGCTTCTCTTTCATACTCTTTTAGCTTCTGCTGATCTTTAAATACATAACTGTATGGGTTCATGGGATAAAATTTCCTGAAAGCTTTTTGAATATAATTGAGCGACTGTGTTTCAGTTCCCGGCTTTACCCTGATATCATATAATCCATACCCATTATCTTTCTTCATTGTAAACATCTGCGGCCCGATCTTTTGATTCAATGCTTTATTATGATAATCTTTTACCACGCCGATTACCGTATAGATTTCATTGTTATTATAAAAGAAATTAACCGTCTCTCCTATCGGCTCCTTCCACCCTGCTTTTTGTACAAACGATTCGTTCACTAATATGGAATGCGCCGCATCACCCGGATAGTCTTTTGAAAAATTTCTTCCTTTTACAACAGGAATTTTCATTAATGGTATATAGGCCTCATCTACTGTTTCATAATCAAACTGCATACTGGAATCGTTGGCTGTTTTTGCTCCTGTCATCCATCCTCCGGAATTTTTCAATGCTACTTCAAGCACATCCGGATTTTTCAGCAACTCAGCTTTAAATAAAGCCCCTTCATCATACTTTATCTGGTCTTTATACAATTCAATCACGTTATGATCATCATATCCAAGATCTTTATGTGTGAGGTAATTGAACTGCGCATAAATGGTAAATGTGGCAATGATTAAAAAAGAAGCGAGTGAAAACTGTAAAACCACCAGTGATTTCTGCAAATAGTTTTTGCCCTTTAAATTAAACCTGCTGTATAAAGTTTCTACAGGATTATAACCCGATAAGATCAGCGCAGGATAGAACCCGGAAAGCAATCCCGTTAAAATAAAAAGCAAAATGTATCCGCCGATTAGTTCAGCATCAAACAAATAGGAAAAACTCAATGCTTTGTTAGCAAGATCATTGAATAAGGGAAGTATCGCCCACACCAATATTATTGCAAGCGAAAAGGCGATAAAACAAAGTACAAATGATTCTCCGAGGAACTGGTATATTAACTGCCTCCTGTCGCCGCCAACAACTTTACGGATACCTATTTCTTTAGCACGTTTTACCGAGCGTGCAACAGTAAGGTTTACAAAATTTATACAGGCAATCAACAAAACAAATAAAGCAATACCCGATAATATATATGAATACATGGGGTTACTTGCATTGGTTAACCCGTTTTGCGCAGGCAATTCGGTGTTCATATGCATATCTGTATAAGGCTGTAAATAATACGTACCCATTGAAGCATCCTCTCCTATTCCATATTTCTCTACCATTGCCTTGAAAGTTTTACCTGCATTGGCTACATAAAACTTCTGCATATTACTGTTAATCGTTGATACCTTACTTTCAGGATTAACCACTACAAACGTATTTAGAAAAAAGCTGTACCAATTATCATCATTATGTGCATCCGCTTCAGACTCCCTGAAAGGAAGCAGGATATTAAACTGAATAGAAGAATTTTGGGGAACACGTTTTGCAACAGCCGAAACACGATGCGGAGAAAAAACAGAATCAGCTTTCAGCATTATCATTTTTCCGATAGCATCTGTAGTCCCAAATTGCTTTATGGCTTCATCTTCGGATAATACGATTGATTGGGGATCTTTAAGGCAGGTTTTGGCATCTCCCTGCAACAACGGGAAGCTGAAAACAGTAAAAAAAGACGAATCCACAAATAACAGGTCGTGGCCTTGTATATTGGTGCCTTTTTTTATATCCTGCCGCCCGCTTTGTATACGAACAAAGGATGCTATGCCCGGAACATTAGCCGCAAACCTTGGGCCCTGCAGATAACCGGTACTACTGCTTTTACGTTCTTCACCTCTTTTATTGTTCTTTGATACTATCCTGTAAATATGATCACCATTTTTGTGAAACCTGTCATAACTCACTTCATCTTTTACATAAAGTATAATGAGCATGGCACAAGCCAGCCCAAGGCTTAAACCAAAAATATTGATGAAGGAATAAATTTTGCTGCGCCTGATATTTCTTAAAGCAATGGTGAGATAGTTCTTAAACATACGGTTTTAATTTCCGTGAGTATATATAAATAACTGTTCATGGGAAACAACCGGTATGCCAGCATTCAAACAAATGAAAATCAGTTTTTTACAAGCTTATCATGTAAGGGTGTGTGCGAAAGCGGACGCAGGGTGTACGAAAGCGGACAGTGATAATTTGAAAATGTGGCAATTTGAAAATTTGAAAATGTGTATAGTGCTGCTTCAAACGTGAAAAGTAAGATAAGAAAAATTGTTTTGTACAATCATTTTCAAATTTTCAAATTAATTAATTCTCAAATTAACCTCCACTTCTCTCTCGCCTCTCTGTGCAGCAGTGCGTTTGCTTCTGCATCGTTGATAAATTGCTCAGCAGCGGCGTCCCATTGCAACGGGCGTTTTAAGCGATATGAAATAAGACCAAGATGCATAGGCAATGTCATTTCTCTTGCATAAGCAAGATTTGATTCGGGCTGAGTTCTTGCCTTTACAGCATCCACAAAATTCTGCTGATGGCCCGGTGAACGTTTGATTGATTTAGGAACATAATCAATATCCGTTAAGGTTTCGCCATCCAGCACAATAGCTCGTGAACCATAGTCACACATCAATGTTCCTTTATCTCCTTCAAAATATGCCCCGATGCCTTTCTCAGCCGCACCGGGCACATCAGGCGGTTTGCTTGTCCATAATATTTTAAGATCATCAAATTCATAGTCTATATCAAGCCACCTGGGCACATCCGCAATGCCATCAGCCTTCTCTCCTCTTGCATCAATACGTTTTAACCCTTTGGGCTGTAAGCTCCAGAATACTATATCAGCAATATGACACCAGAAATCGGCAAACACACCACCGGAATAATCAAGAAAATACCTGTAAGTGAAATGACATTTGGCAGGAATGTATTCTGTGTACGGGGCAGGCCCAAGCCACATATCCCAATTGAGCGTTGACGGCACAGGAGCAATTTCAGTATTCTTCAATTCCGGCGGCACACCCGTTTTCCATAAACGAACGGTATGCACTTTACCAATCTTACCGGATTTTATAAGCTCCGCCACGCGATGATAATTATCAGTGGCATGAATCTGGTTACCCATCTGGAAAATACGGTTATACTTATTCATGTTTTCCAGCATTATTTTTCCTTCGCCCGCATCATACGAAAGCGGCTTCTCGCCATACACATCTTTACCAGCCTGGAAGGCAAGCGTAGCTATGGTTGCATGCCAGTGATCAGGCGTTGCACAGGTAATGGCATCAATATCTTTGCGATCGAGTATGCGCCTGAAATCCTCATAGGTTTTAACCTTTGGTCCACCGGGACGAAGTTCTTTCAGTTTATTTTTTGTCTCATTTAAATGAATTTCATCTACATCACATAGTGCCACTATATCTACTTCAGGAATACCGGCAAACCATTTCATATGATTATTACCCATTCCACCTAACCCTATATGGGCTATTCTTAATTTATCACTTGGCGCAAAGGCTTTTAATGAAGATGGAATTACGGCTAAACCCAATGCAGCCATACCGCTGCTTTTAATGAAATTTCTGCGGTTTTGTGAGGTCATAAGCTTATCGTTTAATAATGAGCGTGAGTTTTGAAGGTAAGGAAATTTTGTGAAAAGAAGCAAGTGGGGAGGTATCAGCAGTCTGCTATCAGCGTTAATAAAACGCTTACTTCTTACCACTTACTTCTCTCCCAACACCAGCTCTTACCATTTCCCTAACCGCCTTGAGTTTAGGCACCCTCTTCTCTTTGGGGAGAGGGAAGGGAAGTTGTTGCTACTATTCCGTTCTTAAACTCTTCACCGGGTTTGCAAACGCTGCCTTTATTGCCTGGAAACTTATAGTAAACAATGCAACAAAAATAACCAGCAAAGCTGTGCCTGTAAACATCCAAGCATTAACAGCAATCCGGTAAGGAAAATGTTGTAACCATTTATTTGCAGCAATATATGCAAGCGGGGATGCAATGATTAAAGCTATAACAACTAATTTTATAAAATCTGCCGAAAGTGTTGTGGCAATATGTTGCACAGATGCACCAAGCACTTTACGTATCCCGATTTCTTTGGTTCTTTTTTCTGCCGATAAAACGGATAATCCAAACAGGCCTATGCATGAAATAAATATGGTAAGTATAGCCCCAAACAAAATAATCTGTTTCCATTTTTCAACTTCGGTATACTGATTCCTGTTTTCATCATTCTTAAACCTGTACGAATAAGGCGTCATAGGATAAAATTGCTGATATGTTTTTCGTATCCAATTTAAACTGGCAGCTGCAGTATTGGGCTTTATCCTGATGTAATAAATTCCATATAAACCTCTCATGGAAAACAACTGCGGCGTTATTTTCCGGGTTAATGATGCAAAGTGATAATCTTTTACAACACCTATTACACGATATATTTCATTACTGCTTCCCAAAATGCTTATCGTTTCGCCAACCGGGTTTTTCCAGTTTGCCGCTTTTACAAAACTTTCATTTACAATAACAGATTGCGTAGCATCAGCGGGAAATGCTGTGGAAAAATTCCTTCCTGCTATCAATGGTATCTTTAACAATGGCAGATAATTTTCGTCAATGGTCTCATTGACAAAATACACGGTAGAGCCAGCAGCATTTTTTGTACCGGTATGCCATTCACCGGCATTCTTTACACTTACACCAACAATGTCAGGGTTCCTGAGTAATTCATTTTTAAAAACAGCAGCATCAGTATTTTTCAGCCTGTCTTTATTTACTGTAACAAGATTGTTATCATCATATCCCAAATCTGTTTTGGTTAAAAAATTAAACTGTGCATAGATGATAAATGTTGCAATGATTAAAAATGACGCCAGTGTAAACTGCAATACCACTAATGTTTTTTGCAGATAATTTTTCCCTGCAATCTGAAAACGGCTATATAACGTTTGCACAGGATTATATCCTGACAAAACCAGCGCAGGGTAAAAACCTGCGAGCAAACCTGTAACAAGATATAAGGCAATATAACCCGCTACCAGTTTTGTATCCAGCAAATGAGAAATCGATAAGACCTTATTGGAAAGGGCATTAAACAAAGGAAGCAACAGCTCAGCTAATACAATTGCCAGTATAAAAGCAATAGTACATAAGAAAAAAGATTCTCCGAGAAACTGCATGACAATCTGCTTCCTGTCGCCTCCAATCACTTTTCGAATTCCCACTTCTTTGGCTCTTTTAACGGAACGTGCAACGGTAAGGTTTACAAAATTGATACACGCAATCAATAACACAAATAACGCAATGCCGGAAAGGATATACGAATAAACAGGATTACTTGCATTGGTTAGTCCATTGCCTGCAGGAAGATCGTTGCTCAAATGCATATCAGCATAAGGCTGTAAAAAATAGGTACCCATAGAAAAAGCGTTTGGATCTCCTCCATCAATTTTCAACATTTCTTCAAAAGTGTCCTTTGCATCCGCTATGTAAAAATTTTGCATTTGCTTTTCTACAGTTTGCAGATTTACTTTTTCGTTCAGTACTACAAATGTATTTAAGAAAGAGTTGAACCAGTTATGCGTGTCTTTTGCATCTGCCTCAGATACTTTAAAAGGCAGGAGTATGTCAAACCGTATGGAAGAATTTTGCGGGCAACGTTTTGCAACAGCCGTTACCTCGTAAGGAACAAATATGCTGTCTTCCTTTATCATTACTATTTTACCAACGGCATCGCTTGTGCCGAATTGCCTTTTTGCTGCATCTTCGTTTAATACAATGGTATGTGGTTCTGCCAGGCATGTTTTAGCATTACCCGACAGTAAGGGAAAAGTAAAGGTTGAAAAAAAATTAGCATCTACACGTAATAAATTTTTCGACTGAACTTCTGTTCCGCTTTTTATATCTTCATAGCGGTTCTCTACACGTACAAAAGATTTGATGCCCGGAACGTTTTGTGTGAAACGGGGACCCTGCAAAATGCCTGTGACAGGGATTTTATTTTCTTTTCGCTGCGATACAATGCGATAAATATTGCTTACGTTTTTATGAAACCGGTCAAAGCTTACTTCATCTTTTACATACAACATTATCAACATGGTGCAAACCAAACCAAGACTTAAACCTGCAATGTTGATGAAGGAATAAACCTTATTGCGTGCAAGATTTCTCCACGCCGTTTTAAAATAATTTTTTATCACATTGTAAGTTTTAAGTTGTATGTAGTACGTTATAAATTGTATTCCATTTTCAAATTTTCAAATTGTTTCATTGTCAAATTCATCATTCCGTTCTCAAACTCTTCACCGGGTTTGCCATCGCTGCTTTTATTGCCTGGAAACTTACTGTTAATAATGTAATACCAATGGCACCACCTACCGCTCCAACAAATACCCACCAGGATATCCCGACACGATAATCATAATGCTGTAACCACCCATATAAATAATACCAGGCAAGCGGAATGGCGATCATGCAGGATATTGAAACCAGTATCACAAAGTCCTTTGACAATAGTGTCCATAAATTAAATACAGAAGCGCCAACAATTTTGCGGATACCTATTTCTTTGGTGCGCTGCTCGGCAACAAAAGATGCTAAACCAAACAAGCCCAGGCAACTGATAATAATAGCCAGTATTGTGAAGAACCCTGCCAGTTTGCCCACCCGAACTTCAGCAGAAAACTTCTTTGCATATTCCTGGTCGGCAAACTGGTAATCAAACGGCGCCGCGGGAATGAGTTGCTTAAATACCTTCTCTATTATGGCTAATGATTCAGATGTGCTTTTCTGAGGATTTAACTTCAGGTTGATCACATTAACATTATCATTCGTTAAAAGATACACAGCCTGTTTTACCGGTTGATAGGGAGAAGCCATCACCATATCTTTTACAATGCCTATAATAGTTAACGTTCGTGTATACCCATTCTCCCATCTAACAATCTTGCCAATAGGATCTTTAATGTTCATAAATTTAATTGCGGCTTCATTAATAATCAGGGAAGCGCTGTCACCTTTAAAATCATGCGAAAAATCACGTCCTTCCTTAATTTCAAAACCTACTGTTTTTCCATATTCAGCGGTAACCCAAAACGTAGCGAAATCGGTATCTAAATTCGGATCTTTACCTTCCCAGTTAAAGCCACCGTTATTGCTCCACACATTAGTAACCGGGCTTGATGATTCCGACATTTCCACAATAGCATTTTGCTTTTTTAATTCCGTGCGCAGCACATCATACCTGCCGTAAAAATCAGGAGTCTGCATATAAATCATTACAAGGTTATTCCTGTCGTATCCAACCGGGCGATTCTTGGTATGTTGTATTTGTTGATATACTATTATGGTGCAAATGATGAGCGCAACTGATACGGCAAATTGAGTTACCACCAACACTTTTCTCGGCAATGCGGCAAACCTTCCTGCCTTAAACGTTCCTTTCAGTACCTTAACCGGCTTAAAAGAAGAAAGATAGAAAGCAGGATAACTGCCGGCAACTAACCCGGTAATAATCGTAAAACCCAGCCCTGCAAGCCAGAACCATCCATTTCCCCACAGTATATGTATTTGCTTACCTGCAACCTGGTTAAACCAGGGCAATACGGGTTGTGTAAGTAGAACGGAAAAAGCGAATGCAATAAAAGCAACCAGTATTGATTCACAAAGGAACTGGCCTATGAGTTGCTCACGAACAGAGCCAACTGTCTTACGTATACCAACCTCTTTTGCCCTTTTTTCTGAACGTGCCGTGCTCAGGTTCATAAAATTGATACAAGCCAGTAATAATACAAACACGCCAATTACTGCAAACATCCATACATATTCTATTTGGCCTCCTGCTTGTTTACCTTCTTTCCACGAAGAACGCAAATGCCAGTCTTTCATAGGGTGCAGGAAAATAGCTGCCTTAAACTTCTTTTCATCTTCATCTACTTTATTCAGCTTGGCTTTTTCAATTCTGCGGTTTACTGAAGCAAAATCTACATTATCATTTATCTGAGCAAAAGCCTGGAAGGAATTGTTGCCCCATTGTGTAGACGCCTGTGTAAGCCAGCCTTCAGAAGTTTTATACAAATCCCAGGGAGCAATAAATTTCAGATCTCTGAATGTAGTGCTGTAGGGAAGATCTTTAAAAACACCTGTAACTTTTACGTTCAGCTTGTTATCAATTTTCATTGGCTGATCCATAGGATCAGCATTACCGAAAAAAGCTTTGGCTGTACTTTCTGAAAGCAAAATACTATTGGGATTGGTAAGTCCGTCAGCAGAGCCTTTTGTCATTTGTAAAGAAAGAATACGCGGGCCATCCTTATCAATATAAATACCATTCTTATATAAATGCTTATTGTCTTTACTCAGCATGTGATCACCTTCCCACGAAGCCATAGCGAGATATTTGAAATTATCCCCATAGCTATTCCGCAATTCTTCTCCCAAAGGAAAAGGAAGCGCCTGTCCTGTATGCGTAGTTCCGTTCCATGTTTGGTGTTGCATTACCTGCGCCACACGATCGTAATTGGTATGATACTTATCAAAGGTAAGTTCATCCCATATCCACAAACCAATAAGCATAGCCACAGCCATACCAATAGCAAGCCCGCTGATATTGATCAAAGATGATTTTTTATTCTTCAGGAGATTACGCCATGCGATTTTGAAATAATTTTTTAGCATTTAAATTTGATATTTAAAATTTGAAATGGCTGTGTGCGATCTGCAATCAGCTATCAGCTTTGGGCCAAGAGCTGCCAGCGTTAATAAAATTCTCACTACTTACTTCCTCCTTCTCCTCCCAACGCCCCCTCTTACCATTTCCCTAACCGTCTTGCGTTTAGGCTCCCCTCTCCACCCCGTGGAGAGGGGCTGGGGTGAGGTTATTCCATCCTCAAACTCTTCACCGGGTTTGCCAACGCAGCTTTTATTGCCTGGAAACTTACCGTAAGCAATGTAATAACCAACGCGATCAGTGATGCTATAACAAATACTTTCCAGCTTATGCCTACCCTGTAATCATAGTTACCCAGCCATTGATTAAGATAGTAATAGGCAATGGGCGTTGCAATCAAACATGAAAAAGCAACGAGCAGCACAAACTCTGTTGACAGCAAACGCCACAGATTTATTACACTTGCACCTAATACTTTTCTTACACCTATTTCTTTTGTTCTTTGCTCTGCAACAAAACTTGCCATTCCAAATAAGCCCAGGCAGGAAATGAAAATAGCAAGTATCGCAAAATATGAAGACAGCTTTCCTATTCGCTCTTCAGCACTGAACTTAGATCCGAAATCTTCATCCACAAACTTATACTCGAATGGTACATCCGCCGCATACTTTTTTAACTCCTGTTCAATTAACCTCAATGAGCCGGCAGCATTCTTCTGCGGATTTAAGCGCATGATAAGATGATTCATATTATTAAGCCTGCCTACATGATATAGCGTTGGACGTACCGGGTAAAATGGCGACTCCTGCATTATATCTTTTACAATACCGATTATGGTAAAAGGCGTACCATTCCACTTTAGCATTTTACCTACCGGGTTTTGAAACCCGAGAAACTTTGCAGCAGATTCATTAATAACAAATGCTGCAGAATCTGTTGCATAATCTCTCGAAAAATCCCGACCTTCCTTAATTTTCCATTTAACTGTTTTACCAAAATCGAACGACACATTATTATTTGGAAAATCAACTGCAAGATTCGGATCCTTGCCCTCCCAGTCAAATCCGCCGTTTGTGTTCCAAACGCCGGTAAGCGGACTGTTGGATGCTGCCATCTCTTCAATAGCTCCTGCATTTTTTAATGCTGATCCCAGCACATCAAGATGCTGCCTTGTTTCTTCTTCAAGCCCTATATTGATCAGGCCGTTACGCGTATAACCGATCGGTCTGTTTTTAGCATACTGAATCTGTTCGTACACAATGATTGTTCCTATAATGAGCATTACCGACACGGTAAACTGCATAACTACCAATATTCTTCTTGGAATGGCAGCACCTTTACCGGCTTTGAATGTGCCTTTTAAAACTTTCAACGGCTGAAATGAAGAAAGGTAGAGTGCCGGATAGCTGCCGGATAATAGACCTGTTATAACAATAAATATGATACCTGTGAGCCAAAACATTTCATTACCCCATGGCATAATCATTTTTTTACCGGCTATATCATTAAATAATGGCAGCAGTAATGTTACCAGTCCTAAAGCCAATGCAAAAGCTATGCATACCACTACATAAGATTCTGTAAAAAATTGTTTGATGATCTGCCACCTCAAAGACCCGATAGCTTTACGTATACCAACTTCTTTTGCCCTTTTTTCACTTCGTGCCGTACTTAGGTTCATAAAATTTATACAGGCAAGCACCAGCACAAAAATGCCGGTAATACCAAACAACCAAACATACCGGATATTGCCACCGGTGTTTACCCCGTTTTTAAATTCGCTGTAAAGTTTCCACTTGCTCATGGGTTGAAGAAATACTTCCCATTTATAACGTTTTTCTTCGGGGCCTACATTATCCAATTTTGTGTTTTTGATTTTCGCTGAAACCTTTTGCATATCTGCATTATCAGCGATCTGCGCAAAGGTTTGGGAAAAATTACTATCCCATGGATCATTCATTCTTTTTACCCACGGATTTTGAATAAGCCATAATTCCCAGGGCATCATAATTTGTATATTATGAAAAGTAGTATTATCTGGCAGATCTTCGTATACCCCTGTTACCTTAACATCATAATTCCTGTCGAGTTTAATAGCTTTGTTTATCGGATCTTCTTTGCCGAAAATTGCCTCTGCGGTTGATTGAGAAAGCATGATAGCATAGGGATCTTTCAATGCCTGTCTTGTTCCTTTCAGCATTTTCAACGTAAGCATTTCCGGCGCATCAGGTTCAAAAAAAATACCTGTTTTATTAAAAACTTTTTTACCTGCCGAAAGCAGGTGACCACCAACCCAGGATGCCTGTACCACATACTTAAAATCGCTGCCGTATTTAGCCCTTATCTCCGGTCCCATTGCAGCAGGGTTAGCGGATTGAGTACTCATATCACCATTAAAGCTGGCATGCTGCATTACCTGTGCGATACGATCATAGTTTTCATGATACTTATCATAAGACAGCTCATCATTTACCCACAAACCAATGAGCATAGCTACGGACATTCCAACTGCCAGTCCGCCAATATTAATAGCGCTGTATCCTTTGCTCTTACTTAAATTACGCCAGGCGATTTTGAAATAATTTTTTATCATTTGAGATTTGAAATTTGAAATGGTTGTATGCGGTCAGCTATGAGCTATCAGCTATCAGCTGTCAGCGTTAATAAAATTCTTACTACTTACTTCTTACCACGCCTCCGTAAACTCCCGCTCTTGCCATTTCCACAACTGCTGAGTATTTAGGCTCCCCTCTCCGCCTTGCGGAGAGGGGCCGGGGTGAGGTCATTCCATCCTTAAACTCTTAACCGGGTTTGCCACCGCCGCCTTTATGGTATGAAAAATAACTGTAAGCATCGTAATGGACAATACAACAAGCGCCGACAATATAAAAGGCATTATACTCAAGCCGGTATTGTATGGAAATATCTTCAGCCACTTAGACATAAAATATCCTGCAACGGGAAAAGCAACAATGCATGATATACCAACAAGCGCAATAAAATTTCTTGTGATCAATGGAATGATCTGGCTAATATTTGCCCCCATCACCTTACGTATGCTGATTTCCTTTTGCCTTTGTTCTGTTGTAAATGCTATTAATCCTAAGAGCCCCAGGCAGGTGATTATAATGGTAAGAACCGAAAATGCCGTAAATATTTTCCCCCGTTTTTGATCTGCTGCGTATTGCGAATCAAAATCCTGGTCGAGGAATGTATATTGAAAAGGAAGATCAGGAAATATTTTCTTCCATGTGCTTTCTATGCCTGCAATAGCAGCAGGAATATCCGAAGCGCTTAATTTTAACTGGATAAGATTAGTATTAGGCCTGTATAATAAAATCAATGGGGTGATGGTATTATACAATGATTTTTGGTTGAAATCCTTCACCACTCCTACTACTTCAAGATAATTACCTGAAGTATCTCCCGGAAATTTCACTCTTTTACCAATAGGATTATCGCCCCAGCCGAATTCCTGTATCATCTTCTCATTCACCAGCATACCATGCAGCGTATCTGCAAGCCCGGAAAAGTTCCTGCCTTTTACCAGTTTTATCCCAAGTGTTTTTATATAGTCTTCATCAATGGCATATACGTCTATTCCTTTATCTGTATAACCATCCTTTGTTTGAATAGAAAACAAATTAAAGCCATTACCCTGCCCTGGCACAGAGCTGGCAGAGCTTACAGAAAGCACCTGGGGATTATTACGCATTTCGTTTTTAAAGGAAAGAATAGCACTTTGTATATCCCTGTCCGTTACAGCCGAAGCAGTCAGCACCCGGGCTTTATCAAAGCCGAGATCTTTATTTCTTAAATATTTGAGTTGTCCATATACTACCCAGGTACAAATGAGCATGATCATAGATATGGAAAATTGTATCACCACCAGGGATCTCCTCAGGTTAACATTGCTTGAGCCTTTGGCAAGGCTTCCCTTTAATACTTTAACCGGGTTAAACTTTGATAAATAAAATGCAGGATAACTGCCGCCCACAATTCCAACAAAAACTACTACAGCCAACAGAATAAGTATAGTATCCGGACTGAATAATGTACCGAAGGAAATAAATTTTCCGGCTAATGTATTGAACACAGGAAGGAACAACGCGATCAGGCCTATACTCATCAGCAAGGCGATAAAAGCGGTAAGTGTTGACTCAACCAGGAATTGTAATACCAGCTGTACTTTAGTTGAACCGGTAACTTTTCTTATACCTATTTCTTTGGCTCTTCTTGCTGACCTTGCCGTAGTAAGATTCATATAATTAATACAGGCGATCAGCAACATAAAAAAGGCTACCGCGGAAAAGATATAAATGTATGACATGCTGCCTGTTTCTTCAGGCTCATTAGTAGTAGTTGAATGAAGATGAATTGAAGTAATGGGTTGTGTTTCGAAATATATCTTAATATTATACTGTGCGAAAATCGAGGCAAGATATTTATCATACATCGGCTTCATCTTGGTGTCAAAAGCCGCAGCCGTGGTTCCCGGCTTTAATAACACATAGGTATAAAAATCAAAACTTCCCCAGTTATTGGCAAAGTCTGCCGGCAGGGTATTTCTCGAAACCAGTATATTAAAGATCAAATGAGAATTCTTAGGAACATCTTTCATCACTCCTGTTACCTTATATACTCTGCCATTAACATTTTCAAGGGTTTTACCCAGGTAACTTTTATTTGCCCCAAAGAATTTGATAGCAGATGATTCTGACAGCACCAGTGTATTGGGTTCTATCAATGCGGTTTTCGGATCGCCCTCAATAAACGGACAGGTAAATACACGGAATACATTGCTGTCTGCAAAAAAAACTTTGTCTTCATACAATCTCAATCCACCATTCTTAAACATTGTTCTTCCGCTTCGTACAAACCGAACGGCTTCTTCAACTTCAGGATAATCTTTTGCCAGCGCCGGTCCCATTGGAAATGGCGCTATTGCCCAGCGCATGGTATCCCTGTCAGCCTCTTTAATAATAGAATTGATGCGGAATATCCGCTCAGCTTTTTCATGATACCTGTCGAAACTCAATTCATCTTTAATATAAAAAATCAGGAATAATCCAAAGGTGATGCCTATGGTAAGCCCGAGAATATTCAGGAGACTATACCACTTGTCTCTTTTAAAATTTCGTAATGCAACGAGCAAAAGATTTTTAAACATATCAGGGACTTGAAATTTTAAATTTGAGATTATTTCAAATTCATTCCGTTCTGAGTGATTTAACTGGGTTAGCAATAGCCGCCTTTACGGTTGTATACCCTACAGTTATCCAGGCTATAATTAAAGAGCAAATTATTGTAACAACAAAAAAACCAGCATCCATTGATATCCGGTATGTATACTGCTGTAACCAGCCCTGCATAAAATACCATGCTAAAGGCGTTGCTATAAGAAATGCAATAATGATGAGCATGGTAAATTCTTTTGATAACATTAAAATAATATTGTATACAGGGGCTCCCAATACTTTCCGGATGCCTATTTCCTTTCTGCGTTGAGCAGCTATGAAAGCAATTAATCCGTATAAACCCAGGCAGGAAATAAAAATGGCAATGCCTGAAAATATTTTATATAATGTTGCCATTTCGTTTTCCTGCTTATAATAGGCAGCTAATGTCTGATCAAGAAAATCATATTCAAATACATAATCGGGATAAAAGCTGTTCCATAATTTTTGCAAAGCAGCAATAACCTGCCGCGATTTTTGCATATCAATTTTTATATTAGCAACTTGGTAAGCATCTTTTATGGTTGACATTACTGTGGGACTGATTGCTTCGCGCAGGGAAAATGTGTGATAGTCTTCTACTACTCCAACAATCGGTCCGGATCTCCCTGCCACTTTTATCATTTTTCCGATAGCCTTATCCGGATTTGTTAAACCCATATTTCTCACCGTTGTTTCATTTACAACAAATTCGCGCATGGTATCTGATGGAAAATAAATACGGCCTGCAACAAGTTTTAATTCATACAAACCGAAGAACGAAGTATCGGCCGGTTTCATCTGAACAACCATACCGGGGTTGGATTTGTTATTTTCCGAAGTATTTAAATTCGTTGCCCAGCCACCGCTGCCGGCAGGAGCAAAAATGCTGAGACTTGCCTGCTTTACGCCATTAATTTTTTCAATTTCAGTTTTCAAAGCATCCATTTTTGTAACGCTGAGGCTATCGCCGGGAAAGCTTGCATTGATCACTGCCTGCTTATTAAAACCCATATCTGCATTCCGGAAATAATCCATCTGCGATGCAACAACGAGAGTACCTATAATCAATGCCTGGGCAATTACAAACTGGAAAACTACCAAAGCTCTTCTCAAAGAAATACCCCTGGTATTTATGTTGATTGAACTCTTTAAAACATTAACGGATTTAAAACCGGACAAAATCAATGCCGGGTAAATGCCGGAAAGAAAAGCAACAGCAAAAAACACAGCAAAAACATATAGCATAAAACCGGGCGTGAATAAAAAAGCAATATTTAAATGAATATCCAGCAATTCGTTTACAAAAGGAATGCATACTAGTACCACCAACAACGACCCCATCAACGCGACAAGAGTTGTAATACCGGTTTCACCAAGAAACTGCAATATGAGTTGCTTTCTGCTGCTTCCTAATACTTTTCTGACACCAACTTCCCGTGCACGATTTACGGCCCTGGCTGTTGTGATATTGATAAAATTTATGCAGGCGATGATCAATAAAAAAGCTCCGATAATATTAAGCGCAAGCACCAGGTCCCTGCCAAATGTACGCCCGCTAAAATTGCCATACCTTTTATCATAATGTATTTCCTTCAAGGGTTGCAACGAAAGAAAATATCCCGGGTTTACAGGTTTGATATGCTTATCCGTAAACTCATCAAGCAATTTATTAAAATGGTCAACCGAAGCATTTTTATCCAATTGAATAAAGCAATAATTGTCATCTGATATGCCAGACCAATCGGCAGTATTGCCCGCGTTCATAAGTGTAGCATATGAAACCACAATACCAAGAGGGAAATCCGTATTATCAGGTATATTTTCAAGCACTCCTGTTACCTTCATCACTTCTCCGTATAACTTCAATGTTTTATCCATCGCGTTATGCCAGTCTCCGAAATATTTTGCTGCAACATCTTTGGTAAGGAGCACTGTATTTACATCATGCAATGCTGTTTGCTTATTTCCCGAAACCATCGGAAAATTGAACATTTCAAAGAAATGGGGATCAGCAGCACATATGTTTTTCTCCTTGAATTTTTTAATGGCAGTGCCATCTTCGCTTGTAGCGCTTACCTGGACATTGCCATCTCCAAAAATTGCAGCAACATTTTTTAACTGGGGGAGATCAATGCGTAAGGCCTGGGTAACAGGAAAAGGCACACCTGTCCTGTATTCCCTGTTTTCAGCATTTCTGCCGATGCGAACCACACGATACACCTGGTCTTTGTTCTGGTGAAAATCATCAAAGCTTTGCTGATACTGCACTACAAGAAATATCAAAAGAAAGGCGGCGAGTCCAACAATGAGCCCCGCGATATTTACGAAAGAATTTCCTTTATGTTTTTTTAAATTTCTGAGGGCTGTTTTTAAATATGTTTTGAACATAATAAGATGTTGTTTAAGACGCTCCGCCTTGATAAGTTGGACCAATATGCTGACATGAAGTGTAAAAAAGGCTCAACTCATATGCCATTAGTTCAACTAATTGAAAATCAGCAACGACTAAAGCTTCAGTATTGCCAGATGTACGAAAACGAACACAATAACGTCCGCAAGCGAACAAAACCTTGTTACAGGTATCACCAACTTATCAAGTATTCAATCTTTAATCACCCACTTATTCTGTTCTAAGGCTTTTTACCGGGTTAGCAATCGCGGCTTTCATTGTTTCTATGCATACTGTTACCAAAGCAATTAAAAGTGTAAGCAATGCCGCTAAAGCAAAAATCCACCAGCTGAGCGGTATTTTATATGAAAAATTTTGCAGCCATTTATTCATAACATAGTAACACGCCGGCAGCGTAATTATAGTAGCTATTAATACAGGCTTCAGTAAATCTTTTGCCAGTAAAATAGTTATGCCGTTTACTGATGCGCCTAATACTTTTCGAACGCCAATTTCTTTCATGCGCCTGGTAGCAGTAAACGAAGCAAGCCCAAACAAACCAAGGCATGCCACAAAAATGGCAAGCACAGCAAAGATGGTCAATATTCTTTGTTGCATAATATCTTTCCTGTACATTTCATTAAACTGCTCATCAAGAAATGAATATTCAAAAGGATAACCGGTAACTGTGTTGATATATTCATTTTTAACTGAGGCTATTTTTGATTGAATATCTCCGGGCGCTAACCGCACTAATATAACCCGCCTGTCCATAGCCGGCGAAATAACAAGCGCGTCAATATTTTGTTTAAGCGATTTAAAATTAAAATCATCCACTACACCTATAATCCTTCGCTTTTCATCATCCCTTACCGTATTCTTTATCCATTTCCCTATCGCCTCAGACGGGCTCCAGCCTAACTTTGTTGCAGCAGTTTTATTGATCAATACCGCGCTTGTAGTATCTGTTGGAAACTGTGCAGAAAAATCCCTGCCGGCAATAATTTTCAATCCTAATGTTTTTACAAAGTCAAAATCTGAAAACTCAGTGTTTGCATTCCATCTTTCACTATGCCCTTCTACATCAAAAGTATATCCATCAAAAAAACCACCAGGTTCACCAGACATTAATGACACTGACGCTATACCACTTGTATTCAAAAGCCCCTTTTTGAATACATCCATATTTTTATAAATATCCTCATTATCTATACGCACAATCAATGTCTGCTCTTTATTATAGCCCAACTGTTTGTTCTTTATATAATTCATTTGCTTCGTAATAATAAGCGTACCAAAAATCAGGAATACAGAAATACCAAATTGCAAAACAACCAAAGCATGCCTGAATGAAACGCCTTCTTTTCCAAACCTGAATTTCCCTTTAAGCGCCTGTATAGGAGTGAATGCAGAAAGCACAAAGGCAGGATAACAACCTGCAAGCACTCCGGCCACTACAATTATGCCCAGTAAAAAAGCATACACCTGGTAAGTATTCCACGAAATGGTCAGTGAATAGCCAAGCAACTGGTTATATACCGGCATAATCAACAACAGCAATGCTACCGATAAGATGCAGGAAATGGTTGTAAGCAATACAGACTCACCAATAAACTGCCAGACAAGATTATAACGCAGCGCACCTAACACTTTACGCAAACCAACTTCTTTTGATCGTTCGGCAGCTCTTACTGTTGATAAATTCATAAAGTTGATGCATGCCACCAGCAGGATCAGCAATGCCACAGACAGGAATATATATACCACTGTTTTATCACCATGTCTTATACCATCAAAACTATCCTTGTCAAAATATACATCTTTCAGCGGCGTAAGCGACAGGTTAAAATTAAAGCCATACTTTTTCATGTCTGCACCCATATACTTTTCCATAAAAGCCGGCATCTGCTTTTCTATGTCGGCTTCTGAAGCACCGGGCGCAAGTAAAACATAGGTATACAAAGCATTATTGATCCATGTTGTCATCCAGCTCCTATCTTTATAATTTTCAAGCGGCATAACCATTTCAAAATTAAGATGGGAGTTAGAAGGAGCATCTTTAGCAATACCGGTAACTTTTAACTGAATTGTTTTATCAATTGTAATTACCTTATTCATAGCATGCTCAGCATCTCCAAAATATTTTTCTGCCGTAGTTTCAGTTAATACAACACTGTTTGGATTTTTTAAAACGGTAGATGGATCGCCTTTAATCAGTGGAAATGAAAAGAAAGTGAAAAAGTTATTGTCTGTATTCAATACTTTTTTTTGATGAAAAGAACGCTCCCCGATTGTAACGAGGTTGTCATTTTCATTAACACGAACAGCCTTTTGTATCTGTCCATTAAAATCATTCAGTAAAGCCGGAGCATACGGACCTGACAGGTAAGCCACGTCTGATAATTTCCCTTCTCTTTTAAATCCCCGCATCACGCGGTATATCTGCGTCCCGTCTTTATGAAAATTATCAAAGCTGAATTCATTCATAATGAACAGGAAAATCATCATGCACACAGTTATACCTACTGTAAGCCCTAAAATATTGATGAAAGAAAAAACTTTCTTTTTCATCAGATTGCGCCATGCTGTTTTAAAATAGTTTTTGAGCATTTGATATTTGAAATTTGAGATTTTTGGTTTATTGTTTATGGTTTGTGGTTTGTAGTTTATGGTTTGTGTACCTGTAACCAGAAACCTGAAACCTTCTTATCTCTTACCATTTTCCTAACTGCCTTGAATTTAAGCACCCCTCTCCACTCCGTGGAGAGGAGGAGCAGGGGTGAGGTCACTCCGTCCTCAAACTCTTCACCGGGTTAGCAACAGCTGCTTTTATAGCGTGCACACTTATTGTTGCAAGAGCGATTATTATTGCAATAAACCCGCCTGCCATAAATAACAACCAACTGATATTAATGCGATAAACGTAATCCTGTAACCATCGATGCATAAAATACCATGTGACCGGCGATGCAATTATAAACGCAATTGCAATAAGTATGATAAACTCCTTTGAAAAAAGATAAACAATATTTGAAGCTGTAGCGCCAAGCACCTTGCGTATGCCTACTTCTTTTATTCTCTGCACTGCCATAAATGAGGCTAACCCATACAGCCCGAGACAGCTAAGCAATATAGCAATGGCTGAAAATATTTTATACAATTGTGCCAACTGGTTTTCCTGTTTGTAAAAACTTTCTATCTTATCATCAAGAAACCTGTACTCGTAGGCATAATCTGGAAATGTTTTCTCCCACATCTTCTTAACAGATTGCATTGAACCTGCAATATTAGCTGTTGAAAGCTTTATGGAAGCCTGGCGATACATGGTAGCATTTGTGGCAATGAGCAGGGGCGCCAGTTCCTGGCGCAAAGACCTGTCGTTAAAATCTTTCAATACACCAACAACAGGACATTTTATTAAACCATCCATTATACTTATTTCCTTGTTCAATATATCTTCCGGTTTTTTAAGTCCTAAACTCTTCACGAAGGTTTCATTCACTAAAAATTCTGTTGTAGGCCCGGAAGGTTTCAGATTTCTTCCAGCCACGAGTTGTAATTTGTAAGTGGACACATAGTCATTATCGGCGAATTTGGTAATAGCCTGGAAACCGGCTTCTTTTAATGCACCGTTAAACCTGAATGCAGTAAATATATTATTATCGTCTTCTATCGGGGTATTGGAACTAAAGCTTACTGCCTCCATACCATTTAACAATAACTGTTGTTTTAAATAATCAGTCAGGTTTCCGCCGGTATTATCCGGGCGGAAAGGAACATTTATAATAACATCTTTATCAAAGCCCAGCGGCTGATTCATAAAAAAATTCATTTGCTGAACAATTATAAAAGTTCCGATGATGAGCGCCTGCGCAATAATAAATTGAAAAACGACCAACCCTCTTCTTAATGAAATTCCTTTTGCGGTATTTATCTTGCTCTTTAACGCATTAACTGGATTGAAACGCGATAAAACAACAGAAGGATAAGCGCCGGCGAGTGCAGTTACAATAACGGTTACAATTAGAAGAAATAAAATAATTGCCGGGTTAGTCAGCAAGTTAAAAGAAAGAGAAAGCTCCAGCAATTGATTTACATACGGCACGGTAAGAACTGCAATACCTGCTGCAAGCATTATAGCAATGGCAACAATCAAAAACGTTTCTGCTAAAAATTGTATCCGTAATTGAAATTTATTACTTCCCAAAACTTTTCTAACGCCAACTTCCTTTGCCCGGTTAACAGCCTGTGCTGTAGAAAGATTGATAAAATTTACACAGGCTACCAGGAGTATGAATGACGCGATCAGCCATAACACATTAATGAGTTCATGACTGATTGTTTTGTTGCTGTAATTTCCTGCTACGGCATCATAATGTACCGCACTTACGGATTGTATAATATATTTATCCTTATTACCGTCGGGTTGTACCTTTTGTGCATAAGCACTTAGTTGCTGATTGAAATTGCCAACAGGAATATTTGGTGGCAACATGATATAGCATCCAAAGTCAGGCGCTGTTCCATTCCATCCGGGTTGCTGGAACCCGTATTTTTTATCGCCGGTAAAATCTGTTCCCCAAGCGATTACTAATTTTAGCTGAAAGTCAGTATTTGCCGGTATGGTTGCAAGAATACCCGAGACTTTCAAGGCTGTTGCCGGAAACTGGAACAGGCCTGCACCCATGCTGTAATATCCCGCAATTTTAATGGTCTTGCCCATCGCAGTTTTCCAGTCGCCGAAATAAGTTTCTGCAATCTCTTTAGTGAGCAACACATTATCAGGATCTTTTAATGATTCGTATGACCCTGATAGTAGTGGGAAGTCAAACATTCTGAAAAAAGAAGGTGAAGTATAAAATACCCCACGCTGCTCTTTAAAATTTTTTACAGGTGTTCCGTTATCATCAAGCACCTGTAACTCATCATTATGACTTGCATACACAGGTGCTACCTGTTCAAGTTGCGGAAAAGCAGTTTTCAGTCCTTCAGGCATTGGGAAAGGAACATTTTTTTGATAAGAAATGTTTCCTCCATCTGCATGGCGGGATTCCGTTATCACCCGGTAGATGCGATCTTTTTTTGTATGAAAATTATCGAAGCTTGTTTGAAACTGTATAATGATAAAGATCATCATACAAACAACAATACCAATAGCCAATCCTGCTATATTGATAATAGTATAACTCCTGTTGCGGGTTAAACTTCTGAATGCGGTTTTGAAATAATTCTTTATCATTTGAGATTTGATTTAGCTATCAGGTTTCAGCTATCAGCCGTCAGCAATCAGTTATCTTTTACCTTTTTGCTTTCTTAACAATTACTTCTTATCACGCCTCCCTAAGCGCCCGCTCTTAAAATTTTCACAACTGCTTTGAGTTTAGGCTCCCCTCTCCACTCCGTGGAGAGGGGCCGGGGGTGAGGTTACTCCGTTCTTAGGCTCTTTACCGGGTTAGCTATTGCCGCTTTTATAGCCTGGAAGCTAACAGTAAGCATTGTTATAATTAAAGACATAAGCCCACCCGCTACAAAAACGCCTGCGCCAATATTGATGCGATAATCATAATGCTGCAACCAGTTATGCAAAAAGTAAAACGATATGGGTGCTGCTATCAAACAACTTATTAAAACCAATACAATAAAATCTTTTGATAATAATAGCCATAGCTGTTGTATAGATGCGCCTAATACTTTGCGGATACCAATTTCTTTGGTACGTTGTTCAGCAACGTATGCTGCCAGACCAAACAAGCCCAGGCAGGAAATGAAAATAGCGAGTACAGCAAATAAACCTGCCAATTTACCTATCAGCATTTCAAGCTTAAATTTTTGTGCATATTGCTCATCTGCAAAAGAATAATTGTAGGGATATGCCGGATCATACTTGTTAAAAATAGCAGTAAGCCGGGCAATAGCATCCTGTGTTTGTATACCGGGGGCAAGCCTGTATAATAAATTACCCTGCGGCAACGCATTACATAAAAACATAGTTGGCTCGGCAGCGCTGAATGGCGATACCATTAATGCATCCTGCACAACCCCGGCAATGGTAAGCTGGTGCCCCTGCCAGTTGATCTTTTGTCCAACCGGGTTTTTTATACGCATTCTTTTTATAGCTGCTTCATTAAATATTACACTTGTACTATCATTAGCATGGGAGAAATTTCTTCCTTCGCTCATATCCATTCCCACTGTTTTAAAATAATCTCCAGATACAATGATAGTGCCCATCTCAACCGTTTCACCGGGATTTTTCCCCGGCCATTGCTCAACATCCGAATGCCACCAAACATTAGTTGCCGGGCTTGTTGCTGTTGTCATTGCAGATACGATCCCTTTCTGCAGCACTTCATTTTTTAAAGCAGTGAAATGCTTATCCAGGTCATCGTTCATATTAGTCGCCATTAACCTGTTTAAGTTAAAGCCGGTAGGTCTTGTTTTAGCATATTGTATTTGCTGGTAAATGATCACCGTACTTACAATTAAAGCTATGGAACAACTGAATTGTATTATCACCAACACCTTTCTTGACAAAGAAGATTTGCCTGACTGTATTGTTCCTTTTAGTACTGTTACCGGGTTAAATGATGAAAGATAAAAAGCAGGTCTGCTGCCTGCGAGTAAAGCGGTTAACAGTAAACACCCCAACATTATCACCCAGAAATATATATTTCCGAATGGCATGACAATGTTCCCTGATGTTAATGTATTAAAAGCAGGCAATGATATCCATGCAATGGCTATTGCGAAAACAAAAGCAATGGCTGTAAGCAGGAATGCTTCCATTAAAAATTGTATAACAAGATCCCTTTTTTGTGAACCGATCGCTTTTCTGACAGCAACTTCTTTTGCTCTTTTTTCTGAACGTGCAGTAGTGAGATTGACAAAGTTGATACAGGCAATAATCAATACCAGCAGCCCAATGATTGAAAACATTTTTACATAAGCAAGAAAACCCGGAGTGTCTTTACCATTTATATAGTTTGAATACAAATGCCAGCGCTCCATGGGCTGCAGGGTGATATAAGAATTCATGGCATTTGTATTGCCTTCCTCAGTATGCTCAATATTCCTGATCTTAGGTGCAACCTGCGCATAATTTACACCTGGTCTCAGCTTTACAAATATTTGCCGGTTATTATTGCTGAAACTGCTTAAGCCGTCTGTCTTTATTTGTGGGTTAATAGCATAAACATAGGTGCTTGGCACTATATAATTAAAACTGAAAGTTGCATTAGCAGGCACATCATTGATGATACCGGTTATTTTAAGATCGTTTGCATTATCAAAACGAACAGTTTTATTCATTGCATCTGCATTGCCAAAAAGTGATCTTGCCAATGATGCTGTGAGCACAATTGAATAGGGATCTTTAAACGCATTATCAGCATTACCCTCAATAAAAGAATATTGAAAAATCTTAAAGATATCCGGGCCGGCTATTGCTCCGCTCACATATAATTTTTTATCCCCGGCAATCAAACCATGATTACCGGTCCAGTCACTTTCAGCCACATATTCTATTTCAGGAATTTGTGTATGCAAAGCTTCTGCAAGCTTTAATGATGTTGTTTGAAAAGTAAGTGTATCACCGTTACTATTATAGTTGCGCTGTACACGATATACAGATTGATGTCCTGGTAAAAATCTATCAAAGGAATATTGATCATATACCCAAAGTCCGATCATTAATGCAACTGCCATTCCGATGGCAAGACCTGCAACATTTAAGGTACTGTAACCAATAGTCCGGGTTATATTCCTCCATGCAGTTTTTAAATAATTTCTAAACATAATTATGGATTTGAGCTGTGAGCTATGGGCTGTGAACTTTCAGCCGTCAGCTATCAGCGTTAATAAAAGTTTAGGCTCCCCTCTCTCCCGAAACCTTCGGAATGGAGAGGACCGGGGGTAGGTCACTCCGTCCTCAAACTCTTCACCGGGTTAGCCAGCGCCGCTCTTATCGTTTGAAAAGTAACCGTTAGCAAAGCAATAAACAGCAATAACAACCCTGACAACAAGAACACCCACCAGCCAACATCAGTACGATACGCGAAATTTTGTAGCCATTGGTGAGTGGCAACCCACGAAACGGGTATTGCAATAACCAATGCAATAAAAACAAGCAATAAAAAATCTTTTGTCATCAGGTGCAGTATGCTCAATACAGATGCGCCCAATACTTTTCTGATGCCCATCTCTTTTACTCTTACCTGGGCAGTATATGCCGCAAGTCCAAACAGACCTAAACATGAAATAAGAATAGCTATTACGCCAAAAATGGTAAACAATTTTCCGGTGCGTTGCTCCGATTTATACATATTATTAAACTCTTCATCAATAAATGAATAACTAAAAGGAAAAGCAGCGCTGTATTGCTTCCATATTTTTTCAGTTGCAGCTATAGACTTTGCCGCGTCTTTAGCGGTTGTTTTAACATAAATCTTCCAGTTAGCAGGGCTGTAGTAAAACACCATCGGTTCTATGGACTGCTTTAATGAAGCATAATTAAAATCTTTTACTACACCTATTATTGTACCCTTTGTTTGCCAAACGGTAAAAGGTTTACCTACAGGGTCTTTAATACCTGTATTTTTAACCGCCGTCTCATTAAGAATAACATATGCCGAATCTGCTTTTGATCCTGTAAAACTTGTTCCTGCTGTTAATTGCATTTTTAAAAGGCCTATCAGGTTTTCATCAATCGCCATAGGATGAATAAGGAACATTCTGTTCGGATCTTTGCCTTCCCAATCCGTATCGCCGGTAGTAGCATTAACGCCCACAATACTGTTTGAAGATGCCACACCTCTAACGCCTGGCTGCTTCAATAATTCATTTCGAAAAGCCTGGTAATGATTATGTATTTCGCCTGTAACATTAAATGTAAAAACATATTCCTTATCATAGCCAATATCCTTTTCTCTCATATATCTTAGCTGTTTGGCGATAATAATTGTGCTGATAATAAGAATAGCAGAAAACACAAACTGCACAACTACCAATATCTTTCTAAACCCGGCACTACCCACTCCTATCGAAAATTTTCCTTTCAACATTTCTATCGGTTTAAACGAAGACAATAAAAGCGCCGGGTAAATGCTTGCAAGTATTAACGATCCTGCGATAGCTGCTGTAACCGTTAGCCATATATGCTGATTGCTGAACGAAAAAACGATTTTCTTGCCCGAAATATCATTATATAGGGGAAGCGTAAGATAAATAATAGCAAATGCCAGTATTGATGCAATAGCAAAAAGCAAAACTGATTCTGCAATAAACTGGAAAAATAACTGTAACCTTTCTGCACCAATGATTTTCCGTATGCTTACTTCCCTTGACCTGAGCAATGAACGTGCGGTAGACAAATTCACATAATTAATACAGGCTATGATCAGTATAAGAATGGATACGATCAGAAATATGCGTACCGTTTGCAAGGCCCCGTTATTACCATCTGCAGCAACAAGGTGCAGAGAAGGCAAAGATTGCAATGTATAAAAGGCGCCATCAGGACTATCGTTAGGGCGATGTTTCCAATACGTATCAGTGATCTTTTTTTCTATTGCAGATAATGAGGCTTTCTTCCGCGCCTGAATAAAAACATAATAATGAAAATTACCCAGGTCTTCATCTATTGTTTTCCAATCGCCGTTGCCACCATCATTAGTAAATTGTTTGGCATAAAAGCTCATCGGGAAAAGCATGCCATACCTGATGCTTGAATTTTCAGGAAAGTCTGCCATTACTCCTGTAACAATATAATTAACATTATCTGCAGTTAATACTTTGCCAACAGGCTCATCTTTTCCAAAATATTTATTGGCCGTTGTAGCGGTAAGAACAACAGCGTTAATCTCTTTAAAGAGATTTTCCTTGTTTCCTTTTATTAACTGAAAATCAAAAAAGGAAAAGAAATTAGAGTCAACAAAAGCATTATTGGTTTCTGAAATATTCTTGCCGTTTAGTTTAAAGGTCATCGTTTCCCACCGTGGCTTTATCCTCAGGGCATTCACTACTTCGGGTATTGACTGACTACAGTACATTGCCAATGGTGCAGGTACATTACCCCATACCTGTTCATCAGCACCCTTGCCTATGTGCGCGTTAATCCTGTATATCTCATTAGCATTTTTATGAAACTTGTCATAGCTTAATTCATCCTGCACCCATAATAAAATCATTATGCCTACAGCAAGCCCTATTCCGAGACCAACAATGTTAACGCCACTATAGAACTTGCTCCTAATCAGGTTTCGCCACGCTGTTTTTAAATAATTCTTTATCATTTGAGATTTGGTTTGAGCTGTAAGCTTTCAGTCATCAGCGGTTGTTTACATTTATCTACTTTCAAATTCTCAGCCTCACCCCCCTCCTCCCTCTCCTTGCAAAGGCGAGGGAGCGGTGCTACAGAATATTTCCAAACCATATCACTACCACATCATCTATATAATAAATCCCAACAAGCACTTCCGAATTTTCACCTTCCCGCACAATTATCATTTTTACCCTCACGAGCGCCCCACCTACAAACTCATCAACATTCATTGAGCTTAGGCACCCCTCTTCACCGCGTGGAGAGGTACCGGGGGTAAGGGCTTATTCCGTCCTCAATGACTTCACCGGATTAGCCAATGCTGTTTTAATAGCCTGTGTACTAATAGTTAAAAAAGCAATCAGCATTACAGTGATGCCTGCTAATAAAAATATCCACCAATCAATATTTACTTTGTAATAAAAATTAGCCAGCCACTTATTCATAAGCCACCATGAAACAGGAAAAGCAACCAGGAATGCGATAACTACGAGTTTCAAAAAATCTATTGATAACATCACAGTTATTCTACCAACAGAAGCGCCGAGTATTTTTCTGACACCAATTTCCTTAGTTCTTTGCATTGCAGAAAAAACTGCCAATCCGAATAAACCTAAACACGAAATAAAAATTGTTAGAACAGTAAAACTGGCAGAGATAATACCTAACACCTTTTCATCTATAAGTTTTTTTCTAAAACTTTCATCAGTGAAAGTATATTCGAATGGATAGTCGGGATTGTATTTTGCATGAATAGATTGTAATACACTTAAGCTTTGTAAAGCTGGCTTTGCAGGATTTAATCTGATACCTACATTTCCCACCCAGTCTTTTACAAAGCCTATAATAAGTGGTTTGGAGGATTCATATGGAGATCCCCACACGAAATTTTTTATGACGCCAATAATAATTCTTTTTTCATTCTGCCATGTTATCTCTGTACCCACAGGCTTTTTTAATCGCATTAATTTAACCGCAGCTTCATTCAATATTACTGCGCCGGAGTCGGCGGGTCTACCTGTTTCAAAGTCTCTGCCTTCAACAATGGTCAATCCGTACGTATCAATAAAATGATAAGTTGTACCAATACAATCAATGGCTATTTTATCTTGCCCCGGCAACTGATCAGGCCATATAAGACCCCAGGAACTAGGCCCATATCCTGTAATCGAAATTGAACTTATTGCAGCATCTGAAATAGCTCCCTTCTTTATTGCTTCTTCTCTAAAAAGTTCAAATGAAGAAGATAGTTTTTCATTTGTGGGCATCTCTATTAAACTATTAATATTATACCCTAAAGGACGGTTTTTTATATAGTTGACCTGCCGGTATATTACAATACTGGAAATAATTAAACAAACGGCAAATATAAATTGAAGTACCACCAGAGCCTGCCTTGTTTTTACCATCGACCCTGCAGGATTGGTTAAGCCTTTTAAGGCTCTGATTGGTTTAAAAGATGAAAAGAAAACAGCAGGATAACTGCCAGCTAATAATGCGGTAATGAAAGCTATAGCTAAAACTGATAGCCAGGCAAAAAAATCTTTGTATGGCAAAATCAGTTGAATGCCAAGTATACTATTAAACACCGGAAGAAGCAGGAATATTAAAACAAGTGCTATAATTAAAGCTATAAAGGAAGTTAGTATTGCTGTTCCAAGAAAATTTTTCATAATAACGGCTCTCGTAGCTCCCATTGTTTTATGAATACCAACTTCCCTGATCTTTTTTTCAGAAAGCGCTGTGGAAAGATTCATAAAATTTACACACGCTATTATTAAAATCAAAATTGCCAATACTAAAAACAAACGAACGTATTCAATTCTTCCTCCGACATTAACTCCATTTTTAAATTCGTTATACAAATGAAGCTTCGTAAGAGGATAAAGAAAAAGCTCGATTTTACTATCTTCGGGATTATATTTTGCAATTATTTTTTTTATCCCGGCATTAAGGTCTGACAGTTTAACCCCCTTTTTCAACAACACGTAACTTGAATAATCAAACATTGACCAGCCTGCATCTTTCCTCCACGGCTCCTGATTCATATAAAAATCCCATGTGGTTATTGCCTGAAAAGAAAGGCTTGAGTTTACAGGATTATCTTTAATAACAGCTTTAACAGTAAGGGGATATTGATTCTTGTATTTTATTATTTTGCCTATGGGATCGGCATTTCCAAAAATGGCATTTGCTGTTGACTGGGTGAGAATAATATCCGACGGATCGGATAAAGCAGTTTTATAATCTCCCTGAACAAAATCAAAACTGAACATTTTTAACAAATCCTGTTCAGCGGAAACTATGGAGAATTTAATTCTTTTATCATCGTAACATAATAAATTTTTGGCAGGATAGCTTACCCGTGCAACATTTTCAATCCCAGGAAAACTATTCTTCAATACGTCCGCTAATGGTGCGGGAGTAACAGGATTGGTTTTAACTTCACCATTATCAGGCAAATTCTTAAATACAAGAAATAAACGATCGCTGTTCTTATTAAACCTATCATAACTAAACTCATTATACACATATAGTATCAGCAAAAAACTGGCGGTCATACCAACAGCAAGACCTCCGATATTAATAATAGCAGAAAGCTTGTTTGCTGTAAGATTACGCCATGTAGTTTTTAAATAGTTCTTTATCATAGAATTGCTCCTCTTCAGAAAATTTTCATATATTATATTTCACTTATTCACTATTCCTCACTCCGTCCTCAAACTCTTCACCGGGTTAGCCAGAGCCGCTCTTACAGCATGATAACTTACTGCCGATAATGCAATGATTACAGCAGTGGCTCCGGCTATTATAAAAATCCACCAATGTATATCTGCACGGTATGCAAAATTTTGCAACCAGCTATTGCCGGCAAGCCATGCCAGAGGCGTTGCAATTAAAATGGCAATTGCTACCAGCACCAGGAACTGCTTTGCTATAAGGAATGTGATATTAGCAATATCAGCGCCCAATACTTTCCTGATGCCGATTTCTTTTGTACGCTGCACAGTTGTAAATGCGGCAAGCGCAAATAATCCTGAGCAGGCAAGCGCTATGGCTAAACCAGAAAACAGTGAAAAGAGTTTAGCAGTCCTTTGTTCTTCTTTATATAAAGCGCTAAAATCTTCATCAAGAAAATGATAATCAAAAGGACGATGCAATACACGGGATTGCCATATTTTTTCAAGCCCTGCAATAGTAGAAGCCGCCTGTTCAGGCTTTATTTTAACATACATCTCCCTTACCATAGATGTATCTAAAAAAATAAGTAAAGGTCCAACCGGTGTATGCAGCGATTCAAAATTGAAATCTTTTACCACACCAACAACTGAACCAGGTGATCCTTTCTGAATAGTTTTCCCGATAGCCTGCTCTGGTGTCCAGCCCAATTGCTTTACAGCGTTTTCATTTAATATATATGCAGACCGGTAATTACTGTAGTTATTGGAGGTGTCCTGCAAAAGGAAATCGTTACGGATAAAATCCCGGCCGGCAACAAGTTGCATACCCATGGTTCTTAAATAATCAAGATCAACAGGAGTTGCATTTAATGATAATTCTTTTTTGCCCGAACCATCATCCGCGGTAATGCCATCACCCCAACCAATAGAAACAGGACCTTCATACGAACCTGTGACACTTAACACATTGGGATTATTTTTCACGTCATACTTTAACTGGTCATATACTCCCCTTGTTTTATAATCTACCGGCAATACTATTATTTGCTCCCTGTTGTAACCAAGATCTTTCCTTTGAATATATGACACCTGGTTTAGCACTATGATAGTAGCTGCGGTAAGAAACACCGCAATTACAAACTGAAATATGATCAGCACTTTCCTGATTCCTCCTCCGGAATGCGATATTTGTAGCCCGGACTTTAAAATGCTTACCAGCTTTGTATTGCTCAACACAAAAGCAGGATATGCACCAGATATTATACTCACTACCAGGCAGAGCAATAATGCCGCGCCAATAAAAGCCGGTGACAAAAACTGGTCAACTGAAAATGATTTATTGGTAACAGCGTTGAATAATGGGAGTATTGCGGCACTTACAATAAAAGCGAGCAGTAAAGCAATTATTGTCAGCACAAGAGATTCTCCCAGGAACTGTTTCAGCAATTGCATTTTGCCGGCTCCCATTACTTTTCTTATACCAATTTCCGTTCCACGTCCAACGGACTGCGCTGTAGCAAGATTGGTATAATTAACGCAGGCTATTAAAAGTATAAGCAAAGCCACCACGCTTAATACATATATGTATGTAATATTTCCTGCCGGCTCCAAACCTCCTTTAACTGCAGACTGAAGATGAACAGATTGTAATGGTTCAAGATTAAAACTTACATAATCTGTACTGCCTGCCTGCAGGTGAAATTCCTGTTCCTTCATATTTTCTCCATACAACTTCAATTGCTTGCCCAGCGGTTTGATCTGATCTGCCCTTTTCAAAAGAAGATAGGTAACATAATTAGCCTCTGTCCATCTTTCCCGATCCGCGCCCCAAATACTTTTAAAGGAAATGATAACATTATACTGTACCTGGGAGTTAAGAGGCGCATCGCCTGCAATACCTGTTACTTCATAATCTTTACCGCCATTTACACGAAGGGTTTTACCAATAGGGTTTTCTGTTCCGAAATATTTTCGTGCAGTCTTTTCCGTTAGTACAATTTTACCTGGAGCATCCAGCACTGTTTCAGGATTCCCTTTTAACAACGGAAAAGAAAATATGGAGAAAAAATCCTTATCTGCGTACAAAACATTTTTTTCATCAAAAGCTTTTGTTCCATTAGCAAGCGACAGCGCATCTTTCATGGTACGCACATATGCTTCCACCTGTGGAAACCTGCGTTTAAATTCAGGTCCTGCTTTAGTTCCGGTTAAAGCTATCTCGCCTTTTGTTCCGGAAAGCTGGTAAACCATTGTCACACGGGCAATACGATCTTTATTCGTATTAAAATCATCATAGGTTAATTCATTCCACACATATATGCCAATAAGCAGGCAACTCGCAATACCAATGGTAAGCCCTGCAATATTTACAAAACTGTACAACCTGTTTTTACGAATATTACGCCAGGCGATTTTGAGATAATTCTTTAGCATTTGAAATTTGATTTAGCTATTAGGTTTCAGCTATCAGCGGTTAGCTATCAGCATTCAGCTTTTGCCATTTTACGCTCTTATCATTTTACATTCTTACGTTCTTACCATCTTACGCTCTTCCCTCTTAAGCGCCCCCTCTTACCATTTCCACAACCGCCTTGTGTTTAGGCACCCCTCTCCACCCCGTGGAGAGGGGCCGGGGGTGAGGTCACTCCATCCTCAAGCTCTTCACCGGATTAGCTATTGCTGCCCGTAATGACCTGTACCCTACCGTTACAAATGCTATTATAAATGTGGCTGCTATTGCCAAAGCAAACACTTCAATACCAAGCGGAATCCTGTATTCAAAATCCTGCAGGTATTTACTCATTGCCCACCAGGCAACAGGCGCCGCAATAATGAAAGCTATTATCAAAAGCCTGCTGAATTCTTTACCAAATAACCAAAGAATGCTTTGCATGGAAGCGCCGAGCACTTTGCGTACACCGATTTCTTTGGTTTTTCTCAATGCCATAAATGATACAAGCCCGTATAATCCCAGGCACCCGATAATGATTGCGATAAAAGCAAAAACTTCTATCATGATCAGCATAATACCATCCATCCTGTAAAACTCCCCGATGCGCTCATCAAGAAACTGGTAATTATAGAGATAGTCGGGGTAGGTTTCATTCCATATTTTATCGAAAGATGCAAGCGTTGATTTTATATTATTGCCATTGACCTTTACAGCACAATTAGAATACCTTGCCGCATTAGGCATGATGCATATCGCGTCAATCTGGCTATGCAGAGAATAATTATTAAAATCTTTTACCACACCAACAACCGGGGCAGTAATAGTACCTCCGTTTACACTGATTCTTTTACCGATAACTTCTTCGGGTGATGAAATATTCAGTTTTTTTACAAATGTTTCATTCACCAGGAATTCTCTTGTTGTATCTGAAGGGAAAAAATTTCTGCCTGCAACCAGCTTTAAATCAAATGTATTCAGGTATTGATCATCCGCGCTCTTCATATTAATGCTCCAATGTTCGTCTTCAGCACGGTTAGCATACCTTATACCGGTACTATTATTACTTTGCGATGCCGGCGGCTGAAAGCATAATGAAACTTTTTCAACACCAGGCAAGGCGGCAAGCCGTGTTTTTAAAGTATTTGCCTTTACATTATCGTTTTGTGGCAGGGGCAGTATTACAATAGACTCTTTATTAAAACCGAGATCTGCATGCTTTGAATAATTTACCTGGCTGGCAATTACAATCGTGCCTATAATGAGCATTTGCGAAATAGCGAACTGTGTAATCACCAGTACTCTTCTCAATGAAAAACCACCGATATGTTTTTGGGAAAGCTTGCTTTTTAAAGCAAGAGCAGGCTGGAACCTTGCCAGTACAAGTCCAGGATATGAACCGGAAAAAAACACAACAAGCAATACCGTTATCAGTATAAAAGAAATCATTTGCCAACCCAGCAGGTGCAATTGCATCTGCGATCTGAACAACTGGTTGAAGAATGGCAAAGCAAGCCAGGCCATAATACAGGCAATAATGACAGCAGCAAGGGTTATCAATGCAGTTTCCGCAATAAACTGCCAGAACACCTGTTTTTTTAAACTGCCCAACACTTTCCTGATCCCAATTTCCTTTGAACGGTTAAGCGCCTGCGCTGTAGCAAGATTTACAAAATTTACACAGGCTGTTATCAATAAAAACAAACCTATAAAACCAAGCGCCCATAAATAGCCTTTATCTGCATACCCATTAAAATCAGGGTTGAAATGAATATCGCTTAAGGGCTGCAGCCTGAATGTCCACACTTTTGCATCTCTCCCTTCAAAATTTTTATTTACAATCAGCGATAATGCTTTATTTACCTGTGCTTCTGTTATATTGGGCTTTAACAATGTATAGCACTGGCTGCCACTATACACACCGCCCCAACTGCTGTCGCTGGCAAGCCATGCGTTCCGGTCTCTTAAGTTTTGATATGATAAGAATATATTCTGGCGGCGGTCAGTATTAGCGGGAAGATCTTTTAAAATGCCTTTGATCACAAAATCTGTTCCGTTATCAAGCCGGATGGTTTTGCCAATGGCTGCATCAGCGGAAGTATAATATTTCCTGGCAATGGTTTCCGTTACCAGCGCTTCATTGGGATTTTGCAATACGGTTTTGGCATTTCCTGCCAATAACGGAAAATTAAATATGCTGAAGAATTCGGGTTCTACAAATGCAACACCATTTTCTTCGTTAAACTTTCTGTTTTGTTTATCGCCGATCAGCGTAATTAATGTATTCCTGTAATCAACAATACGGGCCGTATTTTCATCAAATGAAAAGTCTGTACGAAAAGCTTTGCCCAGCGGCTGCGGTACAGCCTGCGAATGATTTACTTCTTCATCATGCCACTCTGTAACTAAACGATATATGCTGTTTGCATTATGATGAAAATTATCATAGCTCAGCTGATGACTGATAAATGTAAAAATTAAAATACTGCAGGCAATACCAAGCGATAATCCAATAATGTTTATAGCAGTATAAGCTTTACTGGATTTTAAATTCCGCCAGGCGATTTTGAAATAGTTCTTTATCATTTTACGGGTATTTGGCTGTTAGCTATCGGCTGTCAGCAGTTGGTAAAGTTCTTTTTGCTATTTACAATTCCGCTATTCATACTTTACATTATCACATTCTATTATATCCTCATGCCCCTGCTCTTCTCATTTTCCGAACTACGGGTTTTCAGGCACCCCTACCGGCTATACGGCCGCGGTGAGGGGCTATTCCATCCTCAAGCTCTTGACCGGGTTTGCCAAGGCTGCCTTTATTGCCTGAAAACTAATGGTAATTACAGTAATGATGATTGCTGTTAAAACAGCTAAAGCATACATCCACCACCTCATATCAATCCTGTATGCAAAATCATTCAACCATTTGTTCATGGAAAACCATGCAATAGGGAAAGCGATCGCCGATGCTATAAATACAAGCTTTAAAAAATCTTTTGATAAAAGCATAACAATACTTTGCGCATTCGCTCCTAATACTTTCCGTATCCCAATTTCTTTCACCCTTTGTTCCGCGGCAAATGCGGTGAGCCCCAGCAAGCCTAATGCTGCAATGAAAATCGCAAGCAGCGCGATAATGAAAAAGATAGTCTGCCTTATTTTGTCTTCCCTGTACAGCAATTCCCATTGCTTATCCAAAAAGTGATACTCAAATAAATGCGTCTGATCAATTTTCCGGATAATGTCTTCCATTTCAGTTAATGCCTTACCGGTATTTGAACTGCTACTGATGCTTACTGTAAAATAATCGATGGAATGAATCGGGTTATCCTGGTAAGCCAGTACCATAGGGGCAAGCGGTTCATGTAATGATTGAAAATTAAAATCCTTCACTATTCCTGCAACAGAGGCTGTAAAAGGTTTTTCGAGGAGTGAAAAATCTCCTCCGAAGTCTGCCGAAGGAATGGTAATGAGTTGCCCTGCGGGTTCAGTAATATTCAATTCCTTTGCCGCAGCTTCATTAATAAGTACGCTGGCAGTATTAAGTGTATTACCATAATTAAAATTCCTTCCCTTTAACAACTCAACATTATAGGTTGATAAAAAATTTTCATCTACGCCGAGGAAATACATATCAAATCCCTGTGCAGTAGTTGCATTTCCATTCTTAGTTTTCACTACCGGGATGTTTTTCCACTCACCGGGAACACGGGATGTAACAGATACATTAGTAACCTCAGATAATTTAGACAACTCATTTTTTATCGTTTCTGCGGCACGCCTCACTTTTCCACTGTTAATATCTATCACCACCTTACCTTCTTTATCAAAGCCCATATGCTTATTATCTATATACCGCATTTGCTTATAAATGATGATAGTAGCAAAAATCATTACCGCGGATAAGGAGAACTGGAATATTACCAGGGATTTTCTTAATGAAATATTCCATTTGCCGGGCTGAACCTTGCTTTTCAACAACAATAAAGGTTTTAAGCCTGATTGAAACAAAGCGGGATAAAGACCTGACAGCATGCTTACCATGAAAACAATGAACACTACTCCTGTCCAGATACGATGATCTGTATTCAAATCAAGCGTCAGCTTTTTTTCAGCAAACGAATTAAAACCTGGTAAGAATGCTTTTGTAAGCATTAATGCAAATACCGTTGCTATTACTGTAACCAGGAATGCTTCTGAAAGAAACTGCCCGATAAGTAATTTTCTTGAAGCGCCTGCTACTTTCCGAACGGCTATTTCTTTTGTTCTGCTGGTAAATCTTGCCGTAGCAAGGTTCATATAATTAATACAGGCAATAAAAAGCACAAAAAAACCAACGATAAGAAAAACATATACATAGGTGATATTGCCTTTTCTTCCGGAATAACCCTCAATATCCGTTGAATGAAAGTGAACATCTTTCATTGATTGAAGTGAAAGCGTGCTTTTAATCCCTGTATTATTTTTGTAATTGGCCGACACCATATCATTCAGCTTTTGGCTTGCTATAAGAGGATCAGCTTTATCTGCAAGTAAAAAATAAGTAGAAAACCTTCCGGAATTCCAATCCGAGCTTGTGAACTTTTTAAAGTTCTCGCTGGTAATACTTGATTCAGAAAAAAGCATGTTAAATGAAATGCTTGAATTGACAGGAAAATCTTTCAACACGCCTGCTATTGTATAAAGCGTGGTATCATTACCTAATCTTAAAGTTTTGTTCAACACACTTGTTACACCAAACAGTTTTTTTGCTGTTTCTTCGGTTATCACTACGGAGTGTGGTACTGACAATGCAGTATTACGGTTGCCTTCAAGCAATGTGAAATCAAAAACTTTAAAAAAATCCTGGCTACCTGCTATAAAGTCTTCATAAAAAACATTGTTGTTCTCCAGGGTTGCCACGTTTACCCTGTTATATATGGAAAGCCTTGCAGCACTTTTTATTTCCGGTACATAATCCGTGCTTCGCTGCGCTACCTGGTAGCCTGTTCCTGTAGTTTTAGATGCTTTTCCTTCTGCAGATATTTTATTATCTATTATCCTGTAAATATGATCACCATTTCTGTGAAACCTGTCGAAAGTAAACTCATCAAATATGTACAGGGCAATAAGGAGAAAACTGGTTATCCCGATTGTTAATCCTGCAATATTAATGAAGGAAAATATCGGGCTCTTCCTCAGGTTCCGCCAGGCGATTTTGAGATAATTTTTAAGCATAGCTATCAGCTTTGAGCTATCAGCCGTCAGCCATAAGTAATGGGCTGTTGGCTATTAGCGATCAGTTTTAATAAAGTTTTTAATACTTACTCCTACCAATCCTCACTCTGTTCTCAAACTCTTCACCGGGTTTGCCATTGCCGCCTTAATCGCCTGAAAACTCACAGTGATCAATGTAATTATAATAGCACCCATCACCGCCAGCACAAACACGCCAACTTCAATTGTAATTTTATTTTCGTAGTTTTTCAGCCATTCATTCATAGCATAATATGCTACAGGAACAGCAATAACACAGGCAATTAATACCAGCATTACAAAATCTTTTGAAAGCAGTTGCCACAGGTTGAATACTGTTGCACCCAATACTTTTCTTACACCAATTTCTTTCACCCGTTGTTCTGCGGTAAAAGATGCTAACCCAAAAAGACCAAGACAGGAAATAAATACTGCAAGCACCGCTACTATAGCCGCCAGGTTACCTACCAATTCTTCATAATTGAATTTCCTCGCATACTCTTCATCTGCAAATTGATATTCAAATGGAAAAGCGGGATTATACCTGTCAAAAACCGGTTTTATGAGGCTGAGCACTTTTGATGACGGCATACCCGGATTCATACGCACATTTATATAGCTAACCCATCCTTTATCAAAAATAATAGTAAGTGGAGAAACAGGGCGATAAGGAGATTGCATTTGTATATCTGGTATCACTCCCACAATAGTCATTGGCCGCTCATTCCATTTTACCGTTTGACCTACAGGATATTTTAAGCCCATGCGTTTTACAGCAGCCTGGTTTAAAATAACTGAATTTGAATCGGCAAACTCCCTTGAAAAATCACGCCCATCAATCATTTTTATTCCAAGGGTTTTCGTGTAGTCGTAATCGGTAGCAATGGTAGAAAATATAACTGTTTTTTCTACTGGTTGGCTGTTTTTCCATTCCCAACCATTATTGTTACTGAATATTTGCGAAGGAGGTGAATTGCTCTTGCAAACAGATACTACAGCGCCTGTATTCAATAAATCATGACGAAAGGCTTCATAATTTTTAGCAATATCATCTGACCAGTTTACGGAAATCAATCCTTTATTATTAAAACCGATTGGCTGATTTTTTCCATATTGTATCTGCCGGTACACAATTACAGTGCCTATCATTAATATAACTGAGCTTGCAAATTGGGCAACCACTAATATCTTACGTGGTAAAGCACTGCTTTTACCAACTTTTAAATTTCCTTTTAATACACTTACCGGGTTAAAGGATGAAAGATAAAATGCGGGATAACTACCGGCAAGCAAACCTGTTAAAATGGTAAACAGTATCATGGTCCCCCAGAAGAGCGGGTTGCTGATCTGCAGGCTCATTTCTTTATCTGTCAGCTTATTAAAAAATGGTAAAGCAAGCATAACAAGCGCCAATGCAAATAAAAATGCCAAAACAGCTATCAGCATTGATTCACTTAAGAACTGTTTTACCAGGTCTTTCCTACCGGAACCAACTGCCTTTCGCACGCCAACTTCCCTGGCACGCTTTTCTGAGCGTGCTGTGCTCAGATTCATAAAATTAATGCAGGCAATCAGCAATACAATAAGCCCGAGAATACCAAACATTCTTACATACTTTATAAACCCGCCTACATTTTTACCATTCTCAAAATCACTGTATAAACGCCATTTACTCATCGGGTGAATAAACACCTCGGGCCTGATGCTCTTTAAAGTATTCTCATCTGAAAAATGTGAAATAACAACATCTTTGATTTTAGCGTTAACAGCCTTTTCACTGGCATTACTATTCAACTGCACGAACGTCTGCCAGGAGTTATTGCCCCAGTTGGTTTTATGATAAAGCTTTACATAATCATAATTTTCCTGTAACTGAAACGGGATCAGATAATCGAAAGTAAAAGAACTGTTTTTGGGTTGCTTCGGAACAACAGCAGTCACCTTCAGATTGGTGTTGTTATCCATTTTTACCATTTTCCCGATCGGATCTTCAGCGCCAAACAGAATACCGGCAGTTTCATCAGTCAATACGATGGAATATGGATCATGCAGCGGATTTTTATTTCCGTTAAGCATTTTCAGTGAGAATATTTCAACACCTTCTTCGCCCAGGAAGTGTCCATACCTGCTGATCTTTTTCTCTCCATACATCAAAGAATGTTTTCCACCCCAGTCACACATGGCTATATATTTCAGGTCAGGGTACTTTGCTTTCAGTTCCTCACCTATCGGGTAAGGTAATGCCTGTTGAGAACCACGGCGTCCATCGAAGGTTTGATGCATCATTACCTGGTATACTGAATCATAGTTTTTAAACTGCCGGTCAGTAGTAACCTCATCATATATCCAAAGCCCGATTATCATTGCCACAGCCATGCCGGCTGCAAGCCCGGCAATATTAATAAAGGAATACACCTTGTTTTTTACAAGATTCCTCCAGGCGATTTTGATATAGTTTTTTAGCATAATTACAGGCTTGGGCTGTCAGCCATCAGCTTTCAGCGATTATTTACATTTATATACTTTCTCCATTTCTTCCCCTCTCTTTCTCTGTCCGGGAGAAATGGTGCCTCAAAGCAAATCCAGGCATTAAATTCTTCCACATCATCAACAAAATATACCCGGGCAAAACGTTTCCCAATTTGCATATTTTTCATTTTCAAATTTTCAAATTCCCACATTTTCTAATTAACCTACTCTGTTCTCAAGCTTTTCACCGGGTTTGCCATTGCCGCTCTTATGGATTGAAAGCCGATCGTAAGCAGCGCAATGAATATAGCTGCAATGCCAGCTGCAATAAATATCCACCAGTTGATCTCAATCCTGTATTGATAATCCTGTAACCATTTATGCATCATCCACCATGATACTGGAAAGGCAACAATACAGGAGATTAATACGAGTTGTAAAAACTCTGTGGATAGTAAAGAAGCAATTCCCGTAACACTTGCACCAAGCACTTTACGTATGCCTATCTCTTTTATCCTTCGCTCGGCAGTATATGCCGCCAGACCAAATAACCCAAGACAGGAAATAATGATCGCCAGCATTGAGAACACCCTGGATAATTTACTTATCAACTGCTCATTATTAAACATCTGGTTAAACTGGTCATCCACAAAATGATAGGTAAAGGGATATCCGGGATTATCCTTTCGCAACACCGCTTCGATCTTCTTTAAAGACGGCTCTATATTTTCTCCCGGCTTTAATCGTGCATATAACATGGAGGCATTTTCAGGGCTTACGCAAATAAACATCACAGGATCTGGTTTGCCATACATATTGCCATACATGTAATCGTTTACCACACCTACAACATTTACAACAGTTGCATTACTATCTTTACCCATACGCAATGTTTTACCTACCGCACTTTCTTTGCCCATTAATTCTTCCAGAGACTGTGTGATCATTACATTCATATTCCGCGATCCTATGCTATCCGTACTCACCAGATCCCTTCCCTGCAAAATCTTCATTCCTGTAGTTTTCATATAACCCGGGGAAACATAACGCATGGATATCAATACCTGGTTATCGGAAGTCTTGCCTTCCCATGTAAAGCCACCGGTATTATTACCGTCATATAAAGTATTGTAGTTCGATATAGCAAGATCCTCAATAACACCACTCTGCAACAAATCCTGTTGAACAACAGCATAATTTTTTTTCATTTCACTATTCATGTCTATCTGCAGCAGGTTATTTTTATTGAAACCGAGATTCCTGCTTTTAACATGCTGTATCTGCTGATAAATTACTATAGTACTTACAATGAGTATGATGGATATTGTAAACTGGAACACCACCAGCCCTTTTCTTATAAAAGTGGCGCTGCCTGTTTTTATTTTTAATCCTTTTAATACAAATACAGGATTGAAAGAAGATAAATATAATGACGGGTAACTTCCGGCAATTAATCCGCAAATAATAGTAATAGCGCAAAGGGAAAGAATATGCAAAGGCTGCGACAATCCTATCGCCAGGTTTTTCTGCACCAACAAATTAAAGACAGGTAAAATTAATACCATGAGCACTACTGCAAGCATTGCAGATAAGGCAGCCATGAGCATCGTTTCTCCAATAAATTGGAAAACAAGGCTTCCTTTACCCGCACCCAATACTTTGCGTACACCCACTTCTCTTGCACGTTTTTCACTTCTTGCAGTAGCAAGATTCATGAAATTTACACAGGCGATCAGCAAAATGATCCACGCTATAATAGAAAACAACCTTACATACTCTATTCTGCCGCCGCCGGTTTGCACACCATTGTTAAACTCATTACGCAGGCGCCAGTCTTTTAAAGCAAATAAAAATGGCCGTGCTATAGACTGATCCTCTCTTTTCTGAATAAAATCATATAATAGTTTATTTACAGAAGCGGGATTTACACCAGGTTTTAATTCAACATAGGTTGACAAACAGTTGTTGCCCCAATACTGCGCCCATGACTCGTTTTCGTTATACCATATTTTAAAAGGCGCTATCCACTCAAACTTTACCGAAGAGTTTTGGGGAATATCTTTTATCACCCCGGATATAATATAATCCTGCTTGTTATCAACACGTACTGTTTTACCTACCACATTTTTATCATCCCCGAAAAACTTTTTTGCAGTTGACTGCGTAATAACCATTGAATATAATTGAGCAAATGCGCTTTGGGCCTTACCCTCTGTAAAAGGCAAGGTAAACATGCTGAAGATAGAGGAATCAGCATATCCGCCTGAAGCATATACTGACCTGTCACCGATGCTTACCAGTGTTGTTGAATTTTCTCCGCCTATTCTGCAGGTATTGGCAATCCCCGGAATTTCAGTCTGCATAGCAGGGGCTAACAGAGCAGGGGTTGAACCAAATGTTGCAACATAGCTATCGTACTTCTGATTCTCTCTTATGAAATATAACTGATCTTTTTTTGTATGAAAGTTGTCGTAATCCAGTTCATTTTCCGCCCATAGAAAAATTAACCCGGCACAGGTAATACCAATTGCCAGCCCGAATATGTTTAAAAAACCGTAGCCTTTATTTTTCCAGAAGTTCCTAATTATAGTTTTAAGCATCATATGAAATTATTTAGCTGTAAGCCATCGGCTATCAGCTTGCAGCAGTCAGGTTTCAGCATTTAGTGATTTATATTTATACACTTTCAGTGTTTCGGCCTCTCCCTCTTTCCTCGCGCAAGGAAACAGGGAGTGAGGGCTTACTCCGTACGGAGTGACTTCACCGGGTTTGCCATTGCTGCTTTTATTGCCTGGAAACTCACTGTGATCAAAGCAATGAATATGGCTATTACACCTGCTATTACAAACACCCACCAACTGATATTTATACGATAAGCAAAATCCTGCAGCCAGTTTTTCATACTCCACCAGGCCAATGGAAAAGCAATGATGGATGAGATCACAACAAGCTTTAAAAAATCTTTTGACAACATAGCTACAAGGCTTGTTGCACTTGCACCCAACACCTTTCTTATACCAATTTCTTTTGTACGCTGCTCTGCTATATAGGCTGCCAGCCCAAACAAGCCAAGGCATGCAATAACTATTGCCAGCGCTGCAAACGACAAAGCGATTTTTCCTACACGCTGTTCGGCGTTGTAAACACTGCTAAACTCTGCATCTAAAAATTTATAATTAAAAGGCATTTGCGGTGATAAGGCTTTCCATTTCCTTTCAGCCGTTTTTATTACCTGTGGAGCATTTGCCGCATTTACCTTAAATGATACCAGCCCGGTACTTCTTCTCAGGAATAACCCAAGTTTGTCGATATCTCTCTTTAAAGATTCAAAATGAAAATCTTTTACCACGCCAATTATTGTGTACTTCCGGGTTTCATTTGTTTCAGGATTATAAATAGAATAAACAGGTTTCCCGATCGGATCATCATAGCCCAGGCTTTTTGCCGTGGTTTCATTCAGGATAACTGCAGATGAATCTGTACCAAAATCTTTTGAAAAATTTCTGCCGGCTACCAGTTCCATACCTAAAGTATTGATATAATCATAGTCAACATTCCATTCCTGCATTGAAAAACCACTCTTTACATCCAACTGTGGTGATTTTGAAAAAAGATTATCACTGCGGTTAGATGGCGTTGGAAGAAAGCCACTCAGCGTTCCTTTTACAACACCGGGTTGCTGCAACATTTCCTGCTTGAATGTTTCTGCGTTTTTACCTAAAGTATAGGCATCGTTAATGATCAACACCTGGTCTTTTGAATAGCCCAGGCTTTTTGATTGTATATAATTCAACTGCCTGTAAATAATAATTGTACCGATGATCAATACAATAGATGTAACAAATTGAAAAACCACCAGTACACTTCTCAAACTACTGTTTGCACCACCGGTTTTCAGTTTACCTTTTAATACCTGTATGGGTTTGAATGAAGAGAGAAAAAAAGCCGGGTAACTTCCGGATATCAATCCAACTACAAAAGGAAGCGCCAGCAGGAAAAAAAGAAATAAAGGTGTAAGCAGGTTATAAACATTCATTGTTTTACCCGAAACATTGTTGAAGAATGGCAACGCTAAAAAAACCAACACTATACCAAGTATAGTAGAAACGAGCGCCATTAACGTGGACTCACTGAGAAATTGCGCGATCAAACTTTTTTTATCTGTGCCAAGCACCTTACGAATACCCACCTCCTTTGCCCTGTTGGCAGAACGCGCTGTGGTAAGATTCATGAAATTGATACACGCGATCAACAAAATAAAAATAGCTACAAGAGAAAATATATATACATACTGAATATTTCCGCCTGCACTTAACTCAAATGGCCTGCCTGAATAAAGATGAATGTCAAGCATGGGTGTAAGGGAATATTTAAGCTTATTACCTTCCCGCTCAAAATCTGCCATACTGGAGATACCCATTACCTGGTTGGCTTCAGGCAAAACATATTTGTTTACATATTGATCAAGGCTTCTTTTTTCAAATGCTTTAACGTCAGTTCCGGGTTTCAGCAATAAATACGTATGAAAATTATGGCTCATGATCTGCCCCCAGTTATAATCCACATTCTTCATAGAGAAGATAAAGTCAAAATTAAAATGTGCGTTAGAGGGAATATCTTTTATGATGGCAGTTACTTTATATAAAGTTTTATCATTATCATTGGTTTCAATAATTTTTCCAATGGCATTGGTTGTTCCAAAATACTTTTTTGCGGTTGATTCCGTAATAACAACTGTATTAGGCTCATTAAGGGCAGTCCTCGTATCGCCCGCTATTGCAGGCAGCGTAAAAATATTAAAGAGGGTAGAATCAGCATGACCTACTTTTATCTCATTAATAAACTGGCTTCCTTTTTTTACAAGCTTTGAACCGTTAGAAGTATAAATGCGTGTATAATCTTCTACTTCAGGAAAATCTTTTTTAAATATCTGCCCCATCATATCAGAGGTAAAAGGATAGCGGGTTTCGGCGCCGCCAAATTTTATATCAGAGCTGATACGGTAGATACGATCGCCTTTTGTATTAAAACGATCAAAGCTCAATTCATCCATTACATATAAGGCAATGAGAACAAAACAACCAATACCAATGGCAAGTCCGGCAATATTTATAACAGAAAAAACTTTATTCTTTGCAAGGTTTCTGAATGCTATTTTTATATAGTTCTTAAACATAGCGATAAGCTTTGAGCTTTGAGCCGTCAGCTATCAGCTTTCAGCTTTCAGCAGTTACTTACATTTTCACATTCCCACTCTCCCACATTTCCACATTCCTTCCCGCATAACCTTCTCGTTCCATTTTGTAATGCAACAAAAAAGGCAATAGCTTCTCTGTCCGGGATTATGATATTAAGGAAAGCGGATGTTTGTCTAACGGGTTAGAAAAGCAATAAAAGGACTCCAGGGTAAATCACTTACCTCAAATGAAACGTTCTCTGATTCAGTTGCCGTGTTTTCATCACATTGAACTACCTCATACTGACTTGCAACGCAGGTGCCCGCCGATACTTTTTGAGCAATGACAATCACCAATACAAGCAATATGACAAACATGGTGATTTGTTGCATTTTGGTTTGATACTGCTGTGTCATATGTTTTGTTTTAAATTTTAAATGACTATCTCTCCTTCCGCCTTTTGGAGAGGCTGTTTCTTATACCAATATATTCTCCGTAACCGTTTGCCCGTCCAGCATGCGTATAATACGATGGCTATACCTCGAATCATGCTCGGAGTGGGTAACCATTATGATGGTTGTTCCCTGTTCGTTTAAATCAGTAAGCATCTGCATTACTTCATTACCATTGCTGCTGTCAAGATTACCTGTTGGCTCATCCGCCAAAATTAATTTTGGATTATTTACCACTGCACGCGCCACAGCCACACGCTGTTGCTGACCACCTGATAATTGCTGGGGATAGTGATTACGCCTGTGCATGATCTGTACCTTATCCAGCACTTCTTCTACCCTTTTTTTACGATCTGCAGATTTTACCCCGGTGTATATCAATGGCAGCTCTACATTTTCAAACACTGTTAATTCATCAATAAGATTAAAGCTCTGGAATACAAAACCGATATTATGCTTGCGCAGGTCGGCTCTTTTGCGCTCATTAAAATGTGCCACCTCAATACCATTAAACAAAAAGCTGCCCGCATCAGGATCATCCAGCAATCCAAGTATGTTAAGCAATGTTGACTTGCCACAACCTGATGGGCCCATCACCGCCACAAATTCACCATCTTTTACTTCAAAAGAAAGCTTATTGAGCGCTACCGTTTCTACTTCTTCCGTGCGATATATCTTTTCAAGGTCTTTAATCTTTATCATTGATGCTGTATTTTATTATATACGAAATGGTTTTTAAAATGTTACAAGAGGCTATCGGCTATCAGCAGTCAGCTATTAGCTATCAGCTATTAGCGAGAGTAGTCAGCCGAATGTTTGTTGAATAATTAGTTTACAATTTCATTTACCTTTAACAAGATTAAACTTCTAACCAAAAAACACTAATATGAGAGACTTTCGCAAATTATCCATCTGGTCTAAAGGACATCAACTCACTCTAAAAATTTATATGCTCACCAAATGTTTTCCTAAAGAAGAAACGTTTGGTCTTGTCTCTCAAATGCGCAGAGCTGCCTATTCTATTCCGTCCAATATAGCTGAAGGCTGTGGACGAAATAGCGTGCCTGACCTCAAGCGTTTTTTGACTATATCATCGGGCTCAGCTTCTGAATTGGAATATCAGCTTTGCTTGTCTAAGGATCTGAACTACATTTCCGAACCTCTATTTAAAGAACTCGAACAAGAAATAATTGAAATAAAAAAAATGCTCTTTTCTTTCAGCAGTAAACTTTAAATATAGCTATCAGGTGTCAGCGGTCAGCTATCAGCGGTCTGTAATTGTTGTCAGCATCCAAAAGGACTGATAGCTGATAGCTGATAGCTTATTTCAAAATCAACTCCTGCATATTTCCATAATTTTCATAGCTGCTTGTTACTACTTTATCACCAGGGTTTAATCCTTCTGTTACTTCATAATAATCCTGGTTTTGATTGCCCAGCACAATGTTTACACGATACGCTTTACTGCCATCTTCAGAAACTTTAAATATCCAGTTACCACCCGTTTGCTGGTAAAATCCTCCGCGTGGCAGGAGCAGGGATTTTCTTTCATCGCTTAAAGCAAGCAGGGTTTGCAATGTTTGCCCCCGGCGTATACCCTTGGGTACCTTACCTGTAAATTCCATATCAACCTGGAAGCGGCCATTGGTAACCTGCGTAAATACTTTTTTAATTTCAAGCTCATAAGATGAATCCGCGAAAGTAAACCGCCCTTTTTGCCCGGGGTAAATGCGGGAGATATAATGTTCATCCACATCAACCCTCACTTTAAAACCACTCAATACATCTATCTGTCCAAGCCTTTGTCCTTTATTTTTATTCTCCCCTATTTCAGCGTCAAGCGATGTTAACTGTCCGTCAACCGGTGCACGCACAATCAAATCGCCAACTTTTTTCTGCATAATATTTAATGCCTGCTGTGAGCCTGCATAAGATTGCTTATCCTGTTTCGACTGCTGCAATCTTGAAAGAGAATCCTGTTCGAGAATGCGCTCCGTTAGCATCTTCTTATCCAGCAGGTAATTATAATTTATTTCCGACTGTTTAAATTCCTGTGAGCCGATCACTTTCTGATCATACAATTCTTTATTCAGCTTATACAGGCGTTCCGCCTCTTTTAACTGACTTTCCACATCAGCCATCTGGTTAAGTTTGGATACCGTATTCTGCAAAGCATTATTGTTGTTGATCTGCATTTGTGTAAGTGTATTATACACGGTATTCTGCTGGCTCATCAATGTCATTAAAAGATCTGTATTGGAAAGCCGTAAAATCGGTTGTCCTTTTTTCATAATGGCACCATCTTCCACATATTTTTCTTCAACACGGCCGCCTTCCTGCGCATCAAGATATATACTTGTAAGCGGAAGTACAACACCATTTACAGGAATGGTTTCCTGGAAAACGCCTTGCTTAACTTCACTTATGGTTATCCGTTCGGTGTCAACATTAAGCTTAGGCTTGCCGGAGGTAAAATAATAACTTGCTCCTATCAGTGCTACGATGGCCGCTATACCAACTATAGTAAGTATCCGCTTTGTATTCCACTTTTTCTTTTGAATTACTCTGTCCATTTTATCTCAACTATTATATAACCTTTTTATAAAAACCTCCCGGCCGTATGCCGGAAGGCAAAAATCAATACTGAAACTGCCATTTATAAAGGAATGATGTGCCAGAATATACTTTTATTGAAAACCAATTAATTACATCAAAACTGCCGAACGTTTTCGTACGCTACCGATACACAAAGTGTACGGTTTTGATACAATGTGTATCGTCCTGAAAAACTATGTCTCTCATGAAAAGTTTGATAAAAGAAATTAATTCGTTTTATTATTATTAACCGCCTGCACAGGTTCATTTTCAGCTATTGCCCTGTAATATAAAGTTATTCCTGAGCGGTAATGTAAATTGAAATGCTGTTCCTTTGCCGGGCTCGCTGAATATCTGTATCGTAGTTTGATGTAATTCTAAAATTTTTCTTACTATAGCCAGCCCTATACCCATTCCGCTTGTATTGTTACGCTCCTTATTGAGTTGTTTGTATCGCTCAAAAATATAGGGTTGATCTTCAAAAGGAATTCCGGCGCCGGTATCAACAATCTTTACACTAACGCCTGAAACGGTTTGTGCCAGCTCAATCGTAATGTTTCCGCCATCAGGCGTAAATTTAAATGCATTATCCAGCAGGTTCTGAAATACTCTTTCAGTAAGCGCAATATCTCCAAATACAGGAGAAAGCCGGGATGGCGCTTTTATCTCCAGTTGAATGTTTCTTTCAGCAGCTTTCAATTGATATGTCATCAATATATCAGAAGCCAGTTCATTAATAAGAAAGGATTCCTTTTCCGGTATAACAATATTTGCCTCAAGCTTGGCATATTGAAAAAGTTGCTCTACCAATCCGCCTAATCTTCGTGTACTTTCATGAACAATCAACAGGTATTTCATTTTTTCTTCGTCCGGCAGCTCTTTTGCTTTCATCATTAATGTTTCTACGTAACCTTGCATGGCAGAAAGCGGCGTACGTAAGTCATGCGATATATTGGCAATAAGCTCCTGCCTGAAACGGTCGGTGGCAGCAACCTTTTCAAAATTGTCAACAATTACGTCAGCCATTTCATTAAAAGTAGTGCTGAGCATCGCCATATCGCCCTTTGAGTGCCCTTCAATCCGGGCAGTGTAATCTCCTTCCTTAAACCGCATTACTACGGCAGTAATATTAGCAACACTGCGTGTTATTGAAAAAAAGGTAAACAATCCTACTAAAAAAGCCGCTGCCAGCGCTGAGAAAAAAATATAACTTCCCAACCGGAAATAGAACCGGTTGTTAATTGAATGGAGAATCTGCTTTTGCTTTTCACTTGACAACACGGCATACACGTACCCGGAAAGTTTTCCATTTTCATATGCAGGCGCTGCTGAAAAAATACTGGGTTCACCAGGCGCTTTGGGATTATCTCCCATAGGCCGGTTTATTTCTTTTGCCGAAAGCCATTGTTTTACCTTGCTTATATCAACCTTATTTACATGTACTGTTGTATCCGGCACAACATAATCAACAATATTACCTGCCGTATCCAGCAGGTATACTTCCACGCTTGGATTAGCCACCATAGTAGCGTGTATAATGTCATGTGTAACGGTTGTATCGGGTTTACCATTTTTAAATGGTTGTGTAAATGTTGCTAAATGCTGCGCAATATTTCCGTACAGTTCCTGGTGGGCCGTGTTGTAATACGACTCAGAAAAACGGGATGCAATAATTATAAAAACAATTCCCAGCAAAATAAGCAGCCCGGTAAATACCAAAGCTATTCTCCAGAATAATAAATTGCCTTTAATTGCTTTGCTTAATATCATCATAAATCTTCATTAAACCTGTAACCAACTCCCCAGGTAGTTAAAATATATTGTGGGTTAGATATGTCTTTTTCTACTTTTCCGCGCAGGCGGTTTATATGACTGTTAACAGTATGCTCATATCCTTCAAAATCATATCCCCAAACAAGATTTAAAAGTTGTTTCCGGCTATAGCTTTTTCCGGGGTTGGATGCCAGTAAGGATATCAGCTCAAATTCTTTGGGTGAAAGATCAATTCTTGCATTATCAAGCGTAACCTTTCTTTTATCCATATCAATTTCCAATCCTGCATACTTAATTATTAAAGGCGCCCGGATATCCTTTGCCTGAATGGTATCTTCTTTTCTTCTGAATATAACTTTAACCCTTGCTATAAATTCGCGAATGCTGAATGGCTTGGTCAAATAATCATCAGCGCCGGTTTCCAGGCCCATTACCTTATCTATTTCTTCAGACCTTGCGGTAAGCATCATAATCGGTATATGCCGGTCGTACTGCCGTATTTTTCTGCAAACTTCCATACCGCTAAGCCCGGGAAGCATAATATCCAGTATGATAAGATCGAAATTTTCATTCCGGGCTGCTGCAAGTGCTTTTTGCCCATCTGTGGCAATCATCACATTGCAACCCAGGTCTTTAAGATGTATGGTTAATAATTCAACGATATTAACATCATCCTCTACAATCAAAACTGTTTTACTGTTCATATATGCTGTTCACAAAATTGAAGAATAAAATGATGAAAAAAACACCGTGATACTTTTGTTATATTTCTGAGATGGGTTTGCGATATGGCATTTGTTGCTTTGTGCAACAAAACAATTTACAATGAAAACAAATACACTAAAACGCTTTGTGGCGCTACTGTGCTCAGGTTTAATATTTTTCTCATGCAAAAAAGATGGTGGAATATTCTATCAAAAGGGCATTATCACAATAGAAAATGTATTAGACAGCAAACCTCTCGTTGAATCAGGAACATTCAGGGGAGAAGGCACTCCCCCGGTAATTTTCCCGGGTCAATCAGTATCATTCTCATTTTCTGCCGCCAAAAATCAGCATGTAACTTTTGCTTCTATGTATGGCTGGAGCAATGATCTGTTTTTTGCCCCGGGCAACCCTGGTATCGCACTTTACAAAGATGACGGCACACCTGTTACCGGTGATGTTTCATCCCAGGTAAAATTATGGGATAACGGAACCAGGGTAAACCAGGTTCCCGGTAAAAATGTTATGCACCCCGGGCAGGCAGAAAGCGCTCCCAAACAGATTAAAGAAGTAAAAGGAATGGATGATTACGGTAATGCCTACCTGCCGGCCTCCTCGCTCATGAAAGTATCACTTGCATATAATGGCAATTCTATGTTCACGCTTACTATAATGAATAATTCAGGCGGCACAGCCAATGAAACACCTTTCAGCCCGGGGGTTTGGGCAATTTCTTATGTTGCCGGAGGCAACGCATTGCTTGCGGAACCTGTTTTTGCAGAAGGGGCTATTACCGCAAACGGATTAACAAATATTGCTGAGTCTGGCGATAACAGTGTTTTAAGCAATTACCTCGCAGATCACACAGGCATTTTTACACCACTCTCTCCTGTATTGGTGGTTATATATAAAGGCGATGAAAATCCTATTTACAAAACAGGAGAAAAAGACCGCGGAGAAGGGCTCAGGGAACTGGCGCAAAAAGGTAATGCAGAGGTATTGGCCAATTCATTAAAAGCAAAAAGAGGGGTCAAAGAAGTATACATTCTTAAAGAACCTGCAACTACGATATTATTACCCAGGATGAATAATGCTGCCGGAGGTAAAGTATCCCAGCAAATATCAATTGCTCAAGGTGAAAAAATTGCAATTGCTACTATGTATGGATTTTCTAACGATTGGTTTTTTGCAACAGAGGATGACTACATGAAAGCGGATATGAAAGAAATACGAAAAGGTGACCTCTCTTCCACTATAGGCTTATACGACAACGGCACAGCTATAAACCAGTTTCCGGGCGCTGGCGTTACACAAGCCAATTTAGCGGGTACACCACTCCAGGAAAGTATTCCGATTCAACCGGTCCTTAACCCAAATGAATTTACAACACTGCCGGAGATTAATAAGATCATCAGGGTTACATTAGAATAGAACGGAGATAAGAATATTGATTGATGGCTGCTTGCAGCCATCAATCAATATTCTTATGACAACAGTTGTGTAGCTTTTTCTGTGATCAACTCCTTGATTTTTCCTTTAAACAGTGATACTGCAAAAGGCAGATCGGCATTTATATCCACACCATTTTCTTTTACATCTATCAAACCGGAAAGATCAAATCCCATTGCGGAAAAAGAGAATGTTCCCTTATCGCCTTCCCAGTTTTCCTGAACATTTGAAACAACATTCGCCTGTTGGTCTTTTACCTGCTGTAGTAATCCTTTTATTCTTGATAAAGCTTCTTCTTTGGGCAGGCTATGTGGTATGTTGATATTTAGTGACGACATAATATTATGTTTAATAATTAATCTGGTTCATTTATCAATATGACTGTTCAATAATACAGCCATGATCTGCAAAGTTGTGGATGCTTATTGAAAGATGGAAATACTTTTTTGTAAATCGTGTGCATGGTCTTATTCATATCACTACAAAATGGGAAGTGCAGGGACACACGAATACTCATCAGCAATTTATTGATGTTATATTAGAGATGAAACGATCAGGAGATTTGAATATTAAAAGTTCTTTATTGCTTATTAATGCTATTGAAAAAAATTATGGAAGAACGCAATATCTGTTTGGCAATTAATCTTCATTCCATTACCTTTGCCACCCTTTTGGTTCGGGAGGTAGTTCAGCCCGGTAGAATACCTGGTTTGGGACCAGGGGGTCGCAGGTTCGAATCCTGTCCTCCCGACTAATTCGATGTCAAATCACATCAATCCCTGTAAGTCTTCATTGATTTACAGGGATTTGTTTTTTTCTCTCGTCAAATCATTTCAAAAAAAAGCAATATTTAGGTGAGTGAAAAGGTGAGTGTTTTTCAGGCACAAACTTTGTATCTCACCTAACCTCTCGCAATTCATTGTAACCCATTTTGTTGTGTCAATTTTTTTGACACTTTTTGATGGGTTTTGAGATGGATTCGAACCTGCGTCCTCAGAGGATTCGAAACTGCGGACACCATGGTTCCGAAGTGCGGACTGACAAATGTGAAGAGTGAAAAATCATTTCAAAACCATTCAAAACAGATTGTATGGAAACACAATCATTCGGTGTTTGCTTCCTTATCAGAAAATGTAAGGCCGACAAAAAAAGAGCAGATATTTATGTACGCATTACGGTAGATGGAGAAGAAAAAGAATTCTCTACCAAAGAACAAATTGACATCAGCAGTTGGAACAGTAAAAAAGGAATTGTAAAAGGCAGTAGTATCCACATTAAGTCCATTAATGATCACCTGGATAACATCAGGCTCACCATTAAAGACAAGTATCGCAAACTGCAGGATGGCGCTGAACTCATCACCGCGCAATCCGTCAAAGATGCCTACATAGGTATTCAGAACAGCTTAAAAGGTCATAAGCTAAAAGAACTCCTGAAGTATTACAAAGAGATATGGGTGCGTGCGCCGATCAAATTGACCATGTCAGGCCGAAGCAAATTGACCACCGGATTTGCTGGCGAAGATTTTCAGTTTATGTATAATGGAGCGATTCAAAATTGAGTTGCTTTTTTGTTTCAACAGCCATCTTCTGGCGGTTGTTTATTCACAAATTTATGTATTCGGTTCATTATCTGCTTTTCTTCTTTTGCGTAGCGATTCTCCTTTTAGCTCCAGGCGGTGTGCATGATGAACGATTCTGTCCAGAATGGCGTCAGCTATAGTTTGCTCGCCGATAATATCATACCATTTGCTGACTGGTACTTGTGAGGTAATGATCAGGGCGCTTTTTCCGTGACGATCTTCCACCAGTTCCATCAGTACTGTGCGGCTTTGGGCGTCCAGCGGTTGCAGGCCAAAGTCATCCAGTATAAGTAGCTGCTGTCGTTCAATACGCGCTATTTCTTTAATGTAGGAGCCATCTGCTTTACTCATTTTAAGTTTGGAGAACAGTTTGGGTACATTGTGGTAGACGACCCTGTAACCCCGGCTACAGGCATGATGTCCAAGTGCGGAAGCAATATAACTTTTGCCAATACCAGTACTTCCTGTAACGAGGACACATTCAGCTTTGTCAATGAAGCTACATTCTGCCAGCCGCATGATCTGGTTACGGTCTATGTTGCGGTCGCTATGATAGTAAAGTCCCTCCAGGTCTGCCTTGTAGCGGAAGCGGGCATTCTTTACCTTTTGATCTATGCTGCGGTTCTGCCGGTCGTCCCATTCGGCATCTACCAGGTGAGCGATCAACTCATCCGGTGTATAGGTTTCTGGTTTCTCTGATTCCAGGCTGGTCTTAAAGACACGATACATGCCCTGTAGTTTCATTTTGCGCATCTTGTCTAATGTTGCTGCATTCATGATGTGTGATTGTTATAGTATGTGATGAATAAAAAGATAATTATTGATAGTAGCCTTCTCCTCTGATATTGTCGTGGAAAGGCATTTTCAACTGGTCAGTTTCGTCCGGCGTGAGGCCGAGATCCAGTTCTCTCTCCAATATTTTCTGTATGGTTTTGTAGTTGTAAGCACCGTACCCCAGGGCTCGCTGGCAGGCTTTTATCAGGCGTTCGGTTCCTGCTTTCTTAGCAAAGCCTAAAATACCCATGCAGGATTTATAAGCCTGTTCAGGGTGTTGTTTTCGATCCAGTACCTTCAGGATGTAAAGTTTTACATCTTCGTGGATGCTCTCCGCCCAGGATGTGAAGCGCTCCGGTGTCCACTCGCTTACAAAGCGGTGGGTAGAAGCCAGGTGTTCTTTTTCGGTGGTATACTGATAAGGGCTTTTAAGCCGGCGATGAACGGCAATACGTTCATAATTATAATATATCTCTACCGTGTGGCGGGAGTAAAGCAATTTTACTTTCTTGCCAATATAACGGTAAGGCACACTGTAATAATGCTTGTCAGCTCCCAGGCCGACATGCCCGTTTTTGGCTACAGTAGCAAAGCATTGTTTTTTGAGCTCGTAACGCAACACGGGTAGTGGCATGAGGGCGGCTTTCTCTACTTCATCAAACTGTTGCTGACGGCTATAGTTGCGCCCCCGCAGCATAGCGGCATTATGTTCCTGGAGGGCTTGCCGGATGGCTTGGTTCAGGTCTGTAAGATTGTGGTATGGGTTGCGCCTGACTTTTACATATATGCGGGAGTATATGATGCGAACCGCATTTTCGACGAGTGCCTTATCGCGGGGGCGATAAGCCCGGGCTGGCAGAATGGATGTACTATAATGTTCTGCAAAGTCAGCAAAGGTCTCGTTCAGGGTGGGCTCGAACTTGTTGCTGCGGATAACTGCACTTTTAAGGTTGTCTGGTACAATGGCTGCGGGAACACCACCGTAAAAATGCAATGCATTCTCGCAGGCAGCTATAAAATCTTCTTTCTGCTGGGTCATCACCGCTTCCACATAGGTCAGCTGGCTGGCTCCCAGTATGCAAACAAATACTTCTACAGCAGTCACTTCTCCACTCTGGGGATCAACGATACTTAATTTATCTCCGGCAAAATCAACATAGAGCTTATCACCGGCTTTATGTTCCATGCGCATCACTGGATTAACCTGGGCTTTCCACTGCGCATAATAGTGCTTAAACTGGCTTACACCAAAACCATCAGGATGTTCGCTCCGGTATTGCTCCCACAGCAAATAACGGGTAACCCCTTTTTTCTTCAGCTCTTTATCAATGGAAGGAAAGCGTTCAAAAAGGATTTGAAGCTTTTCATCTAAAGGCTTTGGCTCAGGGTTTACAAAAAGATCTTCCAGGTCTTTATCGCTGAGTTCACTGATTTCTTCAAAACTCAATCCACTGGCTGAAAATGATTTGATATACTTCTTAAGCGTATTACGGGCTACACCTGTTTGTGCTGCTATCTTCAACTTGCTGTAGCCCTGCGTGTGCATACGCAGGATCTGTCTGATTTTAATCATCGTTATCGGGGTATTGGCCATCCTGACTATAAAATTTTGATGCAAAATTTATAGTCAGCAGGTTGCCCCAATACATAAACTAAAAATCAAATCCAGGTGGTCAATTTACGCCGGCGAAGGGTGGTCAATTTATTCCGGCATCACCTGGTCAGCTCAATCCGGCGAAGGGTGGTCAATTTAACCGGCGTTTGCAGCTTGTTCTTGTTACCTGGTATTTTCCCATTACAATACGTTTTAAGTGTGAAAAGGATTGGAATATAAGTTACAAATTTCAGTCCAAAATATAAACATGTCAACCAAGTAATGTAAATATGCCAAAATTTTGTTAAAAACGACAATATGACTTATTTTGACATGGTTATTGAATATGAATATTTGTCACAGTTACGTTCGATTATATAAAGAATGACATTTTTTTACTATTTTGTCAACTGAAATGTCATACCTTTGCACCCGAAAAAATTTTACAATGGAAATAAAACAAGTTTTTGCGGAACGATTCAGGTCAGCCCGTTTAATGAATGGTTTTTCATTGCAAGATTTGGCTGACGCGTTGGAGGGCAATTTGTCCCGCCAGGCATTGCATCGTTATGAAAAGGGCGAAGTGATCCCAGATGCAGAGAAACTCAATATGCTTGGTAAAGCCCTTAAAGTAAGCCCTGATTATTTTTTCAGAACTACTAAAGTTGAATTGAGCGACATTGAGTATCGGAAAGCGAGCAAGATGCCGCAAAAGGAAGTAGGCATTATCAATGAAACCACCAGGGAGTATCTTTCACGTTATTTGGAGTTAGAAGAAATCATCGGACTTTCCAATGACTTTGAAAACCCGTTGGAAGATTTTGGTATCGTTACCACTTATGAGCAGGTAAATAAAGCCGCTGAATTATTACGTGAAAAGTGGTCTCTGGGAACTGGTCCTATATTCAATATTGTAGAGCTTTTGGAAGACAGAAATATCAAAGTTGTAAAGTTGGATGTTGATGAGGATTTTGATGGTTTGCAGACTTATGTAAATGGTAACATTCCGGTTGTGGCTTACAACGAGCGAAAAGAAAATAAGCCCGACAGGATAAGATTTACCTTACTACACGAGTTGGCTCACTTATTATTAAAGTTTGGCGACATCACCGACCGGCAAAAGGAAACCTTATGTCATCAGTTTGCCGGAGCAATGTTATTGTCAGAAGAAGCCATCAAAGCTGAACTGGGAAACCATCGCAATAAGCTTTCTACTTTAGAATTGGGCAATATCAAAAAGCAGTATGGTATTTCAATGCAGGCTATTGTAATGAGAGCGAAAGCGTGTGGTATCATAAACGACCATTACACCAAGCAATTTTTCTTCCTGATCAAACAATTGAACTGGAAAGTAGATGAACCTGTAGAATACCAGGGTATTGAAGAAAGCAATCGTTTTGAGCAGCTATTATTCAGAGCATTAATAGAAGACCAGATATCCATGTCCAAAGCAGCGTCATTATCAAATATGTCTTTGGCAGCATTTAAAAAGGAACACCAGCCGATGTTTTAATGCTAATTCGAGACATGTCAAATATCTGCCAGGACAATGAAACTAAAAATAGCTGTTACCGATGCTTGTATCTTCATAGACCTGTATGATTTAGGTCTTGTGCCTTTATTTTTCAAGCTTGAAATCGAGATACATACCACCTCATCTGTTTATTTTGAGTTATATGCAGAACAGCAGCAGGTTTTAAAAGCCTACCAGTCCGTTGACAGACTTTTTATTCATAACCTTAAAGAAGAAGACTTTCTTCAAATTTATTCAGCTTCTTACCCCAAATCCTTATCCGAAACGGATAAATCTGTTTTGCACATAGCTAATAAACTGGGCGCTTGCGTGTTGAGTAGCGATAAAACCGTGCGTAACTGCGCCAAAAACAAAGATATTGAATATCATGGTATGATCTGGATTTTCGATAGGCTTGTTGAAGCAAACATTCTTACAAAAAAAGAAGCAGCAACAAAATTGAAAGAGCTTGTTGCCACCAATTTTATTTTCCAAAACAATACATCCCTGGTTGCTGAGATTCAAAAGCGGCTGAAGCTTTGGACGTAACAGCATTTCCAACCCCCATAGACACTGTAATTTTGATGCTGGCGATTGTCTACTGTGCTGATGCTGGCATTTTAAAAGAATGATGAATCTATAAAACAACGTTTAGCCTGTTAAACCGGTTTTCAAAATCATCTACAATTTTAAAATCACTTCAATGGCTTGATCGGAATTACCCTCAAAAATGTTTGCCAATTTTGGTCTCCTTGTAAATTCTGCCAATACAATGATGGTTAATTAGCTGAAATACCCATATTTCTCATCAATTAACAATCTTCTGTCCAAATAGTCTCTTTGAAGAGCAGGTAAAATCAAAAGGGTTGGGACCTATGTGGGCTGACTCTTAGAAAAACACTATTTTTACAGAAAAAAGTCATCTTTTTTTCAATTGTTGTCAATAAAATGCATTTCATGCAACCCAAGCTTGAGAAGATACCGTCCGCCTACACTTCTTCAATTACTGTAAAGAGAGAAATAACTCCTTACATGGATTATCCATGGCATTATCATCCGGAATATGAAATTATTTTTGTAGAAAAAAGTTATGGTATTAGGTTTATGGGAAACCATATCGGAAACTTTAATGATGGAGATTTGATGTTCATCAGTTCAAATTTGCCTCATGTATGGAAAAACGATAAGGACTTTTATCAGGGAAATAAAAGTCTTTTTGTGGACGTATATGTGATTCATTTCCTCGAAGGTGCTTTAAAAGAAGGCTTTTTTGATTTACCTGAGCTATCATTGGTTAAACAACTTTTCGCTCGTGGTAGGCAAGGTGTATTAATCCGGGGAAAAGATCATAAAAGAATATCTACTTTAGTAAAAGAGGTTGTTAATGCCGAAGGTATTAACAGATTAGTATTGTTCCTGAAAACACTAGAAGCAATTGCAGAAACTGAAGAATATGAATTATTATCCGGTCCTGGGCTTGCCAACACTTTCAGTTCTTTGGATACCGAAAGGTTAAACAAAGTCATGAATTTTATTACGGAAAACTATTCAAATGAAATTAAAATTGAGGAGATTGCCGCTTTCTCGAATCTTTCAAAATCATCCTTTTGCCGCTATTTTAAAGCCCGGACACATAAAACTTTTTCCCAGTTTTTAAATGAAGTCAGAATTTCAAATGCATGCAAATTGTTGGTTACAAGTAACAAAACTATCAGCCAAATAGCATACAGTACAGGCTATAATAATATTTCACATTTTAATAGACAATTTAGACTTATTACAGGATTAACAGCGAAGGCTTATCAAAAGAAATATTTAAATTTAAAAGATGCTTTTTAAACCAAAATTAAACGTATTAAATAAATTAATGTAGAAACAACAATTTACTTTTGATTCTTTTAAGATGACATCCAACAAAAATTTCTCCTGACATTATTTTGTTTAGCAAAAAAATCCTCCCCAACCTGATGATTTTAAAGAAGGAGTGGAAGCCACCCCTTCTTATTGTTTATGGCTTTTCAAAACTCTCAGATTAATACCCCGCGTTCTGTGGATAGCTTGGCCCCAACAAATTCATCTCTGCCCGAGGTATTGGCCAGTTAATCATATGGGGCTGCATAGTTCTCCTTGCATCAGTTCTATAAGGCAATGGTTTCTCAGGTGTATTATTAGCACCACCCGCTGTAGAATTTTCCGGACTAAGATCTCCGGGCATGCCATACCCCGCATGATCAACAATATAGTTGTAGAGCAAACCCAAACGCTTTAACATATATAGCCGCTTGCCTTCAAACGCCAATTCTCTTGCCTGCTCATTTAAAATGGAATCTATGGTAATTGCTGTTGCCGGTGTGGTACCTGCTCTTACCCGTACGGTATTTAGCTGACCTAGAGCAGTTCCTGCCATCGCATTATCTGTTGATGTTCCGATATTGCCCAGCATTAAATTAGCCTCTGCTGCAAACAGCATGGTCTCTGCCAAACGAAAAACAGCAATATTTTTTGTCTGGTTATCTTCTGTTGGTATTCCATCATCAGGAAAATATTTTTTACACCCGGCATTCATGCGTATGAAAAAACCGTTGCGATTTGCGGCTGACCCATCAAACTCTTTCCATGGTGTAGTTGATGCAAAATTCAGAACAGCTCCCAATACCTGCCCGGGTGGTAAAGTAGCTGCATCGTTGAATACATAATCCTTTATATAGTAAGCGCCTTTTATCCTGGTATCATTCGGATCTGCTGCAAGCAGGTCGCGCAGGTAGTTATTTAATGTAAGCCATCCAAATCCTCGTCCACCTTGTTCAATGGAATATTTTGAACCTGGAGTTAGTTCAGCATAGTTCGGCATAAGATTAAAATTTATTTTATGCGCCTTACCATTCTCGTTTCTCTTCCATTGCAATACCCACAGATTTTCAGTATTCTTTAAATCCCCGCGAAAAACCAACCCGGTTTGAGCAACCAGGCTATGAATTCCGGTTTGCGAAATCACGGCTTCTGCCTGTGTTTTAGCTTCCTGCCAGTTCTGTTGCCACAAGGCCACATCGGCCTTTACGTGTCTTGCTGCTGCTTGTGTTATTCTTCCAAACTCATTGGTTGTCCAGGGAAGATTTTCAATTGAGTAGGTAAGGTCTTCATTTATTTGCTTATATATGTCGGCTACAGGGGTTTTGTCCTGGATTATAGTCAATGCGTTTTCAGGTGTAGTGGGCTCCGTTGTTACGTAAATATTATTAAAGAGCCTGTATAAGATAAATATGGAATTAGCCCTGAAAAACTTCGCTTCGCCCACCAGTCTTTTCTTTGTTGATTCATCCATGCTGATTGCGTCGGCTGCTTTTACCAGTGCATTGGCTCTGTCAATGATTCTATAATATGTTCGCCAGTAATTGCTATACACTCCTCCACAATCATTATCAGGTGTGGTGCCACAAAACATTCTTCCATAATTTGCTACTTCTGCATTCCGGTTAATCGTAAGATCATCCTTTGCGTCAATTACAATAGGGTTCGAGCCGTTATTGGCGCCGTTTTCCCAAAACTCCCGTTGAAAACTATACAAGGCATTTACTCCGGCCTCAAGCCCTTCGGGTGTATTGTATACAAAGTCTGCGGTAAATTGGGTAGTAGGCTTTTCTTCCAGGTATTTTTTACAGGAAGAAGTTAGAGCAATTGCAAGCAAGGCAATTCCCCATATATTATAAAAATTATTTCGTTTCATTTTGTTCCATTTTTCATTGATGAATTAAAAACCTACATTCACACCAAAAGTGAAGCCTTTGGTATCGGGAAAGTCATTGGGATTATTTTCGGGACTGTACGATTTATAATCCGTAATGGTGACCAGGTTGTTAGCTGTAATATAAACCCTCAGGCTGCTCATTTTTAGCCTGTCCAAAGCAGATTGCGGTATATTATATCCCAGCGAAAGTGTTCGTAATCTTGTGTAAGATGCGTCTGCAATGGTAAGCAAGCCGGTATGGGGCGGAGCCTGACCGCTTGCATAATTGGGGCGTGGATGTGTAGTGGAGGGGTTTTCAGGCGTCCAGTAATCAACTTTTATTCCGTTGCGATATGATTGCAAGGTGCCTCCCTGATTAAAATCGCCCAGGTAAGGATTTCGCTTTGTTGCGCCCTGTACGATATAAAAATCAGCAAGCAGGTCAAAGTTTTTATAAGTGAGGGTTGTAGACACAGATCCAAACCAATCGGGGTTTTGGCTAATGATCACATTATCTGCATCTGTAATCCTGCCGTCTCCATCTACGTCTTTTATTCGAATGGAACCTGCTTTTAAAACAGTTAATGGTGTGAATGGCGTAACTGTGCCGCCTAATGTGCCTTGTGCAGAAGCAATGGCTTCGTCATCTGTTTGGAAGATACCGTCAAACAACATGGTACGAATCACATCTATCGGTTGTCCTACAAACCGGTTACGGGCTATATCATCCTTCGGATCCCCGTTGATATCTCCTATACCTGTTTTAAGGACTTTGTTTTTGTTTGAGGTAAATGCAGTAGTAATGCTCCAATCCCAGTTGGTATTGCGAACAATGTGACCCGTAAGCAAAATTTCAACGCCTCTGTTCTGTGACTCTCCACCGTTGGTGATCATTGAGCTAAAACCTGAAACACCGCCCAGTGAAATATCTGTAAGCAAATCGGTTGTTTGGGTATTGTAGTATTCGATTGTACCTGTGAGGCGGTTATTAAGCAGCCCGAAATCCAGTCCTGCGTTAAAGGTAGTTGATGTTTCCCATGTGAGGGTGGGATTGGGCAGTACAGTGCCTGGCAATGCTCCTGCCACAATAGCTGAACCAAAAACATAAGGCGTGTTACCTACTACGCCCAGCGTGGAATAGGGATCGAGCGACTGGTTGCCCACCGAACCGTAGCTCAACCTCAATTTTAACTGGTTAACGGCTTTGACATTTTGAAAGAATCTTTCCTTATGCATTTGCCATGCAAAAGATGCTGCCGGGAAGAATCCCCATTTTCTGCTTTCCGCGAATACAGATGCACCATCTTTTCTGGCTGTAAAGCTCAGGAGATATTTGTCCATCAGGTTATACCGGACCCGTCCCAGAAAGGAAGCAAGCCGGTACTGCTCCTCAACCCTGTTTGTTTTAAAAATGAGGGCGTTGGAAATACCGTCATATCCCAGTACATCGCTTCCAAAACCTGTACCGGTTGACGTGGTTTTAGAGGTATTGCGCTGGTTTACGGACTGCACCAGCGTTATATCAATTTTATTATTGCTGTTTATTTGCCCGTTGTAGTTAAGAATATTTTCTATAAGATATTCTTCCCGCAATGTATTGGCAACTGATGCGCTGCCATTCAACGGCAAACCAACAGAATGTTTTTTTGTTAAGTAAATTCCTTCATCTACGTTGCGGCGGCTAAGCAATGTATTGAGCTTATAAGAAAAGTTCTTACTTAGCTTGTAGTTGAGCACCATGTTTAAATTCAGCAGGTTTGTTTTTGTGTCATTGTCAGATTCTCTTATATCCCATAATGGATTTAAGGTACTGCTGCTGGCATTGGCGCCAGCTACCAGTTTGATCAGAGAACCTGTGGAATCATAAGGTCCAGTAAAAGGAGAAATCGTAATAAAGTCGAGATTATTGGTTTCCTTTCTTTGTTTGTCAGTTACGAAGCTCAGGTTAGCTTCAATGCTTGCCCTGTCGTTTATTTTCTGATCGAGGTTGATACGGAAAGAGCCTCTTTTGTAATCGGCTGTCGGGATCAGCCCTCTTTGAGTAAAGTAATTTGCACTGGTAAAGAGCTTTGTGCTTTCTGTTCCCCCCATAACGCTTACTGTATTGCTGCTGATAAGACCGCTCTGTAACACTTCATCTTCCCAGTTTACAAATCGTCCCTTTAAGAAGTTATTACCCTCCAGTCCCTGAAAATTTACATCGTCGGTCTGGTAGGTACCAAATTGAGTTCTTACGGCTTCTCTTCTTAACTCTGCAAACTCCTCTGCAGTATATAAATCAAAGTTTTTTGTGAGCTTATGAGTGGTAAGGTAAGAATTTACCCTAACGCGCATTTTGCCCGTTTTGCCTTTTTGGGTGGTAATAAGTATTACGCCATTAGAAGCTCTTGCACCATATATGGCTTGAGCTGAGGCATCCTTTAGAATCTCTATTGAAGCAATATCATCAGGATTTACGTCATTGATATTTTCTATCGGGAAGCCGTCCAGTACAATTAACGGGTCGTTTAATCCGCGAATGGATTTCTTACCTCTGATTAATATGTTGGAGTTGCCACCCGGCCTTGCAGAAAGCAAAGTTACCTGCACACCTGCAGCCTGACCCCTTATCATTTCCGCAATATTAGTAGTGGGTATGGCTTTGGCTTTATCCATATCCACTTTTGAAACGGCACCGGTAATATCGCTCTTCCTCTGGCTGCCATAACCCACCACCACTATCTGTTCTGATGTGCTTATAGAAGCTTTTAATTGAATTGAAATAGTACGGCCTGACGCCTTTACTTCTGTAGTCTCAAAACCAACATAAGAAATTACCAATATAGCATTAGGAGCAGCCTCAAGGGTAAAATTCCCATTCGCATCGGTCTTGGTTCCGTTATTTGTTCCTTTTACCAATACAGTTGCACCCTGCAGTGGCTGCCCCTTTTCGTCTGTTACCTTTCCACTTATCTGGATATCCGATGGTGGCGGAGTCGGCAATGTTGTTTCGGAAGAGGTGGGATCTGCAAGGGGTTTTCTTTTTATAACAATAGTATTTTCAGAGATGCCAAAGGTAAGGGGTTGATCTTCGAATATTATATTCAAAGCCCGTTCTAAAGGTACTCTTTTCAGATTCAGCGAAATAGTTTTGGCAGATTTGATGGTTCTGTCTGCATAAAAAAACTGATAACCGGTTTGCTTTTTTATTTCCTCGAATACTTTTTGTAGTGAAATATTTTTACCGCTGAGTGTTATTCTTTGTGAATAAGCCCTGGCACTTACCTGGAGGCAGGCTGCGATTATAAAAACTGTTGTAAGTTTCATAATCCGGATCGCTTTGGTTAATAAACCGCCGGCATCTGCTGCGGATTTACAATAAGCAGTTAAATACATATATTTGTATTGTTTGTCCGCCAGTTATGAATTTTCATACTGGCGGTGATGATGAATAAGCAAGTCGTTGCAGATTGGTTTATATCAGCATTTCAAACAACTGCCGGGAGCTGTCGTACCAGCTTCCGGTTTTTATTTGAAACAGCTATACTCTCATCCATCTCGTACAAAAAAGCAGTTGAGCATTTCTGTCATTTTAAGGTGAAACAATGATTTTCCTTCCTTCAATTGTGAAATGTACTTCTCCTGTCATCTCCAGTTTCTCAAACACTTTCGATACGGTTACACTACGAGGCAGTTGACCGGTGAAGTCAAGATTTATGTTCCCACGATATTCAATATCAACATCGTACCAGCGGGAAATCTGCCTGAGTATCGATTTTAAATCGACGGATGTATATTGAAAACGCCCGTTTTTCCAGGCTATAACATCTTCTATGTTCACATCACCGGTCACTGAAATTTCTCCTTCCTTGCTTACTGACGATTGCTGGCCAGGTGCCAGCAGGTGAGGAATCTCGTTCTTACCAGAAACCGTTACTTTTCCTTCCAGCAGCGTGGTTTTTACCGATGCCTCGTCATCATAGGCGTTTACGTTAAAATGAGTGCCCAGCACTTCCACTGCTGATGAAGTCGTTAATACCTTAAAGGGTTTTGTTTCGTCCTTTACCACTTCAAAGTAAGCCTCGCCGGTTATTTCCACCTTTCTTTCATTGTCCGCAAAAGCCACGGGGAAATGTATGGAAGACCCGGCATTAAGCCACACTTTAGTGCCATCAGAAAGTGTTACCTGGTATTGACCGCCACGGGGCGTGGCAATGGTATTATAAAGTTCAGCATTGTCTCCTGTTATATCTTTACTGTTAATGCTGTAAGAAAGTAACCCATTAGCCGTTTTATTTACGTCAATGTTTCCCTGTTTTGAAATTATACCATTGGAAATACTGTCGAGAGGAATAGATGAACCATTAGCAAGTATCAATACCGCTTTATTACCACCCGGTGCTATATCATTGTTAGGTGAAGTTGCATTGGTTATTCCGGTTGGGGCAAATCCGGGCTTTCCGGAGTTGAAAAAGAAAAAATAGGATAAACCCAAAATAATGAGTGCTGCTGCTGCGGCAGGTATATACCGGCGCCGTCTGGACTTTGTAACCTGTAACGCCTGCTTTTGCAGGATATCTTCCAAAAGCCTTTTGTGAATACGGTTCTTTATCACTTCCTCATTAAGATTATCTGTTGCAGTAATTTCAACTTCATGATCATTGAAAGAAAGATACCACTCGTCAAGAATTGCTGATTCTTCCCTGCTGATCTCCCCTGCAAGGTATTTCCCGATGAGACGCTGTATATGCTGTGGTATAGGCATAGATATACTAAGGATATGCCAGGTAAGTGTACGGGACGTAATATTCCCCCTATTCGTTTTAGAAAAAAACTTATGCCGTGATCAAAATTGTGAAAATTGCAGGTATAGTACTGATGGTGAATGACCTCGCAGCCGCTTTAATAGACTTAATGGCTTTTGTAAGCTGGTTTTCAACAGTTTTAGGAGATATGTTGAGCTTTTGGGCAATCTGCTTTGCCGACATTCCTTCGTTGCGGCTGTAAATAAAGATCAGCCTGCATCTTTCCGGCAGGCTATCCACTTGCCGTTTTACAATTTCCAGGATGCGTTTGTAGTGCAAAGAGGATTCGGGAGAAATACCCGGTTCCGGCGCTACATAAAGGTTGTTATACCTTTTTTTCCTCTCCAACTTACGAAATCGGCCAAGTACCATATACTTCGTTGCAGTGGCAAGATAACTTTCGAGCGTGTCAATCTGAATAATATGTCTGTTGTCCCATAAAGCCGTAAATACGTCATGTACAATATCTTCGGCAGTCTCTATTTCTTTTAACCTGTTATAGGCGATAGCAAACAATTGTTTCCAGTATCTGAGATAGATTTGGGTAAAGGCTGACGAACTATCCTGTTTTAGTAAAGCAAGGAGTTCTTTAGATCCGTATTGTGATAAGTTTTCCAAGTTGAACGACAAGCGATTGGAAAGGTAGGAAAAAAAGTTCATTTCCATAGTAAGATGTTTACAGCCCTTTGTATGGAATTCTTAGAAATTATTTTGTTGACGGCGTTTTCGCAGGCTGATGCAACGAAGATTTAAATCAGTCCTAAAGAAGAGCTGAACGAAAGTTGTTCGTTAACTTCATGTAACATCCCTGAACGTATATCCGGCGATGCGCCTGTTACTCAAATTCCCGCCATATTATTACCCGCGCCAATTAATACAACTGAAATGATCAGCATAATGATACCTAACCATAGATACATGCGAGTACTTGCAGTCGTTGCCTTCCATTCTTGTAATACCATACCCCAGAGATTACTAAAGATGATGATAGACGCCATATGGATACTCCAACTGGCAAAATCATATTTACCCATTTTAGCAGATCCCATTCCATAAAAAAAGAACTGACCATACCACATTAACCCGCTCAAAAAAGCGAGCCCATAGTTCCTGAATAATGTGGAGCGTGGAGACACAGTATAGTCTCCGAACGTCTTGTTTCTGGTGCTCGTAATAATATTGTAGATCAGGTTCGAACAAAAGCCACCACCTAAGGCCAACACAAAAATGGGTATATTCACAAACACCGGGTTGGTACCCATCTGCTCCGCTTTCTGTGCAATAGGTTCACCTGCCGAGATGGCAAATGCCATACAGGCACTGAAAACGCCGCCCAGCACTGCCATCGTAAATCCTTTTACCGCAGAAAATTCTTTCACAGATGCTTTCTTATCTGCATCCGACAGCAGCCTGTCTTTTAGTACTCCGGCATATCCGCACAAAAAAACGCCAACAATACACAGCAGAAACCCCATGAGAATAATGGCTCCCGGTATTGTAGTGAACAATAATACCAGCTTATCCTGCATGATTGCCGGGATAACAGTACCCACAATAGCGGAAACACCCAAACAAACAGATTGCCCTAATGCCAAACCAAGATAACGCAGTCCCAGCCCCGCTAAAAGCCCGCCAAATCCCCACAAAAAACCATAAAACCAGCTCAACACCTTTGAGCTCAAAGAACTGGAAGAAAGTATTTGCCACAGATCGGATGAAGTGATCATTCCTCCAACCGCAGGCATAATGATCCATGCAACAAACCCCAGCACGATCCAGTACGTACTCCACGACCAATTTTTTACTCCATTGTAAGGTACATAAAAACTTGCGGATGAAAACCCGCCGATAGAATGATACAGAATACCAAGTATTTGTTCCATAATAAAAACTATTGTTACAGTAACCGGTAACCGGTTTCAACATCAACCGACAGAACCATTCCCGGCGTTATCACCTCAGGACATCCACCCACCGCTTCTATCTCCATAAAATTCGAACTGTCGTTATACACACTGTATCGTACGCCACGGGATCCGGGTGCACACTGCGGATCAGCATCACTGATATCAATGTAAGATTGTGAAGAAGGTATAACCGAAGCACTGCGTTTTACCCGCAGGTTGTGTTGAACAGAATGAAATTCGATCCAGGGAACTGATGGTGCCAATCCAACCTGGAACCTTTTTTTCCCATCTGCCGGGATTTCCATTGTATCACCATGAAGTATGCATTGTGGTACGATAGTATCATCATACAGATCCCACAATTCAGATTTATCTCCACAGGGGAAGATTACTTTTCCTCCGTAATCCGTATCAAATTGACAAAGGGTCCATGGCGCTATCAGGGCTTGAGAGGAAGACAAAGGTTTTTTACCAATGTAGGTGATGGATTCTCTTACATTTACTTGCACTCCGTCATCCACTTCCGTAAGGTATATATCTCTTGCAAATAAAGTAGGTATACCAATACCACAATTGTTCACCAGGTCAATTTCTGCCTCCACGACCAATCTTCTGTTTTCAGTTTCCTTCACCTGGTAACAGGCAAACCTGATACCGGGAGAAACCCTCCATTTATCTGTGCTGTATTGATATCCCAGGCAGGTGCCTTCTGGTGCCGGCCACAATACATCTCCACCCGGATTATAATAGGTGTGCTGATCACTATGATAACGGATGGCATCTGTGTTTACCCGGTTAATAACCTCACCATTCCAGACTGTGAATAAACGACCTTCCATATCCAATGCCACCAAAACACCAGCCATATCGCTTCCTATCAAATGCGTTCGTTTTCCTGCCTGGTCAAATGCCTTTTGCAGATCATTGATGTGCATTACGCTTTATTTTAAATGAAAAATTTCTGTCAGCATGATTGTGCTGTTTGATGTACTCCTCCAACTGTCCTTCTTTTGTGTGAATCACGAATGCTTTCCTTATCATTGCGCTTACACTTTTGTTGCTTTAAACTCTCCCGCAAGTTGTCCGGCGGTTAGAAAACGTCCGCCCCGTTTGAGCAACAAAGCACACAATGCATCCAACTCTGCGATGGCTTTAGCGCCACAATTTTCTACGATGAAAGGCAACGGCGTAACCGAACACTCACCGAAATCGAGTGCGCCCTGGAGCATAGGATAAAACTCCCAGGGATGAAAATAAAAGCAGAGCACCGGTCTTTCGCCTTTATTGCAGACATAACGTAAAAAAAGCTCCGCTTTTTCCATCACAGCCTCAGCAGACTTTGTTCTGAACAAAGGCCATTGATCACGGTCCCGTTGGTAAGGATCGTTGCTTTGCATTTCCAGATCGCAGAAATTGGGGATCTCCACAATATTCATTGTACCCTTCTTTGTCCAGTCGATTGCAGATGGATGATAAGGCACAAATGGTTCCCCGTAAAAATACAAAGGCAGTGATGCATCAGATATATAACCTAAAGATTCCAGCACATTTACCACCCGGGTGCTGCCCCACAAACGGGGGCAGCGAAAACTAACCGGTTGCTTGCCTGTGATATCAGAGATGATCTTCGTCGCATCCTTTAACCTGCCTTCTACTTCGTATGGAAGAATGGGCCAATTATTGGGCAAAGGAAAAATAGGATCGCCCAGCGTTTCATGCAACAGTCCGTGACAACCTGTTTCGTGACCCGCTTGTTTTACTTTCAACACCCATTCAGGATTGTGCTGTGCTGCATGACCCGTCCAGTAAAAAGTAGCATCAATGTTATGCTTCTTCAGGATATGCAGGATGGGATCCGTTCCCTTTTGAACACCGTCATAGTAAGTAGTGTAAGATCCGATATCCGTTTCCATATCAAAGCCCAGCACTACATCAAAGGAGGTGGTATCATCAATTTGTAATTGCTTCACCACTAAAATTTAATCGTTGAGAAAATAAGCATCCAAGCGTGGGCTAAGCGGAACAATGCCGTTTTCCGTTACTTCATAACCCGTTTCAATACGTAATCCATGAAACTCCGGGTGCCCGAAGAAGCTGATGTCGACGCAAATCATCATTCCAAGTTCCAATACATCGTTGCTATGCGGTCCGAAAAATGGCGACTCCGCTTCATGTAATCCTATGGTATGTACAAAAGGACAAACCAGGTATTGCGACAATTGTTGTTCTTCAAAATAAGCACGAGCCGGTGCATCTAATTGTTTGCCGGTTTTACCAACTGCCAATCCCTCTTTGGTTCGCCTGAACGCTTCTTTCAGATGATCTACGGCTATTCGTTGCCGTTCTGTGTAAGTGCCCGATACGGGGAACACATCTCCCACCACGCCGGCATAACCATTTACTTTAGGCGATATACCCACCATCACCAGTTCTCCGTCCTGCAATAATTTGGAAGTAGCTGTAGGAACCACCGCATTGGAGCGGGCACCACTGCCAACAATGGTTCCAAATCCAAACCCGCTTGCGCCCCGGCTTCTCACGGCGTATTCGCCAGCGGCAGCCACTTCAATTTCGGATACTCCTTTTGCTGTTTTTGCTTTCATTGCATCGTAAGCAGCATCGGCAAGCTTAAATGCAGCACGTATTTGCTGTTTTTCCCATTCTGACTTTATATAACGCAAACGCACAAACGCATCGGTGATGTCCACCAATTCAACACCGCTGAAGCCCTCCACTATCTGGTGGTAGCCTGCGGCAGGCATTCGTCCCGCACCTACCAGCCCAACACGTTTGATATTACCCAGCCTGCCGGTCAACTCTTCAAATAATTTTTTGAAATCAATGATAGTGGCATTGGGATATTCTTCATCAGGTACCATAAAAACGGTAAAGTTCCTGGTTTCGGTGATCATGCTGTCCAGTTTGGCAAAAGGTTCGCTTTCGGGTCCTCCCAGGATCATAGGTTCGCCTTCCCTGGGTACCAGCACTGCACCGCTTTCAAACTGGGGACACCAGCCTGTGAGATACCAACCGTTGCCGATGTTGAATTCATCATAATACACCAGTGCGATATCCAAATTTTTCGCGGCTAATATCTCCTGCACTTTGCCGATCCTAGCTTGTGATTCTGCTTTAATTAAATAAGCCATAACTTTTTCTTTAAATGATCTTTTATTTTTTAAAATATTATAGGTCACACGTTACTGAAACAGGTATCCCCAAATTGAAAATTTTAGGGTTATTACACTGGAAAAAAAGAATGTCAACTATTTAATTTTTGACTTACTCTTATGAAGTGTATCATTCCTTAGTTGCTATAAATAATCCATGGATCATTTATATTTTTTATTTTATCAAACACCTTTTTTTTAAATTGATTAACCAGTGCAGGTTGTTCACCTGCTATATTCTTCAGTTGAAAAGGATCGGATTTGTTATCGAACAGTAAGGTCCCTGTTTCCCTGCCTTCATTATTCCGTTGCATTACAAATGTGTAACGATCATTCCTCAGCCCCCGCATTCCTCCCAGTGCATTCCAGGGATTACAAAGCAGGTAAAGTGTAAATTCAGGGGCTCCGGTCTTTTTGCCGGAGAAGTATCCCGAGAGATCCTGTCCTTCAACGGCAGATGGTATTTGTTGATGAAGCCCGATGAGAGAAAGAAGGGAAGGCATCATATCCGGCACACTGATCTGTAAATCGTTTATTCCCGGTTTTAATTTTCCAGGCCAGCGGATCACTAAAGGAATACGGAAGGATTCTTCGTAGGGAACTACTTTGGCCATAAGCCCGTGACTTCCCATCATTTCACCGTGATCCGAAGTGAATACAACTATTGTATTTTCTGCCTGCCCGCTGGCTTCCAGTGCTTTCAATATCCGTCCGACCTGTTCGTCCACACCCGTTACACAGGCAAAATAATCGGCCACACTTTGCCGGGCAACATTGCCTTGCTCTCCTCCAGGGACATTAGGCCTGTTTAATAGCTTTTTAACAGGGATATCTTCGTATATCTTTTTATATTTTTCCGGAACTTCATTATAGGGACTGTGGGGCGGGTTCATCGAAATGAATAGAGCCCATGGCTTATCTGTGTTAGACCCTATAAAGTTGATCGCCACATCCGCTTCGTGTTCCGGCGACCATTTCCCGGCAAACAAAGTGTCTTCAACCGGCGAATCGTTTACCCAGTAATAAGGATTGAGATGTTCATTGTAACACCCGTAAGCATGCCAGAAATCAAAGCCATGCCTTTTTTTCCCGGGGGGAGTGTATGTATCCCATATACTATCTCTCCAGTCATCAACATCCGGACCTTTGGGCGCATCAAGATGCCATTTGCCTATATAACCACAATAATACCCGTTACTTTTCAGCACATCAGAAAAACAGGTTTCATCTTCATGTAAAAAATTCTGATACTTACGAGTACTCGTATTACAGTTTGTCAGAAGATTATTTGAAAAACAATACTTCCCGGTCATCAGCATTCCCCTGTAAGGAGTACATATCGGGCGATTGCTCACGGCATTGACAAACACAACACCTTCTTTGGCCAACTTGTCTATAAAAGGGGTTTTTACAGGATCCTCTTTCATAAAACCCATTGCCTGGGCACGAAACTGATCAGGAAAGATAAAAAGCAGGTTTGGCTGCTTTACAGATTCCTTTGAAACATTCCCAATAGAGAGTGCAGAAAGAATTTCCACCAGCAAAAAAAAATGATTCACCGGGAATAACATATTCATTGTTCTGTTTTGTTTTAGTATTGAAAAGCTTTTTGCGGTCTTAATACCGGTAATACCTTTTAGCCTGATATCCTCCGCCAACGCCCCGATCATGATTTCAAACTCACCGGGCTCAACTATGTAATGCATGTTTTTATCCCAGAGGCCAAGCTCGTTGCATGGAATTGAATAGCTAAGCGTGGCGGTTTTTGATGGATGTAGCTCTTTTTTTTAATCCTCTCAGTACTTTAACCGGCGTTGTTACGGAGCTTATCCCAGGGAATACTATACGGACGACCGTGAACCGCCACCGGTATAATAGCCAAAAGATCGTTCGAATAAATTGATATATTCCCATTGCTGATGAAATAAACTATATAAGAAATTACTTTTCGATACCAAAAACAATTTATACTTAATGAATTTGAGTCACCGGAACAGGATGGTCAACCCGGCCACATGACCTGACATTCCTGCCCGGTTTATTCAAATCGCCCAAATCACATCTTGCTTTCTCCACATATTCCATTAATTTTTTTACAATGAGCGGATTGTCTTTAGCTACATTCCGTTCTGAAGAAATATCCTCCACTACATTGTAAAGTAAAAATTCAGGTGCCTGTCCCTTCACAAAATGTGGATGGGTTTGAAAAGAATCCAAAGGAACAAACAACTTCCATGCGCCGCTCCTTACAGCCTGCAGTTGAGTTTGTTCATAATAATAAAAAGCTTCATAGGGGGATTTCGAGCCGGGTAATCCTGCTATAAGAGGCCAGATATTATGCCCGTCAAGAATACGGTCGTCGGGAATATTTCTTCCTGCGAGATAAGAAAAAGTGGGTAATATATCCATAGTGGTAGCCAATTCACTGCAGGCAGATGCTTTCAAAATAGTACCTGGCCACCACATCAATAAGGGGATACGAAATCCTCCTTCTGCAGTAGTATATCCTCGTCCGAATAACGGCCGGTTGGTTCCTATTTCTGTACCATTCATATTACTACCCATAGGCGCTCCATTATCTGAAGTGAATATCAATAGTGTATTTTCAGCAATTCCCAATGCTTTCAGCTTCTCCATGATCTGCCCCACCGACCAGTCGAGCTCTTCAATACTGTCGCCCCAGGGCCCGCTCTTACTTTTCCCTCTGAATGCCTCACTTGAAAAAGGTTTCGTAGTACTTCCCGGCATCGCTTGTGCCAGATATAAAAAGAAATGTTCCTTGTGGTGTTGTTGAATAAAATCCAGTGCTTTTTCGGTATAGTCCTTCGTCAAATTATTCCTGTCTACCCCTTCTATTAATACTTTCTCATTCCACATCAGGGGAAGGTCCGGCCATTGGGTATCGCCGTATTTCTTCCCGGTCTGTTTTCCCAGTTCCTTAGTCATATCATCACTATAAGGGATTCCATAGAAATAATCGAATCCCTGTCTTGTGGGCAGAAAGGGGAGTTGATCTCCTAAGTGCCACTTCCCGATAAGCCCGGTGGCATATCCTGCATCTTTCAAAATTTCAGCCACTGTAATCTCACCGGGATTTAAGCCGTAAGGAGAGACTGGTCTTAATACCTGCCCGTCTCTCTCATTCCAGGCTAAGCCAATCCTTTGTGCATAACAACCCGTCATTAAAGAAGCACGGGATGGAGTACATACACCGGAAGTGGAGTAAAAGTGTGTGAACTTCCTTCCCTCCCTGGCCATTTTATCTAAATTGGGAGTTCGGTTTATTTTTGATCCAAACGGACCAATATCACCATATCCAAGATTATCACAGGAGATTAGTATAAAGTTTGGAGGGAAAGAATTTTTTTTCTGTCCTGTGGCGAGATGGAATAACGCCATTAAAAAAATTGACAGATAAAAGGGTTTCACCGGGAACAATATATTCATTGTTCGATATTTTTTTCTTTTTAAGACTCGCAAAGTTTTATACCTTTTTTCACAGTCCTGACAACTTTCCGGAATGGTCTAAGTATTAGTTAATTCAAGTTGCTATTTAATCGGTAATTTTATTGAGTGTAAAGGCTAGAATAAACATCACCAGTTTTATCAAAAATCCTTTAAAAGTCACTGCATGAATTTTTCTTAGGAATAATCCTTTTATCT
>NZ_QCZJ01000022.1 GCF_003075435.1 Terrimonas sp. | reverse complement strand
TAGCTGTAAATCAAATAAGTTTATAATAATCCACAATTAAAATGTGGATTGTAAAAAGAAAAAAAGTAACAAAAAAAAGAAAAAGGGTAATAGTAGTAATAGTGTCTACTTTTTTCAGGACATGACAGCAAACGCTGATAGCTGACAGCTGATACCTGACCGCTGATAGCTTAAACCAATTCAAACCCTTATTTTTGCCCAATGCCAGTAATCATAAAAGTCATTAACCAATCAGATAATCCATTGCCTTCTTATGCTACAACAGGTGCATCAGGAATGGATGTAAGAGCGCATCTTACCGCGCCGGTAACTTTACAACCGCTTGAAAGAACTTTAATACCTACGGGATTGTTCATGGAAATTCCTGAAGGTTACGAAGTGCAGGTTCGCCCCCGTAGCGGTTTAGCCATTAAGCAGGGCATTACCTGCCTCAACACACCCGGAACAATAGATGCGGATTACCGTGGTGAAGTAAAAGTCATCCTGATCAACCTGTCCAACGATCCTCAGACTATTTTACCGGGCGACAGGGTTGCCCAACTGGTTATTCAGCAAGTTGAGCAATGTACATGGGAAACTGTTGACATGATTAGCGTAACAACCCGTAATGAAGGCGGCTTCGGTCACACGGGCAAAAATTAATGAGAAGCAGATGCATGTAAAGATCATTGGAGTCATATTGCTATTATCCGTAACTATTTATAGCTGCCGCAGTTCAAAAAAACTGCAATCGGCTATGACTAAAAAAGATACTACAATCACCCTGCTTGTAAATCCCGCTGAAACCGATTCGGCAAAATTGGTGCATACCGCTTTTGAAAAAATCCGCTCGAATCATGTAGATTTCAAAACATTTGCTTCAAAAATCAAGGTTGATTACAAGGATAGTAAGCAAAGGAATTATGACTTCAACGCATTTGTAAGAATACAGAAGGATAGTATAATCTGGATATCTATCATAGCAGCCTTAGGTATTGAGGCTTTCCGGGTATATATTACACCTGACAGTGTGAAGATCCGTAACAGTCTTGATAAAGAAGTGCAGCTTCAATCCGTTAACTATATAAAAGAACTCATAAAATTACCGGTTAATTTTTTTACGCTGCAGGATATTATAGTGGGTAATCCTGTTTTTCTTGACAGCACCAATGTACTGATGTATAAAGAAACGGAAAGTTCTGTTTCTTTATCTACGGCAGACAGCGTTTTTAAACAACTGCTTACTATGCGCAAAGATGATTTTGCCATACTGCATAGCAAGCTGGACGATGTAGACGCCACCCGGAACAGAACAGCCGATTTCACTTATAATGATTATATAAATATTGAGGGAAGATTATTTTCGGGAGACCGGAAGATTGCCGTTGCTGAAAAAACAAGACTTGAAATAAGCCTTAACATCAAACAGGCAGAGTTTGATAAACCGTTAAATTTTCCGTTTAACATACCGAAGAATTATAAAGTGAAATAATTTTAACAATAAACAGTGCAATCCTGTTTATTTAGTATCGTTATTTGCAGAACACCCTTTATTCAATAAAAATTCTGGCATGCGTAATCTTGTTTCAATCATCCTCGTTGTATTTTTTGCCGCCTGGGCAACCCCAACGCTATCCCAAACAAAAGATGAACTTGAAAACCAGCGAAAACAGATTCAGAAAGAAATTGAAGAATTAAGGCAATCACAGAACTCGGTTAAGAAAAGTAAGAAAGAAAGCCTTGATCAGTTAGCCCGTATACGCAACCTGATCAAAAAAAGAGATGCCATTATAGAAACCATCAACAGGCAGGTTCGCCTGATAGATGAAGATATTTTTACCAATAACCGGGAAATATACAGGCTTACCAAGGAGCTGGACACATTGAAACAGCAATATGCTAAAACAATAGAATACGCTTATAAAAACAGGAGCAGTTATGATATGCTCAATTTTATTTTTTCCGCGGTAAGTTTTAATGATGCCGTCAAACGTGTAACCTATCTCAAGTCGTACAGGGACTATCGCGAAAAGCAGGTAGATAACATTACAAGAACGCATATTTTATTAGAGCAAAAAAACAGATCCCTCGCAGAGAACAAAGATCTGAAAGCTAAAACGCTGACTGAGCAAAGCGCCCAGATGAAAAAGCTGGAAGATGAAAAGCGGGAAAAAGATGTTGTTTTATCTGGTCTGAAAACAAAAGAAAAGGAGCTGGAAAAACAACTGACTTCCAAAAAGAAACTGGAAAATAATATTAAAAGCTCTATAGCCGCCATTATTAAACGAGAAATACTGGCCGCTGAAAAAGAGGAAAAAGCTAAACGTGAAGCAGCGGCAAAAGCAGCAGCAGCCAATAAAACATCCGGCAGCACGGCAACCGCGGCTCCTGCAAGAACCAGGTCAGCCAGCACACTTGAAAACACGCCGGAGGTAACCGCAGTATCAATGGGTTTTGAGAATAACAGGAGAAAATTACCCTGGCCTGTAAGCAAAGGTGAAATAACAGGACATTTTGGACGGCAGCGTATAGAAGATACAAAACTATATGAAGATAATATTGGCATCTATATTCAAACCGATATTGGCGCTTCTGTAAAAGCAGTATATGAAGGCACTGTATCTTCTGTTCACAATTTTGGTGAGGTTTCTGCTGTTACTATCCGGCATGGCAAATATCTAACCACCTATTATAATCTTACCGGCATACCGGTAAGCAAGGGCAGTGAAGTTAAGCTTGGCCAGGTTATTGGAAGAGCTGCCGAATCAGAAGACGAAGATGGCATTGGCAAGGTATTGTTTGTAGTGAATGTTGTAGTTGGTGACAAGCCTAAGTACCTTAATCCTGAAGACTGGATCAAGCCGCGATAAGATACAGGCTATACGTTCATCTCGGGTACCAAACCTGATTCAGGAAAAATATAAGGATGACATTTGCTTTCTTTCTACAAACAGTTAGCCGCTATGCGGCAGGATGCAGGTTACAGCTTATAAGTTCCCGGCTTACCGGTTGCATTATTCACTGGTTATTTCACGGAGGTACACGAAGGCTACACAAAGAGCCACAAAGAATAATAAATAGCTCTGTGTAACTTTGTGCATGCTTTGTGGCGCTTTGTGTAGCAAATCCTGTTTCGCCGGAATTCGTGGCAGGAAATATATCAGGGGTTATTTAAAAATAACTTCGGGCATGCCCAATACGCAGAATGGAACACGGATAAAACGGATATGGCGGATATTTACGGAATGTATCGGTGTTTATCAGTATCATCAGTGTATTCCGTGGCTATTCTATAAAAAGTATTTGTTGTAATGCTAAATCATTATACACACGGCGCAACGCAGGAAACCTGTTTTTCAATTCATCCATAATGATGTCATTATAACCGGGCCAACACGGGCATTATGCTATAATCACTCTTACGCGAGGGAGAAATCTGCCGGGCATTTGTACTAATGCTCAACTTTTACATTACTGCCTAACAGACTTGCCTGCCGGCAGGCAGGTTTACCTTCGGTGAGAAAAGTGCTCTTCCGTCGCTACATTCATTCATTCTAATCTTCATGAAGGCAGGATCGAAAGGACGATTGCAGTCCATACTTTTAATACATTACACCGCTCTCCATAACACATTATATAGTAAATTCGATAGCTGATTAACACTATTGAATTTTACATTTAGCATCATGAAATTATATTCTATCAATACAGGCTTTTTTAAATTAGATGGCGGCGCAATGTTTGGTGTAGTTCCTAAGAGTATGTGGAACAAACTTAACCCGGCAGATGAAAATAATTTATGCACCTGGGCACTGCGTTGTCTTTTGATTGAGGATGGCAACAGGCTGATTCTTGTAGATACCGGCGTGGGCAATAAACAGGATGCGAAATTTTTCGGTCATTATTATCTGCATGGAGATCACTCGCTGGATAAATCGCTGGCAGAATCCGGGTTTCACCGTAATGATATTACTGATGTTTTTTTAACCCATCTTCACTTTGATCATGTGGGCGGTGCTATTGTGATAGAAAACAATAAAATGGTGCCTGCCTTTAAAAATGCCACCTACTGGAGCAATGAGCAACATTGGCAATGGGCCATCAAACCAAACGACAGAGAAAAAGCTTCTTTCCTGAAAGAAAATATTCAACCGATACAGGACAGCGGTAAACTGAAAATGATTGAAGTAATTGAAGATATATCTTTCACCGAAAACATAAGCGTTCGTTTTGTAAACGGGCATACAAAAGGCATGATGCTGCCGCAGATCAGCTACAGGGGACGCACCATTGTGTACATGGCCGATCTTTTACCATCAACCGGGCATATACCCATTCCCTATGTTATGGCGTACGATATGTTTCCTTTAACTACGCTGCAGGAAAAGAAAGCTTTCCTGCAGGAAGCGCTGCAAAATAATTTCATTCTCTTTTTTGAACACGACCCATTTCAAGAATGCTGTACGCTTACCATGACAGAAAAAGGTATCCGGGTAAAAGACACTTTCAAACTTGATGATCTAAAATAGTTTTCTTTCGTATGTTTAAGCGAATAGTTTTTTTATGCTTATTGTTTCCAGTTTTTATCTCCGCGCAGGAGCAATGTGATATGCTTATTAAAAACGGGAAGATCATTGATGGCACCGGCAATAACTGGTATTATGGAGATGTGGCTATAAAAGGGGATAAGATTATCAGCGTAGGAAAATCTCTGAATTTTACCTCACCCAAAACAATTGATGCATCCGGGTTGATCATTGCGCCGGGTTTTATTGATGTGCATACACATATTGAAGGAGATGAAGCAAAAGCGCCGGGCGCTGAAAGCTTTATTTATGATGGAGTAACCACAGTAGTAGCAGGCAACTGCGGCGCGTCAAACGTTGACATAGCAAAGTATTTTGATTTTCTTGACTCTCTTCGTTTATCCATCAACGTTGCTTCGCTGATAGGTCATAACGATGTAAGAAAAGCCATTATGGGACGTGCCAACCGTGATGCCACTCCCGAAGAATTACAAAAGATGGAAGCGTTGGTAGAAAAGGCGATGAAGGATGGTGCCGTAGGATTATCAACCGGGTTGATATATATACCCGGCACTTACAGTAAAACATCTGAAGTATTAAGCCTTGCTAAAGCTTCCGCGAAATTTCGTGGAGTATATGCATCACATATCAGGGATGAAGGCGATAACGTGACCGATGCTATTGATGAAGCTATCGCCATAGGAAGAGAAGCTCATATGCCTGTTGAAATTTCACATTTTAAAGTAAGCGGTCAGCAAAACTGGGGAAGAAGCACGATAACACTTCCCATGGTTGAAAAAGCGCGAAACGAAGGTGTTGATGTAACCATTGACCAGTATCCTTATACAGCCAGCAGCACTTCTATCAGCACATTACTGCCTGATGAAATTTTGGCTGACGGGCAGGACTCCATTGTTGCACGCCTGCAAAGGCCTGTAACCAAAACCTATGTGATTGATTATATGCTCGCCAAACTGAAAAAAAGAAAACTCAAGCATTTCAGCTACGCGGTTGTAGCCAGTTATAAGCCAGACAGTACCTATAATGGCAAAAGTATAGAGCAGATCAACCTGTTAAAAGGCAGAAAACATAAAGCAAAACAGGAAGCGGAAACAGTAATTGATATTATGCTAAATGGCGGCGCCGGCGCAGTCTTTCATGGCATGAGCGAAAATGATGTAAAACGTATCATGCAATACCCCTTCAATATGTTTGCAAGCGACGCTTCCATCCGCGTATTCGGTGAGGGAATGCCCCATCCCCGCGGGTATGGAACCAATGCAAGAGTACTTGCAAAATATGTTCGTACTGAAAAAGTGATCAGCTTAGAAGAAGCTATCAGAAGAATGACATCTCTTCCCGCTCAAAAATTTCAACTGCATGGGCGGGGACTAATCAGGGAAGGTATGTTTGCCGACATTGTTATCTTTAATGAAAATACGGTGCAGGACAATGCCACTTTTGAAAAGCCGCATGCCTATTCAACAGGATTTAAATATGTAATAGTAAATGGCGACATAACAGTAAACAACGGACAACATAATGGCACCAGAAATGGCAGACCGTTATATGGACCGGGAAAAGAATAATTTAAAAGTTATTATATCAATATGAAGAAGCTAATCACCTGTTTTTGTCTTTCAGTTTTAAGCATACACGGTTTTTCTCAAACAGATGCCAACAAAGCTGACTGGATACCATTATTTAATGGAAAAGATATCAATGACTGGATTGTAAAAATTCATCATCATGAAGTGGGAGAAAATTATGGAAATACATTTCGCGTGGAAGACGGAATGATCAAAGTGCGTTATGATCAATATGATAAATTCAATGAGCAATACGGGCATCTCTACTTTAAAACGCCTTACTCTTATTATCATCTTGTGGTGGAGTACAGGTTTACAGGTATATGGCGCAAGGATGCACCCGGCTATACCATCAGGAACAGTGGTGTAATGCTGCATTCGCAGGATCCACGCACTATGCCAAAAGAACAGGACTGGCCTATTTCTGTAGAAATGCAATTTTTAGGCGGACTTGGAGACGGCAACTCACGCCCTACGGGTAATATGTGTTCGCCCGGAACAGATGTGGTATACCAGGGCAGAATTGACCCAAGGCATTGCATAGAATCTACTTCAAAAACGTATGATGGCGATCAATGGGTAAGAGCCGAAGCCATAGTATTAGGTGATTCACTCATCACGCACATCATTAATGGCGACACTGTATTACAATATTCCAAACCACAAATCGGAGGAGGTGTTGCCAACCGTTATGATCCTACAATAAAGATTGATGGCAAACTTTTAAAAGAAGGGTTTATTGCACTGCAAAGTGAAGGCCAGGAAATTGATTTCAGGCTGGTGGAAATACGGGTACTGGAAGAACCGAAAAAATGAAAAATTTAATGTTTGCTGTTTGTAGTTTATGGTTCAAATTACAAACCTTAAACTACAAACCATAAACCCTTTCATCTAAACTTTATCAACGAACTCAACGGGTATCTCAAATTGCGGTAGCCCATCATATCAACCTTTACACTACCTACCACTATCTCACTTTCTATGCGCAACGGTAAATGATTGGCGTCATCACTAACCCACACTGTCATTTTTTCGCCACCTTCAAACATGCTTCCTTTAATAAGCAATGGCTTGAATTTGATTGCACGGAATTTCCCATATCGCGTCTTGATCGTTTCCTTACCCATATACCGGACATAGATATTATGAATTTCATCATCAAGAAAAACACTCAGGTTTATTTTATCATTCACTGCATAACTGTCAAAATTGATATTACGGGCATAATAAACAGCGCTTATAACATCCTGTACGCAATCGGGTGTTTTAAATACCCCCTTTGTAGTTACCACACTATTTGCCTCATGGTTAAAGCTGGCATTTTCATGCTTTTTATATTTTCCCTCTTCTACATTCCTGATAAAACGGTAAGGTTTAAGTGTGGCGGTATCCATATAGGTTTCATACCTGTCCCTTACTTTAAATATCCAGTCGTAAGAGCTGTTTGAATAACCTTCGCCCACCGCGTGATAAACTGTTTTACCATTATAATTTTCCAGGGTTGTGTTAAAGATAGCAGTCCCTGCATCCACATATAACCCCAGCGCGTTATAGTATACCTTCAGAATTATTTTTTCTCCGGAAGAAAAACAGGTATTGCGTATACCACAAAAATCAGCGCCTGCATTAAGACGTATAGCAGTTATGATCAACAAAAATGATATCAATAATTTTCGCCTCATGACCTGTTAAATAATTTTAATCCTGGCATTAATAAACCCCCTGCAATAGCCGGTATAATAAGATTGACAAACCATATTCCTGCTGACGCTGCATATATACCCAGTGTATTTTCACTAAACCCTTCAAACAGCAATACAGCAATCATTCCTCTCATTCCCAGTTCAAGCAGGGTTACACTTGGAATAACTGCTAATATAAGATATAATACAGTTATCAACCAGAATGCATCTGTTATATTAAGGTCAACATGCATCAGTTGAAGCATTAAGATATATTGACAGACGAACACAACATAACGTACCGCAGATAAGACCAGCACTCTTAACAAAATTGTAACACTCACACCATATAAGCCATTCATTTTTGCCAGCCATTTATTAATGAATCGTATAGGAGTAGCTATACTTACAATCCAGCCGAATCTAAAATATAATACCACCACCAGTATAGTAATAATAACAGCCATCCAGTTGAAAATAATAAACCAGTTGTAGGGAATATTGTAACCTGCACACGCTGTATAAACAATATCTTTCTGAATAAATAACCCGGCACACCCCAGCAGCAATGTTATAATCAACTGGCTCATGTTGCCCAGCAAAGACATAGATACTGATTTTAATCTCACGTCTTCATATATGTATAACATTCGGCCTCCATATTCACCCACCCTGTTTGGTGTGCTCACTCCTAAGGAAACCCCTGCCAACACACTTTTAAAGGATGTGCTCAAAGACATGTATTGTAATGGCGCCATTAATACCTGCCATTTCCGCGCCTCAATCATCCAGTTTATAAGCATAAGAAAAAGTACCAGCCATAATTTCCAGGCAAGCGGTCCAAAAAGCGCCTGTTTTACATATTGCATTGATAGCAGCAGATCAGGTTGATGCGCTATCTGTTTGTATATGGAGTATACAACCCACAGGAACAATGCAGGCCCCAATACTGCATTGAGGAAAATTTTGATATTTTTGTTTGCAACCTTCATTTAAAAATCAGCTTTTGCAAAACAGTCAGATAATTTTAGGTATTGACCCCGGAACACTCGTAATGGGATATGGGGTTATTTGTGTAAACGCATCAAAGATTGAATTATTGGAAATGGATGTGCTTAAACTGTCGGCAAAAAAAGATAATTATGAAAGGCTGTCTATCATTCACCATCATGTACAGGCTATAATCAGCAAATACAAGCCACACCAGTTTGCTATTGAAGCTCCATTTTTTGGCAAAAACGTGCAAAGTATGCTAAAACTTGGCCGGGCACAGGGTGTGGCCATTGCTGTAGCAATGCAAAGCGGCATACCGGTTACAGAATATTCGCCAAGGAAGGTTAAACAATCTATTACCGGCAATGGCAACGCAGATAAAAACCAGGTATGGGAAATGCTTCAGCGGATTACAAATATTACCCATTCTCCTGCATATTTTGATGCCTCAGATGCACTGGCGGTAGCAATTTGCCATCATTTTCAGTTAAGTTCACCTACCAACAACGAAACTTCAACTCCTGCAAAGCGAACAAAAAAAACTACCTGGGAGCAATTTGTAACGGATAACCCGGGCAGAGTTGCAGGAAAATGAGGAAAGGAAGGTGAAGAGCGGAGGGTTGAAAGCTAATGATGGAGGATAAAACGAGTTCTTATAAATTCGATATGATCTTCTCCTGCGCTTCCTTTAATTCCGCTGGTGATAATTTCAGCTTTGCTCTTGTAAAATTCAGATCATCTGCACTATTGATCGGGATAAGATGAAGGTGTGCATGTGGCACTTCCAGTCCAACAACGCTTAATCCGCAACGGTTACAATCAAATGATTTTTCAATAGCTTTCGCTATTTTTTGAGCAAACAACATCAATTCAGCAAGATAATCTGCCGGCAGATCAAATAAATTATCCACCTCTGTTTTAGGTATTACAAGCGTATGCCCTTTCACCATAGGAAATATATCAAGGAAAGCATAGCATGTATCATTTTCAGCAATCTTGTAAGCAGGAATTTCGCCTGCTATGATTTTTGAGAATATCGTCATAGAACAAAAATAATTAAACAGCGGCAAGCAATAACAACAAAAAAGGCGGCTATTCAGCCGCCCGTTACAATGTTGTACAAAAGCATTTATACTGCGATGTCTTCAATTTTAAATTTGATTAATCCGGCAGGTGCTTTAACCTCGGCAACATCACCAATTTGCTTGCCCAAAATACCCTTTCCTATTGGAGATGTAACAGAAATTTTTCCTGATTTCAGGTCAGCTTCTTTTTCTGAAACCACCTGGTAGGTAACCTTCTTTTTAGTATTCAGGTTCGTTAATGTTACCTTGGTAAGTATACTCACCTTGCTGGTATCAATGCTGTCAATTTCGAGAATACGAACATTGGCTAAATCACCTTCAAGTTTGGCAATTCTTGCTTCAAGCAATCCCTGCGCCTCTTTAGCCGCATCATATTCCGCGTTTTCTTTTAAATCACCCTTTTCCCGGGCTTCGGCAATCGCTCTGGAAGCAGCAGGTCTGTCAACTGCTTTCATCTTTTGTAACTCGGCCTTCAGTTGCTCCAAAGTCTCCTGGGTAACATACATTACTTCGCTCATGGCTGACTTCTTTTGGTTATAAAAAGTAAAAAAATAACAACGCTCCAGGTTTTCACCCCGAAGCGTTGCATTTAAGTTTGACGACAAAAGTAATAAAAAATTGAATGAAACAAACTATTAAGTCATAAAATGTTGGGAAACTATTATCCGGGAACACTATTAGTTCTAATACAATAACCATTAAGGCATTAAGGAAATTAAGTAAAAGCCTTAATGCTTCTTAACTTCTTAATGGTTTTCAAAACAGATATTATTTTTTACGAACCAAATGTGGTTCACGTAAGCATATTGAAGCTTTTACAAGTGAAGCTTATCCAATACCACTTTCGCCATTTTAAAAAAAGCTTCATGACTATAACCGGCTATATGTGGTGTAACAATAACATTGGGCTGCGATGTGAGCCAGTCAAGCTGTTCCTTTTCTGCTGCAGTATAAGTGTCAAGCTTTTCGTTTTCCAGCACATCCAATCCGGCTCCCGCTATCTTCCCGTTTTTCAGTGCATTGATCACTGCTGCTGTATCATGCACTTTACCACGGCATGCATTTAAAAAATAAGGTTTGTTTTCCAGTGCGTTAAAAAAGGCATCATTTGCCATATGAAAAGTTTCATCCGTTAGCGGCACATGCATACTGATCACATCCGCATATCGGGCTATCTGGTCGGGTGCTGCTTCATGTACTTTGCCTTCTGCAAATCCAAATTTGTATTTATCATAGGCCAGTATCTCAACATCAAAAGAAGATAGCAGTTTGGCAAAAGCCCCGCCCGCATTTCCGAAGCCAATTATACCCACTGTTCTTCCGGTTAATTCAGTGCCCCGGTTTGCATCTCTTATCCATTTACCTTCCATAACTTCGTTACTACTGGAGCAAATTTTATTCATCAGGCAAAGCAATACACCTAATGTCTGCTCTCCCACCGCGTTCCTGTTACCTTCCGGGCTACTCTCACATTGAATACCTTTACTTTCCGCATAAGTCACATCAATCAGCTCCATACCACTGCCTAATCTCCCAATCCATTTTAGCGCAGGGGCTTTATCAATCATTGCACGATCAATTTTCAAACGGGTAGTAACAATTAATCCATGCGCATCGCTGATTTCTTCTGCCAGTTCGTTGTAAGTTATTTGTGGTTTATATACAACGGTATATTCTTTTTGCTCTAAGGTATCTATCAGGTATTGATGCACTTTTGCGGTAACAATTGCCTTCTTCATAAAAGTTTAAGGAGATATATTTTGTTCTTTTAATTCATTAAATGCTGCAAGGATACGAAATCATCGATACTTAACTGCTCGGCACGCTTATTAAACACAGCTTGTGCCAGCGTTTGCTCATCAAACAAACTCTTTACAGCGTTGCGAAGCATCTTACGGCGCTGGTTAAACGCAGTTTTTACCAGCCTGAAAAATTTTGCTTCATCAGGAATATCCAGGCGTGCTTTTCGCGGAACAAGCCTTATAACCGCGCTTTTAACTTTGGGTGGCGGATTAAAGCAGTTTTCATGTACTTCAAACAAATATTCCACATCAAAAAAAGCCTGTATCAACACGCTTAAAATGCCATAGGTTTTATTTCCATGTTTTGCCGCTACGCGCTGTGCTACTTCTTTTTGAAACATGCCAACAACTACTTCAACATCATCTCTCCAATCCAGTATTTTAAAAAGTATCTGAGAGGAAATATTATAAGGGAAATTGCCTATTACCGTAAACTTCCCTTCAAATGGCTGATCAATATCCAGTATACTGCTGTGAAGGATTTTATCTTTCAGTGAAGGATAAGTATTTTCAAGAAAGGCTATTTTTTCATCATCCAGTTCAACGGCTTTAAAATCAATGCCGGGTATATTAATAAGATGTTTGGTAAGCGCTCCTCCTCCCGGACCTATTTCCAATAATTGCTGAAAATGATTTTCCCTGAGTGCCGCGATGATCTTCAGCACCATATTCTCGTCCCTCAAAAAGTGCTGCCCTAATGATTTCTTTAACGTATACATTGATGGCTTAAAAGTACGAAATAGCGCTACAAAAGTGTACATTCGCAGCTCAACATTTTAATTATGTCAAATCAAAATGACAAACCGGTAATTGGGATTTCCTGTGGCGACCTGAACGGCATCGGAATAGAACTGATCATAAAAACATTATCAGATAACCGTTTGCTGGATCTGTGTACTCCGGTAATTTTTGCTTCTAATAAAGTGATCAATTTTTACAGGAAAACTTTGCCGGAAATAAATTTTAATTTTCAGAACCTTAAAGATATTGCCAGACCATACCCCAGGCAGATTAATGTCTTTAACTGCTGGGAAGAAGAGGTAAACATAACACCGGGACAACTTACCGATACGGGAGGAAAATATGCGGTTAAATCGCTTCAATCTGCAACACAGGCGTTAAAGGCTGGAAATATAAAAGGGCTTGTTACAGCTCCTATTCATAAAAAAAATGTGCAGTCACCTGAATTTTCTTTCAGCGGCCACACTCCTTACCTCAAAAGTTTTTTTGGGGTTGATGATGTGCTGATGTTGATGTGTGCCGATAATATGCGGGTTGGATTGCTTTCAGAACATATTCCTGTAAAAGAAGTTGCGGCTGCAGTTACTAGGCAGGCTATTCTGAAAAAACTGGTGCTGATGAAAGAAAGCCTGCAAAAAGATTTTGGGATAGACAAACCAAAGATTGCTGTATTAGGCTTAAACCCGCATGCGGGTGACGAAGGTTTGATTGGCACAGAGGAAGAAGAGCAAATAAAGCCCGCAGTTAAAGAAGCAAAACAAAATAATATACTCGCATTCGGCCCATATAGCGCGGATGCATTTTTTGCCCGCGGCAGCTATGAAAAATTTGATGCCGTACTGGCTATGTACCACGACCAGGGACTGATTCCCTTTAAATCATTAGCCTCCGGCGAAGGAATAAATTATACTGCCGGCCTGCCCGTTGTAAGAACATCGCCCGATCACGGAACCGCATTTGATATTGCCGGCAAGAACAAAGGTGATGAAGCCTCATTGCGTCAATCAATATATACTGCAATAGATATATTATACCAAAGATCGGAATATGCTTTCAACCGCTCAAACCCGCTGAGACGCATGTCAAACGTTGTGTTGAAGAACGCTGAAGATGAAAGTGTAGAAGAAGGAGAAAGTTAAAAAATCTCTTCTTGTATATACGTTGATGCTCTAACAGGAACAAAAAGGGCAATGATTACAATCAGTTATTTGCAATCATTGCCCTGCCGCAGCAAATATTAATTCACTTACAGAAAGCTATCGCTCTCCCTGTACGCTTTTATCAGTGCCGCTTCTCCTTCTTTTCCTTTGATGGAATTACCATGTTCCATACCCATTACGCCTTTATACCCGCGGCCGTGTATGTATTTGAAAACATTCTTGTAATTAATTTCGCCTGTGGTTGGCTCGTTCCTGCCCGGGTTATCGCCAATCTGGAAATAAGCGATTTCATTCCAGGTGTGTTCAATATTTTTGATAAGATTACCCTCGTTTTTCTGCATATGGTAAATATCGTAGAGTATCTTGCATGAAGGGCTGTTCACACCTCTGCATATTTCATATGTTTGATCAGAAGTACGTAAGAAAAGATTGGGTGTATCGCTCAGCGGCTCCAGCACCATTATTATACCATGCGGTTCTAAAATTTCAGCGCCTCTTTTCAACGCATCAATTACATTACCGGTTTGTACACCAATAGGTAAGCGTCTTTCAAAATCGCCGGGAACTACAGTCACCCATTTGGCGTTTACCCTTTTGGCTACTTCTACCGACTGGCGGCATCCCTTTAAAAATATATCAATAAACGCTGGTTTGCCGGCAGCTAAAGTATTTTCTCCGTTACCGCCTTTAGGTACAACAAAAACCCCCATTGTCATTCCCAGTTTAGCAAGCGTTTCGCCAATTTTTGTTTGTTGCTCAACCGGGCGACCGGTCATGCCATTATCTTCAATTGCCCTGAAACCCTGGTCATACATATATTTTATCTGGTCAATAAAATCAGCACCTCCATTGTTTTTAAACATGCCGTCATGGGGGGCATAATTCATATTGAAAGTTTTTTCTGCCCGGGTATTTGCCTGAACATTCACTGTTGCATTTTCATTACCTAAAACATTTGATCCAACAATAGTTGATACACCAGCTAAAAGTCCATTTTGTAAGAAATTTCTACGTTGCATATGGATTTGTCGTTTAAACCTTAAAGTAAAGCAAACTATGGCAAAATGATGAAACATTTTTAAATATCCCTGTGCTAAATCACTAAAATCATATTCGTATGTTTTCGCAAGATGCGCATGGGAAATGATCTTTCACGTTTCACATTACATTACCTGACACAATGGTTTGCATTGCTAAAACGCTCAAAAAATAGAAATCTTTATCATTTCTTTTCTTACCTTCCCTCTTCATAAAAAATATTTACACGAGTGAAAAAGCATGGCTTTACGGGATTATTGGCGATAATGAGTTTGAGCATATCTGCACAAGTCAATAATCAGCAGGAATTTAAACCTTATAACGAAAAAGTACCGGGTACACAGTTTGAAATCAAGATGGTTCCTATCCAAGGAGGTTCATTTACAATGGGCAGCCCGGAGAGTGATAAGAGCAAGAAACCAAATGAAACACCTCAGAAAAAAGTTAGCCTTGAACCATTCTGGATGGGCGCTTACGAAATTACACATGATATTTTTGATATATTTTTCAGAGATGAAGGCACACCTGTCGGCTCTGAAGTTGATGCCGTAACCCGCCCTACGCCACAGTATATTGATTTAAGCTGGGGCATGGGTAAAACAGGAGGTTTCCCTGTAAACAGTATGAGCCAGGATGCAGCCCTGATGTTTTGCCGCTGGCTGTATAAAAAAACCGGTGTGTTTTACAGGCTGCCCAGCGAAGCTGAGTGGGAATACGCCTGCAGGGCAGGTTCAACTACAGCATACCCGTTTGGAAATGATTCCAAAGAATTAGGCAAGTATGCCTGGTTTAAAGGAAACAGTAAAAATAAATATCAGAAAGTTGGACAAAAGGAACCTAATGCCTGGGGATTATATGATATGTTAGGCAATGTATCTGAATGGACACTTGATCAGTATGATGAAAAATATTTTGAAAAGATCGGTGATGATGCTAAAGAACCTGTAATTCCTCCTGCCACAAGATATCCGCGAAGCGTAAGAGGTGGCAGCTATCTCGATGCTTCTGAAAACCTGCGCAGCGCCAGCCGTCAGCATTCAGAAGCAGCCTGGAATAAAAGAGATCCGCAGATACCACGAAGCCGCTGGTGGCTTACAGACGCTATGTTTGTCGGCTTTCGTATTGTTCGCCCGCAGCAACAACCAACAGCCGCTGAAGCAAACGCGTTTTACGATAAGTATCTAAAAAAATGATTGCAATAACTATATAAAACAAAACATATGAAACAGAATGATTCCAATAACAAACAAACAACCCGCAGGGAATTTGTAAAAAGTTCATCCCTGCTTGCCGGTGGTTTGATTGCAGCTCCACTGTTTACAAAAGCAAATTATTTTTCCGGTGCTGATGATACCATTAAAATAGCATTAATCGGATGTGGCGGGCGCGGCACAGGAGCAGCTACACAAGCTTTATCAACCAAACAAAATGTGAAACTGGTTGCTATGGCTGATGCATTCCAGGACAGGTTAGACAATGCTTACAAATCAATAGGAGATGAAATTGATGCCAAGAAAATTGACGTACCCGCTGACAGAAAGTTTGTTGGTTTTGATGCATACCTGAAAGCAATTCCGCTTGCAGATGTTGTTATTCTTGCAACGCCTCCGGGGTTCAGGCCGATTCATTTTGAAGAAGCCATAAAACAGGGCAAACATGTTTTTATGGAAAAGCCTGTAGCTACTGATCCTGCAGGTGTACAAAAAGTATTAGCTGCCGCGGCTATTGCCAAACAAAAGAAATTGAATGTGGTGGTTGGCTTACAGCGCCATTATCAGAATTCATACCGCGAGTTATTTAAACGTAAAGACCTCATTGGTGATATCACTTCAGCGCAGGCCTGGTGGAATAATGATGGCGTATGGGTTCACCCCCGCAAGGAAGGGCAAACAGAAATGGAATACCAGATGCGCAACTGGTACTATTTTAACTGGCTTTGCGGCGACCATATTAATGAACAGCATATCCATAACATTGATGTTATAAACTGGTTTAAAGGCGGATACCCTGTTAAAGCACAAGGCATAGGCGGCAGAGAAGTAAGAACCGGTAAAGATTATGGCGAAATTTTCGATCATCACTTTGTAGAATTTCATTATGCTGATGGTTCTATATTGAACAGCCAATGCCGTCACCAACCTAAAACAATGAACAAGGTTGACGAGCTATTGATCGGCACCAAAGGAAAACTGTTTGCCGGCAATGCGAATATTGTTGATCACAAAGGAAAAGTATTATACCAGTTTGATAAGAAAACAGAAAACAATCCTTATCAAAGCGAGCACGATGAACTGTTTGCAGCTATCGCTAAAGGAGAGTATAAATTCTGGGATGCTGAGAACGGTGCAAAGAGTACGATGACAGCAATCCTGGGACGTATGGCTACTTACAGCGGTCAGGTAATTGAGTGGGATAAAGCCATTAATTCCGGTATAGACATTCATCCTAAAGTATACGATTTTGCCGCGGCTCCTCCTGTACTGCCCAACAGCGATGGTTTCTATCCTGTAGCAGTGCCGGGTGTTACAAAGTATGCATAACCGTTAGTGATTTATTTTTCTATATTATAAGGCGCTTGTATAAAGCGCCTTTTTATTCGCATGAGTAAAAAACAATTTGTAACACTCTGATAAAAAGTACAGTATAGCATGCTTTTATTAATTGATATACATCAACTAAAAAAGTACAATAATTTTTTTGTTTTGAAACTTCATCCTCTACATTTGCTAAACAAATCCGCACAACATAATGGTTAAACATTTGAGTGCAACTCCTGGATAAAGCCTTATTAAATCCTCCGGCAATTTAAAAATCGGCATCATAATAACCATTTCACTTAACCGTAGAATATTTCTGTTATCTAACCTTAAAGCACTATTCATTTTTTCAATATCGCTCTAAAAACCACTCCGATTCCGACCTGTGGCAACTGAATTATTCACCCCTCTAAAATTGAAAAAATGAAAAAATTGATTGTATTAATTTACATAGCAGCAGCAACGATTTTATTCGGATACGCAAAAGCGGAAACAGCTTATCCTGCAAACCAGGTAACTGTTAATGCAAAAGATATTAAAAATGCCACCTCAGCTATTTTCGAAGATGTTGCAGTGAAGCTTGTAAACCAAAAAGCAGAGATCACCTGGGCTACCGATAAAGAACAGAACAATAAACAATTTGAGATACAAAGAAGCAATGGTGGGGAGGATTTTAAAACGATAGCTATTTTCTTTACACTGAAAGACAGCAGGGAAATAAAAAATTACAGGTTTAAAGATGAAATGAAAGGTGTATCGGCCGGAAAAGTAAGCTATAGAATTAAGCAGGTTGATTTGAATGATAATTGTACATTCAGTAAGACTGTTGAAATCAACATTTAAAAAGTTATTTAAGTTTTTATATAGAGGTTGTGAATTCCTAATCGGAAAAAGGCCCCTTGTCTAGGGGGCCTTTCATTAAAAAACTGGATCATCTCCTCAAATAGTAATACCTTTAGAAAGATTCGTACACTATTTGATCTCCTTTGACTAAAACCGGTAATTAAACGAAGACAAGTCGTTGTCCGTACCCAACAACAAATCAACTAAACACGAGACAATGGAACGTATTATCGGTACTATTAAAGTATTTGCCTTTGCGTGCGCATGGGCAATAGCAACACCTCTTGCAACACTTGCCAATGAAGGCAAACTAAAAAAAGAAAAGACAGCTCACAGCAGCGATTCCCCGGCAATGGTTGAAATCGTTTCTTTTACAGGGGTATCTACTCAAAACAAAATAGATCTGGCCTGCAAAGTAAAAAGCAATTGCTGCTACAGCATTTTTGTTGAGCGCAGCCGCAATGGCAAAAACTTTTACACTATCGGTTCTTTTTCTGACGATAAGGCACTGGCTGAATATACCCTTTCAGATGAATCTCCGTTGCGCCAGACAAATATCTACAGGCTTAAAATTATTGATAGCTGGGGTAAAATAAGTTACTCAAAACTGATGGTTGTGCAATTGTATGATACGGATGTATTAAACATGGTAAGCGTAACCCCCAATACATTGCTGAATAACCTGCACATAAACGTTCAGCTAAAAAACAAGGCAATGATAGTAATGCGCATTACAGATAAAGATGGCAATGAAATTTTTAAACAGAAAGATACAGGAACCGAAGGATTTAATAGTTACGAGATGGAAGGAACGGGAAACATGATGCCAGGCAATTATTTTCTGGAAGTACTTGTAAACAGTAAAGATCGGCTAAAAGTGCCTTTGATCAAAAGTTGATCAGAGCCACTACAACATGACCCCGTTTTTTTTAATATCCTTAAAAGCGCAGTATAACACCTGCGCTTATTTATTTTTACCAAGATAGCTTTGCAGGTTTTTTACATATTCTTCAAATGCTTTAATACCTTTCGTAGTAATCTTACAAATGGTTTGCGGATAATTATCCTTGAACTTCTTGATCACATCAATATAGCCTGCATCTTTCAGCTTCTGTATCTGCACACTGAGATTGCCTGCCGTAGCATTTGTTTTCTCCTTCAAAAAGGTAAATTCGGCTTCTTTAACACCTATCAGGAGCGATATTACAGCAAGTCTCAATTGTGAATGTAATATTGGATCAAGATCTTTAAACATCCTTCTCTTTCTTTTGTTTCAGGTATTTATTCCTAAGCATTAGTCCGGGTATAAGCCAGCAGCAAATTGTTGCAATGGCGCTAAGTAACATATCGTATGTAAACGAAGTAAACAAAGAAACAACAAAACAGGTATAACAAATAAAAGCCCCTGCAATTAAAGGCTTGTATTTTGTGATTAGTCCTGTAGCCAGCGTAGGAAATGCATATAAAACCATCATAACCGAGGAAAAACTCGGAGGAAATATCCTGTATGGTTTTACTTCTCCGGTTGATATATTTTTCGAAAATATTTCCAAACCATCTCCTGCCAGCAACTTAACACTTGTATAAGAAACAATATTCGCGTAAACAAGCATGGCAAATATAGAGATTACATATACCGTCCAGATTGTATCAATATGTGAGTCCTGGTAAGTTTTCACCACGCGTGATCTGCCTTCTTTTATACCAATCCATATCTGGGGAGCGACTGCTACAAGTGTTAATATCCATATATCAAACCCAATAGAGAAATTCCAAAAGGATTGGGCAAAGCTTACCAATGCGCAAAAGCTGATAACAGTGCCCCATAAAATAGTGCTTGCGCCACTTTCGTGAAAATGACTTTGGGTTTTACCGATCATTTCGGTTATCAGCTTCAGGCTTTCCTGCTCCGTTAACTCTTTCTGTTGCATAAAGGGTTATTTATAAAATTCAGGTTTAATTATTTGTAGCTCGCAAGCATGTCTTCTACCTGCTTCTTACCCCAATGAGGATATAACGGCTTGGGATTTTCTGCATTAAACAGCTCCAGCGTTTTTTCAAGCATTGGCTTAGCTTTATCTTTTCCCCCGCCAAATTGCTCGGGCGTATTAAATACACCGCTCGCCTGCAAAAAATGCAATCTCGGGTTATTAGGATCAAGCTTTAATCCTTTTTCCATTGCAGATGCCGCTTCAGGTCCATACGTTTGCCAGCGTGTTTGCGGATCAACAAGCATTTGCTGCGTTGCCGCCATATTTCTCACCGCGCATATTTCAGCATTATCACTTATCGCTTCTGCTTTGGCACAAAAAGCTTTTATCTTTTCCGCGTTGGCATCCTTGTCAAGTGATTGATCTGACCAGCCTGCTGTTGAAAGCGTTAATGCCGCATAGTAATAAGGCAACCATTGATTTTTTTCTGCATCGCCTATACGTGCAAAAGCGTTCGACAAGTCAATTAACCCTGCTGTTGTTTTAACCGTATCAAATTTTGCAAGATTGGCTTCCATAGCCTTTACGTATTTTTCACTTTGAGCAGCAGCTGAAAACATAATAATACTGGCGGCGAATAATGATAGTATCTTTTTCATATTCTGATTGTTTTATCTTCCCCCTGCTGAAGAATATTTATTATCCTTATACCCCAGGGATGGTATAGTATTTTAATATAGTTTATCAAAGATTGCTGTTAATGGCGTCCTCCGTTCTGTCAATACCAAAACTTATGAATGCCCCAAGAAATATAAAGGTTCTCGATGGCGGTAAAATGGGCGTTTTTCTTGACCCGTCATAAGAATAATTATAACCATATAGCTGGTTAATACCGAAAATATTATTTACGGTAAGCACCAATACAGTAAATGTCTTGCTGTCTTTCTTTAATAAGTTAGGCAAATAATTTAAGCTGAAGCTCACATTGTTGTAATCTTTTGCTTTGCCCATATCGGTAAACTTATAGTCGCTTCCATCATACATAATATTATAGTAAGGTCTGCCACTCGCATAAGTATACGACATATTGAAGCCGGTTTTCCATTTGGTTACAAACTTTTTCATTACCAGCGAAGCGGTATGCTTTGCAGCAAAGTTTGGTTGAATAGCATAAGGAAAATTGGTATAATCTCTTTTGGTATCGAGGTAAGAATAAGATACCCAGTAATCAATGTTTTTAAATGTTTTTTTATCTCGCCAGAATATCTCCAAACCTTTTGCATCGCCATATCCATTATTATTTGCGGCAACCTGCTGCGCGGCGTTGATCATATCGGTTTTAATCAGGTCATTATATTTTTTATAAAACATTTCAGCCCTGAACGTGGTTTTACTGGTTACTTTTTGATATTGTGCTATATAGTGTGTGGCTTTTGAAAATATAAGCACATCCGGCGAAGGAAGGTATTTCTTTTCAGGGTTTTGATAGAATATACCGTAAGCAAGGGAAGCCTGGCTTTGCCTTCCTGTTTTATACGCCAGAGATACCCGTGGTGCGATATTGCTTTTATTGAGTAAAGAAGAATGTTCAAAACGTCCCCCGATTTTAGCCGCAAGATCATTGGTGATATAGATATCAGTTTCTGCAAACGCTGCTTTTAAATTATCAACAATGCTGCTGCTGAATTTTTGCCCGTTGTATAAAGTATAGTGGTATTTATCGTTGCTGTAATTATATTCTCCTCCAAAACGGATAACAGAAATACCCATCAGCCTTTTATCAATTACTGTTTTAGCATTGAAGTATTGTCCAGGAGACTCCAGCTCAAAATTTTTATATGCAAGTGGTGGAATATTTACTTCCTTTTCGGCACCGTCCTGCAATTGCCCTTCAATATTATCTTTATTGGTTGAATAAGAAATTCCGGTAGTCAGTTTCCATCCGTTACCCAGGCTTTCTCTGTAAGAAAGGTTATGGTACATATTGAAGTTCCTGATGTTGAACGCGTCATAGTAACCTGCTGTATCAATGCTGGGTGTAATAATGCCCAAACGGTTAGCGCTGAAGTATCCATAATATTTGATGATACCTGTTTCAGAAGTTTTAATCCTGAAATTCGCATCACCTTCATGGTACTCCGGTACCCTGGAATAGTTTTGCCTTTGTTTAATGGCTTTAAATGCAAGCCACAAATTAGCATAGCTATAACTTATGCCCCATGATGATTTTTTATTTTTAGCAAGGTGCTGATGCCCTGCATTTAAACTCAAAACAGATACACCGATATTGCTTGAGCCCTGCTCAGGTAAATCAATAGATTCAAGTATTAAAGCAGAAGATAAAGCCTGTCCATATAACGCTGAGTAACCACCCGTGCTGAATACTGTACCTTTAAATAAAAACGGGGAGAATCGGCCACGCTGCGCAATACCCGGCACACTGCTGTAAAAAAAGTTATTGACCAGTGTGCCGTCTATGAAAGTTTTTGTTTCAGCGGCGGTTCCGCCTCTCACAAATAAGCCTTCGCTTTCTCCTACCTGCTGAGCACCAGGCAATGTTTTTAATGCGCCGGTAATATCAGCATTAGCGCCCGCGGTAGTAGCAACGTCAATAGAGTTTAAAACGGTTACTCTTTTTTTATCGCCTGCTTCAAAGCTCCCTGCTGAAATGATCACAGCTTTCAATTCACTCACTTCTTCTCTAACAGCGATATTGATCGTGATATCATTGCCCGTAATATCAATGATCTGTTCTGCAGGTCTATAACCAACCGCGGTTACTGTCAGCGTAAGCTTTCCTTTTTCAGCAGTAGCAAAATAAAATTTACCTGATGAATCAGAAGTAGCACCATCATAAGTATCTTTTAAAACAATACTAGCAGAAGGCACAGGCTTGTTTTTATTATCTTTTATTGTACCTGATATTTTCGTTTGTGCATTGCCGGAATAACCAATAATAAGCAGTATAAAAATATAACAGAGGGGTTTCACTATTTGTAAATTTATTTCAAAAATAAATTAGTTTACAATATAAACCAAATAATTTAAGGTGTCACTTTTCAGCAATTCACTCCTGGTAACGGCAGGCAGAGCTCTGGTTGACTTATATACTGATACTCAATATATTCATTGTCGCGGCAGATTAACTACCTGCACAAATACGCTTTTATGATACTGCCTGAACGCGGAATTAGCATTACACCGGAATTCGTTTCTTATTCTGGTATATGATAATGCAGATGTTGAACAAAGCCCTTATATATTTTTTACTCAGGCTGTTTATGAAGATAAAACACCGGGGAGTATACTGTTTCGTTATTGTCGGTAGCTGTTATACGAAGCCTTACAGGCATTCCTTTTTGCATAGGTTTACCGCTGATGGTAAAGCTAAAGTCTTTTGCCTCATCATCTTCAATACTTTGATATAGTTTATTATAACGCGGAAGTATAAATTTAATATTCATTTTCTCTGCCATCTTTCTTCCCTGCCGCCACTGTTTAAAAAAATAACTATCCTCATTTATGGCAGCAGAATAAATGGTTCCCCAGTAGCTGTTTTCCTCTTCAACTGCAACGATTTCCATTACAAGCTGCCTTTTGTTTTCCGTGGGATTACTAACCGTAATATTAATCACATCATCCTTGGTGTTTATGTATGTGAACAATGTATCAATAGTAATAGGATAGGTTTGATATATGTGCCGGCCGGATTGTTGCGCTGCGGCAGTTTCTCTAAAAGCAAAAAGCAGGAAAAGCATCAATAGTTTTTTCATAATCCCAAACATTGATTTGAAAAACGGCTATGATAACCGGATAGTATTTTGCTTATCGAAGGTTATATACCAATGCCGGAGATTTTACAAATGTTAATAATAACAGAGGTGATATATGTATTGTATATAAGGCCGTCAATACAGGTGTGTTAACAGCTTGATACTGGAGAAGCAGCCTCTACCCTGGCCAGGTTTTACAACGTTGCCTTATATCCATAACCTGCTGTTTACCGCTTATTTAAATATCTTACCAATAATATTTCCTATCTCTACATAATCTTTGTGATTGCTTACAGAGCGCTTTTCAGTAAAATCATCTTCACTATTGGTAAAAGGAAAAATAAGCAGATAATTCTTATCCAAAAATTCATTATTCAATATATCAGGCACAATGCGCATTTGCGGCATATATGAAACCATGCTTTTTTTTGACATCAGCATAATAAGCGCTTCATCATCTTCAATTGACTTTGCCGCGCTTTCCATTTCTTTCCAGCTTTGAATAGCATTGAACTCTGCTTCAATATTTACTTTTTTAATGATCTTTTTTAAGATATCGATCGTAGCGCCGGCGGCATAAAATGCAATAACAGCTCCTGAATTCCTTTCTATATTCCAGATGCGAAGCAGTGCATGAAAAAATCCTGGTTCCAGGTGTGCTTTGGGCGGCATTACTACAATATGCCTTTTAATAGTAGCGATAGGTTGCACAGCATGATAAACCAGCACATTGGTATTTTCATTTTGCAGGTATCCATTGTATAAATTGTATACAAACGATGGAGAAAATCCTTTATCAGTTTTTAGCCCAATCAGCAGGTCTGTTATTTTCTTCTCCTTAATTACATTGTTTATTCCGTTGATTACATCGTTATCGTAGCGTGTAAGCGGTGTTATCTTAATATCTGCTGCAGAACCTATATTTACTGCATTACCAAGCAGCTTCTCCGCATTTTTTATGGAAGATTCATTTTTTTCCTCATTGATAACATTTAAGGCATATACTGCTTCATCATTGGTTTTTGCTTTTACCAGTAGCGAGAGGTTAACCATCGTTTCTACCGTTTCTGCGTGGTTCAGGGCAAGCAGTAAACTTTCTTCTTCCGGATGCTTACCGGCTACGGTATCTTCATTATCCGATTCCGCAATTTTTTTTGCGTTAATCATGGTTACAAAAGAAGAAATGGTACAGGATACCAATATCATAAGTATACTGCCATTTAAAACATGCTCATTTAATAAACGAACCGGTTCACCTGCCTCGTTTTCAGAAATAATAACATTGTACCCCACCATCACAGCAGCCAGGGTTGCAGCCGCTGAAGCTGAACTTAAACCAAATATTAATCCACCTTCTTCTTTTTTAAGTCCAAAAGTTTTTTGTGTGGCCCTGGCAGCGAGGTATTTGGTGCCGATAGCCAAAACAGACATTAAAACAGCGACTTTAATGGTATCCCAGCTTTTAAAAAAAACAGAAAAGTCAATGATCATACCCACGCTTATCAAAAAGAAAGGAATGAAAATAGCATTGCCCACAAATTCAACCCGGTTCATTAAGGATGATGTATGGGGAATAAGCCTGTTTAAGGCCAAGCCGGCAAGAAACGCACCTATGATCGCTTCTACACCGGCAATTTCGGCCAACATGGCAGCCAGGTAAATCATAACCAATACAAAAATGTATTGTGATATTTTATCTTTTACCCTTTTGAAAAACCATCTTCCGATTATTGGAAAAAGGAATAATACAATGAAGCCAAATATTAAAACAGATACAGATAACCTCCACCAGAACTCCTGCCCTACTTCACCTTTTGCCATACCTACAGTAACGGCAAGCACCAGCAGGGCAAGTATATCGGTAATCATCGTTCCGCCAACAGTAACATTTACCGCTATATTTTTAGCTAACCCCATTCTACTCACCAATGGATAAGCAATTAACGTGTGTGATGAAAATAAGCTGGCGAACAACACTGATGTTACTGTAGAAAACCCCAATACATAGTACCCGCATAAGTAACCCAGGATAAGTGGTAACGTAAACGTATACACTCCGAATGCAAGGCTTTTCCATTTGTTCTTTTTAAAATCCCCCATATCTATTTCCAACCCTGCAAGAAACATAATATATAAAAGTCCTGTTGTACCTGTCACCAGTATACTGCTATCGCGGGCAAGTATATTAAAACCATTAGGACCAATTACAGCGCCTGCTATAATAAGCCCAAGAAGATGTGGCACCTTAATTTTATTCAGCAGTAATGGCGCGCCAAGTATAATGATAAGCAATATTAAAAATCTGAGCACCGGGTCTTCAACAGGCAGCGATAGATTGTGAATATTTAATAAGAACATGATGATTAATCTTTATTAGGCACCCGGCTTAGTTCAACGGAGAATTTAGCAGTACACTTATCGTCTATTGTAAGAATACGGAGCCCTTTAATTTTGGCAGCACTTATTTCGTTCAGCAAAATATTCATTTCAACCTGCTTATCAGTAGCAGCATCGGTTTTAAAATGAAGCCTTGCCTGGTTGTTGTTATATACAGCGGTATACACCCGTATCAGCTTTTTGTTATTAATTACTTTGGCAACAAGCTGGCTGGAATCACTGCCAAACTCCCATACATCTGTTCGCACGTCTCCTGCTACATAATCCGAACAACTGGATTCTGTACAGACTACTTTACCATTCCATAAACCTGCAATTTCAGGAGGCCAGTTTACATTAACCATGCCATCTTTTTTACCTGAATCAGCCATACGCCTGGCCAATAAACTATCACGCATTTTTATCAATGCCTGGTATTCGGTTTCCTTTAATGCAAATTGTTTTTCTTTTTCAAGCAATGCCTGTTCGCGCTGTACCAATTGTTGCTCTCTCTGCTTATCGTAACAAGCTGCAAACAACAATACGAACACGAAAAGAAAAAAATACGTTGTTGTGGTTCTGATCATTATTCAAATATCAACTTGGTGAACAAATAAAAGCAGGATATGATCAAAGATATTCAATCTTTGTAACCTGGGGTATGATCAGGGGGAAAGTTAACTGCGTAGTGACTGCAATCCTTCATTACGATTATTTACCGCAAAATTTCGGTGTTTATTTTGAAATTTTATCTCATGGGGGAAATTAAAAAACACAGATAGGTACTTTGCCCTAATCATTCAGGCGATGCCCGATGTCCATTCTTTGATGTAAGATCCTTATGATTTCGATGTCACTTTGTTTGTCAATAAGCCGGTAAAAAATTATGTGCGATTTGACTCTTGAGCAGCGATAGTTCTTCCTGATATAATTAAAATCCTTTCCTGAATTTGGATGGTCTGCTAAATATTCAATCTCATCAAAAATCAAATTTACGTATCTGTCAGCCTGTTCCAAAGACCAGTGTTCAAAAGTATATAACCAAATATTTTCAATGTCTTCCGATGCTTTGACACTAATTTTATAACTCATTACTCAAATATTTGCCGTGAAGATTTTTTACAAATTTTTTTCGGTCAAATTTTTGAATCAAGCCTGATTTCTCTCCTTTTTTAAGCTCTGTTATCAATTCTTTTTTTTGATTTTCTTCTTGTTCAAAAAGCCTTAGAGCAGTTCTAACAACTTCACTGGCAGAAGAAAAACGTCCGCTTTGAATTTGATGATTAATGAAGTTCTCAAAGTAGTCGCCTAACAGAATTGAAGTGTTTTTTGCCATAGTTATAAGTTTCATCAAAAATACCAATTATTGGTATGTTTTCCAAATTTGGGATTGGCTCAATGGTAGCGGACAACAAAACAAAGCCGCCAATCCGAATTTAACTGACGATTCGGGAGTAAAGCCTAACCTGTCGAGCCAAAGCCCGCTTAGCCTGATTGCCGGAATAGTAATCTGGCTGCATTCGTTAAACCTGATGTCTGGTTGGATTTTCAGGCTACGAAAGTATGGTCGTTAAGGCGGCGTTATTTATTCGCTGACATAACACAAAGTCTCCATGTTTGCGGCAGATTAGTCCAACGTAATTATGTGTCAAGTTGTACTTTCTCCTTTGTCATTGAAGTCAACTGAATAACTAACAGCCCATTCATAACAGCTATACTTACATAAGCATTTGGATGAAATCCTGCGCTTTTCAACCACTTTCCACAAAGTCTTAATTGTGAAACGATTTGTCCAGATAGCTTGTATTCTCCGGTCATGGGATAAAACGGTTGGACTTTCAAATACCGAACAGCAAGAGTTTCTTGTTTTAGATGAACACTTATCTCATCCTTCTTCTTACTAAGTACCTTTTTAATAGTCGTTGCCTTGTTAGTCTTTTTACGACTTTTCATTCCTGTGTAATGCATTTTCAGAAATTTTTTGTTGGCTAAAGCAAATACGGTTTCAGCCTTTCCCGTTGCATTACACCTTCTAAAGGCAGTGGGCGCATTAACGCTCCACACGGGGGTACTGAAACCGCGTATCTTAAAGTATAGGCATAAAAAATGCCCGTACAATCTGACGAGCCATGTCGCCTTTAGAAAGTGTAATGCATTCCAAAGATAAAAATATTTATTTATAAAAAAGGACAAGATTAAAATTTCTTAGTATAGAATTTAGCACATAAGTTCTCGTGAAGGAAAGCACCCACAAGGGTTGTCGTTAATGGTTCGCGTATTACCGCAGTGTGGGATTTGAGAACCGTCAGCCAAATTTAATATCAAAGTCCAGTTCGGAGCCTAAGCAGAATAGCGATATGTAGTTGATGTTTTATTCGTACTTTATTTTGATTTTTATTCTTTTCTTCGACTTCAATCTGTTTGTATTGCCTAAAGTCAAGTTGAATTTTTGTAAAGAATCAATTGATTCTTGTGAAATTGTTTCTTGTTTATCAATAAGGTTTTTCAAAACAACTATAAGATTTGATGTTGCTCCAAAAAGCTGTTTCAATTGAGAGACTCTACTGTCAAACCTATTTTCTTTTGAAACATCTATAGCAGAAAACAAAGCATCGGGTTTGCTCAACCATTCATTTTGAGCTTTCAGTTCTTCAAATTCGGCAAACCCAATAATATCAAATCTCCTGTTCGCATTTTGAATTGACTTCAACATTGATTCTCCAATTGCATTTTGCCAATCTCTATATATCCAACAATACTCTCTTGATATTTCGTTTATTGATGTTTGTCTAAATTCTTGAATGACAGTTTTATCAATTTGTGATTGATTTGTTTCTAAGCAAATTAAATCAAGTATTTCTTTTATTAGGTCTATTTGCTTTTCAACACTAAGTTCATTGACATTTCGCTTAACATTTGAAGGGATATATTTAAAGACAATTTCTTCCATTTTTACACCTAACAATGCTCGTTTATTATCAGATATTATTTTGATTTCGATTTTGTACAGTTTTATTAATTCATCTATTATTGAGACTTCTACGTGAGAGCCATCTGCCAAAACTTTTTGGAACGCTTTAATTGCAATTTGGATATCATTATGTTGTCTTACTTTTATTCCGGAAAAATATGATTGTTCTTTTTTAGCAGCTTCAATCCAACCAAGTGTCGCACAAAGACGATATACGGTGCTTTCAAATTTATATTTGAAAAAGCCATTTTCTGGAGCATTAGGTAATAAGTATGCTCCTTTGAATTCTAAAATTTCTTTAAGCCTCCAAGCTAATTGTTCTAAAGATAGAATTAATGGGTTAGCATATTTTTTAATTGCATCATATTTTTCGCTGTTTTTCTTCCTTTTTTCAAAATATCTATTGATAAATATGATTGTAATGGCAATTAATGCACTTATAATTGAAGCAAATAACGTTGCTTGTGGTTGAGTTAATTGATTTACGAAATCTTTCAACATTTTTATCATAAAGTTTAGGCCAAGTACTTGCTTTGGTGCTATTGCAGCTTACTCAAAAATATATGAAACTTTTGAATAATAAAATTTTATCATATTTAATGGTATTACTGGTAAATAATTTTTGGTAAACACTATACCTCTCTAAACTCTCCCAACCCGCATCCAAATCCTATTTATAAACGCCGTAGCACAATGCCCAATATTGTTCCAATCGTACAAGCGAGCGTGGCAACAGCAGCCCAATAGTAGCATTGCAGTTGGTTCACAAAAAAAGCCATAATATATTTTTCGGCCCGTGCAAATCACCGGATATCCCCAACCGCTGCCAACTGCCTATATTGTGTTATTTTGCGTCCCCTTTACAACATTGATCTACCGGGCATGACGAGCGAGCACATAGCATTTTTAATTCAATCATCGCCTGCATTGCAGATGCTGCGGCTGCGTAATGCGGGCTGGGTATTGCCGTTTTTGTATACTGCGTTTAAGGAGCACCGTAAGATGGTGATAAAAGAGGAGCAATTAGTGCCGCTGCTGGCGGAAACCCTGGGCACACATGCGGATGGCACGGAAGACCTGGAAGAAGCGCGGATTGAATTTGGCGAGGATGAGGAGAGCCGCAGCCGCAAATACCTGCTGAACTGGGTGCAGAAGCGGATACTGCAGGATTTTCCGGATACTGACGGGAATACGAATTACCAGTTGAGCGCTTATACTGAAAAGGTTTTTCAATGGATGCAAAACCTGCAGGCAGGGCAGCACCATGTGGGTACGGAGAGCCGGTTTAAAATGCTGTTTGCATCGCTGCGCGATATGGTGGAGAATACTGAAGACGACCGCGAGAAAAAATTGCAGATACTCAAGGATCGCCGCGCTGAAATTGATAAGGAAATTAAAGCGATTGAGCTGGGTGTGGCGCCGCAACGCTATAGCAATGCGCAGGTACAGGAGCGGCTCGACCTGTTTGTGAAGCTGTGCTATGAGCTGATCGGAGACTTTCGCGAAGTGGAAGATAATTTTAAGCAGATACACCGAAACATCGTGGAGCAGCATACCAAAGCGGAACAAAACAAGGGCGCTATTGTGGGCTTCGCTTTTGAATCGTACGACGCGTTGCGCAGCAGCAACCAGGGAAAAAGCTTTTATGCTTTCTGGGATTTCCTGATCTCGCGCAACGGGCAGGAAGACTGGCGTAACCTTACGGAGCAATTGCTGCTGTTGGTGGAAGACCGTGCGCTGGAAAGCGATACCAATTTCCTGCAGAATATTAAATCGTTTTTACTGGAACAGGGTAAGTCGGTATACGATGCGAATGATAAGATGGCGGAAAAGCTGAGCCGCATTATTACGGAAAAAGAAATTGCACGGCATCGCAGGCTGCGGCAGCAGATCAGCAGCATAAAAGAGCTGGTGTTTGATTTGATGGATGAAGAAACGATTGATGCCGGCCTGGTAGTGGAAGAAGCTGCAGAAATAAAAATGACGATGGACAGGAAGCTGGTGCTGGAAGAAAAAAAGACGGCGGGTGTATTGAAACAACCTGTTGCGGCGGTGGAAAGCATCGCGGACGTGGAACGGTTTAACCGCATGCTGAATACATCGTTCATTGATAAAAAATTATTGTGGGAAAAAGTAGAGCAGGTATTGCAGCACAAACAAACGGCTACGTTAAAAGAGATCATTGAAGCCACGTCGCTGGATAACGGACTGGCGGAAGTGATAAGCTATTACAGCTTTTTGAAAGAGAAAGCCAAAAGGGTACAGGTGATCGGGTCGGCAGTGGAGCTGATACCGTTGAACAAAGAAGCCACCAAATTTGTGGAAGTACCTTATTTATTATTCAGTAAATAAAATTGCAAATGCGCGAGAAAATACATTCGTTCACACCCGTGTTTATCAAGCTGCTGAAAGGCCCGGTGGAATATTTAGAAAAAAACACCTGGGAAAAACTGATGCAGTATAAGGCAGAGCTGACTGTTTTTTTGCAGCAGTTGGGTCTAATGCTGGTATTGGATGAGCAGGACGGATACGCATATATAAAACACAGCGTACTGGAAGAAGATGGCGCCGGTGTGAGCTGGATACAACGCCGCAGCCTTACGTATGATGAAAGCGTGATGCTGGTTTTGCTGCGTGATATGATGGCGGAGTTTGAAGTGGGTGAAGCGACGCACCGCGAGCTGATCAAAAAACGCAGGGAGATAAAAGAATATGCTGAATTGTTTTTTAAGGAAAACGCCAGCCGGGTTAAAATGCTGAAAGATATTGACAGGCTGATTGACCGTGCGGAAGAAAACGGCTTTCTGGAAAGATCGGAAAATCATGATGTGGCGGATGAGCAAAAATTCCGCATTAAAAAGATCATTAAAGCCAGGGTAGACAGCGAAACATTAGAGGATTTTAAACAGCAACTTATTGCACATGCAGCTAAGCGTATTCAGCACAGATAATGAAAAAAGCGGTTTCCGGTTGCAATACATGGAAGTGTATAACTGGGGAACTTTTGATGAGCAGATACATGCCATTCACCCTAAGGGAGAAACCAGCCTGTTGACCGGCGCTAACGGTAGCGGTAAAACGACGTTCGTGGATGCGCTGCTCACGTTGATAGTGCCGGAAAAAAGATATCGTTTTTACAACCAGAGCAGCGGCAGTGAAAAAAAGGGAGATCGTACGGAAGAGACGTATGTGATGGGCGGTTATGGCACGATCAACAGTGAGAGCGGCGTTACCAAAACCTTATACCTGCGCGAAAATAAAGAAGAAGCCTATAGCATACTGCTGGCGAATTTTACCAATGAAGCGATGCAGGAAGTCACGCTTTTCCAGGTAAGGTATTTTGCTAACGGCGATATGAAAAAGCTGTTTGGTATTGCGCATAAAAGCCTGCATATAGAAACAGATTTCAAGCCTTTTGACCTGGGCAATGCCTGGAAAAAGCGGATAGACCAGCAATACAACAAAGGCAGTCGAAAGAATAACGTGGAGTGGTTTGACGCGGCAAGCAAATATGCTAACCGAATGGTGGATGTATTGGGCATGCAAAGCATACAGGCGCTCACGTTGTTCAATCAAACCGTGGGCATTAAAGTGTTGGGCAACTTGGATGATTTCATCCGCATGCACATGCTGGAGCCGAGGGATATGGAGTCGCTGTTCCAGGAACTGAAAAAGCACCTGGCTACTTTATTAGACGCGCAACGCAATATTGAAAAAGCGGAAGAGCAAATACGACTGCTGCAACCGGTGCAGGAGCATTTTGATGGGTTTAAAGCCCTGCAGGTAAAGCAGCAGGCTGTGCAGCAGTCTATACAAACGGCTGCTATATGGAAAAGCTATACGCAGGATGCTTTGCTGCAACAGGCTTTGGAAGATGATGCGGTTCAGTTGAAAAAGCTGGAGCAACAATCGGCGGAGTTCAAGCAAGAGATAGAAGCGTTGCATGAAGAAGAGCGGGTAACGCGTAATCAGATTGACCAGAACAAAGCCGGTCAACGGTTGAAACAATTGGAGCAGGAATTAAAAGAACAGCAGGCAAACAAAAAAGAGGCGGAAAACAACCTGGCATTGTTTACCGACTGGTGCACTACGCTGCATTTTGAAGATAAAACCGCATCAGACGAAGAAAGTTATAAACGTATTCAGAAAGAAATTAGTCGTGCGGGCTTGCGCTTAGAAAGGGAAAACCGCCTGAATGAAGATGATGATTTTGATGCAAAGAATTTGCAGCGAAGCGCGGGTGCGGAAAAAGAGCAAATAGAAGCGGAGCTGAATATATTATTGCAAAGCAAGAGTAATATTCCCGCACACCTGGTGCAGGTACGTCGTGAACTGTGCAATACGCTGAAGATAGATGTGGCCGAGCTGCCTTTTGCCGGGGAACTGGTGCAGGTAAAAACAGAAGAGCTGCACTGGCAGCCGGCACTGGAAAAGCTGTTGCATGGTTTTTCACTTCGCCTGCTGGTGCCGGATAAGCATTATAAAAAAGTTACGCGCTATATCAATCAAACCAATTTGCGGGCAAGGCTGGTGTACTATCATGTAAAGGATACGATACAAACTTTGGCAGAAGACCAGACGGTGTATTATAAGCTGGACTTTCACCCGGATCATACATTATCGGAATGGGTGCAGCAACAGATCGTGCAGCAGTTCCCGTATGTATGTCTTGAAGATGAGAAAACCATTGAGCGCTATGATAAAGCCATCACCATTAACGGTTTGATAAAAAACAGGGATCGCCATGAAAAGGATGACCGCCCCGGCGTGAATGATGCAGGGCGCTATGTAATGGGCTGGAATAATGAGCGGAAAAAAGAAGCGCTGATCAGTCGCCGCAATAAGCTGACGGACGACCTGGCCAACGCTGCGGAGATCATAGAACGATGCCGCAACCGTGCGGCAAGATTGCAAAAACAGTTTTATGCATTGAGCCGTCTGCAGGAGCATGCAGGATTTACCACATTGGATGTAGCCGGGCTGCAACGCATGATTCATAAAACAGAAGAGCAGATAAAAGAGCTTAGCAAAAGCAATAACCAACTAAAGGCATTGACTTCGCAGCTTGAACAGATATTGGAACAACGCACAGCAGCAGAGCGTAAATGGGAAACCGCTACCGGTGAAAAAACGACATTGCAAAACCGCGTGAATGCAATGCAGCAGCAGAAGGAATCGCTCAAGGTATTGCTGCAACACATTACTACAGAAAACAAAGATGAGCTGTTGCAGTTTCAGCAGCAGCACGCGGTGGCGCTTGGCGCTGTTAGCTTAGATACGATTGATGAAACTTATCGCGTATTTAAAGACAAACTGGATTCGGAAGCGCAGCAGGTGCAGCAACAATTGTATAAAGAAGAAACGCATTTGAACCGCAGCATCAGCCAGATCAAAAATCCGTCGCCTGCCATACTGCAACGTTTTCCTGACTGGTATAGTGATGTACAGTTCCTGCCGGATGAAGCGGCGTATGCAGAGGAATTTAAAGAATGGTTGGATAAGCTTACCACGGAGAACCTGCCTAAGTATCGCCGAGATTTTGAGAATTTCATCAACGATACTATTACTTATAAAATAGGCGGATTGAATGAAGAGATGGAGAAATGGGAGCGGGAGATCAACAACAGCGTCAACAAGCTGAATTATTCGCTGAGCGCTATTAATTTTAATCGCCTGCCGGATACTTATATACAGTTGGGCAAACGTTCTGTGCCTGATGCTACCATCAAAGCATTTCGTAATGCATTATTAGATGCATTGCCGCAGGCGGCGAACTGGCAGCAAAGTAAATTTGAGGAGAAAGCATTGCATTTCCGTCAAAAGGTGCAGCCGCTGATTGACAGCTTAGATGAAAGTGAAACCTACCGCGCCCGTGTAATGGATGTGCGTAACTGGTTTGAGTTTTGGGCGGATGAAAAATACCGCAATACCAATGAGTTGAAAAAAACTTACCGCCAGATGGGGCAATTATCGGGCGGTGAAAAAGCGCAGTTGACTTATACCATTTTGTGCAGCGCTATTGCTTATCAATTCGGAATTACACGGGAAGGAAAGAACAGTCGCAGCCTGCGTTTTATTGCGGTAGATGAAAGCTTCAGCAACCAGGATGAGGACAAAGCTACTTACCTGATGGAATTGTGCAAGCAACTACACCTGCAATTATTAGTGGTAACGCCGAGCGATAAAATACAGATCGTGCAGGATTATATTGCGCACGTACATTTGGTGCAAAGGGTAAATAACAGGAATAGCGTGATGTATAATATGACGATCAAGGAACTGTTGAAGAAGATGAAAAAGTAGAGTGGTTCCAGGTTACAAGTTTCAGGTTACAGGTTTGGGGCGAGTGCGTTTAGTGAATATTTATTCACGATTTAACAAAACAAATAATTACATTGCTTGCAATGGTAAAAAGACTGTAAACTTATGAGACTTCCGACAATACATGGTTACATTGATCGACGCATTTTAATAAACTTCACGGCTGACCCAGGCGTTGTACGGAAAGTCATTCCCGAGCCATTTAGACCAAAAATTTATAAAGACAAAGCTGTTGTTGGTATTTGCCTCATCAGACTAAAAAACATCAAACTAAAAGGACTTCCTGATTTTGTCGGCGTTTCCTCTGAAAACGGAGCACATCGCATTGCTGTAGAGTGGGACGAAGATGGCAATACCAAAGAAGGGGTTTACATTCCAAGACGTGATACTTCTTTACGACTGAACACAATATTAGGCGGCAGAATATTTCCTGGCAAACATTATTTAGCTAAGTTCAACGTGAAGGAAGGCGGTGACAACTACCACATTGACTTTACCAGTTCTGACAGCACAAGCATTTCCATAGACGCTAAGGAGACCAATCACTTTGACCCGAACTCAATTTTTCGAACATTGGAGAATGTTTCTGACTTTTTTGAGAGAGGGGCAGTTGGTTACTCCCCGAACAAAGACAAATATGAAGGACTTAAGTTGCAGGCTTACACATGGCAGGTGCGACCGCTTGAAGTGACGGATGTTCATTCCAGTTTCTATGAAGATGAAAAGATATTTCCCAAAGGTTCTGTGCAGTTTGACAATGCGCTTTTGATGACAAGAGTAGAACACGAGTGGAAAAGTCTGCAGGACAAACCACAAGCAACAATGCATTGACAAAAAGCAAGGCTGACGGAAGTTCAATCGGTGACAAATCGCTAATCAACATCAGTTATCGGCTGAACATTTTCTATTCAGTTTAGAACGACCAATGAACATTTATCTTTAATGAGCATTTGTATCGGCAGACGAACAATCCCCCTGCCTTTGCCAATGCTTTAACACAATATCACAATGCGTATATTATCTATTTACATAGCAACAAGCCTGGACGGATATATAGCCAAGCCGAATGATGATCTTGGCTTTTTGAAATCAGTAGAAAAAGAAGGCGAGGATTATGGGTATGCATCATTTACATCAACCATTGACACTATCATTCTCGGCAGGAAAACTTATGATTGGGTGCTCAAAGAAATCGGTTCCTCTCATTACGACAACGGGGAGAGGGATGTATATGTTATTACAAGAACCGTAAGACCGAAGGTTGGTAAAACAAATTTCTACAACGGGAGTCCTGCGGAATTGGTCCGGCAACTGAAAAGCAAAAACGGTAAAAATATTTATTGTGACGGTGGTGCGGAAATAATAAACGAACTTTTAAAAGATGATCTTATTGACGAGATGATCATTTCGGTCGTTCCTGTATTGCTTGGTAACGGAACAAGGCTTTTTAAAGATGGCAGACCCGAACAATGGCTTGAGCTGGTGAGCGCAAAATCGTTTGACACCGGGTTGGCACAACTGCTTTACAGGCGGAAACGATCCTATTAAAAGGCCAAATCAAAAGAAACAGCACTGCTAATATTATACCATGATCGAAGCCTATCAGCAACAACTTGTAAGATACTATAAGGGATACCTGCGGGATATTATTTCAGGCAAACCTTTTAGCATTGTAGTGCTTCGGGGTGAAAAAAACAAACCCGCGACAACGGTTGATCTCCATGGAGCCATCGCATTGTTCCGGCAAAATGAAAAGACAGCGCAACGCAGGGGCTGGACAATAGAATGGGAAGACTGGAGCAGCAAAAAGCTCGGCAAACAAAAATGGGTGTCTACAATTATCGTTGACACGGAAGAAGATTACCTGCACCTGTTAAAAAAAGAAGCGGAAGCTGATGCTTTCAAACAGCAGTTACAAATTTTACTGAACTGGCAGCCGGCTGTTCAATCTTTCTTAATTGAAAAACCCGAGCGGGTATTGGATTTAAAAACAGTGTGGAACGACCTGCAAAAGGTGATTGACCATTTGCTGGTGCATGATGTGAGCGGTCATTATATACGCAGCATCCCGGTGCCCGTTCATACCAAGTTTATTGAAACTTACCGACCAATCCTGTTTTCACTTTTGAAAACCATAGCCCCGGAAAAATATGCCGCGAGTGCAATTACGCTTGATGAGCTGCTGTCGTTAAAACAAAAGCCGTACCTGTACCCGATCCGTTGGCTTGATAAAACAATAGCAGCGCAGCTCATGCATGGCATGGAAGTTACGGGTGTAACGGTTGACTGGTTGAAGCAGATCAGTTGGGATATTAAAGAAGTGTGGCTGGTGGAGAATGAAACCAACCTCTATTTGATCCCGGAAAGAAAAAATGCGATAGCTGTTTTCAGCAAGGGTAAGGCAACGCATAGCCTGAAGGACGTTCCTCTTTTGGCGAAAGCTAAATTGTTTTATTGGGGCGATCTTGATGAGGAGGGATATAAAATGCTGAATGCGATGCATGGCTATTATCCTGATAACCTGCAAAGTGTGTTTATGGATGAAGCAACCTTACTGCAACATGCGGGTGAAATGGGTAAGCAGGATGCTGTATACAAAACAATTTCATTGGAGCATCTCACCAGGGAAGAACAGGCTGCTTTTAATATCCTGAAATATCATAACGGAAGACTGGAGCAGGAGAGGATACGGCAGGATTATGTGGTGGAGGTATTGGGCAAAATATTATAGAAGCAGGGAGTTTAGATTATGAATTTTATCCTCAAATTGGGCGGCAATAATAGGCTTGCTTCCTGTGCCATACAGGGGATGCCTCTTGCAACTAATACAACCCATCTGCCTATTGCATCATAGGTAGACTCTCTTTCGGGATACAAAGATACAAAGGGTAGCCCTTATGGGGCATTTGTGAAAATATGTCAATATCTTCTACAAAGGGGTTGTGCCGATGGTACAGAAGATGATGACATTCTCTATATGAATTAAGCATTTTTAAATCTCCAATCGTACATTTTAAATTCCAGGATCACATCTTTTCCCGATACTTAATAATGGTAATAGCTCCTGGTATATTCTGCCGCGTAGCGGCTACCTGTTTGAAGAAAGAAAATCGATTATTTTAATTTGCCCCGTCAGGGGATACCCTTAGATATCAGCTATTTCAGGTTGATTAAACTTTAAAAAGCATGCTGCATTTTCTAAATAAAATCCCAGCAGATAAACACAATTTCTTTAAGCAAATACCCGGGATTTTGATTGATTTAATGATTATACCCCCGCAGCCGTCACACCCTTATCAATCTTCGCAATCAGTCCCTGTAATACTTTACCAGGACCAACTTCAGTAAAAGTTGCAGCACCGTCAGCTATCATCTTTTGCACGCTTTGTGTCCACCGGACAGCACCGGTTAGCTGATCAATAATATTCTTTTTAATAGTATCAGGATCTGTTACAGGCGATGCAGTAAAGTTTTGATATACCGGGCAGGCTGACGCATTGAAAGTTGTTGCATTAACTGCATCAGCCAGCTCTGCTTTTGCAGGTTCCATCAATGGAGAATGAAAAGCGCCACCCACAGGTAATGCTAATGCTCTTTTTGCTCCTGCTTCTTTCATGCGCTGAATGGCGATTTCTATACCTTTGGTTGAACCGCTTATCACTAGTTGACCGGGACAGTTATAGTTGGCCGGCACAACAATTTCACCTGTTTCATTTTGTATAGCGGTACATACTTCTTCTACCTTAGCATCATCCAATGCCAATACCGCTGCCATTGATGATGGATTTATTTCACATGCTTTCTGCATGGCATTAGCTCTTACAATAACCAGCTTTAATCCATCTTCAAATGATAAAACACCATTAGCTACGAGTGCGGAAAATTCACCCAAAGAATGACCGGCAACCATACCCGGTTTTGCATCAGCCAATGTTTTATATAAAATAACAGAATGAAGAAATATAGCTGGCTGCGTAACTTTTGTCTGTTTCAGATCTTCATCAGAGCCGGTGAACATAATATCTGAAATGCGAAAACCTGCTATGCTGTTAGCCTGCTCAAACAATTCCTTTGCAGTCGCATTGTTCTCATACAATTCTTTCCCCATTCCTGAAAATTGTGAGCCCTGTCCCGGAAAAACATATGCGTGTTTCATTATTGTTATGTTTAGTTGAATTTTCTGCGCGTTTGTATGCGACAAAAATAGGTGATTTGAGAAACGAATACTCAATTTGTTTTATGTCGTCTGAGCCGGCAAGACATGAGTATGCGGCGAGGACGCCACGCACGGTAAGCAGCGTCATATACTGCGGAATATATAGTTTTACTGCTTACCGAAAATCTGCTCAAATTCATTTTGCGTAATAGCGAAAACCGTTCCATGCCTTGTGCCTTCAGGAAAACTGATCTTGCCGGAAATGTCTTCCCAATTTTTCAAGTCTGCAGATGTTACAGCGCCGTATTTATGATCCATGTATTTATCAAAATACACAACCCATTTCCCGTTTATTTTAATTACTGTTGGTCCTTCAGCCCAATAATTGCCGGTAATTGGCGACGAGGCTTTTCCATACTTACCTGCAACATTTCTACTGAATGCTATTTTCAGGTTCTTCTCGGCCCTTGGTCTCTTGGTTTCGTCTTTTAGAAACATCACATATCCATTACCGCCAGGTTGAATAGTGGCATCAATCACATTAAAACCCGGGTCTAACAATAAAGCCGCTTTGCTGAATGTTTTAAAATTTTTGGTAGTGATATAATACATACGATGGTTGAAACTGCCATCACCAGACGAGTCAGTTTCCGGGAAACGACCAGGAATGGAAGTTGCCCAATAAATAACATATTGCTTATGCTTTTTGTCGTAGATAATTTCAGGCGCCCAGGTATTCAGCGCACCAGGCTCATGCTCCATAACAGGTATATATAGTTGCCTGCTCCAGTTTTTCAGATCGGGAGAAGATGCATAACCAATACCCCTGTCATGCCAGCTCACCGTCCAAACCATATGAAACAAACCGTCTGCTCCGCGAATAATACATGGATCCCGCATTAATTTGTCTTTGCTCAGTTCGGGTTTTAAAAAAGACTGATCATTATTTAAAGCTGTAAAACTGTAACCGTCCCTGCTGTATGCAAGATGCAAACCATCTTCTCCGTTTCCTTTAAAATAAGAGAACATGTATATTGTATCATTTTGGGAAAAAGTGTGAAGGGAACTCATTAACAACCCAACAATCAACAACCGTATTTTGTTATGCATAAAATCATCTTTGCTTCAAAGATATTATTTGTACAGTGCAATTGCTTCTTTCAAAATCGATTTGATTTTCTTTACAGGAATATCTTTTGAAGGATCAATGAGTAAAATTCTCATCCTTGCTCTTTTCTCCTGCAATAAATCCGGGTGATTGATCTTATTCCCTTCAGCAAGACCAATATAAGGTTGCCTGTACTTTTTATGTATCCATAAATAACAAAACATTTTACCATTGAGGTAATAGAAGGGCAAACCGTATTTCCATTCCTCAGTAATACGTTTATCCTGTTTTGGAATAAAGCCGCGTAAAAACAAAAGACAGCTTTTTACCGGCTCTTCTTTTTCAAGAAAGAAAACATCTATCGGGCGGAGCGTAGGCATTATCCAATTATTTTACGGCTACTAATATCGGAATTTCAGCATTTAATTTATCCCGGGATTTTTCACCGTATATCTCAATATCGGTAGTATATAAACGCCCTATATCTGCATTCCATATTTTCAGCCATTCTTTATAAACTATGCCATTGTCCAAAGCCCCTTTGGCAATAAATACATAATACTTATCCCCGGTAAAAACTTTTGTTGTTATGCCTGGTTCATTTACTTCCACCCGAACGCGGCAACCGAGCAGGGTGGTATATGGACTGGTATGATCTTTTTCATAATCGGTGTATATACAATACAGCGTATTATCAATTTTACCGGGTATTTTATTCAGCATATCTTCTGCAAAAAAGCGCTGCCATAGGGCGGGAATATCATGGGCTGATTGCCCATTTTCATTGGTCGTTCTGATTGACAACCCGGCAATAATTACATTTTCATTTTGTTTTATCATTGTTGCATTTTTAATTAAAACAAAATTATTAACGCTTTGTGTCAACAGTATGTCAGGGGTTGGCAGAAGAATTTTTGCGGCAGGTTTCAAAATGTTTTTCAAGATCAAAATCGTGAGGCTGAAATTTTTCGCTGCTTACATGCAGTTGCTGAATCTTGTCGAGCCTGAATGACCTCAATGCTTTTCTCATCCTGCACCATGCAATCAGTATCCAGTTTTCATTGGTGCTGTATAATGCCAATGATTCTATTTCACGATTGGTGGTTAGCCCTGTTTCAATAGATTTATAACCGATGCTCAATACGGTATAATTGGTAATAGAAAGTTGTATAACAGATAAGAAATTACTCGTGGTATCGCCGGGATTATTATACCGGATATGTATCCTGGCTGCTAAAAGTTCAGCCTTGTCTTTTGTACTGTATCGCAGTAATGCCCTGATCTTTGTTACTGCATCCGTATAGTGTTGCACAAATGACGAGTCTTTATTTTTTAACACCAGTTGTTCCGCGGTAATCAAGGCATTTACTTCTGCTTCGCTCAGCATTAACGGAGGTAAGCTATAGCCATCTGATAAAGTATAGCCTTTGCCTTCTTCGGTAAGGATGGGCACACCTGCGGATTCCAGTGCTCTTATATCCCTGTATACAGTGCGGGTACTGATATTGAACTTCTTTGCGATAGCCGTTGCCGTAACAAGCCGCCTCGACTGAAGATAGGTTAATATAGCTGTGAGTCTCGATAAACGTGAAACTTCCGTATCAGCCATATTGTTCATTTTAATGTAGCGAAGAACCGATTAATCGTATAAACTCACTTCGTGTTTCATTCTTTTCGAACTCTCCAAAAAATGCTGATGTAGTAGTAACAGAGTTTTGTTTTTGCACGCCACGCATCATCATACATAAATGTGAAGCTTCAATAACTACAGCAACGCCCAAAGGCTGCAAAGCATCTTTTATAGCATCTAGTATTTGCGTGGTTAGTCTTTCCTGCACCTGCAGGCGGCGGGCATAAACATCTACCACCCTTGCTATCTTACTCAATCCTGTTATCCAGCCATTGGGTATATACGCCACATGTGCCTTCCCGAAAAAAGGCAGCATATGATGCTCGCACATACTGTATACTTCAATATCTTTTACGATAATCATTTCACTGATTGGCTCATGAAACTTGGCAGAGTTAAGAATATCGCGGGAACTTTGCTGGTATCCCTGGGTCATGAACTGCATTGCTTTAGCTATGCGCTCCGGGGTTTTCAATAAACCTTCTCTCTGAGGATCCTCACCTAATAATCCCAATGCCCTTTCGTAAGTTTCAATCAATGAGGCAGTAGTATCTCCATCATATTGCTCAACCTTTTTGTATGCCATGTGCAGATTAAATTTTAATGCGAATAATTACGCAGGATATTCAACAAAATTTCTTGGTGTTTCGTATAGTCTTACCTGTATATCGTTTTTAGCATCAATACGCGAACGAAGCAGGCTGTAAATTACAACCACAATATTTTCTGCTGTAGGATTCAGGTTCTTAAACTCTGCTGTATCAAGATTCAGGTTTTTATGATCGAACCGTTCAACCACTTCTTCTTTAATAATATCCGACAATACTTTCAGATCCATTACAAAACCGGTTTCTGCGGCAGGCTCACCAATTACCTTCACTTCCAGTTCATAATTATGCCCATGATAATGGGGGTTACTGCATTTGCCGAATACCTTAAAATTAGTGGCATCATCCCACGCAGGGTTATTTAACCTGTGTGCAGCATTAAAACGTTCTCTTCTGTATACAGCTACTTTTTTGCTCATCTCAATGTAATCAATGGGCAAAAATACGTACAAACCGGAATAGTAGGATATAGTTTGACCATGAAGCTAAAGCATAATCAGAAAACAGCACCTATTCCATTTACAGGTGCGTCATTTTGATTAAACGCTTTACCGCCGGTGTTGATGTTAAAAGCCTGTTCTAAATTAATGCCACCCTTCCTTAATGCAGATGATGGTACCAATTGGTATTTGTTAAAATATTTCAGCGAATCAGGGTTCGTAATCCGGGTTGCAGCACTATCAAACTGCGGGTTAATATTCAGCCCAACTACTTTTCCGTTATACCCTTCTTGCCTGCCTGTTGCAAACCACTCCTGTAATGTCCTGCTACCTTTTATATTAAATCCATCTTTCAAACTATACCAGTTATTACCTAAAAAGTTACTACCGGAATTTTTGCCAATGATCAATGAATCCCTCCCAACAAAAATATTATTATAGAAATGGAAATTACTGTGAAGGCTTTGCGGCTCGTAACTGATTGCCGCGCCTTTCGCATTATAAATAGTATTATTGTGGAAATAGCAATCTTTTAACTGAGCCGGATCACCGGAGTTGTTCCACACAAACACGCCCGCATGTGCCGGAGAAATGCTTCCATCATTTTCGCTTATACAATACCGTATGGTGTTATTATACCAGTTGCCCGCACCGGCATACTGAAACAATCCGAAAGCGCTGCCTTCATTTTCGTATGACAGGCAGTATTGAATAATGCTGTTGGTAACACCCCCATCAAAATCAAAACCGCCTCCATCCGCGGCCCCTGGTGCTGTTCTGTTTCTGTACGAAATGCAATGCTGTATGACTACACTATCTGCTTCATAACACCAGATGCCTACCGGTCCGTTTCCCTTCCTGGGCATGTCCCATCCGTTATTGGTAGCTGTACAGTATTCTATCGTCACATTTGTACAATAACCTGCTATAATACCGTTACCACTGTGGTTGGTAAAATTGGTCGGATCGCCAGGATTATTTTCTGCCCTGCAATTGCGTATATTAATATTCTTACAATCAGTTTTCTTTCCCGTGCCGCTTATGCTTATTCCTGCAAAGCCGTTTTCTGTTGCGGTTACACGGTTGATATTTATGTTTGAACTATTGTAAATAAGCATCCCTGCTTTCTGAAACCCTTTTACAGACAAACCATCCAGGAAAATATTATTGCATTCATTTACAATAATGCCATCTTTTATATTGCCTTCCTTTCTGCCCAATCCCTTAAACTGCAGGTTTTTTATTTGTACAAACTTGCACTGATGCAGCGTGAGTGCCGTTGCGCTATCGCCATCTATTGTAGCATTACCTGCTCCGAAGGAAGTAATAACAACAGGCTGTTTATCCAATCCGCTATCCGAAGAATCAAGCAATATACTACCGGTAAATGTTTGTCCTGCTGCAAAGAAAACAGTATCACCGGGTTGAAGTTGAAGAACATTTAATTTACCAATAGATTTGAATGGCGCTGAGATACTGCCATCATTACCATCATCTCCATTATTGCTTAAATAATAGGCCCTGCCGCGATTTTGCTGGGTGCAGGAAAGCAGGCATGAAATAAATATTGTATAACCAAGAAGCTCAAATATGTGTTCAAATACCTGGTTCTTCATTTTACTCCCCATAATACTCCACGTATATCTGTGGCGTTTCATACAACTTAATGCAATGCAGCTGTACTCCTGCCGGCAAACGGTTTGCTAATTGATTCCATATACCAACAGCCAGATTTTCAGTTGAGCAAAACTGTCCTTTCATGAAGTCCACATCCTCATTCAGGTTTAAATGATCCAGCTTTTCAAGCACAAATTCATTGATAAGCAGGCTCAGTTTTTTTACATCCATAATAAAACCCGTATCCTGGTCAGGATTCCCTTTTACAGTTACATATAAATCGTAATTATGTCCATGCCAGTTTTCATTAGCACATTTCCCGAAGACTTCTTCATTTTTTTCAACACTCCAGGCTTCATTATAAAGTTTATGCGCCGCGTTAAAATGTTCTATGCGGGTAAGATATACCATGCTGCTTCAAATTTTCGCAAAGGTAAAGTATAATATCACCTCTTTGGGTTTGTGTTTTGTTACTGTTTTGAGTTTTAAAAGCGAAATCCCCGGCTAAGTTGGCTTTTTGTATACCTAAATCCTGAAATTTGTAATATGAATATTCTGATCGTAGCTGCTACGCCACAGGAAGTTGCCATTACCCGGCAATATCTCGCTGAAAAAAGATACCAGCGTAAGGACTGCAGCGTGTATACTTTAATAACCGGTGTTGGCCTGGTAAATACCACTTATACGCTTTCAAAATATGTATTAAAAAACAAACCAGACCTGGCTATTCAGGCTGGCATCGGTGGCAGCTTCCATCCCTTTTATGCTCCTGCATCAGTATATATAGTTCATGAAGAAATTTTTGGGGATATTGGCGTAGAAGAACAGGGCGTGTTTAGAGATATTTTTGACATGCATCTTGCAAACAATAGTTTTCCTTTCTCCAATAAATTGCTTGCCAACCCTCATACTACTATCCTGGATAATATAAAACTAAGAAAGATAAGAGGAGTTAGCGTAAACGAAATAACAACTAACGCAGGAAGGATACACCATCTCATGGAAAAGTATAATGCATTGGTTGAATCTATGGAAGGCGCCGCGTTTCATTATGTATGTTTGCAGGAAGATATTCCATTCGTTCAGATGAGGGCTGTTTCCAACTTTGTGGGAGAGCGCGATAAATCGAGGTGGCTTATAAAAGAAGCCATTGAGAACCTGAACAGGGAATTGATCGCAGCGATAAGACCTTTATTATGTCATTGAAATAAGTATATCGCCGGGAATACAATAATACATTTGTGCATTTGTGGCAACATTTTAACTTAACACGCTAATGAAATTTACACTTGGATTTTCTCCCTGCCCCAATGATACTTTTATTTTTGACGCACTGGTAAATAAAAAAATTGATACCGGTGACTTTGAATTTGACGTGGTGCTGGAAGATGTACAAACCCTGAACCAGTGGGCAATAGATGGCAAACTCGATATCAGCAAAATAAGTTACGGCGTGTTGCCTTTGATAGTGCAGCAGTATAAAATTTTACACAGCGGCGGGGCATTGGGCAAAGGCGTGGGACCATTATTAATTTCTGCAAATCCGGTTGATATTAATGCTGAAGGTTTCAACATCAATGATTATACCATCGCGATCCCGGGAGAACATACTACGGCTCACCTGCTCTTTTCACTGGCATTTCCCGGTGCGAAAAATAAAATCTTTAAAATTTTTCATGAGATTGAAGGCTTTCTGTTGAACAGTACTGATCAAAAAACATTGGGAGTTATTATACATGAAAACAGGTTTACCTACCAACAAAAAGGCTTATACAAACTAATAGATCTCGGTGATTTTTGGGAAAAGAAGACTGGTTATCCTATACCATTAGGCGGCATTGCCATCAAAAAAAATATATCGCCAGCTATTCTAACTAAAATAGATCAGCTTATACAGCAAAGCATTGAATATGCTTTCAGCAATTATCCATATCTGCCTGAATATGTAACCTGTCATTCACAGGAAATGGAAGAAAACGTAATGCGGCAGCATATTGATCTGTATGTAAACAATTACTCTGTTGATATAGGCAAAGATGGCAAAGAAGCCGTGAATGAATTTCTACATATTTATGAACATAATAATCCTGTATCTTCCATTGATCACAATGTATTTATACAACACTAACCTGTAAATGCAATTATTTTGAAAGAACTGTTCAACGTAAACAACGAGTTTTTCAACCTGCTGGGTTACTCCATGAGTTATATAGAGTTTTTTGGTGTACTGAGCGGACTGGTAGCAGTTTGGCTCTCTGCCAAAGCGCATATATGGAGCTGGCCTGTAGGCATCATCAATGTTATCCTCTCGTTCATATTATACTACCAGGTGCAATTGTATCCGGATATGTTTTTGCAGGCTTTCTTCTTTATTACCAATATTATGGGTTGGTGGCGGTGGAGCCACCCCAAACCGGAAGAAGCCGACAGGAAAGATGAGCTGAAAGTTAGTTATATGAAACGATCTCAGTTAATATTTACCATTGCAACTACCATTGCCGGCACCTTGCTGCTTGGTAATTTTGCCAGCCGCCTGCATGAATGGTTTCCCCTGGTATTCAGCATGCCCAGCGCTTATCCATACGTAGATTCATTTATCATGGTAATGAGCATAATTACCACTTTTTACATGATACAAAAGAAAATAGAATGCTGGGTGATATGGATTATAGTGGATATTGTAGCTACATTTCTGTACTATATAAAGGGCATAAAATTCTACAGTTTTGAGTACCTGGTATTTTGTGGTATTGCAGCCTTTGGTTTGTGGCACTGGATAAGAGAATACAAATCTTACACCAGGCAGACCCCATGAAAAGAGGATTAGTAATAGGGAAATTCATGCCCCTGCATAAAGGTCATATCGCATTGATTGAATTTGCTGTTTCACAATGTGATGAGTTGATTGTTTCTATGAGTTTTGCCGATACTGATCCTATTGATCCGCAATTGCGCTTTAACTGGATAAAGGAACAATTCAACAGTAATCCTGCCATACTTCCCCGTATGATTAAAGATGATTTTGATAATGAACAACTGCCGTTAGCAGAACGCACGGCAGTATGGGCGGAAAAAATGAATGATGTTTATCCACGGATAGACGCATTGATCAGCTCAGAACTTTATGGAGAAGCGTTTGCAGCGAACCTTGCAGCAGAGCATATCATGTTTGATAAGGAAAGAATATCCGTTCCAATATCGGCAACAGCTATACGAAGTAAACCCTTAACCAACTGGCAATATATTCCCGCGCATATACAACCATATTTTGTAAAGAAGATTTGTTTTTACGGGCCTGAAAGTACGGGTAAATCAACCCTGGCAAAAAAAATGGCAGCACATTACAATACCGAATTTGTGCCTGAAGCCGCAAGAGATATTTTAATATCTAATAATTTTAGAGAGAAAGAAATTATAGCTATCGGTAACCTGCAACACCAATACATTGAGGAGAAATTAAAAACAGCCAATAAATTATTATTCTGCGATACTGACGCTATTACCACGCAAATCTATTCGCAACATTATCTTGGCAAAGTACCACGTGAGATTTATGAGTTTGAAGAACAAACTACCTACGACCTGTATTTTCTGCTTGATATTGACATACCCTGGATTGCCGACCCCCTCCGCGATCAGGGACACCACAGGAAAGAAATGATGCAAATTTTCAGGAAAGAGCTGGAGAAGAGAAAGATTGAATATGTATTGATCTCGGGGAGTTATGAAGCCCGGGAGCGGAAGGTAAAGGAAGTAATAGATAAGATAATAAACTAACGCTGCTTTTTGTAAAAGCAAAAATCACATACTGAAACATGATCAGCCCTAACTCAATTTTCCGCTCTCACCTTCTCCAAAAATACCTCAACCTTTCTTCTTATTTTCCAGGCGGCTTGTGTATGATTATTTACCAGTACGGAAAACAGCATCAGCTTTCCGCTTTTTCCATACAAATACCCGCTGAGAGCAACAACACCTGACAGTGTGCCTGTTTTCGCGAAAATGAATGTGCTGTCGTTTTTATAATAATTCAGCAAGGTGCCGGTGCCGCCGGTAGGTAATATTTTTTTGAGGCGCTCCAGTCCGAATTCGTTTTTTAATTTATTGAGCAGCCATATATAATCTTCAGGCGTAAATAAATTATAGCGGCTTAATCCGCTGCCATCAACCCAAACAGGGGCCTGTGGAAATTCCTTTAAATCGTTTTGTAAGAGATCTGCTATTAACTTCTTTTCATTTATCACGCCATATCGTTCACCGGAAACCATCATTAATGTTTGCTCTGCAAAAAAATTATCGCTCCGGTACATCATCAATTTAAAAAGAGAATCAACCGGCTGCGAATAAATAATGCCTTTGGCATTTACCGGGGTTGAGGTTGTATCTATTGTTTTTAGTAAACTGTCTTTCAGCAGTTCCAATCCGCTGGTTAACCCATACGTTATAAAAGGAACTTCAAGTGTTACATTTGGCTCCTTACCCTGTGTTATAAAAAAGGTATTGGATGTTTGAAATCGTTGAGCCGAAAACGTTAGCGCGCCGGTATCTGAGCTGAAGTTTACTTTCCAGTTAATGTCAGGGTCTGAATATATAAATGCTTCCTGCCGCGCAAGCGCCGAAATACTTCCGGAATCCCTGACCTGTGTCCACCGTATTACATTGCCATAAACAGGGAAAGGGCTTCGTTCCGCCATATAGCCGCTGCTGTAATCATCCCACATCCAGCCTTCACCATAAGCATCCGTTTTCCAGTTGGTAGTGGTTATGGCAATGGGTTTGGTTTGTTTCTTCAAAAAATCAAACACGGGTTGCTTCGTAAAATCCGGGTGAAGAAAACCAGGGTCGCCTGTGGGTGAAAGTATAATGGAATCAGCACGCTCTTCATACCGTATGCCCGGCAAACTATCTTTAAGATATTTTAAGCCGGCATATAATGTAATGATCTTTGTGTTGCTGGCAGGAATAAAAAATTTATTGCTGTTATAAGTATATACAGGTTTATTTGTTTCCGCATCTACAACGGCGATGCCTATATGCGCATCCATCAGCACAGAATCGGAAATAAGATTAGTGCTTGCAAAACGCTGAATATTTTTAGAAGCAGAGCAGGAGGCAAAAAGCTGCACAAAGGCAACCAGCGAAAAAATAGTTGTAAGATTTTTAACAGGTATTTGCATCAATTAACACAATTAATGCCGAAGGTAATAATAAATAACGCTTAACTCCTTTCCTGTGCTCTTAACCAGCGTTCGGGAATTCCATTGCTGCTGGCCTGTATATAATCCTGGTAAGAGCAGGCTATATAAGATTTGTCCGGCAACTGCATCCACCACCTGCCGGTTTTTTTGCTTTGCAGAAACACGGTATCTATTTCCGCGAACGCGGTATTGTATTCAATAAAGTTATCACGTTGTGCCAGCATAGCTTCGTGCTTGCCCTGCCAGATACCATCTACAAAATACCAAAGCATTTGAGCGATCTGCTTTGCGGTAAGCTGCTGAATGTCGTTCTCAACAGTATATCCATAAATGCCAAAAGTGCTTAAAGCCGGGCTCATACCTGCAAAACGGCTTAACTGGCAGGCATCTTCCCCGTCTAACCCGTTAGGAGAAAGATAGTTTGAAGGAGCGGCAGCACGCTGTATAGCACTAATGTCAAAGCTAAGCAGGTCGCTGTTGCGAAGCACAGGCTCCATTTCGTCAATATGCTCTCTCACCACACCAAGCCTGTAGCAGTCAAAACGCAGCTTATCCATTGTTTCAAGCATATTGGGGTTTACAAAATAGCTTTGAAAAGCAATGTGATTATAGTGGCGCATGAAATTAGGTTCTCCGGTAAGCATTTCCATCAGGAAGTTTTTGCTCGTCAGCGGACTGTCCATATACAAATCAATCACTGCATCTACCACCGTTGTTTCTATAATCCGGTTCAGCCATTTATAGGCATCGTATTGTGCAAGGGTAAGGTCGTGACTGCCACCGAGAATGACTACCTTCTTGCCGATACCCAATAATTCAGTTATAACCGTGCGCAATGCCGCATAGGTATCTGTTAAAGACGCGCCACATTTTATATTGCCTACATCTGCAATTTTTACTTCTTTATGCCAGTAATATAAATTGTAAAACTGTCCGCGTATTACATCAGGCGCAAGTGAGTATACGCCCGAGCCATCTCCCCGCTGCTCTCCGCAGCCTACCAAAACAATATCTGCATTGCTTAAATCGGGTATCGTTTCTTCGTACGCTTCAATAATGCTGCCGATCTGTCCATCTGCATAACCCTCATCGTGGGATAAATAATGCCGGTTAACCGGGTCAAGGAAATCAGTGATGTGCAGCACGTCACTCATAGAAATGAATTTTTACAAACCTAAATGATATTAGTCAAAAATGCAGTATGAAACTACTAACATGTTGTGAAAAACAATGGTCCCGGGGCTTTTGTGTCGCCGGTTATGCACAATGTTACTGCAAGATATCGCCCTATCAGCCCTGCCTGCAACAGGGGTGTTAAATATAAATTTTGTATGATAAAAACCCTTTGTTTGCTTATCTTGCAGCCTTAATATTTTGCATATATGACAGATAAGAAAGCCACAGGCACTTTATTCAATAAGCAGAATTATATGTGGATGGCTATAGGCGGTGTGGTAATGGCTATAGGTTTATTGCTGATGGCAGGGGGAAAAAGTGACGATCCGAAGGTTTTTGATTATAACCAGGTATATAGTAAAACACGTATTACTGTGGCGCCAATACTATTAATGATTGGCTTAATGATTGAAGTGTACGCTATTATGCGTAAACCTAAGGCTTCTGAAAAATAAAAACGCTGAAAAATAGTTATTGAAATGCGATGGAGCCTCCCATCGCATTTTTTTAAAAAGGCTTTCCTGCTTTAAAATGAATAGAGCATGAGTATAGTACAGGCAATCATAATCGCAATAATTGAAGGGCTTACCGAATTTCTTCCCGTTTCATCAACCGGGCACATGATAATAGCCAGCTCTTTAATGGGCATTTCCGATAGCGATTTTACCAAGATTTTTGAAATAGCTATTCAGTTAGGAGCAATATTATCTGTGGTGGTTTTATATTGGAGAAAATTTTTTGATTTCAGCAAATGGCAGTTTTATGTAAAACTGATCATTGCAGTTATTCCGGCCCTGGTATTGGGCAAATTATTATCGGATAAAATTGATGAACTGCTGGAAAGCCCGACCACCGTGGCCATTACACTATTACTTGGAGGTATAGTGCTGCTGTATGTTGACAGGTTTTTTAAAAATCCAACCATAGCACACGATAAAGACATCACCTATAAAAACGCATTTATAACAGGATTGTGGCAATGCATAGCAATGATACCGGGCGTGAGCCGCAGCGCTGCCAGTATTATTGGTGGTATGCAGCAAAAACTTACCCGAACGCTTGCCGCGGAATTTTCTTTCTTTCTTGCCGTACCTACCATGTTTGCGGCAACGGCATATAAGCTGTTTCTTAAAAAATATTCAACCCCCCAGGGAGAAGTAAAAGGGGTTGATATCGTATTCAGTAATGCAGCCAATACACAGGCTTTCATTATTGGTAATGTGGTAGCATTTATAGTTGCCATACTTGCCATAAAATTTTTTATCGGCTACCTCCAAAAACACGGATTTAAACTATTCGGTATTTACCGTATTATTGCGGGAGCAATTTTGCTTATCCTGGTTTATGCGGGATACCTGAAATAGTATCAATCCTTTTGCATGCAGACAGCATCTAAAAAAGTGGTAAACGGCTGGGCCATGTACGACTGGGCTAACAGCGTTTACAATCTTGTTATAACCACCACCATTTTTCCGGCATATTATGTTGGTATTACCCAGATAGGTAATAGCAATGGCGAGCATAAAGTAAATTTTTTCGGGCGGGAATTTGTGAATACAACATTGCTGGATTATGCCCTGTCCATCGTTTTTTTAATTGTTGCTATCTCATCACCTATCCTGTCATCCATAGCGGATTACCGGCGTAATAAAAAGGTATATCTCACCGCTTTTTCCATAGTAGGCTCAGTTTCATGTGCTGCATTATTCTTTTTTTATCCTGACAAAATTGAGTATGGCGTTATTATTTACGCTATAGCGGCATTAGGTTATTGGGGCAGTCTTGTATTTTATAACTCCTATTTACCTGATATTGCAGCACCCGGAGACCAGGACAAGATAAGTGCCAGGGGATATACCCTTGGTTATATCGGAAGTGTATTATTGCAGATTATCTGCTTCGTAATAATTGTAAAACCAGCATTTTTTGGACTTGTATCAGAAGATAAAACCTTACCGGTTCGTGTTTCTTTTTTGCTTACCGGCTTATGGTGGATTGGGTTTGCGCAAATAACCCTGCGTGTTTTGCCCTTGCCAAGCAAAAAAGAGCGGCAGGAGAAAAAAAATGTGCTTACCAATGGTTTTAAGGAGCTGGGTATTGTTTTCCGGCAGTTAAAGCAGATGCCGGTATTGAAGCGGTTTTTACTTTCCTTCTTTTTATATAGCATGGGTGTGCAAACCATTATGCTTGTTGCAGCAGGATTCAGTAAAAAAGAAATTTTTCCTGCCCCGGAAGATGAACCCAAACTGTTATTTACACTTATTCTTATACAGTTGGTTGCAATTGCAGGTGCCATAGCCATGAGCAGACTTTCAAAGCGCATTGGCAATATACAAGTGCTGATTATTACCGTTTGCATCTGGATAGCTGTTTGCATCTGGGCATATTATGTGCAAACACAAATGCAGTTTTATATACTGGCTTCATGTGTCGGGCTGATAATGGGTGGTATACAATCCATGAGCCGCAGTACATACTCCAAGTTTTTACCTGAAACGAAAGATACTACATCCTTCTTCAGCTTTTATGATGTCACAGAAAAAATAGCCCTGGTTATCGGGTTATTCTCCTTTGGCTTTTTGGAGGAGTTTACCGGCAGCATAAGAAATTCAGTTTTAGTATTGATCGCATTTTTTGCCGCCGCACTTATTGCATTGTTTTATACAAGGCAGGCGGTCAGGAGAGAGTAAAAGTCTCTATGCCTTAATTGCCACGCCCTTAAGGGCGTGGCAATTAAGGCAGTATCATTTCCCTCCTTTTTTCTCTATGTATATTTATACACTGGCAGCACTGCCAGCTTACCAGTTATGATTGTACCTCAGAACCATATGAACAAAGTATTTCTGGCCTCGGCAATGCTTTGTTTTATTTTTTTTAATTGTACCAACGCTCAAAAAGAAGGCAATATGTATTTTAATGAATCGCAGCTCACACACGATAAATACGGGCATTTTCTAAATTCAACACAGGTTTTTTCGCCGGATGATAAATGGATTGTATACGATACCAGGAATGATGATGGCGGTATTGGCGTTACAGGCAGTATAGAAATGGTGAATGTGGAAACAGGAGCAATAAAGCAATTGTACAAAACAGCCAATCAAACAAAATTCGGACCCGGTGTAGGCGCGGCAACTTTTAGTCCTGTTGCCGATACCGTATTATTTATTCATGGCATTCGCAATGCAGATGAAAAAAAGCCATATGGTTTTGCAAGAAGAACGGCTGTAGCCATTGATATTAATAAACCCTTTGACCCCATTTTTATGGATGGCCGTGATATTACAGCACCTTTTACCCCGGGCGCTTTAAGAGGTGGCACACATGCCTATACCTGGAGCGGTGACGGACAATGGATATGTTTTACGTATAACGACTATATTATTGATCAACTCGGTAAAACAGATTCATCAGTGAAAGATTTGCGTACCATAGCCGTAATGGCGCCAGGCAAAGTGAATGTCCGGGATGATTCAACCATGGACAATAACAGTGGTGAAAAATTTGCGGCTGTAGTTGCGGAAGTAAAAGAAAACCCGGAGCCCGGCAGCGATGAAATAGATAAGGCATTTGATGAAGGCTGGGTAGGTAAGAAGGGGTACAAAAAAAGTGACGGTACATGGCAAAACCGTGCAATAGCTTTCCAGGGTAATGTTAAGAACAACCAACAGCAGACCATAGCCGAAGTTTTTGTAACAGATATCCCGGATGATATTACTAAAGCTGTTCCGGGCAAGCCGCTCGAAGGCACAGCCACAACAAGACCTGGAGTTCCGCAGGGTGTTATACAAAGAAGAATAACGCACACAGAAAAAGGTATAGTTGGTCCAAGGCACTGGCTTAAATCGGCTGCTGACGGATCAAAGATTTTCTTTCTTACCAAAGATGAAAAAGACATTGTTCAGGTATTTTCTGTTTCGCCCAACGGAGGAGATATTCAGCAAATATCTTTTAATGAATTTTCGGTAGAAGGTCCGATCAATGTTAGTCCTGATGATACGTATATTGCTTATATAGCCGATAACAGTGTATTCATTACCGATATTAAAACACATCAATCCTACAGGTTGAATGCGGCGGATAAAAATGCGGCTCCTTCCGGTGCAGCTATATGGTCGAATGATGGAAAAATGCTGGTCTTTAACCGTAAGGTGAAGGATGGAGATGGCATGTATTACCAGGTTTTTGTGTTGAAAAGAGGCTATGATGAATAAGTAATCGTGAATGGTGAATAGACAATGGCTTCAGGTTACAAAGTTTCAATGTTGCTTATTCACCATTCACCCAAAACATACAACTGCCCCGCAGCATTACCTGCAGGGCAGTGTTTGTTTCAACTTCAACCTTTCTATTGAAACGATCTTTAACCTTTATTTTCTATCTGCCGGTAGTAAGAAAAAGAAAGGGTGGATGAAAATCTTCTGAAATATTTTTCCCCGCGATTTCCTCTTTGGCGTTTTTATTTTCAGCAGCTGTTATTTTTCTTTGCGCAGGCTTGGGTGGATTGGGTGATACCGGCGTTGCTGGCTTAACTGTGTCAATCTCTACTTTCTCATTATCCCCGCTTTTTTTATACCGGTAACTGCCTTTACCATCTTCCAGTTCACCTTCCGCTTCTATCTCCACACCATTATCATCTGCCTTAAGTTTGAATTTTCCGTTCTTTATTTTTTTACTGTCCATATGCTTATTTCTCTCTTTTTTATCGGTTCTCTCTAATCCATTATCGGTCATTATATATTGCACGTTATCTTCCCATGAATAAGAGTTGTCCCACCTGTCCTTCCAGTCTATATTCCAGCCCCTTCTGCGATTAAAATTTATATCAAACCAATCGTAACGATCTATGCTTCCGTCAACCATAATCTTTTTACCAACAGGCACTTCAACAATTGCCATTACCTGCTGATTACGAAACTTGTTAGTGCTTGATACAGGAAACCCTTTTGGAAAATAAAATACACTATCCTGTTGGGTTATCGGAAAACTGATGCTGCTTGCATTATTCTCCGCACTTGCGAGTGTATTGCCCAGTGATAATTTAACCAGCTTAATATGGTATATGCTGTCTTCACTTTTAACAATCTTTAGTCTTACTGTATTCAGCAACATGCTATCCTCATTCAAAGAAAGAAAAGGAAAATCACCATCAAACCAATCTGAACTATAATATCTTACTTTTCCATCCATCACTTTTATGAACATATTGCCATTAGCGGGCTGTGTAATTGTCACATCTTCGTTCACACTTGTTTTTATCCTGAAATTTCTACCCACCATTCCTATCAACACAAACAAGCTGATCAATCCTAAAATCCATAAGCTGCCGAAGGTGTAACCCAGGTATGGGTTTTTTGACCTTACTCTCATAATCCTTCTTACAATCCAAACAACCAGCGCAATAATGGGAACACCTATGAATAAAGTGATCACGCTCCATGCAAAGAAATTTTGCCAAAAACCTTCGAGTAAGAAATTTTTAAGAGGGAATACCGCCACTCCACTATATAATATTGCCATTAATGCAATCAGCAAAGAAAAAGCTATGATGCCGGCTATGCAGAGAAAGAAAGCTTTAAACAATATCCCGATCGCATTACCAATGCCTGTGCCTGTTTTTCTTGCTACCGGGCCTACTTCAGATGCAAAAGATTGTGTTCTCTGCTTAAGCGTATCTTTCATTTCCTCACCTACCACCTTTGCCTTTTCCTTAAATTCTGTACCCAATTTCTCGCCGCGGCTTTTTACACTCTGCAACTCTTCCTGCACGGTATTCTTAATGCTTTCCAGGTCAATTTTTTCACCACGCATTTCCAGTTTTTCACTTGCCGTTACAGCCTTGGGTAATACAATCCAAAGAATAATATAGGTTACAAAAAAAGTACCGCCCAAACCACTGAATGCAACCCAGGGACCTCTCCAATGCCACCAGAACCCGCTGAAAAGATTAGGAAGCATACCAAATAAAAACGGCAGCAGGAAGATCAAACGGGGTATCCAGGTATCTATATTAAAATAGGCACTCAAACCGCCGGCCACACCACCTATCAGCTTGTTATCCGGATCGCGGTAAAGCCTTTTGCGCACATTGGTTTGCAAAGACCTTACCGGTAAAATGATCCATAAGATAATATAAAGCACAACCCCAAATCCAAATCCTCCAAAAGCAATCAAAGCAAATATGATACGCACTACTGCAGGATCAATTTTCATATAATGTGCTATACCTGCGCAAACACCTCCTAATACTTTATCATTAGCAGCTCTTGATAACCTGCGCGGTTCTTCGTATACCTGCTGGGCAGTAGTTGACTGGCTGCTTTCAGCTTTTGCATAATCTGTAGCACTGCCTGCGTAAGTTGCATCCTGCTCTTCAAAGTCTTCCGGCCGGCCCATGCTTACCATTACAGCGTTCACATCTTCATCAGTAATACAAACCGCTCCTTTCTTTAATTTTTCATCAAACAACTCAGCAATACGGTTTTCAATATCATTGATGATCTCATCCCTTCCTTCTTCATGGGCAAAATAACGACGCAGGCTTTCTATATACTGCTTCAACGCTTCATAAGCCGTTTCTTCTATGGGTATTACCCTGCCTTGAAAATTTATATTTATTACCTTTTTCATGATCTGTTCAATTTTTATTGGTTGAAGTTGCCGGAGTTGATGTTTACTCCATTTTGAGTAAGAGCCTGCACTGCGCCAGCTAACTCGTTCCATGTTGCTTCCAGTTCGGCGTAAAATGCTGCACCCTTATCCGTTAGCGAGAAATACTTACGGGGTGGTCCTCCGGTACTTTCCACCCACCGGTAAGTTAGTAAATCGGCGTTCTTTAACCTGGTAAGCAGGGGGTACAGTGTACCTTCCAGAATATTAAGGTTGGCTTTTTTCATTTCATCTATTATATCACTCGGGTAGACCTCCCCGCGTTTTATGATAGACAAAATACAGAACTCAAGCACTCCTTTTCTCATCTGACTCTGCGTGTTCTCGATATTCATAATCTTAGGAGATTTTTCCCTCATCCTTCCGGCCGTGAATGATGGGGGCTGTGAAAAATTTTGTTCCATCCTTTTCAATCCTATTCTAAAATCGCCTGTTCGTTATTTCCTTTCTCAATATTTACCCGGCTATTTTGGATTGATTACTAATCTGACACAAATCTAAATACTTTTTTAATACTATGCAATACATAGTACCATTTTTATTTCAGTAGTTGGTAGTGAATAATTATAGGTTTTGAATAGAATACGCTACCACACTGCATTTCATGAAATTTTACGTTATTAAAAAAAGTTTCATGATTGGATGAGTGGTATATTTAATTGATAAATGGTAATGAAGAGATGGCAGTAAAGTCAGGAATTACTGCAGAACAATTAACCTGAATGATTTTCCGTTTATTATTGATTAACCAAAATAAAATAACTCTCTTTAATTCAATTACTTAGCTTTGCCACCCAAAATAGTAAAACATCGAAAAGCATCGCTCAACCATTCACTATGCAGAAATCAACAGCAACCCTCACCTTTTTAGTTTGTATATTATTGACAGGCAACCTGCTCGCACAGGAAAATAAAAAATCCAAAGGTGAGCTCTATTTTTCATGGGGATATAATACAGAATGGTATACCAGGAGCAACGTACGCATTAACCAGCCATCTTTAGGCAACGATTATACTTTTAACCGCGTAAAAGGACACGACAGAAGGGGCTGGGATAGCAAGCTTTTGCAAAAACCCATTACCATCCCCCAGTATAGTTACAGGCTTGGCTATTTTTTTAATCCTGAAAAAGGCTGGGGATTTGAGATCAATTTTGACCACACCAAGTTTATTATTGAAGATGAGCAGGATATATCGCTGACAGGAAAGCTGAACGGGCGGAATGTTGATACCACTATTCGATTTGCCAACAGGGATGGCTTTTTTTATTATCTCAATAACGGGGCAAATTTCCTGCTGTTTAATGTGGTAAAGCGCTATAAAATATTTGAAAGCAGCCATGGTAATTTTAAACTGGACTTTCTTGGCAAAGCAGGTGTAGGTCCTGTAATACCGCATGTAGAGAACAGCTTTTTTGGAAATAAAAATAAACCTCATTTTCAGCTGGGCGGTTGGAATGTTGGAGTTGAAGCAACTTTAAAAGCAAGCTTTTTTAAATACGGTTTTATTGAGTATGCCAACAAATTGGATTATGCCCGTTATTCTAATCTTAAAATTTATGAAGGCACAGCCAAACATGCTTTCGGTACTTATGAAATGATTTTAAATGTGGGGGCAAATGTTCCGATAGGGAAAAGAAGTAAGGGTTAATGGCACACGGAATACAAAGATGGCACCGGATAAAGCGGGTAGTTTCCGTGAATATCCGTCACATCCGTTTCATCCGTGTTCTATTCTCCGCACCAATTAAGGCATACCTGGTTTCTACTCTTCTGCAGCCTCATCTTCTTTTTCCTGCAGCAATTTACCTTCTTTATCTCTTTTCAATTTTACGTTGGGCTCATCGCTTGTACCCGAAACCATAAGCGGAATACCTATAATGCCTAATGGCGGTAAGCCAATTCTTCCTTTCAGGTTTAACATGCCATCAAAACTAACCTGCCCTTCAAACCGCGGACGCAAACCGGCTATGCGAAGTTTAACTCTTTCAAGGGTAATGATATTATTATTGATCTTTGTTTTTACTGCTACACCTTTAACATCGGCATCTTTTAAATCCTTATAATCTGTTTCCCTGCTTACGGCATTCATCATTTTAAAACCCATAAGCTTTACCTGCTTTAATGTTAGCACACCACCGCCTTTTAAAGAAGGATATACTACATTCATATTTTTATCAAGTCTTCCTGCTAATGTATAGTCAAGTCCTGTAATTCCCTGTATGGAAGATGCTGAGGAAGCCATTGCGCGAAACATAGGAATTTCGTTATATGCTTTTGCTATAGAAAATGAGTCAGCCTTCACTTTAAAGTCAAAAAAAGCTTTGCCCGGTGTTTCGCCATAATAAGAAGCATTCATTTTAAAAGAAGCATCAATTAATTTGAAAGCAACATCTTTTAATGTGATCTTCCCCGTATCAACAGCAAGTTGTCCTTTAAAATCATTGATGAATATACTATCGTAATTTACCTTTTTAATATTGGCATCAAGGCTTACGGAAAGATTATCCGGGATCATCACCACACCCTGCCCTGTAGCAGTATCGGTTGTATATTGTTGTGTTGAATCACCGGATGCGAACGCGGTAAACTCGCTTACATTTATGTAATCAGATTTTACCGAAAATTTTCCATAAAGCTTTTCATCATTACCCACAAAATAATTGATCACATTATTAAGGTATCCATTCATTATAAAAGAAGATGACCCATAGCCGCCATTAAATTCATTGAACCACATTTTGTCCTGCTTAAAACCGAAGATGCCGGTATGTATAGTAAATGGCAAAGGAAATGATTCGGCGTACAATTTTACCTCTTTCAATTTCAGCTCTCCTGAATTTACCAGTAGTTGATATTTTCCGGCGGCGGCATCGCTTTGTTTTCCTTTTATATTAAGATTTGCCTCTATTAATCCGGTAACATCATAACCATTTACCGCAAATACCTTATATATTTTACCAAGATCAATGGTTCCTGCTGATTGAATATTATACTGCACATCATCAGGATTTTTGATATCAGCTTTTATGGTAAACGGCTGTCCTTCAAATTCAAAACTCACCGGTTGAACCTGTATAGCGGTACCTGCCAATGTGCCGTCTGCATTAACTATATCCGTTATAATATTTATTTTTTGAACAGGATTGGGATAATATATTGTTTGCAGTGTTCCGTTTTGTAGCTGCAGTTTTCCCTCTGTAACCGGGAATAATTTTTTTTCCGGGCTGTATACGCCTTTTACTTTTACAGCCAGTACGAGGTCGCCGGCTATATTAAACTTTTCAACAGGAATAAACTGTTTGATATCCTCCAGTTTAAGACTGGATGTTATATCAGCTTCTATTTCCGGCTCGCCAGGGTTAGCAATTTTCGCATAACCTTTGATGTTATTATTCAATGCAACTGCGTTAATATTATCTATCTCTACAGTAGTATGCCTGTAATTGCTGTCTGCACAGGCGCTCTTAATATCAAAGCTGATATCGTGTAATGCCTGCGGCAGCGAAGTAAATTTGACGTAGCCGTTTTTTATTGTTGATTGCAATTGAAATACAGGTATGCTGGTGATGATAATATCCTTCCGCCATTTAGCTGGATTCTGGGCTTTTGTGTATTTGCCATTTGCTTTAAAATCAATGGTGCATTGTCCTTTTAAATCTATATCATTCAAACCCAATGCCCTGTCCCAATTTTCAAGATCAATATCCGCCTTTACAACCGAATTGATAAACGGTTGGGCTAAACCTATTGTATGAGAAACTGCATTGAAATATCCTTTGCCTAAAGTGAAGCAAAGCGTATCTATATTCACATGCATACTGTCGGTATTAAGCGACGGGATATCTGCATCAAGCCTGATCAAAAGATTTTCCACAGGAACCGGCGCGTTTTTATGTGATATATACCCGCCATTGATATCAACAGACAGATCAAGATCCGGCGCGGCGTTCATTTCCTTACTGTAGATACCTTTCAACTGCATATTGAATTTAGCTTTACCCTTCACTTTTGTATCATCAAGCCAGGTTCCCAGGTCGGGTGGAATAGCGGAAATGATCTCTTCTAAGGTGGCTTTGGTAGAAGATAACCTGAAATCCATATCGTAACCATTCTTCAGAAAATCAAAATGGCCTTCAAAGAACACCGGCAAGTGATTAATGCGTATCCTGTTTTTTTCAAAAACAAGCGCAAGCGAATTGGTATTTACTTTTGTAATAAGTTTGGCTTTCAACGGTTTCTTATTCACGTAGGCTTCACCGTTATAAACAAAGCTGAAAGAGTCAGCAGACATCCGTGTATCTAAATCGAACACGGATTTTGAGAGGTCTCCTTTGCCGGTATAATTCAGGTTATTGGCTATAATGGCGACAGGAACAGATTCATCATCATAATGCAGGTTACAATTTTCCAGTATTATGCTTTCGAGGCGCAGGCCGGTATTGGAAGCAATTGTATCTGTACTTTCTGTTGAGGAAGATTTGTAAATATTGTAGCTCGCCTTACCTTCTTTATTCACCTTAACATTAATATCTGCATTGGAGAAATATATTTTATTGATCTTTATGGCATCAGAAAAAATGGTAGTTACGTCAATACCAAATGCCACTTCCTTAGCACCCACCAGTGTATCTTTTTGAAATGGTGCTGACCCTAAAATGCTTACATCTTTTATGGTAAGCGTAAGCGAAGGAAAATGATTAAAGAAAGACAGGGAAGCGCCGGAAAAGTCCAGTTTACTGGTAATGGATTCATTAGCAAATGCTTTGATCTTTTTTGAAATAGCCTCCGGAAAGATGAATGGTAATATGAATAAAAGCGCGAGTATGGAAAGTATACCTATACTACATATTTTCAGCGCTTTCACAAGCGCCCCCTTCGTAAATGGTTTCATAAGTTTGAATAATAACGGCGGCAAAACTACCACATTAATATAAATATAATAAGCAATTATATACTAATACCTATTTTGCATCGCTTATCATATCTTGCATTTATAACGTTTTATCAAATTATATATGCGTATTATATCTTATAATCTCAATGGCATTCGTGCCGCTATTAATAAAGGTTTTTTAGATTGGCTGAAAACCGATCCTGCGGATGTTATCTGCATCCAGGAAACCAAGGCGCAAAAAGAGAACGTTGATCATACCCTTTTCAATGATCTTGGCTACCACGATTACTGGTATAGTGCTCAAAAAAAAGGCTATAGCGGTGTGGCAGTATTTACTAAAATAAGGCCGGATAATGTTGTGTTTGGTACGGGGCATAAGGTAAGTGACGATGAAGGACGGGTAATTCAGCTCGATTTTGGAGATATCCGGCTGATCAATGCTTATTTCCCTTCCGGCACCAGCGGCGATGAAAGGCAATCATTCAAATATGAATGGCTGGATGAGTTTTTTGTATACCTCGAAAAATTACGGCTGCAATTCCCTAATCTTATTTTATGTGGTGACTACAATATTGCGCATAAAGAAATAGATATTCATGATCCCAAAGGAAACAAAAAGTCTTCCGGATTTTTGCCGGAGGAGAGAACCTGGATGGATAAGTATATTGAAAGTAAATGGATTGATACTTTTCGCGTATTTCATCCGGAACCACATAGATATAGCTGGTGGAGCCAGCGGTTTCCGAGCGTAAGACTAAATAATAAAGGTTGGAGAATTGATTATATAAACGTTACCGAACCTTTGCGCAACAGGCTGGTTGATGCGGAAATATATCCTGATGTAAAGCATAGTGATCATTGCCCGGTATACCTGGAGATAAAGCGGTAAGTTAGTGAATGGAAAATTAGTAAAACCTGAGAAGTGAAAGGATAGATGTGAGCCTGAATTTTGTTGCAGGTTGCAGGGGGGTGTTACAGCCAGAAATATTCGTTAAATAGCCACAGAAATGCGCAATAAGCATGGCTTGTATCTTGCAGGCAATCATGGTTACAATCCTAATATCTTAGCATCAACACGAAATGTGCTGGATATCCTGATGGTTACATCTTTATTCAGCACTTTATCAGTTGTGGTTTTTAAACGAAGCTTATATTTATCGTTCATCAGGTACGGTTTTAAATTCGCGTTACTGCACTCTAAAACGATCTCCTTCACACCGGCATCCGGCATATTATTTTTCCAGGCGGCTTTCAGTTCTTCCTGGCTATCTGCAGAAATATATACCTCAATACTTTTTAAAAAATCAAAGCTTTGATCCTCAGGATTGGTGATCGTAATTTTCATCTCTTTTAATGTGATTGTTTCAATAAGATTTTTAGCAGTATTATGTCCCTCAAACTGATCTTCAGATTGAGTTTCCACATCGGGAGTATTAATGTCGAATGGGATGAGTGTTGCTACTCCGGCTTGTATTGTTGTTTCGCAATTATACTTCATATCAAACTTCGTTAACTCCGAAATTTTTTTGCAGGAGATTGACCATAAAGCGAAAGTGCAGCCGATAGCATAAAAAACCAGTTTCATACGCGAAAGAGTTTTACCTAAAACGCTGTATAAAAAAAGATATTTTCTTTCAATAGCCTCCCTGTTCTGAAATAAAAAACCGGGGCTGCATTATGCAACCCCGGTTTTCTATTTCTATAAATTAATATCAATATCCGTCATTCTGCACCAGGTAACCCGGAAGGCTCGATGCTCCATCAATGGCATTTTGCGGTATGGGGAATATTCTCTTTTTAGTATCTGAGTTTGTTTTCTCTGTCCATGTACCTTCGTATTTTCCGAAACGGATCATATCGGTACGACGAACATTTTCCCAATACAATTCAAAACCTCTTTCACGGAAAAGTAAATCGAGATTCATCTCCGTTAATGCCGGGGGAGTTATACGGGCTGTTCTTGAAGCACGTACTGTATTTACATCTGCAAGAGCAGCAGCTTCATTACCTGAGCCTTTACGCAGTTTAGCTTCGGCACGCATCAGGTAAATATCAGCGAGGCGCAAAATAACAATATCATGTTCTCCAAAATTTCTGCCACTTACTGAACCTTTGCTGAATTCATATTTCTCTACTCTGTAACCGTTGTTGTAATTGCTGCCTGCAGTAGTGAAATCAATCAACTCTGTAAAGTACACAGGCAAATCAGGGCGGTTACGGGTATTGTTATATAACTTGCCCACCTTCATATCTCCGTTACCACAGGTTTCAAAAACACCATTTGTTCTTATCAGTCCATATTGTTGCCCCCTTAATATACCACGGTCAATTTCAAACTGGTTGGCAGGAAGGCAGGTTTGCGTTGTATCGAGATTACGTTTAAGGAAACGTCCATCCATATCAGCAGGATCATCAGGTGCATAGGCCTGTGCCCATGACTGATAAAAATCTGAAGTAATGCCAGGACCATCTGTGCCATTTGCACCAGGGTAAGCAGGTAAAGGAAACTGATCGCCGGACAGGGAGAAGTATGCCATACGGTTATGCCCGTTCAGATCTGCTCTCTGATCCACCGCGAAAATCAATTCTTTATTGGTGTGATTTTCATCATCAAATACTTCAAAATATTCAGGTGAAAGCGCAAACTTGCCTGAATTGATGATATTATCGCAGTATTGGATCACCTTATCCATATCATCGCTGGTAAAGGAGAATGATGATGCATAAATATCCCTGTATACTGCTGATTGCAAATGTAATCTTGCGAGCAATCCCCATACAGCCGCTTTTGTAATCCTGCCCGGCCCTGTATCATCGCGAACGATGGGCTCAATCGCAAGCAGTTCTGACTTAATGTATTCTATTGCCTCACTCCCTCTTAAAACAGTAGAAGTTACATCCAGGTTATCTTTCTGAAAAGCAATTCCAAATAAATCGAGGCACAAAAGATTATAATAGGCACGCATGCCCCTTGCTTCTGCAATAAATAAAGGGGTATTTGAATCTGTATTAGTATTCAAAGTATTGAGCGCTAAAACAGTTCTTGAAATTCCCTGGGTAATGTTATTCCAAACATTCCTAACATTCGGATCACTACTGGTTGTTTCATGCTTGTGCAGCGAAATATAAATACCATTATCACCCCAGTCTGTTCCGCCCCTGTATGGCAGAATAGCCTCATCAGTTGATATTTGCTGTAATGCGAAATACTGCGTATGTTGAAATAAGCCCGGAAGAATGGCATATACAGGCGCTATAATACCTTCCGCAATTTCTTTATCTGTTGATCCTGTACTGGATGTTTCATCCAGTATTTCTTCATTTAACTTAGTACAACTGCCGAGCACAGTTACTACTGCAGATAATGAAAGGATATAAAATATTTTCTTGATCATTTTGTTCAAATTTTAGAATGACAGATTTAAACCGAAAATAACCGAACGCGCTTTGGGATAGCTCAGGTAATCTATACCGTAAGACAATACCCCGTCAATCGGTCTTTCGCCATTTACCTCAGGATCGTATCCATCATATTTGGTAATTACAAACAGGTTTTGCGCTGTAACAGACAGGCGCAAACCGGTAATCCATTTCTGAATACCAAGGCTGCTTGTTTTGAAGTTATAAGCCAACATAGCATTATTAAGCCTCAGGAAGGCGCCATCTTTCAGATACCTTGTGCTAACACTTGCCGGGTTATTAATGGATTCATTAGCATACTGTACCGCTTCTGAAGTGGTATTTACATTCTTGGCAATTTTTGCTCTGTAAAAATTAGATGTAGCAGTATTGTCATAAATCTTGTTACCGCCAACGCCGTTAAAGTTCACACTGAAATCAAAACCTTTGTAAGAAAGATTGGTAAAGAAGTTGTAGAGGTATTTTGGTACAGCTGTACCGGCTGCAATACGATCTTTTGCAGTTACCACGCCGTCTTTATCCGTATCTGCATACTGGCTTGTACCATCAGCACCTATACCTGTAAATTCAAGCAGGTAAAATGTGCCTATAGGCTGATTATTGATATAACCATTTAATGTAGCGCTGGTAAGCCCTGAACCGGTTGCATAACCAGAGAATATTACCTGGTAGGGAGAACCGGTTACATTATTTTTCATGAAAGTGGCATTACCACCAATACCCCAGGTTAAATTAGCAGAGAATTTTTTTCTGTACTCCAGGTCAATTTCCACGCCGGTGTTGGTAATTTCCATGCCTGGTATATTAGCCCAGTACTGGGGACTTGGCTGAACAGGATCTTGTGGAGGAATAGATAATAAAATGTTTTCTGATACTTTATGGAACCAGTCTATTGAACCGCTCAATGCACCATCCAGTAATCCAAAGTCTAAGCCGATATTGGTTTGGCGGGAAACTTCCCATTTGAGGTTGGGATTAGCCAACCTTGAATATACCGTACCGCCGGGGTAAGCTCCTGTTGGATACAAAGGATAACTTGAACCTGAAGAAACGGTTGTTTGATATAATGCCTGTGTAACTTTTGGTGGAATTTCCTGGTTACCGGTCAATCCCCAGCCAGCCCTGAGTGCCAATGCACTGAAAGCGGAATTCTTCATGAATTCTTCTCCTTTAATATTCCATTTGGCAGAAAATGACGGGAAATAGCCGTATTTATTGTTTTCTCCAAATTTGGTTGAACCATCCATCCTGAAATTAACAGTCAGCATATACCTGTTATCAAAGCCATAGTTGATACGTGCAAAAAAAGACTGTATCTCATTAATGTTTGCATTACCATAAGGCTTATTATTTGCAAGCGTTAACTCTTGTCCGCTACCGGGATTGTAAACAGGATCAAGATCATTAATCGGTAGTTTATTTACACTGTAACCCCGGAAATGATACAGGATATTCTGATAAGAATGACCTGCTAAAGCAGAAATGCTATGCTTGTTTATATCAGTAGTATAAGTAAGATAATTTTCAATAAGCCTGTTGCGGATATGTGTCAATTGCGTTTCAAGTCTTCCGTCCCTTTGAGGAACCGCGCTTGCATAAGAAACATAATCGCGGGTACTGTTGGAGTTGTCAATACCAAAATTAAGACGGTAAGTAAGTCCGTCAATTATTTTGACGGTAGGGGAAATATTTCCCATTATACGGTTGATGCTTGCCACATCTTTATACAATTCCAATTCGAGCAACGGGTTACTCATATTCTCGAATTTTGCAGGATTGCCATCAGCATCACGTGCAGGAAAAGTAGGATTATTGGAAATAGCACTTCCCAATAAAGATTCTATCGGCGGACGACGATTATTCGTATTGCTTGCCGTCAGATTAACGTCAACGGATAAACGATCATCAAGAAATTTTTGTGTAGCGTTAAATCTTCCGGTATATCTCTTGAGGTTGCTTCCTTTTAAAATACCGTTTTGATTTTGCGCATTTAATGAAGCATAATAAACCAGCTTATTAGCACCGCCGCTTAATGTGAGATTGTTTTCGAAAGTTGTTCCTTTCCTGAAAATTTCCTTCTGCCAGTTGGTTGAAGAACCTTCGTCTTCAAGATCTCCGCCTACAGCTACTACCTGCTTTTTAAATTCTTCAGTAGAAAATACAGGCAGCATGCGTGCTACATTCGAAATGCCGGCACTGGAGGTATAATTTAAAGTAGAAGTTCCGGCACGTCCTCTTTTGGTAGTAACAATCACTACACCATTAGCGCCGCGTGAACCATATATAGCTGTAGCGGATGCATCTTTAAGTACATCCATTGACGCGATATCCTGTGGATTTAAAAAGTTCAAAGGATCTCCGCCGCCGGTACCTGCATTATCAAGCGGAACGCCATCAATCACAAACAAAGGCCCGCTGCCACCTCTAACAGTACCAGCCCCGCGAATTACGATATTTGTATTGGCGCCGGGCTCACCGCTTGTGCTGGTGATGTTTACACCGGCAACCTTACCTTGCAATAATTGTTGCGGGTTATTTACAATACCCCTGTTAAAAGATTCAGCCTTTACTGATTTTACAGCACCCGTCACATCTTTTTTACGCTGGGTACCGTAGCCCACCACCACCACATCTTCAAGGTTTTGGGCAGCCACTCTTAAAGTAACTGAAAGCTGCAGACCGTTATCACCAACAGTGCCATTTACTGACTCTGTAGCATAACCTACATAACTTATAGTAAAATTGTAGCGCCCGTTTGCGAGTCCTGAAAAAGTAAATACGCCCTCGCCATCAGTTGTAACGGTTGATCTCGATCTGGAGGAAACATTTTCTGCCGTAACAGTAGCACCGGCAACTGCTTCACCGGTTTCGGTTTTAACGGTACCGGTTACGGTTTTTTGAGCTTGCGCCGACAGGCACAGAGATAATGGTAATAGCAATACCATTAACCATAGCAATCGTTGTCTCATAAGCTTAGGTAATTTTGGTTAATTAATTTGTTGCAGGTAAACATAGTATTATAATTTTGATTTGGTTAGTTCACAACTCTTGCAAACGTTTGCATTTTTTTGTAATTTGAATATTCCCGGGAATTGATGTAACAAGGCAAGTATCAGTGTAAATGAGCAATTGAACGCAATTGCCATAGCATTATGCAAAAAAAATATCTAAGCATTACGTAAATGTTAAGCTGTTAAGAAAAAAATATTATTATTTAAGCAATTGAAACTCATCTTCCGGCAACATTATTGATGTTATTACAAATTATTTCAAAATCTATCATTGCATATTTATGACTACAATTCCGGGAATGTTAACAGAAGGACTAAAAAGTGAGTATGAAGGTCCTAACTGGCTTTGCATTCCGCTGAAGGATACACTGGCTACGATAGAAACCGGGAAAGCATTCTGGAAACCACATGGAAATGTTCATTCTATTGCAGCGATTGTTTGTCATATTATTGCATGGCGGCAGGCATTGATAAAGGTTTTGAATGGTATAGAGAAATGGGAATTAGACCAGGAAGCTTCTTTTGATACTACAGCATTTGGAAAAGAGAATGATATTGCATGGAGTAATATCAAAGCCATTCTGGAAAAAACACAACATGAATTGCTGGAATTAATATCCAACACATCATCTTTTGAAAAAACAGTTCCTGCAAGAAATTATAATTATCATTTTTTTATTTCCGGTATTGTATCTCACGACACATACCACCTTGGGCAAATTGTTATACTTGCCAAACAGTATGATGCGCACAGGAATAATAACTGAAATCACGATTTTTTGCTGCACATGGGGAAACAAACATTAAAGGCGCCGGGAATAAATGAATACGTTACAGGTAAAACTTCATGCTGATTACTGTACCAATGATTTAAATACCTTCTCATTCACTTTAACGGGATATTTTTTCTTTAATTCTGTAAGCCATTTCTCTTCCAGTACAGCCTGGTAATCATTCATTACAAGCCCGCGGGCTTCTTCAAAACTTTTTTGATCAGGCCCTTTATATGTATTGATGATATATACAAAATTCACGCTGCCGTCAGAACTGTCAGTAACCATTTCCGTTAGTTTGCCAGGTTGTATACTGGTATTAATGCCGGGAATCTGAGCTATATCAAACCTGGCGGAATCCGCTATAATTTTTCCTGATGTACTTTCTGATAATCCTTTCCATTTTTTTATATAAGGTTGAATATCTTTCCTTATTTCTTCTGCGGTTGTTTTATCTGCTACGGTAAAAAATATTACGCCGGCACTTTCTCCCCACATATACTTACTCGTATGTTCATCATAATATTTTTTTAAAGTTGTTTTATCTTCCCCAGCTTTATTCCAAACCTTTCTCTCCATTACCTCAAATAATAAATTACCATCAGAAAATTCTGCAACCTGGTCGCGGAAACGGCTATCGTATTTTTCAAGGTTACGGCGATAGTAGCTGTTTGCTCTTAATGCAACAAATTGTTTCATCATTTCATTATAGGGCAGAATAGTTGTTCTTCTCGTTTCCTGTACATAAGCTGTCCAGTCACTCATGGTTACCTGGTCGGCGCCTATAGAAAATAAAACTGTTTTTTCATTTATACCTTTCAAAGGTATAATGCGGTTATTATTTAAAAAGCTGTCTGTCGCGTTCCACAATTCTTCGTCGTTCTGAAATATTTTTTTATATCCTGTTTTATTAAGTACCTCTTTAGCAAATTGCTCCCTTGCCATTTTTTCACGGCTATCCTGCAATACCTGGTCTTTGAACAAAGTATTTATCTGCAGTGTATCTGTCGCAACGGGCTGATGCTTAATTCGTTTTACAATATGAATGCCGAAAGGTGTTTCAAAAGGCTTTGTAACATCACCATCTTTCTGTAAAGAAAATACCGCATTTTCAAATACCGGTTCATATCGTCCAACACCAAAATCAGGCATTAATCCGCCTGTTGCAGCGGCATTTCGTTCACCACTGTATTGCCGCGCCAATGCTTCAAAATCTCCACCTTTTATAATTATTGAATACAACGAATCTGCCAGGCGTGATTGTGCGGCTTTTTCTGCTGCAGTTGGTTGAGTAGCATATGCCAGCAATATCTGCGCTGCGCTCATCCTGCCAAATGCCGGGCGCTCTCCTGTTTTCATAATAATATGATAGCCCAGGTTGCTTTTATAGGGGGGAGCATAATCACCTGTATTTAAATTATACGCAATGTTTTCCAGCGCATAAGGAAGGGTAAAAACAGTTATATACCCAATATCTCCTTTATTGGTTTCCACAGATGGATCCTGTGAATACTTCATGGCTACAGCTGTAAAATTCTCTTTATTGTTCAGTGCAGTATATGCCTGCTGCGCCACTGCAAACGCGGCAGCGGTATCTGAAAAAACACCATTGGTATATGAAGTGGCCCGCCTGGTGGCATTCTTATCAAACGGAATAAAAATATGTGATAACCGTATATCTTTCTGGCTTCTTTCAAAAGCCTCCCTGCTTAAACTCCGGATCATTTTTTCATCATTGGTATATTCCTCTTCCAGTTGCGCACGAAAATTTTGAACATCATTTTTCTGGCCAGCCAATGTATCAAGCCGCATATCTTTAGCTGCTTTTACCTTTAACTTAAAAGCAATAAAAAGGTTCAGGTATTCACGCATAGCCTGCTCACTTTTATCGCCGGTATTATTCTTATAAAAAGCGCGTAAAAATTCTTCCTTGTCTACTTTCTCTCCTTTATAAGTAAACAATGTTTGTGCATACAGGTTGATACTGTATATAACCAAAAAAACGGCAATGAAGATTTGTTTCATATGCTCCGGCTTAATTATTGTGCTTACCATGTATACGGCAATAATTACTTTTTATTGTCTTTCAATTTCACCTCTATCAGCTCATCCAATTGTTCGTAATTCAGTTTTTTGGCAATAATGTGCTTGTCTTTGTCAAGCAGGTAAAGCATTGGTGTTTGATACACATCAAACAATTGTTTGTAGCCGGGTTTTCCGGCATTGTATTCAGCATCTTTAACTTCGGGTAACTGGTATACATGTATCCAGTCTTTCAACTGATGTTCATGTATAAATTTGAGCCAGGCATCTTTGCCTCCATCCGTCATTACACCATATACCTGTATTCCCTGCTTTTTCCATTTATGCTGAAAAAGTGAATCGAGCTTTGGCACTTCAACCTGGCAGTGCCCGCATGTAGCATCCCAAAAACATAAAACAATATACGGCGCGTTCACACTATACAGGGGTTTGGATTTTCCTGAAGTGTCAACCATATTCATATCAGCGGCTTTTTCGCCAATCAAATTTGCCATCACACTGTAAGCCCGGTCAAATACAGCCTTTTTATATTTTTCACTCATCCAGTAATCTGCTTTTCCGGGAGCATAATACCTTTCAAAAAGATTTACAAATACAGCATCCTGACCCATATATGTTGGGTTAATATATTTTTCTGTAAGCGTGGAAAGCAGGTATTTGAACATTTCCTTGTTGGATGAAGAGATGTCAAGAATGGTATTGGCTGCTTTGCTTAATGTATCCGGATGTTGTATCAATACATTATTGAAATACCGCTGAAACTTAGGTTCAAATACCGGCGTTCTCATCAAACGCTCATCCGCAAATGAAACGCCATCCCAATAATGTTTTTTATAATATTGGTAAGCGAACAATGAGTCATATTTGCCCCCCGGATGTTTTGTTGCATCAGGCACTTTGGGCTCCTGCAGCACATTAAAAATGGCAGACAACAAATGCGTGGGGTGTGCTTTTACAAATTGTTCCCGGTATTCTGTTGTTTCCGTATTCAGCTTTGTGATCTGTGTTTTAATTTTTGCAGTATCGGGATTGGCAGGATTATCTTTCAACTGCTTTTGAAGACCAACAATTGCCCTTCCTTTTTCCTGTGCAATTTTCTGGTATGCCACAAACAAGTCATTGTCCGGGGAATTGGTAAATTTTATTTTGCCGATAATATCAGTTGTATCTGCAGCAACAGAAAAGTGTTGCTGTTTATCTATCAGCATTTCAAACCACCCGTTTTTTGCAGGAAAAATAACCATATATACACCGCCCGGAAGTTTGTCTTTCCCCGAAAATGTTACTTCACTTTTATCATTCAGCGCTACAGAATCAATAATATATTGCTTGCTGCCAAAATGATGCCCCAGGTATAAATACCCTTTTGTAAATGGTTTGAGTGTAACCTTAATCTGGTAGCCTGCTTGCCCGATACCTGCAAATTGAAAAAGGATAAAGATGGCGAAAAAAATACTTTTCTTCATATGTATAGAACGCTAATCTTCTTTGTTAACGTTTTTAAATGTGGAATTTTTTTTGAGATTGAGCTGCTCTTCAAGCAAAGCAATGATCCTGTCCTTATCTGCCACCGCTGCTTCCAGCACAGCCACCTGCTTTCGTAGCAGAACAATTACTTCCTCCCTGGCTGATAACGGCGCGGCGCCTCCCCGGCTAAAGTTACCAGCTACAGGGTCATTATCATTTCTTACAATCATTTCCCCTGTCCCTGTCAGCACCCACTTAAGGTTCAGATCCTCATATCTCTTGTGAATTTTCTCTACTATATCCGATCCTATTGCACCCTTGCCTTTGAACTGTTTGTTTAAATATCCATTGGAAATATTACAAGACTGCTCAAAAGTGTAAGGTTTTATTTTTTTGTAATTCAGATACCTGTATAGCCTGTCTATCGGTCTCAAAGATAATATTTATGATTTATGGAGATAATTGGCAATAAAAACGTTTAGCCCTGCAAATATCCGTTAAACAAAAGTTATAGTGTAGTTAAGTATTGTGCGTTTACCCTGGGGTTACACATATTTTCGTTCGGTTACTTCAATCAAAAAAACCTCCGGGAAACACTCCAGGGTATTCCGAAAAAACCACGTCATTACTACAGTCTATTATAATCCAGCTGCCTTCTGCGATTTCCTTCTCAAGTTCATCAGTATCCCAACCACAGTAGCCAATAAATATTTTGATATCAGCAGCAGACAACATCTTATTATTAATATGCTCAATTACCTGTTTAAAATCTCCGCCCAGGTATATGTTATCTGTAACCGGGATGCCTGCTGTAATAAGATCACTTCGCCTGTGAATAAAATAAAGGTGTTCTCTGTCTACCGGGCCGCCGGTATATAAAGGAAACGCAGGACTTTTACTGAATTCTACCAATTCATTAAGGGAACGGTCAAATACTTTGTTTACCACAAAGCCCAATGCGCCCCTGTCATTGTGTTCCGCAATAAAAACAATTGATCTCCTGAAATTTTCATCATCCATTAAAGATGAGCTGATCAATATAGTGCCTGCTGAAATATGCATTGATATAAGGTTGAGCTTATGCTATTAAATTAACGAATTACGCATTTATAAAAATGGTTTTAAAAATTTAAAATAACATCTTTAACATGCCCAAAATAAAAGAGCCACACATTAAAGCATGACTCTTTTGTAGCAAATACTTTTACAATTACATTACCGCATCTTATAGTAATTTCTTTTCGCTTCAATGATCTCCTGGTCGCGATCGTGCTTTAAATCACGAACAACTTGTTTTCTTTCAGCTTTTGAAATGCTCTTATCGCTTTTTGCAGATTTAATTTTTTGCTGGTAATCGTTTTTAATATCAGCTATCTGCAGATCAAGCTTTGTAGGGCGATTGTAAAAATGGCTATATGCATACGGATTACCGAAGCCCCAGTAAGGATTGTATCCATAATAAAATGGAGAATAAGCGCCCATTACAAGCACAGGCCTCGGAGCTATAACTCTTACACCGCCACGAGGACCTTTTTGAGCGAATACTCCTGTCGCTAAAAATGTTACTGCTAATATCACAATTATCTTTTTCATACTCTTTAATTTTAAGTCTGCATATAAGACTCAAAACAAAGAAAAATGCTTAAACAGTTTCAGGAGTATAACAATTTTATAACTATTGTGAAAGGGTTTAACAGCAGTCAGCGGTCAGCGGTCAGCTATTAGCTATTAGCCATAAAAACGTAGAGACAAGTCCTGCCTTGTCTCTACCCCTGCACGGGAAACTCGCCGGAGGCCATCATCAGCTGATGGCTGACCGCTGATACCTGATGGCTATCAGCTACTCCAATATCTTCTCTACAATCTTCCCTGATTTTTTTTCTTTTAAAATGAGCTTCTTTGCGCCGTAATGCGTTACCTCTTCCTTTACGAGATAATGATCATCATCGTAAGAAACCAGGTGGCTATCTTTTGATACGCCTGTTTTCCCCCTCCACACATCCAGCTTAACAGGCTCCCACTGTTTACTTTTTGCTGAGCGATAAGCTGCGTCAAGTACACAGTTCACCACATATCCATCATAAAAAGTTTCCTTGGGTGCAGTGCCGGCTTCCATAGCATTGAACATATCCATAAACATATGATTATATCCCAATTCATTCAACTCATCTCCTACCGGGAATAACCAGCCGCTGTTGCTCTCTGCTTTTTCGGCAACATAATCAGCGCCTTTACCGGTGGTGAACATATCAAAACCTGTACGCAAAAAACTGTTGATCCAGATGGTACCTTCTGTTCCCATTACTTCGTCACGCAGATCCAGACCTCCGCGGAAAGTCCAGCTTACTTCAAACTGTCCTATGGAGCCGTTTTCATATTTTACCAGTCCAATAGCATGATCTTCCGCGTCAATAGGTTTTACCTGCGTATCTGCCCAGCACATTACTTCAACAGGTTTAATATCCTTGCCAATATAACTGCGGGTAATTTCAACGCAATGGCAGCCGAGATCAAGAATACATCCACCGCCTGCCTGCTCAATATCCCAGAACCAGTCGCTGTGCGGGCCGGGATGCGTTTCTCTCGATTTAGCCCAGAGTATTCTTCCCAGGGCGCCGCCTTTCACGCTTTCAAAAGCCTTGATGAATTTCGGCGTATATACAAGGTCTTCAAGATAACCGTTAAAGATGCCGGCTTTCTCCACAGCCTCCAGCATGCGTTTAGCTTCTTCGCCATTCCTGCCTAAAGGCTTTGTGGTGATAACCGCTTTTTTATGCTTACAGCAAAGCATAACCGCTTCTTCATGCAAATTATTGGGAAGTGAAATACAGACTACTTCCACTTCAGGGCGTGCAATGGCTTCCTCCATTTTGGTGGTCCGGAACGCAACATTATAATCCTGTGCAAATTTTTTAGCGCTTTCTTCCCGCCTTGAATAAATAGTTACGATCTTATCCTTGCTTCTGTATCCCTGCAGGGAGTCTGCATAAAACCTGCCGATAAAGCCGGAACCGAGCATAGCAATGTTCATGTGTAAGTTATTTTAATTTTTAGCAATCAGATATTAAACAGCCTGTTCAATTTCTTTTTTCTCTTTAAAAAATAAAAGAAAATATATCAGCACAGCAACAGCAATATACGCCGGCACAAACCAAATACGCATCCAGTCATGCCCGCCGTCTGTGTGCTTATACAGGTCTACAATAATTCCGGATATCCATGTGCCGATCAACATACCAACGCCATATGTTGCAAACGTGAAGAGACCTTGTGCGGCATTTTTGATTTTTGGTCCCGCTTTCTTCTCAGTATACATGTAACCTGTCACAAAAAAGAAATCATAACAGATGCCATGTAATATAATCCCTCCATACAGCATCCAGAGATTGCTGCCAGCATCGCCATAGGCAAAACATACATAGCGGAGTATCCAGGCAACCATTCCCAGCAAGAGCATATTCTTTACACCAATGCGTGTAAACAAAAACGGAATAGCTAAAATGAATATCGCTTCAGAGGCCTGCCCAAGTATCATTTTTTTAGCAGGCTCGTTTACATTCAGTTCATTTAAAAACGGGTTGGCAAAACCATAATAAAATGAAAGGGGTATGCAAACCAAAATAGCTGCTATAAAAAATATGAGGTAAGATTTATTTTTAAATAACACAAAAGCATCCGCGCCTATAGCACCCGAAGCGGAGCTTTCAGCTGCTTTACCTTTGGGAGGAGTATTAGGCAAAGCAAAACTAAACAATCCTAATACGGCTGAAATTGCTGCCGCAATTAAAAAAGTAGTATTCGCCTTTTCAATTTTTAATGAGCCGATCACAAAGCCTGCAACAATCCAGCCCAATGTTCCAAATACCCTTATCCAGGGAAATTGTTTGCCCGGATCGTTCATTTGCCCAAAAGCTATGCTGTTTGATAAAGCAATAGTAGGCATATACAACAGCGCATACAGCAGAATAACAAAAGGAAAAACAGTACTGGAAGTAACAGTTGTAGTAAGATATAAAAGCACCGCACCGCCCAGGTGTAAAAAACCCATAATACGTTGTGCTGCAAAAAAACGATCTGCGATCATACCTACAAAAAAAGGAGAAATGATAGTAGCTAATGCCATTGCAGAATAGGCATAGCCAATTATTTTATCAATTCCGTCTCCTTTAAAATGCTCACCCATATAGGTTCCCATAGTTACATACCATGCCCCCCAAATAAAATATTCAAGGAACATCATTATCATCAGCCTGGCTTTTGTTGATATACTCATATTTTTTTCTGAAATCGTGATTGGAAATCGGAAATTACAAAAGAATGTGATTGGAAAATAATTTTAAATCTATTTAATGATTTGATCAGGATTTAGCTTTCAGAAAAATCTAAGGCAATCTCAATTGTGAAAGTTGTAAAAGATTGCTTCACCCGCCGCAACATACCTTTAATTTTAACTTCATGCGGGCGGGATCGCAATGACGGCTGAGGGCAGCGTCATATCGATCCCGCCTGTACGTTATATTGAGTTACGATATCTTCTGGCGGGAGAGATATCTGCCGGATATTGGCGCTAACGCTCAACTTTTGTACTATAGCCCAACAGATTTCTTAACCGCTGTAACATACTCTAATTCAATCTCCATGAGGTGGGGTCGAATGGCAAGTAGAATGTTTGTACTTTGCTATCAGCACTAAATCAAAAATGTGTTATTATTTAATCTCTCACTTTCAATGCAGACCCCGCCTTCGTCGGGGTGACAGACTGTAGTACAATGCTGAGCTGTGGAACAATAGTTGAACATTTATGCCAATGCCTACTACTGCCCGCAAGCCTGTATACAGAAGCACAAGGCATCTGCATTCATTACGATTACTGTTAGCATGGCGACATCCGGAAGGCTGAAAACCAGCCTGGAATACCACTCATCATAATCCATGTTTTGAAATACGAACAGAATTATTATTTTTGCTACTCTCAATACACGCATTATGAAATTGTAATTATACTCAGGGAAGCCGCAAGACCAAAAGGCCAATCTGATATTTGTATTCCCTGAGTCATCCGGCCTTGAATTTTCATTATACAAGTTTTACTATTTTTTATATGACTGAAACAAATACCAGGCAAAATACTTCTGTCTGGCAAACAATAAAAGACGCCATTAGTGGCGAGGAACATGACTACACTACGGGCAGCATACGAAAAGCAATTTTTTTATTAGCCATACCTATGATGCTGGAAATGGGTATGGAAAGCGTATTTGCAGTAGTTGATATATTTTTTGTAAGCCATCTTGGCAAACATGCCACATCCACTGTAGGACTAACCGAATCTGTAATTACGATCGTGTATTCACTCGCCATGGGCATCAGCATGGCTGCAAGCGCGGTGGTGGCAAGGCGCGTAGGTGAAAAAAATAAAGAGGGCGCTTCACAGGCTGCGGTACAATCACTAATACTGGCTATAGCGATAACCGTTATTGTAAGTATATGTGGGGTAGTTTTTGCAGGAGATATTCTGCGCCTGATGGGTGCTGAAGAAGCAACTGTAAAAGAAGGTATGACATATACCCGCCTGCTTATGGGTTCAAGCGTGGTAATCATGCTGCTTTTTCTTATCAACGGTATTTTCAGGGGTGCAGGCAACCCGATGATTGCAATGAAAAGTTTGTGGCTGGCGAATATCTGCAACATCATATTATGCCCTTTGCTCATCCGCGGCTGGGGACCCATACCGGCTATGGGTTTAACCGGCGCAGCGGTTGCCACTACTATAGGCAGGGGTATAGGCGTGATATATCAATTATATACTCTTTTTAATGGCAGCAAGGTCATCCGCATTACGGTGAATCATTTTAAACCGTATTGGCCGGTGTTGAAAAATCTTGCAAATATTGCCTGGCCCGGAACATTACAGTTCCTTATTGGTTCTGGCAGTTGGATTGTGCTGGCAAGTATAGTTGCGCGTACAGGTCATAGTGAAGCATCTGCCGGATACCAGGTAGCATTAAGAATAGTAATGTTCTTTATTCTGCCTGCCTGGGGCATGAGCAATGCTGCAGCAACGCTGGTTGGTCAGAATCTTGGAGCCGGCGCCCCGGAAAGGGCAGAAAGATCGGTAATGACAACTGTAAAATATAATGCAATCTTTATGGGAGTTGTATCGCTGATTTTCCTGGTTCTCGCAGAATTTATCATTAATTTTTTCACAAACGAAACCGATGTAAAAAAGTACGCGGTATCAGCTATGCGCATCATTAGTGCCGGATATGTGTTTTATGGTATCGGCATGGTGATAGGTAATGCATTTAATGGCGCAGGTGATACACGCACTCCTACATGGATCAATTTTTTTGGTTTCTGGTTTTTACAGATACCCGTTGCGTGGCTGATGGCACATACATTCGGCTGGGGACCAACAGGTGTGTTTGTAGCTATACCCGTTGCAGAAACAGCCATTACCATAGCGGCTTATGTGATTTTCAGGAAAGGGAAGTGGAAGCTGGTAAAAGTGTAGGAATATAGTGAAAGGCGAAGCGTTGCTCCTTCATGCTCCGCCTTTGCTTTTACTGGCAGCGCAGATGAGTATTATACATACCACATTGCGAAAACGGTCATGGCAGAAAAGTATGCCAATGAAATAAGGTAAACTTTTACTTCTGCTGTTGCGTAATGCGTAATAAATTGTTTCATAGACACTGTTTTTTAGATTAAAATGACAGGGCCCGGATCAAATAATATTTTGACAGGGGAAGTAATCAGTAGAGTTACGGACGGACGTTTAGGATATCAGTTTTTAAAAACGGGACTGAGTTAAAACAACGCGTTATTTAAACCATGCTAATAACGGTGAATAAGTTGTGAATATTGTATCTTATGGTAATCATCATAAGCAAAAACCTTAATTGTATTTAAAAGGATTACTGTTATGAGAAAAATAGCTTTATTAGGATTAGGCAAAATGGGGCAGGGAATAGCATTAAGTATTTTAAGATCTGGTGAAAACCTTACGGTGTGGAATCGCAGTATTGAAAAAGCAGGTCCGGTGCTTGACGCAGGTGCAAAATGGGCCGACACGCCGGCAAAAGCTGCTGAAAACGCAGACTTTGTAATAGCAATGTTAAGCGATGATACCGCATCAGCAACAGTATGGCTTGGCGAAAATGGCGCTTTGCAAAGTATAAAGCCAGGAGCATTTGTAATTGAATGTTCAACCTTATCGCTGGATTATGTACAAAAACTTTCTGAGGCGGTTATTGCAAAAGGATTAGTATATATTGATTGCCCTGTTACCGGCATACCGAGCGCAGCTGCAGAAGGTAAGCTAACGTTATTGGCCGGTGCAGAAAAACATCAACTTGAAGCATGTGTGCCGGTATTACAATCATTTTCAAAAAGTATAAAGCACTTTGGCGCCATAGGCAGGGGCACCTGTTATAAACTGATGATCAATCTTATGGGAGCTGTGCAGATTGCGGCATTGGCAGAAGGTATAGCCCTATGTGAAAAACTTGGACTGGATACTGAAACTGTAATCGAATCTATAGAAACCAGCGCTGCTGCAAGTCCCCAGGTGATACGCTATACACGCAGAATGGCAGAAAAAAAATTTTTGCAGGATCCTTCGTTCACTACAACATTACGCCATAAAGATGCCTTATATGCATTAGCATTAGCAAAGGATGCCGGCTTTGTTGCGAAGCTTGGAACAGTAGCTGCACAGTGGTTTGCAGAAGCCGGGCAACACTATAAAAATATGGACGAAGCAATGGTGATTGATATAATAAAGGCAGGTAATGAATAAATAATCATTTCTTGCGGAAATTGCCTTTGCTTTAATGATGAAGAATCGCCGGTAAATGTTTTAACTGATCAGTTGCCCCAAATATTTTTGATGATTGAAATATTATAGTTGACCTTAGTATCTAAATTTTTTTAATTATGCTTAATCATTTTCGCAAATCAACCCTTCTCATTCTTTCGGGAATTTTTATGTTAGTGCTCACTATTGCAGCCTGTAACAGCCAGGAAGCACAGCAAAAAGAAGAGGCTGCAACAGTTAAGCCCGTGGATACAGCCCCTGCGGTTGACACCACCCACATGGATACCGCTACCACCAGACCGGTTAAAGGCGGCAACTAACTTTACAGTTTAGCTGATTGCTAACCTTTGCTTCTATTCATTTCCGTTAATATCCTCCTGCTGCACTTTTAGCAGTTTCAATTTCCTGTTATGCACTTTTGATCTGTTATCCATCAGTTTTTCTATCAACCAATGTTCCATACGGTGATGCGCGGGAATAAGTATAGCTGCAATCACAACAAAAATGAGTATTTCCAGTAACGGTGTGTGATGGGTTATTTCCAATACATAGGGATGCAGCAAAAGTGTGAGGTATTCAAAGAAGAATAATAATGAAACAATCCCCAGGCCTTTAATTACTCTTATGGGTATGTTTATACGGCTCAGTATAATCGTTAAAGCAAAGAAGATAGGGATAAATATGCCGATAAAAAGCAGTTGCAGTTGCTGTGAGCGCTCTTTCAATGCAATTCTTTTTTCCTCTTCTCTTTCCACCTGTCTTAACTGTTCATTGCTTGAAATGATTTGAACTTCCTTGATCTTATCCCTGCTGTTAATAGCATCATTAAGCTTGTATACTTGCTGCATATATGTAAAGGCGCTGTCTATATTCCTTGTTTCCTTATAGCAATCAACAAGCATCTCCGTAGCATCCAGTTCATGCGTAAGAAAGCCATCTTTTTTAGCAACGAACAGAGAGATGCCGGCATAATGTATTGCCGAATCCATTTTATTCATCCTCTTATACAGCCTGGATAAACCGAGCGCGGCCTCACAAAATATATCATCATCATTGGCCGCACTGAGATATTTGAGCGCTGTCTGATAATTCAGCAATGCAAACGGGTAATCATCTTCTGTTAAATAACAATGTGCCAGGCCCGTCATTGATGTACCTATAAAATCTCCATCGCCGAGCTGGCGGGCAATCTGCAATGACTTATTAAAATAATTATACGCAGAGTCAGGCATATTGAGCCTGTAATATGCATCCCCCACATTCAGCGCAATATGGTATTTGAACGGTTCAATGTTATAGGTAGTAATAATCGAATCTGCCTGGAAATAATATTTCAGCCCTTCCCTGTATTCCTCCTGGAAAACGTATACAATGCCGATATTCATTAACACACTGGCGAGGTTATACCGGTTTTGTCTTGTTTCTTCAAGCTTCAGTTTTCTCAAATTAAAATCAAGCGCTTTAGGGTAGTTACCTATCTTCCTGAAAACTTCTGCGGTTATACCCAGCGACCTTGACTCACCTTCTGTATACTTTATGCGTTTTGCCAGGAACAAAGCCTGCTGCACAGTTTTTAAAGCGGTATCAGGCTGATACATGCTAACGGCATCGGCCAGCTGCCACATCAATATTACTTTTGTTGTATCATTTCCTGCAGTTACCAGCAATTTCTCCAGGCTATCGGCTTTTTGCTTTTGCGCGTATGTGCTATAAATGCCGCAAACAAGTATAATCGCAAGAAAATATCTTAGCCGGGAATGCAGTTTAGTAAAAGGGATGATCATTAATGAGCTATTTCGGCTATACAATATAGTTATTTAAGCCTTTCGTGGCGCTTTATGGGCAATTAATAATTTAACGGCTCCTGCCATTTCAGAACTGCACTTTAAATCTCCATTAACCATTTAATACCATATAGCATCAAACAAATTATTTTGAAATCTACCAATAGATGAGTAGCTTTAAATATCCCTCGTCTATTAAAACACTTCACAATGCTCACCAGGTATTTCCTGCTTTGTTGCATTATTGTTTGCGGCATTCCTGTTTTTTCCCAATCTACTATTTATGAATTTGATTATTATTTTGACATTGGCAAAACCCGTGAGAAATACAATGCTTTTATGGTGCGCAACGCAGATGGAACCGGTTTTATGAGAGTAAATTTTATTGATGAAGAAACCAATAAACCTGTTATTGTAGACCTGCAAATGCAGGAACATTATTTAAATGCTGACGCAGACGGTAAACAAACGGATGAAAACATTCTTGTGTTCGAGGGGTATGATCCACAGGTAGTGGTTGGCCCTGCTGACCTTAAATATGATCCCGATATTTTCTGGTTCCAGAAAAATCCATCTACCGGTATATATGAACCCGGCTCAGTGATTTCTGCCGGCGATGATGGAAAAGATATTGAGGGAGAGTTCACCCACCGGTTGCTGGATGAGAAAGACCTTACAAAGCAACTGGTATCCAAATATTTTACGGAACAGGATGATTTTTATGAAAATTTTTTTGAAGAGGCCACCACAAGACCTGTTCTGCCTGAGCAAAAAAATATCCGCATGTTCATGTTACTGGTAGCCAATACGGAAGATATTTCTATCGGCACTACCTGCGTGGTTGATAAAGACGCTACTTATAAAACATTCAGCCAACTGGCAGAATTCATGCAGATACAATTTGTACCCAAAGTGATTTTTGGAAAAGACTTTACAAAGGTAAATGTTGACAACGCCATCAATGGCATTAATCCAAACCCTGGCGATATAGTGATTTTTTATTACTCAGGACATGGTTTTGCCAATGTAAAAGATGTCCGCACTTTTCCTTACCTCGACCTGAGAGACAAAGCCTATCAGAATTATGGCGGGGAATACACCCTGAATATGGAAGATATTTATAGCCGGATAAAAGCTAAAGGAGCAAGATTGAATCTCATATTAAGCGATTGCTGCAATGCCGATCCGTCTCAAAGCAATACGATCAGCACAGATGTTGCCACCACGCGCAGCTCATCTATCGGCTGGAATATGGAAAACTGCAGAGCGCTTTTTCTCAGCAACAGCCCAACATCAATATTAATGACCGCTGCCTCAAAAGGCGAATTATCTGCAGGGAACAGTACCGGTGGCATTTTTACATTCAACTTCAGGGAATCACTTGAAAAATCGGTAGGACACTTTGCCAACAATGTTTCATGGCCGGTTTTATTAAACAACGCAGAACAACAAACTGTTGTCAAAGCTCAAAGAACATGGTGCGATAAGGAAAGAAAAATTGTTTGCAAACAAAAACCAACATATAAGCTGGAGCAGCAATAAATTATCCTTCAACCCATCAGAAATGGGTATTAAAAAAGGCTATCCCTGCAAGAGATAGCCTGCTAAGCAACATATTGATTAATTATTATTTTGCTCTTACGTTCACAGAAATCCTCCTGTTCTTCTTTTTATTTTCTTCAGTATCATTAGACGCTACAAAATGTGTTGGTCCGTAACCTTCAGCGCCATCAAGTTGTTTCTCACCACCTAATGCTTTCAACTTTGCAAAAACCGCATCAGCTCTTGATTGGGATAGCTTTACGTTTGCTACAGAATCGCCTGTATTGTCCGTATAACCACCTATCTTAATTTTTACGTTAGGAAAAGCCTTTAGTATGGCAGCTATATTCTGCACCTGCTTCATTGACGACTGTGTTATAGTTGCGCTACCGGTTTCAAAATTCAGATCATCAAAGTCAAACCATTTTTCTTTGCTTACCGCATCATTCGAATTAAGATAAGCTACAAGCATATCTTCAATACCACCTTTATACGCATCTATTTCTGTACCGTCAGGCAATTTTACTTTTAAAGATTCTCTCACCGGTTCTGCAGAAGCAGCAGGCTTTATTTCTTCGTGCTTCATTTCAGCTGAATCGTGCTTTGGCTCAACGGCTGCTTCATTGCTTCCGCCACAACCTTTAAAGATATATAACAACAATGCGAATGCAGCTATGGCAAAAATGGCCGGTACCAGCCAGTTTGGCTTTCTTGCTTCTTTCACTTCATGTGCTGCATGGCTCACCTTGCTTTCTGCACCGGAAAAAAACGAGCTGAGTTTTGAACCAACACCAGAAAGGCTGCCCAATCCAAGCGCCCCGGCAATGTTTAACCCGGAAGGGATTGCTGAAAGTATGGAATCCTTTTGTGAAGATAAAAATGAAGCCAGTCCGGATGTAGACATATTATTTTCGGAAGCATGTTTGCCTAAAACACCCAATGCGGCTGGTGCCACCATGTTTAATAATGAAGTGGCAGATGATTGCTTTACTCCTGAAAAACCTGAAATTATATTTGCTATACTTCCGAACTTATCACCAAACAGGTTATTGATCATTGAAGTAAGACCAGAAAAACTACTGCCTGCAGAGCCGAGAAACCCTGACAGATTGCTTAATATACCGCTGCTTCCCGCATCCTTTGCAATATTCAGGATAGATTGTAATCCATCGGCGCTATCGGCTTTAGATAATAATCCGGTTAATACAGAAGGTACTGTACCGCTTATTGCCTTTTGGATGTCTGTTTCGCTTTCTCCAAAAGCAGCTGCTGCTTTATTAAGGAGATTGCTGTCGAATAAGTTATTCACAGCATTTAGGAGATTGAATGCCATAATGGTTTTTTTTAAGTTAAACAATAGTTGGGCAATTAAAACCAAAGGTTGCCTGTCATCATGGGAAAAAGTAAAGGTATAATTAAAAATAGTTATGCAAAAGCTTGTTTATTTGCCGCATTCACATTAATTTAATAATGGTTTATGCGTATTAAAAAATAAAAGAAAACCTATTAGAAGTTTTTTTTGAAAAAAGAATATACCATATAGGAAATATTTGATTTACTTTAACTTACGTTTGTAAAAGCTTATTATTTGCTGTCAGGCATAGCCATCTAACCCAATGGAATTCTCCCACTCAATCTTTGCCTCTTGTCAATTATAATTCAAGTCATAATTTCTTAATTTTAAAAAAACCTCATCCTCTCATGCTATCAAATTCTTCCCTAACCGATAAAATCACAATACTTATTGTTGATGATCACAAACTGATCAGAGACACATGGTCATTTATTTTAAACAGTGATGATCGTTTTCGCGTTATTGCGGAAACAGATTCAGGACAACAAGCCATAGAGCTGGCCAACAGCAGTCATCCGGAAATAATATTAATGGACATTAACATGAGCCCGATGAATGGCTTTGAAGCTACCAAGGAAATAAGAAAGATCGCTCCATCCTCAAAAATCATTGGTGTTTCCATGCATTCACAACCGGCTTACGCAAAAAAAATGCTGCAGATGGGTGCTGTTGGGTATATAACCAAAAACTCATCAAAAGAAGAAATGATAACTGCCATCAGCGAAGTAGCCATGGGGCATAAATATATCTGTAATGAAGTAAAAACCATCCTTTCAGAACAAATACTGGAAGATTCGGAAAAACCGGATGTAAACCTGCTTTCGCAAAGAGAAGTAGAAATCATTGATCTTATCAAACAGGGACAATCTTCCAGAGAAATAGCACAACACTTAAATATAACTTTGAAAACTGTTGAAGTGCACAGGCATAATATTCTTAAAAAACTCAATTTAAAGAACACCGCGGCATTGGTAAATTTTATTAATAATGCGGGTATAAATTAATCTCTGGTATTAATATATTATTTTGCAGCAGGTTCATGATGAACCTGCTTTTTTATGTCAACAATTTCTTTAACAACAATTCAAACCAATCTTTTTTGGGAAGACAGAGATGCAAACCTGCAGATGTTTGAATCAAAGATCAGCGGCATAAATGATAAAACAGAAATTGTGATATTACCCGAGATGTTCAGTACGGGCTTTTCGATGCACCCGGAAAAATTAGCTGAAACAATGGATGGCTTTACAGTGAACTGGATGCGCACTATTTCTGCTCAAAAAAAAATCATCTTAACAGGAAGTTTGATCATTGAAGACAAGGGGCAATATTTTAACCGGCTGATATGGATGCTGCCTGATGGTAATTTTGGCTGGTACGACAAGCGGCATTTATTTGCCTTTGCCGGTGAGGATAAATATTATACCGGTGGTGAAAAACGCTTAATAGCATCAGTAAAAGGCTGGAAAATAAACCTGCAGGTTTGCTATGACCTGCGTTTCCCGGTATGGGTAAGACAGCAGAATATTAATACCGGCAACCTGGATAATTCACAAAAACTACCTGAATACGACCTGATAATATATGTAGCTAATTGGCCGCAACGCCGCAACCACGCATGGAAAACACTATTGCAGGCAAGAGCCATTGAAAATCAATGCTATGTTGCAGGAGTGAACCGGGTTGGAGATGACGGCAATGGTATTTACCATAGTGGCGATTCTATGATAATTGACCCCATGGGAGAAATATTACATACAAAAGCAAATGAGGAAGATGTTCACACCATTATATTGCAGAAAGATAAACTAGCAGAGGTGAGATCAAAATTTCCGTTTTGGAAAGATGCGGACAACTTTTCAATTGAACCATAATACCAAATGAAAAAAGCATATACCAATTGCAGCATTTTTACCGGCACTGATAAACTAACTGGGAAGGCGATACTGGTTCACAATAACATCATACTGGATGTGGTTAATGATACAGATATCGACATCTCCTGGCAGCAGGAAGATCTTAAAGGATTAAATATTGCACCCGCGTTTATTGATCTGCAGATATATGGGGGCAATGGAAAATTATTTTCAGCAGAGTTGAATGTTGAGGCGTTGGAGGCAACATACCAGTATTGTGTTGACGGAGGCTGCTCGCAATTCATGATAACCATAGCCACCAACACTATAGATGTATTTTTAAAAGGCATAGAAGTGGTAAGAGCATACTGGAACCAGGGAGGTAAAGGTTTGCTGGGTCTTCATCTCGAAGGACCCTATCTTAATCCTGAAAAAAAAGGAGCACATATATATGAGTGCATCAAAACGCCTGCAATGGACGAAGTAAAGATGTTGCTTGATAAGGGCAGAGATGTTGTTAAAATGATGACAGTGGCGCCTGAAATGTGCAGTGAAGAAATCATTACCTATTTAATGGAGCATAATATTATTGTTTCAGCCGGGCATAGTAATGCAACCTATCACGAAGCAATGCAAAAATTCTCTTTAGGTATTCCGGCCGCCACACACCTGTTTAATGCGATGTCTCCCTTTCAAAGCCGGGAGCCCGGAATGGTGGGTGCGGTATATAACAGTAATGTAAAAAGCAGTATTGTAGCTGATGGTATACATGTTGATTTTGTGGCTTTGAGCATAAGCAAAAGACTAATGGGCGAGAGATTATTTTTTATTACTGATGCTGTTACTGAAGCTTCAAAAGGAGGTTATCAACATGTATTCAAAGGAGACAGGTATACCTTACCCAACGGTACTTTATCAGGCTCAGCATTAACCATGATACAGGCAGTAAAAAACGCAGTAACCTTTGCAGGTATTTCCCTGGAAGAAGCTTTAAGAATGGCATCAACATACCCGGCACAATTGCTGAATGAAAAAATACAGTTTGGGAGAATTGAAAAAAATTATGCCGCAGACTTTGTGGTTTTTGATGATGCTTTGAATATTGAAAAAGTAATTACCAATTATTAAACCCGAAATTTACTCCTGTAGTTGATGGAGTTCTTCCTCGGTAAAAATTCTCGACCTGATCATAAATCTCACCCCCAATGGAATTTCAAGCGAAAAGCTGCTGCCTCTTCCGGGAGTTACATCAAGTGTAAGCTGTGTATGCTTCCAATATTCAAACTGATCTTTATGCATGTAAAATTTGCAGCCGGCAATTTCGCCAAGCAATATATCATTCCCGCCAATCTTAAATTCGCCTTCTGCAAAACACATTGGCTGGCTCCCATCGCAGCATCCGCCACTCTGATGAAACATCAGGTTCCCATGTTCTTGCCTAAGTTTTTCTATTAAAGCTATGGCAGCATCTGTTGCAAGTATACGTTCAGGCATAGTGGCTGTTTAAAATTGTTGTACGGTAAACGTGAAAATCTTAAACCTGGTCTCCCATAAAATAAATAAGGGCTGTACGGTTAGCCGATTTCTTACAAGCTTATGTGCAAGGTTAACGGTAATTGCCAATAAGAAATCAGTGCTTTGTACAGCTCCTTTTGTTGTTCTCTCTGATGCCCAGGTGTTTCTAAAAAAATCCAAGTTTGTTTTTATTGTATGATATCAGCATGTTTTTTGTCTGGCGATAATGATTCAGCATCATTTTATGTGTTTCCCTGCCAAAGCCTGATTTCTTATACCCTCCAAAAGGAGCATGTGCAGGATACGCATGGTAACAGTTTACCCAAACACGGCCGGCCTGTATGGCTCTTGGCACCTGGTATAATTCATGTGCGTCTCTTGTCCATACGCCTGCACCAAGCCCATACAATGTATCATTGGCTATAGCTATCGCTTCTTCTGTAGTTTTGAAAGTGGTTACACAAACAACAGGTCCAAAAATCTCTTCCTGGAAAACACGCATCTTATTGTTTCCCTTAAATATGGTTGGCTGAATATAATAGCCGTGTTCCAATCCGCTGTTCTGCTGAAATGCTTCTCCACCGGTAAGCACTTCAGCACCTTCCTGTTTACCAATATCCAGATAGCTTAAAATTTTATTGTACTGATCCTCACTTGCCTGTGCCCCCATCATTACTGTACTATCAAGCGGGTTGCCCATTTTAATGGCTTTGGTTCGTTGTACCACTTTACTCATGAACTTATCGTATATCTTTTCATGCACCAGTATTCTTGAAGGACAGGTACAGACCTCTCCCTGGTTAAGCGCAAACAATACCGCGCCCTCTACTGCTTTATCAAAAAATTCATCGTCTGCATCTGCCACGCTTTCAAAAAAGATATTCGGGCTTTTGCCACCTAATTCCATTGTTATGGGAATAAGATTTTCAGACGCATACTGCATGATCAGTCTTCCGGTAGTTGTTTCACCTGTAAAAGCTACTTTATTTATTCTTGGAGAAGACGCGAGGGGTTTACCGGCTTCTATACCAAAACCTGTCACTACATTTAATACACCTGCAGGCAACACATCTTCAATCAGTTCCAGTAAGCACATAATGCTTGTGGGCGTTTGTTCTGCGGGCTTCACTACTACGGTACAGCCCGCAGCCAGTGCCGGTGCTATTTTCCAGGCTGCCATCAGTAATGGAAAGTTCCAGGGAATAATTTGTCCTACCACACCAATAGGCTCATGCAGGTTGATGCTCACGGTTGTATCATCATGCTCACTTACTGTTCCTTCCTCACTTCTGATAACACCCGCAAAATAGCGGAAATGGTCAACTACCAATGGCAGATCTGCCGCCCTTGTTTCGCGGATGGCTTTGCCATTATCTATTGTTTCTACCGTAGCAAGATATTCGAGATTGTCCTCTACAATTTGTGCGATTTTTAATAACAGGTTACTTCGGTAAGCCGCCGCAGTTTTACTCCAGGTTTCAAATGCTTTATGAGCTGCGTCAATAGCCTTTTCAATGTCTTTGGCATTGCCCCTGGCTGCTTTTGTAAATACTTTTCCGTCAATTGGAGATACATTATCAAAGTATTCACCGCTTTCAGGCTTTTCCCATTTACCTCCGATAAAATGATCGTATTTTTCTCTGAATGCCGGGCGGGACGCGAGGGTAGACTTACTGGTAGCTTTTGCTGTAGTACTCATATGTGCAAGCTTTTGTTAGTGAATTAATACCCTAAATTTGGTTATAAGAATTTTGAAAGCCACTCACAATTGTATCTTTTAGTAGCACAATTGTATTTTAATTATATATTAACAGGCAGGCTTTGTAAATTGTAGCTATGTCAAAGGGTAAATTCATACAACATATTGACCTCACCCATCCCAAATACCTGCAAACCCTGGTAGAAAACAGGCAGGTATTTAATATGGAGAACTGTGAGATGAATGTGTTTGAATCCTACCAGCAGGCCTATCTTGTTCCTTTAACCTTTAATGATTTTGTTATTACCAGTATGGTAAGAGGCAAAAAGGTTATGCATTTATTAGGCGATGATCCTTTTGATTATCTTCCAGGAGAAACGGTTATAGTACCTGCTAACGAAACCATGAAAATTGATTTTCCCGAAGCGCAGCAGGATAATCCTACACAGTGTATAGCACTGGCTGTAGATAAAAGCTATATTCATAATACACTCAATTATCTTAACGAATATTATAACACCCGTGAACATGATCATGCCTGGGAGCTTCAGTTTAACCAGTATCATTTTCACAACGATAATGATGTATCTGACCTTATAAATAAATTGATCAGGATATGCAGGAGTGAGAGTGTCGTAAAAAATATATACGCAGACCTTAATCTTAAAGAACTGCTGATACGGCTTGTTCAAAGCCAGTATCTGCAACAGATCTCAAAAGATTCGCAAACCAATTCCAATTCCGGCAGGCTGCAATTCATACTGGATTATATCCGTAATCATATCAGCGATAAAATACAGGTTGATGATCTGAGCATTAAAGCCCATATGAACCGGAGCGCTTTCTTTAAACTGTTTAAAGATCAATTTGGCATTACACCTGTAGACTATATTAACCGTGAAAGAGTAAAACTTGCCAAACATTTACTTTCTGATTCAAATTTATCTGTAACAGAGATCAGTTGGCAAAGCGGTTTTAACGATCCTAACTATTTTGTGCGGTTGTTTAAGAAAACGGAAGGCATTACTCCCGGCGCATACAGGGCGGTGAGCAGGAAAAGCGCTTAATATATATGAAATTGAGGAGAGCATAAATGTGAGGTCTGAAACGATAAACGACAAACCTCAAACTCCAAATTGAATTTTAACCCCATTCTCTTTATTTTCAGCTCCTTAAATTAACGTTCCCTTAGTTTTGTAGCTTATCAAATTTCGTGTAGGTTTGCCAATCTTATAAAAGACAGTACTAATATGAATTTCAACAGGATTAACAACATCACTGGATGGATTGTTTGTGTTATAGCTTGTGCCGTATATATATTAACCGCTGAGGCCGGAGGTAGCCTTTGGGATTGCGGCGAATTTGTAAGTAGCTGCTTCAAGCTGCAGATACCCCACCCGCCGGGGGCGCCTTTGTTTGTTATAATGGGGCGCATTTTCATAGTACTGTTTGGTGATAACCCCATGACTGCAGCAAAAGCTGTTAACGTAATGAGTGCGCTTGCAGGTGGTTTTACCAGCCTCTTTTTATTCTGGACTATTACGCACTTTGCCCGCAAAATATACCAAAAGGCCAGTAAGGAACTTACGGGTGAGCAGATATTTACGATAATGGCTGCAGGTTTTGTTGGCGCTATGGCAAGTACTTTCAGTGATTCATTGTGGTACAGCGCGGTTGAGGGCGAGGTGTACGCTTCTTCTTCTTTCCTTACCGCGCTGGTATTCTGGATGATATTAAAATGGGAGCATGCGGCTGATGAACCAGGCGCAGACAGATGGATTGTGCTGATATTTTATGTTATTGGTCTTTCTATAGGTATTCACCTCTTAAACCTGCTTACTATTCCTGCCATTGTGATGGTATATTATTTTAAAAGATACCATACCACAAAATGGGGCATTTTCTGGGCTTTTGTAGTGGGTTGTGTTATTACCGGGTTTACTCAAAAATTTGTTATACAGTACACCATCACCGGCGCCGGTATTTTTGACCGCTGGTTTGTGAACGGGCTAAGCCTTCCTTTCTTCTCAGGCTTTACCACCTATTTTATTTTGCTTTCTGCTGTTATTATAATTGGTATACGCAGGGCAGATAAGCTCATTAATAATTATACAGGCTTTGCTATATGGCTTGCCGCTTTTATTTTCCTCTTTGCATTCCCATTTATTTCATCCGTACTAACATTCCTGTTGTTTGTAGCAGGAACGGCGCTCGCTATATACGCTTCTTATCATAACCGCACTAAAATACTCAACTTCTTAAAGCTTGGGCTTTGGTGTTTTGCCTTTATGCTGATTGGTTACTCTACCTATCTTACTACCATGATACGCTCTGCGGCAAATCCATCTGTAGATATGTATAACGTAGATAACCCGATGAGCTTAACAGGTTATTTAGGCCGTGAGCAATATGGTGATTTTCCCCTGATATACGGACAAACCTTTGCGGCAGATGTAAAAAGAACCAGCGATGGTTTACCTGTAATGAATGTTAAAGGAACCCGTTGGCAAAAGGGAGATAAAAAATATATCAATATTGGTGACAATATTGAATATGAATATGATGCTGAAGATATGATGTTCCTTCCCCGTATATGGGATGCGAGCAACGACCAGGGGCACGCGGATTATTACCGTAGCTGGCTTGGAATTGATAAAGATGCCAAGCCAACCTATATTGACAATATACGCTGGGCAATAGGTTACCAGATCGGCTGGATGTACCTGCGTTATTTCGGCTGGAATTTTGTTGGCAAGCAAAATGACCTGCAGGGACTGGGCAATGTAAGAGACGGCAATACCATTACCGGCATTTCTTTTATTGACAACCTGTTTTATGGTGACCAGAGCAAAATGCCTGACACACTGAAGGCCAATAAAGCCAATAACAAATTATTTGCGCTGCCATTGATACTTGGCTTAATAGGTATGTGGTATCAATACAAGCGCGATCAAAAAGATTTCCTGGTTGCATTCCTGCTCTTTTTCTTCACTGGTTTTGCGATAGTGTTTTATTTAAATGCAGCGGGCCCCCAGCCTCGTGAACGTGATTATGCGTATGCAGGCTCTTATTATGCATTTGCTATATGGATAGGGCTTGGTGTAATGATGGTAAAGGAATGGTTTCAGAAAGTAATGAGCAGCCAGCTGGCAGGTTATGCCGCGGCGGCAGTATGTACCTTGGCCGTTCCCGTTATTATGGGCTTCCAGGAGTGGGATGATCACGACAGAAGTAAAAAAACACTAGCGCCCGACCTGGCAAGAGATTATCTTGAAAGCTGTGCGCCCAACGCAATACTGTTCACTTTTGGTGATAATGATACTTACCCCTTGTGGTTTGCGCAGGAAGTGGAAGGCGTTCGTAAAGATGTGAGAGTAATCAACTATAGTTTGCTGGGTATAGACTGGTATATTAACCAGTTGCACTATAAAGTAAATGATAGTGATCCTATTGATCTATTATGGGGCCCGGAAAAAACAGAGGGCGACAAGAGAAATGTGGTATACTTCAAAGAAAATCCCGGCATTCCTCAAAACCAATACGTGTACCTCGACCAGGTACTTACACAGATCATTGGAAGTGACGACCCTAAAAACCAGATTACTTACGGTGTTAATAATACATTTAATACTTTTCCGGTTCGTAAGTTCAGTGTGCCTGTAGATACCGCTTTGGTTCGCCAAAACGGCACCATTAACCAGGATGACGTAGTGGTCAATGAGCTGCGTTTTGATTTATCGCCTAACAAAAACGCGTTAATGAAAAACGATCTTGCGGTATTGAATGTAATAGCAGCCAATAAATGGAAACGTCCTATATATTTTACTGCTCCGTTCGGTTCACTTGGCTTTAGCCAATACTTGCGTGCTGATGGTTTAAGTTACCGTCTTGTGCCGGTTCAACCCAAACCAAGAACATCAATGAACGATGGTAATGTCAATGATGAAGTGGCCTATAAAAACATGACGGAGAAATTCCGTTTTGGCAATGCAGGCACTCCCGGGGTATATTTTGATGAAGAAAACCGTCGCCACTTAATGACCATTCGCCAGGCCTATTCCTCCGCTGCACAAAGCATGGCAAACGATGGCAGGAAAGAGCAGGCAAGAAAACTATTGGAGAAAGTTGACAAAGGCATTGACACTAAAAATATGCCTTATGGTTTAGTGAGCAGGGATAACCAGCAGAACGTAGTAAGCCTTTCAATGGCAGAGGCGGCATATAGTTCAGATTATAAAGCATTAGGTGATAAAATTTTGCAGGCCGTAAAGAAAGATATTGAGCAGCAGATGAATTATTATGCCGCATTGGGAAATATGCCGGTACAGGAACTGGTACAGCAAATGCAAAATCCTGATGCGCTTAGCAATAAGCAGCGTGGGCTTTATAGCGAAATTGAACGCACTTTCCAGATACAAAGCTATTTGGCTTATATAGAAGGAAAATATAACACACCCGCTGTTAACAATAATCCCGAAACGCCTGGTGTAATTAAAACAGAAAGCCCGGCGGCAGGAAAGGATTCATCTCCTGAAGCAGACAGTACTAAAAAATAAAAAACCAGAGTACTATTTTGTGAAACGACAGAAGATAGATGTGAAATTTTCACGTCTGTCTTTTTTCTTCTCACAATGAAATACCGTATACAGAACAACAGTTAGAATTATGCTGGCAGGTTTGCAGGATGTAACATTTGAATTTGGCGCCAGAACTATCGTACGCGATGCCACCTGGCATATTCAGCCTTACGAGCGTATCGGGCTGATCGGGTACAATGGTACCGGGAAGTCAACTTTGCTTAAAGTACTGGTTGGTGAATACCTTCCCTCAGCGGGAAGTGTTGAGCGCGGACGCGGAACAACTATAGGTTATCTTCACCAGGATTTATTAAGCTTTGATACCAACGACTCGATATTGCAGGTAGCGTTAAGCGCTTTCGAAAAAATATTATTGCTCGAAAAAGAAATCGAGAAATTAGGCAGGCGGCTTGAAAAAGAACATGAGAATGAAGACCTGCTGCACGAATATTCGGATAAGCTGCACGAGATAGAAACGCTTGGCGGTTATAATATTCATCACAGAACAGAAGAAGTGTTGCAGGGATTGGGATTTGCCAATACCGATCTGCAGCGCCCTTATAAAGAGTTTAGTGGTGGATGGCGGATGCGTGTGCTGCTGGCAAAAATGATTTTACAGCAGCCTGATTTATTATTGCTTGATGAGCCTACCAACCACCTTGACCTTCCTTCTATTGAATGGCTGGAAAAATACCTGATACACTATAAAGGTGCTGTTGTTATAGTAAGCCACGATAAATATTTTTTGAACCGGATGGTTACAAAAATTGTGGAGCTATACCAGCAGCAACTGCATTTCTATAATGGCAATTTCGATTTTTATGAAACCGAGAAAGCCATGCGCATTGAATTACAGCAACGCGCCTTTGAAAACCAGCAGGAGTATATACGCCAGCAGGAACGTTTTATAGAACGCTTTCGTGCAAAAGCTACCAAAGCTGCAGCGGCGCAAAGTGCCATGAAGCGTTTGGATAAACTGGAGCGCATAGAGGATGTAGCATTGGATCGCCCTGAAATAAAGATCAATTTCCAGTTAGATAAAGTGCCGGGTAAAGTAATATGCACATTAAAGCATGTAACAAAAAGGTTCGGCAGTAACACCATTGTTGAAAATGCCGCGGCGGAAATTAACCGTGGAGATAAGATTGCATTGATAGGCGCTAATGGTAAGGGTAAATCTACATTGCTGCGCATTGTAGCCGGTACAGAGCCTTTTGAAGGAGATAGAATTTGGGGACATAATGTAGAAGAGAGTTTTTATGCCCAGCACCAGTTGGAGGCATTGAACATACAGGATAATATTTTGGAAGAAATGAAAAACTCCGGCAGCCAGAAAACGGAGCAGGAACTGCGAACATTGTTAGGCTGTTTCTTATTTAGCGGGGATGATGTTGAAAAGAAAATAAAAGTATTGAGCGGGGGAGAAAAAGCAAGGGTAGCATTGGCGAAAACCATTGTTAGCAAAGCTAACTTTCTTATACTGGATGAGCCTACCAACCATCTTGACCTGCTGAGCATTGACCTGCTGATTGAAGCATTGAACCGGTATAATGGCACGGTAATACTGGTAAGCCACGACCGTCATTTTATTTCCAAAGCTGCCAATCGTATATGGGAGATTGATAACCACGAAATAAAAGATTTTGCCGGCGGCTATGAAGAATGGATGGAATGGAAGGAAAGAAAAAAAGCGGAAGCAGCAAAACAAAACCCGGCTCAACCCAGGCAGGAAAAAAAGCAACCGGAGCAAAAACCTGTTGAGGAAGTAAAGCCACAACCGGTTCAAAAATCAAATGCTCCGATTGACAAGGAATTAAAAAAAGAATTACAAAAGCAGCAACGCAATCTGCAATTGCTGGAAGAAAAATTAGCAGGTCTCAACCAACAAAAAAAGGAATTAGAAGATCAGTTAGCCCTGCCGGAAATATACTCGGATAAAACAAAGTTCCTCACCACCGAAACAGCATATAAACAGTGCACAACCGCGCTAGAAAAAACAAATGCTGAATACGAAACAATATTTGACAAATTGATGGAGCTGGAAGAGAAAACGAAATAATGCAGTATTAATCATGATACTCTTTATCCGTCACTTCTTCCAGCCAAACCGTTTCACCTTTTTCTCTGCCTGTAATGGCTACCTGAACAAATTCCATATCGTCACTTGCACCATGCCAATGCGGAATACCCGGAGGGCATTTTATTGCATCTCCCTTTTTTAGTATGATTTTTGAACTGCCTTTTTCCTGATAATAGGCCTCTTGTATTAAACGATATGCACATATGTTAATAATTAAAAATAGAAAAGGTATAAGAGTTGATGAGCATATTGCATGTTATGGAAAAAGATACCACAAAACCTTTCCGGCAGTCAATT
>NZ_QCZJ01000021.1 GCF_003075435.1 Terrimonas sp. | reverse complement strand
AGCTGTAAATCAAATAAGTTTATAATAATCCACAATTAAAATGTGGATTGTAAAAAGAAAAAAAGTAACAAAAAAAAGAAAAAGGGTAATAGTAGTAATAGTGTCTACTTTTTTCAGGACATGACACAGGAACCCATAGCTGATAGCTGATATCCAAATTACAAACTATAAACTACAGACCATCTAACGATGAACAAAGCTATAGGAATAGATCTTGGAGGCACAAACATTAAGGGAGTATTGGTAGATGATGCAGGCAATGTATTGGAAACCGTGCAACAGCAAACCAATGAAAAGCAGGAAGCGAACTGGAAAAATAATGTTTCGGCAATATTAAAAACATTGCAGCAAAAAGCAGGTTCAACGGTGTTGCCTGTTGGGCTTTCAGCACCAGGACTGGCAGGAAAAGACAATACTTGTATTGTATTAATGCCTGGTCGCCTTGCCGGCCTGGAAAATTTTGTTTGGGAAGATCACCTCAATACACCTGCCTGGGTATTGAATGATGCGCATGCCGCATTAATGGCTGAAGCAAGCTTCGGTGCAGGAAAAGGCTATAGAAATATTATTATGCTCACCCTTGGTACCGGCGTTGGCGGTGGTGTGGTAATTAATGGTGAATTGCACCAGGGATTATTAAGCAGAGCCGGGCATCTTGGTCATGTAATGCTTAATGCAGACAGTGATGCAAGAGATGTAACCAATATGCCTGCAAGCCTGGAGGACGCGATAGGCGACTGCACTATACAACAACGCTCATTCGGAAAATACAGCAGCACTTATGATTTACTTCAGGACTATAAAAATGGAGATACACTCGCTACCTATATATGGCTGCAATCAGTAAAAAAACTGGCGGTAAGCCTTTGCGCATTCATCAATATTATTTCTCCCGAAATTATTATACTGGGTGGCGGCATTGCGCACGCAGGCAAAGATTTGTTTGAACCATTGGCAACATTTATGGATATATTTGAATGGCGGCATTCAGGCGTACGCACGCCTGTAGTACAGGCAGTATTTGATGAATATTCAGGAGCTGTAGGTGCCGCTGGTTTTGCATTACATAAATCATTAAAATAATAAAGTATAGCGATGGATGTGATAGATGACTATTTGCAGCAGTGCAGAAAAATTACAGATACCGTTGAAGCGCAAAAAGAAACACTACAACAGGCTGCACAGCTTTTTGCGGGTACTGTACTTGCAGGAAGAATGGTGCATGTATTCGGCTCAGGCCATAGCCGCATTATGGTGGAAGAAATGTGGCCAAGGTATGGTTCTTTTCCCGGCTTTAATCCTATTGTTGAACTGTCGCTCACCTTTCATAACCTGGTAGTAGGTGCTAATGGTCAGCGGCAGGCGATGTTTTTGGAAAATGTGGAAGGCCTGGCAGACAGAATACTCCGCAACTTTGATATTGACCCCACAGACAGCGCATTAATCATTTCTTCCAGCGGGTGCAATATTGTACCCATTGAAATGGCGGAAATATTTCAGCAGAAAAAAGTCAAGGTGGTTTCTATCATTACCCAACAACATTCAGCAGCATCAACCAGTAAAAGAAAAGACGAAAAGAAACTGGGAGATTTTTCAGACATTATCTTAGATACCGGCGCGCCAAAAGGAGACGCGATGGTTTATCTGCCCGGGCTGGATACACCTGTATCACCCGGATCAACAGTAGGCGGTGCTTTAATCGTGAACTGTATTAAGGCAGAAGTTGCGAAATTATTAACCGCAGCAGGTAAGCCACCCAAAGTATTAACCGCAGGCTGCATTGCCGGCAATGAAAAAGCAAAAATTTTATTTGAAAGTGCGTATGATGAACACGCGCACAGGCTTTCAAAACTATATCAAAATGTAGGTACTAAATAAATGAACGATATGCAAAAACCCATACGGACAACAGTAGTAGGAAGCTATCCTTTTCCCGGCTGGCTCGAATTTGGTTCACAACATCTCTCCAGGTTTGGCCCTGCAGATATTGAAGAAATGATCGATGACGCGGTTATTGCTGCCATACACGACCAGGTATCTGCAGGACTTGATGTTATTACAGACGGAGAACAAACACGCCTTGATTTTAACCTGTCATTTTACGGCTATATTAAAGGCATTTCTCCCAACGAATCAGAAACAAGAAAGTTTGGACCCGCGGCTCATGATCAGCGTGGCAAACATAATATTACCGAAAAGCTTGCCGCGCCAAACGGGTTGGGCGTAGTAAAAGAATTCCTGCGCTTAAAAAAATTAGCGCCACAGGGTCCAGTGCTTAAAGCCAGCATCCCCGGCCCATATACATTAAGCGGCAGGTTATTGCCTAATGAAATGTATAAAGACAGGTACGCGATAACCCAGGCATTGCTTCCATTTATACAAAAAGAACTGGAAGATCTTGTAGCCGCAGGTTGCACAGAAATCACAGTTGACGAGCCATCGATGAGCTGCTATGCCTACAAAGAAAATACAAAGCGGTTTGCAAAAATCTTTAACGAAACCGTTGAGCCGGTTGTTGGCAAATGTAATCTCTCCACTCATTTATGCTTTGGCAACTTTAAAGGAAGGCCAGTGGGTTATCGCAGCATAAAACCCATGATACCGGATTTCCTGGATTTGAAAGTAAATGAAATACATATTGAAATGGCAAACCGTGAATTTGCAGAGATAGAATTGCTGGAAGTATTTGCCAAAAGAATGAATGTGGCTGTGGGTATTATTGACGTAAAAAACTATTATATAGAAACAGTGGATGATGTAGTGGAAAGAATAAAAAGATGCCTGCAATATATTCCCGCTGAAAAGTTATCTGTTGCGCCGGATTGCGGATTAAGCCAAACCGCGAGATGGGCATCAAGGCAAAAACTGATTAATATGGTTAAAGGGGCAGATGTAGTGAGAGGGAATGGGCGATGAGCAGAGGGCAGTGGGCGGCGAGATACTCATTGTCACCGCCCATTGCCGATAGCTCCTTAATTCGCCTGTCCTGCACGGTTTATTTCATCTGAAACACCTGTTGCTCTTTTGCGGGATGGCGCTATGGTATTTTTTCCAAAGCGGTAAGTTAAACTGGCAGAAATCTGTCGAGTATCCCAGCGGTTGCGGATAGTAACATCTACATCTCCGTAACGGCTTACTCCACCAAATTTCTGCCAGCCGAACGGATCACGGAAATTGAGCCTGAGGGTAGCCTTATCCTTCAGCAACGATTTCTGAAGCCCGATACTCATTTGATACATCGGGTCTATCACCAAAAGCTGATTAACTGATTTTGACCTGTAAAAACCACTAAGCTCCGCGGAGAAACCTTTAGTAATGGTAAAACTGTTGGTAACGTTCACCATATATGCAGTATAACTAAGATCAATCGGTTCTGCATTATACATTCCTTTGTAATGATTATTATAAAGATTAGCAAATACATTGGTATTAAACCAGGGTGCCCATTTAAAAGGAGCCGTAATGGATAAGCCCATATTGCGGAAGGTGGATATATTCTCAGTAGTGGCGAATATGATTTTCTCATCTGTATTCTGCCTGATTATTTCTGAAATAACATCTGTTGTCCTGCTGTAATTAACACTGAATATATATTTCCCTTTCAGGTTATGGCTCAACTCAATACTGTGTGTAAACTGCGGCAGCAGGTAAGGATTTCCTTTTTTATAAGTGAGCGAATCAAGGAAAAAAGTAAATGGGTTCAGATCCTGGTAATTAGGCCGGTTAACCCTGCGGCTATACGATAATGTTAGTTGGTTATTCTTATCTACGGCATAACTAACAAAAGCGGTTGGAAAAAGATTGGTATAATGTCTTGTAAAAGAGGAATCATTAATAACCTGTTTTCCTTTGGTATTGGTATTCTCTGCCCTTAAACCAACCTGCCCGCTCCATTTATCATTGAATTTTTTACCCAGGTTTATATATGCCGCATTAATGTTTTCTTCATACAAAAAGTGGTTTGATCTTGCATCCGGTATCCAGCCCTCTCCTGCATCTCTTGCGTAATCTACCGTATTATCGTTTTTCACCAGCGTGCTTTTGATACCAGCTTCAAATTTAGCATCTCCTTTCAACGGATGTGTATAATCAGCTTTTACTGAATATATATTGATATCAGAAGGCAGATGACCTTTTAGCAAAACAGGGTCGCCCAACTTATCGCTATAGTCACGGGGATAAGTAGTCAGCAACATGTCAGACACATTATCGTATTTCACATAGTCAATATCCGCTGAAAATTCTTTCCCTGTGCTGTCAAAAGTATGTTTATAGTTTACATTCGCTGTATAGTTAAGGAACTTCATATTATTTGCTGTAGTAGAATACAAACCAGATTGTACAGACCCATCAGGGTTGTAAATACTGGTGATTGTTGAAGGATTTGGATTTCCGAAAAAACCAAATCCTGTAAATACAACACCCACTACGTTTTTCTTATCAATAAAATAATCTGCGCCAAGTTTTACACTATGATTATTATTCCGCCCTTTAAAAGAAGTGCTCATATCTGTTTTTGAGCTTATTGATCCATCAGGATTATAAAAATTTCTATTGATAGTAAGCTCGTTTCTTCCTTTATTAAAATTGGGGTTATAGTTGCCAAAAATGTTGATCTTATTTTTCCTGTAATTAAAATTCAGGCTGTTCTGTGAACGGGCAGTTGCATATACTACGTCCCCTTTAGATAAAAGACCAATGCTTCCACCTGCAGTAACACTACCATTCAAACCGCTCTTTAAACTTTTTTTAGTTTTTATATTGATGATACCGGCATTACCAGCCGCATCATATTTTGATGAGGGTTGCGTCATTATTTCTATCTGGTCAATTGAGGAAGCAGCCGTATTTTTTAAGAGATTGGCAAGATCTGCCGCAGAAAGATAAGTTGGCTTGCCATCCATCATTACAATTACACCGGCTTTTCCTTTTAAGCTGATATTACCATCGTTATCTACAGATATGCCCGGAGATTTTTCTAAAACTTCCATAGCCGTTGCCCCGGCATTGGTGGGGGCTGCATCTACATTCACCACCAGCTTATCTATCTTCTGCTCAATCAGCGGTTTTTTAGCAGTTACCACCACAGCTTTTAAATCTTTGGCAATTGCCTGGAGTGTTATATAGCCGGCATCTATATCCGCCTGGGTATTCCCGAATATAAATGGACCCTTATATTGTTTTTCAAAGCCAACAGCGCTTATCAGCAGCAAAAATGTTCCCTGCTTTGCCGAAGCAATTTCGAACCTGCCGCTTTTATTGGTAACCTCTACCTTTACCACGGCTGAATCTTTTGCGGCTACCAGCGAAACCGTTGCTGCTTCAACCGGTTTTGCCCCGGCGCTTATCTCCCCTTTTATTGTATTTTTCTGTGTTTGTGCATTAAGTGAAAATACTCCTATCATAAGCAGCAAAATCACTCCTGATAAATTTTTCATTGTAGTATGTTAAATGGTTGCTAAATATTACCTGACAAAAGTAGGTACTTTGCAATGCATAGAACATAGTTTTACAATGAACGGCAATTAACAGGGATATTTGGTAATGCATAGTAGTGGAAATAATTTGTGGTTTGTAGTTTGTGGTTTATGGTTGCCTCAAATTATAAACGACAAACTATAAACCATGAACCCTACTTCCTCTTTACCCAAAAGAAAAGTGCAATACCTCCGATAACAAGCAGGGATGATATAATTTCAGCCTGTGTGGGGTGAAATGGTAGATTGTCGTACTTTGTATTTACGCGGATTTTTTCTATAAAAAACCGCTCTAATCCATTTAAAATGAGATAGATAGAAAACAATTGCCCGGGCATGGTAAATTTACCCCTTATAGCCATAAGCACGCCAAATAGCAGAAGACAGGTTATTATTTCATATAATGGTGTAGGAAAAACCGGAACCGGCAATGCATTACAATGATCGCCTTCGCAGTTAGCAAGTTTAAAGCCCTGCTCATTTACATTATGCGGGTATGCATAAGCCACAGCCCATACCGGCAAAAAAGAAGGTGCTTTTACAGATTTATGCGGAATGCTGTCTGTTCCAAATTCAGCGGTATAAATAGCCCGGTTTGCCTGTATAGTTCTTTCAAAGTCGCCGGGCTGCGCGGGCACAGCTTTGCCTGTATTTATATCCGTAATATATGCGCTGTTTAAAATCCCCCAATCACCGTCGCCGCTAACCTGGCACCCGATCCTGCCTAAGCCATAAGCCAGCATAAGCACCGGCGCTGCGGCATCTACCAAATGGCGTATACTGATCTTCTTTTTACGGGCAAACCATAAAATAGCAATAGTGGCACATATTAAACCACCATAAAAAGTAAGCCCGCTGGGCGATAATAAATTGCCTATCGGGTCCTGTATAAACCGATCCCAGTTTTCAAGATTATCAAAAATCTTAGCGCCTAAAAATCCAAAAATGGCAGCAAAAATGGTGATGTCCCCTACTCTTTCGTGTGGCCATACCCGTATCTTTCTTTCTTCTGGCTTTGCAAGCTTTTGTTTATTTTTTTCCCGGTATTTCAGGAACACAAATAATGCTGCCAGCAATATCCCTCCACCTACACTGCCACTGCCTGAAAAAATATATTCCTGTGGAGATACCTGGTCTTGATTTAAAAATATCCCCAAGGCCTTATACCCTACTACAAACCCAAGAATAGCGTTTATGATCAACTCGGCAGCTGTGGCGGGTTTACCTACAGTAATCGTTTCTTCAACAGGAAACAAAAGCCCCTGCCGCTCTTTTCTTTTTAATTCTTTTGCAAGAACAATAGCACAAACAATAAAAGCGATGGCTACAAAAAAACCGAATGAATTCACAAACTTAGTCCAGGCCCACGGCTCAATTCCAAAAACATCTTTGAGAAAAAAATACAGGTTTGGATACATACTGCTGAGTTAGTAAGTGTGCAATGTTACTTCAAAAATGTGGATTGAAAGAAAATAAAACCTTTGCACTTATAGTGTTAATTATCCAAAGAAAAAAATCCTATCACAAGACAGGATTTTTTCTTTTTCAAATTTTATCTCCTTAATTGCAGTATTCGTTAAATGCCGCTATAAGATTACCTGCTATCAACTGTGCCGGCCTGCCTTCTATCTGATGGCGCTCAATAAAATGAACCAATTGTCCATCCTTAAACAAAGCAATAGCCGGAGATGATGGAGGGTATGGTAAAAGATGCTCCCTTATTTTTTTTACAGCATCAATATCATAACCTGCAAATGTAGTGGTAAGATGATCAGGCTTTTTTTCAGCATTGGTCACTGCCATCAATACACCCGGACGGGCACTGCCTGCCGAACAACCGCAAACGGAATTGATCATAACTAAAGTTGTGCCTTTATTCTGTAAAGCTTTATCAACTTCTTCGGGAGTCAACAGTTCTTCAAAACCATTCTCTGTTAACTCCTCTTTCATTGGTATTACAATTTCTGAAGGATACATATCTAAATTTTAATTGGCAAAATTAAGTAAAACTTTAGTTGATTACACAAAAGACAAAATGTCATTTATAAAATTCAAAAAAAGACACAATGACACTAATATAAGGCTGTTTAAAGATAGTTTGACATATAAATACCCTTGTTTTTCCATTGGAATATGGTTTGATGCTCACCCTGTATATTCAAAAATTTTAAAACTTAAAAATTATAACTATGACACTTGTAAAATTCAACGGCACACCGGTAAAAAAATCTTACACATCATTATTTGATGAATTGCTGAACGACTGGTCTGGTTTTGGAAATGATGGCAGTATCAGCAAATGGAGCTCAGCGCCGGTTAACATTCACGAAACCAAAGACGCTTATCACCTGGAACTAAGTGCTCCGGGTTTGAAAAAAGAAGATATTAAGCTGAACGTGGAAGACGGTTTATTAAGCATCAGTTATGAAAAAAAGGAAAGCACCACCAGCGAAGATTATAAAACCGTTCGCAGGGAATTTACTTATAACAGCTTTAAAAGAAGCTTTACACTCAGCGATAAAATAAATGCCGGTGATATACAGGCTAAATATGAAGATGGTGTGTTAAAAGTATTTGTGCCTAAAAAGCCAGAAGCACAGGCAGTAAGCAAGCAAATTGATATTCAGTAATAGCTTCCCATGATTAGTAGTTGATGCTGGTTGGTTTTGATGTAAGGGGTTAGTCTGTTAAAGACTAACCCTTTTTTTAACAACTCATTATAATACCCTTGTTTTTATCAATCATCTACATACAAAAGAGTATTAAGCAGCGTTTGTAAGCTTTATTACTTTAAATTTGCGACTGTTTTTCATAACCCTTTAAAAGACTGGAACATTGAGCCACAAAAAAATTCAATTTGTCCTTTTGCTTCTTATGACAGGTTTTTCCCTTGAGTTGCAGGCGCAGGTGCCGGATTCATTAAAGTTGAAGTCTGACACCGCAAGGGTAGATACGTCAATAAGAACAGACTCTTCATTTACTATTCAGCAGGTTGATACCGTTCTGAGGATCAGGAACCTTAATCCTTATATTACTTTAAGTACAGATTCCACGCTGGATTATGAATTAATGATCAATAAAGATGTTTCCAAATATTACTGGTTTTTGAGGAATTCACCTCCCGGTGTGCAGATCAACAGAAAAACAGGTATACTTCATTTAAAAGCCGAGAAAGCGCTTTTCCTGAATGGAAGACTTAAATACGACCAGGAATATAAAATAAACCTTGGCGTTCAAAATCTCGATAATCCTTCAGACAAGATCGATACATCTATTACGGTGATGTTTTATAATACAGAAATCATCCCTTCCAAAATAAAGCCTGCGGTCAATAACATTCTGTATGTTGATGAGGGCGATAGTATCAATTTCAAAATACAATGTGAGGATGGTAATTTCCCCATTGAGAAGATCATTATGACCAGCAATTACCCGATTAAACCCCTGACACCTATAACAAAATGCGGCGATGATTTTAAATGGTCACCTCCTTTCGGGTTCGTAAAATCTACCGATAAAGACAAACAAAGGGCGGTGATTTTAAATTTTATCGGATCCAATAAATTTAATGTGCGGGATACCGCTGTAGTACAAATATTTGTAAAAGAAAATATCAACTACCCGCAAAAAGTATTAGAGTACGAGGAAATAAGAAGGAATATAAGAAATTACTCCAATCAGTTGAAAGCAACATTTATGACATTGGACAAAAAAGTGCGTTCTACAAAAGGAACCAGGAACTCTTTCGACCTTACTTCAGCAGCATCATCTTTGGGAGGCACTGTTTTTTCATCGTTACCAACCGACGGACAAAAAACCGCAGGCAAAATTTTGCCGAGTGTGGGCGTGGCAATGGTTCCGGTAAAAGAGTCGGTAGCGCCAAATAAAACCGCTGAACAAAATTCGGCAACGCTGGTTCGCAACAGTATTAAAAGATTGGAATACCTGCTCCAGAATAACACGCTTGTTGGTGATAAAGACCCGGAAATTCTAACAAAAACGCAGAAGCTTAGAGATGAATTGAAAGCTATGCAGGTTGCATTAATCGAAGTGCCGCTGGTTGAAGTAGGTGATTCACCTGAAGAACTTGACAAATATTTCAACAATAAAAAGGTGAATAAAAAATACAGGATGAAGAAGTCATAAAAATAAATTGCCACAGATTTACAGATTAATATTGCGAATCTGTGGCAACAAATTGCCCTGTATTACCCCTTGCATTAATGCATCTTTATTTCCAATAATTTTGGCCACCGCTTGCCGGTAACAAACATTCTGCCGCCTGCAGCATCCCAGGCTATCCCATTCAATACAGCTCCTTCCTCCACAGCTTCTTTTTCGTAATTGATATTGGCAAGCTTTTTAAGCGCATTGCTGAAGTCAAGCACCCCTTTTACAAATCCTGAAGAAGGATCAATTTTAAGGATATAATCAGTTTCCCATTGATTGGCATAAATAAATCCGTCAATATATTCCAACTCGTTAAGATTATTAACCGGGCCAAGATTATTCGAAACTGAAATAACTTTCATCAGCTTAAAATCAGAAGGGCGAACATAATATAACTTGTCAGTGCCGTCGCTGATAATAAGATTCGTATTGTCGTGCGTTATCCCCCACCCTTCATTTGTCCATTTAAATTGCTTAACAAGCTTCATATCTTTTAACGTATATACCAACACTACATGATCCTGCCAGGTGAGCTGGTAAATGGTGTCATTTAAAATAGTAATGCCTTCTCCAAACCATTCAGGATTTATATCAACCTTATTTTCAACCCGGCCTGTTGTAAGGTCAACAAGCCTCAGGGTTGATTCCTTTTTCTGACCGGTACCTTCATACAAATTGTTATTATAGTATATCAGCCCCTGTGTGAATGCCGCTGTATCGTGCGGGTAAATATTTACAACAGTATATGATACTGCTGACGGCGCAGGGATATTATTGGAAGGCTCAGTTGTTTGAATTTCCGGCTTTTTATCAGCATTGTTATTACATGCGCTTGCCAGGATTACCATGAAAAGAATGCCTGTTAAATTTCTTACCATATCTCAATTGATTGCTGCAAAAATAGGCTTTGGCACTGAACAGAAATATTTTACACATACATTTTAACGGGTAATTATGCCACGGTTGTATCCTTGTGGAAAATCATACTTAGTGCGGCAATCTTTTTAAGTTATTTTTGTTTTCTCCTCATTCCTTAAATCAATAGCAATAATCCAGTCATCTTTTTAAAACTATGTGGAATAGCTGCGGCTATAATCTTCTTTAAATTTAGTATCAGGTGAAAAGCTGATGTAAAATCAGCCGATGAAATCTGTTATTGTCATATTCACATTCCTCATTACTGCATTGCAGGTATATGCGCAAAAAAATTGCGGCACTTCCGGTTACTGGCAGGAACAATTATCCACAAACCCGCTTTTGCGCGAACGATATCAGCGCATAAACAATACAGCCAACAAAATAGTTAAGAAGAAATCCGGCTTTGCCGTATCTGACATGACAATAATAATCCCCGTTGTGGTGCATGTGTTATACAATACCGAAAATCAGCGCATCAGTAAAGCCCAAATACAAACCCAGATTGATGCATTAAATAATGACTTTGGAAAATTAAATGCAGACACGATAAATATTCCCAAGCCTTTTGCACCATTGGCGGCTGATTGCAAAATTCAATTTGCATTAGCCAGGGTTGATCCGGAGGGATATGCCACTACGGGTATTGTTTACAAAAAAACCAATGAAACAAGCTGGAAGCAGGATGACAAAATGAAGTTTTCTTCTTCAGGCGGTGATGATGCATGGGACAGCCGTTATTATCTTAACATCTGGGTTTGTAATCTTTCTAAAAGCCTGTTGGGCTATGCTACTTTTCCGGGAAGTGATTTACTGAAAGATGGCGTAGTCATCAGAACGGATATCTTCGGCACCATGGGTAATGAAAGTTCTGCTTACAGCAGAGGAAGAACCACCACACATGAAGCTGGTCACTGGCTTAATTTAAAACATTTGTGGGGTGATACTGATTGTGGAGATGATGGTGTGGATGATACACCGCAGCAAAAAACATATAATACCGGTTGCTCATCTTTTCCTAAAATAACAGCAGGCTCCTGCAATACCGGCAACAACGGCGATATGTTTATGAACTATATGGATTTTTCAGATGATGCCTGCATGCTCATGTTTACTTATGGACAAAAACAACGCATGAGAAGATTATTTGATGAGGATGGCGCAAGAGCAACAATACTCCAATCATATGCGCTGGGAGAAGCCTGGAAAGCAAAACCTGCTGAAGAGGATAGCGTAACTACAGCAACAGGCATAGCTATTTATCCTAATCCATCAGTAAATGAAATTTATTTTCGTGATAGCCAGGGAAAAACAATCACTCCTGATGAATACCGCATTTATGATGTCAAAGGGAAATTATTAATCTACGGATACAAACATACACTTGTTAATATAAGCAAATTAGCTACCGGAATTTATTTTACGCGCATACAATATGCGGGCGGGCAAAGAGTTATAAAGTTTGTGAAGCAATAAATTCCCTTCACATATTAATATTTTCTTAGCAACATTACATCAGCATAGTGCCTACATTTGTCAGCACACAAAAATCAATCTTATGAAGCAAATTCTTCTTTGTCTAACTGCCGTGTTATTTTTATTTTCTTCGTCACAGGCACAGATACTAAAAAAAGTTTTGGGTGATAAAAAGGATAGCACCGGAAAATCATCAGGCGTTTTAAGCAATGTTTTAGGCAGTGGAACAGGCAGTTTAAGTACAGATGAGATAGCAGCAGGTCTGAAAGAGGCTTTATCAGTTGGCGCTGAAAAAGCAGGAAGCAGCTTATCTGCACTGAATGGCTATTTTGGCAATGCCGCTATTAAAATATTAATGCCTGATGAAGCAAAAAAAGCAGAAGAAAAACTGCGTGCTATAGGGCTGGGCAAACAGGTTGATGAAGCCATACTCTCAATGAACCGCGCCGCAGAAGACGCTGCAAAATCTGCAGCTCCGATTTTTGTAAATGCTATTAAACAAATGAGTATAAAAGATGCAGCAAATATTTTAAAAGGCGGTGATTTTGCCGCTACTAATTATTTAAAAGATAAAACCACCACTTCTCTTACTGAAGCATTTCGCCCTGTGATAGAAAAATCACTGGAAAAAGTTGATGCAACAAAATACTGGAATACAGTAGTTACTGCTTACAATAAAGTATCACTCAACAAAATTAATCCTGACCTTTCTGCATACGTAACAGAAAAAGCACTGACTGGTATATTTTACCAGGTAGGGCAGGAAGAACAGCAAATACGAAAAGATCCTTTAGCAAGAACATCTGACTTATTAAAAAAAGTGTTCAGCAATTAAATAACCATAGCCGAATAACCATGCTGGCTACCCAAACCGGGTAGTAATTTCTACAGGCGCAACTTTATCAAACATATAGTAATCAACAGATTACTTGTCGGCACTATATTTTTATCAATGCTTGTATTCTTAATTTAAATTATAGTATATGGCTATATTGAATTTGAAAAAAAGCATTATTCCTTTATTGTTTTCCGTTGCAACCATTACGTTCACTTCGTGTAGTGAGAATGCAAATGAAAATAAAGATTCAGATGTAACTACTATTACAAACGAACCAGCCGTTACTCCGGAGAATACACCCACCGTTGCTAAGAAAAAGAAAGGAACAGCATCTGTTATAATTAACAAAGAAAACGGGCAAAAAGTTGAAAAAGGTAAAGACGGTATATATACCAACGCTGAAGTTATGCCTCAATACCCGGGAGGCGAACAGGCACTGTCCGATTTTGTGGTAAATAAAATTGAATATCCACAAAGCGCTGTTGACAGGGATGCTGAAGGTACTGTGAATATTTCTTTTGTAATAGATGAAAAAGGCAAAGTAGTAAATCCGGAAACTATAGGCAATAAAGCAGGCAATGGATTTGATGATGAAGCAGTAAGAATCGTTAACCAGATGCCTGACTGGAAACCAGGTACTGTAAAAGGCAAGCCTGTAAAAACACGATTAACATTACCTATTACATTTAAACTGGCAGAATCTTAATTCTGTGCTTATGTAAACCAACAACAAAGGCGGGCGCAATATTGCATCCGCCTTTGTTGTAACGAACATTAAAGAGCATCAATAACTACTTGCAGTATTTAAAACTGATATAGCATCATTGTCTAAAACAATATTAACAGCATTTATCAATGCTTTCAATTGTTCAGCACTGGTTGCACTGGCAATAGGTGCAGCAATAGTTGGTTGCGCCATCAACCAGGCAAGCGCTATGCTTGCAGGTGTTGTATTATATTTCGCGGATATTTCATCAAGGGCTTTTAAAATCCGCAGACCTCTTTCGTCTAAATATTTTTTTATTCCTCCCCCACGCTTGCTTTTAGCAAGGTCAGCTTCGCTGCGGTATTTTCCCGTTAAAAAACCTGAAGCAAGGGAATAATAACTGATTACACTGATATTATTTTCTACACAAAAAGGTTGGTATAGCTTTTCAAATTTCTCTCTATCGTACAGATTATACTCTGGCTGCAATGTTTGGTAAGTCGGATACCCCTTTGATTTGCTCACCTCTAAGGATCCCCGCAGTCTTTCCGGCGATAGATTTGAAGCGCCGATCCACTTCACTTTTCCCTGTTTTACCAGTATATCATATGCTTCAAGTGTCTCGTCCACCGGCGTTTCTTCATTATCCCAATGCGTTTGGTAAAGATCAATATAATCAGTTTGCAACCTTTTCAATGAATCTTCCGCGGCTTTAAGTATATATGCTCTGGACACATCTTTATGTCCCTGCTCCATATCTGAGCCTGCCTTGGTAGCAATAATAACCTTATCCCTGTTATTTCTTGCCTTCATCCATTTACCGATAATACGCTCGCTTTCTCCGCCGGAATTGCCGGGCACCCAACGGCTGTATGAATCTGCAGTATCAATGCAATTAAATCCCGCCGCGGTAAAATCATCAAGTAAAGCAAAAGATTGTTTTTCATCAACCGTCCATCCAAATACATTACCGCCAAATATCAGCGAAGCAATTTCAATATCAGATTTTCCTAAACGTCTTTTTGTCATCTTATAGAATTTTATTCAATAATATTTTCAAAACAGGGAAAGCTGTTGTGGTGATGTAATTACAACACGCTTTTCGAATATGCTGCTTTTTATAGTAACCGGCTCAATCCTCAAAACAGGCGTTTCATTATAGCGCGGAGCTATAGTAATTTTTACATCGCCGGACTTTTCCGTAAATATGCGTTCAACAAGTTCCGGGCTGTTATTGTTTTTAGATAAATGTGAAAGAATGAGATGACTTAATTGTGCTCCTTTGTACTGAAGAAATAAATCCAGGGCCTGCCTGTTTGATAAATGGCCCTCACCCCCGCTTATTCTTTTTTTCAAATGCCAGGGATAAGAACCTTTCATCAGCATATCCTCACAATAATTTGATTCTAAAAATACTGCGTGACATTTTTTGAAATAACGAATGATATTATCGCAGGCATTGCCGATATCCGTAAACACACCAACATTCACATCTCCATCCGAAATAAAAAAACTATGCGGATCGCAGGCATCGTGGCATTTTGTAAAAGCGGTAATACGCAGCTTGCCAATTGCAGCAACCTGTTCATGCGTAAAATCATGCAAAAGCTCATTAGCAATAGGTATAGCCGCAGCAGTGTGGGTTGCTTTTGTAATATATACAGGCAGTTGAAATTTTTTTGAAAGCCCTGCCACGCCTGTTATATGATCACCATGTTCATGAGAAACAAAAATGGCTTTCACACGGGTCATTGGCAAGCCAAGTCTTTTCATTCTCTTTTCTGTTTCCCTGCATGAAATACCGGCGTCAACCAAAACAGCTTCATCATCATTGCCCACATAATAACAATTACCATTGCTGCCTGAGTTGAGAGAAGTGATATAAAGCGCCATAACGCTCCAAAATTAAGGATATGCTGTGAATGCAGATCATCAACCTTTACAGCAATGTGTTATAAAGCAAAGAGGTTGCCTTATAGACAACCTCTTTATATAAAATAAACCATTTCAGCTTTAATGTGCTGCAACAGGCGCTCCGCCAGGTTGTTTTACCTTCTTTTGCCAGAAGAAGAAAATAATGAACAACACAATTAATATTGCAGGGAAAGCAACCATTTTAGCAAGCGTAGCCTGACCCGCAATCAGCTCCAGTTGATCGCCTGTTAGGCCTGATGCCGCATGAACAGCTTTGTCTTTATCAATCCAGCTACCGATAATTGGCTGCCATATTGCAGTAGAAAACATACCTACGCCACCTATAATGGACATGCCCAGCGCACCGCTTAAAGGAACACGTTGTGCAACGGCGCCAACCATTGTAGGCCAGAAAAAACAAACGCCTATAGCAAAAAATATAGCAGCTACATACGCCATACCACCGGTAACCGTACTGAATAAATATATACCGATAGCGGCAAAAATAGCGCCCATCAATAATACACCTGTTTGTCCTAAAGCATGTGTAACAGGACCTCCAAAGAATCTTCCTACTGCCATTAAACCAGTTACCAAAGCAAGTATCAGCATCGGGCTTGCACCACTCTTACTCATGATCAATCCTACCCATTGCTGCGGGCCGAATTCTGAAATAGCGGTGAGCATCATACATACAAACAGGAAGATAAAAGTTGGCGTTGCCATTGCTTTCAGGTTCTCTGCAATTGAAGTTGATGTCTGCAATTTGGGTTTGGGGAAAGTTTTTCCAAAAAACAATATGGCATAAATGATAGTCGGAACCATGGTAACCCACATTTGGGCCTGCCAGCTCATACCATTGTCTGTCATAAATTTCGAAATAAGACTACCAATTACAATACCACCGGGAAACCACATGTGAAACCTGTTCAGCATCTTGCTCATTTTATCGCCGGAATACATATCCGCGATCATAGGATTACACGCAGCTTCAGTACAACCATTACCAAAGCCAATAAATAATGTAGAGACAAGCAAGATAGGATAACTGCTGGCAAAAATTGTGGTTAAGATACCAATGGTATGTGTTACAAAAGCAACCTGCATAATAATCTTAGGTCCGATTTTGTAATACAATAAACCACCAAGGATCATGGAAATAGGGAAACCCAGAAAAAACATCTGGTTAATAAATCCCAGTTGTGTTGCGGTAAGTCCGAAACTATCACCTACCTGTGACAGGATGCCTGCACGGATAGAAAAGGTAAAAGCAGTCGTGATGAGGGCAAAGCAGCTACCGTTAAACAGGGCCGACTTGTTAACGTTTTCGTTCATTAATATTAGTTTAGATGGTTAAAAGAATTGGTTCTTTATAAAACATTGTGGAAATATAATGAAAATATCCACGTATGATTTACGGAGAGTAAAAATTTTATTCCGGATACTACGGATTTGGGCTTTTTCGCTCCTTCCAAATATTTGCGGGCAGGACAGCACAGGATGAGTGTTTGAATGATTATATTTATTGAATAACCGTCAAAAGCATTCCCTTTGTCGTTCTCAACACCGTATTAAGCCGTATTTACCCCCTTTTAATCATTTTTATGATAACTAATTTTGCATTGCTGATATAGGTTATAAAACATCAGATCTTCTTAACTTAAACACACTGTTTTATGAAAAAGGTTTTAAAGATCATTGGCGTTATACTACTGCTTGTTATCGCCTTTATTTTAATTGCCGGTTTGTTCATATCAAAATCTTACCACTATGAAAAAACCATTACCATTAATGCTCCAAAAGATAAAGTATGGAGTTTGGTAAATAATTTTCACGGGCAGGATAAATGGAGCCCCTGGAAAGATGGTGACCCCAATATACAGATCAGCTATGAGGGCCAGGATGGCACCGAAGGAGCTATGTATAAATGGAAAGGCAATAAGGAAGTAGGCAGCGGGGAGCAAACCCTTACAAAATTAGAACCCATGTCGCGTGTAAATTCACATGTTCATTTTATAGAGCCATTTGATGGTGAAGCTGAAACCTTTATCACGCTTGATGATGCGGGCAACAACAGCACAAAAGTTACCTGGGGATTTGATACAAAATATACATATCCCATGAATACTATGCTGTTGTTTATGAATATGGATAAAATGATGGGCGATCAGTATACCAAAGGGTTGAACAGGTTGAAAAATTTAGCAGAAGCGGATTAGAGCCTGCTAAAAATGAGTTCACGCAAAGGGGCAAAGTAAGCAAAGAAGCAATCAATAAGCATTATTCTTTCGATTGCAAATTTTAAATGCGGGAATTGATATTCTGTTATCTTTGCAATCAATGTATCTTGAGTAAGATTTCCTGTTAAGCACTTTTGTCGCTCCACTTCTGCAAACAAAGTTTTCAATTATTCCATGCCTGTTTCCTGGTATCAAAACATTTCACCACTTAATATTGCTATCATGGTTGAAGTATTTAAAACAAATGTAAAACTGCGCAGTCAGGCCGATATGTTGCTGGAAGAAATTCATGCTTCTTTCAAAACCTATAAAGCCAATTTTGACCTGGCTGATTGTGATAAAATTTTACGCGTAATGAGCAGTGATGAACTGATAGAACCGGCGCAGTTGATCAGAATATTAAATAAGTATGGCTTTGAAGCTGAGGTATTGCCTGATGTGATCATGTATTCCGCCTCATGAAAAAATCAATAAAAAAGGCGCTTTGAAAGCGCCTTTTTTTAAACGGGTGGTTTATCATCAGGGATATATAATATTATTCCTGCTTTGATGCTACCGGGCGAACATTGGTTGTGCCGCCGCCATCAAGCGTAAGATTTACAGGTTTGTTTGTTTTCCAGTTGCCTCTTGTAAAATCAGGCACTTCTACTGAAGAAGATTTTTTTGCAACTGATGCTTCACTCAAAGGTGCTATTGAGCTCCATAACGCGCCATCATAAACATCCTGGTCAAGTGGTAGTCCGTTACGCAGGCAATCGATCAATCTCCAGTCCATCATAAAATCCATACCGCCATGCCCGCCTATTTGTTTTGCTATCTCACCCACTTTTTTGGCAATTGGTGGTGTATATTTCGTATACAAAGCTTCCATTTCTTCGGGTTTTATCCATTCGTGGCCAAATGCTATTCGTGCAGGCTCAGGATATTTAGCCGCAATACCTTTGGTGCCGCTTAATAAATGAATACGGGAGTATGGCCGTGGCGAAGTAACATCATGCTGCAGCATAATGGTTTTACCTTTATTTGTTTTAATGATAGTAGTATTAATATTTCCACGGTAAGGCTTACCAACAAATTCATTATAAAATGCTGCGTCTTCCTTAGCTTTTTGTTTCGCTGTTTCCCCCATCATAAAATCCGCGGAAGACATGGCAACAAGATGATCCATTTTATCGCCACGGTTAATATCAAGACATTGTGCTATCGGACCTAAACCGTGCGTAGGATACAAATTACCGTTACGTGAAGCATTTTCACGTAGCCGCCACATATCTGAGTAACCGCCTTTTTTAAAATTTGATTCAAGCAGGTCGTGGAGGTAAGCACCTTCAGCATGTATCAATTCACCAAACATTCCATTGCGTGCCATATTCAGTGTGAGCAGTTCAAAGAAATCATAGCAGCAGTTTTCAAGCATCATACAATGCTTTTTGGTCTTTTCTGATGTTTCTACCAATTGCCAGCATTCATCAATTGTAACAGCAATAGGCACTTCAGAAGCGGCATGCTTTCCGTGCTTCATGGCATATACTGCCATGGGCGTATGTAAGCTCCAGGGCGTACATATATAGATCAGATCAAGATCTTTGCTTTCACACATTGCTTTCCATCCATCCTCGCCGGTATACTCTTTTGCTTTGGGCAATCCTTTATCTGCAAGAATTTTTTGCCCAACGGCTAAACGCTCAGGCCTTTTATCGCACAAAGCTTTTATTTCAACACCATCAATAAATGATATCCGGTTAACAGCACCAGGACCTCTGTTGCCTAATCCTACAAAACCAATCCTTACTTTATCAATTTTAGGCGCGGCATAGCCACTCATATTAAAGCCTGCAGGCAGGTAATGATTATGGGTGGATGCTTCAGAGATAAGCGGGACATTTGATACAAGCGCACCTGTTCCCAATGTAATATTACGGATGAAACTTCTTCTACCCGGCATAGCAAATAATAGATTAAAAATGTGGAAAATGAATTATTTACTAATATCAGCATTTACAACCATACAACAAAAAGTAAATTACGCAATCGTTTGAATTGGTGGGGACGATGAGCTATCAGCAGTCAGCTATCGGGTTGAAGACAGAGGCTGCAACGTATAACTTGCAACCTGAAACCTGTAACTTGAAACCAGCAACCTGCGACCTCCATTCCTCTTTTGCACAAAAATTGCAGATCAATTAATTTAGCTGTATGAAATATAATCTTGAAGTAATAGCTTTCGATATACAGTCCGTAATAGCTGCCGGTAATTCCGGTGCAAACCGGATAGAATTATGTGATAACCCGGGAGAAGGCGGAACCACAGCTTCCTATGGCATGATAAAAACAGCAAGAGAAAAAACAAGCTTACAGCTCTACCCTATCATTCGTCCGCGTGGCGGAGATTTTTTATATAGCGATGAAGCATTTGAGATAATGAGAAGAGATATTTTGCTTTGCAAAGAATTACAATGCGATGGTGTGGTGATAGGTTTATTACAGGCAGATGGCAGCGTAGATAAAAACAGAACTGCACGATTGGTTGAAGCGGCTTATCCCCTCGGCGTAACTTTTCACCGTGCTTTTGATCGTGTTGCCAACCCATTTGAAGCACTTGAAGATGTGATAGATTGCGGCTGTGAACGTATTTTAACCAGCGGGTTAAAACCTACCGCACCCGAAGGTGCTGATACAATAGCCGAACTTGTGCGGCAAAGCAACGACAGGATCAGTATTATGCCTGGCTCAGGTGTACGGGCTGACAATATTTTTAATCTTGCCAAACAAACACAGGCTTTTGAATTTCATTCTTCAGCCAGGATAAGTATTCCTTCTGCAATGGAATATATTAATACAGGTATGAACGAATTGCTTGAATCAACAGGATTAAATGTGGATGAAGTAAAAAAAATGGTGCAGGAATTGGAAAAACTTAATGAAGCATTGTAGACTTTTCGCCACAGCACGAATACAATATTGCTTAATATCCCAATCCCTGTAAACTAATATATCCGGAAGGCCCGTTTGCCACTTACCTTGTATCCCTTGCTGCTAAACCCGGCATGAAATTGTGCCTGGTATATCCATCATTCTAAAATTATGGATTTACGATCAGCTTATCCTTACTGGATGTTACGCAATGGCATTATTAATACCTACCCCTCACTTACCGAAAATATTACCACGGAAGTTACGGTAATAGGCGGTGGCATTACAGGCGCGCTTGTTGCCTGGCATTTATGCAATGCTGGTTTAGCAACCGTTGTTGTTGATAAACGTCATATCGGTATGGGCAGCACCGCGGCGAGCACTGCTATGCTGCAATATGAAATTGATATTCCGTTATATAAACTAATAAAGCTTGTGGGTGAACGAACTGCCATCGAAAGCTATAAAGCAAGTTATCAATCCATACCGGATATTAAAGCCATTGCATCAAAGCTGAATGCCGACCTCGATTTTAAAATGAGACCGAGCCTCCAGTTTGCATCTTTTAAAAAAGATATACCTGGTATGCAAAAAGAAATCGCCCTGCGTAAAAAAATCGGTATTAAAACAGAATGGCTTGATGAGAAGATGCTGTATAAAACTTTCGGCATTGAAAAAAGTGGCGCTATATTTTCCAATCGTGCGGCCCAGGTTGATCCGTATGTGCTTACGCACGCTTTACTGGAACAAAGCATCCGCAAGGGCGCAAATATATACGATCATACAGAAATAGAAAAGATCATTTACACCCCACGGGGCGTTACATTACACACAACTGAAAAAAGAGTGATAAGAAGCCGCTATATTGTAATTGCCTGCGGTTATGAATCGCAAAAATATATTCCGCGTAAAGTACAGGAATTAAAAAGCACTTATGCCACAATAAGCGAGCCCTTGAACAGGCATGATCTCTGGTACAAAAACGCACTGATATGGGAGACTGCTACTCCTTATATCTATTGCCGGGTAACCAGCGACAACCGTGTAATACTTGGCGGTAAAGATGATAACAAACAACCCGCTGCAAGAGACAAAGCCCTGTCTTTAAAAACACGTTTGCTTACGCAAGAATTTCATAAACTTTTTCCCCATATTATTTTCAAACCCGATTTTAAATGGGCTGGCTATTTCGCTTCTACCAAAGACGGTTTGCCATACATAGGTATGATACCTCAACGGCCCCGTACTTATTTTGCTTTAGGTTTTGGTGGCAATGGCATTACATTCAGCGTAATTGCCGCTCAAATAATCCGTGATATGCTTACCGGGAAAAAGAATGATCATGAAAAGCTTTTTTCATTTAACCGCTAACCAAAAAAATATTTTTTATTGGTCGATTTTTGATGGTTTCTTATTTTTGCAATACTAATCTCTCTACCTGTTTTTAAGATCAATATCCTCTATTTGATTTTGATTGGAGGTAACATGAAAAAGGAGAAACTTTTATATAATAAGGAAAGACAGGATCATTTCTTTGCTCTTTTACGCTCGGAAGCAAACGACATTGTAGCAAAGACTTCTTCTAAGCACAGAAACGAGATAGTGTTCAAAGCATTTTTATTTCCGGCTTTGTATTTTAGCTGCTGGATAGTTGCTATGTTATACGGTGCTGAAACTTCTGCCATATTGTTTACAGGTTACTTCGCTATGGGCTTGCTGGTTGTAGTAAACTATCTTAATGTTGTGCACGATGCTGTGCACAATACCATTTTTAAAAGCCGACGCCTGAATGAATTATATGTTTACCTGTTTGATATTATGGGCGCCAATAGTTTTATCTGGAAAACCCGTCATGTATTATTTCACCACAATTACCCCAATGTAAATGGTTGGGATACGGATATAGACCAGAGCGCACTGGTAAAAATTGTTCCCCGGGCGCCTGCATCAAAGCTGCATAAATATCAGCATATTTACCTGCCGTTCATCTATCCTTTATTTTTATTTAACTGGCTGCTCATAAGAGATTTTAAAGACTTTTTCAGCAGGCAACGCATCGTGCATAAAAAAATTAATATTCCGTTTATTGAATACGTGAAGCTGTTCTTATTTAAGGGCTTATTTTTTACCTATATGATCGTACTTCCCGTGTTTGTTTTTCATATTGCATGGAAAAAAGTATTACTGGCTTTTGTGCTTATGATATTTACTGCAAGTATCGCCGCGCTTACCGTATTGCTGCCGCCTCATGCCAATACAGGTTCAGAATTTCCCGAGCCTGATGAAAACAGGAGACTGCCTTATGACTGGTTTATACATATGCTTAAAACCACCAACGATGTAAATGGTGAAAACTGGTTTACCCGCTTTGTATTAGGTAATTTCAACTATCATATTGTTCATCATCTGTTTCCCAATATTCATCATACCTATTACCCCCGGATAACGGAAAAGCTTAAACGGATTTCAATAGAAAACAACCTGCCCTACAGGAGCTATTCCATAGGAACATCTTTAAGGATGCATTATCAACTGCTCAAAAACAACAGCAGTGATTTTAATATTTGGGAAGAAGACATGTAGATACAGCAGTCAGCCGTCAGCTATCAGCCATCAGCCATCAGTTGACGGCTGATAGCTCCACCCTTTTCGTATCTTGCACCTGCTCAAACAATGAACATGTCTGTAAAAAAAACCAATATTGATATTGGCGTGGTAGGTTTAGGATTGATGGGGTGCAGCATTACTACCTGCCTGCTGATTGCCGGGCATAAAGTAATAGCGGTAGCGCCAATATCCGCAGATCTGCTGCTCGCAAAAAAACGCATCACCGCCCATCTTAAAAGGTCATTCAAGGAAAAGCTGGTTAAAAAACAACCCGGCCATTACCTTAAAAGCTTAATCATCACCGAGAATTATAACGACCTCAAAAATTGCAGGCTGGTAATTGAATGTACTATTGAAAACATGGAGATCAAAAAATCGGTGTATAAAAAAATTGAAGATGTTATTGCACCAACGGCGTTAATGGCAAGCAATACTTCGGCTATCCCTATCAGTTTGCTGCAGGAACAAACCTCACGCCCGGAAAGATTTTTTGGGCTGCATTGGGCAGAGCCATCGCATACCACCCGTTTTCTGGAAATTATATGCGGCAATAAAAGCGATATTAAAAAAGGAGAATATTTATATAAGCTATCACACAACTGGGGCAAAGAGCCAACGCTTGTTCGCAAAGATATACGCGGCTTTATCACCAACAGGGTTATGTATGCAGCTTACCGCGAAGCCATATCGCTTGTAGAAAACGGCTATGCCACTGTTGAAGATGTTGACCGAGCCTGCAGAAATAACGCCGGCTACTGGATGACGCTGGTTGGCGTGTTCCGCTGGATGGATCTTACCGGTGTACCTGCATACCATACCGTAATGAAAGATCTTTTCCCCACATTAAATAATGGTACAGAGGTTCCAAAACTGATTGACGACATCGTTAAGAAAGGTGGCAAAGGCGTTGCCAATGCGCATGGATTTCATAAGTATACCACTGAAGAAGCTAAACTATGGGAAGAAACCTTTACGGATTTTAGTTACGATATAAGAGCGCTTGCGCTTAAATACCCTGAAAACATTGTAAAGAAAAAATTAGCAGCACGAAAAAAATCATGCACAACAAAGAAAGCCTAATAATATGTTGATCATTGACGCGCATCTCGACCTTTCAATGAATGCCCTTGAATGGAACAGGGATCTTAAAAGAACAGCGGCAGATATAAGAGCAAGAGAAAAAAACCTTACCGATAAACCAGATCGTGGCAAAGGAACAGTATCATTACCTGAACTGAGAAAAGGTAAAATAGGACTTGTGGTTGCCACGCAGATAGCAAGGTTTGTGGCCGAAGACAGTACATTGCCCGGCTGGCATTCACCCGAACAGGCCTGGGCGCAAACACAAGGGCAACTCGCATGGTATAAGGCAATGGAAACAGAGGGAGAAATGATACAGATAAGGAATATTGATCAATTAGAGCATCACATTCAGCTCTGGAATAACAACACTTTACCTGATGAAAATAAGCCTGTTGGTTTTATCCTCAGTCTTGAAGGCGCTGATTCCCTCGTACACCTCTCTTATCTTGAAAAAGCCTGGGAAAATGGTTTGCGTGCGCTAGGTCCTGCGCATTACGGACCAGGAAGATATTCTCCCGGCACCGGTATGGAAGGCCCGCTGACACATGCCGGTATTGATTTACTGAAGAAAATGGAAGAACTGAATATCATTCTTGATATTACGCATCTTACTGACGAAGCATTCACACAGGCTGTTGATGTATTCAAAGGACATATATGGGCAAGCCATCATAATTGCAGAGCCCTGGTTCCGCATCAACGGCAACTTACTGATGAACAGATAAAAATACTGATTGAAAGAGATGCCGTAATTGGCGGCGTGCTCGACACATGGATGCTGATGCCGGGCTGGATACGCGGCAAACATAATCCCAAAGAAGAAAATATTACCCTTGATACATTGATTGATCATTACGATCATATCTGCCAGATGGCAGGCAACAGCAATCATATTGCTATTGGCAGCGATCTCGATGGCATGTTTGGGCTTGAACAGTCGCCTTGTGATATTGATACCATTGCTGACCTGCAGCAACTGAAAGGCTTACTTACAAAACGCGGCTATGCTCAAAGTGATATTGAAAATATTTTTCATAGCAACTGGCTGAGGTTTTTGCGAAAGGCATGGAAGAAGTGATATTGTGAACAAATTATTATATTGAAGATATATGCATTATTTTTTTCTATATGCTATAATGAATTCATCATACCAATCTAAATACTCTTTAATTTTATCTCTTGATAAAGAGATTGTACTATTATTAGCTTTATCATTCCATTGACTTATAAAATGCTTCTCTAACTCCTGAAAAAAGAAATGTTGTTTGCCTGCTACTTTCATTATTGTACCCATAGATGATACCCTTTCTCTAAGATACGTTCCAACAAGACACTCATCGCCAATACATATGTAATGAACGCCTATAAAACTATTATAAAACTTTACTTCAAATTTGTTCAAATTAGGATGGGACTCCAATTTCTCAAAAATATTATCGATATATCTAAGATTCCCGATTATATTGTCAACCATTGTTCGTACGGTGGCACCATTACCCAACGCTCGCGCTCTGTTCTCAAGTGCATTTAAGCTTTTAGGGTCCCAAAGCATAATCTTAACTTCACAATTCCTGTTTATTATTGACTCAACAATGGCCGATTCTATTCTATTAAAATTTTCCATCCAAATATCTATTATCTTAATTTCTGTTTTATGAACATTCTCAATATCTAGTTTCAATTTATCAATCCTAAGATCAGGATATATATCTATAAGCCCCGATTCCCTCATATTCGTATATCTGCTTGGCATCAAACTTTTTATTGTTTGGGTCATATTCCCGATAAAATTATTCCGCAAAAAAATTTCATACATTAATGCTACCAGGCCTATCGGGAATAATGCTATACCGATGTCTCTAAGAAAAAGTCGCCAAAAATTTTCCTCATGCCTTTCATTAAACTGAGGAATATTATACGACATTGCTATTAGTAGCCAGCCGAGAAAGCATATCATAATAAAGGCAAAAAAATGATTTAAAGTGACACGTAATAAAATACTAAGCACTCTGCTTCTTACAGATCTCGTATCTCTTATTATGATCTCGGTACTTTTACTGCTTGCCATCGTTATTAATTAATTATAATTACAAATTATTAATCTATTAGAAAAGTTCATAAAAAAGGTAAGAAATAAGAATACGGGATATTAAAGAAAGTATTTAACCATAGGTCTGTAGTGTCAACTCCGATCGTATCGAATATAACTATTTTAAACAATTAATCAAAATAGTCAAATCTGAGTTTAATTTATTTATCCGGCCATTACCCGCCGGTAACATTGCTCCGTTATGTACGCCGCGTGAAAATGAATCTTACTGGGCTATTATCTTACCTGTAATAATATACGGCTTATCATTGCCACCAGCCATACGCTGCAGGCTGTTTTGATGATACACTGAAACCTGGTCGCCTTCAAAACGGCAGTATATATAGTCTGTATGCGGGCTTTCAATATAACGTATACTAAGCACCAGTGTATTTTGATCCTGCCAGGTATATGCACCTGCTACTTTAAAAGAAGTAAAAACTGCAAGCCTGTTTTGCGCAACCGCGGTTAATGAAGGCATAGACAGAAGAAAAGCTGTTTCTCCTGTTATCCATTTTCCGTTACCACATATAAATGAGTATGCTTTGCCACCGGAAGTTACCGTATAAGTGCAGCTATTATTCTTAAAGAGAAAAGATATTTTATCAGCCTGCTTTGTGGAATCATTCATCTCAAAAGTCTTACCAGATATCCTGGAAACAACTGGAGCATCAGCAGATACAGCAGGCGCTGCTATAGAAAGCGTCGCCAGCTTTTTGCTGAGATCAATACTGCTCTTCTCTCCCACTTCCGACATACCGGGCAATAAATATTCCCAGACCATATCCAGTATACTCTGCATATTAGCTGTTTCACTTGTAATGGCTATCACCGCATCCTGGTCCGGCATTACAATAATATACTGTCCAAAAGCGCCATCCGCACGAAACGCATTATTTCTGCAACGCCAGAACTGGTAACAATAACCCTGTGCCCAATCACTTTTCACTTTAAGTGCTAAAGCCGTATCAGGCGCGTTTCTGATTTTAAATGTCGTGGCTTCTTCAATCCAGTCTCCAGATAAAATTTGTTTGCCGTTCCATTTTCCTTTTTGCAAATACAGTTGCCCGAATTTTGCCATATCCTCTGTTTTTAATCTCAGCCCCCAACCACCTGAATTAATGTGTTGCGGATTTTCTTCCCAGTCAATTCCTGTAATGCCTAATGGCTGAAATAATCTTGGTGTGAGATAGTCTAATATTTTTTCGCCTGTTGTTTTTTGCACAATAGCAGAAAGCATAAATGTAGCTGCGGAGTTGTAGAGAAATTTTGTACCCGGTGTATCTAATATTGGAGTATTTAAAAAAGCTTTTATCCAGTCAGGTTGTATCATAACCGATCTTGTAGGATCAGGGGTTTGCCCTGCCGACATGGTGATCATATCTTTTACCGTTAACGAGGCCAGCAAGCCTGTAACCGTATCAGGTTTTATCAGTTCCGGGAAAAAAGAAATTACTTTATCATTAAGTTTAAACTTACCCTCACTAACGGCAAAGCCTATTGCGGTAGATGTAAAACTTTTGCTTACTGAATACATGGTGTGCTTAAGCGCGGGTTTGTAGGGGTTCCACCAGCCTTCTGCTATAACCTTACCATGCCGCAAAAACATGAAGCTGTGAAACTCATTTTTGCTTTTCCCTGCCGCATCGATAAAATTATTTATTGCAGTTGATGAAACACCTTCTGCCTCAGGCTTGCTTCTCGGCAATGAAGCAGCTGACGGTTGAGCATAAACGCTGATTTGAAAAACCAGCCAAACGGCAATAAATAAAGGAGTAAAATTTTTTCTGTATTGCATATATACTAAGATTGGAAGTGGAATTTAGTGCAAATTTGCCAAAACGGCTGGAAAGGTGGTTGCAGGTTTTAGGTATCAGCGGTCAGCAGATGAAACCTGCAACCAGAAACCTGTAACCCGTGACCTGCAACTGATCGAATATAAACCTTATAGGTTTTTCGTAACCTGAAACATGAAACTTGCAACCACAAACCTGAAACTTACAACCTGCAAACCTTAACTTGCAACCCGAAACTTCAAACCATAGCAACATGTCTTCAATCAATCATGCCTCAACCGAACAGGGAGATAATAATATCAGCGCACTCCGTAAAGCATATACCCAATCATTGGATGATAGTACACGGCACTGGATAAATGAAGACGCGAAATATTTCCTGCACCAGGCACTTTCAACGCCGGTAATGAATGTATTATCCAAAACATCAGGGGCATATATTTATGATCTCAGTGGCAATAAATACCTAGACCTGCATGGCAATGGTGTGCACAATGCAGGCTTTTCAAACCCCGAAGTTATAGCAGCGGTAATTCAACAGTTGCAAAATGAATTAGCGTTTACCCCCCGCCGTTATACCAATATACCGGCTGTGGAACTGGCAAAAAAGCTGGTAGAAATTACACCTGCCGGACTTGACAGGGTATTGTTTTGCCCGGGCGGCTCAGAGGCAATTGAAATGGCAATAGCGCTTGCGAAACAGGTAACCGGCAGATGGAAAACCATTTCCTATTGGGATTCTTATCACGGCAATGGATTCCAGGCTTCTTCCGTAGGTGGCGAAGAACATTTTACCAACGGCCAGGGTCCAATGGTTCCCGGCGCATTTCATATTGAGTTTCCCAATTATTACAGGAACCCTTGGGGATTTACAGATACAAAAGCTATTGACGAAGAATATATACGGCAACTAACGAATATCCTTAAACGAAATCCTGATATAGCGGCAATTATCGCGGAACCCATATCAGCAACGCCGGTTGTGCCTTCTCCTTATTACTGGCAGCGTATTCGGGAGATTTGTGATGAATATGGCATATTGCTCATATTTGATGAGATCATAGAAGGTTTTGGCCGTACGGGCAAATGGTTTGCCAGCGGGCATTATATTACCCCGGATGTGCTGGTACTTGGGAAATCTTTAGGCGGCGGTATACTTCCGCTGGCGGGAATAGTTACCAAAGAGAAATACAATATTCTCCGGCACAGGTCTATCGGGCATTTCACGCACGAAAAAAATCCATTGAGCTGCACTGCAGGACTTGCAGCTATTAATTACATAGAAAAAAATAACCTGGTAGAAAATTCGGCGACTTTAGGTGACTACCTGATAGCTGAATTAAATAAACTCAAACAGCGTTTTCCCGTAATAGGAAACGTGGCGGGAAAAGGGCTGCATATAGGCGTTGACCTTGTTAAAGATAATACGGCAAAAGAACGCGCTGATGAAGAAGCCGAGAAAGTAATGTATCACTGTTTGAATAACGGCGTTGCATTTAAGGTGATTGAAGGCAATATCATTACGATGCGACCATCATTAGTGATTACAAAAGATGATTGTGATAAAATTATTTCGGCTTTGGCTGATGGACTAGTAAATTGCCAGGTATAAATTTATTTGCTTACTTCAGCACCACCGAATCCGCAACGCTCCCACAGGTAAGCATCTTACTTCCGAAATAAGGATTTTTAATTTCAGTAGTATTGCTGAGCCAGTCTGCTCCGGAATTATTAAATGCCATGGGACAATGGAGCATATATACTTTTTGTTTATCGTATCTAACTGTTCTTACCAGGTCAAACAAGCCGGTTGATATCATCTGGAATGACCTGCGTTTTTGTTCGATATCTGATTCGCCTAACAGTCCCCTGCTTTCATTGGTTATGCCTTCTGTATATGTTTTAGCAGTAGGAATAATAATATCGGCAGTGTCTGCACTTTTAAGTTCGTCCAGCTTCACTTCACTTACAGCGGTAATAAGGGAAGATGATGCAGCGTTTGCCTGTGTGGTATCACCTGCCACCAGCGCATCACGTAATGCATAATATGTAGTCAGCACTTTTTCAAAAGAGCTGTTAAATGCATCTGACAATACAGAAACCTTCTTTTCTTCAACAGGAGCATCAGTGGCTTTTTCATTAGATTTATTTCCTCCACAGGCAATAAACAAAACAACCGGAATAAAAAACAGGAGCTTTTTCATCAAGATTTTTTTGCAAACCTAAGGCAAAAAAAGGAAATGAAGTCTGCAGGTTTGCGTGATCCCGAACGAGCAATACGGGAGCTTTACTATCATCGTTCTTACGCGAGTGAGAGATCTGCCGGGCGTTGTACTAATGCTTAGCTTTCGTACTATAGCCCAACGGATTTACCTTCGGTGATAAAAGTTCTCTCCTGCCTCAAAATGTTTTAATTTAAACTTCATAATGGCAGGATTATAATGACATCATTATGGATTACAACAAATACTTTTTATAGAATAGCACACGGAATACACTGATGATACTGATAAACACCGATACATCCCGTGAATATCCGCTATATCCGTTTTATCCGTGCTCCATTCTGCGTATTGGGCATGCCCGAAGTTATTTTTAAATAACCCCTGATATATTTCCTGCCACGAATTTCGGTGTCTGCCCGGCGGGAATGGGTTTGTTACACAAAGAGCCACGAAGGATACACAAAGTTACACAGAGTGTTTTATTATTCTTTGTGGCTCTTTGTGTAGCCTTCGTGTACCTCTGTGAAATAACCAGTGAATATTGCAACTGGTAAGCCGGGAACTTGTAATTTACTATCAACACTTAGGCAATGTTTGTAATTGCTCATACTGCTGCCACATTGCGCTCTGCATGAGAAAACTTACAATTTTAACCTGTTGCATGGCAAAGCAATCACAATTCAATTCCAAACTCCATTTATTGCTTACCTAACTATCTTTTGAAGAATACACGTTACATCCTGTTACATTGTAGTTTCATCAACAAGATATAACACCGACTCATAGTTTTTACCTGTCGCCTCACTCATCGCCATTTCGCATGGTTTGGAAGAAGAGTAATAGCCACTGCAATCCCTTACTTCCTTTGCCTCCATTTTTGTTGCAGCCTGCGTAAGTTCCGGGAATAAAAATCCCCGGTCGCCGGCCATGCCGCAGCAACCCGCATAGTCAGGAACATGTACTGTATCTGCAAAATGAGCCGAGATTTTTTTAAACCGGTCCTCCATTTTCATTTTATATACAGAACAAACAGGATGTAAAACAATCGCTTTCTTTTTTTTGCTGACCGTCACATACGGTATGATATACTGTTCGATATACTCAATACTATCAATGATGGTAAGCTTATCAAACTTATGTTGCTGGGCTGCTGAAAGCGCCGGTCTGCATTGCAATAAAGTCAAGGTGCACGAAGTAACATCAAGCACAACAGGCAGTTTTCCTTCTTCGGCCGCTTCCCATAATGCATCAATGGTTTTATCAGCCATCAGCCTGAATGCCTCTTTATACCCTTTTGAAGAAAACATTTGTCCGCAGCAAAGTGAAGGAATATTGGCAGGCACTTTAATGCCTGTTCCCGCTTTTTCAGATATACTTAAAAAGGTTTTCATGGCATCAGCCTTCTTTTCCTTTGCTCCACCCATCATACGGGAAATGCAGGTAGGGAAATATACCACCGTACGTTGATGCTGTTGTTTTTCCAGGTCTTCCCAGTAGTTTTTCTGGGAAGGTGCAACAGATAGCTGATCAGACCACAACGGCAAAGCAGGCACAACTTTTTTAAATACACCTGTAAGATTCGACATTGCCGACGCACCAAAAAGCATATTGATAAATGAACCTGTATTTAACCCGAAACGCACAGTATTAATCACAACAGAAAAATTCTCAGCAACCCAAACCGCTTTTTTTGTATCGGAAGCAGAATGACTTTCCGCACGGAGCCGCTTGATAAGATCGCCTGTATTAATATCTACCGGGCAGGCCAATGAGCACATACCATCTACCGCGCAGGTTTCTATACCATCATATTCATATTGTTCATTCAATTGCTTAAGCTCATCATCTTTTCCTTCTGAATGCAGCAACTCCATTTCCCTCCTTACTACAATTCTTCGCCTGGGCGTAAGCGTTAGATCCCTGCTCGGGCAAACATGCTCACAATAACCACATTCAATGCATTTATCTACTTCTTCCTCTACAACAGGCAAAGGTTTCAGGTTCAGCAAATGCCCGTTTTTATTTTCGTTTATAATAACGCCAGGGTTCAACAAATTACGGGGATCAACCACTGCCTTCAAACCTTTCATTATTTCGTATGCCTCACTCCCCCACTCTGTTTCCACAAACGGCGCCATATTTCTGCCGGTGCCATGCTCTGCTTTGAGGGTGCCATCATATTTGTTAACCACAAGCACAACCATTTCTTCTATAAAACGCGCATAACGCTGCACTTCACTTTCCGCATTAAATGTTTGCGTTACCACAAAATGAATATTGCCATCTTTCGCGTGCCCGAAAATAATAGCATCATTATAATCATATTTTTTAAACAGTTGCTGCAGGTCTATAATAGCATCGCCGAGCTTATCTACCGGAAAAGCAACATCTTCAAGAATAACAGTTGTGCCTCTGGCACGAACAGCACCAACCGCTGGAAACATTCCCTTACGAAGCTTCCACAAAAAAGCCTGCTGTTTCCTGTCATTTGTAAATTGTGGTATATCCAGTAATGATAAGTTGTGCGCAATAGTCAGAAACGCATTTTTCTTTTCCTCCACTTCTTCCTGTGTATTGCCCTGGAATTCTATCAGCAAAGCTGCCGCGCCGGCAGGCAAAGTTTTAAGCGTATCAGGCACACCCGGTATATGTTCTATTGACCTTAGCGATGCCCTGTCCATCAATTCCACAGCTTCTGCATCAGTATTAATTAAAGGCACAATTGCCTGGCATGCCGCGTATATATCCGGAAAATATAATAAGCCCGTTGATTTGAACGGATAATCAGGAATCGTTTTTAATGTAGCCTCCGCTATAAAACCAAGCGTACCTTCCGCGCCAATGAGCAGGTGAGCAAAAATATCCAAAGGATGCTCATGATCAATAAAGGCATTTAAGCTGTAGCCCGTGGTATTTTTGGTAAGATATTTCTGCCTTATCCTGCTATATAATACCGGGCTTTCGAGTATGCGTTGCCGGTATGTAGCAATGGCATTGAATATATCCACACATTCTTTTTCAAAACGTTCATAATCCGGTTTAAGCGCTGTTGAAAAAATCTTTCCGTCCGGCAGGATAAACCGTATATGCTTTGTGGTGTGATATGAGTTGAGATGCACACCGCAACACATGCCGCTGGAATTATTGGAAAGTATGCCCCCCATCATCGCAGAATTGATGCTTGAAGGATCCGGGCCTATTTTTTTACGATAAGGTTTCAGCTTTGCATTTACCATGGCGCCGGTAATACCCGGTTGCACTTTTACTTCCGCGCCCTCATTTTCTATTGTAATTCCACGCCAGTGCTGGCTCAGATCAACCAGTATTCCATCGGTAATAGATTGCCCAGATAAACTCGTGCCCGCGGTGCGGAAAGTAAGCGGTATTGCATGCTGGTGGGAAAATGCAAAAAGCTGCTGAATTTCTTCTTCTGATACAGGCTGCACAACAGCCTGCGGACGCAAATAATAGAAACCCGCGTCTGAAGCATAAGCAATAAGATCAATAAGTCTTGCTTTAATCCTTTCTTTAGGAAGCACCTGTTCTAACAGTATACCCGTTGCTGTGTTTTGATACGTCATGGTGATAAGCAGAATAACAACACATGCTCTGTTATATTATTCTGCTGCAAATTTGGGAAGAAGCAATCACATATAGCGTTACTTTCTTACCGGATTATTATAGTTTTATTTCCCAACCTTTCCTGTATACCCGCTTTAAATATTTATTAGCCTCCGCGTTATTGGTGAAAGACAGGTTAGCCGCATCCCACAATAATTCTTCATTGGGCATACGGATGGCAACCGTGCCCAGCAGAATAGCTTCCGTCATAGGACCTGATTGCGCAAAATGCGATTCTGTTTTTGCTTTACCCAGGCAGGCATTCACAAAATGATGATAGTGATTACGGCTTTCAAATTTTTTGAAATCCCGGTTTTGAAATTTTTCGGCAGGCAGTAAAACAGGTTTTTCTCCGCCATGCGGTATCAGCAACGCGCCTTCTGTACCAATCAGCATTGCAGATTCCGCAGGATATTGCTCTACCGAATACAATGCCTTTATTTCTTCCGGCGGATAAAACGCGCCATCAAACCATTCAAGTGTAAGCTCTTTTCCTTCTGTAAATTCATTACCCGGAAATTTCCAGGTAATATGATCGCCCTGCGGCCAGGTATCAGCCCTTCTTTCAGGCGAATTTTTCCACGACTCCTGCACTTCTGCTGTTACGGAGATCGGCGCTTTTAAATTTATTCCTTTCCACACCGCGTCAAAAATATGACAGCCAATATCGCCCGACCAGCCGGTACCAAAATCCTGCCATGCACGCCATTTGGTTGGATGGTAGATACCAGGAGCATAAGAACGCAGCGGAGCTGTGCCTGTCCACAGATCCCAGTTGAGTGAGGCAGGAGCATCCGCCCTTTCTGCCGGACGCGGTCCCACAAGCCGGTAAGTATCTATAGCGCCGGGGCGGTTGGAACAGAGATACGCGTGTTTTATTTTTCCGATAACACCATCTTTTAATAATTGCACTGCTGTACGATCGCATGCCGAGGATGCAACCTGCGTGCCCAATTGTGTCACCACTCCTGCTTTAACCGCCGCGTTGGTAAGCGCTCTTACTTCAGCCACATCATGGCACATTGGCTTCTGGCAATACACATGTTTGTTTAATTTGATTGCGCTGTAAGCAATTATAAAATGATTATGATCCGGCACGGTTACATTTACCGACTGTATATTGTTTTTTTCTTTCTTCAGCAGCTCTCTCCAGTCGCTATAGGTTCTTACTCCCGGAATAGCATCCGCAGCTTTTTTAAGATGGTTCGCATCCACATCGCAAATGGCCACAATATTTACACTGGGATGGCTTTTAAAATTATTGAGATCTCCCCATCCCATTCCGCCAACACCAATGCATGCATGGTTAAGCCTGGCCGGTTGCGCTGCAACAGCGGTGGAAGATTGCAATAAAACAGATGGCACAACGGCTGTGGTTGCTGCTGACAGGATAAATTTTCTGCGGGATAATGATTTTGATTTTTTTGACACGATGCAAGCGTTTTAAATATTGAAGAAAACAGGATTATATTTTAAGTGTTGACCTTTGCTTATCTGTTCTGTGACTGATAATCGGAGTGCATTTCAATTTTCATATTTAAACATATGTACTGGCATCCTGCAGCCCCATCCTTTAGTCAGGGTAACAGGCTGTACGAATTATATTGAGCTATAGTACAATTGTTTAACATTTATTCTAATGCTGAACATTGTACTGTAGCTTGTCACCCCGACCAAAGGAGGGGTCTATGCCCTAACACAAATTCTAAAAGATGTTTTTTTAAAATTATAAAATAAAAGATCACGGTGTTTTAATAATTAACCGGCAGCAATTTCATGTAATCATTCAAATCAATATGATCTGTTTTGCTGAATGCTTTACCCGGTAAATTCAGCTTTAATATACGAGACACCCTGAAATCACGATAATCATTCCGCCAATGGCACCATGCTATCAGGTGCCAGTTCAGCGCATAAAATATCAACCCGACAGGCTCTAGCATGCGCAGACTTATTTCATTCTTATTATTCTGGTATTCAATTTCAATACAGTTTTGCGAAGCGATCGCCTCCTGCAACTGTGTTAAGTACGCAAAATTATTTTGAACAAAGTCACAGCTTACCGCTTTTATCTGCGGCTGCAATTGCTCCAGTTTGTCTTTTTGTGAACCACGCAAAACAGCCTTCACTTTATTAAGCGCGGTTTCATAATGCTTCTTTATTGAGTTATCGCCAAACCTGCCGGCAATACTTTCCATCAGCAATAATGCATTTGCCTCTTCATTGGTAAATGATACAGGAGGCAGGAAATATCCCTGTACAATAAAATACCCCCGTCCGTTCTCAAAACTTACAGGCACACCTATTTCCGTTAAAGCCTTAACATCGCGGTAAACCGTTCTTATACTGATTGAAAATTTTTCAGCAATACGCTCGGCAGGTAAAAATTTTTTTGATTGAAGCATGGTAAGAATACCCAGCAGCCTGTCAATTCGGTTCATGCAACTATTTTGAGCTTAATTTAAGGGTTTTGGGGCGGCCAATACAGCATATTGCTTATAAATTTGCCCACTTTACCAGTATTTTCACGCAATCGTTTTAAATATTTTCTTTAATAAGGCATATATTTTTGAAAAATTTTTATAAAAAAAGCAAATTGAGTTATAATTTGAAAACATTATCCTACATTTGCTGAAATTTTTAAACCAAAAGAATAAACTAAATTCATTATGTGTGGCATTGTTGGGGTGTTTGATTGCAAAACAGGCACCGAATCATTAAGACCGAAAATTTTGAAGATGTCGAAAAGGATCCGGCATCGTGGCCCGGATTGGTCTGGCATATACAGCGATGACAATATAGTACTGGCGCACGAGCGTCTCGCTATTGTTGACCCCCAGTCGGGTGGTCAGCCGCTGTATACCAAAGACAAAACTTTAGTACTGGCAGTGAATGGCGAAATATATAATCACCAGGAGATACGTAAAACGCTGCCTGATTATGAATTCCTGACACAGTCGGATTGCGAAGTGATACTGGCATTATACCGTAAAAAGGGTATTAATTTTCTTGAGGACCTCAATGGCATTTTCGCATTTGCTTTATACGATAAATCAGATGGCAGTTATTTTATAGCGCGTGATCATATTGGTATCATTCCTTTTTATATGGGATGGGATGAATGGGGCAATTTTTATGTGGCTTCTGAGCTGAAAGCGCTGGAAGGTGTTTGCAACAACATAAAAGAATTTTTGCCTGGTCACTACCTGCACAGCAAAGACGGAAGCTATGAGCTGAAGAAATGGTATAAGCGCGATTGGGAAAAATATGAGAACGTAAAAGATAACGTTTCTGATATCGCCACTTTACGCAAAGCGCTGGAAGACGCGGTACACCGCCAACTGATGTCTGACGTTCCTTATGGCGTTTTATTATCAGGCGGGCTTGATTCTTCCATTATAGCCGCTGTTACCAAAAAATTCGCTTCAAAAAGAATTGAATCAGGCGATACACAAACAGCCTGGTATCCCCAGTTGCATTCATTTGCGGTTGGCTTAAAAGGCTCACCAGACCTGGCAGCAGCAAAAAAAGCAGCGGATCATATAGGAACCGTGCATCATGAAATTCATTTTACTATACAGGAAGGGCTGGATGCCATCCGTGATGTAATTTATCACCTAGAAACATATGATGTTACTACCATCAGGGCATCAACACCAATGTATTTAATGGCAAGGATCATTAAATCAATGGGGATAAAAATGGTATTATCAGGAGAGGGTTCAGATGAATTATTCGGTGGATACCTGTATTTCCATAAAGCACCAAACCCCGAGGGTTTTCATGAAGAAACCGTGCGCAAACTAAGCAAGCTGCATTTATATGATTGCCTTCGCGCCAACAAATCATTAGCAGCATGGGGCATTGAAGGGCGTGTTCCGTTTCTTGATAAAGAATTTATGGATGTTGCCATGCGGCTTAACCCTGCTGATAAAATGATAAAGCCGGGCAAGATGGAGAAATGGATACTGCGCAAGGCATTTGAAGATTACCTGCCGGAGAGCATTGCATGGCGCCAGAAAGAACAATTTTCTGACGGTGTGGGGTATAGCTGGATAGATACGCTTAAAGCAGTTGCGGCTGAAAAAGTTACCGACGAACAACTGGCTAATGCCAGGTACCGGTTCCCGATCAACCCGCCAATGTCAAAAGAAGAATATCATTACCGTTCCATATTCAGCGAACATTTTCCATCAGATACCGCGGCGGCATGTGTACCTTCGGTACCCTCTGTTGCCTGCAGCACACCTGAGGCGCTGGCATGGGATAAATCATTCCAGAACCTCAATGATCCTTCAGGCAGAGCCGTTGCAAATGTGCATAATATGGCTTATGAAGGAGAGCAGGAACTGGTTAAATAAAATTTCATATTACACTTTACATAATAAGGCTGCCCGTTGTGGTAGCCTTATTTATTTGGTATTACTATAACAGATCGTATTGTACTAATAACAATACAAAATTCATAACGCTGAGATGCTGATTATTGATAACTGGAAATTGGGGCAATAACATAAATTTACGTGTTGGTTGCAAGGCTATGGCAACACTTCAAAAATGAAACTACTAATTCAAATAATTTTAATGGGACTTTTTTCAACTCTATTTGGTTGTGGACAAGGCAATGACAAAAAGCAGCAAACCAATTCGCAAAAACTTGCTGACATTACATCAAGGACTGATATAAGCGAAGGGTTTAGTGATATTTTCCTAACAATTACGGCCAGCAGCAAAACAGACATAACAAATATTTATGTTGGACAGGGACTTTATAAAAACAAGCCTGTTGGACTTAAATTTGAAATCAATTCTAAACTTCCATTTGGCATAACTTCTGACGGAGAAATTAATTCAAAAAGTGGCTTTGTAAAAAATGGTGTAAAGTTTATTTCACTTGGACAAGAAAGCGATAAACTCATCAATGCTCTGTTTGATCTATATAACGAACCAACGAAAAAGACCTTTTCCAGGAACATAATATCGGCTACTGTATTTTCTTTAAACCAACAAGACACAGACTTTGATAAAAATGGTTACTATAAATTCAAGCTATTTTTTAATGACGATTGTGACGAGAACACTTATGCGGAAATGTTTTTTAATATAAATACAGCTGAAAAAATAATTGAGCTTCACGAAAAGGACCACGATTACAGAAAGCCTTTGCTGAAAGCATTTACAGACTGACTGTTTGGTAAGCCCAGCAGGCAACGTTGGGTTGTGGAAATGTGCTCTGATGTCGTAAGCCCCACAACAGGCTCGATATACAGCTTCGGTTCCAGACTGAACGTTAGTAATTTGGTTTTTAGTTATTATCTTCATCACATTTTTTCAATCGGCTTTTGTTCTGGGTCTGACATTCAATGAATACCACACCTGTACAAAACCGCAGTTCGTTGTGTGTAATTGTTTCCATTTAAATTATGACATTCAATAATAATAGACGCTTTACAAGGCAGACCTTTGATATTCTTAGTAGTTCGCTAAAAATTGACCGAAAAGGTTTATTAGACAGGATTGAATATGAAATTCCATTCGACAATATTCATAACAAGAAAAAGATTCAAACACAGATAAACAATAACCTTGTTATTACTGGACTTTTCTTTTTTGTCTTTAGCTTCCTGTTTCTATTAGGGACAGCCGAAGAACTAACGGTCATATTCCTTTCAATCGGAGTGATCTTTGTATTAACCGCCTTCATGAATAGAAAAAAGACAGTGACAATTGCAACCTATACTGGCGACGAAATAACACTATACTTCAACAATAAAAATAAAGAAGATGTCGTAGAGTTTTCAGATAAGATTATTGAAGCATCAAATAACTATCTCATGAAAAAATATGGAAAAATTGACCGTGCTCTTCCGGTGGAGCAACAGATTGACAATCTACAGTTTTTACGAAACAGAGAGATCATAACTGAAAATCACTATGAAGCTCTTAAGGATGAACTGCTCGGGCGAGAAGGAAAGTCAGCGATCGGGTTTGGACAATAACAACATGCACACAACAGGCGGCTTGGTTATATGGCGGGACTGCAGCGAAAAACATTTTTATTATGGGTAAATTGATAATTTTTGAGGACTACCCGGAACCATTGCTAATGAAAAACAAATTTCTATTTCTTTTCCTGTCGGCACTTGTTTCTTTTTCATTGCAGGTACAGGTGACGGATACACAAAATATAAAGACATTATTTTAAAAAGGTCTTTATGTTTGCTGACGGGTTATTCATTGGGGACTTATAGCTATGCAGACATTGGTTTAGGAAAATTAAGTAGTACTGTTCGCTATTACCGAACCATTGCAAGGCCGCCAGACATCATACTCCGTTAAAACAATCCACAATCACTCTAACAAAATGACCAATACATACATAAAAGTTGCGGTAACGATTTCACTACTTATTATTAAACTTTCAGCGGCTTCACAAACGCTTCCCGACAATTTCAAAATTGGTGATTATGTTGAAGTCTTTAATAACGACAGCATAAAAATTTATTTCAATTGTGGCGGTACTGTTGTTGGCAAGAAATGCGCTTCCTACTATCGTATAGGGAAAATGGACTCAATAATAATAAATATTACAGGCAGTTTTACTGATTACTATACAAACGGAAAAGTATACTTAAAGGCAAATATGCTAAACAATAATCTGGAAGGATTATCCAGTTATTACTATGAAAACGGAAAACTTAAAGAAGAAGGAAATTATCAAAGCAATGTCAGACAAGGTAAATGGACTTTTTATTATCCTAATGGAAATGTTGAAAAGATTTATGAATATACCGATAATGAGCCTTTAGTACTGGAAGCATACAAACGTGATGGAAAAGCAACTGTACATGATAAGAATGGAAACTTTGAAACAGAATTTAATATTTACAAGCAATGCGATGAATATAAAACGTCGGGGCAAATAAAAAATGGAAAGAAAGATGGTGAATGGAAATTTTTCGCCAGCCCAAATGCATCTTTACCAATATCAATAGAAACTTACGATGAAGGTGATTTTATAAAAGGTGGTGGAAACAATGAAGAATATACTGACAAGCCAAGAATTGGTTTAACTGCTTTTTATGGGAATGAAAACCTTATCCTGTTAGATAACTCAGTTGTTTGTCCAGGGAATGCAGTTTCTGTCTGGCGTTATAACAACCAAAATATCCATTCATCTTTTTATCCACAACTTCAAGACGAGCTTTCAAAATATGATAAACCAGTTCAAAATCAGTGGTTGGTTGTTGGTATTAAAGTAAGTAAGAAAAATAAAATTGATGAGATAAACATTGCATCTTCAATCAATGATAAAAATATCGAAAACTATATTTACAATTTACTTTCAAAAATGACACAGTGGAAAACGGCAGTTATCAATTCTAACAAAATAGAATCAAATATTTTCTTTACAATTCTCGTTGACAGTAACCAAATTATAATACCGGTTGATTATTTATTTCGTAATAAAGAAAATTAACGGCGTACAATATCTATGCTTTCGTTTTACCCGAAAGACAAGAAATGAAAACGATGTTAACTCCACCTTGCCGGGCAGGCTTCGCCTATGGAGGCCGATGTTAGGCATTGGTCGGGAGATCTGCGACAGTGGGGGAAAAATAACTCTTCTCAATACTAATCATGGATTGGAATATTAAAACTCATGAGAATTTAATAAAGTTGCGCCTGGATTTATAGATAAACATTAACAGCGCATGATTGCAGATGATGAAGGCCTGCTTATAATCGGGCAGGCGGCTCTGCTACTTCTAATTCTAAGTAACGGAACATATTTCCCACACCACTTTACGTACGGGCCTCGTATACAGCTCTGCCCTCCTGAGTATTGGGCTTTGCGATATCGCCCACATTCCTTTACAATAGCGTTCACAATGAACTTTTACATTATTAAAGTCTGCGGATATCGTAACTTCCGGTAACCTAATGAGGATTTTTTCCACATAAATTATTTAAATATTATTCTAAGGAGCAATTAAAAGAAGTTTATGGCAACCGTAAATCCATACATATATTTCAACGGAAATTGCGAAGAAGCTTTTAATTTTTACAAAGCTGTCTTTCAGAAAGACTTTACATATCTTGGACGTTACAAAGACGTTCCCCAAACAGACAGGCATGTTTTTCGGGAAACAGATGAGAAGATCATGCACGTTTCTTTGCCTATCAGCAGGGAGACAGTTCTGATGGGTTCCGACAATAATGAAGCATACAGCCAACTATTAACGTATAGCAACTTCTCGCTTATTGTTCATGCCGGTGAAAAAGAAGAAGCAGACAGACTATTCAATGAACTTTCCCGTGGTGGACAAATAAAAATTCCATTGAACCAGGCATTCTGGGGATCTTATTACGGTATATGTATTGACAAATTTGGAATTATGTGGAAGGTAACAATTGAAGCAGCACATTAAGCAGCTTATAGTTTTGGGCAGCAAACTGCTATTTCCTCGTCAGCACAAAGCCTGCTCTTTGTGCTCACAATAAACGACACACTATCACAATCATAAAATGACAACTGCGGCTTTATTATCAAAAACAATGACAGCAATACAATCCGGCACTTTAACCGAAATCGAGGAGATGCAACCTATTGGGGCTTTTTATAACGAGACGAAAGCACATTTTAAGCGCTTCGATCCCTAAACTGATGATAACAGGATACATTTAAAACCGCCGGTTCTATAGTGACTATAAAGGCCAACCAACGCATAACAATGACAGCAACAAAAAATACAGGAGATCGACCAAACAAGTTTTACATCATCAGTGTAACTGCACTGACTTTTGTTTTGCCGGCAATTGGTTTTATTGCAGAATATCTGGCAAATGATATAGCATTGACTTTTGAACTGTTTTGTAAATGGTTCATCTTTTCTGCAGTCGGCCTTCGTTTGTTCCTGGCAGGCATAAAGCAAGTGAAAAACCCGGAGTTTACAGCCAAACAAATATTTCACGTTGAGAATGCGGACATTTTTACAATCCTTCGTGAGTTAGGCTTCGCCAATATTTGCTTCGGACTTGTTGGCATCGTTTCTTTATTCAGACCAGACTGGAGAATTGTAAGCGCATTTGCAAGCGGACTTTATTACGGCATTGCCGGCATTCAACACGGGCTGAAAAAAAACTCAGGAATAAATGAAAAATTTGCCTTGTGGACTGATTTACTGATTTCCGCTTTTCTTTTAGCATACTTTATAAAGGCGATATGAGCATAATAAAAGGGTATTGCAGGAACTGTAAATTGCCTGGAACAAAAATGAAGAAACTACCGAATGTATTGGAACAAATGACTATCAGTAAGCCCGTACCGGTAACTTACCTGTTGCAACCAGAAACGACAAACGCTCCCGCCAATCTCAAGTTTCAAGCCCCTAATCATCCAGCTTCAACACTGCTAAAAAAGCTTCCTGCGGCACTTCTACATTCCCGATCTGGCGCATGCGCTTTTTACCTTCTTTCTGTTTTTCAAGCAGCTTACGTTTACGGCTTATATCACCACCATAACATTTGGCAGTAACATCTTTACGCATAGCCGAAATATTTTCGCGGGCAACGATCTTAGCTCCTATTGCCGCCTGTATGGCTATCTGGAATTGCTGGCGCGGAACCAGTTCTTTCAATTTTTCGCAAAGCTTTCTCCCAAAATCCTGCGCCCTGCTGCGATGTATTAAAGCGCTCAATGCATCAACTTTATCACCATTCAATAAAATATCCATCTTAACAATATCAGCATCACGGTAACCAATAGGATGGTAGTCAAACGAAGCATAGCCACGGGTCTGGCTCTTAAGCTTATCATAAAAGTCAAAAACGATTTCAGTTAAAGGCATTTCAAAAATCAATTCAACCCTTGTTGTTGTTAAATAACTCTGATTGATCAAAATGCCTCTTTTACCCAAACACAGCGTCATTATATTACCAATATATTCAGGCTTTGTAATGATCTGCGCTTTTATATATGGCTCCTCAATTCTCTCTGTTTTTACAACATCAGGCATCTCAGCCGGGTTGTTTACAATTATTTTTTCGGCTTTGGTAGTATATGCTATAAAGCTTACGTTAGGAACGGTTGTAATTACTGTTTGGTTAAACTCTCTCTCCAATCTTTCCTGTATGATCTCCATGTGCAGCAGCCCGAGAAAGCCACAACGGAAGCCAAAGCCCAGGGCCTGTGATGTTTCCAGTTCAAATGTTAATGAAGCATCATTTAACTGAAGCTTATCCATGCAATCTCTCAGCTCTTCAAAATCATCTGTAACTACAGGAAATATACCGGCAAAAACCATTGGTTTAACTTCCTCAAAACCTTTGATGGCAACCGGTTCAGGATTACTTGCCAGGGTAATAGTATCCCCTACTTTAACTTCCTTCGCGTTTTTAATACCGGTAATTATATAACCAACATCCCCGCATTTCACTTCCTGCTTCTCTGTCATCTTTAATTTCAGTATACCTATTTCATCGGCTTCATACTCCTGTCCCGTACTTACAAATTTCACTTTGTCGGCTTTTTTCAAACCGCCGTTCATAATACGGTAATACACTATTATACCACGGAAAGAATTAAATACACTGTCAAATATCAATGCCTGCAATGGCACATCGGGGTTACCTTCAGGAGGAGGTATCCTGTCAACAATAGCTTCCAGCACAGCCTCTACGCCCAACCCTGTTCTGCCGCTTGCCAATAAAATATCTTCCGGTTTACAGCCAATCAATTCTACTATCTGGTCTTTCACTTCTTCAATCATCGCCCCATCCATATCAATTTTATTGATTACCGGGATGATCTCCAGATCGTTATCTATAGCCAGGTAAAGATTGCTGATGGTTTGGGCCTGTATCCCCTGCGTGGCATCTACCAGCAATAATGCGCCTTCACATGCTGCAAGTGCCCGGCTAACTTCATAGCTGAAATCAACATGCCCGGGCGTATCAATCAAATTAAGTGTATACGTTTCACCATGCGAATTTTTATAATTGATCTGGATAGCATGGCTTTTAATGGTAATGCCTTTTTCTCTTTCAAGATCCATATCGTCCAGCACCTGGTCCATCATTTCTCTTTCGCTGATGGTATTGGTTACCTGCAATAAACGATCTGCCAGGGTGCTCTTTCCATGGTCAATATGGGCTATGATACAAAAGTTCCGGATATGCTTCATTTACTTGCTCGTCTTTTTTTGAGATGCGCAAAGGTAAGCGTTTTAACAGCAATATAAACCGGGTGAAGCATTAGTGAAGAAATTAAAAAAGGCAGGAATAAATCCTACCTTTTACTGGTATAAAATGATATTTATTTTGCAATTACCACCGGAAAATACCTGCCATCGGCAAACTTGAGGTAATATACGCCTGCCGGTAAATTCCGCACCGATACATTTTCCCTTAAACCGGAAACAGTTCCGGCCTTCACAATTTTGCCCGTTGCATCTGCAAGGGTCCATTGCAGCGGTTTCTGGGACTTTTGCTTGAACATAATCGCAAAATCATTCCTGGCAGGATTAGGAGCAATAGTAATATCAGCAGATTGTGTATTCTTAAGCAGCACAATATTGGAGTATTTAACAGTTCCATCATTATCTGTGCACATAACACGGTATTGATTTTCCTGCGGCAGGGGATTAAGATGATAAAACTTATAAGATTGCTCACTGGCAGCTCCTTCTATTATTTTACTATCCATTAACGCCCAATTCACATCGTCAGCAGATTTATACTCAAGTGTATATTTAGCCTGGCTGTTATTCTCTATTGTTGCTGTCAATATGTTTTGATGAGCTGCGGCATCAATTTCACCTGTTAATTTTAAAGATGTTAACGGTAATACTGAAGCAAATCTCGCTAGAGTAATTTCTGCAGGTAACCCATCAGCCACTGAAAAAGTAACAACTGATTCAGCCGCTTCTGAAGAAACCAGTGTAGCATATTTTGCAGGAACGTTGGCAGCTTTAAGCCATCCGCCATACAACCGGAGCGTTATAGGTACAGCCACGCTCTGATCATTCACAAGATTAATATCCGGGTTTACTACAGAGATGCGCAGCGTATCATTACGTATCTGTGCCATAACCACACAAGGAACATCGTTTGCCTTGACTATGGTATTACTGGTTAACTGTGTATTTGTGGTAAACAAACTGAATCCCACGGCATCGGTAATATTTTCCTGAATGATGTGCGCATGTTCATCCTGCTGCAAAATATCAAACTCACGTGTTGAAGACGATCCCATTCTGGTAGAAAAATCGCTCATTGCCGACTGGGTAGTATTGGGTATTACCACATAAGCATATTTTGCATTTGAAGGCGCATTGCCATGATTAATATAGGCATTTGCATAGTCAGCAGTAGTAGTAGCGCCGGAGCCTGATTCATCAGGACTGGTCTGTGATTTTTTCTCTATTTGCACATTACTGCCGGACAGTATATAATACCCGGTTTTAAAGGGATCAATCACCCAGTGAGCATCACTCTGACTTAAAGATTCAGATAGCGGAAATGCTGTTTTTGAAGCAGCATCCACAATAACAGGTGTTGATGTTGAGGACAGGGAAGTCTGGAATAAAGTTGTGATGGTATTTCTCCATGATCTGTTATTATTTATATTACTTCCCAGGCAAACAATTTTTTTGCCGAAACAAAACCACGACTTCCGGAAAGTAAATGTAGAACTATGCGTTATTGTATAGTTTATCTGCTGAAAATTAAGCCCGTACATTCCATACTCTCCCTGCAACTCCTGTAACAGTACATCAGAGGACGATGTTTCCGAAGGCTCACCAAATTTTACCCCTCCGGCAAAATTAAGTGCATTTCTTTCGCTGATATCAGTAACTGTTCCTTTAAGGCTCAAAGAATCATACGGATAAACTATAGTGGTTGTGCCGGGTGGTTTATTCCAGTCCCACCCTTCCAGCATCATACCACTGGGCTTAAGTTTTTGCCCATAAACGCTGGGGTATAATATTTCAAGAGCGCCATAGCCCTGGTATCTTCCATACCTGTTATCACTGGAATAAGTTTCGGTTGCCCAAAAATCGTTATTTATCCCTTTGATGGTCGCCACCCAGTTATCTTTTCTGTATAAAGCGAGCGGACTATAATTCATTTGCCAGAAACCACTGGGAAAAGCCTCTGCGCTTGTTCCACCAATTTTTGGGGCATAATCATATATACGTGAATGCATTGCCGCTACTACTGGATCAAATGCCTGATTTACTATTTCACCTCCAATATAAGCCAGCTGCTCAAGCGCCGGCTGATTGTAATAAGTAATAACTTCAAAAGGATGCCGCCCATTTAAACTATTTGCATAATAAATTTTATTAGACATAATACACTCTGCATAAGCAGCCTTTCTAAGAGTATAATAGGCCTGTATATTAATCTGGAATGGCGTTTTACGCAAAACTGATAAAGTATAAGTTATAAGTGAATTCATCGCATACATATATGCGTTATAATGAGCCGAATGGTGGAAAGCAACACCATCTTTCTTAATCCCGTCACTAAGTCCTTTTTGGTCTTCTAAAAATTTCTCCAGATACACTTTAAGCCTTTTCAGATCCTCCACACCGGTAGCATCATCCGGGCTGAATAATATCATTGCCATAAATGCATCCTGCAGCGTATAAATATCGTCCGTATCAAATAAGCCATTGGATTCATTTTTCCAGGCTAACCCCGTACCTGTACTCCATTTTATCCAATGCCATAAATTATATCTGAGAGATGCATCGGCAAAATAATCTACATTAATAAGCGCACTAAAAAAATCCATTTGATTATATCCTTTATAACCACCTCCAAACCAAAATCCGCTACCTCCGGCAATGCCTGAATCAAACATCAACTTTAAGAGATTGATCGCTTTTTCTTTACTGTCGTTATTATTATTATGCACGTAACTACGGGCAAACACTCCTATCATCTGGCCAATTTCCTGCGGATCAGTAATAGGTTTTCCCTTCACAGCACTTCCCTCCACCATTATATTGTAGGTATTATACTGAGTGACAGCTGAACTCAATTGTGCTGCTGTGGGCGCGCTGCCAATAGACCGTCGTTTAACCCTGGCTCTAACAGAGTCAAGCCCCGCAAGTTCCTGCTGCGTAGGTTGTGTAAAAGAAATTAATGGTGGTGCATAATAGCAACTATAGTAAAAGTCGCTTATCATATTGTTTTTTATGGGCGCTAATTCATATAAATCAGGCATCACATCATCGGACTGCTTAAAATCATAAGCCCGCATAAATTGCAGATCATCTAAATATATCGTTCCACTACCTGATGCAGGTGCAACAATGCGCATTTCCGTACCAACATTATTGGTACTACCACCGTTCAGCATATCATACATGTAACTCCTGAGTAATTTTCTCCATCCCTCAAAATTCACATTAAACCTGAAGTGGAATTGATTGACAGTCTTATTATTATAAAATTGAATTTCAAAAGTATCTTTAGCGGCGGTTTCATTATGAACCCATAGTTGAAAATGACCCTGATAATAGTTAAAAAGCCCCCCGTTTATGGCAGAAGCCTGGGCACTGGTCAATTCAACTTCCAGAACATCACCGGCTACCCAATCCCATCGAAGTGATTTTGCGCCTATCCTGTAATGCCTGTCGCTAATAGATAAACTACCTTTGGAAGCTGTGAAATTGGAAGGAACGCTGGTTTCGAAATCAGGCTGGCTGTATACTGATACTGAAGCAAGAATACCTATTATTAAAAACAAGGTATAGCTGAATTGCCTAGAGCCGGGAAAGCACAAACACTTATATCTGTTCCACATGGGAGCGCATAGGGAAAAGGGTAACCCCATCATAAAAAATTGAATTTAGTTTGCTTATGGTTTTTCAAAGGGCTCTATGACAAGAAACCTTTTTGGAAAAAACTCTTATCAGCAATTTTCATGCTCATTTGCCTTTTTCCACAGAGAATTTTTATCTTATTTTTATTCCCGAAGTTTAAACATTGGTTCCCAACATATTAATATCATTAATTAATGATAAAAAAATTGAACTGTTATATTTGCTTTTAAAAGATATAAGCCTTTATGCTGATTTATAATCCTAAAAATTGGTTTGGAACAATTTTCCAGTTTCATAAGTATGATACGGTAAGAAAGCTGACCCCCCTGATGTGCTTTATGGTAGTATATTCTCTTGTGATTGCTTTTTGGGAAATAGAATACCTGCACCTTTCTGCCAACAGCTGGGTAAAAAATATTCCGGTAATGCATAGCCTGCTGGGTTTTGCCATATCCATGTTGCTGGTTTTTAGAACCAATACCGCTTACGACAGGTGGTGGGAAGGCAGAAAGCTTTGGGGTAGCCTTGTAAACAACAGCCGCAACCTTGCCATAAAGCTGAGTGCCATGCTGGAAGGAGATGACGATTCGCGGAAGTTTTACAGGAGAATGATCCCGCTGTATGCCTCTGCTCTCAAAGATCACCTGCAGTCTGAAACCACCAGGCTTATGCTCGATGAGCAGGCTCATCCTGAATTGGCCTCCATTGATACCAACAAGCATGTACCTAATCAGATAGCATCTATTATGATGCAGCGGGCATATCTTTTATACAAACATGGAAAAATCACAGGCGATCAATTGATCGTGTTAAACGGAGAGCTGTCATCATTTACCGATGTTTGCGGCGCATGCGAGCGTATACGCAACACGCCTATCCCCTACTCCTACAGCGCTTTTATTAAAAAATTTATCTTTATTTATGTTATGACGCTTCCCTTTGGCTATGTATTCTCGTTAGGGTATTACGTAGCCCCAATGGTAGCTTTTGTATTTTATGTGCTCGCCAGCCTTGAATTGATTGCAGAAGAAATTGAAGAACCATTTGGTAAAGATGCGAATGACCTTCCTATGCATAAGATGGCAGAAAATATTCAAAAAAACGTCAATGACCTGATATAGCCATCAGGCTGAGGCCTTTTCCAATTCAACAATAGATTCATTTGTTTGATGGGTGGCCGGGTTTTCAAGGTATTCCCGTCGTGCTACTTTTGCGGTTTTATGATCTCCTGTATGGCTCCATCCCGGAGGCATTATCATATACAACAACTTATTTTTTATACCAGGCGCTTTGCGTATATCTTTTACCAGCGCAACTATTTCTCCAAAGTTCACATCCCAAAAACTGTTTGGATTCATTGCTCTTGTAATACCATATTCAATCTTAACTTCTTTCCGCTCGGGCTCGTATGTTTTAAATACTTTATCCCAAATATTCAGCAGGTTGCAGAAGTTGGTATCCATATACAAAGGGTTTCGGGCATGATGCACACGGTGATGTGACGGTGTAAGAATAATTTTATTCATAAAGCCCATACGCCCGTCTTTCATAATACTTTCACCCACATGAATGAACGCGCCCCATGTACCGTCAATGAACATAATAAAAAACAATAGCGGTGGATTAACGCCGGCGAGTATGCAAATCGTTGTTCTAATCACATCTGCATAAGGTGCTTCAAGAAAAAAGTGGGTATACGTTACCGACAGGTTCATGGTTTGCGGCGCATGATGTGTTGAGTGCAGGCACCACAGCAACCTTACTTTATGCGCCAGGAAATGATAGATGAAATGAGAAAACTCCCAGACAATATAACCATAAATAAACCAGTACCAGGTAAAGCTTGTTTTAAAGATGGCATATTTTTCAAATACACCTATACAAAAAGCCACAGCGGCAATAGAAATAAACCTTGACACAAACCTGTTGAATACATAAATAAAGAAGTTGACCCTGTAGTCTTCTACTTTAAACTTTTTATATGCTGCGCTTCTTATAATTTCTATAATAAGCAGGATGGGAATAAATGGGGATATAGCACCGAGAATACCCTTAAATGTAAGCAGAGCACTGTAATCTCCTGATTTATACATTTCTATAAGAGAACCAACTCCCAGGAAACCAATGAGCTCATTGTAAATTGTTTCTAAAAAATTCATAAGCCGGCATCGTTTAATTTACTTAATAAATTTTTAAGCGGATACTTTCGCATTACAAGCTTACTTATTAATTTCATATAAAATTACACCAATTGATGGAACTGAAAGAACAATTCGAAAGAGCCGCTGCTGAAAGTAAAATGCTGTCAGAAAAGCCCAGCAATGAAACCCTGCTCCAGTTGTATTCATTGTATAAGCAGGCTACCGAAGGAGATAATAACAGTGAAGCGCCAACCAATCCTTTTGATTTTGTTGCCAAGGCAAAGTATGAAGCATGGGCTGCGTTAAAAGGCAAGAGCACCAATGCCGCGATGCAGGAATATATTGCCCTGGTTGATAAGTTGAAATCGAATTAGTATTTCTCTATACATTAAAATAGTTTGCCGCAAACTCCGGCATCCTGTGTGCGCGGGATGATTCAGGACTATAACCATTAAGAAGTTAAGCAACATTAAGACCAGTTATCAGGCATCCTTAATTCCCTTAATTTCTTAATGGTTGTATATATACGCAAATGATCATTGCGTGTATCCATGACAGGAAACAGAATCTGCAACATCATATACTATTACTATACCTTTAGCTCATCACTCCTCTGAAGTATCCGGCTGACTCAGCCATACCCGGCAAAGCGTCTTTCATATCTTTTTCATATTCAATGCTGCATTTTCCTTTATAATTTATTGCACGCAGTGCTTTTACAAAAGCCGGAAAATCTATTACACCTCGTCCTAATTCAATGGCTTTACCGTCTGCTTTTGCAGCATTTACATCTTTTATATGCAGATCAAATAACCTGTCAGCATAAGCAGCTACCACTTTTGCAAGATCAGCGCCGGCTCTCACCGCATGGCCAATATCAAGACACAAACCCATACGTTTATCCATTTTATTGATGCGGTCATATACATCCTTAGGCCCAGGATATAATTTATCTTCCGGACCATGATTGTGTATTGCTATTTTAATATCATACTCTTTTACTTTCTTTTCAGTATATGCAAGCAACTCATAAGTTGGAACACCAACAAGTAAACCAACACCTACTTTTTTGGTATAAGCAAAAGCCCGGTCAACCTCGGCTTCACTCCTCATATAAATAACACCCGTTGCATATACATTGATGCCTCCGGCTTTAAATGCCCCCAATACTTCATCTATTTTTTCCTGACTGCTGTCGAGCGGTAAATGAAAATCTTTTAAAGACAGGTTATATATCCCAATGCGGTTCATCATCGCTATGGTTTGCTCCAGAGAATAATTTACAAACGAATAACCCGCCATTCCTGTTTCCAGGAACGATTTTTTAGCGTCATCTCTTCTAACAGCTTTATTTGCAGCTGCAGCATAAGGCAGCAAAGAAGAAGCGGATAAAGCAATCGCTGAACTTTGAATAAATTTCCTTCTTGATGGCATGATCTGTGTTTTTATAAAGATTGAAAGAATTAAGGTAGTAAATTTTCGGTGTGATTTGTGCAACGATTATTTAAATTACAGTAGTTTGTAAGCTGCCGTACAATAAAAGTTGATTATGCCTTTTAAAAACTTCTCTTTTAAAAACATAGCTTCTGAAACATTTACCCAGGCAACAGCGTCTCTTATACTTACGTGGAAAGAAATATCGGCACTATTTGGCTTAAAACAAGACGTATACAAAAATCCTTTACACCGTCCGCTGCAAAAACCGGTAACTGCTATTTTAATAGGCGCAGGAAACAGGGGTAATATTTATGCTGATTACGCATTGATCCACCCTGATGAATTGAATATAGTAGGCGTGGCCGAACAGGATGCCATACGAAACGGAAGATTTGTACGCAAACACAATATAGCGGCAGACAAAAGATTTTACAACTGGCAGCAGGTTTTTGAAAGAGAAAAATTTGCTGATGCCGTTATTATTGCCACCCCGGATTTTTTACATGCCGAACCATGCTTAAAAGCGCTTGAAGCCGGCTATGATGTATTACTGGAAAAACCCATCGCTCTTACCGAGGCAGAATGCAGGCAGATATTTGACAAAGCAAAATCCACCGGCAGAATTGTTGGTGTTTGCCATGTGCTGCGATACTCACCTTATTTCAGGCAGCTTAAAGAGATCATCAGTTCCAAAACCATAGGGGATATTGTAAGCGTGCAGCACATGGAACCTATTGGTTACGCACATATGGCACATTCGTATGTAAGAGGCAACTGGCATAACAGCGAAAAAACATCACCGATAGTACTGGCAAAGTCATGCCATGATACGGATATATTAAGATGGCTGATAAACGAGCCTGTTGAAGACATTCAATGCTTTGGAGGATTAAAATTATTCAGGAAGGAAAATGCACCGGCAGGAAGCAAGCCGAGATGCACGGATGGCTGTGCTGTTGAATCTACCTGCCCGTTTTCAGCATTACAAATCTATTACAGGGACAGGAAGAGATTATATGTATTTGATTTGCCCGAGCGGAGAAGAAACTGGGATTACATTATTCTTAAAAAACTAAAAACAACGGACTATGGCCGCTGTGTGTTTGATATGGATAATGATCAGCCTGACCATCTTACCATTAACATGCGCTTTGGCAATAATATTACCGCAGCTTTTTCAATGGAAGGGCTAACGTCGTATGAAGGCCGCCGCACAAGCATTATGGGAACAAAAGGCGATATAACAGGTGATATGGAAACATATACGATCACGGATTTCAGAAGCGGGCAAAAAACAACATGGAGTTTAAAAACAGATTTTCACGGTGGTGGTGATCACCGGCTAGTGCAGGATTGGGTACAGGCTGTTGCACATAATGATGCACAGATATTATCTTCAACCATTGATGTATCAGTGGTAAGCCATTTAATGGCTTTTGCTGCTGAACGCAGCAGGCTCAACCATACCATTGAAGAAGTGAAGCTGTATAAATAACCTGGATAAACTAAGCCAGCGCTTTAACCCCGTCTCCTATCATTGATTTATACACCGAAGGCGCATAGCCTATTTTATTAGTATAAAAGGCAATGATCTCCTTATAAAAATTATCATATTGATCTTTGTTCACCAACGCTATTGCACAGCCGCCAAACCCGGCGCCGGTCATTCTTGCGCCTGTAACATGTTTATTGGTGCGGCAGTATTCAACAACCACATCAAGTTCCCTGCCCGACACCTCATATAAATACTGCAACGAATCATGTGAAGCATACATGAGCTTACCAAACGCGGAAAGATTGCCCGCTGCCAACGCTTTAGCAGCTTGTTTTACACGCTGGTTTTCTTCAACCACATGCTGCGCTCTTTTGCGAACAATATCATCCTTAATAAGATGCTGATGAGCAGTAAAAGCCTGTGAATCCATATCACACAAATAGGTTGCCTCCACTTCCACGTTTAACGCTTTAAGCGCCGCATTGCATTCATTTACTCTTTCATTGTATTTCGACTCAGCCAGCTTGCGGGGCTTATTGGTATTAATGATGGCCAGCACATTATCTCCCAAACTACAATCAACCGCAGTATATTCAAGCGTATCACAATTAAGCTGCAGGGCTTTATTTACTTCGCCAAAAGCAACTGCAAACTGATCCATAATACCGGAGTTTAACCCGATGAAATTATTCTCAACATCTTTAGAAAGCTTCACTAACGCCAGCTTTGAAAAGCCTGAATTCAATAAAACATTAAGTGCAAAAGCCGTGACAATCTCTATAGAAGCAGATGATGAAAGCCCGGAACCGATAGGAATATTCCCGAAAAAAAGCATATCAAAACCTTTGACCTTCTTACCGGATTTCAAAAACCTGTCTATTACACCAACCGGGTAATTATACCAAAGCGTTTCTCTTTTAGTATAACTATCCTGCACTTCAATATCCAGGGTTTCATCAAAATTCACACTCCTGAACCTGAATATATTTGTTGTATTGGGAGCAATAAGTAAATATGTACCAAAAGTAATGGCGCATGGCATTACAAGCCCGCCATTGTAATCAATATGTTCGCCTATAAGATTTACGCGTCCCGGCGCAAAAAAAACATTCGTATGCACGTGCCCAAAAGCCAGTTTAAATTTCTCCGCAAGCTGATCAATCATTAGCGTATTTTATGAGCGGCAATATTACTATAAAATGTGTTACCATATTTCTCACAGATTCTACGGATTTTCTCATTCAAACAATATAATTCTGAAAAATCTGCAGGAGCAATGATTGCAAAATCAGTAAATATTGTAACTTAACCCTATTTCAATCCCTTTTGCCAATGAAACATTTTATCCTCATTGTAGGTATAATTGCAGCAGCAGTTGTTAATTATCAATATCAAAAAAAGGATCAGCTTTTCAGCAATACCCAGCAAAAGCCAAAGTGGGAGGTTTTGTTTGATGGCAAGGATATATCAAAATGGCGACAGGCATATAAAGACAGCGTTCCCCCTCTGGGGTGGGTAACAGAAGGCAATACTCTATCTGTGCTGAAAGGCAGAAAAGGCGGCGATATCATTACCCGCGAAACCTATCAGAATTTTGAGCTTGTTTTTGATTTTAAACTTACGGAAGCCGCCAACAGCGGAATAAAATATCACGTTAACCTTATTGAGAATACACAAACAAAAAAATCATCCATGATGGGTATAGAGTACCAGGTAATTGATGATTACAATCACCCTGAAATAAAAGATCATCCCAACAGTACATCATCAACAGGCGCGGCCTATTTGCTGTATCCGCCCGTTGGTAAAAAGCTGAAACCTGCGGGTGAATGGAATACCGCAAAAATTATTGTAAAAGGCAATTACGCTGAACATTGGCTGAACGGCATAAAAATCGTTACTTACTTTAAAGGCACGGATGAGTTCAATAAAAAAATAAGTGAAACAAAATTTAAGGACTATCCTGAATACGCGAAATCAAATTCAGGGCATATTATGCTTACTGATCATGGCGACCAGGTGTATTTCAGGAATATTAAGGTGAGGAGGATATAGGTGATAGCTGTCGGCTACCAGCTGTCAGCCTTCAGCTATCAGTAATAGTTGCTGAATCTATAAGGTTTGCCGGGCGGCATTACAGCGCTGCAAACCTTAAGGGTTGCTAATGCCCAAAAGCTGAGGGCTGATAGCTAATATCTTTAAATCATACACAATATAAAATTATGACAACTACAGATAAGCATAACGAACGTATCGCGAAAATGACCTTTGCTTCCGTTTATCCCATGTATGTTGAAAAAGTAGAAAAGAAAGGAAGAACAAAAGAAGAGCTGCACCAGGTGATACAATGGCTGACAGGCTTTAACAATAAAAAATTACAGGAACTGATAAAAGAGAAAGTAAATTTTGAAACATTTTTTGAGCAGGCAACACTCAACCCCAATGCCCACCTTATCACCGGCGTGATATGCGGATACCGTATAGAAGAAATTGAGAACCCACTGACAAAGCAGGCAAGGTATTTAGATAAACTGGTAGATGAATTGGCAAAGGGCAGGAAAATGGAAAAGATTTTGAGGGTATAATAAATGTATTTACAGGATTAATGCCCTTCTGCAATCTTTCCAGCGCCATAATGGTTGCAAACAACAAGATTTGCCTCTTTATGCACGCCAATAGCCCCATAACCGAAAACTCCTGTCTCTACAAATTCCCCTTCTTCAATTCCGCAAATGCGTAATCAGCAGCTCTTGCAGAAAATGCCATATAGGTAAGTGAAGGGTTTTGTGTAGAAGTTGATGTCATACATGCACCATCGGTTACAAAAACATTTTTACAATGATGCAACTGATTCCATTTGTTAAGTAAAGATGTTCGGGGATCATTTCCCATGCGCACGCCGCCCATTTCGTGTATATCAAGCCCGGGCGCTTTTTGAGTTCTTGACACTTTTACATTGGTAAAACCGGCTTTTGTAAACATTTCTGAAAACTCATCCTCATAATCTTTGATCATTTTCTGATCATTATCATCATAATCTACAGATATGCTTAACTGTGGTATTCCCCACGCGTCTTTCAGGTTCTTATCCAGCGTTACAAAATTGGTTGCTTTAGGAATCGTCTCCCCCATCATGTGTGAACCTACGCGCCATGGTCCTAATTTGGGGTTAAGCAGGTTTTCTTTTAATGCATCACCAAACCCGGAAGAGTCGGTATCCTGGCTGCGCCGTGCGCTGAAACCAGCAGCATAACCACGCAGAAAATCTGTTTCCTGCTTAAATACATTTCTGAACCTCGGCACATAACCACCACCTACCGGGTTTCTACCGTCGGTTGTAAACTCCTTCATGCCATCATACTCCCCGCTAACGGTTGAACTGTAATTATGGAACGCTACATACTTACCGAGCAGATCACTATCGTTTCCTAAACCATTAGGAAAACGTTTAGAGATGGAGTTGAGCAAAATAAGATTGGTATTAAGCGCGGCAGCATTTACAAAAATTATTTTAGCATAAAATTCTATTTCCTGCTTTGTATTGGCATCAATCACTTTTACACCTGTTGCCTTCCCTTTCTGTTCATCATATATTATGGAATGCACAACAGAAAACGGGCGTAGGGTAAGATTACCTGTTTTCTCAGCCCAGGGAATAGTTGATGCATTACTGCTGAAATAACCGCCAAACGGGCAACCTCTCTGGCACAGGGTTCTGTTCTGGCATTGCCCCCTGCCCTGGTCAAAATGAACCTGCTGAGGCTTGGAAATATGCGCTCCTCTTGCACTGATGATATGCCGGTTCTTATAATTTTTATTTACCTGTTCTTTAAAATAATTTTCAACCGCGTTTAAAGGATAGGAAGGTAAAAACTCTCCATCCGGTAATTCTGCCAATCCATCCCTGTTGCCGGAAATACCCGCGAATTTTTCTACATGACTGTACCAGGGAGCAATATCTTTATAACGTATCGGCCAATCAACAGCAAAGCCATCACGTGCAGGACCTTCAAAATCAAAATCGCTCCAGCGCTGTGTTTGTCTTGCCCATATCAGCGATTTACCTCCTACCTGGTAGCCGCGTATCCAGTCAAAAGGTTTTTGCTCAATGTAGGGATGTTCTTTATCTTTTAAAAAGAAATGCAGCGTATCTTCCCGGAACGCATAGCAGCGGCTTACTATCGGCGCTTCTTTCTGAATATCCAAAGGCACTTCTCCCCTGTGCTCAAATTCGTAAGGTAATTTATTGGTTGTAGGATAATCTTTGATATGCTTTACATCCCTGCCACGCTCAAGCAGCAGCGTCTTCAAACCTTTTTCTGTAAGCTCTTTTGCAGACCAGCCGCCGCTAATGCCGGAACCTATCACTATGGCATCAAAAGTTCTGTCTTTAATACTATCACCAGTAATTTCGGGCATACGTTATTGTTAGAATGTTTTATTAAGCTTGTTTTGCAGGAAAGTATCCGTTATATCTTCCGGGAACGAGTTCATATTTTTTAAGATCCGTCATCACATATTTAGAATTCATGAACCCCTGTATAATCCTGCGTTTGGCAATCTTCAGAAAAGCGGTGGCTCCTTTTGCATCTCCTTCTTCCTTTGATATCGCGTTAAGCAAATTAATTTTTTGTTTTGGGTCGCATGCTGCAAACGCGCTTCCATATTTGCTTTTCGCTAGCTTATCCATACTATTCAGCCCTTCAATAAAAGCTTTCTGATCTTCTTCATTATGGCAATCATCTACCATTTTTAATATAAACAAATGAAGGTTCAGTTCTTTTGCCCCGGGCTTATTATTTTTTGGAATGATGGTTTCCGCAATTTCTGCAAGCAAAGCCTCCTGGTCTGCATTGATATTTATCTTTTTTAAATCAATGGATGCTTTGCCGGGTTCAGTAGAGCAGGAAGGCATAATAGCTATTCCCCCGGCAATGATCACAAGGCTTTTTATGGCTGATCGTCTTTTCATATTTTAAAGATAAAAATTAGCGGCTATAATCTTTATGCATGATTTTATAAATCCTGGATTGTTTTATACACTTCCGTAAAGGATGGCCCGCTTGCAAACGTTTTCACCTGTTTGCCAAGCTTATTATACATTACAACAAAAGGGAAACGGGTTACTTTATAATAATTTCTTACTACAAATGTTTTCTCTTCTGTACCAACAACAATATTTTTAAAGTTCTGCAGTTCAAACATATCTTCAAACCGCTTCACATCATCTACCGGTAAATAAGTTACCATTACCACCTGCTTATCTGTAAGCAGGGTTTGATAATTATCTACCATTTCTTTGGTAAAATGCTGACAATGCTCGCAATCCGGAGAGAAATAAATTAAGATCACCGGTCCTTTTTTTAATTCCGCCGGCGTAAATGTTTTGCCGTCAGCGAGCTTAATAGAAAAAGGTGCGATCTTATCTGTTTTTGATTTTGATTGCGCGTTAACACTTACCGTACCAATCAATACAAGCGCTAAAAAAAATATTCTGTTCAGCATACACTAATTTATTCCCTAAGATAAGTATTTCTGACCTGAGCTATAAAATAATGGATTTTTTTGATTCGATAATATATTCACAACAGATCCATTTCAATTTTTCGCATACTAAAATGCGGCTTTGTATAAGGCATAGCCCTTCCCTGAACTGGGGTAACAAACTGCCGATTTATTCCGAGCTATAATATAATTGTTAAACATTGTGCTGTAGCCTGCCCCCTACAACCTGTTATAGATGTGCCGATATAGGTCTTTTAAAAGTGATCAACTGGTGCTGGCTTGCCGTATGAATATCTCTCCATATCCTGTTTATTACGGCCCTGGTATCTGCCGCCTCCATTCCGCAATATGGATATAACTGCGATACTATACCGAGCAGCTCTCTCACCATTTTTTTTGAAGTGAAGCTGAGCCTGTTTATCAGGCTAATATCCCAGTTTCTTTCATTTTTACCGGAATTCCACAGCATGTATAAAGCATCATAAAAAACATCCCTGTTCTTTTCTATTATTGAAATAGATCTGCCAAGCAGTTCCAGCATTTCGCTGCTTTGCTCTACAGGAAGCGTTTTATTTCTTATTTTATCTTCAAAAATCCTTCTACACTCGTCCGTAAAATGAACTGCCATCCCGGCTATATTAGCCGCCAGTGTAACTTCAGCAAATGGTATAAAAGGAAAATAGAATACCGGGTCGGGTAATATAGCCTGTGCAGCATCAATAAAAAAACGGCGCTCATCAGGCACAAATAAATCAGTTACCGAAAATGAATGGCTGCCGGTAGCTCTCATGCCCATGCCGTTCCAATCTCTGTTGATCTGCACTTCACCTGCCTTAAATATAAAGCTTGCGGTATTATCAGCAGGCGCGGTATCATCATCCTGCAATACGCAGTTTACAGTAAATGCTGTTGCATGCAAAGATCCCGTAGCATACCTCCATTTTCCATTAATGATGTATCCCCCTTTTGTTTTTTTTGCAATGCCTGTATTAGCGCCACTACCAGCTAAACAAACTTCAGGATCATTAAAAAATAAAGAAACGATATTGCTGTGCAAATACCCGATAAACAAATTAGCGCCGCTGCCAAGCGTTACCGTCCATCCTATACTGCCATCAATCCATGCAAGCCGTTCAAGCAACCGAATAGCTTCAGGCAGTGCAAGCCCAAGCCCGCCAAAGCATTGGGGAACATATATATTAAACCATTTTTCTTTGTAGATTATATCGAGCTGTTCACCTGTTAAACAACCAGCTTGTTCGGCAAGACTGGCTCGAGAACGGAGTGTATCTATATTTTTCCCGGAAACTATTGATAAGGTCTTCATAAAACTTCTTTGCAAAGGTAACCCTAACGCTTAAACGCTGCAAAGGTCTTATACTTTATTATCTGCCGTTAATCAAATAATTATACAGCAGCTTTAGCCAGCTTACTATGCTTATACCCATAAATAAAATAAATGATAAGTCCGAGTAACAGCCAACCGATAAACCAGGCCCAGTTACTTTTTGTCATACCTGTGAGCAGGTACAGGCAGGTGATCAACCCCATTAAAGGTATTAATGAATATTTTTTTATGATGGTAACAATGCTCAGCACAATTGCCAGCATCCAGAAAACAATGAGTGAAATTTTTGGAGTAGCTACATCCATAAAACTCAACTTGCCGGAAGTATAATCTTTATCTCCTGAAAAATCAAGATTGAACATATCAGGAAAATAATTTTCAGATAATACAGCTATAATGATAATGGCAAGTAAGATGATACCCGGAAAAATAAATTGTCCATTAATATAAGGCAGATGAAATCTTCCTTTTATTTTTTCCTTTGGCGGGATGAGCAACACGCCGCCGCATACCAGCACAAATGCAAACAAAGTGGCTATACTGGTAAAATCAAGCACAAAAGTTTTATCTGTGAAGATAATGGGAACGCCCACCACAACGCCGGTAATAATAGTGGAAAAAGAAGGCGTTTTAAATGTATGATGGATTTTCTGAAAAACGGGAGGAAGTAATCCATCCCTGCTCATACCCATCCATATACGCGGTTGCCCCATTTGAAAAACGAGCAGTACACTCGTCATGGCAATTACCGCGCATATTGCTACAAGAAACTGCATCCACCCAATGTTCAGATTTTCCTTTTCAAAAATAAATGCCAGTGGATCGCCAACACCATCAAATTTTGAATAAACCACCGCACCGGTAAGCACAAGAGATAATAATATATATACTACAGTGCAGATAATGAGCGAGGCGATCATACCGCGTGGTAAATCTTTCTGTGGATTTTTACTTTCTTCGGCCAACACACTTACCGCGTCAAAGCCGATATAGGCAAAGAACACACCACTCACTGCAGCCATTACACCACTGAAACCATTAGGCATAAATGAATGTACGCCTTCTTCATTTGCCGGCGTCCAGTTAACCGTAAGCCCGTTTGAAAAAACCATATAACCACCTACCAGTATCACCAGCACCACAACCGCCAGTTTGAGCATCACCATCGCATTACTGAAATTGCGGCTTTCTTTTATTCCCCTGAACACAAGATAAGTGATCAACACATTAATTACAAGCGCCGGTATATCAACAATCATTTTTAATCCGCCAACTACCGGGGCTGTTGTCCACGCGGCTATCAGCTCCTTGTTAGCTGAATTTTCCGCAAATGCTTTTTTGGCTTCATGATAGCTGCATGATAAATATTCGGGGATATGAATATTTAATTTGTGCATCAGCGAAGTAAAATAATCACTCCAGCTATAGGCAACATATATATTGCCTATAGAATATTCCATGATCAATGCCCAGCCAATGATCCAGGCAAATAACTCACCAAAGGAAGCATACGCGTAAGTATATGCACTACCGGCAACGGGTATACGGCTTGCAAATTCAGAATAACAAAGCGCGGTAAAGCTGCAGGCAATACCACATATAATAAACAATACCACCACACCAGGACCGCCGCTGAATACCGCCGCGCCCAAACTGCTGAAACTTCCTGCACCTATAATAGCAGCAATACCAAAAAAAGTGAGGTCACGCATAGTGAGCACTCTTTTTAAGCCGCCGCCTTCGTGCACATCATCATTACCTTCGGCAAGAATTGAAGAAATCTTTTTAGTCCTGAACAGGGAATTGAACATCCGGTATTAGTTTGGTGAGTTTATTTATCCAAAATAAATTAAAAATATTTACCGGGCAAAAGCAAACGGGTGTATTTCAGATTTTCGCATATAGGTACGACTGCAACGGCAGTCCCCTCCTGCCTCGGGGTAACAGGCTACGGTGCAATGCCGAACTATATTACTATTGCCAGGCATTTGTATCAATGCTGAACAACGCACCGCTGCTGTCATGCCGAGGCACGAGGCATCTGCATATGACTGCCCAATTCGCGAAAATTTGAAATATACCCAGGCAAACCCTAAACGTCATTTATATAGGCTGAAGTTTAGCTACTTTAGAATCAACTATTACTTTATCATGCTCAAAGCCGGGCTTTGTTCTCCATTATTTAATACTCCCTTTGCACCAGGAAGCCCGCAAGTTCCTGCAAGGGCTTTTTTCTTGAACTGATAACAGCAATATCATCCAGGTGCTTTAAAGCGATGTCAAGATATTTATCTTTCAGGCCTTTTGACCATGAATCTACTTTACTATCTCTGAATATCTGTAATGTTTTGGCAACCTTATCAGGAGCATTGCCGGATATAAGGCCAAGTAGTTCCTTTTTCTGTGATGCGGACGCTACTTCGAGGGCATGTATAAGCAAAAAAGTTTTTTTATTAGCCAATATATCTCCTCCCGGTTGCTTGCCAAATTTCTGAGGGTCACCAAAAGCATCTAAATAATCATCCTGCACCTGGAAAGCGATGCCCAGGTTCTTTCCAAATTCATATATCAGATCCTGGTTACCTTCTCCGCTGCCACCGATTATCGCACCCATCTGCAGGCTGGCAGCTAAAAGCACTGATGTTTTCAATGTAATCATATGCAGATACTCTTCCAATGTTACATTATCTCTTTTTTCAAAATCCATATCCAGTTGCTGTCCTTCACATAATTCTTTAGCTGTTTTATTGAATATGTTCATGAGCTTATGCAGATACGGCGCATTTATTTTGCTGAGGCATTCATAAGAAGTGATCATCATTACATCACCTGCAAGCAATGCCGTAGGCTCGTTATATTTTGCATGAACGGTTTGCATACCACGCCGCAGCGTAGCCTTATCCATAATATCATCGTGAATAAGTGTGAAGTTGTGAAAGAGTTCTATAGCGTCCGCAACATGCCATGCATCAGGATATATATCACCAAACAATTCATTCGCCATTAAACACATTACCGGGCGCACCCTTTTACCGCCCATAGAAAGAAAATATTCCGCAGGCTCATATAAAGAAGGAACTGTACCCGGGAAATGACGTGTATTGAATCTCTGTGCAAACTGCTTTGTAAGTTCTTCAAATGAGAACATAATGGTAAACCTGTTTAAACTTTTATTTTTAACCCCAATCTTTATTTTCTTTTTCCCTTCTTTGTTTTTTTAGAAGAAGGTTTTTGCTGCGCTGTACCATTTGCCGCAATATCACCCGGCTTTATCACCCATTCATAATCCAGCTGCCGTTTACCTAAATTAGCGGCAATTACTTTTATCCAAACCTTATCTCCCATTCTGAATGTACGGCCGCTTCTGCGCCCTGCAAGGCAATATTCTGATTCTATCAACCTGAAATCATCATAATCAAGCAGGCTTTGTATACTTACCAAACCTTCGCATTTATGCGCCACCGTTTCTACCCAAAAACCAAACCCGGCCACACCACTGATCACGCCCTCAAATTCATCGCCGATATAATCCTGCATAAATTCTACCTGCTTGTATTTATTTGCTGCACGCTCTGCGTCCATTGCCGCTCTTTCCCGCTCACTGCTGTGCCTGCATTTTTCTTCCATCTTTTTATCAGGATTCATCTTCCCGTCCAGCACTTCCTGTAAAATCCTGTGCACCAGAATGTCAGGATAACGGCGGATTGGCGAAGTAAAATGGCAATAATGCTCAAAGCCCAAACCATAATGCCCGATATTGTCTTTGGTATATACGGCTTTTGCCATTGTGCGTATGCCCAACTGCTCCAGCACATGCTGTTCAGGCTTGCCCTGCACTTCTGCCAGCATTTTATTAAATGACGCGGCGATTCCTTCCGGTGATTTTGTATCAAACTTATGCCCGAATTTTTTTGCAAAATCCACGAACGGTAAAAGTTTTTCTTCATCAGGTGTATCATGCACACGATAAGGAAAAGGCAGCGGATGCTTATTCACTTTTACTTTAGCTACATCTTCCGCAACAGTTCTGTTGGCGAGTAACATAAATTCTTCGATCAGTTGATGCGCCTCCTTGCTTTCCTTAACTACTATACCAACAGGCTTACCATTCTCATCCAGTTTAAACCGTACTTCCTGGGAGGAAAAATTGATAGCGCCATTTTTAAACCTTTGCCTGCGGAATTTTTGCGCCAGGTCATTCAGAAAAAGTACTTCATCTTTATATAAACCCTCTTTCTTTTCAATAATCTCCTGCACTTCTTCATACGTAAACCGGTGGTCAGAATATATAATTGTTCTGCCCAGCCAATGGCTTTTTACTTCTCCTTTGGCATTGATTTGAAATATGGCGGAAAAGGTAAGTTTCTCCTCCTTAGGGCGGAGTGAGCATAACACATTCGATATATGTTCAGGCAACATAGGCAATACCCTGTCAGGCAAATACACTGAGGTTGCTCTCTGGTATGCATTTTTATCAAGCGGCGTATCCGGCTCTATATAATAGCTCACATCAGCTATATGCACACCAATTTCATATACGCCATTTTTTAATTTCCTGTAGCTGATGGCATCATCAAAATCTTTTGCATCAACAGGGTCAATCGTAATGGTGAATATATCACGCATGTCTTTCCGTTTCTTTATCTCGGATGCCGGTATTGCATCAGGTATTCTTGCTGCTTCTTCGAGTGCATCATCGTCAAAATTCAGCTCAAAACCTGCATCCACCAGTATCTCTTTCATCGCCATATCATTTTCATCACCGGCATTCAGGATACTTATCACTTCTCCGTTAGGACTTCTGTCCCTGCTGTTCCATTCGGTTATGCGCACTACTACCCTGTCTCCGTTTTTTGCCCCATTTGTTTTATCACCAGGTATGTACATATCCAGCGTTCCTTTTGCCTTATCAGGAATAAAAAAACCGAAGTCTTTGTTCAGTTCCAGCCGCCCTACAAATTCTGATTGTTTTCTCTCTACAACTTCTGTTATCTCTCCCTCCATTCTTCCGGAGCGTCCCTCTCGTGTAATTTTAACGCTTACACGATCGCCGTGCAGGGCATGATTAAAGTCCTGCGGACGAATAAAAATATCTTTCTCCCTGTTTTCTACTATCACATAACCAATGCCGGAACGCGTAACATCAAGCGTGCCGGTAAGTGTGCCGTGTGAAGTTTTGCTTTTGGTGTTCTTACTATTCTTTCTCCCCATAAACGAGATTATGATTTTACTTTAAAATCCTTAATGAATTTCTTTACTAAATAATTAAATTCTCCTGATCCGTTAAATAAAAAATACGGCTCTATCGGTAAAACATATACAGGCATATCTTTTAACTCAGCCTGAAATTTTATCAAACGTACAGCATCCTTTTCTGTTACTATTATTATTTTTTGCGATGACGCAATGGCATCAAACTGTTTTTTAATATGCCTGAGATCATCTATTGTAAATATATAATGATCCCTGTAATGCAACACGGAGAGCTCATTCACCCTTTCTTTTATAAATGCCTTTAATGGTTTTGGATTGGCAATACCGCAAACCAGTAATACATCCGTCTGTTCATTTAATACCACCCCTTCTTTTGTCACCAGGTGATATGGTGCTCCGTACTTAATACCTGTGAAGAATAAGTGCTGTTCCGGCAAAGCTTTGATTTTATCTGCAACAATATCTTTTTCTTCGCTGCTGATATCCTGCGGGCACTTAGTAACCACAATAATATCGGCTCGTTTATAGCTGCTTTTTGCATCGCGAAGATTACCCGTAGGCAAAAAGAAATCTTTATAAAAAGGATTGTTATAATCCGTGAGCAATATATTTAACCCTGCATCTACCTGCCTGTGCTGAAACGCGTCATCCAGGATAATAACATCGGTTCCGGGTTTATCATATAATATCTGCGGAACAGCAAAAGCCCTTTCTTCACAAACAGCTACCATTACGCCCGGAAATTTATTATGGAACTGCATTGGTTCATCACCGATGTCTATTGCTGTTGTTCTTTCATCAGCCAAAACATAACCACGTGTTTTTCTTTTATAGCCACGGCTTAACGTTGCAATATTATATTCCGGTAAAAGCAGCCGAATAAGATATTCAACCATTGGCGACTTACCTGTGCCGCCTACAGAAAGATTACCAACAGCTATAAGCGGAAAATTAAACCTGCTTGATTTGATTATGTTTTTGTTGTACAGCCAGTTCCTGGCTTTAACCGCTAACCCGTAAAACAATGCGAACGGAAACAACATCATCCTTACTATTTTCATCCAGGCAGTATTAAAATTCATAGATGCGGTATGGCGTTACGCAATACGTTAAAGGTATATCAAATTCATCGGTATCGTCTATATGATCTGCAGCATCAAAAAAACTTAAACCGATTTTTATTACATCTTCACGGCATTGCGATAAAAAACGGTCATAGTATCCCTTACCGTATCCAACCCTGCTGCCCTTACCGTCAAATGCCAGCAAAGGCACCAAAACCATATCAATCACCTTGGCATCAATAATTTCTCCTTCTTCAGGTTCCATTATGCCGTATTTGTTTTTCTTCAGCACAGTATCATCATTATATAAATAATTGGTCATGGTATTTGTATGCAGATCTGTTTTTGGAATTACAACCTGTAAACCCGGGTTACAAAATTCCATAAAATCAATAATAGGAAATGTATCTACTTCTTTATTAGAATGAACAGGCAGGTAAGTATGCAGGTATTCAATAAAAGGCAAAGATAGTTTTTGAAACCGGATCAATACGAGATCCTGTAACTTTTCAATTTCATTATCTTTTATTTCAATTCTTTTTTGTTTGTACAGTATCCTGGTATCTTTTTTCGTCATGAAGTTTTTTTCTTTTCATAATTAAAAAGGTTTCAGGAAGATATTGGAAGGAACATTTTTTATTTTTCCCGCAGCGAACGCGACGGTGCGGCGCTAAGCAAAATTTTCTTTACGTTCTTTATTCATCTCTGCGCACTTTGCGTGAAACTCCATCTTCACTTATTTATAAACACTGAAAACACCGTTGTGCCATAATTACGCGATGTTCTGAAATGCGGGAACGCTTCATAATTATTCCGCGGTGTATGCTCCAGCACGAACCATCCATTCTCCTTTAATAAATCATGCTTAAAAATTTCAATGGGCAAATCATCAATATTTCCAAGTGCATATGGCGGTCCGGCAAAAATAAAATCAAAATTTTCAGTACATTGATTAATAAATGTGAAAACATCCATCCTGTATAGCTTAACCATTTTCCTGAACCCCAGCTTACGCAGATTGTCATCAATAAAAGCATACATCTTCGGGTCTTTCTCCACTATTGTAAGATCAGTTGCGCCACGCGATGCCAGCTCATAGCTTATACTTCCTGTTCCACCAAAAAGATCAAGTGTTTTAAGTGAACTGATATCAAGATTATTCTGAAGAATATTGAACAAGCCTTCCCTGGCAATATCAGTAGTAGGCCTGGTATGAGGCATATTTGCAGGTGGGTTTATCCGTCTGCCCCCTGCTGTTCCGCTGATTATCCGCATAATGCCGCATTAAAAATAGAAGTGAAAAAATGAGGAGGGTACTCATCAAATACCTCACTGTATTTAAAATCAGCCGGACGCTGGTCTAACTGCAACAACAAAAAATACTTTTGCAATTCAGCATATACTGCCGAATGATCATCTATCAAACCTGAAATTACAAGTATCACTTTTTCACAATCCACATCAAACCGGCGGCAGATGTTCAACAGATGATATGCTACGTCTTCGGATGTTTCATATTCAAAAGAGCGCATCAACTGAAGATTACCGTCTTTAAAAAGGCTAATAATCAGCTTGTTATTATAAAAAACCGCGTTCAGTTCATCCCCGGTTTCGTGTATGCTCTGCTTCTTTGTTTTTAAAAAACATGAATAACTATGCACAAATTCGGCCGAAGGAAAATGTGCGGCAAAAATATTATGCAGCACTTCCGGCACCCTGTATATATGATATAATTCCCATTCAGCCACATGATCAACAAACTGTTTACCTTTATTCATATCCCCATAAACCAGGCTAAGCGATGGTTCATTGATAGCCGGCATATAAAATTTTTCCGGAACAAGTATGCTATCACTGAAATTGTAGGCAATAATTGTACGGTCATAGGATTTATTCAGCCATTCATTGTGGCTTACCACTTCCCGGCAATGCGTTAATGCGTTATATTTTTCAAGATTAAACTGCTGTAATGCTAAGAATTCCCTTTCTGCTGTGTTTAAAACCATAAAAGTCAGGTGATCTGCACCTATATCTATATATAAGTGACAGCCTGTTGTATCTTCAGGCACAGTTGCGGGTACTTGTATCTGGTAAACAGCACTCAAAATTTAGTCTTTAAGACGGCAATAATAACACATTTGGCTTAAATTTTTGGGCTTTTGTGAATTTGGGGTAAGTTGTAAAGCGCTAAATTTTGTATCGGCAATAGGGTTTCGAACCTTTAAAAGGTTCGAAACCCTATTCAACATTCAGATTACTTGCCTTTAATGCTTTACAAATCTTTTGGAAATTTTCGTATCAAGCCCGCTAACCCTAAGCAAATAGCTTCCTTTAGGAAATGAAATGATGTTAATAACTTCCCTATTTAAGCCTATCTCACAATTTGTCTGCATTTTAAATAATTCAGTGCCAAACGAATTGTAAATAGAAATAGTAACAGGTTTTGATTCGTCTGAATAAAATTCAGCTATCACGGATGAAGCAGCCGGGTTGGGATACAATCTTATACTTTCTCTGCGGACCGCCAGTACCGAAATGGAATCACAAAATGTTCCTTCACAAAGCGAATCCCTTCTTACGATTAAACAAGCATCATATTTTCCATTAACCAGATAAACATGTAAAGGATCTTTTTGTTGATTAGTAATGCTATCACCAAAATTCCATTGGTAGATATAGCCATTATTGTTAGGTTCAGTTAAGTTAACAAATTGAACGTTACTGCTTTCTATTGAGTAGCTAAAGGCAACAGAAATATTACAAATATCTGTTTCGGTTATAACTATCGTTGTATCATAAGAATTAGTACAAGACTGCTGATCAGTTACCCTCAAAATAACCTTGTATATACCGGGTGTTGTGTACAAATAAACAGGATTTTGAAGCGTAGATGTATCACCCGTTCCAAATACCCAGTTATAAGAAATAGACTCATTTCCATGTTCTGTATTATCCGAAAATGATATTCTTGCAGGAATAACGATATCTCTACTGAACGAAAATTTTGCTTTCAAATTGCAGGGAGGGTTCACTGTAATTTCTTTGATAGTTTCTTTCGTACAACCGTTTTGATTTTTGTATCTTAATGTCACTTTATAAGTTCCAGGATTTTTGTATTCATGTGTAAGATGAGTGTTTGTACTGGAATCTCCATCTCCAAAATACCAGATTCCGGAATTTCCAAGTCCAGGATTTATAAGGAAAGTCTCGTCAGCAAAATAAACTTTATTAGGGACCATAGGGTCTGGCACTGAATAGGTGAAAGATAGAGGATATATTGGGCAATCCATTGGAGGAACATCAATGATTTTATAAAAAATTTGTCCGGTGTTTACTTGGCATCTTTGAGATGCAAAGGCTACAAAGTATTTGCCAGGCCCTGGAAATATATAACCCAACTCAGTCTTAGCTGCCCCAACACGCCCGGTAAAGCGCATTGGATCACTCCCTTTTCCCCACTGCCACATGTACGATACATATGGTTGTAAGGTTGAATCATTTTTTACACTTTTTGCAGTAAAAATATAACTCCAAGGAAAAAGTGAATCCTGCTTTACATTCATCACAACATCATCGATCCGTTTAAGTGTAAATTGTTTTATAACAGTATCCGAACAGTTTGTTTTTATATCGTATACAATATGTTTAACTGTATTTTTTATCGAATCTGTATTTACATAATAATAGTCCCAACAACCACCCCCTAAAGAAGTAAATACGCCATAATCATAGATATAAAAATTCTTATTAAATGTTGTAGCACTTTTGGTAGTATAAATGTCCCTATCATTGACGATCCATGTATGTCTTTTATCTGAACTATTTACGTTTGGTTTTCCTTCAAAAGAAACATTCCCATTAGTCCAGTCGTTTAATATAAAATCGGCATCACATGCTTTAGGGAAAGATATCTGAACTGGTTTACAAATCTGGCTGACACAGCCTGTCCTGCGATTTCTGATTGTAAAGCAAGCATTGTAAATTTTGGCTGAATCGTAAGTATGGGTATATCCAAAAGTTGTAGAACCATCTCCCCAATCGCATGCCTGCAGTTCAACGGACTCTTTATTACTTTCTTTTGTTTGATCGAAACTAAAACTAAACGTCAGCATATTTGAGTAAAAAAAGTCAGCTTCGTAAGAAAAATCCAGTGATAGACAATTTTGTGTGCGTTCTATTATGATTTTCAGTTCGGTTGAGTCAACACATTTATCAATTGTATTAAGTACTTTGTGCTTAATAGTATATGTACCTACTCTTTTATACAGATGTTCAGGACTCACATTCACACTATCTATGAACCCATCACCAAAATCCCAGTAATGTTTTACTCCTCCAGCATTGTATCCAGCAAATAATTTGACCGATCCAGTATCAACATCTGTATGAAAGTTTGCTGAACATGGCTGTGTATTAGCTCTGGTGTCGATCAACTGTTTATCGGACGTATCACTAATGTTCCCTTTTTTTACAATAAGAAAAATAGTATCAATTGAATATCTGTCAGTAATGTAAGATGCATCATATTCATTACTAATCAGCGTGGAATTCTTAAACCAACTATACTCATATCCGGGCTTTGATTGATTTGTTAGTATTACTTTATTAGATTCACCAAGCCCTGATAGGTCATGTGTGAAGTTTGCTTCCGGTAATGTTGTTCCTCCTCCGTTGATGCTTAATTCTAAAAAACCATGCGCGCCACCAACCCATATAAGAGATGCATTCAGAAAAAAGAATGCGCCGTGTGAAAATTCATCATAGCTAAAATTATTATCCCTTGGTAAGGGTTCCCAGAATTTACCGCCATCTGTAGTTTTGTACGTATTAAATGAGCTGCCTACACCATATCCAACACTATCATTAATGAATCTAATTGGAGAACCAATCGTGCTTAATCCTCCATTTGGGAGTTTCCAGGAGTTACCGCCATCTTTCGTAATATAAATCCTGCCTGAGATATTCAACCACCCTGTATTTTCACTAATAAAACTCATTCCACTAATTCTGCCTTCAGGAACATTAATAACTTGCCAGGAATTTCCTCCGTCTTCAGTTTTAACTAAACCTTTTTCTCCGGTTACATAGCCAACAAGATCACTAATAAAACTTATATCATTAAATACAGCATTTCGGTCTTCATAAACTATTGACCATGATTGTCCATTATTGGATGTTTTAAGAACACGAATATTATCAATGGCATAACCAACAGATGACTTTGTGGGGAAATCAATTTTTTGTACACCGTCATTTTCCACATTAACTATAACCTGAGCATGATATACAAAATCATAGCTGATGCCTCCATTGGTTGATAAAAGCAATGAGGGTTCGAAACCAAATGAACCAAAAACAAAAATTCTATTTTTATCTATTGCATAAACACCATTAATGTCGAATACAGAAGAGACATTAATAAAACTCCCATCTATGTTTACCTGATCAAGATATCTTTTGTTAAAAGTATAACCGCTATCTTGTGTATACCCTATCCATTTTTTAAATGCTACAAATCCTTCTTTCGCAGATAAAAGATGAATACCAACGATATCATTTTTTGAATCTGAATCCAAATAAATTTTTCTGAATTGCCCTTGAGTAGTAAAGACTATTGACAGAAAAGCAATTAGTATAAAGAATTTAAGCTTCATAAGACGGGCTGAAAATCAAATATAGTAAAAATACCATATCTTTTTCATCCACAATTTTGAATTTTGTGGATTTTGGTTCATTCTTATTGCAGATTTTGCGGTCAACTCCCAGGGATTTCGCTTTTAGAAAAACCTAATAGAAATTGGAGCAGCTACAGGAGATTGCTTCGTCCGCCGCAATATGCCTTCAACTCAAATCTTCGTGTCGGCGGGCTCGCAAGGACGGCGAGGGTGTTTTGAATTTACTATCAACACTAAATCAATGTTTGTAATTTTTCAGCCTGTTACACGTCATTGCGAGCCGCATAATCAAACCAGAAACATAAACCTGCTTCGCGGCGAAGCAATCTCAATTCTTTTATCTACCTTCTTTTATTACTTAACTATATTGTTGTTTGTTTTTTGAGGTTAAAGTATCTTTTAAAAGCGAAATCCCTGGGTCAACTCCTGGCGCAGGGTCTCCCGACCTGTGCCGTGTCATTGCTTTTTTAGCCGAGAAGGATGCAGTCCGAACTTTTCCCCACTAATAATTATACCCCTTTCCCCTATATTTCTACCTTTTAAGGTTAGGTAACATAATCTTATCACCTAAAATCGTAATTTTGCCGATAGTTTAAATGTAGCATTATGATTACGGTTTCAGCTTCTGCTAAGGAGTATATCAATAACCTGCTGGCGCAGGAAAAAAGTGACGGGAACAGCTTTGTGCGTGTAGGCGTAAAAGGTGGCGGCTGCTCCGGGTTGGAATATAAACTGAGCTTTGACAATGAAACCAAAGCCGGTGACGAAATTTTTGAAGACAAAGGCATCAAAATAGTAGTAGATATGAAAAGTCTTTTATATCTCTATGGTACAGAACTGGATTATTCAGGCGGATTGAATGGTAAAGGGTTGACTTTCAACAACCCCAATGCTACCAGAACATGTAGTTGCGGTGAAAGTTTTTCAGTTTAGTTAGAGGTCTTTAATATATACATAACAATTATGTCTAATAAGAGCGACGATATTTTAGAGGAGTACAGTAATAAGGAATACGAATTTGGTTTCGTAACGGATATAGAAATGGAGGTTGCACCCAAAGGATTAAGTGAGGAAACCATCCATTTTATCTCTAACAAGAAAAGTGAGCCACAATGGTTGCTCGACTGGCGTTTGAAAGCATACCAGTCTTTCCTTAAACAACCTGAACCACACTGGCAGAATTTTGAATTGCCTAAGGTTGATTTCCAGGACATTTCATATTATGCCGCACCAAAATCAGGCGCAAAGTATAAAAGCCTGGATGAGGTTGATCCTGAACTCATCGCCACATTTGAAAAACTGGGTATTCCACTTTCAGAACAAAAAGTATTGGCAGGCGTAGCAGTAGACGCTGTATTCGACAGCGTATCTGTTGCTACCACGTATAAAGAAACTTTAAAAGAACACGGTATTATTTTCTGCTCCATCAGCGAAGCGGTAAAAGAACATCCTGAACTGGTGCAGAAATATCTCGGCACGGTTGTTCCGCATTCCGATAATTTATACGCCGCATTGAATGCCGCTGTTTTTTCAGACGGTTCATTTGTATATATTCCCAAAGGCGTTCGTTGCCCGATGGAATTATCTACCTATTTCAGAATCAACACCCAAAATACCGGGCAGTTCGAGCGTACATTGATTGTAGCAGATGAAGGAAGCTATGTTAGCTATCTTGAAGGTTGCACTGCGCCGAAAAGAGATGAAAACCAACTGCACGCCGCGGTGGTTGAGCTGATAGCGATGGAAAACGCGGAGATTAAATACAGTACAGTACAAAACTGGTATCCCGGCGATAAAGATGGCAATGGCGGCATATACAACTTTGTAACCAAACGCGGCGTTTGCCGTGGCGCTCATGCAAAAATTTCATGGACGCAGGTTGAGACCGGCTCTTCTATCACCTGGAAATACCCGAGCGTGATTTTGCAGGGCGATTATTCTTCCGGCGAGTTTTACTCCGTTGCCGTTACAAAAAATAAGCAGATCGCAGATACCGGCACCAAAATGTTTCATATAGGTAAAGGCACTAAGAGCCGTATTATTTCAAAAGGTATTTCGGCAGGCGAGGGACAAAACAGCTATCGCGGATTGGTGCAGGTAAGTGCTAAAGCAGAGCATGCGAGAAATTTTACGCAATGCGATTCTTTACTGATCGGCGATCGTTGCGGAGCACACACTTTTCCATATATCGAATCAAAGAATAGCACGGCAACTATAGAACACGAAGCTACCACTTCAAAAATTGGAGAAGACCAGATATTCTATTTGAACCAGAGAGGCATTGATACGGAAAAAGCGGTGGCACTGATAGTGAATGGCTATGCAAAAGAAGTATTAAACCAACTGCCAATGGAGTTTGCGGTTGAAGCGCAGAAGTTGCTTTCTATTTCACTGGAAGGCAGCGTTGGCTAAAAAATATAAACCAATCATTTATCTAAAGAAAGGATAAAGACAAAAGAAACACAGCACAGTATTATGTTACTAGACATTAAAAATCTACAGGCGTCAGTTGAGGATAAGCAGATATTAAAAGGTATCAACCTGCAGGTAAACCCAGGAGAAGTACATGCAATTATGGGACCCAACGGCTCAGGCAAAAGCTCTCTTGCTTCTGTACTGGCGGGAAGGGAAAATTACGAAGTAACCGGTGGCGAAGTAAGCTTCGATGGTAAAGACCTTTTGGATATGTCGCCTGAAGACAGGGCAAGAGAAGGTTTGTTCCTGGCATTTCAATACCCTATTGAAATACCGGGTGTATCTAACATAAACTTTTTGCGCACGGCATTAAACGAAATAAGAGCGTACCATAATGAGCCGCCTATTGAAGCAAAAGAGTTTTTAAAGCTTACAAGAGAAAAACAAAAGCTGGTGGAGTTTGATGCAAAACTGACCAACCGTTCGTTGAACGAAGGCTTTTCAGGCGGTGAGAAAAAGAGAAACGAGATTTTCCAGCTGGCAATGCTCAATCCTAAGCTTTCTATTTTGGATGAAACGGATTCAGGACTGGATATTGACGCGCTGCGCATTGTATCAAACGGCGTAAATAAACTCCGCTCTGATAAAAACGCATTTATTGTGATTACGCACTACCAGCGTTTGCTGGAGTATATAGTTCCTGATTTTGTTCACGTATTGTATGATGGGAGAATAGTAAAATCCGGCACCAAAGAACTGGCGCTGGAGCTGGAAGAGAAAGGCTACGACTGGATTAAAGAACCTGTTACCACGGCCTCGGTTTGATGATTAAAGCATTACAATATTCACATGATTACTACAACATCACTATACGACCAGTTAACTTCTTTATACAAAGAAAAAAGAAACGATACGGAAAGTCCCTGGTTAACAGCCCTGCGCGAAGACGCGTTTAAAGCGTTTGCACGCAATGGTTTTCCTACAACAAAACAGGAAGACTGGCGCTTTACGAATATAGCCCCGTTTTTAAAAGACGATTTCCTGTTATCCCCAGGTGAAGCTTCCTTACTCAGCACAAAGAAAACCGCTAATATACCACATCTTGACGCGCATGAAATTGTGCTGAAGAACGGTATGCTGAATGAAGATGTTAATATTCCCGGTGTAACCATATCCCCACTCCGCACCGCGTTGAAAAATGATCGCTTTAAAGATTATTTGTCAAAGCATATCTCACTCAACGCCCAACCAATGGCAGCGTTGAATACCGCTATGTTTGAACATGGTATTGTGATTGAAGCAGATAAAAACAGCATTGTTGATAAGCCCATTCACATTACCCATATATATAATGCCGCTGAACCCGTTTTTGTACAACCCAGGCTGTTGATCATCGCTAACAAGGGCAGCAAATTACAGGTGGTGGAATCTTTACTGATCATTGGTGAAAGCCCGATTTTTATTAACAGCGTTACAGAATGTTATGTAGCTGAGAACGCGCAGGCAGATCACTATATACTGCAGACTACCCCGGGAAATGTACGCTGGATTAATTTTTACCAGGCTGTGCAAAAAGCCGACAGCCTGTTTAATAATTACACTTATACGTTACCGGGAGGTTTACTTTTCCGCAACAATCTTCATCTTGATTTGAACGGAACCAATACAGAAAGCCATTTATATGGTCTGTATCTTACCGGGCCAGGCCAGTTAACCGATAATCATACCTGCGTTAATCACCTTAACCCACATTGCTTCAGCAATGAATTGTATAAAGGTGTATTAATGAAAGATTCAAGAGCGGTATTTAACGGTAAAATATTTGTGCAGCAGGATGCGCAAAAAACCAACGCCTTCCAGCAAAACAATAATATGCTGCTGAGCAATAACGCCATTATTGATTCTAAGCCACAGTTGGAGATTTTTGCTGATGATGTAAAATGCAGTCATGGTTCAACCGTGGGCAATTTTAATAATGAAGCGCTATTTTATCTGAAAGCAAGAGGCATTGGTGAAGCAGCTGCAAGAAACTTATTGGTTAATGCATTCGCATTTGATGTTACCAATAAAATACAGATACCGGCCGTGCAGGAATATGTTGAAAAACTGATTACAAAAAAAATGGCTGAAGCGTATGACCAACAGTGATACCATAACCGACCAGGTGTTTGATGTAGAAAGTATCAGGAAAGACTTTCCTATACTTCAAACAAAAGTTTACGGTAAACCACTGATATACCTTGACAATGCCGCTACCACGCAAAAACCTTTGCAGGTTTTACAAACCCTTGAAAAATATTATACGGAGTATAACAGTAATGTACACCGTGGTGTACACCTCTTAAGCCAGCAGGCTACAGAAGCGTATGAAGCAGCGAGAAAAAAAATCGCCGCATTCATCAATGCTAAACATGACCATGAAGTAATTTTTACGAAAGGCACAACCAACAGCATTAACCTTGTTGCATATACCTACGGCAGAAAATTTTTAAAAGAAGGAGATGAAGTATTGATCTCCGCCATGGAGCATCACTCCAATATTGTGCCCTGGCAGATTATTTGTGAAGAAAAGAATGCAGTACTGAAAGTTATACCAATAGATGAAGCGGGTGAACTGCAAATGAATGAGTTTGACAAATTGCTTACACCTAAGGTAAAGATCGTTGCGGTTACCTATGTATCCAATAGTTTAGGTACAGTAAACCCTGTTAGAGAAATTATAGCGAAGGCACATGCGTTGAATATTCCTGTTTTACTGGATGGTGCGCAGGCGGTGCAGCATATGCCGCTTGATGTGCAGGAACTGGATGTTGATTTTCTTGCCTTCTCCGGTCATAAAATGTATGGTCCAACAGGGATTGGTATTTTATATGGTAAAGAAAAATGGCTGAACGATATGCCGCCTTACGAAGGTGGGGGCGACATGATAAGTCATGTAACTTTTGCCAAAACTACCTACAACGAATTACCTTTTAAGTTTGAAGCCGGCACGCCGGATATATCAGGTGCTATTGCATTAGGCTCCGCCGTTGATTATATACAACAGGCAGGCATACACGCTATTCAGCAATGGGAAGAAGAGCTGATAGCCTACGCATATGATAAGCTTGCGGCTATTCCTTCGCTCCGTTTTATTGGCGATGCCAGGCACAGGGCCGGCGCTATATCATTCCTTATCGGCAATATTCATCCTTTTGATACAGGAGAGATATTGGATAAACAATCCATCGCTGTAAGAACAGGTCACCATTGTACACAGCCGCTGATGGAGCTATTCCATATTCCCGGTACGGTAAGAGCCTCTTTTGCATGCTACAATACCAAAGCTGAAGTAGATGAACTGGTAAGGGCGATTGAGAAAGCCAAGCGAATGCTGGAATAAGTTTCTGGTTTCGGGTACTCCAACTACAGGCTTATAATTAACTTACGGCTGCTCATTGCTACAACCTGCAAAAAAGCTGACAGCTGATAGCTGAAAGCTAAAACCCCTAACTTTGCCTCTCAATATGACGATTAAAGAAGAACAGGATAACATCATAGAAGAATTCAGTTTTTTCAGCGACTGGGATGAAAAATATGAGCATATCATTCAAATGGGCAAAGACCTGCCATTGATTGACCCTAAATATAAAACAGACGAAAACCTCATCAGGGGTTGTCAGTCACGGGTATGGTTACATGCAGATTATAACAATGGTAAAATATATTTCACAGCAGATAGTGATGCCGTTATTACCAAAGGTTTGGTGGGCATGGTAGTAAGAGTGTTATCAGGACAAACACCCAGAGACATTGCCAACGCTGATATTTACTTTATTGATGAGATAGGTTTAAAAAGCCATCTGTCCATTACCCGTTCAAATGGGTTACTGAGTATGCTGAAACAGATGAAAATGTATGGGGTTGCGTACCAGGCGAAAGAAATATAACATTTGAAATTTCTGATTTGGGATTTTTGATTTTTGAACTACAATGGCTCAAAGTTGCATAAAGGATTTATTTACGACCTTTGCTTTCTCTGCGCTCTTTGCGTGAAACTTAAAACATGGAACCAGTACTAAGAGATAAAATAGAAGAAGTTTTAAAAACCGTACACGATCCGGAAATCCCCGTAAATATTTGGGAACTGGGGTTAGTATATAAGCTTGATGTTGACGAAGCAGCGGGCAAAGTAAAAATTACCATGACACTCACCGCACCTGCCTGCCCTGTCGCAGGAGATATTATTGCCGAAGTACAGCAAAAAGCCGAGTCTGTGGAAGGCGTAACCGATGTACATGTACACCTCACTTTTGATCCACCATGGACTAAAGACATGATGAGCGAAGAAGCAAAGCTGGAGTTAGGGTTTTTGTAGAAAAAACTTCAAATCCTAACCTTCCCAAAGGAAAGAAACGTCATGCACAATACTGCTTTGCAAAAAGTGATTATTAATGCAAACACTCTTCCGTTCTCAAATTCATTCCCGCATGCTCTCTCATTTTCAAATTATTCCTATTCCATCTTTTTAAATGTAAACAGATAATCAAAAGGCTTTACCACCAACCCGGCGTCTAATTCAACAGGCGTTGTTCTTGTAATTTTAATCAGCGCTGTATTATTATCTGTAAACCGCAATACTGCCGTTCCTCTTATTGATTTATTGCCGCCCCTGTCCATGATGGTATCTCCGGCTTTACCAACGCCTTCCTGGTCGTGTTTAAGAATAGAATATACCTGGCTGCCAAGGGCAATATCTTCAACCGCCAGTTTAATTTCTTGCTGCAAGACGCAGTTTTTACACCCTACAAAAGCATTAAAAATGCTCAGGTAAGCGGTATCTTTTGGTTTAAGGTAAAAGAAACGCAGGGCACTCCTGATATTAAATTTTTTATCACCAGCCGATTCAATTTTCAGGTAACCATCGGAAGAATGCGCTTTTAAATCCAGGCTCTTCAGTTGCCATTCCCCTTCGAGCGTATTAAAATCAATAACAGATGCTTTTACAGAGGATTTGCTGGATATATTACCAGCATCTGACGTTTTGTTGTTAGCTTCTGCCGGTATTATTTTTTTTGCAGCACGTGTGGTTGACGGTTCTGTTACGGCGATGGCACTATCAGCAATATGCTCTGTTTCCTCTTGTGACGCATTCTCTTCGCTTATGCTTTTACTATCACCGGCTAAGGTTTTACGGTTTGCAGTATTATACCAGAATACGGATACTATTATTACAATTACCGCTGCCGCTGCAAGCAGCCAGCCAGCATATTGCTGTAAGAAGGTTTTTCTCGGAGCTATTATTTGCGGCGTATCCACAAAAATGCTGGTCTCAGCACTTTGCAATTCCTGTATCAGCTTCTTTAACCCCCTATCATAATCCCTTGTAAAATCTACATGCTGTATACGTTGAATGCGGAAAGGTGTTTTGCTATCCACCACTATCAGTGGAATTACTTTTTTATTTTGTCCGAGTGCATAGTATACCTCATCCAGCACATTATTGGAAATAACAGATTTTTCCGTTTCAACAAACAAAAGGCAATCACAGGTTTCAAGCGCCTTTTCTACTTCAAGATCCCATTCAGTGCCGGCGCGAATATCCTGCTGGTCAATCCATACATTGAAGCCGAGTTCTTTCAAATCAGTAGCCAGCCGCAATGAAAAATCGCTGCCGTCCTGACGGGAATAACTGAAGAATATTTTTTTCAAAGGCATATCAGAATAATAGTTAGGGAAATATACGGCGTAATAATGAAAGATTGAAGAAAGAATGAGTATATACTCTTACAGCAGATATATTCAGCAAAATATTTAAGCCGCAATGTTTTGCTATTCAATGGAATTGTATACATTTATTCCCTTCAATCCTTATATATCTTCTTGCCTGAACCCTTAATTTAAAACCAGCATATTATTATTTGAACAGCATAAAAATTTTTTGAATGGATTTACCAGGCAGCGGATGACAGAATGTATTGCGAACAACAAATGAATTGTATTATGCAAATTTTTGCAGATAAAATAATCTCTATAAATGATAATCTGGCGTTATATGCCTGACAACAACTTCTTTATTTACTAATATGAATTTTATAAAATACTTAAACATGAAACCACCTGCCTTGTTTGTTACATTTATGTTATTCCTTACGAGTTGCGCCACTATTATTTCCGGATCCAAAAACACTGTTCATATCAGGACCGATCCTCCGGCAGCAAATATTTCCATTTTAGATCGGCATGGAAAGGAGGTATTTAATGGAAAAAGACAGGCGATTGTTCATTTAAAAGCGGGAGCTGGCTATTTCGTTCCGGCTAAATATACCGTAAAAATTAATGCACCTGGTTACCAGGAGAAAATCATTGAAATCAGGACGACTATAAATGGATAGTATTTCGCGAACATTTTTATTGGAGGAGCAGTTGGCATGCTTATCATTGATCCCGCAACCGGCGCAATGTGGAAATTGAAAGACGTTGCAATTGACGAAAAGCTTGATAAGCTGGAATCAACTACCAGTATAAAGCTTCAGATAACTGACATTCAGAATCTGCCAGAACGCCAAAGAGATGAATTGATCAGGGTACGTTAGAGTTTAGGGACTTGGTTGCGAAGCTGCTTCGCTCTTTGAACCGGCATAACATACCAACACTATTTACCGCTTCGGATAATTAAGCAATGCTATCATAAAAAAAACTTCGGCAAACACTTCTCTTTTTATACAATAAGCAATATCTTGTTTCTTACTTCCACTTGAATCAGCACCTTAATTGCTTCCTCCCACTTCATCCACTAAACCGGTAATAATGAAAAAAGCATTTAAAGTGCTTGGCTATGCATTATTAAGCATTGTCCTGATCATCTTCCTCCTGCTGGTATATGTAAAAACGGCACTCCCTAATGTTGGTGATGCAACTCAGCTTACCATCACGTATACTCCTGAAAAAATAGAGCGTGGAAAATACCTCGCTAATCATGTAACGGTTTGCACGGATTGCCATTCTACCCGCGACTGGTCAAGGTTTTCCGGGCCTTTGGTAGAAGGTACGCTGGGTAAAGGCGGAGAACGCTTTGATCAGCAGGCAGGTTTTCCGGGTGTTTTTTATTCAAAGAATATTACTCCTGCCGGTATCAGCCGGTATACTGACGGAGAACTTTTTCGCCTCATAACCACAGGTGTTACAAAAGAAGGCAGGGCTATGTTCCCGGTAATGCCTTACAGCCATTACGGACAAATGGATGCAGAAGATATTCAATGCATCATTGCCTATATCCGTTCGCTGTCACCCATTGAAAACGCAGTACCGGAATCTGTTGCCGATTTCCCGATGAATTTTATCATCAATACCATACCGGCTAAAGCCAATCTGCAAAAATTACCGCCTAAGACTGACCAGTTGGCTTATGGCAGGTATATGGCAAATGCAGCTTCCTGCATTGAGTGCCATACACCTGTGAAAAAAGGACAGATCATAGAAGCCCTTGCATTTGGCGGAGGTCGTGAATTTAATATGCCGGACGGTATGCTCCGCTCATCCAATATATCCCCAGATTCTGCCACAGGTATTGGTACATGGACAGAAGAAATATTTATAAATAAATTCAGGCTGTATGCAGACAGCAGCTACCAACTGCCTGTAGTAAAACCCGGCGAATTCAACACCATCATGCCCTGGAAAATGTACAGCGGCATGACGGAAGAAGACCTTAAAGCAATCTATCACTATTTAAAAACAGTAAAGCCTGTAAGCAACCAGGTAGAAAAATTTTCTGTACACTTACCTGCAAAATAAATTACTGCGATCTGCTCTGTTGAATATTAAGCACGGTCAATCAGTATAAAGCATCGCCACAACAGCAATAGTAATATTGCCTTCTGGCCGCTGCCTGTTTCAGACTTTGTCAAAGATTTTTAAACAGCCTGTTCTGATGTTTTTGCAGGGAAAAAATTTCCCAGCTCAAAATTTTCCTTCAGGAATTTTTTTCCCTTTTCTTTCAAAGCTGCTTTTTCTTCAGGAGACATTTTAGCAATGCGGTAAATACTGTATGCGGCTACTGCAGCTATCAATAAGCCTAATCCTTTCTTTTGCATATAACAAATGTTTTAAATGATGTATAATGTATAGAAGGATAAAAAATCCTGCCAGAAAATTTTAATTATATACTAAACATTCAGAAGTGGTTGCAGGTTTCAGGTATCTAAAATTCAAAACTGTTTCAAATTTGGAACCTGAACCTTACACCTTACGCCTTCAACCTTTAACCCTCCCCTCAAACATTCGTTTTTAATGTATCCTTCAAACCTGAGGTTGCCTTCTCTACTACTTTTTTCTTTGTCTTTTCTGTGCCGGGTGCTTCAGGAATTTGTATGATGAGTTTATAGTTACCTGGTTCCAGTACTTCAAAGGCTATTTGCCCATTGTTATTCACCGTAAGACTCGTAAAATCCTCACCGGGATTTTTACCCCCTTTTACTGCAATGCTGCCTGTTGACTGACCGGGCAAACTGAGCTGAAAACTATAATTCCCAGCTTCCAGGTTGTTCAACAATACTTCACCATTATTGCCAGATTGTAAGATGATATTATTGCCACCAGGATTCTTTCCACCCTTTACAACAATGCCGCCAATAGGACTGCCGGGCATAGCCAGTTTTTTAGGTTCATATATCGGGTTATTACCTCCTGTGCCATTTCCTTCATACAATGGGTTGTTAACTGCCATACCTTGTGCTACTTTTTCTCCAAAAGTTTTTCCCTGTGTTTGCCTGGTTGTGGTTGGAGTCATTGAGAGACGGTTTTGCATACTGCTGTCAGAACCGGTTTTATTGTCTGTGCCTGGATCGGTTAAAATCCTGTTGTCACGGTTGCTTCTTGTTGTATTAAAATCTGTGGCAGTGCTGATGCCCTGCGGAGTGTTATTCTCCTGGTTTGGCGATACTGCTTTGCCCGCTGCATACGATGAAGAAACAGCGCCGCCGGGTTTTGCCGGTGCTGTGGCTTTCTGTTTTTTACTGCTGCGTTCTTTATCAGGTGCATTTTTTATCCAGGTATAGCGCAGTCCCAGGTTGACAGACGCGGCCTGCCAACGGCTGCTGAATGTTGCTGCTTTTGTTTCCCCGTTCATAAACTGGTCATAGCTGTACATATTATCTTCTGCTGCTTTTCCTTCGGGCTTCCAGTAGGTAATGCTGTTCTGAACAGGTGGTCCAAAGGAAATCGCTCCGCCGGCAAATACAGAAAATTTTGTGGTAAGATAATAGTCGATTGTTATTTGCGGCTTTACAACAAAGCCGGATGTGGAATAACCGGCAGCGGTAATGAAAGGAATATTTCTACCCTCTTCACTTTGCTTAGGATTTGTAACCGCATCAGAAAGTATATAACCTTTTCTGTTCAACGATAAATATCCCAATAATACAGAAGGGGCAACAGACACTTTTCCTAAAGTCCATGTAAACCTGGGTCCCACCAGTACCTGGAATAAGCCGGCATAAGGTGTGCTTCCTTCGAAAGATGGACTGATCGTTCCGTTCTGCAAACGAAAAGCGTTGGTATAGGATGCCATGCCGCCATCTGCTTTATGTTGCGCATAGTTGATGTCGGCTTCAATACCTGCCGTAAAATAATTTGCTGCTTTTGTTTCAATGCTATGGGCGTCGCTGTAAAAGAATGGTATGTAAATGCCGGCTTCAATATTCCATCCATTGCGTATAAAAAGGCTGTCTTTCATATTGCCTGATGCAAATGAACTGCCCCCTGCCACAAAAACACTTATCTTATCTTTTACCGGTCTTTTCTCCGGATCTATGCGCTTATTATCCTGCGCATCAGAAATATAAGGAATAAGTGCAGATGCATATACGATGAATAACAAAAAGCCTTTTTTCATCTTTCAGGATTTTTAATGGTAAAAATTTAGACCAGGATTGAAACCGGTTCAGGTAAAACAAATAATAAAATTTATATACGTATGCTGGCTTACTGTTATTGTGCAAACAGGTAAAAACAGGTTGTAAAAGGCAAAGAAACCCGGGAGCAGCGTCCAACCGGCAATACTGCTGTGGCGTTTCCGGGATACTGATCAATCTCTTGAGGCAGGCTTAAAAGAAGAGGGTTCATATTGCTATGAACCCTCTGTTATTTGTAATTAAAGGCAATTACCAATTATAATGTAAGACTCCAGCCTTCGCTATACTGGCGTTTTACAAACTGGTTTGCTTCATCAAAGTTCGTGATCTTCATATTCTGCGCATCCCACAACAGTTTCTTGCGCCCGGTAAATTTATTTTTACCCCAGCCGCTTACATTTGGATCTGTATACAAAGCGCTCCTGATAGCAAGGTTACCCATCAATATACTTTCTGTAAACGGACCAGCATATTCAAATGGAGAGCTTGTTACGCCTTTGCCATAACCTTCCATACAAGCGTTTACCCATTGCAGGTAGTGACCTTCAGGCACACGTTTGATGGTTTCTTTAACAGCTTTAGCGCTATCATTTTTCGACAATGGTAATAGTCTTGGATTAGCGCCATAGCAATCCGCCAACAACTTACCTTTTGTGCCTATGAATAAAACACCACCATCCCAGTTTCCAAAATCTTCTTCAGGTTTTAATTCATCAGGACGTTTAGGTAATAAACCACCATCATACCAGGATACTTTCAGTGTTCCTTTTTTATCTTTTCTCGGGTATTCAAGATGTATGATTGAGGAAACAGGGCAACTGGCTATATTATTAGCTTCCTGGTTCATGCCCGTCCATTGATTAGCAATGCTGCATTCGGCAGAAGAAGGGAAATCAATCGGTAAAATGCGGTAAATAGGATCCATAATATGGCAGGCCATATCACCTAATGCGCCGGTACCATAATTCCACCAGCCTCTCCAGTTAAACGGCAGGTATGCAGGATTGTATTCTTCTCTTGGTGCAGTTCCCTGCCACAGGTTCCAGTCTAACTCGCTGGGCACAGGATAAGTACCTGTTGGCTTGGTAACACCTTGCGGCCATATCGGGCGGTTAGTCCATGCCTGTGCTTCAACAATATCACCAATTAAACCAGCATCATATAATTCTTTCATTCTTCTTACACCGTCTCCGGAACCACCCTGGTTACCCATTTGTGTTACAACCTTATATTTTTTTGCAGCCTGTGCAAGAATGCGGGCTTCATAAATATCGTGTGTAAGTGGCTTTTGTGTATACACATGTTTGCCCAGTTGCATAGCTGCTAATGTTGCAACGGCATGGGTATGGTCAGGAGTAGAAATAGAACATGCGTCTATATTATTTTTTTCTTTAGCCAGCATTTCCCTGAAATCTTTGTAATAATTGGCTTTAGGGAAATTTTGTCTTGATTTTACAGATTGACGATCATCCACATCGCATAGCGCTACTATATTTACTTTAGGACTTTCAGCAAATGATTTCAGATCACTTTCTCCTTTACCGCCGGCGCCTATACCGGCAATATTTAATTTATCACTGGGTGCTATATATCCTCTTCCCAGTACATGACGGGGAACTATAAAATAACCTGCTGCGGCAAGGGAAGCATTTTGCAGAAATTTTCTGCGGGAATTGTTTGTCTTTTGTTTGACTTTCTTACTCATCGTTATTGAAATTTTAGCATTAAGGTAAGTATATCTGTTTAAATAAGTTGTAAATAGATTGTAAAGCGACGATTGGCTGTCAGCGATCAGCAGTCAGCTATCTGCGGTCAGCCATGGGCTATTACTTTAATATAGCCGCATCTTCACTGCCGGAAAAGGAATAAGGATAGCATGACTCTTTGGTACAACGAACAGTATTGGGCTTAATACCCATTACCAGGTTAAAGTTACCCCCTTTCTGAATATCAAAATGACCGATCCAGTTTTGATCGAGGTTTTTACCATTCAGCTGGGCAGATTGTATGTACCTGGCCTGGTCACTGTTTTGAGGCGCATCAATAGTGAACTCTTTACCGTTTTCCAGTTTTATTACCGCTTTCTTAAATAACGGAGCTCCCAATACATACTGATCAGTGGCAGGACATACCGGGTAAAATCCCAGGGCAGAAAATACATACCACGCTGATGTCTGCCCGTTATCTTCATCACCACAATAGCCATCGGGTGTTGGTTTGTACATACGGTTCATGATCTCTCTTACCCAGTATTGGGTTTTCCAGGGCTCGCCGGCATAGTTATACAAATACGCCATATGCTGTATTGGCTGATTGCCATGCGCGTACTGCCCCATATTGGCTATCTGCATTTCCCTTATTTCATGAATAACAAAGCCATAATAACTATCATCAAAAACCGGGGGCATTATGAAAACAGAATCCAGCATTTTTACAAACTGTTCTCTACCGCCCATCAAATCAGAAAGTCCCTTAATATCGTGAAACACACTCCATGAATAGTGCCAGCTATTACCCTCTGTAAATGCATCGCCCCATTTAAACGGGTTGAATGGCTTTTCAAAACTGCCATCCTGGTTTTTGCCACGCATCAAATTTGTTTCCTTATCAAAAAGATTCCTGTAGTTCTGTGAACGCTTTGCATATAACTGTAATTCGTCTTTAGGACGATTAAGCGCCTTGCCTAATTGATAAATGGTAAAATCATCATACGCATATTCCAATGTTCTTGCAGCATTCTCATTAATCTTTACATCATAGGGTACATAACCGAGTTTGTTATAATACTCCACCCCTCTCCTGCCTGTGCCATTCGGACCTTCTGTATTTGCGCCATGCAGCAAGGCTTCATATAAAGTATTTATATCGTAATCTCTTAATCCTTTTATATAAGCGTCTGACACAACCGAAGCCGAATTATTACCTACCATTACAGCTCTCGCGCCGGGGCTGCTCCACTCCGGCAGAAAGCCGCTTTCTTTATATGCGTTCACCAATCCTGCCTGCATTTCTTTATTAATAGATGGATACACCAGGTTCAGGAAAGGATACAGCGCCCGGAAAGTATCCCAAAAACCTGTGCCGCCAAACATATAGCCCGGAAGCACTTTGCCATTGTGCGGACTATAATGTATTATATTACCGGATGCGTCTTTTTCATATAATTTGTTGGGGAAGAAAACAGTTCTGTACAGCGTAGAATAAAAAGTGCGTACCTGGTCAATAGTGCCGCCTTCAACAATGATCTTTCCAAGGGTTTCATTCCATATATCTCTCGCTTTTTTCCTGGTTACTTCAAAACTATTATCGCCAATTTCTTTCAGATTAAGTTCTGCCTGTTCGGGACTGATAAAAGACGAAGCCACTTTCGCATTTACCTGTTCGCCTTTTTTGAATATCTTAAATCCAACAACCGCCCCGGCATGTGCTGATTGCATTTCAAGTTTTGTAAGGTCAAGACTGTCGCCGCTGAAAATACCTGCATTGGCAAAAGGTTTATCAAAAACAATTACAAAATAATTTTTAAAATTTTCAGGTACACCTTTGCTGTTTCTTGTGGAATAACCCACTATTTTACGCTCGGCAGGGATCACCTTAACATAAGAACCTTTGTCAAAAGCATCAACCACAACATATGCTCCATCCGTTTGTGGAAATGTAAACCGGAAAGCAGCAGCTCTTTCTGTTGGTGTAATTTCTGTAGTCACATCATGATCTGCCAGGTACACACTGTAATAGTATGGTTTAACTTCTTCTGCTTTATGACTGAACCAGCTTTCTCTTTCTTCTTCTTTAATCCTCAGCTTACCTGTTACAGGCATTATGCTGAATTGACCGTAATCGTTCATCCACGGGGAGGGCTGGTGTGTTTGCTTAAAGCCTTTTATTTTATCCGCCGAATATTGATATTGCCAGCCATCGCCCATTTTGCCGGTTTGCGGCGTCCACATATTCATGCCCCAGGGCAATGCTATTGACGGGTATGTATTACCGTTAGAAAGACTGTGTTTTGAATCCGTCCCCATTAAAGGGTTAACCCAGTCAACAGGATCCGTGACTTTTGTTACCATTTGCGCGGACACATTTGCCGAGCAGCAAATCAGTAAGCCGGCGAATAGTTTTTTACAGGAGATCATTATAGCTTTTTTAGATTTAAAATATATTAACTGGTTTGATACGCCTTTATAACCAGCGCTTTATTTTGCAGGTGTAATAACTATATTCCTGTATTCAATAGGACCGTGATCACCCTGTATATAGATCGGACCAGGCTCTCCTTCATTGCTATCTAATGCGCCGCCGGTAATACCGGGGATTGGAACACGGCAAATAACGGTTTTACCATTCAGTACAACAGTAACAACCCTGCCCTCAAGCGTAATATCATAAGATTGCCATTCGCCGGCTTCTTTAGCAGCCATTTCGTTTGGCGTTATAAAACCGTATATAGCACTCAACAGATCTTTCTGCGGCACTTCTCCTTTACTATCCATTATCTGTACTTCATATCTTCCGCGCAGATAAATACCGCTATTGCTTCCTTTCGGACATCTAAATTCAATATGTAATTTAAAATCATTGAACTTTTGTTCTGTTATCAGGTTTGCGCCGGAGCGGGGGCTTGTTAAAATACCATTAATAACCTGCCATTGATTTTCCCTGCCTACAGCTTTCCAGCCCGCAAGGTCTTTTCCGTTAAACAGTTTAACGGGCTTTCCCCATACAGGCGCAGATGCTCTGAGCAATAATGGAGCACGCACACCTTTCCATTCATAGGTTTTACCATTTGCAGCTACCACAGTGCCTGTTAATACATCATCTTTCAATGTTGCTTCAAATACCACATCGTTTTCTTCTTCTTCCCATTGTGGTGGTATGGTAAAGCTCATTTTTCCATCCTTAAAATTAATTTTGGATACAGGTCTTGCGCTGCCTGTAATGCCTACATACTGGCCTACCAGCCATTTATTACCGGAGTGATATACTTCAAGCCAGGAAGGAGATGGTTTACCATCTACCATAATAGTTAAATCCCATTTACCCTGTATAGCCAGGTCGGCATTATTCGCCATTAACTGTAACAATGAGAACATGGCTGCAACCAATAATACAAGGCGGCGGCAAAGCTGATGCATTTTTTTCATGAAAATAATTTGGAATATAATATAATAGGAGCGAATGTACAAACAAAAACCTGAATAGCTCCGCCCTTAAGGGCGGAGCTATTCAGGTAAATATGTGTTTCTTTGCGATTAAAAACAACGTTACGATCATACTATGCGGCTTTTATTTCTTACGACAATATTATTAGTTTGCAGCGCACAGGCTCAAACAACTTCATTTGATATTCATACTATAAAACTGCCGGAAGCAATTGCTTATTATGACAACCAGTTTTCCGGGTTGCAGGTTTCCGGGAAAAAATTATACCTGCTTTCCGAATGCCGTATACAGGACAAAAGAGAAGCGGTTATATACACTATCCCTTTACATGAGCTTGACCGCGCCGTTAAAGACACTGGTTATCAGCCATCATTTGAAAAGATCATGATTTACGGGCTGGACACACTTGCTGCGATAATGAAACAGGCAAACCAGGATTATGAAGGACTGGAAGCATTTGTAATAAAAGATGATATGGTTTATCTTTCTGTTGAAACAAACACACCCTCTCCCCTCGCGTATATCTTAAAAGGCAGGCTGAAAGACAATACCATTTATTTAAGTACAACATTTTTACCTGTTGCAAAGCCGTTACAGCCAGATGGCAGCCATATATACAACGCGTCTTTTGAAAGCATGATGCTGTTCAGGAAAAAGCTGATGCTGTTTTTTGAGTATAATTCTTTTGCCGGTAACTTTGCTTATACAACCAATCCATCTTTATCAACAGCCGCTATAGATCCTATGCCAATGCAGGAACTGCCTTTCAGAATAACAGATATTACTCCTGCCGGTAAAAATAGTTTTACAGCGTTAAACGTATTTTACAAAGGAGAGGGCGGCGATACCATATACAGGGTTGCCGGCAAAGACAGCATTAACAATAAGCTCATTAAAAAAAATGGAGTATATGAAGATTATTCAAGATTAATAACATTACAATACAACAAAAAAGGCTTCACCTGGAAGCCCTTATGGGAATTTCCGGTTGAGTACCGGGGTTATAACTGGGAAGGTATAGCAAAGTATAAAAACGGTTATTTTGTGATTAACGATAAGTATACACGCAGGCGACCTTACCGTTCAACATTGCTGTATATCAGCCAAATAGATAACAAAAATTAGCAGTGAAGGCAAACGGCAGCATCGCACTTTTATCATCTCGCCCTCCATGTAAGAATACAACTTATAGCGCTTCAAATACCATTAGTTTTGTTCAGTATATTTTTTGAAATTATCCAATATCGCCTGCCAGCCGGCTCTTTGCATTTCAACCGGATTTTCAGTTTCCGCGTCAAAATTTTCCACCACTCTGGTGCTCGACCCATCAACAGAAAAATCAATTTTTACTTTTCTTCCATCTGCCATTGTATACTCAATATATTCAAGCGGTTTAACCACATCATATTCCCCACCAAAATCAAAACCGAAACTACCATCCTTGGCTTCCATCCGGGTTGTAAATTTTCCACCGGTGCGCAAATCATTGGCTGCTGAAGGCGCATGCCAGTCATCTGAAGCTGCACACCATTTTGTAATATGTTCAGGTGTGTTCCAGTATTGCCATACTTTTTCAATTGGAGCATTGATCGTGTTATCAACTGTTATCATCGCTTTTTGCATAATTGAAGGATTTTGTTTGTGTTTAAAATACAAATATCTTACACAGATCTATGATTGAAGGGGTGGAAAAATGACAAATAAAGGGTAATTTACGACTGCGCTTATTTTATTAATTTACATGTTTCAAGTCTTCTCACTTCTCCATATTTAAATTCTTTCAGGGGTTCTGAAAAGCAATATTTTTTTCCTGTAGTTATTTCAAAATAATCAAGTAACGCCTGAACAGGTTTACCCCAAAAAAGAACTTTATCTGAATAAGGTATATCTTTAATACTCTTCAGCCCATTTAAGTGTAATATTTTCATTCCCATCTCTTCGGGGAATTGCCAGGCTAACACTATATTATTAAGTGGGTATTTTGAAGGGACATCAAAAACAGAAAAATAATCAAAAGGAAATCCAAAATCTTGCACTAAAAACAGTGTAGATCTGTGCTTTGCAATTTCGTTAAATGCATTTTTAAATTGATTGTTCTTTTGCTCATTGTCCAAACTTACTTTACACAATCTTACACATCCCCAGAAAATTAAAAAAAGAATCAACAGTGTTTGGACCAATTTTCTTAATGGGCTTAAACCAGTCCAATCATTACTATTAGTCAAGAAAATCGAGAAGCAAATTACTGCTACAGCCCCAGGAATGATATAAGCTGGCAACTTCATGTTCAAAAGCAAGAAAACAATGCCTCCACATAATAACACAAAAGAAAGAAGCGAAACAACTTGCAATCGCTTATTGCGTACATAGATCAGAAAGAGTATGAAAGCAAAAAAATAGATCCTGTTATTAATCAACAGCCATTTGATTGAATTAAAATCAAAAAAACTGTCTGAAAAGGTGCTTTCAGCATTTAAATCAACATACATTTTGTTTAATTTTTCTAAGGAAAGAAAATTTGAATCAAAATGTATTGAATATTTAATAAGTTCAGCTTCTATTTTCCATTTTTGCACATTTACATTATATAAACCTTCCTTATTATAATACTTATAAAGCGATTGTTGGTATTGTTCTTTTCCAATCCATCCGGGAATATTTCTCTCATAATAATATTGATGCCAACGATTAAGCGAAAACACAATAGTTGTAGTAATTAAAGCAAGCCCAAATATTCTATAGAAATGAATATTCTTATTCAAAAAGAAAAAAGGGATAATAATCACTATAAAAGGAAACATCGTATGGATTCTGAATAAAGAGGCAAAAACAAACATTGCAATGCACAAAATATATTTCCGAATAGGAGCCTGCTCATGGATTATTGTTAATCCCAAAATTAAAGCAGCCCAGGTAAGAACAATAGAAGTATTTGAAAAGCTAAGATTAATTAGAAACTGACCTTCTACTACACAAAATATAGCTATATAAGCCAATACGCTTTTCCAGTATGATATTTGATTGGTTATTTGGACAAATATTATTGTTGTTGCTATAAAATGAAAAATTATAAGCAATAAGGTGTACCAGTTAATATTGGGTGCTAAAACAAATAGATATTTTACAGGTAATGTTAATATAGGATTAAGTGCATGATTATAGTTTACTATCTCAGTCGGAGCAAAGCCAAATCCACCAGATAGAAAGTACAGGCAAAAAACATCATCTCCGCTGCTATAAAGAGGTTTTAAAAAAAGAAAAAAAAGAAAAAAAAAGAAAGCGTTCAAAAAGCCACAAAGAACTATTCTATTTTTAACCAGAAAAATTAACATATAAAACAGTATCTTATTTAATATACAAATATTGATGTATCTTTTAGTATTGGTAATTGTTGTTGAAAATATTTATTTAATACTATCCTAAAGGTATTTATAGGGCTGATGCTGTCAAACAAAAGCTGGTAATTTCCATCTGAAAAATAAAATGAGCTTAAATTCATAAATTGAGCTTCACGAGATTCTTTTCGAGGCGTACTTCCCCGGTAACCATGATCACCTTCAATAATTACTATCCTGGGACGGTTACTCTCAGATTTTGACACAGCCATTATTTCTTTTATTAACTTATTAGTGAATAATATTTGCTCTGTATATCCATACCATGGAGTTAACTTATTAGAATCAGGCTTAAGAGGATTTCCATCACGGTCAAGACAAAAAGGTAAATGTGGAATAAGAAAATGAGCGTACATAAACCTCGGTGTATCATTAGATACTTTTAACGCATTAATCAAATCGGGAAATTTCTTCAAAATTGTTTCTTTATGCTTTTCTACTTCAAGTTTATATGCCCTTTCTTGGTTTTCAGGGCTTATTTTTTTTTTAAATAAAAAAATAAAATTCCATAGGATATCGTTTTTAATCCTTCCCAAAAGTGAATGGTTAAAAAGTACAGTCTGTTGCCATTCTTTTCCAAATTTTTGTGGTGCCAAACCATATTCAGGGAAAACGCCGTTGCTAATAATCTTGTAACCATTTAATTTAAAAAACTTCGGAAGAAAACTATTATGGAGTGTATGAAAGCCTTTTTGAAATCCTTTTGCACCAATCTTAAGGTTTCCGTGAATTTCATTGAGATACTGTAAATTAAAGGTACTTGATACAGACAATGGCGTAGAATTATAATTACTCCTTGAATTTTTTGCCACATAAAATCCATTACTCTTCAGCATTGAATCTAATGCGTAGTTATTAAACCCAAAATATTTTTCAAGGCTCAGGCTGCTCGCATATTCATCAAATACAATAAAAAAAATATCGGGCTTTAAAGAATCCGCTATTATCTCATGCTTTACGGGTAACGGAGGATTCTGTGCTGCCAGGTCGTTAATATCTGTACGTGAAAATGCTTTGCCGGCAATCTGAATTACATCAAGCGATATAATCAATATTAATAACAGGTTAAGAAAAAAAGTAGCCCTGGTTAAATATTTTGTTCTTTTTACTGCAAAAAATAAGATAACAAGCAATATAAAAAACAATGGTAGCAGAAAAGAATAAGATGTAAAAAAACGGGGAATACTCAAACTTTTGATATAATCATGAAATACTCCCCAGAAAAAGAAAACGGCAAGAAGTATAGTTGAAAACAGCGCTGCTTTTATATTGGATTTTAACAACGCTCTTCCAATTCCAAACAAAACAATGCTCAAAAGCAGATAGTAGCCCAAATATTGAAAAACTATTCCGGCACTCATCAAACCATAATACTCATTTAAAACATGAAGTATAAAAAAAAACGGAAGTAAAAAGGGGTGGAATGGAGCAGTTTTAATTTTTTTCAACATAACAGGCTATTTCTTTTGCATTAAGTAAATAACTCTTGACGATGATTTGATTACTTCTTTTTTTAGAATATTGAATTCCTCTGAAAAAGAAGTTTCAAAATGTTGCTGGTTATATTCATCAAAAATATCTGCCCGCCTCTCAAGCATTTCTGCTACTTTGGGATCTTCTTCAGGTACAAATTCTATTAACAGCAGGTTGGTGATATGCTTAAAGATATCCACCACCTGCTTCATCCGGATATTACTGCCAATAACCAGATGATGTATAACCGCCAACGCCATAACCAGGTCAGCATTTAACCTTGATATAAAACCTGCTCTTTCCACATTAGCCCAGCCTATAGCCGGAGTAGGATTTGTTATATCAACCCACAGGGGTAAGATGTTTTCCCTTCGCCCGGTTTTACATTTTTTATACAGTTCATCTATACAAAGTTCATCGGTATCAACAGCTATTACATTTTTGTATCTTCTGGACGCATCAACAGCAAAGGCGCCTGTATTTGTTCCTATATCAATAGCAATATTTCCTTGCAGCTCATTCAGCCATTTTGTTACAAGAATAGATTTTGCCTGTAAATAATCATTACTCAAAATGGTTTCTTCATAATAATTATTCCATACTGAATATAGTCTGCGCGGTTTGAGGGTACGAATAAGCGATTGCAAATCATCTACAATATTGAGCATCTTTTGCTTTGAAAAAGAGGTGTGCCTGGCTGATGAAGCATTTTTTTTCCTGGTACTGATATTACTGGGCAAAAAAATATGCAAAAACAACGACAACCTGAAACGGCTTTTAAAAGGTAACAGTTTAGCCGCAAATGATGTTGGTAACCCATCAGGATTTAACTGTAATTGCCTGATAAAATCTGTTGATTTGTACGAAGAAAGGACAAGCGGCACAATAAAGCACTCTATAAATTGCCTGTACGCCACCCATGGTTCTGCATCATTGTATTTTTCAAAAGAAAGTGTATCAATAAAAATTGGCTTACCATTTACGAACTGCACATTAAAAGGAGTTGCATCTTTTAATACCATTCCGTGCTTTAACGATATTTGTAAAATATCAAGTGTTAGTAAAGCTGCATCTTTTAGCTGGTCAAAGCACCATTCATATGGATATGAAATAAACTGAATTTGTTCGGGTAGTAATGTAACATACCAGTCATTACTGCCTGTTAAATTCTGCTGTAATGCCTGATGAGCAATAAGCTTACCTCCCTTTAACAATTCGTCATATAAACCGGAGGAAAGCAAAAGATCATAATCATCAGCATAATGCTTATTAACCTGCCGATAAAGTTTTCCTTCATATTCAAATACAAAACCTGAAGGATCCCTGAACGAAGAAGGATGTTTTTTTAAATTATTCATTGATTTTCTCTTCTTTGTCAGAAACGTTCTTTTTTCCACCAAAGAATGATTTTACCCAGGCAACAAAAGTTTTAAAATAAAAGGCAACACCGAGCACAGCAGCCGCAATTACCTGCACAAGATAGCTTCCGCTTCCCGGATCAATGTATAACAAGTTGTTCAGCATATTTAAAGATAACTCAATTTTGTTTTGGGCGATAATGCCAGCACCGTTTCATACATCAGCTTAATGGTATTTTCCACGTCGTTTTTGTGCAGCATTTCAACGGTTGTATGCATATACCGCAGGGGAATAGAAATTAATACTGACGGGCAACCATCATTGGCATAAGCAAAAGAATCGGTATCAGTACCTGTGCTGCGGCTCAATGTTCTTAACTGTACAGGTATTTTATTTTCTGCCGCAACATCCTGTACTACCTGCAACAGTTTGTTATGCACTGCCGGCGCATATGCAAGAGAAGGACCTTTGCCGCAGGCTATATCACCTTCAATTATTTTATTGATCATTGGCGTGGTAGTATCATGCGTAACATCCGTAATGATGGCAACATCAGGTTTAATCCGCCTCGCTATCATTTCAGCCCCACGTAAACCAATTTCCTCCTGCACGGCATTTACCACATACAACCCGAAAGGAAGCTTCTTCTTATTTTCCTTAAGTAAACGGGCTACTTCAGCAATCATAAACCCGCCGATACGGTTATCCATTGCCCGGCCGATATAATACCCGTATGCCAGTTCGTCAAACCCTTCTTCATAAGTAACCACAGCACCAATATGAATACCAAGGTCTTCTACTTCCTTTTTGCTTCTTGCACCCGTATCTAAAAACAGGTTTTCTACTTTAGGTTGTGTTTCTTTTTCACCACCACCTATACGTGTATGTATAGCAGGCCAACCGAAAACAGCTTTTACCGCGCCTTTTTTTCCATGAATGATCACACGCTTTGCAGGCGCTATCTGGTGGTCTACTCCCCCATTGCGCTTCAGGTAAATCAAGCCGTCATTGGTAATATAATTTACAAACCAGCTTATTTCGTCTGCATGAGCTTCTATAACTACTTTAAATGGTTCATCAGGATTTATTATACCAACCGCAGTGCCATAAGGGTCAACAAAGCTGCTGTCGATATAAGGTTTGATATAATCAAGCCATATTTTTTGCCCGCTGCTTTCAAAGCCAACAGGAGAAGGATTGTTGAGATAATTTTTTAGGAAAGTATAGGAGCTGTCTTTTAAAATTGATTTTTGTTTTTCTTTAGATTTTTTAGCCATGTATATAATGAATTATGGCTTCAAATGTAAGAAACCCGGACAAAATAATGTGGAAATGTGAAAATGTGGAAATGAATTTGAAAATGAAAGGACACCAGGCACTGCAAAGCCGGAGCATTGATGATGACATGGCCGCTTACGGCTGCTTCTCAATCTTAATAACAGGAGAAGTAACAGTATCACTCACATTACCTGCCTGGTCTTTAAACCAGAATTTAAAAGTGGCATCCTCAAGTGTATCTAAAGGATCGCAGGCAATTCTGTTGAGCAACAAATCTGAAATAGTTATAACAATCGCTCCTTTTTGATTAGCGCTCAACGGCACATCAGCTGGCAGGGTATAACTGCTATCCAGGTAAGTAGGATCTTTGGTATTATCTGCACAGGGAGCAGAAGAAGACAATTTCTGAAGATAAATAGGAACTCCGGCAATATCACCTTCTGCGTCTGTATATTCTAAGGTAAACTGAACACCATAATTACCGTCAAGAGGTACGTAATCGCCACTTGTTTCTTTCAGTTTAAGCGAAGGTTTACTATTGAATGTATCTTTGCTGCAGGAAACTACTATTACTATCAACAAAATGATTGCTATCCTTATTTTCATAACACCGTATTCAGTAAACAAATGTAAATATTCCGGTTGAATAAAATTTCATCATATAACGACATTGCAAAGGGTTTATTTGATTTTAACATTTCGGCATTTGAGACCGTTGCGCTGGATGTTTTCCGCTTCCAGTATGAAAACAACAGCATTTACAGGCAGTTTGTTTCGCTTACCAGCAGTAACCCTGAACAAATCAATACCATCAGCGATATTCCGTTTCTGCCCATACAGTTTTTTAAAACCCATGAAATCAAAACTACCGCGTTCAGCTACGAACTGCTTTTTGAAAGCAGCGGTACCACACAAACCACACCCAGCAGGCATTATGTAAAAGATGCCGGTATATATACGCAAAGCTTCAGCAAAGGGTTTGCACAGTTTTATGGAGATCCTTCCGGATACTGTATTATAGGATTACTTCCCTCCTACCTGGAAAGACAACATTCATCGCTGGTGGTGATGGTGGATGAATTGATAAAGCAGTCCGGTCACCCGCAAAGTGGTTTTTATTTATACGAACAACAAAAGCTCGCTGATACACTGGTTGACCTGGAAAACAACAAACAAAAAACATTGCTTATAGGCGTAACCTTTGCCTTGCTGGATTTTGCGGAAGCATTTCCTATCCCTTTAAAAAATACTATCATAATGGAAACCGGCGGCATGAAAGGCCGGAGAACAGAAATGACAAGGGCGGAAGTACACGATGAATTGAAAAATGCTTTTACAGTCAGTCATATTCATTCCGAATATGGAATGACAGAACTGCTTTCGCAGGCATATTCAAAAGGTGAAGGCATTTTTTATTGTCCGCCATGGATGAAAATATTTATAAGGGATGAAGAAGATCCGATGCATATGCCTGCCCCTTCTGCCGCTAAAACCCGTGGCGCTGTTAATGTTATTGATCTTGCCAATATATACTCCTGCAGTTTTATTGCTACAGAAGATGCGGGCTTATTATATAGTGATGGCGGCTTTGAAGTATTGGGCAGAATAGATAACAGCGATATACGTGGCTGCAGCCTGATGGCGATGTGAAATTGTCATGTCCTGAAAAAAGTAGACACTATTACTACTATTACCCTTTTTCTTTTTTTTGTTACTTTTTTTCTTTTTACAATCCACATTTTAATTGTGGATTATTATAAACTTATTTGATTTACAGC
>NZ_QCZJ01000020.1 GCF_003075435.1 Terrimonas sp. | reverse complement strand
TTTGAAAAAATATGCTTCGCATTTTTTCAATTTCGCCTTCCGGCGAAACCATACAAAAAGAGGCGGCTAACCCGGTTACTGGTAAAAACCTAAAAAAATAATACCGGGAGTTAAACAGCAAGCCCTAAATAATCGTTGCAGCGTATACCTCTTTCCCGGCATAAACACAAAAAAAGAGACTGCTTAAAACAGCCCCTTTCAAAAATATTATATAACACTTTTTTATTCAACCGGTGCAAGATATTGCGCATAAGCATAGCCTTCTTCGCCATCATCTGTTCTTACCAGCCACCATTGATCATTGGATTTGCTTACCAATGTGATAATTTCATGATGCGCTGCTTTGCCAACTATAGGCTGATCTGTGCCTGGTCCTTTTCTTATATTAAGGTTCGATTTTTCTGTTACAACCTTAACCTTTGCTCCTGGAACGGCGGTTGCTACGTTTACATTCATTACAACATCGCCTGACAAAAAATCAGGATCAATAGATCCGTATACATCCCACAATTTATCTTTTACAGCGCCGGAGGGAGCTTCGCCGTCTATATACAATACACCGTCCTGTTCCCTCACCTGCAGATTGCTTACGCCGGAGGTATTAGCTGTATCAATCAGTTGTTGATATTTATCCTGTAATGCCATATGATTTTATTTTAGAATTATTTTTTTATGGTTAATCCTGAAGCATCCACCTTTTTAGGCTTCAATGCATCAAGCGCAATTTTAATTTTTTTCCAGTTGACAGAAGTGGCTTCGCCGGTAACCGTAATTATACCATCTTTTGCAGTAGCCTTAACTGTAGGGTGGTCTTTCAACGCGTCTGTAATGCCTTTTGTAAGCGGATCATCAGCGGCTATTTCTACAGGAGCAGGTGGGGGAGGTGGTGCAATAGTAGTGTTGTTTACCACGCTTTTTACACCCGGTATTTGTTTTACCACGTTTTCGGAGGCGGTTTTATCTGCTTCATCTTTACATTCGCCGCTAAGGGTTACCACACCATCTTTTACTGTTGCTACCAGGTGCGTAAGCGCCGGGTTTGACTGTATCTGAGTCTGAATGTCTTCATCTTTAATTTTTGGCTTACATGAAAAAAGCCAAATGCTGGTTATGGCAATCAATAGCGATGCATTGAGCAGGCGGGAGAATGTTCTTTTCATAAATTTCAATTTTAATAAAAATATAAAAACTGTTTATAGACAAATATGATGCCCCAATGGTTGCAATGCGGGCAACATAAGAGTAACTTATTTATATCCAATTCCTTATTTTGAAATTATATAGGTAGCGCCTTCCAATGCAAGTTCTGTATTATCAAAAACAGCTTGTGCTTCGGTTAAAAAATCATCCAGTAATTCGTACCTGCTGCTGAAATGCCCGATGATCAGTTTGCCGGCATTGGCCTTGTATGCAACCATTGCCGCTTGTTTCGTGGTAGAATGTCCACGCATTGCCGCTTTTTCTCTTTGCAGATCCAGGTAGGTTGTTTCGTGGTATACCAGGTCACAATTGGCTACTTTTTCAATAATGCTTTCATTATAAGAGGTGTCTGCGCAATAAGCATAGCTCAGTATTGGTTCCGGAGGGTGAGTAAGCAATTGGTTATTTATGATCTCACCGTTTTTGGTTATATAATCTTCACCTTCTTTTAAGCGCGGATAAAAGGAAGATGGAATAGCATACTCCCTTAATTTATCGGGATTTAGTTTCAGTGGCTTTGCTTTTTCTTTAAACAAAAATCCCCAGCATGGTATTCTGTGGCTTACGGCAAAACAACTGATCTCAATTTTCTTATCTTCATACAAAACCATTTCCTTATCAATCGCTGTAAAATGGATGGTATATGGCAAAACAATGTCTGCAGCTTTTATATGTAATGCTATAATTTCCTTTAAAAGCGGTGGAGAAAAAATCCACAGGTCTTCCGTACGCCCGTTTAAGCCATAGCTTGTAAGTAAACCCGGTAAACCGAAATAGTGATCTCCATGCAGGTGAGAAATAAAAATATGCTTTATCCTGTTACGACGGATTTTATAACGCGTCATTTGCAACTGCGTTCCTTCACCACAATCTACCAGGAATAAATGCTCGTAGTAAGCCACCACCTGGGAGGTTGGGTGTCTGTCGTGCATGGGCAGCGCTGAATTATTGCCAAGTATAGTTACCGCGAACAAATAAAAAAATTATGGATGAAAAAGTACAGCAAATATTTCATTCGCTGAAATCGAATAAGGTTGCGGTAAATACCCCACGTTCCCTTTTTTTGAAAACCACATCCCAGTCGCCGGTATAGCGCAACAGTTTTGGCACCAGGTAGCCCCTGTATTTAGTCATCTCAACCTGCATGTTAACGTCAAAATCGTATACACCTGCGGAATAGCTCATGGTATAGTTACGGGCAATCACTTCCAGCGTTTTCACATTAAACCAGGTAGTCATTTCATCAATTACTACTTTGTTCTTGTTTCCTCCGCTGGCTTTATCTTTTGCTTTAATAGAGAATATATAGCATATCTGGCCGAGATGTTCTTCCTGGTCAAGATTGTAATCGTATAAGCCTGCCATGTCCTCATCAAATATGGCTGTTTTATTGCCTATAAAAGGCAGGCCGGGTACTGCTTTGCCAGGATTAAAGAAAAGTATTTTTAATTGCTCCTTATGTTTTGCGGTGCCTGATTTTCCCTTTGTGCTCATTTCCGTGCCTTTTACAATATTGGTTTCTCCGCAAACCGTATCTTTTGCAAAAAAAATACTGGCATATAACTGGGGCGTGTAATAATTGTAATTTTTATCCTCATCATAAATATCGCCGGTCACCTGCTCCTCTAAAACATTGGTATAACGGCAGCCCCCGGCAGCCCATTGATGTGTTTTACTGTAAAGTGAAGCTTTAACTTTCTGCTTCTTATCAAACATTCTTACATCGTTCAGCGAAGTATAGTTAAGTACACGTAAATTCCGGAAAGCTTTATAAAAAGTGGTGTCGTTTTTTACTTTCTCTATAAAAGAAGGAACATTTACATTGTTGCGTATAATGATCTCAGAAAGCGTAATGACTTTATTATCTACTACTACAGTATCTTTTTGCTGGGCAAAAATATTTTCCGTTAGCAGGAAAGACAAGATGCTTATCGAAAGAAAAGCCTTCATAATTATTTGGGAAACGTCATCTTATAATCCACTTTCACCTTTCCTTTAGAAATGTCTTCCAGCTTGCCCTTGATCAATCTCCTTTTTAATGGTTTAAGATAGTCAATAAACAATTTGCCTTCTATATGATCGTATTCGTGCAAAATTACTCTGGCGGTAATACCTTTAAAGGTTTGTGTGTGTGCCTGGAACTGATCGTCAACATATTCCAGGGTAACTGCTTCATTGCGGTAAATATCTTCTCTTATTTTTGGAATACTTAAGCAACCTTCATTATAAGCCCATTCTTCGCCATCAAGTTCTTTAATATGAGCATTGATGAAGACCTGTTTTACACCGGGAGCATCAGCATATTTCTTTTTTTCTTCTTCATCCATGCCTTCAAATATCTGCTTGCTGTCAATTACAAATAGCCGTACTTCCCTGTTGATTTGCGGGGCAGCCAGGCCAACGCCACTCGAAGCATACATGGTTTCCCACATATCTTCAATAAGTTTATTTAAACCCGGGTAATCAGCGTTAATATCCTTGCAAACTGTTCTTAAAACCGGTGCGCCGTACGCTACAATTGGTAAAATCATGCTGTTGTATTAAATTCCAAAATAACGGCAAAAATAATTGAATTTTTCAACATTTCAGGAATGCACCGGGTTAATGGCACAGGAGTTTCGCATTTAAATATATGTTATACTAATGAGAATATCATTTGGTTAAGCTATAAAAGCAGCTTTTATAATTAAGCATGTATCTGATACTTCATTTAGTTGAAGCGGCTGTAGCCTGTGTCTTCGATTTATTTCACATATTCCTTAAGAAATATTTTTATTTTTTCATAAGAATCAAGAAGATTGTTGCCGGTCCACCCGTGACCTTCACCAGGGTACATTACCAACTGATGTGCCACGTTATACTTAGTAAGGGAATCAGACAGCAGGATAGATTGTGAAGGAGGTACTGTTGGATCTGCATCTCCCTGCAGTATAAGCGTTGGCGGAGATTGCGCTGAAACAAAATTTGCAGGGCTGGAGTTTTTGTATATAGCCGGATCCTGGTCATACGTTTTGCCGGTAACATTATACAATAATAGCTGGTACAGGATATTTATATTCCATAAGGCAGGAAGCTCGGTAGGTCCAAAAAAGTCAACCACTGCCTTTACGTTTTTATCAGGGTCGTTTTTGTACGCGTGTAATAAAGCAAGATGCGCGCCGGCACTAAAACCTGCCAGTACTATATCTTTTGAAACAACAAAATCATCCGTATGCTGAAGATAAGCCGCTATTGCAGATTTTGTGTCGTTTTCCTGGGAAGGAAACAGGTCGTTGCCGTCTTTAGCCAAACGGTAATTTATATTGATTACAGCATAACCCGGAAATTGTTTTTGTATTTCAGGTATTGAGGAAGTTAAATCGCTTTTGCTTCCCTCTGTCCAGCCTCCTCCATGTATCAATACAATTGTTTTTGTGGTTTTTGTTCTGCTGGCCGGCAGGTATATATCCATCTTTTGTTGCCCGTTACTACCATAAGCGGTGTCAATAATATTTCTTTCCGGGAGATATTGTTGATCATCTTCTCCGGGATTATTTTCTTTTTGACAAGAAAAAATTCCGGAGGCAAGCAATAATAACAGAAAAGCATATTTCTTCATCTTTAATATTTAAGGTTAAATAAAGACTGTCCTAAATTAATTTACTGATATGTTTTTTTATGGATTTTTTGAAAAGGTTATGAAATTTTTCACAATCATAAATTAATAGTCAATCTCTTAGTGTTAAGCTGAAAAAGCATATATTTAACCGAGACAATACAATTGCTTTCCATATTTAACTCTTACGATAATGCCAGCACCAAAAAAAACTGCTGCTAAAAAAAGTACAGCAGATAAAAATAAAACGGAAAAAAAACAAATACCTGCTCCTAAAAAAAATAAAAAAGTGTCTGCAGATACAACTATAAAAAAATACGAAGACATACATTTTGTTGATAGCACCAAAACGGTTTGGAATTACTCTTTATTTACGGATGAAGATATCAGTAATTTTCAGCAGGGCACACACTATAATCTGTATAAGCTTTTTGGCTCAAGACCTGCAAGGGTATTGGATACCGATGGTTATTATTTTGCTGTTTGGGCGCCCAACGCTACGTTTATTTCTGTAAAAGGTAATTTTAATGATTGGAATAATGACTCGCATCCACTGTATGTGCGGCTTGATAATTCAGGCATTTGGGAAGGATTTATTCCCAATATGAAAAAAGGAGAAGTATATAAATATCACATTCATGGGTATAAAGGTCATAAGCAGGATAAGGGCGATCCCTTTGCCTGGTTTTGGGAGAAGCGGCCGGACACAGCTTCTATAACCTGGCATTTGGATTTTGCATGGAATGATGATGCTTGGATGAAGCGACGAAAAAAGCATAATGCGCTTGATGCACCATGGAGTGTGTATGAAGTGCATTTGGCAAGCTGGATGCGCCCTGATAAAAACGATGAAGAAAGTTATAATACTTATGATCAGATTACAGAGCGCCTGGTGCCTTATGTAAAAGAAATGGGCTTTACACATGTAGAGTTTATGCCGGTAATGGAGCATCCGTTCGACGGCTCATGGGGATACCAGGGCGCAGGTTATTTTGCGCCAACATCCCGCTTCGGCGATCCGCAGGGTTTTATGCATTTGGTAGATGCATTACATAATGAAGGCATTGGTGTTGTGCTGGACTGGGTACCTTCTCATTTTCCGTATGACGCGCATGGTTTATTCATGTTTGATGGAACGCATACTTATGAATACGCGGATATGCGCAAAGGGTTTCACCCGGATTGGAACAGCTATATTTTCAACTACAAGAGGGGAGAAGTAAAATCATTTTTGATCAGCAGTGCAAGATACTGGTTTGATAAGTATCATGCTGATGGCATACGTGTAGATGCAGTTAGCTCAATGCTTAAATTGAATTACTCCCGCACTACGGGGCAATGGGAGCCAAATGAATATGGCGGCGATGGGAATCTGGAGGCAATCGCTTTTATTAAAGATTTGAATGAAACGATATACAGGGATTTTCCTGATGTGCAGACGATAGCGGAAGAAGCCACAGATTGGCCGGGTGTGAGCAAGCCTACATTTGAAGGAGGGCTTGGTTTTGGTATGAAATGGATGATGGGCTGGATGCACGATACACTTGATTATTTTAAATTCGACCCCGTTTTCCGGAAATTTCACCAGGATAAGTTTTCTTTCAGTATGATGTACTTCTATGATGAAAACTTTATGTTGCCGTTGAGTCACGATGAAATTGTGCATGGAAAAAGCCCGATGTTATATAAAATGCCTGGTGATGAATGGCAAAAGTTTGCCAACCTGCGATTGCTGTATTCCTATATGTTTACACATCCCGGCGGTAAGTTGTTGTTCATGGGCGATGAATTCGGGCAAACCAGTGAATGGAATTATAAATCAGAGCTGGATTGGTTTTTGTTGCAATATGATGCCCATAGAATGTTAAAAGATTGTGTAGCTGATTTGAATAAACTATTGCGTGATGAACCTGCTTTATACGAGAATCAATTCAATATTTATGGTTTTGAATGGATAGACCTGAATCATCGCGATGAAGGAATAATAGTATACAGGCGCAAAGGGAAAAAACCGGCTGATGATGTGCTGGTAATACTGAATGTAACGCCTGTAGTTTACCACGATTGGAAGATACAGGTATCGGGTAAAGAGCAGTGGAAGGAAATCTTTAACAGCGATGAAAAAAAATACTGGGGAAGCGGGGATGTGTTAAATCCGGATATACGGTCAGAGATGGTTGATAAAAAGGGCAGGGTTTTTGAAATAAATATTCATCTGCCCCCATTAGGTGCAGTAGTGCTCAAATAGCCTCTTTTAGTTGTATGAAACGTGTATTGATTTTTTGCTTTGTTGCGGTGATGTCGTTACCGGTTTTCTCTCAAATATCAGACAGCGCAGGTTTTTTTTATGCAAAAGGCGCTGAAGAACAACAAAGCAGGCGGTTTGCAATGGCGCATAAGTATTTTCAGCAGTCTGTAGATGCTGATTCTACTGATAAAGAGAGCTGGAAAGCTTTAGCCAATACCGCGTTAGAGTTAAGGCAATACAAAAAGGCAAAAAGTGCTTTTGAAAGGGTGTATGAGCTTGATAAGAATGATACCACGGCCATTCACCAACTTGCACAACTGAACTTTAATTTCCGTCAATGGCATAAAGCAATTGAGTTTGGTCTGCTGATGCAGCAGCATGGTCAATATGCAGGTACTAATTATATAATTGGCAAAAGTTTTTACGAGGATGAGAATTATGGTAAAGCTTTTCAGTATCTTGAAGAAGCCGCCAAAGACGACCCGGTAAATGCTCAAATTCCCTACATCATTGCGGTATCCTATGTAGATATGAGCAATTACAGAAAAGCCATTCCTTATTTTCATAAAGCATTGGCCATAGATTCGAATAATGCAAGATGGTATTATGAAATGGCTATGACTTACTCCGCGATACCGGATGATAAAACAGCAGTTATTTATTATGAAAAAGCTGCTGAAAAAGGATATAAAACCGATAATGATTATTTCGAAAACCTTTCTTTATCATGCATACTCTCCGGGCAACCTGAACGGGGTTTGCAATTAATGATGGGGCTGTTGGAAAAAAAACCTGCCGATCTCAATTTGCTGTACAATATAGCAGAGACTTATTATAAAATTAAAGACTACCCCAAAGCTATTGGATATTTTGATAATATTCTTCAGCAGGATGCCTCCAATGCAAGGGCAATGTATATGATGGGAATGGCATATCAGAAAAAAGGCGATGTATCCAGGGGAATGAAAATATGCGACAGGGCCATTGAACTTGATCCCTCGCTGGCAGATTTAAAAAGAAAGAAAGTAAATGTTGGTTTGTAATGCTTGAGCTATTTGCCCAGTTTTCTTTTTAATTCAACTTCCATTTTAATAATGCCTTTATATATTTTGCTTTCATAAGACATAGTATCTATTGCTTCCCATAAAAGATTTTGCTCATTATGATCAAGCTCTGAAATATCGTAAAAATAAGTGTGGATAGTAAAGATAAAAACGTTTTCTTCTGCAAATCCTACCAGGTTCTGTCGCTCTGTTCTTATGTAAAATTTTGTTGCGTCATCTCCTTTTAATCTTCCGTTCCAGTAATCGCTGTCTATACCAGGTGGTGGAACAGGGTGGTGGTTTAAACGATCATCAGTAGCAACACCCCAGGCAAATCTTGTAAATGGTCCTTTTTGAATAATAGCAGATAACATTTTAGGATGCTGCTGCATGGTTTTATCCATACCTGGTATAGGCGCGTGTATAGCCTCGAAAGTTTTTCCGCATTTTTCTGTTGGCGACCAATGGTTGGGCGAGCAGAGATGAATGGCTGTCAGCCAGTCTTCATTGTCCTGCATTTGTACTATAGCAATGTCTTCCTGCACCTGGCAGCATAGCGCGTCAAAAAGAGATTCATACTTATCGCTGTCAATATCTATCCAATCATCACTCCAGTGGATAGTTTCGTTTAAAATCCTGTTGTGTAATGAAATACTTTTGCCTGATTCCTCAAGTATAAAAAAATCAGGATATTCTTTAACCAGTTGCCGCGCTATATATTTATTTACCCTGCTTATGGTGCCGGGCAATAAACGTGAAGTGCAATAGTATTTGTAAATATCTTCTTTTCTGCAGGCAGTTTTATTTTCGATATACTGGTTGTAGGTATCATCCACCTGGAAAATAAATTTTTCAGATGATACAGGATTTTTTTCAATTGCAATCAATCCCGGCGCAGTAGAGTATTTTCCTGTGAGAAACGGAAGGTATTTCATAAAATGAACGAAATGCTAAGGTAAATGATTTTTAAGCACCTATAAACAGATGTTGCCGGATTAACCTATCAGTATATAAACAGTTAAAAACAGCCGGCTATTTAAACTGGATTTCCCGGAAGTTTATTATTGAGCCTAAAGATTAATTCAGAAAATCTTATACCTGGCATGATGATATGGTATGGTCTTAAAGTGTTTTCCTGAATTTCTTAATCCTGTGAAAAGTTAAATAGTTAGCGTCATGATTATTATGCGCACCACCTTCTCCATCATCATAAGCCGTTCTGCTTACGAATAAAATATCATTTTTATAAAACAGCCAGTCTACGTACTGAAAACCGTGATTGATAATATCAGGGTGCTGTAATAGCAACTTGCGAAAACTCCAGTTAGTCAAATCGGGCGAGCTGAATAATGCTTGTGTATTACGTATGCTTGCAGGGTTTCTGCCAATATTTTTTTGTTTTATACTGTCGGGAATATAATTGCTGATCGTCCAGTATAATTTTGAAATACTATCATAACGTATAGTAAATTTTTTACTACCACCGGGAAATGCGATAAATCCTGTAGCAGCATCAAAAGATGCTGTTTTACCATCACTGCTTATTTTTACAATGGCTGCTTTCTCATCAAGTGTTGATCTGTCGTCTACCCGTAACATATCAATAATGTTCCCATCCGGCGTTACAACCGCATTGCCTTCAATCCATGCGCCGAAATTGCCATTCAGCATAGTTGAATCATAATGCAATACGTTGCTGGTTTGCCAGTTCGAAGCCAGCATAGGGTCTTTATCAACCTCTATACTCATCATAAATGCGCCGTATCTTTTTCCCCATTTTTTAACTTCTCCCATCGCGTCTTCCATAGCACGCCAAAGTTTACCGTTGTATTCAACAAATGGCATAGGAGCGCAATGATATTCGCCCTGCAACAGCAATCCATGATTGGCATCCACCGGCTCGGACCATGTGCTGCCATTATCGGCAGAAGTTCTTATGATGGTATTTCCATGATGTTTGCTGGTTCCAAAAAAGTACAGTTTACCTCTGTAAGTAAATAGTTTTGACCAAAACTGGCCGTTAATAACAGCCACCTCCTTCCATGTTTTCCCTTTATTGGTTGAACGATATATTTTCGACACCGGCTTTTCAAATTCATTGGATGAAGGGCCAAACAAATCATGTGATGCGAGATAGCTTCCATCCTTAAGTATGCAAATACTTGGTGAACCAATATATAAACCGCTGCTGGCAGGGCTGTGAGTTATAACAGTGCCGGGTACACTAAGTTTTTGGGCTTGTAATGTTAGGGAGACATAAAAAAGGGAAATAAAAACTGCATATTTCATAATATATGGCTTTAATGTTAGAGAGCGCATTAAAAATAAATTATACTGGTCTGTTTTTTAAATATTTTGCAGGTTAATAATTGAATAATGTTTGTAACGCAAGCTCCTGGTTTTGCATCCGGTAACAGTTGGAATACATGGCTGGCAAAATGGTTCACACCGCTTTGTATTGCCGGGATTGTTATTAATGCCACAGGTTTTTTTGTAACAATACTGGATTCGGATGGAACGCTGTATGCAATGGTTGCTAAAACAATTGTTGAGCGTAATGATTTTGTGAACCTGATGGTATTTGGTAAAGACTGGTTAGATAAGCCTCATTTTCCTTTTTGGCTGATAGCGGTAAGCTATAAGATTTTTGGAATAAATACTTTTGCCTATAAGCTGCCGGCATTTTTGTGCTGGATGATGGGCGCTTATTATACATATAAATTTGCATTCAAAGCTTATAACAGGAGTATTGCACAACTGGGTGTGTTGTTGTACTTATCGGCAGCGCACCTTGTAATATCCAATAATGATGTTCGTGCAGAGCCTTACCTTACCGGTTTTATCATTGGCAGTGTATATCATTTTTATATTGCTTCATTAAACCATAAAATAAGCCGGCATATAGTATGGGGTGCTTTATTGGCTGCTTTTGCTGTTATGACCAAAGGCCCTTTTGTACTGATCTCTATCGGCGCAGGTTTTATCGTTCACTGGATCATTAAAAGAGATGTTAGGCAATTGCTCAGCTATAAGTGGATCATTGCTTTTGTACTGATTGCTGTTTTCTCATTGCCTGAAGTGTATACTTTATATATGCAGTTTGATCTGCATCCTGAAAAAGAAGTGTTTGGAACAACGGGTGTATCAGGCGTTCGCTTCTTTTTTTGGGACAGCCAGTTCGGGCGATTTCTTAATAATGGTCCAATCAAAGGAAAAGGTGATCCATTTTTCTATGTACATACCATGCTATGGGCTTTTCTGCCCTGGTCGCTGATATTTTATATTGCATTATACTGGAAGATATTTAAATCCGGTAAACTCTTTTCCAAACAGGAATATATTACAGTTGGCGGAGGAATGATTATGCTCCTGATCTTTTCATTATCAAAATTTCAACTGCCTCATTATTTAAATATCCTGTTTCCCTTCTTTTGTATTATAACCGCTCAATATCTCTGCCAGTTGCAAAAGCAGGCATGGATACGGGTAATAAGCGTGATACAATCTATTATCATTGGCGCTTTGTTATTAATACCAATGCTGTTGATATATTTTTACCACCCTGCTCATACAATAGTGGCAATTATATATATGCTGTTGGTAATTGTTGTTACGCTTTTGGTATTCAAAAAAAATGGACTCACCGGCATAACAGGGAAAAGCTTTTTGGCAGCGCTTGGTGCTTATGGGTTTCTAAACATATTTTTTTATACTGCTCTTATAGATTACCAGAGCGGGAGCAATGCTGCTGAATTTTCAAATAAAACAACGGATAGTAGTGTGACACGGGCTGCAGTGTATGGCACATTTTCTCACTCGTTTACCTTTTATACAAAAAAAGAAGTGGTATATGGTGACCTTACCCGGCTAAAAGAATATGCAAAGCAGCCGCTTTTAATTTACACTACACAGGAAGGGTTGGAGGCAATACGAAACAGTGGTTTGGAAATAACCGATACACATAATTTCCCTTATTACCACGCCAGCAAACTAACCGGTGCGTTTATAAACTATAAAACAAGGCCGTCTGTAGTAGCTACGCATTACCTTGTAACGGTGGTGGCGAGATAAGGATTGAATATGCGGAGGCGCTAATTACTTTGGAGCGGAGGTCTGCCCACAAATCTTTCCCTGCCCAACAAAAATCCTATGGCACGGTCAACGTTTTTACTTATGCTTTCTGCTGTTTTCAATCCTGCTATATACCTGTTTATTTCCTTTTGCAGGGAAGGCGAAAGCGATTCATAAATTTTTTTTGCTTTTTTGTTGTTATCCAACGCCGCAGACAGCTTTGGATGAAATGGCACGCTTCTGTCTTCAGGGTCATGCTCAATAGTGATAGCTATTTTTTTTCCTGCGTGTTTGGGAGAATCTTTGAGCATTACCGTATTAATATAAAGCCGCCAGTGCCCTGCATATTTTACCAGCGTTTGCTTATAGGGCAAATTGTTTATCGTTCCTTTTACCGGTATTGGCCCCTTATTTTTTCCTGACGAGGTAAAAAGAGCATCCAGGATTTTAACTGGAACAAATACAAAAGGATTGATACCTATGATTTCAATTACTGCTGAAAACTTTTTAGACATCATATCAATGAAAAACAGGTATGGTTTTAACGAAATACAGTTCTTTTGTATTCCATAAATATATCACCACAAATACTGTGAAATGATATTTGGTTTCAAAGCTTTTTTTAAACTTATTTTTTAACGAAGTGGGTGAAGCTTTAACAGTTTCGATTGCGTCTGTATCCCATCCGTAGTCAAACCTGTATTCCACCATTTGAATTTTTTTAAGAAATTCGGGAGGAGCATCTATCCAGAATTTGCCATTATACCACCATTCATCTGCCAACTGAATTTCATGCTCAACAGTGTAAAAGCTATTGCTTTGTAAAATACCCGACATTAATTTGAAAAAATCAATCGTAAAATCATCGGTCGCATCCAATATCTGGTATGCTGCTAATTGCGGTATGATGTCTGCGAACTGCAGCCGGTAAACAATTAATTTGCGAATACCGGTTTTCAATTCAGATTGCTGCACCCAGGCAAGTTCCTGCTTTATATATTTTGATTGTAAAGATTCAGGTGAATGAATATAAATAAAATGATCACACTTTTTTATCCGGTTCTCTAATTCCTTTTTCCAGTCTGCCCCTGCCTTTATTGACTCTGTATCTAAAAATACATCATGGGCTGTATCAAGTCTGGATATGAGATTCCTTATCCTTTTTGCTATATCCGTATTTTTCCTTGAATAAGAAATAAAGAAATTAGCCATAAGATGCTTTATGTTTTTTCAAAAATCTATAGCATCAAAGCATACGGATTGACGGATAACAGCAATCAATTATTTATTCTTCTTTACCTGTATCCACATCCCAGTTATCAGTTCTGAATGGGTCTACAGGTAAGCCTGCCTTGTTAAAAATATTTCCGATAGCGGTATTGCTGAATGAAAAACGCGCTGCAACCGGGTTTTTGATTTGTTTGTTGGAAAGAATAACATGATCACCTTCTATCTTTACATCTGCCGGTAAAAAGTTTTTGTCTTCACCGGCTATATAAAATTCCGTAGCTTTTTTATCCGCTCCTTTAAGTATTAAGCCATCTGCTGCATTGTTGAAGTAAACAGTTATTTTATTTTTATTCACTTCCATGTTTTTGTATACAGGGCTTTTGTAACTTATGCCCTGTTTGTTATAAGTATCCGCTAATGCCCATGCAGCCAGCCTTTCTCCAACGCCAATTTTTTGTCTTGGATGAATATCCTTTACATTTTCCACCAGGTCGGTAATTACAACCATACCTGTTTTAGGGTGAGATAGTGTTTGTGTTTGCGCTTCACGCAGTAATGCAGCAATATTTTTATTGCCATATTTAAATGGAGCGATCTGCACATAATAAAAAGGAAAATCTTTATTCCATGCTTTGCGCCAGCTGTCAATCATTGTTGTCATCAGCTTTTTGTAGGAAGATGCTGTACCTGTATTACTTTCTCCCTGGTACCATATAGCGCCTGCAATATTGAAGCTGGTGATGGGATATATCATTGCGTTATAAGTTGCGCCGGATACTGTGGGCCACCAATTGTTTATGCCCTGTTTTGCGGCAGCTGCTTTTAGTTCGTTATCATTGTTTACGGCATCAGCGGGTGTCCATACTTCCGCAGGCGTGCCTCCCCAACTGGTATTGATAAGCCCGATAGGGATATTTAATTCTTTCTGTAATTTTTTTCCGAAAAAGTAGGCAACAGCACTAAAGTTTTTTAGTGATGCGGGATCGCAGTTTTTCCACGTGCCTGCATTGTTGTCCTGCGGGTATATGGCTGTTGTTTTGGGAAGATGAAACAAACGTATATTCGGATTTGTGCTGTTAGGTAGTTCTGCATCCATTTCCGGTAACCCGTTCACGCTGCTCCATTCCATATTGGATTGACCTGAACATACCCAAACTTCACCTATCATCACATTTTGCAATGTAATGGTGTTGCTTCCTTTAATGGTAAGGGTATAGGGACCGCCGGCTGCAGGCGTTTTAATTTTTATATTCCATTTTGCAAAACCGGTTGCCTGCACAGAATCAACATTATTATTCCAGGTATTGCTGATAAATATTTTTTCACCGGGAGATGACCATCCCCAAACTGTTACGTCAGCTTCTCTTTGCAGCACCATATTGTCAGAAAATATTGCGGGCAGGCGTACCTGGGCAAAGCTGTTAACCGCAATAAATAATGTGAGAAAAAAGAAAACTGAACGCGATACAATCGTTTTGGACATACAGAAATATTTTTTGCAAAAGATAGGAAAGAAAAAGTCCATCACAAAATCAATTCTATCTTTATAAAAAAATATATATGGCACTGGGCATTTCAATGGCTGCTGAGTTAAAACATGAGGCATCCAATACACAAAAAATACTGTCACGTATACCCGGAGAACATTTTGAATGGAAACCACATGAAAAAAGTATGGCGGCAGGCAGGTTAGCAAGTCATATTGCAGAGCTTACACAGTGGGCAGGCTTAATAATAAATATGCCGGAATTTGATTTTACAAAAACACCGCTCAACCGTTGTAAAGCTGCTGATACGAAAGAATTGCTGGATTTTTTTGAACAAAACCTTGAACAGGCAATTGCAACGCTGCAAGCCGCTACCGATGAAGTGTTAAATGAGAACTGGATACTTCGCAGGGGAGAAATTGTTGTTGTTAGCCTGCCTAAAAAGGTAGCGCTAAGGAGTATGCTGATGAATCATATTATCCATCATCGCGGTCAGTTGTCTGTTTACCTGCGGTTGTTAAATATTCCGGTACCAGGCATGTATGGTCCTTCGGCTGATGAAAAATAGCGGCAGATAATGTAAGGTATAGGGTATAAGGCAATGGTGATCGGGATAGTGAATAAGTATTTATCACCTGACCCTAATTATCTTTTGTATATCTAAACTGCCCGGGTAATAATGGATGCCTTCCTGATAAATGTGGATTTGAGAACTGCAGGGTGAAATCAGAAAAGAATACTTCACTTATCCATTTTTCAAGTTCAAATACAAAGTTGTTTTGAATTTTATTGAGCGGAATATATGTAAACGGGTGATCAGGAAAAAAAGATGAAATGATTTTCACCGAATCAATTTCCTGCTTTGTAAACTGAACGATACCCTCTGCATTAGTGAATTTTTTTTGACGGCCACGCGCTGTATATAATGTGCATTCAATGTCTTTTATATAGAGCGGATTGTCGTCAGTAAAAGCTATAGTAACAAAATTATCATTTACCCTGCGTGAAGATAGCAGCTTGAAATCACGGGCAGGTTTTAAACGACTGTTGAAAGTAATAATGTTATTATCCAGGGTCCATCTTCCGCTACCGGTTCGGGTAAACTGGTCTTTTGTATAAAAAAAAGTGAATGTATAATTTGGCTTTAGCGTAAAGCCACTATTTGTATCTTTTACGTCCTGCAAAAAATAAGTACCTGCTGCATCATTGTTTTGTTGGGCACATAGTGAAAAGGCAACCAGTAAAACAGGAATAATTATGCTAAATCTTTTCTTCATACGGTAAGTATATTGGGTAATCAAAGCTACTCTTTAATTTGGTCAAATATTATAGGCGCAGGTATGTTGCCAACTGGAGTATATGATTATTGGTAATCGCATCATTTTTGCCTGAAACATACTGGTTCATATAACCTGTTTCAATATCAAAAGTTTTGCTTACGCGATAACCAACAGATGCATATGCCCGGTTTTGGTCAAAAGTTTTCCCATTAACATTGCGCTTATTGCCAAAGTTCAGAAACACCTCATTCTGCAGGGAGGCGAACATGCCTTTTTCAAACTTTTTTTCACCACTCAACGGCACAATAGTTCTAAAAAAATACCTGAACCTGTTGGCGTATACATAGTTATCTCTTTTCAGATCATTATTTTCTATTACCGGCGTTCCAATAAAGCGTTGCTCCACCCTGAACCTGTGCAATAACGATGTAAAGGCAACCGGATGTGAAACAATAAATTGCTCCCAGATGCGATGTTCAGGCATATACCCGGAAACTTCAGATACCGTTCTGCGATTGCTGATATACCCATAGCCAGCCGTAAGCATTTTATTTTTTGCAATATTATAATTCAGGCCTGGGCGTAACAGTAATGATTGCATATGCTGCCATTGATCATTACTTCTAACCTGTACATCACTGTAAAAACTAAAATTGTTGTTTAGTTTGATTGTATTAAAAGCAGCCAACCAGCCGCTAAACTGGGATTGTGCCATACCGTTCATAACCATGCCCGCTGCCAATACCAGGAACAAAATAATTTTCAAATGCATTTTTAATTTTTGAGTTATAATAGCCATGCTTAATGTAAGCATATGGGTGACGGGCAAAAATAAGTTGCGGCAGATACAAAACATCAAAATAAAAAGTTGGATTTTATAATCCGGGAAATAAAAAAACTTTTATCGCTTTTAAGGTAATGTTGATAATATACCTGCAATCAATTTATTTTCATCAATCTTTTTTAACCCCAGCCTTACAATAACTGTTTGCTTCGAAGGAATGATAAATATGTCCTGCCCACCATACCCGTCAGCATAATACATGTCAGCCGGAACATCGGGAAACTGATGTTTTTTTGCGCTCGGTTTGTCAAAACCATTTAGCCAGAATTGCATACCATATTGTTGAAATAGGTCTGCTTTAGCAGGTTGTGTTGATAAGTATATCCAATTGTTTGGGAGGATCTGCTGACCGTTCCACTTTCCATTATCAAGACAAAACAATCCGAACCTTGCAAAATCACGTGCAGTGGCATAACAATAGGAGGAACCGACATACATACCCGAAGCGTCAGGCTCAAGGGTTGCTGAATACATACCGATTTTATACAGCAATTCCCTGTATGGAAAAGAGGCATAATCTTCATTTCCTACTACTTTCTTTATGATACCACTTAAAATATTGGTATTACCGCTGGAATAATTAAAAACGGTTCCCGGTGTATATTTTAAAGGAAGGCTTTCTGCATAATTTGCCATATTGCCTTTTCTGAAAAGCATATTGGTCGCTTCACTGGGGAATAGATAATTTTCAGCATAAGCCAGCCCTGAAGTTTGCTGCAATAACTGTTTGATGGTGATTGATGCTTTCGGCGTGCCTGTCCATTGCGGTACGGGGGCAGGTGCATCTATATTTAATTTACCTTGTTTTACCAATATGCCAATCAGGCAACCTGTAATGCTTTTGTTGACAGACCATGCAGGCATAACAGTGCTATCTGAAAACCCCGGGGCATATTGTTCTGCAATCAGTTTGCCGTTATGCACAACCACAACTGCTCTTGTAGTGGAACGTTCATCGGAGATGTGCTGCTGCAGCATTTCGTCAAGCTCCTGGTTATTTATGCACGCCGGAATGCTGTCTGCAAGCTTATTTCCCCCGGGCCAATTCATATGATCAATAGCAGGAGCTGGAATATTGAATTGCTGTTTTCGAATATCTGATGCTGAAAAATCATTTATTAAAGTAGCGCCGAGCCCTTTTCTGAATATCGCTTTTTTTTCTGCAAGGCCAAATACATTTACTGATACAGACGAATCTGCATTGTTTATGTTATATGTTGCTAATGAAAATGGAAAACCTGATAGATCTTCTTTAATTACCACTTTGGGATTTCGGTGTTGAAGGTATATGGAAGAACAAAGCGTTTTGGCGCCGAAAGCGCTTATTAATGGGAGTGATGCATAAAAATATCCTGCTATAAAAACGGTAATAAATACCGTGAGCAATAATAAAGCTTTGCGGGAAATTTTTTTAAAACGCATATTGATAAACCAAACCGTCAGCAAAAATAATAACTGCATATTATTTTACCCGGAACACCTAATTAAATTCCTGCATATCAGCTGATATGCAGGAATTTAAGCTATCAACAATAGCCAAGTAAATAATAAATGATCACAAAAACGAGAATAGAACCCAAACAGCCGCCGCCCCATTTGTATGCGCCGTACCCGGCAAGTAAAGTTCTCAGCCAATTTTGCATATGAATAATTTTAATTACCAGTAATAGAAAATTATACCAAAGCAAAATAACCTTATTCTTATGTGATTTTATAATTGATGTAGAAATAATTGCACAATACCAGAATCTGGACGATGAAGCATTATTAAGAGCCAATGCTGCGTGCGCTTTTATAATGAGCAATAATGCAACCGGTAATCAGTACCCCACAACCTCAAACATGTTCAATCGCTAAGCCGCTTTTGGTATTGCTATCCCGTCTTTCTCCATAACAATAGTTATAATAAGCACTACAAGTGGCTTAAGCAGAACGAACCTATAAATGTAATAAATATGAAAAGTGCTGGCTTTTGCTTTCATACCTGCCACTTTTCTTTAAAAGCATAAAATAACACTTAAAGCAGCATGCTGATTTTATTTTAATTTTTCGAAAGCCAGTACGATAATAATGCCGGCAACATAGGAAACAATATCCCACCATGAAAATGATGTGCCTATAATAACGCTCGCCCATACAGAATGTTCGAGTCCAAGTTTATGCACTATTTTGAAGTATTGAAGTGTTTCAACAAGGCAGGCAAATATTAAAACCGCTACTGCTGTTATAAATACAGGAGTATTAAAGAACGATCTAACAAAACAATAAATAAGTACCACTACCAATACATCGCCTATATAGGATCGCAGTACAGAATTATGTGAATATAATGCGATCAGCACTTCTGTAATAAATAATAAGATGAACAATGTGAAATAACCCAGGTTAAATCTCAGTGTGCTTTTTTGCATAAAAATATTAAAATACAATATAAGCCTGTATAACGATTGGCTGATGTTCAATATTTGAACACAATACAAATATTCACAAGGTTGACTGAAGCAGTACAATGAAGATTTTTCTACCAGGAAATCTTCAGCCTGGTAGAAAAATTTCTTTATTACAGTCTTTTTTGAAATGAATACAAGGAAATTTTAAGTATGCTATTTTTCCACTGTTAACATAATTACCGAATATGCAGGAATATTAAGTTTCAGCACGCCCTTGTCTAACTTTGCACCGGTAAAGCTTTTGGGCGCTACTTTATTGGGTTGCTCAAAAGTATTATGATCGTTTATCTTGGGAGACGACAATAGCTGCCCCGATACTTTTGAAAAATTTTCTCCCCGCAGATTGATCGTTACCTCATGTGCCTTGCTATAGTCAATATTCGTTAAAGAAATATTTATTTTTCCTGCAGCATCTTTTGACGCTGATGCCGATACTGCCGTAAGCTTTTTTCCCTGGAATTCATATTGAGGCGCGTCAATCATTATAGGTATTAATGTAGCATCCTGGTGCACGTTATACATTTTCATAACGTGGTAAGTAGGTGTAAGGATCATTTTTTCTTCATTGGTAAGAATAACTGCCTGCAGTACATTCACAATCTGGGCCAGGTTAGCGCCACGTACACGGTCAGCATGATTGTTGAAAACGTTCAGGGTAAGCCCGGCGATCATCGCGTCACGCATGGTGTTTTGCTGGTATAAAAATCCCGGGTTAGTACCATCTTCCACATTATACCATCCGCCCCATTCATCAACGATCAGGTCAACTTTTTTCTGAGGATCATATTTATCCATTATGGTGCTGTGTTTCGCAACAAACTCTTCCATTTTCCACGCTTCTTCCATTGTTTTAAAATATTGCGCTTCGGTAAAATTTACTGAAGGTCCTTTATCCTGCCAGCTTAATACAGAATAGTGATGCAATGCAACACCAGCCAGCATATGGTGAGGAATATTTTTCATCAGCGTTTCCGTCCATGCATAATCACCATCGCTGGCGCCGGACGCAATCTTATAGAGTTTTGCATCTTTGCTCCAGTCGTTCATAAAAGTTGCATACTGGCGGTATACGTTGGCATAATATTCAGCCGTCATATTACCGCCGCAGCCCCAGGCTTCATTGCCTACGCCCCACATTTTTACATTCCAGGGTTTTTCCCGTCCATTTTGTTTGCGCAGATCAGCCATCGGGCTACCCCCGGGATGATTTACATACGACACCCAATCTGACAGATCTTTTACCGTACCACTGCCTACATTGCCTGCGAGATAAGGTTCCGCTCCGATACGTTCGCACAGGTCAAGAAAATCATGTGTGCCAAAGCTGTTGTCTTCTTTTGCACCGCCCCACCAAACATTGATCATGCTGGGTCTTTTTTCTTTTGGGCCAATGCCATCTTTCCATTGATATGCATCTGCAAAGCAGCCGCCGGGCCAACGCAGGTTTGGAATTTTTAAATCTTTTAAAGCCTGTATAATATCATTTCTAATGCCGGCAGTATGGGGTATTTTAGTATTCTTCTCACCTACATATATGCCCCCGTAAATACAATGCCCAAGGTGTTCCGCAAAATGTCCATAAATATGTTTGCTGATTTTTGTTTTTCCAAGATCAGTATTAAGCGTGATCTTTGTTTGAGCACACATAGCCGTTGCAACAACGCAGCCTATAAAAAAAGTAAGCAGTTTTCTTTTCATATTATCATTTATTAATAGCGTTTTTTTAAGAGCAATAGTGAATAGACCGCAGGCAATTATTGGGCTATCTCATTAAGTGTGTAAACTTTTAATCGGGTTTTATAAAGACTTGTATAAATTAAAAATCCTGCTAAAAAAGTTTGCCGGTTGCGGGGCATTGCGTTCACTACATAACATAGCTTTAATTTCTTCTACTGTTTCTGCACTGTCGCAATTTTCATTCATCCTTTTATAAATATCATTTATATATACTTCGGCAGCCAATCCCCTGTCTGCAAGTTTCAAATCCTGTATCAATCCATCAATCATGCCCCAGTCTTTATCTTCCATTATTGTCTTCTCCTTTTTTCTTCCGGATCTTGCCCAACTGTCAATATTGCCATCATATTTTTTATAGATTTTTAATTTTTCCTGTGTAATCATAATAATAAATGAGTTTGATTAATAGCCCAAAATCCTGGACAAAAAATGCGATTATATTCAGACCCCTGTGGTTATAAAAACTTAACATAGTTGGGTAAATAAATATACGTAATATACAGAGAGCCTTTTAACAAAACTTCTATATAATAAACCCTAATTTGCAACCGTTTAAGCCTTGCCTCTTTATCAAAGGAACAAATAATGAAAAAACTTTTACTCTGCATATTACTGTTTAACGCCGGGTACGCACTGGCGCAGAATAAGCCTTCAGTTAAGCCCGGCGCGAAAGCAAAAACGGTAATCCCTAAAATCACGATGTCTATAGGAGGATTGAAAGGCGGAGATATTAGCCCTGAAACATTGGCTAAAATTGTTGACTCGGCACTTGTGGCAAAGGATGAAAATGCAAACACCTATTCAATAATACGCTTCAGGTTGTTTTATAAATTTAAAAGCACCTACCAGGATGAAGATTCCGGTCAAAAAAAATCTTCTGATGACATGCGTACCAGTGATTTTACCAATACCTCCATTTTACCTCAGTTGTGGCGGGAAAGCATAAAGGATAATATTAAAAAAGGAGATGAAATGATTCTCGATAATATTATTGTTGTGCTTAAGAATGGGAGCAAGATAATGGCGCCAAAGATTATATTTAAGGTAATATAAGTAAGGTTCAAGGTTTATGGTTTGAAGTTTTAAAAGACACAAACTTCAAACATCTCTTCAATTCTTAGCCCCGATCTCAAATCTAAAATTTCAAATCTAAGATTATTTGCTTCTACAACTTCCACGGGGCCCTGTATTCTCTCTTTACAAATTGATTAGCCGGTTCAAAATTCGTGATCTTCATGTTCTCACCATCCCACAATAATTGTTTTCTGCCGTTAAATTTTTTATTGCCTTTTGCATCTGTTTCAAAATGATTATAACTATGTACGGCAAGATTACCCATCAATACTGTTTCGGTTAATGGTCCTGATTTATCGAAGGAAGAGCTGGTATATGCGCCATAACCTTTTTTGCATGCTTTTACCCATTGCTGCTGGTGACCTTCGGTGCCTCCTTCAACAAATTCATATTTTGACGATGGTAAATTCGTTTCCTTCATCAGGCGGGTAGGCAATAACGTTGGATTACGACCGAAAAGCCCAGCCATTATCTTTCCTTTCGTTCCCTCAAAAATTATTCCGCCGTCTTCTTCACCCATTTCTTCATCAGGCAATAATTCAACAGGGCGTTTTGGGCGGATGCCGCCATCGTACCAGATCATCTCTACTGCCGGCATTCCTTCCCGTGCAGGAAACTGAATATGTGTTTTTGCAGAAGGCGGATAGCTATCCGGATATATTGCTTCCTGGAAGAAACCTGTATATACTGAGCCTACACTTGTTTCAACTGCCACAGGATATTTTAATTTTAGGGCACGATAAGGCACATCAATAAAATGGCATCCCATATCACCCAGCGAACCTGTACCCCAATCAACCCAGCCTCTCCATATTGCGGGCAGATAACCCGGGTTGAAATCTCTTTTGGGCGCTGTGCCTAACCACAGATCCCAATCTAGTTCTTTTGGAATTGCAAAATTACCTTTGGGTGTAGGTATGCCCTGCGGCCACGTTGGTCTGTTGGTCCATACATGTACGGTATGTACATCGCCGATCAATCCTCCCTGCACCCATGTTTCAATTCTTCTTGTATCATCGCCGCTGCTTCCCTGGTTGCCCATTTGTGTAACTACTTTGTATTTTTCAGCGGCCTGCGTAAGCATACGGGCTTCATATATGCCATGTGTGAGCGGCTTTTCGCAATATACATGCTTACCCAACTGCATGGCAGCCATTGCCATTACTGCATGCATATGATCGGGCGTTGTAATAATCACCGCGTCGATATGCTTATTTTCCTTTTCAAACATCTGCCTGAAGTCTTTGTAATAGGGAGCTTTTGGCCATTTCTTTCTTCCATTTACTGCCTGTCGGTCATCTACATCGCAAAGTGCTACAATATTGTCAGAGCCTTTATTATATGCATACGGAAGATTTACTTCAGCTTTGCCGCCCACGCCAATACCGGCAATGTTAAGCTTATCACTCGGCGCGATATAACCCTTGCCTAATACATGTCTTGGTACTATAAAAAATCCGGTAGCAGATAATGAAGCGTCACGGATAAATTTTCGACGGGAGTTGTGATTAATGGCAGGCATAAAATAATACTTTATATGTGCTGTAAAAGTAACGATTTGTTAAAGCAAAAAGGGCAGGTGTTTTTCAGTATTTCATGTTCAGCGCAATTTTATGCAGATGCCTCGTGCCCCGGCATGACAAGCTTTGGAATGTATGTTGAACAATAGTACAATTGTTCAACGATTGTATTAAAGCTGAACACTGCACCGCGGCCTGTCATGCAGAGGCACGAGGCTTCTACTGTAGCAGCAGTGTCTACATCTAAAAAATTGAAACACGCTCAAAAGACCAGTTTCAAGAATGAGTTTTAAGGCAATCACCTGCCTGTAGTAGTAGTATTGTAGTATACTTTCAGGTGATCGCTCGGTTTTTATTTAGAGAACAATTCCAGCAATGTAATCCCAACCGTAGATCTTTCATTGTTATCTGCCGGACGGGTTATGATATACAGGTTCTGCTTGTTAGTATCTGCTATTTTATCAAAAGCAAATTTCAGCAATGTTCTCTGTGGCTTATTTTCTTCTCCGGCAGCAGCTGGCAATGTTGTTTCAGCCAGCTTTTTACCATCAGGCGCATTTAAGCGAAGCTCAATAATATAAGCGCCTTTACGGGGTCCCATTGAACCAACAGCCAGTTCAGCGCCGTTTACACCCTGCAGGTCAATGCTGTCTATACTGAACCAGCCCTGCGCCGCAGGTAACATCATTATCTGTGCGCCGCCATAACTCATTTTGGTAAACTGGTCCATATTTTTCACATCTTCAAAAGTTATTTTGCTGCTTTGCAAAACTGTGCCTGATGAACCTAATAATGGTTTTACAGCATCACCGCCTTTATCTGTATATGTTGCTGAAATAAGTAATGCTTCATGCTCTTTCGTTTCCTTAACAGGAATTGTTCCTGAAGGTGGCAAAGATTTTTTAGCGCCGTTTTGATCTGCAAGAGATAATATCCAATGAACAATCTGTTTGGCATCAGGGTCACTTAAATCAGGATGCGCTGCCATAGACACTTCGCCCCAAACACCGCCACCGCCTTTTATAATTTTTCCTACGAGGTAATCTGTTGCTTTAGAATCTTTCACATACTTTTTCGCAACATCTGTAAAGGAAGGTCCAATAGATTTTTCATCTATCTTATGGCAACTCTTGCAATCAAGCGAAAGCATCAGGTTTTTACCACTTGCTGCGGCAATTACGCTTTGATGTCCCTGTGGCAATGCCGCCTTATCTTTTCCCTGCATAAAATCTGCAGAAATATATAAGTTGGATGCATCAAGCGATGCGCCGTCTTCTTTGTCATTCACCGCAACTGTATATAAAACCGGTTTGCCTGCGAAATAGAAGGACTGGTTACCGTTTACTGCCACAGCAACTTCAGGAGCTGTATTACCGGCATAAACATTCACCGCGTCACTCTTTGCAGATGCGCCTTTATCGTCCTTAACTTCTACGCTGATATTATAATCACCTGCTTTGTCAAAGCTAAGATCAGCATCAGGTGTTTTTGTTTCTTTCGTTTGTCCGCTACCGGTAGTCCATATATAAGTCAACGCATCTTTTTCAGGATCTTTTGCATCAACTGTCACCTTTACTGTTAATGGTAAGCTGCCGGAAGTTTTATCAACAGTAATTTTTTCAATTTTAGGAGCCCTGTTACCCGCATTATAGTCTATGCGATTTAGCCCTGCATCATCGTTTTTGGCAAACCATCCTGTTCCATATTCAAGCACATATAATTTACCATCAGGGCCTACTTCCATATCAATAGCATTATGCCATTTTGTATGCTCCATAAATGGTTCCATCATATCAAAATCTCCATTGGGCAACATGGTTACAACTTTTACCCATCCTCTTATCCAGTCGTAAATAAACAGTTTTCCATTGTAATAGTCGGGCAGTCTTGTTTCTTTGGGCCACATATCAGTATAATATACCGGGCCTGCCATGGCATTACGTCCTCCTGTACCTACTTGTGGAAATTCTGTTGAGGCGGCATAAGGGTACCAGATGAATGCCGGCGCCACCGCAGGTAATTCACGTAAGCCTGTATTATTTCTTGACTCGTTTACAGGTTTTTCCGGATCAAAAGCTTCACCAGATTTACCGGTTGCATAATCGTAGCGATTATATGGGTAATTATTGCCAACAAATAAAGGCCATCCAAAATAACCTGCTTTGCGTGCCTGGTTTAATTCATCATAACCACGGGGTCCGCGTACGCCAATGCTATCGGCATTTGCGTCAGGTCCAACTTCACCCCAATATAAAAAACTATTTTTTTGATCAACCGATATGCGATATGGGTTCCGGTGTCCCATTGTATAAATCTCTGGTCTGGTTTTTTCTGTTCCTTTTGGAAATAAATTTCCCTCAGGAATTTCATAGGTACCATCCTCATTTACACGGATACGTAAAATTTTACCTCTCAGGTCATTGGTATTACTGGAGCTCCTGCGTCCGTCATATTGTTCATGACCCGGACGATCGTCTAATGGACCAAAGCTTTTGCTGGTATAAGTTTGATTGGGTTCATTAAATGGTGTAGTATTATCGCCTGCGGATACATATAACAAACCATCAGGGCCAAACGCAATAGAGCCACCTGTATGACAGCAAATTTCACGTTGCTCATAAAACTGGAGGATCACCTGCTCTGTTTTATTATCGATGGTATCGTTCTCAAACTTAAAACGAGATAAACGGTTTACCGAAGTATCAATCGGGCTGTACATCATATATACCCAATGATTTTTTTCGAAGTTGGGATCTTTGGCAAGTCCTAATAAACCTTCTTCAGAATTAGCCTTACCGTCTTTGGTTTTACTGTATACATTTAAGAAACCTACCTGTTTTAATGTTTTGGTTTCATTGCTGTATTTCATGATCTCGCCACGGCGCTGGGTAATAAGAATATCAAGGTTGGGCAGAACAGTTAATTCGGTGGGTTCAAAAAACTGTCCCTGTACTAAGGGCACTTTTGTAAACCTGTCTTCATCCGGCGGGTACTGTGCTTTTGCTTTGCTGTAATCAAGCTCTTTATTATCGCCAATGGCATATTGAATACCGCCAAGTATATGCTGCAGGTATAAAGGATCCGCATATGATTCATCTGTATGCCCCATCTCTGTATAAAAAGCCCTTCCTCCATCATAGTCGTGGTACCATGCCATAGGGTGATTATCGCCATTCTTTCCACCTTCGTAGCTTTTTTCATCAATACTTATCAATACATGAACATCATTGTTCAGCTTCTTAAAATTGTACCATTCATCTTTTCTTGTCCATACATCAGGTAGGTGTTTGGTGGAGATATGAGATTTGTCTTTTACAAGAAGTTTTGCTTCCTGCTGTTGCGGGTGGCTGAGAAAGTAAGCACCAACCAGCCTGTTATACCAGCCCCAGTCGTACTCCGCATCAGTAGCGGCATGAATGCCCATATAGCCGCCGCCGGATTGTATATATCGCTGTAATGCAACTCTTTCATTAGTATTAAAAAGTGCGCCGGTAGTATTCAGGAAAATAATGGCAGAATACTTCTTCAATGTATCTTCTTCAAACATTGCCGAATTGGTTGTTGTATCAATATCAAAGCCATTTTCTTTTCCCAGCTTTTCAATAGCAGGTATTGCTTTGGCTATCGATTCGTGATGAAACCCGGCTGTTTTTGCAAATACCAGTACTTTAGGCGTGCCGCTTCTTTTATTATTACAGGAGAAAATAAGTGCGATACAAATTAATGAGAACAGGAGGGATGATATTTTTTTCATTTGTGGAATCGTTATACCGTTTAAAACAAGATCGTAAATGTAAGGGCATTTCCGGTAAAATAGCATGAGTCTGGAAATAATTTAGTTATTAATAGTCGCCCTCAAACCTTTTTTCTCAGTTAATATCAATCCTAAGTTACTAACTAAGTGTAGGCCTTGCCCAATTAAGGTATATTAAGTGCTGTTTAAAACGCTACTACATATCATATTGGATATAACCTTGATATTGAATAATAACGCATACGATTGCGCAATTTTTTTTGATAAATAATTTACTTTACTAATAAAATTATTTGAGTTTTACATCATGGATGAGCTCGATTTATGAATGTTTCTTCCTGATGCAGAATGGTTTTTTCATATGACTGGCTTATTGTGAAACCTTGTATTATACATTACTTGTTGCGTACTTTTAAGCAATGAATATTTGAAAAGCGAAAGATGCCTGATTACCCCAACTATACTGATCCTGATCTGGTCAAATTATTAAATGGTGGCGATGAAAAAGCGTTTACCGAAATATATAACCGGTATTGGGATAAGTTATTTACTACCGCCGTTAACAGGTTGGGAGAAGTACAGGAAGCAAGAGAAATTGTGCAGAATATTTTTTTCAAGCTTTGGAAGAGAAGAACAAAAGTTGAAATAGCACAAACACTTTCCGTATACCTTGCAGCAGCGGTTAAATATGAGGTATTGAATTTATTGGCGGCTAAAAACAGACATCGCATATACCAGAATCATATACAACATGTTCAAAGCGATATATCTGACGAAACGCTTCAACAACTATCGTTTAGTGAACTCCGGAAGGAATTGGAAAGCATTGTGAAAGATTTGCCCGAAAAATGCAGGCTGGTTTACAAACTAAGCCGCGAAGCCGGCTATACAAACAATGAAATAGCCCGGGTTATGCATATTTCCGAAAAAACGGTGGAGGCTCATCTTTCAAAAGCATTGCGCAGGTTAAGGAACTCACTCGGATTTTTTATCCATTTCCTGTAATCAGAAAAATTTTTTATGGTTGAGTAAGGGTAATTGACTTTATCATTGGCTTATAGTAAAATAACCGCTTTATGCCCGATAAATCATATACTCAAGAGATGCTTATTCTGGCAGATAAATGGTTGCACGGAACGATTACCGAAGAAGAAAAAAAAGTTTTTACAGAATGGTACAATGGATTTGATGATTCATTTCCGCTCAACGATATCGAGGTACCACTGGCCCTGAAGCAGGAAATGTTTGCTTCGATACAACAGAAAAAAGACGAAAGCAGGATAAAAAGAGCTCACTTTTTTCCGTTCCGGAAAATGGGATGGGCTGCAGCAGTAATAATTATGTTGTGTTGTGCTGCGGGGTTATGGATATATAATAAACCGGACAGGAGTTTTACACAACAAACTATTCAAAAATCTTTGCCAGAAACTGATATTGCCCCGGGAACCAATAAAGCTACACTCACATTGGCAGACGGTTCAATTATTTCACTTGATGAAGCAAAGAAGGGTAGCCTTGCCAAACAGGGAAACACGGCAATTGTGAAATTAGACAGCGGGCAGCTTGCTTACCATGTAAAGGGCGCCATAAAAGAGATCAGCTATAATACATTAACAACACCACGTGGCGGGCAATTTCATCTCACCCTGCCCGATGGCTCGGAAGTATGGCTGAATGCTGCATCCTCTATCCGGTTTCCTACGGCTTTTGAAGGAAAACAAAGGAAAGTATCAATTACAGGCGAAGCATATTTTGAGATTAAGCCCGATAAATCAATGCCTTTTATTGTACAAGTAAATGAACATACTTCTGTAGAGGTGCTGGGAACACATTTTAATATCAACTCCTATTCGGATGAACCAAGCATTAAAACAACACTTATTGAAGGCCTGGTTAAGGTTAATAGTTTAGACAGGCATGAATTTATTACACCGGGCCAACAAATTCAATTAAATGAAAACAATACGATAAGGCTGATCAAACAGGCTGATATAGAAGAAGCATTAGCTTGGAAAAATGGTGTATTTCAATTTCGCGAGGCAGATTTGCCATCTGTATTAAGACAACTAAGCCGGTGGTATGATGTTGATGTTCAATATGAAAAAGATATTCCGGAACGGGTGTTTGAAGGAGAAATGCAAAGGGATCTCAGCTTATTGCAGGTATTAAAAATATTGGAAAAAAATAAAGTGAGGTTTGAAATAAAAGGCAAAATATTAATCGTAAAAAAATAAAAACAGGCTTAAAACAGAACCATCCCGCTGGCGGGCAGGATGGCAGATGTTGAAGGTCAAAGGATCAGGAAACTGAGCCATAACAAATAAGTCGTGGAAGACTATTTATCATTTATTAACCTAAAACCATACAAAAGTATGTTATTAAATGCTTTGTGCCCCGATAAGTCACCGGGGCTTACCAAAACACTGCGTGTTATGAAATTAACTACAGCCATCATGTTCTGCTTTTGTCTTAGTGCTGCTGCAGAAGGGTTTTCTCAAACGATTACATACACCGGAAAAAATCTTAGTTTAAAACAGATTTTTACTATTGTAAAAAAACAAACCGGCTATGTATTTTTTTATGATGCTATTTTATTACGCAAATCAAAACCGGTAACTATCAGTGCTCAAAATGTTCCGGTAGAACAGTTTCTTGAGCGAGCTTTTAAAGAGCAGCCACTTGATTATATTATAGAAAAACAAACGGTTACAGTGGTGGAAAAACCAACTGTAAATACACCCGACCATGCCGCCATGCCGCTGAAAGATGAATTAATTAAAGGAAAAATTACAGATTCAACCGGACAGCCACTCCAGGGAGTTACTGTATTAGTAAAGGGTTCAAAGAAGATAACTACAACAGATTCAGATGGTAACTTTTCCATTGAAGTGCCGGTAAACGGCTCCCTGGTTATAAGCTATATAGGGTTTGAAACAAAAGAAATAAAAACAGGGACAAATGAATTTCTGAATATACAATTAGCACCCGGCAACAGAAATCTTGACGAAGTAGTGGTAGTTGGTTACGGAACGCAAAGTAAGAAAAATGTTACCGGTTCTGTTGCAAGTGTCAAAGCTGAAGATATGAATAAAAGCAGTGCTGCCAACTTTTCTCAAACGCTGCAGGGAAAAGCGCCTGGGGTGCTGGTTACACAGGCAACCGGGCAACCAGGCGCAGGTGTTTCCATCCAGATACGCACAAATCCGTCTAACGCCAATGCCGGTGTGTTGTATGTTATTGATGGTGTTCCTATAAACGATGCAGCAGGTACACCCAGCACAGCCATCAGGTATGGCTCAAGTGGAGTGGATCAATCTCCGTTGAATTTTATCAACCCCAGTGATATAGAATCAATAAGTTTTCTTAAAGACGCGAGTTCCGCTGCCATTTACGGGGCGAGGGCAGGCGCAGGAGTTGTTTTGATCACCACAAAAAAAGGGTCTGAAAGAAAACCTATTATCAGCTATTCAGGAAGTTACGGTATACAGGAGGTTGACCGGCTGTATGATCTTTTGGGTACAAAAGATTATATGGAACAACGCAACCTTATTACCAGAGAAAAGTGGATGTATGACAATAAAATAGGCCCATACTACGGTACAGTTGACGAAAGTAGCGTAGGCACTCCCACTTTACCATATACGCAATCTGAAATAGAGAATGCAGTAGTTCAACCTTCAGCATTTGATGCCATAATCAGAAAAGGATACATTCATCAGCAAAATTTTTCGGTTAGCGGGGGCAGCAAAAACACAAACTATTTTTTATCCGGAAACTATTTTGATCAAAGAGGTATTTTAGTTGGTTCCGGGTTAAGAAGATATAATACAAAGTTATCTATAGACCATAAACTGAGAGAGAATATCAGAATAGGAGCATCAATGATCATGTCAAACATTAAAACCTATAATGTAAATACAGGCGGACTCTATGAAGATGCCGGTATTTTAGTATCGGCTACTTACTGGCCTGCAGATTTGCCATTGCGTGGCGATGATGGAAAAAGTTACCCTCTTAATCCATTATATCAAAACACTCCTAATCCTGCCTCTTATGAAACTGTAACTGATTTTACCAATAGCTCCCGTTCGTTAACTTCCGCGTATGTACAATGGGAAATTATTAAAGGACTCTCTGCAAAGGGTACATTAAATTATGACCAGTCTCAAAACAAAAGGAACAGTTATTACCCAACAACCTTTTTATATGGGAGAAACGTGGACGGAGCTGCTGCAATAAACGTAACACAGGCAAATAGCCTTTCAAGCGAATGGACATTGAATTATACAAGAAGATTTCTGAATAACGAATTAAAAATGGATATACTTGGTGGTTATTCCTATCAAAGAAGCAACTGGGAAGGTGTTGGCGCAGGCAATCAGCAATTTGTATCAGATCTGCTATATTATTATTCATTGGGCAGTGGGCAATCTGTATCCCCTACTGTTAGCTCTTACAAATCGCAGAATACATGGATATCAGGATTTTCCAGGGCTAATTTTATATTCAAAGACAAGTATGTACTCCAGTTATCATTACGTGGTGACGCGGCATCTAACTTTGCAGATAATAAGAAATGGGGATACTTTCCTTCAGTTTCCGGTAGTTGGTTAATTTCTGAAGAAAATTTTATGAACCCGGTTTCTTTTATATCAGAGCTTAAATTAAGAGCCGGCTATGGTGAAACCGGAAACAGTAGTATTGGAGGCGGAGCTTATCCGCTTTATACTTTAAGTGCTTCACCAATATTCGGAACTAACCAACCTTCATCCGGAATATCATTAACCCAGTCCGCCAATTCAAATCTATCCTGGGAAACTGTAGCGGAATTGAATGTGGGTGTAGACTTTGGGCTATTTAAAAACAGGTTATATGGCTCTATTGATGTTTATAGTAAAACAATCAAAGACATGTTAACCCAAATACCTTTGCCAGCCGATAATATCACTTCTTATGTTTGGGGTAATGCGGGTAGTGTAAGAGCCAATGGTTGGGAGCTAAGCCTCTCTTCAAAAAATGTTGCACCCGGGAATAAAAATGGGTTCACCTGGACCACCACCCTGAATTTATCACACTATTACAGCTTTTGGAAAGAAAGAGCCCCCGCAGCATTGTTAAATCTTAAAGGAACACCCTGGATACCCACAACCGGAAAAGATGCTCCATTCAGAGGTGTATATGGATATGAAGCGGAGGGTATATATAAGGAAACATGGAGCAAACAACCGGCATCAATGCCAGGAATGCTTCCCGGCGGTATCATTATTAAAGATATTAACGGATTTGATGCCAATGGCAATTTAACAGGCGAGCCCGATGGCAAGATCAGTGCAGCCGATCAGAAACTGTTATATACCACTGATCCTGAACTTATTTTCGGGTTTGGCAATACGTTCACCTTTAAAGGATTTGATCTGAATATTTTTCTTTCGGGTATGATTCAAAAGGGTTGGGATCCAACTTCAAGTATGGGATCAGCTTCAATGAATGGGCGGTTAGTTTTATACGGCTGGAACGTTCTTAACAGCGTAAAAGACAGGTGGACGTATCTCAATCCGGAAGGCAACTCACCAACTGGATTAACTGATCCTACATACAGCGGATTTCAAAACAACTCAAACTATTACGTTGTAAATTCATCTTTCCTAAGATTCAGGAATATCACCCTGGGGTATTCTCTTCCTGATAATTTATTGGGACAGAAAAAAGTGTTCTCTTCCGTAAGAATTTTTGCAGACCTGCAAAATGTATTTACCATTACTTCTAAAAGGTATAAAGGCATGGATCCCGAGTTAAACCAAAGCAATTACTATCCATTTAGTAAAAGCTATACCATGGGGCTAAATATCACTTTTTAATTTATTAAACTCATTAACAATGAACTTATATAGATATATACAAAAAAAGAAAGGAATTACCTTCCTTATCTTTTTCGCGGTTATGCTTGTATCGTGTAAGAAACAACTGGAATATGTTACATACGGTACCTTTTCTGAAACCTTTCCCGGAAATGCCGCTGAAGCAAATGCTGCTGTTAGTTACAGCTATACGGCTATGGTGCAAAAAACAGTATGGAGCCTTGACTGGAACTATACCCGCGCACAGGATCTGGCAGCAACAGATGAAATGGATTGTAACTGGGGATGGGACCGCTTCAGAAGCTTGAATTTCGATCCTGACTTTACATTGGTTACACAGAACTACACCTTTTTTGTAGCTTTTATTTCACAGATAACGCTTTATATTGATAAAATAGAAAAGCTGAATATGGCTGACGCGGATCTTAAGGCACAATACATAGGTGAACTAAAAGGATTAAGAGGCTATTACGCCAATTTCCTTTACTCACATTTTGGGCCGGTACCCATAAGAGTAAATCCTGAAGAAATAAATAACCCTGATGCTCCCGTGCTGGCACGACCAACTGACGAGGAAATGGTAAATCAGATTGTTTCTGATTTGACTGATGCCATAGCCGTTTTGCCTGATAATTTTACCGGCTCAGATTATGGAAGATTCTCAAAAGCTGCAGCACTTACCTGCCGTATGAAGTTGTACATGCAATTGAAAAGGTGGAATGATGCTATCATTGACGGCGAAACAATTAAAACATTAGGATTTCAATTAATTTCAAACTATAACGACAATTTTGGTCCCCAGGCTAAAGGTGGTAACACGGAAATAATTTTCCCCATTGTTTGTACTCCAACTGCATCATATAATGCAAACATGTGGTTTGCATATGTTATGCCAGGTGATTATCAGAATCCTGACGGAGTGGCAATTACCGCATGGAATGGTTTTAGAATGCCATGGAATACCTATAGAAAATTTGATACGGTAAACGACCAGAGAACACTAAGATTATTACGATATTACCCGGCCAATTCAAGGGGAAATGGCACATGGGTATGGCGCGATGCTTTAACCGGAGATACGGCTACCTCCTTATCAGGAGGAACTGTTACGCCCGCAGGCACACTTTATGGTAATGCCACTATGGTAAACCGGGGAGCATTTGGTGCTCCTTCAAGCTACAGAGGCGCTGTTCCCATGAAATTTGCTATTGACGAATCTGGCGCTAATTCACAAAATATGAATATGGATTTTGTTATTTACAGGTACGCTGATGTTCTGTTGCTATTAGCAGAAGCATATAACAATACAGATCAAACCGGCAAGGCCATCCCGTTAATTGATGAAATAAGAAATCGTGCAGGACTGGCAAATACTTCGGCTATCAGCAAAGTGGATGTACAGGCGGCAATTGAAAATGAAAGGTTATTTGAGTTATATCTTGAAGGCACCAGGCGCGACGATTTGATACGCTGGGGTAAATTTACGCAAAGAGCAGTTGATGATAAGTATAACTTAATTAACCCTAACTGGAGCTCCGGAAGTATTGGTGCGAATAAATACCTGCTATATCCAATACCACGGTCTGTAATATCACAAAGTAATGGTGTGATAACACAAAACCCGGGATACGAATAGATTTTTTGGATTACATAATGCAACAACGCCATCACTTTTTGTAAGGTGGCGTTGTTGTATTTTATTACTGTTTTAATATTTAAAAGAGAGGATCAAATGAATAAGTCGCTTATCATTATTTTACTTTTTACAGGTCTGGTGTCATATGCCCAACAAAACGACCGGGTAATAAAATTCAGAGGACTTAATATAGATGATTCAGCAGGCAAATACGGCTTATGGAATCCCGAAAGAGGATTTCGCCTTGAAGTGGCAACGGACATAGCTTCCAAAGCACATGCTTTTCAGCCGGATGTCTATCCCGGTATTACTACTTTTTTGGATCATGAAAATGTAAAATATGCGTCTGACAGTGTTTCATTAGTACAAACGTATTTTTATTTAACAGGGTTTACAGGCAAAAATATTTCCCCGGAAGGCTTTTCTGATATGCAAATGTTCTTTGACAGGCTGAGAACACTCGGAAAAAAAGCGATACTGCGTTTTGCGTATGAAAAAGATTTTCTTGGTCGTGCAGCTAAAGGGCCTACGGCAAATGATATTCAACGCCACGCGGAGCAATTAAGGCCATTTTTGGAGAAAAATAAAGATGTTATCCTGGTTGTTCAGGCAGGCATGATAGGCGCCTGGGGAGAATGGCATAGTTCCTTTCACCATTTGGAAAGTTCTGAAGAAACTAAAAGGCAGATACTGGAAATCATTTGTAACATGGTACCGGCCGACAGGCAAATACAGGTGAGGGTTCCTGCATATAAAAATTTATTGGATAAAGATTCCGTCAACTATAACCGCATTTCTTTTCATGATGATTTTATTGTTATTCAACCTCACGAGTGGGACGGCGGCATGCACGAAGGGACGCCATTTTTCAACCAGATTGTAAAAGAATCTCCTTATTTATTGGTTGATGGAGAATTGCCATGGGGAAGCTGGAGTGTAAATAAAGATAAAGATAACCCCGGCAGCAGTTGGTTGGTTAACGGAGTGCAAACAGCAAGGCAGTTGTTCCTGCAGCATTATACTTCGTTGAGTGCGATTCATAATTATAAAGAGAATAACGGTGAGGATAAATTTTCCATGATGTACTGGAAAGAAACTCCCATAACTGAGCAGTTTTTAACAGAAAACAAAATGCCTTTTTCTCCTGATTATTTTATGAATAACAAAGGGCAGAAAACAGGAAGAAACGTTTTCGATTATATAAGGGATCATTTAGGATACAGGGTAGAACTGCAATCATTAAAATACATTACTGATAAACAAGGAGTATCAGTTGATATTTCATTTATAAACAGGGGATTTTCAACCATTATAAATAAGCGGCCGGTATACCTGGTTCTTATTGATAAGAATAATAAAGTCATTGAGCTAAAAACAAATGCCGATGTTGTTTCATGGCAGCCCTATGCGCCTTCCGATACTGCTTGTACTCCATTGGTTCATCATATACGATACCGCGTAAATAATAACATTTTAAAATCCGGCAGCTACAGGCTTGGATTATGGATACCGGATGATTCAAAAACTTTACGCTACGACCCCAGGTATGCAATCCGTTGTGCAAACGGAAATATAAACTGGCAGGTTATTTATAATAAATACGGCATTAATGTCCTATCCGGCGAGTTGTTTAATAATTGAGATCAGTGGTTTTGCCAAAGGATAGCTGGCTCCTGATATCCAATACCGATTAAAAATATGAAACAAACGAGAATGTGTTATGTAAGATCGGATACACAGCGCCTAAGCCAAAACCAACAAAAGAAACTTATCATTTCCCAACTCACGCTGATTATATAGTTACCACAAGAAAAATTTTCACTTAGGTTTGTGCCCGTTATGTTCATGCCGAAAAAACCATTACTTGTATCACTTACCATTATCCGCTATCCCGGGAGATATATTTTTTTTGCTTTATGCGCAATGGCTGTACATCACCTGCCATTATTGTTCAACAAAAAAATCCGTTTCCGGAAATTGCTTGGCTGCGGTAAGGGTGGTGGCTTCAGCAAAACACCGGATTGGCAGCAATGGGCCATTTTAACAGTAAGGGATGAAGCGATGCTGCCGGGTACTCAGCAGGATTTGCTGAAAGTGTTGTATGGAAAATTTATTGCCGGCTGGTACAGGTGTTTTCAATGTGAAACACATACTTTTTTGCTTGCTCCGGTTTCGGGGCATGGCAGTTGGGCTGGCCAACAACCATTCGGACCAATCCCACATACTACAAATTATAGTGGCAAGGTAGCTGTACTAACAAGAGCGACTATACGGTTAAACAGCCTGTCGCGATTTTGGGCACATGTAAAAGGCACCGCTGCTATGCTGCATACAACCAATGGATTATTATACACCGTAAGTATAGGCGAATTGCCCTTTATTAAGCAAGCAACTTTCAGCATCTGGAACAGTGTAGAAGAAATGAAAACCTTTGCTTATCAAACACAGCATAAAGAAGTGATTAAAAAAACACACGAGGAGAAATGGTATAGCGAGGAATTGTTTGTAAGATTCAGGATAGTAGCGGAGATAAGCACATAGTATGCAGAAAATCTTCTGCAGGGTTCTTTTTTCCATATAGAATACTTAACTTTAAGTAACTCCTGATATTTTATTAAGATACCACTCATAGCATTATACCTGTTCTGTATGAAATTAATATAGGTTGAATGAATTGTATCAGAGACCTGACTAATACATTACTCAACTTCATCCTGTTTAACTAATCTGTGTAAAGGAATAAATTACGCAAGGAAAGCAACTCATTTCATCCAGGGAATAATTGTTTTAACCATGGACAATACATACGACTATATAACCAATAGGCCTAAGGAGTTTAAGCAACTGGCTGCCAATGACCTCCTGTACCTGCATTATAAGTGCCCGCAGGAAGATAAATATGTGTATGTATACAATCACTTTAACCAAATCGCTTTTACCCTGCAGGGAATAAAGATTTTTCATCTGGGCGCTCAATCGTGGAGCATGACGGAGCACTGCACGCATTTTGCAAAGAAAGGCGCATGGAAGCAGGAAAATGCGGATTTGCAGTGGGAACTGCTGGCATTTTATTTTCCTGATGAATTTGTTTGCCGTTTTTACAAAGAAAACCGGCAGACCTTACATGCAGGTTCCTTGCCGGCGCCACCCGGTGAAATGCTTATCAATATAAAAATAAACGAAGCCACAAGGGCATTTTTTTATAGTGTTCTGCCCTATTTTACACAGAAGACAGCTCCGGCAGAAAGTTTACTGGAACTAAAGTTCAAAGAATTGTTGTTTAATATTCTTTCTAACCCGGAAAACGCGGCGCTCCTTGCTTATATTAATTACCTGAGCGACTTTCAGAAGCCGCCGTTGAAAGATATCATGGAAGCCAATTTTTATTATAATTTATCTATTGCCGAATATGCCCGGATTGCGCAGCGCAGCATTTCTTCATTTAAAAGAGACTTTGAAGCGCTGTACCATACTACGCCCGGCAAATGGCTGTTGGAGAAAAGATTAAACCATGCTAAGCTGTTGCTGTATACCAGCAGGAAAAACATTAATGAAATAGCAGATGACAGCGGCTTTGAAAATGTTTCCCATTTCAGCAGGGTATTTAAGGAAAAGTTTGGAACGCCGCCTTTGCAATACAGAAGAGAACAGGTTGCAGAATAAAATTTAGTATATGCCACTATACATGGATTTTCACCACATTGAAAATGTTACGGTGGAAGATGTGAAAAGAGCACATATGGCAGATGTTGCCATCCAGGATAAATATGGTGTGCGGTACCTGCAGTTCTGGGTAAACCAGGAAGCGGGTGCAGTGTTTTGCCTGATTGAAGGCCCTGACCCGGAAACCTGCGAAAAGGTTCACCAACTGGCACATGGCAACATAGCCTGCGCGTTAACAGAAGTTGAAACAGGGTTTTATGAAATGATGATGGGCGCCGGGCATACTGTAAATGACTACGGACTTGTTCAGAAAAAAAACGGCTCTCTCGATACAGGTTACAGAACTATACTTGTGGTTTCTGTTTATGGTATTACCAAAGCTACCGCTTCAAGCGATCTTTCTATGCTGCTTACGCCAACCTGGGCAAGGAAAATAGTACGGGAACAAATGGAAAGATCCGGAGGGAGGCATTTAGCCTGGGATGCCGATGACAGCCTCATAGCTGTTTTTGATGATGCAACCGATGCTGTTTCCTGCGCTTTGTATATCAAAAAAGAGCTTGAGCGGTTTGAGCCCAAGCAGCCGGACATTATTTTTAAAATGGGGTTGAGCGCTTCACAGCCTGTAACAATGGAAGGTGATTTTTTTAAAGAAGCCATTAAATTGGGTCATTGCTTAAGCCTGACTGCGCCAGGCAACCAGGCACTGACCTGCGCCCTCGTAAGGAAAATTTGTAAAAACGAAGACATTTTTTCAGACGATGCCATTAAATCGCTGAATACAAATGAGCAGGAATTCATCTCTGCTCTCATTCGTATAGCAGAATCAAAAATATCTGATCAACAATTTGACCTGAATAAATTATGCAATGAAATATGTGTGAGCAGACCGCAGTTATACAGAAAGATTACCGCTTTAACCGGTCGTTCTCCTAACGATTTCATCATTGATTTGCGCATGCGTAAAGCGCTTTCCCTGCTCAAGCAGAAAAAATCCGGCATAGCCGAGGTCGCATTCAATTCCGGGTTTAACAGCTCTTCTTATTTTTCAAAATGTTTTATTGAAAAGTTTGGTTGTACGCCATCGGCTTTTTTGAAAAGAGTATGATGCCTGAATAACCATAGCCGTCATTTCGAACCCGCCCACAGGTTGTATTGAACTAAACGCATGTTGCGGCGGGAGAGAAATCCGTTGGGCCATATTACAAATGCTGAGCACCAGTACAAAAGCCAGGCGGATTTCTCCCTCGCAAAAGAGTGATTTAACTATAGTGTTCGTGTTGGCTCACTCGAAATGACGGGGACTTCAACATCTCTCACCAATGGTAAATATCAGCCGGCGAACATATTTTGCAATTCTTTGAACAGCTATTGTTAACACCATGCTTCCCATCCCATATAATTTTGAAACAAGAAAATTTTCAAAACCGGCACGCTGAACTTTTAAGAAAATTTTTTGACCGTTTAAGAAAAACACATACCTGTCCTGCAATAATAATTTTGTTTTCATATTTAAAACTGTTGTATGAGAAAAAATTTGAGCGATGATTTGAAAAAAAGCCTGAAAGGCAAGCTCGTTTTACCGGCAGACCCTGCTTATAATGAGGCGCGGAAAGTTTATAATGGTATGATAGATAAAAACCCTGCGGCTATTGCATATTGTACAGATGTGAACGATGTAATTGCCTGTGTAAATTTTGCAAGGGAAAATAATATGCTGTTGGCTATTCGCAGCGGAGGGCACAACGCAGCAGGGTTGGGTGTTGCAGATGATGCGCTGGTAATTGATCTCTCACCGATGAAAGGAATTAAAGTAGATGTGCATGCAAAAACGGTTAAGGTACAGGCAGGATGTTTACTGAAAGAGGTGGATACGGCAACACATGAAGCAGCAGGTATGTGTGTGCCTTCGGGAATATTCGGCACTACGGGCACAGGTGGCATCACATTGGGTGGAGGGCTTGGAAATCTTACACGGAGCCTTGGCCTTGCTATTGATAACCTGCTTGAAGCAGAAGTGGTGCTTGCTGACGGCAGGCTGGTAAAAGCATCTTCATCAGAAAACGCTGATTTATTCTGGGCACTGCGTGGCGGCGGCGGAAACTTTGGCGTTGTGGTTTCCTTTACATTTAAAATGTGCCCTGTGCACACCGTGTATGCAGGCCCAATGCTTTGGGAACTGGATGATGCGGAAGAAATGTTTGCATGGCATCATGAATTCATAAATAAAGCGCCCAATGAACTGAGTGGTTATTTCGCTTTTTTAACTGTGCCGCCTTTTCCGCCATTCCCCGGGCACTTGCATCTTAAAAAAATGTGCGGGGTAGTATGGTGCTATGCGGGAGATATGGATAAAGCGGAAGAAGTATTTAAACCGATAAGAGCGAAAAAAACGCCATCGCTGGATTTTGTTGGCCCGCTGACTGTGCCTACCCTCAACACCTTGTTCGACCCTTTGTATCCTCCCGGGCTGATCTGGTATTGGAAAGCAGATTTCGTAAAGGACCTGGGTGCTGAAGCCATTAAAAAGCATATAGAACATGCCCGGCAAATGCCTACCCGATACTGCACTATGCACATGTATAACATTAATGGCCTTGCATCAAAAGTTGGCAGGAGTGAAACCGCCTGGAACTACCGCGATGCAAATTATGGAATGGTAATAGTTGGAGTGGCTGATAATGTAAGCGATGAAGAAAAGGTTATTGAGTGGGCCAAGCATTACTGGTCTGATCTGCATCCGTATTCAATGGGTGGGGCATATATAAATATGATAATGGACGAAGGCGAGGATCGTGTAAAAGCGAGCTATGGTGATAACTATAAAAAGCTTGCGCAGGTAAAAGCAAAATACGATCCCGGTAATTTATTCAGGGTTAACCAGAATATAAAACCGGCAGCAGCCTGAACGGGTTTATTAATATCATCAACATATAATTTGATAAACCAAAATCAACAATTATGAAACTAACATGCATTGTATTTGTTGTGGTATGCATATCCTGTAACAGCACGCCCGACAGAAAATCAGATGAAGCGGCGATCATAAAACTATTAGAAGACGAAAGCCATTTTGCGGCAAAAGGCGATTCAGTGCAATGGGCAAAATGCTGGATACATTCTAATGACGCATCTTTTATTTATACAACTGCAGAAGGTGTGCAATCCATAAAAGGGTTTAAACCGCTGGCTCAGGCTATCAGCAAAATTGAACCATTTGAGCTGAAGCTGAAAAGAGATAATTATAACTATGCTATAGGAAATGATATAGCTTTTGTAAGCTTTGATCAGCAGGATAATTGGGATGGTGTTGACCGTAAGACAAAAGAAACAAGAACATTGCAGAAAGTTAATGGCGAATGGAAGACGCTTCATGCTTCTGTTGTGGACGTATCTTCATTTGATCAAACGCAAACCGCCTCATACCATATGCCGGTTAATAAAATCCCTAAAAACCCCAGGAACGGATTTACGAATATTTCCGGGCTTGGCGGAATGTCTGTTGGCTATATGGATGTTCCCGGTCCTGCCGACTTTACACCTTTCTTTGAAGGCTTACCTGAAAATATGTGCAGTTCACCTCATTGGGGTTATGTTATTGACGGGGCTTTGAAAGTGCGGTATCCCGGCGGCAAAGAAGAAACTATTACTGCAGGAGAAGTATTTTACTGGCCGGCTCCTCATACCGGGGTAGTTGAAAAAAATGTAAAATTCATTGATATAAGCCCTGATGGGAAGTTTATACCTGTGATGGATCATCTTGCAAAGAAGGTAGCAGCAAGTTCCAAATAACATAATTATGCTCAAAAGCTATTTCAAAACCGCATGGCGGAACCTTGTAAGGAATAAAATTTATTCCGGTATCAATATTTTCGGGCTGGCGCTTGGCATGGCGGCTTGCTTTTTTATATTCCAGCATGTGGCTTTTGAATCAGGTTATGACCGGTTTCACGCCAATGCACCAAACATATATCGTGTTCCCATTTCCTACTCCGGAAGTTTTGCTGATAACGGAACCTTTGTTACCAATCATCCTGCCTTGGGGCCGGCATTGAAAAGGGATTTCCCCGAAGTGACAGATTATGTAAGGATAGTGAGCTTTGCTACTTTTTTTAAATCGAATTACATGGCTTATGAGGAAGAGGGGGGTAAGGGAATTAAGACGTTTTATGAAACCAATATTTATTTTGTTGATCCCTCCTTTTTTAATGTATTCTCTTTTCCTTTGGTTCGCGGTGATAGAAGCACATGCCTGAAGGACCCCAACACTGTTGTGATCTCCGAATCGGTGGCAAAAAAATATTTTGGGGATAAAGACCCTTTAAACAAAACGCTCATTAGTAATGGATCGTTTCCCTCAAAAGTTACAGGCGTTTTTGCCGATCCGCCGGAAAATTCACATATAAAGTTCGATATATTGTTTCATTTTGATGGATGGGGAAACAACGAAAACTGGACCTGGCCGGAATGGTACACCTATGTATTACTTGCGCCGGGCACGGATACCAAAAAAATGGAAGCAAAATTCCCCGCTTTCATTGATAAATACCTTGGCAATATCATGAAAGAACTCAACTTTGGATCTTCCTTTCACCTGCAGCCGTTAACCGGTATCCACCTTACCTCTCACTTTAAAAAAGAAGCCGAAATAAACGGCAGTGAACAGGAAGTGTTTTTCCTTTCCGTTATAGGTGTGTTCATTTTGCTGATCGCCTGGACGAACTATATTAATCTTTCTACCGCCAAATCAATGGAAAGGGCCAAAGAAGTAGGTATCCGGAAAGTATCCGGAGCCATGAAAAAGCAACTGATGATACAATTCCTGCTGGAGTCATTCATCATCAATGTAATGGCGTTATTTGTTACTGTTATAATCATTTTTTTCACCCTGCCCTGGTTTAACCGGCTCGTTGGCAAAAATATCAGTGAGGGATTTTTCACACAAGGCATGGGTAGCCATCCATCCTTCTGGTTATATACTTTAGCAACTTTTCTCCTCGGCGCCATCCTGGTAGGGGCTTATCCCGCGTTTATATTATCCTCCTTCAACCCTGTAAAGGTGTTGAAAGGGTTGATCATAAAATCAAATACAAACCTGTCGCTCAGGCGTGTGCTGCTTTCTTTTCAATTCTTTCTTTCCATCATGCTGATTGCCGCCACACTGGTTGTATTTAGCCAACTGAACTTTATGCGAAAAGGTGATCTCGGTTATAAGACAAGCCAGACACTGGTTATTAAACTGCCTACCGGATTTGATTCAACAAATGCATCAAAACTGAATTATTTTAAGCATGAGGTATTAAGAGCGCCTTCTGTAATAAATACGGTGTATACTTCAGAAGTGCCCGGCCGGGCTATTGCTGATCGTAACACTGTAAGAAAAAGCAGCCAGGACAAGCAAAACAATATTAATACCTATTTTATAAGCATTGACCATGATTTTTTAAATACCTACCAGGTACCGCTGATAGGAGGAAGTGGTTTTTCGCCTGCGGACAGCTCAGGAATTTATAATTTGTATACGCCGGGGATATATGGAAAGGACATGGATGTAAAGATTTTGGTAAACGAAGCGCTTGCAAAAGGTTTGGGATACAAATCTGCAAACGAAGCGCTGAATCAAAGGATCATATTTAGCTTTGGAGGAGGAGAATACTATGCTACTGTTAAAGGAGTGGTTAAGAATTTTCACCAACGTTCACTGAAAGAAGCATACGATCCGATTTTGTTTTATTACCCGAATTATTCCAACACCCTGTCCTGGAATTATGCATCGGTCGGCGTGAATACAAATGATATTAATAAAAACCTTTCCGGTATAGAATCGGTGTTTAAAAAAGCATTTCCCGGAAAGCCGTTCGAATCATTTTTTCTTGATGATTTTTTTAACAGCCAGTATAAAGCAGATCAGCGCCTGGGCAATGTATTCGGATTATTCGCTTCGCTGGCAATTGTTGTGGCGTGCCTCGGATTGCTTGGGCTTTCAGCTTTTATAATAAAGCTGCGCACCAAAGAGATCGGTATCCGTAAAGTACTGGGTGCACAGGTGTCCAGTGTGTTGCTGCTTGTTTCAAAAGATTTTATCAGGCTGGTTTTGCTTTCGTCTCTGGTTGCTTTACCGGTTATTTACTGGGCGGCAAATGAATGGCTGAAGAATTACGCATTCCATATCAGGCTAAGCTGGTTTATGTTTGTGGTACCACCTGTGGTATTGCTTTTATTAACCTTAACTACTATTTGTTTGCAGAGCATCAAAACAGCGATGGCAAACCCGGTCGCAGCATTACGAAGCGAATAGCGAAGTAATGCGGAGACTCCGGTGTATATCGAAGTAAAAAGTTCGAGAACGAAACAATCTGAAAATATTAGATTGAATGTCCATTGATTATATGGATGTACCCGGTCCGGCTGACTTCACACCATTTTTAAAAGATTGTCTGAAAACATGTGCAGCGCAACCCATTGGGGCTATGTTATTGATGGGGCTTTGAGAGTTAAATATCCCGGAGGCAAAGAAGACATCGTTAGTGCAGGTGAAGTATTTTATTGGCCGGCGTCTCATACAGGCATAGTTGATAAAAATGTAAAATTTGTTGATATAAGCCCTGATGGTAAGTTTATACCCGTAATGGATCATCTTGCAAAGAAAATGGCGGCAGCAAATCCCAAATAAATCTTTTCCCGCACAACTATGTCTATCTATAATAAACGCTGTATATGTATGAGAAAGCTGATAGGAAGCCTGTGCGTATCATTAGGCCCGTTGCTGGTTCAGGCACAAACGGATTCTGCCGATAATCGTTTTAAATTAACCGGAACTATTATTATAACTATGTTTAATTAGCCGGTTTCTTCGGTCATATAAAATAAAACCCCGGAAGAACCGGGGTTTTATTTTATATAAGAATGTGTTGCTACTTAAATATCAATCGCCTCGCCATATGCCGCTGCGGTTGCTTCTTTAACGCCTTCACTCATTGTTGGGTGAGGGTGAGACGCGTTCAGTATTTCATGGTAGGTTGTTTCTAATTTACGTGCCACAGATACTTCGGCTATAAGCTCGGTTACGTTATAGCCAATCATGTGAGCGCCGAGAAATTCCCCGTACTTAGCGTCATAAATTACTTTTATAAAACCTTCAGTTGCGCCTGCAGCGCTTGCTTTGCCGGAAGCAATGAATGGAAATTTACCGATCTTCAATTCGTATCCTGCTTCTTTTGCTGCTTTTTCAGTATAACCTATTGAAGAAATTTCAGGTGTGCAATAGGTACAACCCGGAATATTATTATAATCAATAGTATCCGGCAGGTGCCCGTATTTCTTTTCGTTATAGCCGATATGTTCTGCGGCAATAATACCTTCTTTAGAGGCTACATGCGCCAGTGCCTGCCCCGGCGTGCAATCGCCGATGGCATAGAAACCAGCTACATTTGTTTGCTGGTATTTATCAACGGTGATTTTTCCTTTTTCTGTTTTAATACCCAATTGCTCAAGCCCGATATTTTCAATATTAGCTACAATACCTGCCGCGCTCAATACAATATCAGCTTCAAGGGTTATTTCGCCATTCTGGGTTTTTACTTTTGCTTTTACGCCCGCCCCGCTGGTATCAACACTGGTAACTTCGCTGCTGGTATAAATTTCTATTCCCTGTTTCTTATATTGTTTTTCCAGCTCTTTTGAAACATCATCATCTTCAACAGGTACAACTTTGGGCAGAAATTCAACTATAGTAACTTTTGTACCCATGCTGTTGTAGAAATAAGCAAACTCAACACCGATTGCACCACTGCCTACAACTATCATGCTTTTGGGTTGTTGTGGAAGCACCATTGCCTCACGGTATCCAATAACTTTTTTACCATCAATGGGTAAGCTTGGCAGTTGACGGGAGCGGGCGCCGGTAGCAACAATAATATATTTACCTTCTACTACCTGTGTTTTACCGTCTGCACCGGTAACTTCAACCTGTCCTTTGGCTTTCAGTTTACCATAGCCCATTACAACGTCTATCTTATTCTTCTTCATTAAAAACTGAACGCCTTTACTCATTTTATCTGCCACACCACGGCTGCGTTTTATAACAGCGTCAAAATTGTGCTTTACATCAGATGCTTCCAGTCCATAGTCTTTACTATGTTTCATACTTTCATACACCTGTGCACTTTTCAACAATGCCTTAGTGGGTATACATCCCCAGTTAAGACAAATGCCGCCTAAACTTTCTTTTTCAATAATTGCTACTTTTAAGCCTAATTGAGAAGCCCTTATTGCAGCAGGATATCCGCCAGGACCACTACCTAATACTATAACATCGTATGCCATAACAGACCTTGTTTTAAAGAATGATATCAGGCGGTAAAATCATTTTTATATAAATTTTATGCCCGAAGGATTTTGCGAAAATACTTGCAAAACCTCAAATGAAAAAATGCTTGAAGATATAAGTGGATATACCGGAAACCGGTAGTTAATAAACGCCGGAATTACGGGGCATTAATATAATAAAAAACCCCGGATAAACCGGGGCTTCTGTGGTTGCGAGGGGAAGGATCGAACTTCCGACCTTCGGGTTATGAGCCCGACGAGCTACCGCTGCTCTACCTCGCGATATAATTAGTTTAATATTTATCCGTAAGAACTGCCGTTGCGAAGGGAAGGATCGAACACCCGGTATCTTTGTATTATTCCCCGATAACGAGGCGCAAAGGTAAGGGTATGCATTTTATCAGCCAAAACAAATTTTGTTCATTTACCTTTGCAAAGATTTTTTTAATTGCACTTAAAGCGATGAAAGTTGGTTTTGTAAACATTTTCGGTAAGCCCAATGCTGGCAAAAGCACCTTGCTGAATTGCCTGATAGGAGAGAAGCTGGCCATTGTTTCCCCTAAAGTGCAAACTACCAGGCACAGGATCAAGGGTTTTTTGAATACTGAAAATTACCAGGTTATTTTTTCTGATACGCCCGGTATTATTGAACCGAAATATAAGCTGCATGAAAAAATGATGCAGGCCGTAAAGGGCAGTTTAGAAGATGCGGATATTGCATTATTGATGGTTGATATAAAAGATAATCTTGAGGAGGCAGATGAGCTTTTTGCAGCGTTACGGTTAAAAGTACCTGCATTTGTAGTACTCAATAAAATTGATAAAGTACCAGCAGCGCGTGTGGAAGAAGCCAAAACTTTTTTTCAGAGCCGTACGTACAGCAGGCGGGTGGTCGCTATATCAGCGCTTCAAAATCTTGGTGTTGATGTTTTGCTGAATGCGATACTGGAATTTTTACCGGAAGGAGAGCCTTTTTATAATGAAGATGACCTTACAGATTTGCCAACAAGATTTTTTGTGGGCGAAATGGTGAGGGAAAAAATATTTGAGCTGTTTGAAGATGAGATACCTTATCACACAGCCGTGCTGGTAAATGAGTTTAAAGAAAAAACAGGATTGATTAAAATTACAGCGGAAATAATAGTGCATCGTGAATCGCAGAAAGCAATAATAATAGGAGAGCGCGGTAAGATGATAAAGCAGATAGGAACTATAGCGCGCCAGGAAATAGAGAAATTCCTGGATAGTAAAGTATTCCTGGAGTTGTTTGTGAAAGTGAGACCAAAATGGCGGGACAATGATGTACATTTAAAAGAATATGGATACTAGGAAGATTTGTAGTTTATGGTTTGTAGTTATAATCCCAACCACAAACCATAAACTACAAACCATAAACCTTCCACCTTAAAAAAATATGAGTTTTACAGTAGCAATAGTAGGCAGACCCAATGTAGGCAAAAGCACATTCTTTAACAGGATGCTGGAAGAACGTAAGGCCATTGTTGATAATATAAGCGGTGTGACGCGTGACCGCCAGTATGGCGAAGCTGAATGGAATGGTAAACAGTTTAATATTATTGACACCGGTGGTTTTGTAGATGGCAGTGATGATGTTTTTGAAAAAGAAATAAGAAAGCAGGTAAAGATTGCTGTTGATGAAGCCAATGCCATCATTTTTATGTGTGATGCCGAAATGGGTATTACGCATTTGGATGAAGCTGTAGCCGAGATGCTAAGGCAAACGCAAAAACCTGTTTTCCTGGTAATCAATAAAGTTGATAATCCCGACCGTATGCTGGATGCTACAGAGTTTTACAGCATGGGATTTGAAAATATTCATTTTCTGTCGAGCATAAGTGGTAGCGGCACCGGTGAGTTGCTGGATGACCTGGTACAGCTTATTCCTGAACAAACGGAAGATGATAAAAAAGGCGATGAGCTGCCAAAATTTGCCATCATAGGCCAGCCCAATGTTGGAAAATCTTCTTTGCTTAACGCATTGATAGGCGAGGAGCGCACAATTGTAAGTGATATAGCAGGCACAACAAGAGATACGATACACACCCACTATAATCTTTTTCAGAAAGAATTTATTTTAATAGATACCGCGGGTATAAGAAGAAAGAACAGGGTAGAAGAAGACCTCGAATTTTATTCGGTGATCAGGGCTATCAAAGCTGTAGACGAAGCAGATGTATGCATACTATTATTAGATGCTTCAAAAGGAATAACCGGCCAGGATCTTAGTATTTATTCTTTGGCGGCAAGAAAAGGCAAAGGTATAGTGTTGCTGGTGAACAAATGGGATCTGGTAGAAAAAGCAACCAATACCGCCAGGGATTACGAAAAAGAATTGAAAGAACGTTTGGCGCCGTTTAATGATGTGCCGATAATATTTATTTCTGTAAAAGATAAGGTTCGCATCTTTAAAGTAATAGAAACGGCGCTGGAAGTATATGAAAACAGGAAACGTAAAATTCCTACTTCGCAATTGAATGATGTGATGCTGAAAGCGGTAGAAGCTTATCATGCGCCGGTAGTAAGAGGAAATGTTGTTAAAATAAAATATGTTACCCAGTTGCCTACTGTTGTACCCAGTTTCGCATTTTTCTCTAACTATCCTGATGATATCAAGCAGCCATATAAAAATTATCTCGAAAATCAGTTAAGAGCTACGTTTAATTTTAAAGGGGTGCCCGTTAGAATTTTCTTCAGGAAAAAATAGCGGGATAATTTGCAGTATGCAGGTATATGTAAATTGTTTGCTGCGTGTATCAAATGTTTTGTTTTCAGTACCGTTTTTGCATTTTTGGGGCTGTTATTTAGTGTCTGTATATACAATATCGCGTTGTATAGATAAATAGCTGCAATGTTATAAAAGCATATTTTTTGGTTATTTAAACATCAGGTTTCCTGATTTATTCCTTCTAATTTCACTAGCGTAAGTCTCACTTATTGAGCGATTGTTTTAACCAATTTAATTAATGCCAATGAATTGCTTCCTGTTAAAGCTGCATCCTGCCTACACATATATAACTAATGAATAATTTTTGTGCAAGAGCTGTTGTATCGCAATTGTATTTAAATACTGATACATGAGATGATGCTATAACAGAAGCAATAAAATCTGATCTGTCCTCAACTATTTCTTTTTAATCATTAAAACCAACCAAAATGAAGAAGAAGCTGCTTTTCATGCTCTCCTGCTTTTTGTGTATTTGTATAGCGGCAAATGCACAGGTTTCTGTTTCTGGAAAGGTTACCGATGCCAATGGCAATGCCATGCAGGGAGTAACCATTGCTGTTAAAGGAACCAACATTAGTACAGTTACCTCAGAAAGTGGTATGTTCATACTGAACAATGTACCCTCTTCAAATGCTGTACTGGTCTTTAGCTTTGTTGGCTTTGCCACACAGGAAACAGTGGTAGGCAACAGAACAAATCTGAACATAAGCCTTGTTGAAGTGCAATCTTCAATAGATACCCTGGTGGTAATTGGCTATGGAACAGCACGGAAAAAAGATTATACCGGTTCCGTTACACAGGTAAATTCAAAAATAATATCTACGCAGGCTAATTCAACAGTAACACGTGCATTAGAGGGAGTAGTTCCCGGTATACAGGTTTCATCAATAGACGGGCAGCCGGGTTTGGATATGGGTATCCGTTTGCGTGGTGCAGGTTCTACCTTGCAAAACAGTGCTAATGCGCTAATAGTAATCGATGGTGTTCCAACAGAGTATCCCAATGCACTTTCTTCCATTAACCCAAAAGATATTGAAAGCATAAGTGTATTGAAAGATGCTGCCTCAACTGCAGTATATGGCTCACGTGGTTCCAATGGTGTATTACTGATCACTACTAAAAAAGGATCCAGGGGAAAAGCCAACATCTCGCTTGAAACCAGGATGGGCTATAATTTTCTGGGCACTATGCGATATGACAGGATTGATAATGCCAAAGATTTTTACGAACACGCATGGCTTGCTATTTACAATTCGGCTCGTTACGGGTATGAGGGCAGTTCTTCCACCAATGGTAAATACACAACGAATGTTCAAAATCCCAACATGTCGCACGAAGCGGCGGCTGAATTTGCCAGTGCACATTTATTCGATTATGCGGGATCTACTACTACCTTTTCCCGCAACCTGCTTGGCAACTGGATGTTATATGATGTACCGGGGGCTGTATATACAACTACCGGCAGCGGTGCAAATGCCAGCGCAACTATGTCGGGCGCTTACCTGGTAAATACAGATGGTAAGCTAAATCCGAATGCAAAGCCATTATTTGACGCCGGGTCTTATGAAAATTATTTCTTTGAAAGAATGTTCCGCCAGGAGCATACTTTGTCAGCCAGTGGCGGAACTGAGAAAATGGACTATTTTGTTTCGCTTGGTATGTTGGAAGATCCTGCTTATATACGGGGGTCAAAATTTAAACGATATAATGTACGGAGTAATATAAATGCGCAACTTACCAGTTGGTTAAAGGTTGGCGCTAATATGGGGTACAGTTACCGCAACACACAATCTCCCGCCACGCGGTTTGGCCGCAATCCCGGTACGGTACAACAAAACGCATTTCGGTGGACCAACGGGCAGAATCCTTTAATTCCTTTATTTGCCCGTGATCAGCAAGGTAATATCATCAAAAATGCCGATGGTACAGATAGGGTGCATGATAATGCCGGAGTAAGTTATTCTCCTCTTGGCCAAACCAGTCAACCCCTTTATACCACTAACCTGATTAAATTGTTAGATAAAGATATTGACCGGAGAGAATCACATGATTTGAACCTGAAAGGATATGCCACCGTAAACTTTTTAAGAGATTTCAGGTTTACTGTTAATCTATCCTACGACAGGTTTTCTGAAGTTCGTTTGCGTTATGGAAACCCTGAAACCGGGGCTGTTGCAGGCTCGGGAGCAATGGGGCAATACTATTCCAATACGGGTGTGTTTAATACGCAACAATTGTTAAACTGGAATAGAAGCTTTGGTAAACATTCACTAACAGCATTAGCCGGTCATGAGTATTACCAGTACAAAAGCGATTTGTTGAACTATGCTTCTGCATTCTCCATTATAAATGATTTTACGGGCTATGCCAATTTTGTGTCCAGGTATAACTCTTCAGGTGCTCCTTTTGGAGTACCTGGTGGTGGTGGTGATCTATCTACTCTCGAGAGCTATTTCGGGAGGGTTAGCTACAACTACAATGAAAAATATTTCCTGGAAGGATCGGCAAGACGTGACGGGTCATCCAAATTCAGGTATGAACAAGACCGTTGGGGTACTTTCTGGTCTGTTGGCGGAGGCTGGCGTTTAACCGAAGAAAACTTTATGAGGCGAACAGGTAACTGGCTAAATGATTTAAAAATCAGGGCCAGCTATGGCATCATTGGTAACCAAAGTGGTATCAGTAATTACTCAGGATACCAACTCTGGAGCTACTCAGTAGCGGAATATGCAACCGTTAACAATGGTACAGGCACACCCGTAAGGTATAGCTTAGCCCAGGGAGGAATAAACCCACCATTGACCTGGGAAAATACACACACCTTTGATGCGGGTATTGATTTCTCTTTGTGGAACAGGAGGATAAATGGATCGATAGATTATTATAACAAACTTACTGTTAACTCAGTGTTCAATCAACCTATTGCGTACTCGCTTGGGCAGAGGTCTTTAACACTCAACAATGCCAGGATAGTAAATCGTGGGGTAGAGGTAGAGATGAATATTGATGTGATCCGCAATCAAAATTTCAGGTGGAATATCGGGCTGAATGGCACGCATTACAGAACTATATTGCTGAAAGTACCTCCAATAGTATTATCCGAGGCATTAGGAGGCAAATATATTGCAGATATTGACGGCTGGGGCGCTGCCAGTGGTGGTGCAACTTCTGCAGGGCAAACCTTCCTGCGCGGAGAAGGGATGGACTATTACAACCTGTATTTGTTTAAGTATGCCGGTGTTGATCAAAGTACAGGATTACCATTATTTAACCATACAGTAACCCAAAAGAATTTGGATGATGGCCTTTTTGGAGGAAGCAAAGTTGGTGATATTGTAAGCACAACCAATTATACATTGGCTGACCGTTATAGTATGGGAAGTGCTCTGCCAAAGTGGATCGGCGGTTTTACTACGATGTTGCAGTATAAGGGTTTTGATTTTACCGCTATACTTGCCTACCAGATCGGCGGTAAATTTTTTAGTGTGGAATATGCCAACCACTTATACAGGAGTGGTAATATAGGTAATGCATTGTCGGCAGAGTTGTTAGGTAATACCTGGACGCCGGAAAATAAGGATGCGAAATTCCCTATGACTTTTTATGGAGATGACAGGTATACAGCAGGTTCGACTCATGGCTCCTGGCAGTACAGCGATATGTCCTTGTTTAATGCATCTTACCTGAATATTAAAAACCTTACGTTAGGGTATAATTTCACCAGTTCAATTGCAGATAAGATAAGGGCTAAAAATATTCGCGTATATGCATCAGCAGATAATATCGCCATGTTCACTTCGCATTCAGGCATTGATCCCCGGATGTCATTGGTAGGGGGTATGGAAGTGGGCGCTGCAGTATATCTTCCTTACAGCACCATGTCTGTAGGTATAAACGTGAATTTCTAAATTAAGTAAAGATGAAAATTATGAGAAATTATATAATGGGCTTGCTTGGACTAACTATCCTGTTTTTTTCAGCCTGCTCAAAAAAATTAGAAGTAACTCCACCCAATAATATTTATGATCAGCAGATTGCCGATTTGCTGGCATCAGGCGATACGGGTAAAATAAGAACAGTAATGGGAAGTATGGCAAACGGTATGCCTTTGCTTTTTAACAATGCCGGTGGTACAGGTTCTGGTGTGGCGGATATGTATTATACCAACCTGGGGCTGGATATGAACCGTAGCCTGGAAGGTAACGATATAGTGATGGGTGACCAGGAAGGTTTGAATGTTCTTTTTGGGACAGTAGAATACCAATTGGGCGATTTTATAACCGCTGCCAATGGTAAAAACGTGGCGTACTGGAACTATGCATGGTTTTGTATTACCACAGCTAATCAGATGCTTAATTATTTGCCTGATGATGTTGTAGGTAGTAATAATTTTTTGAAGGATTGCAAAGCCAGAGGGCTGGTGGCCAGGGCATATGCTTATAACTACCTGATGGAAAATTACCAGCAGGCGTATTTACAAGGAGGGAGTGGCAAGTTGGGTGTTATGCTATATGATAAATATGACCCTAACCAGCCCAATAAGGCCCGGGCTTCTGCTGCTGATACTTATGCGTTCATTAAAAAAGATCTTACTGATGCAATCAACCTGCTTGAGGCAGCAGGCGTGGGATATACTTCTGTTACTTCGGATATTGATCTCGGTGTTGCCAACTTTCTCCTGGCCCGTGTTTCTGTATGGACGGGCGACTGGCCAACTGCCATTACTGCCTGCAATAATATACTGGGTGCTAATTCCACGCTGATGAGTCAGGCGCAGTATGGCGGCAAAAATACAGGCACACCTACAGACCCTGTTTATCTGCCTGAAACAAACGGCTTTCTGAACAATGATCAGAACCCTGAAGTAATATTGGGATTTCCTTTAGGAACGGCTAACACACATTTTACCAGTTATATGAACTGCTACGGTGAAGGGAACGGTGGTGTTTCCAGAGCCTATAAACGCATAGATAACCGTTTGTTTGAGGCAATTGCAAGTGATGACTATCGCAAAGACTGTTTTGTAGAATCAGCTCTGGGTAACTATACCTACCCTGTTAATAATACAGTGGCATTTATTCCTACCTACACAAATATCAAATACGCAGCCACACATCCTCTCAACGGCACAGACAAAAAACTGGTGGGCACATCCACTGCCTTTTATATGCGCCGGTCTGAAGTATTATTAATGAAAGCAGAAGCAGAAGCGCAGGGCGTAAGTGAAGATGCTGCTAAAACAACATTGAATATTCTGTTGGCAGCACGCACACGCAGCGGCGGTACTACATTAACATGCGACAATTACCCGGCAATGGCAGGTTTAACCGCACTTCAAATGGTGCAATTGCAAACCCGTATTGAATTGTGGGGAGAAGGTGGCAGAGAATTTTATAACAATAAACGCTGGAACATTCCGGTGGACAGAGTAAGCTCGGCCAATCATGTGATCAAAGGTACTTACCCGGTATCTGGCATGACGTTGCAAATCCCTGAAAACGAAATGCTGTACAATCCCCTGGCTGAACAGAATAATTAATCATTTTTGGAGCACGTATTAAAAAGCAACCGCTATAAGCCGGTTGCTTTTTAATTTGCATTATAATATGCTGTTTGCCTTAATGCTTTATAATATTTTATATTATTATTTGATAAAGTGTAATAAGGTAGTTGGTTATAAAAAAGTATAATAGAAGCGGCAAACCAACCCAAATGTTAAATTTAACGTAACTTGGCACAACGCTTGCTCCTTATGGAAATCGTCTATATAAAGAATTCACAATCATCCTATCAAAAGCTTAATTCATTATTTACATGCAAATGAGAAGCTACCGCTTATTGACCACAATGATTGTTGCTTTGCCGATCCTTATGTTATCATGCCAGAAAAAAGATCTTGGCATTGATAATCCCGAGCCTCCTGTTGTTCCTGTTCCCACAGATCCGCCGCAGTCTCTTTCTTACAAGGTAAGTAACGATGAAAGTATAAATTTAAGCTTTAAGTATACGGAATTGCCTGGCAAGGTGAGTGTATACTATGATGATACTGCTACAGAGGATAAATTTGATCACCTGTTTGCTACATATAATTTTAACAGTGATGGCTACCTTACAGGTAACACTTTTTATACCATTACCGGTGATGTAAAAAGTAATATTACTGTTCAAAGAAGCAATAACACAATAAAAAGTATAACGGTAGAACCTTCAAACCAGCAGCGCTCCACTTTCCAGGTGTCATTTTCCGACTCAGCAGGAGCACCGGATTATACTTTTATGTATGTTGACTATGGCAACTATTTTGAAAACATTCCGGTAGCAATGCGGTTTGTATATAATGATGATAAACTGGTAAGTTCTTCCGGCGGTACATTTACTTCAGGTGATAACACAGTCTTTTTTCCTTCTCTTTCTTACAGGTACAATGGCAATAACAGGCTTGAATCGAAAGTGGCAGACCTGTATTACGGTGCTGATTATTCTTATGAATATGGTGGAAAAGGACTGGATAGCCTGTTCAGGATATTGGGAGGCAAAGACTGGCATTACATGGAAAATATATTAAACTATGATGAGAACACCAGCATCTTTTTTTATCCATTATATATAACATTATCAAAAAATAGTGTTGATATAGATATTTACATGCATCGGTATGGATCTTTGCTGGAAGTAAGTTCAATCCCCAATGGTGAAGATTATCCTGAAATAGAGCGTTTTAATTTTCTGAATAGTTTTGATGATAATAACAAGATCACCCAAACAACGATTTTTAATAATGGCGACGAGTATGCCAGCTATCAATTTCAATATTAAAACATAGATTAAGGCACTTATTTTCCTATGGAATATACCTGCTTATCTATTACCTGCGGCATTGGTTTTCCCTGCATGGCAGCTACAATATTATCCGCGGCGGTGATTGCCATCTTTGCACGTGTTTCTATCGTTGCAGAACCAATATGAGGTAATACACAAACATTCCGCATATTCAGTAATGGGTTATCCCATGCCATTGGCTCAGGATTGGTTACATCCAAACCTGCTCCCCATATTTTTTTATGTTCCAATGCTTCGGTCAAATCCTTCTCATTATGCAATCCGCCTCTTGCCGTATTAATAAAAATGGCACTGTTCTTCATTCGTGAAAATGCTTCTTTATTAAAAACTTCCCTGGTTTCGTCAGAGAGGTTTGCATGTACAGATATTACATCGCTTTCCGTTAATAATTCATCAAACGAAACATATTTCGCACCCAAAAGCTCTTCTGCTTCTTTGTTGGGTTTCCGGTTATGATAGATGACCGGCATATGATAAGCTGCTTTACATTTCATTGCCAGTTCTGATCCTATTCTTCCTAATCCAAATATGCCGAGCGTTTTATTATAAAGTTCGATACCAAGATTGGCGGTGGGCTCAAAAAATCCCCATTGCTTTTTGCTGATGCTGTCATGCATATAAAATGCATTTCTCGATACGGCAAGAATAAGTAAAAAAGCCGTATCTGACGTGGCCTTGCTCAGTACATCGGGAGTGTTACTGATAGGAATACCAAGGGCAGTGGCTGCGGGAATATCTACACGGTCGTATCCCACACTCATTAGTGCAATGCCTTTTAAATGCCTGCAGGCTTCCAGGAAAGCCCGGTCAATGGTATTGTTGCCAACGCTCAAAAAAAGGTCATGTTTATTGCATATTGCTATTAACTCAGTGGAAGATATTTCTGTTTTGCCGGAGTATTGCGTTATCTCCAGCCCTGCATTTTGTAATATTTCTATTCCTTCTTTGGGAATAATTCTGCTGATGAATACTTTCATACAATTAACATTAACGCATGTAAAATTACTTTGTTAGTATCACACACGCGTTATGGTTTTAATAAATTCATCTTTTCTTCTTATTGATATTTCAATTTGTTCTCCATTTGTCAGTTCCACATATCCCCCCCTGCTTTTATTATAGCTCTTAATATAATTGAGATTTACAAGGTGCGAATTGTGTACACGGAAAAAATTGAAATCACTCAACATTTTTTCGAATTCTTTCAGGCTTTTAGCAACAGTTATAGGGTTGCTTTTATTAATATAAATAGTAGTATAATTAATATTCGACTCGCAGCGTATAATGTCGTTGATCTCTACAATATTAAACCCATTAATATCAGGTATACATAACTTCTGTCTGTCTTTATTGTAAATGTTTTTAAGCAGCGTTTCTATTTTTTTATAGCTGCCCGATTCATATTTTAAATTCAAAACTTTTGAAACTGCCCGATGCAAATCAGCTGTAGAAACTGGTTTCAACAGATAATCTATAGCGCTAAACCTAAAAGCCTGTATTGCATATTTTTCGAAAGCAGTGATAAAGATCACTTTGATATCTTTAGTATCCAACTGCTTCAACAGATCAAAACCCGTTTGATTTCCTATTTGTACATCAAGGAAAAGCAATTCAGGCTTATATTCCCGTATTGCAATAATGGCCGTCTCAACTGTTTTATATGAAGCGATGATATGTAAATCAGTCCCGAACGATTCTTTAAGCATCCCGATAAGTATGTCAATACTTTGTTGTTCATCTTCTACAATAATACAATTCAACATATAAACGCGATTAAAAATTAAGCTCAAGCGGCAGGGTGATCTCAATTCTTGTTCCATTATTCAAAGGAAACAGGCGGAGGGAAGCATTGCTGTTCTGAATTTTGTTCATCAGGTTTATCCTGGTTTGCGTAATAAGAAATCCTGAAGGCCTGTGCTTATCTCGTCCTTCAAAGCATTCTTCAATATTGTTTTTTTTAATGCCTACGCCGTCATCCTCCACAGTGCATCGTATCATTTCAGATTGCCTGCTGATGCCCACTCTGATCATTCCATTCTCGTTTTTAGGCGATATTCCATGCCAGATGCTGTTTTCAACAAAGGGTTGTAAGAGTAAAGGAGGAATCATCGTATTTTCTTTATCAATTTCAGTATCAATATTTATCTCGTAATCGAATTTATGGTCAAGTCTCGCCGCTTCTATCTGCATATATAGTTCAAGTGCATTCAAATCATCGGCAAGTGATACTTTTTTGTGATCAGAATTTTCAAATACCTGCCGCATGAGCATGGAAAATCTTAGCAGGTATTCATCTGTAAGTTTTGTATTGTTTTGCGCATTGTAATAGCGGATCGAATTAAGTGAATTATAGATAAAATGCGGGTTCATTTGCGACCGGAGCGCCTTCATTTGGGTATCGGCAATTTCAGCTTTCAGCTCTGCTTCAACCTGTTTGGTTTTAGTATTTCGGCGGCGCAGGTATAAAAAAAACACCAGCAATGATGATACAATAATAAGCCCTGCTCCAATTAAATAAGCTTTACGCGTTGTTTCCTGTTGTTTTATCTCGGCAATGTGCTGTGCTTTTAACACTGCAGCTGTCTTATCAGCTTCTGCCTGCACTTCTTTTCGCGTAATTTCTTTTCTTGTTTTATCGCCCGCAATACTATCATGAATAGCGAAGTACGATTTATATGCCAGAAGCGCCAAATCAGGGTTGCCTGCTTTTTCATAAATTTCAGAAAGGGTTTTCCATTGGTTTGAAAGATTATCCAAAGTTGCAGCCTCTTTTGCCAGTGCAAGCGCTTCTCTTTGATAAAACAGCGCCGTGTTCAATCTTTCTTTTTTCGGGATATTAAAAAAGGAATCAGGCGCAAACGCATATATACTTGCAATTTCGTTAAGCGAAAGAGATACATTATTTGAGGCATTAAGCGACCTGTACATTGTCAATGATCTTTCCAGATAGGCTAATGCAGAATCATATCGTTGCAAATGTCTGAAAGCAGTTCCGATTGCCAGGTAATAATTTGCATCTCCTTTGGTTGATTTAACGGAAATTTTATTTAACTGAAGTGCCTCCCTGTTAAGCTCAATCACCTTTTCATACTCGCCGGTTTTTAAATAAATATCTCCAATGTTATTTAATATCACAGCCACCGATGCAGTTACACCCAATTCCCTGAAAAGCATCAGCCCTTGTTGATTATAGTCGAGCGATTTAGTGTAATCAGATAAAAAATAATATACCAAAGCCGTATTACAGATGACTGCTGCCTTAATGCGTTTGATATTTGCTTCATCAGCAAGCTTTTCGGCCTGCTGTAAATAATTTAAAGCCTGCGGATAATCCGCAAGAGAAGTATATGCCGTACCCATACGATTAAGCGCATTTGCTGCTTTTACACTATCTCCCACTTTCATATACACCGCAAAGGCCTTTTTTTGAAATTCAATATCTGTTTGAAATTCTCCTTTTGTATAGTGGCATACCCCTCTCAGATGATATGCATGGCCAAGGTTAGCCATATTGTTAAGTTTTTGGGCCAGTTGTATTGCCTCATCTGTAAGCTTTATACCCAGCTCAGCACTATCATAGCGACAGGCATTTGCCATAGCAATTAATACGTTAAGCCTTACTGTATCTCTTTTGGGATGATTATTCAGCTCTCTCAGCAGGGAATCTCTGATATATGCCTGACCTGCACAGGCAAGAGCTGCACATATAAAACAAAACAGGCAGACTGCATATCGCATACAAGGGAGTTAAGTATTGAAAATACGATATTCAATAATACTTCATTTTAACGAAAAATAAATACAGGCATACGAAAAATAAATGCTCCTGAATTGTTCATCAGCTAATTTCTATTTTCAACAAAGACTGGCTGAAATGGTGTATTGCAGTTCGCTATTATGCCGGTTCCGCCGGTTTTAGAAAAGCAAGACAAAACTTGTTAAAGCTGAAAAAGATAACAGCGTCATGAAAAATATATTTTTATTATTAGTTGCTTTAGGTTGCTTCATTTCTTGCTTTGCAAAAAAGCAACCTCATCTTGATGGCATGCCTGCTGCAGAAGAGGTAATAGCAAAAATTAAAGGTACTAATCCCAGGGAAACATATGCCAGACAAATTGCAGCGCTGAGAATATTGTGGCAGATGATCCGGTTGCATGAAATGGATAAATATCATTCAAAAGACACACCTGGAGAAACAATATTGCTGAAAGATTACAGCTCGTGGCAGAAAAAACTGAAAGATGAATATAGCGCTGCTTATGAAAACCTTGACGATTCGGCTGCAAATGCTTCTTTCAGAATATATACGTATCAACTTGAAACAGGCGAATTGAAAAATTACATTATTGAAAACCTGTTTAATGAAGCCGCCAAAAAAAAGTATTACGAGATAAAGGATTACAATAAAAAATTAAGCGATATAAGCGATAAAAGAATTTTAGAGCAACTTAAGATTGAAAAACAGAGGAGAGAAAACGAACAAAAACTGGAATACAGGGAATCAACCAACACCCTCAGGCGCACCATTGGCATGACGCTGATGATTGTACCCATGTTGGTATATATACTATGGGTAGGCCGCCGGCAGTTCAACAGAACCAACCAGTATGGCGTTCGTGAATATAAGAGTTGGGTAGAAGTTGTTTTTAGCGGAACGCTGGAAGCGTTGGCAGGGATAGGCGCCGGTATACTGTTCCTGCTTGGGGTATGGTTGCTGATATTGAGTTATGGAAATTAACTAAAGGAAAACCTCGTCTTGCTACAGAAAACAAGAACGGGAGATGAGGTGTTTTTTTGAATATATCATCCTTAAAAAATCACATGAAACAGTTTCGTTTTTTATCTCTTATCTTCCTGCTTTGCTGCATTAATAACTTTGCAACCAATGCGCAAATGCTTGACCAGATAATAGCCAGTCATCTTAAAGCTATTGGCGGAAAAGAGAAAATAAAAAGTATAAAAACCGTGGTTGTCAAAGGCTCTTATGCAATGTCTATTCCTCCTGATACCGGTAAGGTTGTCCTGAATTCTTTAACAAGAATAACCAATGGGAAAGGGTACCGTAAAGACACTGATGCAGGTGCAGATGGATCAACCTCTTTTTCTCAAACAGAATGTTTTACCGATAATACAGGATCCGTAAGCGGATGGACTACTGCTCCGCCTCTGCCAGGAATGAATGAGATGATGAATGGACAGTCTGAAACGGAAACAGGCACTAAACCCAGGGAAATGTCTGAATACGAATATAATTACGGTAAGGATCAAATATATATAGCTTCTCCTTTTATTAATTATCCGTCTTCAGAAATAGTGATAAAGTTTGTAAAAAAATTTAATGGACAATACTGCATACTTGTAAATATTGGGCTGGTTATACGGTTCTATTATTTAGATATTAATACATTTTATGTAAGCAGAATTGAAGAAAGTGGTATGATGGGAATTAAAACAGTAACAATATTTGAGGATTATAAAAACGTTTCAGGTATAGTTTTTCCTCATTCTGTTACTACTAACGGGTATTATCCGAAAGGAATGGGCGATATGCTCATGGGGCATGGTGGTACAGATTTTCTTGATGACCCACTTTCTGTCAAGCCAAAAAAAGACGAAAAACCCGATATGGTTATAACTACTACTGTTAAAAGTATAGAAATTAACCAGGCAATTGATAACACCATATACAACTTCCCACAGAATTAGAAAACACGTATTAATTGTTATAAGATATGATTTTATAACACCTAAGCAAAGTCGAACTTGCTATGTTCGGCTTTGCTTAGGTGTTATCATTAATTACAGGCCATCACTCCTTCTTCACCGTATCCTTACTCTTCTTCTTCAGCAAATTATTCAGGGTGTTCTTTACTGCCTGCTCTGCGTTTTTTGTGGTATTCTCCAATGGTTTACCGGAAGAGGTGCTGTCTTTTGTGCCTAAGATCTGTTTGGCTAATTCATCCTTCGCGTCTTTTATTACCTGGTTTTTAATGGAAGCAACAGAATCTTTCAGCTCCTGTTTGGCGCTGTCAATTTTTTGCTGCGCAAAATCCGTAGCCTGCTTTTTAAGATCATCGGCAATATTACCTGCCGCTTCCGTAAGGTCTGTTTTGATCTGAGGATTGGTAATGCTGCCACCCATCTTTACATTCAGATTGATGACATCGCTTACTTTTACATTGACGCCTTTGTTGTTTGCCTGTTGCGCAAGATTATTGATCAAAGCATTGCCCTGGCTGCCAATCAGGCTGCGCGGCAATTTCATGGCAATAGCATAATCAATAGACTGATCAATGCCATGCATACCGCCAATTTCCATATCAATATCTTTTACTTTCAGCTTAAATGGTTTTACCAGTACTTTTCCATTGGCAAATTCAATATATGCTTTTACATCCTTCATTGAAAAATTGCTCAGGTCATTTACGTTTAACGTTTGCGCTAATTTTTCAACCGGTACAAACTTTTTAAGCGCACCCTCCAATAGCTGCAAAGCGCCATTACCGGTAAGCGAACTTATTTCAGGTGTCATATCCTGTCCGAGCTTCCCGTTTAGCGTAAGCTTTGAGCTTATTGTTCCTGAGATAAATTTGCCAATGGGTATCAGCTTTTGAATAGTATTAAAAGCATAAAAAGTTTTTTCCGCGCTAAGATTACTTACATCATATGTTAATGCTATGGCAGGGTTCTTGGTGCTTGCTTTGGTGGAGTATGAACCGCTTACGGCTATCTTACCATCAAGGGCATCCATCTGCACATCTTTCAGCGTTACTGTTTGATCTTTTATGGCAACCGTTCCTTTCAGGTTGTTATAGTCAACTTTATCGTAGGTAAGCTTATCTACCGCAGCATTAAGCGTAAATGCAATATTCTTAGGAACTACAAACGGTTCTGAAGAAGCAGGCTGCGCTGAATCGGCAGGTGCGGCAGCCTCTGTTCCCATAAAATCATTAAGATTTAATTTGTCTGCTTTTACATTTAACGTGCCGGCTATAGGCTCATCTTTCAGCGCATAACCGATAGCGTTATCAACAGCTCCATTGGCAGTGATATTTGATGTAAGGTATACTGCCTTTAAATTGTTCAGCGTAATATTTTTAGGGTTAAATGTAAATGCAGCCTCATCCACTTTCACGCCATCAGGATAATCCTTGCTTTTGTAAACAAGATCAGATATGTTAAGCGTACCGCCAGTATTTATTTTTTCATACTGGCTTTTATCTATAGATGATTTATTGCCTTTGAAAGATACATCAGCATTGATCATACCGGATACCGATGTGCCCGGCTCAAGCGTAGTGAACTGAGATACCGTACCCAGGTTAAACTTCCCTTTGGCTCTGCCATCAAATGAAGGATCGGTTGCCGGCGTTTTAAGCAGTACATTAAAGTCAACCGGATTATTGCCTATCTCAATATGGCCTGCAGGAATATTGATCACCGTATGATCCGGCACACCATCAGGATTTTCAAACTGTATCTGCACTTTTGAATTTTTTATAGGCTGCGGAAAATCGCTAGATGAATAATTCAGATCAGTGATATTTATAAAACCATTGGCAGTAAAAGGTCCTGGTTTTTGCTGTGTAATAACCGCTACATTTCCTTTAGCGGTTGCGTCGGCATCAAGCAATCCTGACAGTTTTGTATCGCCACTCAGCTTCACAAATTTGGTTACTTGTGCAAGATTGAGTTTGCCTTTTATATTCGCATCAATATACTGGTCGCTCATTGGCTTTTTCAGCAATAATGTAAAATCAAAAGGGTCGCTGCCAAATTCAATATGGCCTTTTGAAATATCAACAACCGTATTATCTGTTATACCATCAGGATTATCAACCTTCACAGCGATATTGATGTTTTTAACCGGCTGTGGCAGGTCAGGATATTGGAAGAACCCATTCTCTACATTCAGGTTAATATTATATGCAGGAATTTTAACGGAGTTATATTCTCCTTTTACAAAACCATTAAAAATGGCTTTGCCGCTTGTTTTTATTTTATCAAAATCATTTTTATAAATAGCAGGCACAAGGGAAAGCAATGTTTTAAAATCAGTAGATGGCGCATTAAATTTAATATCCATACCGTAAGTGGTATCATTCACAAACTGGAAATATCCTTCGGTTGCCAGCTTCAGGTCATTCAACGCAATATCATCTGTTTTAAAAGTATACTTGTTTTGGTTGTTATCCACCTGTATATCTGCACCTAAAGCAGCTTTTGCATTTACCAGGTAGGGAATTTTGGTATAGGTAAAGTTTACCACATCCGCCGAAGTTTTGGTGGCAAGTGTGAAAAGATCTGAAGTAAAATCGCCGCTGCCGGAGTGATTAAGGTTGAATATTTCAGCGCTCATATCTCCCTGAATATCATTATAGCTGATATAGCCATGATTGATTGCATACCTATTGAGCTGCATATTAAAATCAGAAGATTCTTCAGGGATGGTAGTTGTTGTATCTGGTTTGGTAATATCCCAGTTCGCTTTTCCTTCTTTATTAACAATAGCGTGTATTCTTGGCTTATCTACCGTAACACTATAGATATTCATTTTATTACCAAAAAGGCTCATCAGGTTCAGCGCCACATCAATTCTTTCAGCAGAGATAAGGGTATCTTTTGAAAAATCCTCAATGCCCACCACATCCAGGTTTTCCAATCCAACAGCAAGGCGTGGAAAATGACGGAACAGGGATATATTTACGTCTTTAAAATCAACTTTAGCATTTAGGTTTTTGTTGATTTGTGTTTTGGCAATACCTGTAATTTTATCTTTGAAGATAAAGGGAAGAATAAACGCAAGTACAAGTAAAACGGCTAAAACGATTCCTGATATTTTTAATATTTTCTTTGCCATGACAGATATTAGGATTTTTGTATGTTTTTAAACAGGTAGTGGTTAATTATTTAATAATGTGTAGCATAATTTTACAAATATGACGCCAGAAAGGACTGAACGGTTGACAAAAGTTTTGAATAAACGGCAAAATAATCTTGCTGTTGTGTTGGAAAATGTATTTGATCCGCATAATATTTCGGCTGTTATGCGGAGTTGCGATGCTGTAGGCATACAGGATGTTTACGTGTTGAATACTAAAATTCCCCGCCATAAAAAATGGGGGGCTAAAAGTTCATCGAGTGCGGCTAAATGGCTCACTATTCACCAGTACACTGATGCGGAACTTTGTTTTAAAGATTTGCGTCAAAAATATGATAAAATCCTGGCTACGCATTTAAGCAGTGATGCCATAAGCCTTTATGAGGTGGATTTTACACAATCAGTAGCCCTGGTGTTTGGCAACGAGCATGCTGGCGTAAGCGAAGAAATCAGGGCATTAGCAGACGGAAATTTTATTATTCCGCAGGTGGGGATAATACAATCCCTCAATATATCTGTTGCCTGTGCGGTAAGCATATATGAAGCTTACCGGCAAAAAAAACTGGCAGGGCATTACGATAACATAAATCTCCCACAGGAAAAATATAATACACTATTAAAGGAATGGGGATTTACGGAAGAAGAGTCTGAAAATATCCGCTCCCTCACCCCCGACCCCTCTCCACAGTGTGGCGAGGGGTGCCCAAATTCAAATCATGCTGATAAAATAAAGTGAGGGGTAGTCTGAAAATCTAAAAGTATAGCGAATATTTAAACGCCTGCTTAGCTATATTTTGTAATTGATATGGGAGAGATGTTGCCTGGCTTTGCACTACAATACCACCCCCTCACCATTGCATGCCTGCCTGTCCGGTAGGCAGGGATAGGGGGCGGGTGAGGAAGATCTGTTCATATTTCTCAGACAATAATGATTACCTATTTGTATATACAGAGTAGCTGCCGGTAAGCAAGAAATTGATAAATTTTCAAATTAATTTCCTCATTCCCACATTCCCATACTTCCACATTATTTTTGCTCCATGAAATCCGCATTACAAAAAACCTCTATCCCGGATTCCAAAATATTTGTAGCCAGGGAGTTGAAAGAAAAGCATTTTGACCCGGTGTGGCATGCCCATGGCGAATATCAACTATTTATGGTACTGAAAGGAAGCGGCACGCGCTTTATTGGAAACACCGTAAAATCGTTTAAAGAAGGCGATACCACATTCATAGCGCCGGGTGTTCCGCATTTATGGAGAAACGATGCGTTATATTTTGAAAAAGGAAGCAAACAATCAGTGCATGGACTGGTGATATATTTTAAAAGCGATTTTATGCACGACCTGCTTGATAAGGAAGAGTTGCAGCAGATCAAAACATTATTCATCAGGTCAAAAAAGGCAATTGAATTTGAAGGAGAGATAGTACAGGAATTGCATACAATGATGCAACAGCTTACGCATGCACATGGCACGGCAAGCGTAATCGCGCTTTTGCAGATTTTGGATACTATGGCTTCAACAAAAGAATATAGTATGCTTCACAATGCAGACTACGTATATAAATTGAAGGACGCTGAAACAAAGCGCATAAATCTTGTTTATAATTATGTGGCACAGCATTTTGACAGCGATATATCATTACAGGAAGCTGCTAAAATGTTAAGTATGACGCCCACTTCGTTCAGCCGTTATTTCAGAATAAAAACCGGCAAATCATTTTCTGAGTTTGTAACTGAACTCCGCATCAAACATGCCTGTAAATTACTGGTTGAAGATGATAGCAAAACAATCAGCCAGGTGGGAAACGCGTGTGGTTTTAATACCTTATCCAATTTCAACAAGCAATTTAAAACGGTTATAAAGCTTACACCCAAAATATACCGGAACCGGTTTTCAAGCCTTTAATTGCCCATAATTTATTCTTTTTTAATATTTAGGACAAAATACAGTATGTTTTGGATATAATCCGCTTAAACTTACACAGGGATATTACTTAACTTAGTCGCTTACCAAGATTGCTATGTCATTACATGCTTCACTGTTTGCAGAAGTTTTGCATTGATCCTGGTAAAACTTTTAATCTTTCATTTATAACATAATGCTTTATGTCAAAAATCAATGTTGCTATTATCGGCCTGGGGTTTGGTGCGGAATTCATACCTATTTACCAGCGCCATCCAAACGCAAATATGTATGCTATATGCCAGCGTAATAAAGAAAGTCTTGATAAAGTGGGAGATGCGTTTGGTATTGAAAAAAGATATACCGATTATGATGAATTGCTGAAAGACCCCGATGTGCATGCCGTTCATATTAATACACCTATTCCCGATCATGCAACACAATCTATTAAAGCATTGAAAGCTGGAAAGCATGTAGCATGTACCGTACCAATGGCAACAACGGTTGAGGAATGTAAACAGATTGTAGCGCTGGTTAAAGAAACGGGATTGACATATATGATGATGGAAACAGTTGTATATGCCAGGGAGTTTTTATTCATGAAAGATATGTATGAGAAAGGAGAGCTTGGTAAACTACAATTTTTAAAAGCAAGTCACCAGCAGGATATGGATGGATGGCCTAATTACTGGCCAGGGCTTCCTCCTATGTATTATGCTACACATTGTGTTGGTCCTGTACTTGGTTTAACCCGCGCTGAAGCGGAATATGTTTCCTGCTTTGGCTCAGGCACTATAAGAGAAGAGCTGCACAAGCATTATAATTCTCCTTACGCGGTAGAAAGCACACATATCAAATTTAAAGACTCAGATATCAGCGCTTATATCTACCGTTCTTTATTTGACGTAGCAAGGCAATACCGTGAAAGCTTTGAGGTATATGGTTCAAAAAAATCTGTGGAATGGCCGTTGATTGAAGGAGAACCTTTGGTAGTGCATACCGCTAAAAAGCCGGAGCCTGAAATTCCTGAAAAAGTAGAATGTCCTGATTTTGCGCATTTACTGCCGAAAGAGATACAGCGTTTTACAACCGGAGGTGTATACGATACCGACGAGCACCAGCATTTATCATTTACGCAGGGGGCAGGCCATGGGGGCTCGCATCCGCACCTGGTGCATGAGTTTATTTCTGCGCTTGTTGATAAACGTGAGCCTTTCCCCAATGCAAGACAATCTGCCAATATTACCTGCGTAGGTATACTGGCGCATGAGTCTGCAAAAAAAGGCGGGGAGATAGTGAGGTTGCCGGAGTTTACGTTAACAAGTGGTAAGGGGTAAGTGTTACGGGTTACAGGTACTTAAAGTACAAAGCTGTTAATAAGTTGAATGCTTTATGACCCGCAACCCGTAACCCGCAATCTGAAACTTGAAACTTGTAATTCATATTCACCAACATGAAAAAAAATATTCTGGTTTTGCTGGCGTGCATTTTTTCCGCCACGGTTTTAATGGTTTCGTGTAAACAGAAAGATAAAGATAATAAGCCCCGCAGGCTTGAACTGTTGTTCCTTGGGCATAAAAGCAAGCATCACGATTCGGAGCAACTGGCAGATATATTGTCGAAGGAGTATTTTAAGAAAGGGATAAATATTACCTATACCACCAATCCTGATGATATGCTGAAAGAAGATTTTCAACTGTATGATGGATTGATATTATATGCCAACCACGACAGCATTACTAAACCGCAGGAAAAAGCATTGCTTGATTTTGTAAAATCGGGTAAAGGATTTATTCCCCTGCATTGTGCATCGTGGTGTTTTCGTAATTCGCCTGAAGTGGTTGACCTGATAGGCGGCCAGTTCAAGACCCATCAATATGATTTATTTACCGCGGTGATCGTAAAACCGGAACATCCTGTTATGAAAGATGTACCAGCGTTTTCAACAGAAGATGAAACATATGTACACGATAAGATCAGCAAAAGCATAGAAGTGCTGACCGAAAGGGTAGAGGGAGATCATCATGAACCATATACCTGGGTCCGTACCTATGGTGATGGCAGGGTGTTTTATACCGCGTATGGTCATAATGAAAAAACATTTGTGAATCCTGGCTTTCTGAAGCTTGTATATAATGGTATTCTATGGGCTGTTGGTGATCATGCCCGGTCGCTCGTTGAAGCATTTAAAGAACCTGATCCCGCCTATACTGAAGCTAAAATGCCTAACTATGAAAAGCGCGATCCTTCTCCAATGTTCCAGGCGCCGTTATCGCCGGAAGAATCCATGAAGATGGTACAGGTGCCGGTTGGTTTTGAGCTGCAGCTTTTTGCCTCAGAACCGGATATTCATAAACCTATTCACATGGCATGGGATGAAAGAGGGCGGTTGTGGGTAGCCGAAACAGTGGATTATCCCAATATGGTTCGTGAAACCAAAACAGAAGGCAGGGATCTGATCAAAATTTTAGAAGATACTGACGGTGATGGCAGGGCGGATAAATTTACAGTGTTTGCGGATAAATTGAATATACCTACCAGCTTCGCGTTTGCCAATGGTGGCATTGTTGTGGCACAGGCGCCTGATTTTCTTTTCTTAAAAGATACCGATGGAGATGATAAAGCGGATGTAAGAGAGACCATCATGACGGGATGGGGCGTATTTGATACGCATGCCGGCCCGTCTAACTTTAAATACGGGCCTGATAATACTATCTGGGCTACGGTAGGTTATTCAGGGTTTAAAGGTGTGGTAGGAGATAGTAAAGATACAACACGTTTTTCGCAGGCATTATACCGGTTTACGCCGGATGGAAAGCAGATGGAATTTTTGGGTAATACATCTAACAATACCTGGGGACTTGGCTTCTCTGAAGATTTTGATGTATTTATTTCCACCGCCAACAATACACATAATGCATCCTATACTATTCCTAAACGTTATTTTGATATGAGCGGGGAGAATAATGAAACCGGTATTGAAAAAACCGAAAGTCATTATGCAATGCATGTGGTCACTAAAAATCTTCGCCAGGTAGATGTACATGGAGGATTTACCTCCGCGGCCGGGCATAATTTATATACTGCACGCAATTATCCCAAAGAGTACTGGAACCGTATTGCCTTTGTATGCGAACCTACCGGGAGAATAATTCATAAAACCATTATTGAGCCAGATGGTTCATCGTTTAAAGAAGGAGAAGACGGATGGAATTTTGTAGCAAGCGCTGATGAATGGTTTGGACCTGTGCAGGCAGAAGTTGGCCCGGATGGAGATGTATGGTTTTTGGACTGGTATAATTTTATTATTCAGCACAATCCAACGCCGGAAGGTTTTGAGACCGGTAAAGGCAATGCACATATTAACGCATTGCGTGATTCTGCCAAAGGCAGGATTTACCGGGTGCATTATAAGAAGGATAAAGTAAGCAGCATTAAGTCGTTGAAGAAAGATGATGCTGATGGTCTTGTAAAAGCATTGCGCAGCGATAATATGTTCTGGCGCACAACAGCACAACGCTTACTGGTTGAATCCGGTAATACAAAAGCGGCTGATAAGTTATATGATATTATCAGCGATACAAAAACAGATGAGCTGGGGCTGAACCCTGCTGCTGTACATGCGCTTTGGACTTTGCAGGGTTTAAAGCTGTTGGATGAAAAAGATAAAAAAGCGATTGAAGTTGTTGCCACTGCATTAAAGCATCCCTCGGCTGGTGTAAGAAGAGCAGCTATACAGGTGTTGCCGGCAACTGCTGATATTACAAAACTACTGATTGAATCTGGTGTGTTTAATGATAAAGATCTTCGTGTGGTATTGGCTGCTATATTAAAAACATGCGATCTGCCTGCATCTGATGAAGCAGGGGATGTGTTGTTTAAAATTGCCACAAAAGAAGGCGGCAGCGCAGAAGACAAATGGATACAGAAAGCACTGTACATAGCGGCTACTGTTCACCACGCCGGTTTTGAAAAAGCGTTTAAGGCAAGTGGTATTAACGAGAATGTAGAGCTGGGAAAAGCAGGATTGATTCATCGTATTATGATGCGTTCTGTATTGAATGTTCTGCCTTTGCAACAGTATGCATATATTCGTCCCAGTAGCTTACCAGACTTAACCGGCCGCGAAATATTTTTTACGGCAAATGTTGAAACCGGGAAAGAGAATCCCAAAGGCGCTATAGTGGCGCAGGGCAATATGCAGAATGGTTATGCAGTATATATTGGAAAAGATAAACGGATCAATTTCCAGGTGAATCAGCAGGGAAAAACATCCATCATTCAATCAAAAGATACAGCGGTAGCTAAGTTTACTGTAACCGCTATTTTACGCAAGGGTGGTAAAATGGAATTGCTGGTTGATGACAAAGAAGTTGCGACAGGTCAGGCAAAAGGATTATTCAATATTCCACTCCGCGATCCGGGTTTAAGATTAGGTCATGATTATCGCAGCAAAGGCGCCGAAAAAGCAGGCAATTATCCTGACAGCAGCCGGGGTATTGGTAAAATAACGGCTGCAAGATTAGAGACCTTACTTGCGGAAAAGAAAACGGAAAGCCTGGGCAGGCCTGATGCGGCGATTGTTTTAAAAACCATTCCCCATGAAATGAAATTTGCACAGAACAAGCTAACTGCAAAGGCGGGAACTATACTTGAAATTGTATTGGATAATGTTGACTTCATGCAGCATAACCTGCTCATACTTTCCCAGGGCAGTATGCAAAGGGTAGGAGATGCGGCGGATAAACTGGCACAAACACCTGAAGGTGCCCTTGCACAATATGTGCCTTCAACACCGGATGTGTTGGCGGCTACGCCGTTGGTAAATCCCAATGAAAAATTCAGCCTGAAATTCCGGGTGCCTGATGTGCCGGGTGAATACCCGTTCATCTGTTCATACCCGGGTCACTGGAGAATAATGAATGGAGTGCTGACAGTGACGAGATAGCGTGTAAAATGATTGTAGATTGACAGGCTGTATTGTAATTGTCAGGTACGTTTAGTTCATGACTATTTATATCTCATGGTGGTGTGGGCATTGCATCTACAGTGGACTGGCTTTTTTTTGAGGAAACCTGTGAGCTATAGCTATTGGACATATTTTTTAATAGTCGAAAGTCCTTCTGTAAAAACAGAAGGACTTCTTAATTGGATACCTCATGACTCGCAGTTACGGAAGGAATCGAACCTTCGTAAAAGGACTTGCCGGCCTTCGCCTTTCCTCTCGGCCACGTAACTCATGTTGCTTTGCTTAATTACTTTGCCTGTAATACAATGATCAAATTGTTATTATCTGTGATGGTCATTTTCCTTTTAATAAAATCTTTATGCTCAACCGTGCATTCAACAGGTAAACTTTGCCAGGTTTTAATGATAAAACTTCCGTCTTTTGCTGTTATGGCTTCTTCTTCCCCCGCGGTTATATGAATATAAGCCTGCTGCACCGGCACGTTTGATTGTTTGGCTACAACTTTTCCCCGGATGATCACAGGTGAAGCAGATACATTCCAATGATTATACAGGCTATATGAAACTATTGTTAAAGGAATAATAAAAAGAAGCGCTTTCATCAACCCAAAATTTTTGTTAAGAAAATACAATTTAAACAGGATAAATATCCTGTCTACATCGCCACAAAACATTGGCATTAAAATGGAGTGATTGCAAAAGCATAAGCAATATTAGGATAAAATTATTAGTCTACAAAATTGATGGACTAATAATTTTAAAAATTATAAAAATACCTGGAAAAAATAATATAAAGCTGTTGATAATATTTACCTGATCATCACGTTTTTACAGCATTTTACATGTTTATTTGCAAAAAATTAAATAACCGATTACAACCATCTCTATGAACCTTCTTACTAACCGTATGCTAACCCAGGCACTGTCGCGTGGTTTTAGCGTATCCGTACTCTTAGCGTTTCTTACAGGCTTTTCAAACTGCAGCCAGTCTTTTTCAGAAGAAAAGGCTGCTATCGCAGATACCACTGATAAAAAAGCGGTTGCTGTTGCTGCACAGGAAGCACCGGTAGCCAAAGCAGCGGTGCTTGATACGGCGCTTTATAATCAAAAAAATATTCAGTTAGCTAATGGCGATAGTTCTGGTTTGTGGCCCGTGCAGGCGCCTTATCCATTACCCGGCGCTATATTTCCCTTTAAGCGTGTGGTTTCTTACTATGGCAATTTATACTCAAAACAAATGGGTATACTGGGTGAACTTCCCCGTGCGCAGATGCTTGCTAAATTAAAAGAGGAAGTAACAAAATGGGAAGCCGCAGATTCAGCAACTGAAGTAATACCCGCCTTACACTATATAGCAGTAACCGCACAGGGCAGCCCAGGCAGAGATGGTAAGTACCGTTTGCGTATGCCCTTTCACCAGATAGATTCTGTGTTAAGCATGTCTAAAGAAATAGACGCGCTTACTTTTATTGATATACAGGTCGGGCTCAGCACTTTGCAGCAGGAAGTTCCATTGCTGGAAAAATACCTGATGCGTCCTGATGTACATTTCGGTATAGACCCCGAGTTTTCAATGAAAACCGGTGCACGCCCCGGAACCGTAATCGGAACATTTAATGCTGATGATATCAATTATGTAACCGGTTATCTTGCTGACCTGGTAAAGAAATACAATCTTCCTCCCAAAATTCTTATTGTGCATCGCTTTACACAGGGTATGATGACAGGATATAAACAAATTAAAACACGCCCTGAAGTTCAGGTAGTGATAGATATGGATGGCTGGGGATTGCAGGCACGCAAAATCAATACTTACCGCCAGTATGTTTATAAAGAACCGGTTCAGTATGCAGGCTTTAAAATATTTTATAAAAATGATTTCCGCGAAAAAGGCAGCCGTACCATGACGCCTGAAGAAGTGCTGAAATTGAAGCCGCAGCCTATTTATATACAATACCAGTAAACTTATATTCTTACAGATAATGAGAACGCAGCGATGAATTTCATCGCTGCGTTTTTACATATACACCTGTGTTCCATTCTATTGAGCGTATTTCAATTTTTTTCGCTTGTTTAAGATTGTTGCAGACCCTTCCTTTGGTCGGGGTGACAAGCGATGGTACAATGTTCGGCATTAGAATAAATGTTCAACAATTGTACTATAGCCCAGCATAATTCCCACAGTTTGTCACCCCGACCAAAGGAGCGGTCTATGCCTTATGCCAATGTATCATTTTAGATACGGGAAATTGAAATGCATCTTTATAAAATAACATTGTTTTACATTGATTTGGCTGTTATAACCCACATAGAATATGTACTTTCGCGGCTTAAAATTATTTACATGCACAAATTAATGGTAAGCGTAGTATTATTAGCCGCATTAGCTTCCTGTGGCAATAATAATAACGCTGATAAATTTACTAAAGCTGCGCCTGGCGATTCAAGCTATACTGTAAAAGGAAAAATAACCGGGCTTGATAGCGGCTGGGTGTATTTATACAACGTGCAAACGCAGGCAGAAAAACCAGATTCTGTAAAATTGGATAAAGGTAATTTTGAGTTTAAAGGATTTGCTGCAGAGCCCCAGTTTGCGGTATTTGGTATTTTAGGCCAGGAAGATGGCAGACAGGCTCCGCTTTATGTATTTCTTGAGCCGGGTACAATCACCATTCAGGCCGCTGCAGATTCTGTTGGAAAAGGCAAAGTAAACGGCGGCGTAAGCCAGCAGGAACTGGAAAAGTTTATACTTTCTTTAAAACCTCTTGAAGAAAAGCAAAAGAAACTGATGGAAGATTACCAGCAGGCTGTTGCCACAGGCAATGCTGAAAAAATTGGAGAAGTTCAAAAGAACTACGAGGCGCTTGGAGATGAGAACAAAGCACTTGTTGTAAAATTCGTGAAGGAAAATCCCGCTTCGTATGTAAGTGCATTGCAATTAGCGCAAACATTTGCTTATGATGTAGATCCCAATGAACTTGAGCCCTTATTTACCGGTCTCAATGAAGGAATAAAAAATTCTCATTTTGGAAAACAGGTTAAAGAGGCATTGGAGTCAGCAAAGAAAACAGCGATCGGCGGTGTTGCACCGGAGTTTACATTAACTGATGTTTCAGGTAAGCCTGTATCACTTTCTTCTTTCAAAGGAAAATATACTTTGGTTGATTTTTGGGCAAGCTGGTGCGGACCATGCCGCCAGGAAAATCCTGCTGTAGTTAAGGCTTACAATATGTATAAAGCAAAGGGCTTTGAAATATTAGGCGTTTCTTTAGACGAGAAAAAAGAGAATTGGGAAAAAGCTATTAAAGATGATAAGCTTGCCTGGACCCAGGTGTCTGATTTAAAAGGCTGGCGAAGCGATGCCGCGGCGTTATACGGCGTTAAAGGCATACCAATGAATTTCTTACTCGATAAAGAAGGAAAGATTATCGCAAAAAGTTTAAGAGGGGAAGATTTAATTAAGAAGTTAGGTGAAGTGTTGAACTGATAGTATGCAGAATATATTTTTAAAAGGGATTGTTTCTATGCTGAAACAATCCCTTTTTTTATGTAAGCCGTTCGGAGCCGATAAGATAGCTGTGCGCGGCGTTTTGCCAGGCACAGCAGCGATGCTATATACAGCAGGAGATATATTGGTGTTATTAAAAATTAGACTGTGGCGCGAGTTAATATAACATCCCGGATGTTTTAATCTCCGGCACTATTATAATTGCAACGAAATAAATTTAGATTCCGGTTGCTCATTTTCAGGAACTCTGCCAATAGCTGACCAGCCGGCGTCAAGTTCAACCAGCGCAAAATTGATGGCGCCTTTTACACTACCCAATGCGGATTTTTTTATAGAAAACTCAATGATATTTTTCCCGCTCACAGGCTTAACAGCTGAAAAGTGCATGTCTGTATCGAATGCAAAAACGGAATTAAATGACCAGTCCCCGGGTGCACCTGAATGCTTATATCCTGCACCCCAGCTTGGTGATGTGGCAGGTCCTTCCAGCAAAAAATCTGTACCTGAGCCTGCAGGATAATCCCAACTGCTGAAACCTGTTGCCGGATTATTGTCCGCGTCTATATACATATCTATCATATCCATCTTCATTGCTGTGGTACCTTCTACCAGGAAGTTGATATCCTGTGCAGTAGCAAAAGCCTTGATCGCCCGGATATTTCCACCAAAGTCTTCACTATTGGTATGCAGGTATTCAACATATTCCCAATCTGTAAAATCACCGTCTATTTTGATATTGGGACCCAGTATACTCACGGTGTCTGTGAATACATCTGTTTGATTGCCATTGACGGCTGTAAGAGATACAAGAAAATCTCCCTTTCTGGAAAAAATATGTTGCGGCGATTTAAGGGATGAGCTGTCACCGGGCTTGTCGTTAAAATCCCATTGATATGTTTTGGCGCCTGAAGAAAAGTTGGTGAAAGTTACTTTAAAACCATCTGCCACATAGCTGAATACAGATTTCAGGTTACTGTTCTCGTTATCTTTTTTGCAGGAGGCAACTGCAACAATAATCAGCAACCAGCTTATTATATAAATGAAATTCCGTTTCATGTTTATTATTTTTTGGTGATCAATACCGATCACGGTTAATTGGTAATAGTGATTTGTTTATTAAGGCTGTTAATACCATGGTGATCAGTTAGCCATGTATTGTTGTTGGCCAGTTGTATCGCGTATTCTGTTCTCCCGGCCAGTGCTTCATCCTGGTCTGTTATGCGAAGGAACAGATCATATTTTCCCACCGGAATGCCGGAAAGCGCTACTGCCTGCCTGATGCTTTGCATTGCAGACGGTTTGCATAACCTGAGATCTGTTGATAACGCTTTATCGTAGAAATCACCGGTAGCAGTATTTTTTAATACGAGGTATACTTCTTTTTTATGATACAGCGGAGCGTATCCTTTGTTGGTAATATTGATATCTACCTGCATGCTTCCGTTTGATGCTGCCTGATCAGGCAATAATGCATCAACTAAGGCCAGCCTGTATCCGAGATATCTCTGAAATTCATCAAAGCATCCTGAGTTTTTCCATGCATTAATGGTAGGCTGGTACCAGTCAAGATTCAGGTAAGTCCATTTCAGCAACGCCATCTCCTTGCGGCCTTCAGCGCATGTAGGGTCGTACCCGTCTGTTGGCGGACAGGTTTCGCCGCCGGTTGGTACATACAAAGCTTCGGTACTGATATATTGTTTTTCAGCATCTACATTATTATAAGTGCCATAGTCGGTACCTCCTGTTAAAAAGCAATCATTGTGATGACCTACCCTTGCCCGGTTCTCACCTGTATATGCTGTTTCCGCCGTCAATGGTGCAGTTGTACTGAATATCTGTTGTTTTGCAGAAGGTGTTCTTACCTGTACTATAATATCTGCCGGCAATACGCTCAGTAATTTATTCAGCACCTTTCTCTCATTTTCTACAGTAGCAAGCCCGTTGCTGGAGCTGTGCCATTCGCCCCAGGCGCCAATAAGCCCGGCCTGAACAAATGCTATTACATCCTTATTTTGCTCAAATACTGTTTTCAACTGATCAAGGTGCGCTTCTATAATCGTATATGGGGCATCCGTTCCCTGCATATCATCAGTATACGCAAATCGGAGTATCATCTTCAAGCCGGCATCCCGTACAGTTTTGAGATCACTTTTTATTAAAGAAATCTCTGCATTACTGATGGCTTTATCCTTAAACGCGTCCAGGTAAAAAACGCGTAAAATCATTGTTACATTCTGGCTTCTTAAAAGATTCAGATCACCTGCCACAAGCGGATTGCCTTCAGAAAAAACGCTCATGGTTCTGATGAAACCACGCTCCGGGTTTGGAAATATCGCGTTTGATATTTCGTATTGTATGCGATTTACAGTAGTATCTTTCCCTTCTGAACGTTTACATCCGCAGAGGCCGGTTGCAGTCAGTAGCCAAAAGCATAATATATAGATATTTTTTAGTGTCATGTCCTTTCTTTTTTAGTGAAATTTTGTTTACTGGTAACCGGGGTTTTGAATGAACTTTCCTTTTCCTTCGCTTACGGCTTGCAGTGAGAAAGGGAATAACACTTTATCGGCATTGGTATAGGTAGATTGTGTTACTTCCTGGCAACGGCTGACAAATTTTCCATGGCGGATCAGGTCTGCCCGGTACTGCCCGTTCTCGCACCAGAATTCATGACTTCTTTCCAGCAGGATAAGATCATTGAATGCCTCAGGTGAAGCATAATCAGCCAGCTTTTTATCCTCCAGTCCTGCTCTTCTTCTTACAGTGTTTACTAGTTCCATGGCTTCTTCAGTAGGAGACCCGGTGTTGGCAATAGCTTCCGCTTTGGAAAGCAGTACATCCGGATAGCGATACATTACAATATCAACTGTAGTAAGGCTTGTGGTGCGGTCTGCATCTTCACTGATCTTTAAAGGAATGGGTCCCCAATCCAGGATATTCCCCGGGTTTGCCCTGTTGTACGTGATGCCATCGCTGCCGGTATATTCCGCAATAAGCATTTTTTTTCTTTTATCATCAGGCTCAAACCTGTCGTAAAACCACCAGGTACTTGATATAGTGCCCCATCCGCCTTTAGGTGTATAATTAGAGGGCAATACCATCAACTGCCATTGGTTTTCGCTGGTACCTGTATAATCACAGGGAATTGCCCATATTACTTCTTTACTGCTCTTGGCTCCTTCAATATCCCATATCGCTGCATAGTCAGCGTCAAGGGAGTATGCATTATAGGCTATAATATCATCGCATAGCTCTTTTACCTTATCCCATTTTTTTTCATGCAGGTTAAGCCTTATGTCAATCATTTTTGCAAGCGCTTTATTAAAGCGGCCATATTCCGCATTCTGTGGTAGCGGAAGGTCGGCAGCGGCGGCTTCGAGATCTGCTTCAATAAAGGATACCATTTCATTGTATTCCATTCTCGCCAAAGGCTCCTCTTTGAGCGGGTTATTCAACACTTCCAGCGGGGCTATAACAATAGGGCCGTACAAATCAAAAAGCGTATATGCCAGTAGTCCTCTTGCACATCTTACTTCCGCTATCGCTTTCTTTTTTAAATCTTCGCTTACTGTTGACTGTGAGATGAGATCAATGGTCATGGTCATACGGCTGATCTTGTTATAAAAATCATCGTAATAGCGCGTAAAGCCGGTGCTGTATGACTGGAAATTGTGTAATGATGCGATATTTTGATCGCCATATTTGCCATGTAATATTTCTGTGGTAGCATCGCTTAAAAACATTACCCCTCTTTCTGAGGTGGAGAAAATGCCATCACCCCATGCACCACGGAGTGGGTAATAGCAGGCATTCACCATTGCTTCAAGGTCTGAAGCAGATTTAGGAAATATATTCGGATTGATCTCTGAATAATCTATCGGTACAAGATCTTTGGTACAGCTGCATAGCCATACCATAGCTGTTAATAAAGTAAAACTGATATATTTTTTCATATACTGCACAGTTATCTGGATTAGAAATTGATGTTTAAGCCTATTGTATATGTTCTGATATAAGGATAGGCGGCGGTGTAAGAATCTGTTTCAGGATCCACACCGGTATAAGGTGTAATAACAAACAGGTTTTGGGCGTCTGCATGTATTCGTGCAGCGCTGATCACCTTTCCAAACCATTTGTGAGGAAGATTATATCCAAGTGAAATATTCTGCAACCTGATAAACCACGCATCCTGTACAAAAAAATCACCAACACCGTATGGCGACCATCCATAAAATGAACTGGGGTGTGTGGTAGAAGGATTTTCCGGCGTCCATCTTTCTTTCACAATTCTCAGCGCATTATATCCGTTGGAGTAAACGCCTGCAGCACTTACACCATATGTAGTATAGTTGGGGTCAGCAAACCTTCTGCCGAACAGTGCATTGAAATCAAAATTCAGGCTGAAATTTTTATAGGTCAGTATATTGGTGAGCCCTGCCATAAAGCTCGGATCAGATGTGCCCATTAATTTTGTATCTGCTTCGTCAATCATTCCGTCAGCTTTACCAAGGCGTATAAAACGTCCATTGGCATCTACAACCGGGTTGCCATTGGCATCTCTTTCAAATCCGTCTATATCTTTTATTTTAATCATGCCGGGCTTAAGTTCCGGTTGCGATGCAGGCACTTGTTCACCTACCTGTAAAATACCATCTGCTGCTCTGCTGTATACCGCACGTATAGGGTCATTGGCGCTTTCATATACCGCAGGTTTCCAGTCAGGAGCCCTTTCTTTCCACGTGTCTTTATACCGTGAAAGCGCGAACATGGTTTTCCATTGGAAATTTTTCGTTTGCACATTGCGGCTGTTAATGGTAATCTCAAATCCTTTGCTTTGCGTTTTGCCAATATTTGCAATGATGGTATTTACTTCCTGGTATGAATTCAGGGATTTGGTAGCCAGCAGATCAGAAATAACATTATTGAACAGCTCTATTGAACCATCTATTCTGCCATTGAGCACAGAGAAATCAAGCCCGAGATTAGCACCTGTTGTTGTTTCCCATTTCAGGTCTGGGTTTTCTAACCTTGCCAGCGAAACCCCAATCAGGCGGGAGTCGCTTCCGCTCAGCCATGCAGGATAAGCAGCATAAGCTGCAAAGGCATTACTGTTGATAGTAGCATTTCCTGTTTGTCCATAGCTCAGCCTGAGCTTTAACCGGGAAAAAGTATTTTTCAGGAACCCTAATAAAGGTTCTTCTGCCAGGTTCCATGCAATGGCTGCTGAAGGAAAAGTGCCCCATTTATGATTGGCTGCAAATACACTGGCTCCATCAGTACGTACTGTTGCGGTAAGGTAATAGCGTTGTTTATAGTTATAGTTGAATCTTCCAAAATAAGAGGCGATCATGTTTTTTGACCCGGCTGAATTGCTGGGCAACTGTACACTGCCTGCCCCGAGATTGTTCCACAGGAAGGCATCAGTAATAAATCCTGTTGCACCTTCGCTGTGTGAGGACGTAACAAATCTTTGTTCGGATACACCACCCAGCAGGTCAATATTATGCTTTGCAATACTGGTATTGTAATTGGCAGTTGCCTCCAGCAGGTAAGAGTTATTATCTGAGCTGGATATATAAGCTCTGCCGTGTTCAAGCGCTCCATGGAGTGTGGTGGTGGGAAGGTAATTCTGTCTTTTTGAGCTGCCCCTGTCTATACCGGCTTTTAGCTTAACTGTAAGCCCTTTTACAGGAGTGATATCTACAAAAAAGTTACCAAGAAAACGTTCTATCCTGCCCTGGTCGCTGATGGTAAGAAGGGAATATGGATTAGGCTGTAACGCCAATTGAGGATTCAGGGGATAATCACCATTTTCATCAATTGCCGGAATATGAGGGCCCTGCTGGATGGCGGCGCGTATGATACCGGAGTTTTCGTACTGGTCTGCCCCCAACTGGCTGTTCTTATTATCAATCCTGCTGGCAGTAAAATTCAGCCCTGTTTTTATAAACCTGTTTATCTCCTGGTCGATATTCGCCCTTACTGAATATCTCTTAAATGAAGCGTTTTTTATAATGCCGTCCTGGTCGTAATAATTGCCGGATATCAGGTATTTTGTATACCTGGTGCCTCCTGATAAAGAGATGTTGTGCTGCATGGTCTTACCGTCGCGGGTAACAAGGTCGAACCAGTCGGTGCCACGACCTACGTTGTTGATGGCATTCTGCGTATATAATTTTCTGAAAGGCCCGTTTACAGGATTGGCTTCTGCTTCTTCCTGTGTGCGGTTGCCATAAGGATACACGTTGTTATCAAACTGCCATTGCTCCCATGCTGCTTCATTGCGTACCTGCATCCATTCGTTGAGCGGCAGTACATCAAAAGGATTATTGTATTTCTGGAATGAGAAATTGTTGGAGTACTGCACTTTCAGCGCGCCTTCGCTTCCTCTTTTGGTGCTGATGAGTATAACACCATTGGCAGCTCTTGAACCATAGATAGAAGTGGCGCTGGCATCTTTTAAAACCTCGATGGATTCGATATCATTAGGGTTAAAAGCATTGAGGATACTTTGCGTACCGGCATTATACCGCCCCCCGCTTTCCGGCTGTTCCATATCTACTATGGGAAATCCGTCTACCACAAGCAGCGGCGCATTGCTCGCATTTACAGAACCGGCTCCGCGTACAAGTATATCCAGTCCCCCTCCGGGCTGGGCGCTGTTCTGGCGGATGGTAAGCCCTGCCACTTTGCCTTTCAGCATATTCCCGATCTCAGGACCGGAAGACAAAACAAGGTCTTTGGTTTTTACAGAAGATACTGCCCCGGTGAGGTCACGTTTTTTCTGAGTACCATATCCTATTACTACTATTTCGTCCGTTTGTGCTTCAGCAGCTTTCAGGGCAATATTCACACTGGCATTCGCCCTGGAAACCTGCACCTCGGTGGTTTGATATCCAACATAAGAAATGACAAGCGTAGCCTGTTCTCCAGGTATTTGTATGGAAAATTCCCCGCCGGAATTGGTGCTTGTTCCTGCATCTGAGCCCTTTATTTTTACAGATGCTCCTTCGAGCGGCTGCCCGGGATGGTCTTCTGCAGTCACTTTTCCTTTTATGTCCACAGGTGGCAGAGGAGAATATTCGCTTTGAGGTAAAGCAACCGGAGGAGCAGGTTTGGGAGCGATTACTATAAACCTGTCGCGGATAGTGTAGGATAAGGACTGGTTTTTGAATACCAATGCCAATGCTTCTTCCAGCGAAGCATTTTTGATGTCAATATCAATCTTTGGTGCTTTGGCCATCTCACTTTTCCCATAAATAATGTGATAGCCGGTTTGCTTCTTAATTTCTTTCAACACCACTTCTATACCTGCATTATTCATCTTCAGGGTTACGCCCTGCGCATAACCGCCGGCGTTGGCTTCTAAAAGACAGGCGAAGAGTAAAAACAATGTCAGTTTCATGACTAAGCAGATTTTTCGCAAAAAAGTATTACAGTTTCGGTACCTGCACAGCAGTGCTTGGCGATAAGCAATGAATCGCATAGCTTTGTTTTGTTTGGGTTATTTAATTAAATGATCGTTCGGGATTGTTTAACTATGGCCTGCACATTCTGCCGGGGGCGCTCCAACGCTTCCGGTTTTTAATGCAATGCCTGTAAAATGATTATACTTCAATGATTGTATGCATGTAATAATGATTTTAATGATTATACAATAATTACCTGGTTACAGTAATGGTCCTGTTATCGATGGTAAAGTGAACCTGCTTTGTCAGCTCAAGTAATTCCAGCAGCTTGGACACTTTTACATTTCTCGGTATTTCAGCAACAAACTGTTCAGTGATCTTGTCTTTATATATTACTTCCACATTATACCATCTTGATACCTGGCGCATGATAGCTTCTATACCGGTTCCGTTAAAGCGAAACAAACCATCTTTCCATGCCAGCGTTTCATCTATATCGGGATGCTGTATTAATACCAGGTTGCCGCTACGGTTGTTTTGCGCCTGCTGACCAGGTTGTAATAACATCGTTTTCCCTTTATCTGTTATGCTTATTTTACCTTCTGCCAAAGTGGTATTTACTGTGTTTTCATCACTGTAGGCGTTCACATTAAAATGAGTACCCAACACTTCAATTACCTGTTCGCCGGTTTTTACTTTAAAAGGCATTGCTGCATTCCTGGTTACCTCAAAGTATGCTTCGCCGGTTACAGATACCATTCTTTCTTTGCCGGTAAAAACCGTAGGGTATGTAACAGATGAAGCAGCATTTAACCATACACCGGTGCCATCAGGCAAAAGCAGGTGATATTGACCTCCTGCCGGCGTAGTCATTGTATTAAATAATACTTTGCCAAGGCTTTTACTGTGCTCATATTTTATTTCTCCATTTCCCAGTTTAATCACTTTGGTATTCCCCTGCTCGGCCACAATACCGTTTACCGCGCTGTCAAGTATTACTTTTGTACCATCTGCCAATGTAAGCGTTGCGAAATTTCCTCCTGGTGCTATATCCTGTTTGGGTATTATGGTTGCCTGCTCATGCACACTGCCGGCCGGCTTTTGTATAAACAGGTAGGCGAGTGAGCCTGAAAGCCCGATAAGTAAAATTGCTGCAACGCTAAGCCACCTGCGGGAGCGTGTAAATGCTATATGATGTGAGCGGGGAGATCTTTCATCAATCTCGTTTGCAGCAGCCATAATAGAATCAAAATATTGCTCTGTCTCATCTTCCTCCAGTTTTTCGCCGGGGGAAAAGGAATGCCATTTTTCATGCATCCATTCTTCAAGCGCTGCGTCCGGCTGCAGCCTGCGCATTATTTGTGAAAGCTCTTTCCGCTCTGAAGGAGAGATCGTTTTTTGAAAATGCTTTTCCAGCAAGTATGAAAACCTTTCTTTATCCATATGCCTACTTTTGAACCACCTGTTAATTGCCGGCAGTTATTCAGTAGACAAACGGCAGATAAAAAAGGAGTAGTGTACTTAAAAAATTATTGAAAAATGCTGAAAATCCATATAAGTAAGGATACAGGCTTAATGGCCTGCTTCGCAAGCAGGATACGGATTGACCGGGAGGCTTGTGCAATATGCTTTTTAACCGTAAGCGGAGAAATATTCAGTTTACTCGCAATTTCATCATTTTTCATGCCCTGTTCGCGACAAAGGCGGTAAATGATCTTTTGCTGTGGAGGCAACTGGTCTATAGCGGTTTGCAGGGCCCGGCGTGTGTCATTATAATCAACCGAGTGGGTAATAAAATCAACCGGCTCCTGCGTCCTGTTACCTATTTCTGCAATAGCGGCATGCTCCAGGGAAAGCTTTCTGAAGCCATTGATAAGTTTATGTTTTGCTACTGTAAATAACCATGCATCCAGGCTGTGTATATCTTTCATTTTTTCCCGCTCAATCCAAACCTTGATAAAAACTTCCTGCAATATATCCGCTGCCAGGTCCCTGGATTCCGTAAAACGGAGTACATAAAAGAAAACCTTATTGCTGTAATGTTCATAAAGCATCCTGAAGGCGTTACGATCTCCTTCAGCCAGTTGCTGAAGCAGATCATGCTCATGTATGAACTTATTATAACCCAAGCAGAACAGTTTTGGATAATGATTGCTTAACGAATTAATAATATTATCTTCATTAAAAGCTCTAATAAAAATACATAAAAATACAGATTGACATACTTAAAAATGCGCAATCGTATGCATTCATTCGTGGTTATGTATTGCTTTCAGCTTACTTTACCTGGCGTTGTTTCAGTGTATTTGTTCCTGGTTGATATGTAACTTTAGTAACGGTTATTTGAAACAATCATTCAATGGCTTATAATACAAAACTTGCTGACAGGATAAGATTATACCTCAGCAATGTTCCTAAAATAAAAATTGAGGAAAAGAAAATGTTCAGCGGCCTTGCCTTTATGGTTAATGGCAAGATGTGCATAAACGTTAGCGGTGATAACCTGATGTGCCGCTTTGATCCGCAATTGCAGGAAGAAATTGCTGAAAAAAATGGCTATGAACCAATGATCATGAAGGGCCGGGAACTTGCCGGCTATTGCTACATTAATCCGGATGGATTTAAAACCCAAAAAGCATTCGAATACTGGATAAAGCTTTGCCTGGATTTTAATGATAAAGCATTGTTATCTAAAAAAGCCAAGAGCAAAAAGAAATAATTACACTCATTTATATGAGAAATATCATTTCTTAAACTCCAGTTTTTGCGCATGCTGCTGCGCTTTCAATGCCAACTCAGTTGCAAGAAAACAATGCGCCTGCGTCATAGCTGTTTCGGTACGGTTGATAACATCATTTACAAACTGCTCACCAAAAGGCAAAGGATCCTTATTGCAATCCATGTAAATGGTTTCTTTCTGATTTACGAGGAAAAGATGGTTGCCGCCTTCGTGACCGGCGATATCAATATTTTTGCGTAATTCGATATAGCCATCTGTGCCAAGTATCGTTAATCTTCCATCACCCCACGATTTTAAACCGTCAGGTGTAAACCAATCTACCCGTATATATCCTGTGCCTTTATCACCTTTCACTGTTACGTCTCCAAAATCTTCAAACCCGGGATATTGCGGATAATGTACATTTCCGACCTGCGAGCAAACAATATCGGCTTTAGTGGAACCTGTGAAGAAAAGGAACTGGTCAAACTGGTGCGAGCCAATATCTGTAATAATGCCGCCAAAATATTTTTTATCAAAAAACCATTCCGGGCGTGATTTGATATTCATGCGGTGCGGACCCATACCAATGGTTTGTATCACATTACCAATGGCGCCTGCTTTAACCAGTTCTCCTGCTTTTACCGTTGCTTTGTTTTCGAGGCGCTCACTATACATAATGGTATATATGCGTTGGGTTTCTTTTTGCACGTGGCGCACTTCTGCTAATTGCTCAAGAGAGGTAATGCCTGGCTTATCAACCAAATAATCTTTGCCATGTTTCATTACTTCAATGCCTAAAGGTGCACGTTCAACAGGTATGCCTGAACTCAGAATAAGCTGTACAGATTTATCTTCAAGAATTTCTTTTTGGTTTCGTGCAAGCTTAGCCTGTGGGTATTTTTTTGCAAAAGCCTGTACAAGATCAGGTTCTTTCGCATAAAATGAAACCAGTTCACCTCCGCCACGGGTTACGGCGTCAACCATGCCGTATATATGAGAGTGATTGATATTGATCACAGAAAACTTGATTTTAGAAGCATTACCGCTTGCAGCTGCAGAGCTTGTAGGAAAGGAAGATAATAAAGCGGCGCCGGCAGCAATGGTAGAACTGTCTTTTATAAACCTGCGGCGGTTAAAGAGCAAATTTTTCATGTGTTTTAATTTATGGCAATGCACGAGCTGATAAATTTAGCGCATAATCGAATAAATTGGACTTTGGAGCCGGAGTATTTCAGATTTTGGGTAAAATGTATTGTATGTAAAGAATAGCACGCGGAAAGTATGGATACTATTGAGCAACAAGGATACATGCCGTGAACATCCGATACATCCGTTCTATGCGTGTTCCTTACTTTGTATTTACTATACTTAACAGGGTATTACAGGGAACACACGAATATTCGTTTATGCATTCGTGGTATAATTTTGCAAAGCATTCATTTTGTTGAAGTTTGATAGGGATTTAAACCATACTATATCTGGTTTTACTTCGTTATATATACTGTTGTTCAAACTCCAATTTCTTATGAAGAAGTATATTTTCATCATTTCAGCCAGCATTATATTCAGCTCCTGTGCATCTACCAACTCGCTAAGGCTTACTGTTACCCAGCCTGCGCCGGTAACGGTTCCTGCCGGTATAAAAAAAGTAGCAATCATAAACCGGAGTGAAATCAGTAAACAGAACGAAGTGATCGAAGTTGTAGATAAAATATTTTCACTGGAAGAAAAAGATCTTGATAAGGATGGATCGGCTTCAGGTGTAACAGGTTTAAGAGAAGCATTTTTAAAATACGACCGTTTCAACGAAGTGATACTGCAGGAAAACCGTGTTCGTAATAATGCGGGCCCTGGTATATTCCCTTCTCCTATATTGTGGGACGATGTAACAAAGCTTTGCAATATACTGCAGGTGGACGCCATATTTGTACTTGAACTATTTGATACGGATTCAAAAATATCTTATACCACAAACCCTGTTACAAAAAATACACCCCTGGGTAAGGTGTCAGTGCCTGAGCATACTGCTCACATGGTTACACATGTTAAAATGGGTTGGCGGTTATACGATCCTGCGCACAGGGATATACTGGATGAATACCCTTATGAAACAACGCTGAATTTTTACGGCAAAGGCATTAACCCTGCTACGGCTGCTGCAGCACTTACCAGCCGTAAAGATGCGGTTAAGCAGGCAGCAAGACAGGCAGCAGATGAGTATGCCCTGCGCATATTTCCATATTCGCTCAGGGTAGCCCGTGACTATTACGTAAAGGGTACAGATAATTTCAAGATAGCAAAGCGTAAAGCGCAAACCGGCAACTGGGATGGCGCTGCCGTACATTGGAACCAGGAGATTAATAATGCTGACGGTAAAATAGCGGGCAGGGCATGTTATAATATGGCGATCATCAGTGAAATTAATGGTGATTTAAGTGGTGCTATTGCCTGGGCTCAAAAGTCGTATGAACAATATAGCAACAGGCTTGCGCTCAGTTATCTCAAAATATTAAAAGGCAGGCAGGTAAATGAAGAGATATTAAAGGAACAGAATAGCCATGTTTCAAGGTAGCATTTAAAAAATTGATAACCGTTTTGTTTTCATCTTTGATATTGCATACATGAAGCAATCAAATGAAAATATATTGTATTCTTAATAGTTATATTATCCTTCTTTCGCCCATGCTTTTCAAGCACACAGTTTACAACCTCATCCAAAAGGCTGTAAAATGCATCATCCTGTAGGCAGATTACATTCAATCGTCAAGTTTTATTAAAGATATACTTATCGCTTAATTTTTCCATAAGTGCAAATTCCGGGCGGCAATAAGCGATTATGTGTATTGCAAAAAATTATTCTGTAATTCAGAAATTAACATTTAATTTTCTGTGGCTTAAACCAATGAACATGCATACCCTTCATCCTCAAACCAAAATTTTAGAGAGTGTAAGCGTAAAAGCGTGGAGGTCGCTTTTTATTTTGTTGCTCCTGTTTTATTCATACACATTATTCAGTCAAACATCTGCACCAACATTCAAACTATTTCAACCAATAGAGCCGGGTAAAAGCCCACAATTCCAACAATCATCACCCTTGCTTCAACCTCAAAGGCTAAAATCAATATTACCAAACGATCCTTATGAACAACAAAATAATCGCATAAGGCAACAATCTGAAATAAATCCTGCACAATTACAGCGTTCACCTAACAATTACCTGCCGGGAGAAAATAGAAGAGAGCAGGAATACATGTACAAAATCAGGTCAGGCATTTATCAGCAGCATCTTGACCAATTAATGCAAATGAACCCGGATGAGTTCTCTATAACCAAAGCTGTCTACCTCACAGAAAGCACATGGTATGATAACCCTCCTTCTTTTGAAGAGTTTGATAATAAGATAAAAAAGTATGTAACAGCCGTAAAACAATTATTACAGCGGGAAGGCTTAAGCCTGAAGAACAACACTGCCATTAATTACGGCGTGCAACAACTGTATAAAAAAGACAACACTTATTACGATAAACAATCCGGGAAAACCAACATCCTGCCAAAACTTAGCTATGACTTTAATGATTATATGGGTGATAATGATTACCGGAACATGTTTGTAGGCAAGTTGGTGAATACTGGAAAGGGGCAATGCCATTCTTTGCCCTTGCTATATTTGTGTATTGTTGAGCAGCTTGGAGGTAAAGCCTATCTCTCTTTATCTCCCAATCATTCCTTTATCCAGCATTTTGATGGGAGCGGAAAAAGATACAATTTCGAAACCACCAATGGCAACCATGTTACAGAAAGCTGGATGATGCAATCTTCTTTTGTTAGCGCTGCAGCACTGGCTAATGAAACCTATCTGGATACTTTATCCAGCAGGCAATTATATGCACAGATTTTAAGTGACCTGCTTTTGGAATACAGAATGGAATTAGGGCATGATGCTGTAATAAATGACATTATACAGAAGATACAGGATATTGACCCCGGTAATATGGTGGCATTGCTGGAACAGGCAATAATCGCTACATCAGCGCTTGATAATATAATCAGAGCATCAGGCTATCCCCCTCCCAGTGAAATAAAACAATACCCGGCTATTGAGCAGGCATACTATAAAATGCAGGATGTTTATAAGAAATTAGATGACAAAGGGTTTCAGGAAATGCCGCCGGAAATATATCAGCGCTGGTTAAAGTCAATGGAAGAGGAAGCGCAAAAACAGCAGGCAGAACAGGAATATAACAAACTTTTGCAGGAATTGAAAAAGCTCAAAAAAACAAAACCAACTTTTAAGAATACACCAAAAAAATAAATCAAACCTTAATCTCAACTATATGCAACCGAAAATCTTTATCACACTGCTGCTATTCTGCACAGCCACCTTTGCAACGCATGCACAGGACAAAAATCCTTATAAAGAATTAGGAAAGAAAGGAGAAATCCTTACACTTACCAAAGGGCAATTCAATGAGTTTTTTGATGAGGGGGATGTGCAGCAGATTGGTACTAATCTGGTGAATATCCGAACTATGAAAGTAGTAAAAGTGATGACTGAGGATGAGGCTGAAAAAAGGTTGGATAATACGACAGGAAAAAGGTTTTTAAGTGTTGATCCTATTGCCGGTAAATACCCAATGCTCACACCTTATCAATATGCAAGTAACAGTCCAATTGCAGCAATAGATTTAGATGGACTCGAAGGTTTTATTACTATGCCTAATGAACAAGGCAATAAATTATATAATGCAAATGCAGACGTAATCAAAACAAAGGTTTTTAAGTCAACTTTTTCGCATTATCTGCCGAAGAAATTTATTGATTTATATTCCAATGGGCAAGGAACACCCTATAGATTATCACAAAAAGAAACCCAAGACTTGCACGTAGCCTATACAGGCTTTCATGGAATAACGGAGAATGATAACGCGAAAGCTACGGATTTTATAAATTCAATTAAACCTGGCGAGAGCATGGAACTTCCCGAAGGATATTCTATCACAGGGGCAGCAATGAATGCAGGCACTTTGGGGCGTTTTCAAATTAGATTAAGAGGAAAGGTCACTAAAGATAAAGACGATAATTTTTCTTTTGAAGGACAAATGCAATACTACGATATCTATGATTTTAAAACTACAAAAACAAAAGAAGGAGATTTGCAAAGGAATGATTGGGGGGATATGCAAACTGATTTTGCCGACAAAAATTTAAATGGAAAAGGGTTTGAGATTACTTCGGAGTGGATTGATATTAAACAAGAGAATTCTAACTATTTTGATTACTTTAAAGGAAAAAGTGAAGAAGTTATAATGAATAAAATGGCAGATAAAAGTAAAGTAACGGGCGAGGTAAAAAAAGCGAACAGTGAAAATAAACAATAAAAAGATTTATCAGATAGCGTTTGTATTACTATTTATAGTAGGGTTATGTGAAGGATGCAAAAGACGAAACCCCCACCTAATTGAGCCATTTATTAATTTTAAATTTTCAGATTCTGTAATAGAAGAAAATTTCTTCAAGGCAGAATATTCGCCAGACTATCTTAGACCATACAATGTTTACGGCAAATATAAAATCAGTTTAAATGAATTGGAAAATTTCGTTAGAAATAACGAGTTAACCAATAGAGATCAAGACTACAAAAAAGTAATGTGCATGGAAAATGTATCAGTCCATGCTTTCCCTTATGATATATGGTCATTTAAAACAAGATTTGATTATTTGAGTCGTAAGGACTTTGCTACCAGCCTAAAATGGTGGAATCCATCTCAAAATACTGATATACTATATGCTGCTTTTTACAAGGAAAAAGGACCAAGGAAAATTATTCGCTGTTATAAAGACAAATGGGATGGGAGAATTCTAATTTCTTATGATAGGAAAACTGAGGAAGCATACATTATGATAGAGGTGTTACTTTAAGGATACTATTTTTATCGACATCGCTAATTACTAAATTGATGAACAACTGTAAGTTTTTAATTGTTCTATGCCTTTTTAATAGTTCATCTTACTCGCAGATTAACGCGACGCATAAAGATGATAGCATATCTCAATCTTATACGCGAACGTTTAAATCTTTAGAAAGCAATCTTGTCAATAATAAAAGTTTAGCTCATAGTGTCTTCTTGGTAGAAAGCGGACGTCAATCTGAATTCAAGTCATATGACGATTATGAAAAAAAACTGGATAACCTTGTTGATTTTGTGAATTATTATTATAAATGGCAAAGAACTAACAAATACCGCCAACCTGATAGTGTAAATTACTTGAAGAACCAATCTATTTATTATTCATTGTTCGACACACTTTCTATAAGCTTTCAAAACAATATTTATAATACCAAGTTTGTTCCTTTTTCCTATTCTTTCGAAAATATTTTAGGTGGCAACGTGACTGATATGTTTGTAACCAAATTATTGTCTTCTAAAAAAGGTGATTGCCATAGTCTTTCATACTTATACAAAATTATCGCCGATAGAATTGGCGCAAAATGCTGGCTGGCACTTGCTCCCAATCATATCTACATAAAAAATTTCAGCCAGCAATATGGCTGGTATAATACTGAATTAACCAGCAGAAGCTTCCCTTCAGATGCATGGATAATGGCTTCCGGCTATATTTCTGCCGATGCCATACGCAGCAATATATATATGGATACTTTAAGCAACCAGCAATCTATCGGTTTGTGCGTACTTGACCTTGCAAAGGCGTACGAATACGAAACAAAGAATTACTATGATGGTTTTATTTTAAAGTGCTGTGATCTGGTGTTACAATATCATGCCACTAATCCTATGGCGCTTCTTTTAAAGGCTGAAACTTTAAAAAAAGTTTACCTGAAACAAAAAAAGGGAAATGCTGTCACAGCCAAACAAGCTTACGATGAAATGGAAGCTGCTTATATTACCCTTGCAAAATTACATTACAGGGAAATGCCAAAGGAAATGTATGATAAATGGGTAAAACAGATGCAGGAAGTACACAAATGATTATATAGTATTATCCATACGGAATTAAGAAGCTATATAAAATTCTTTATAATACAGATGATATAGCTATCTGTCCTTAATCATCTTAACTTCTTAATGGTTACCTGATACTTATTTCGTGAACAGGAAAATAATAGCGATCATGCCCACTATAAAAATGGTCAGCATAGTATTGATGTCAATGACCGGTTGTTGTTGGTTATTGTATTTCATGGTTGGGGATTTTGGAAATTTAAAAATATACACCTGCCATCTTTAACGACCTGAAGAAATAATATTGCATTTGCAGCATGTTAAAAATATGCACATTATGTTGCTAATAGTTTGCGCTTAGCTGCAGTAAATAGATACATAGTTTCCTCTCTGTAAATACTTTAATAAACAGGTAAAATGAATAAAGCGTATACATTATGTACACGCTTTATTCATAAATATTATATACGGTTAAAGTTGGCTATCTAAGTCTGTCAATACTCTTCACCAGTTTCTGATCTCTGTATATACCTCTTATCGCAAATAACAAAAGCACCGGTATCATAAAATAGAATACTGACCAGAAACTTGTTGCGCCTTGTGTAAAATGCTTTATTGTATTAAAATAAAAGAGAGAACAGATGATATATATACCCAAAGCTGCAAATGCAAGCTTTATTTGCAGGCTCCTGTTTTTATATAAAAAAATGGTAATGAGCGGTATTAATCCAAGCGCTACTGTTAATATCAATAAAAGCAAATTGCTTCCGGCGCTTAAAGGGGTGTATTCACTTATGCCATCAGTAAGTTTGGTGCCGTTATATATCGGAAACTTTATAGTTAAAAAAGAAAAAACACCAGCCAGTAAAAGCCATACTGTTTGAATACGCTGTAGCATAATTGATGATTATAATATTAATAGGAATAACAACTTTCCGGTTTACATTAAGCCATTGCTGTTTCTTTTACCTCCAGTTCAGGATACAACGGGAAATCTTTCATAAACTCATGCACATCATTTTTCACTACTCCGATTTTCTGATCATCGCCGGCATTGGTTAATACTGTATCAATCATGTCAACAATAGTTTGCATGTGTTCCTGCTTCAGCCCGCGTGTAGTAATAGCCGGTACGCCAACTCTTATACCTGAGGTAATGAATGGGCTTTTATCATCAAAAGGCACCGCGTTTTTATTTAATGTAATATGCGCTTTGTCTAATGTTTCCTGCGCTTTTTTACCGGTAAGATTTTTATTGCGAAGATCTATCAGCATCAGGTGGTTATCTGTACCACCACTGATAAGATCATATCCTTTACTTACAAAAGCTTTGGCCATTGCCTGCGCGTTTTGAATGATCTGCTGTGCATAGCGTGTATAATCATCCGTTAGTATTTCACCAAATGCCACAGCTTTGGCAGCAATAACATGCTCAAGCGGACCACCCTGCATTCCAGGAAATACAGCAAGGTCAAGCAAAGCACTCATGGGCCGGATATTACCTTTGGGATCTTTTACGCCGAAAGGATTATCAAAATCATTACGCATCATTATAATGCCGCCACGGGGGCCGCGCAGTGTTTTATGTGTAGTTGAACTTACAATATGGCAATATTCAAAAGGATCGTTCAGCAATCCTTTTGCAATTAAACCCGCCGGGTGAGCAATATCAGCCAAGACCAAAGCACCGATGCTGTCAGCAACTTCCCTGATGCGTTTATAATCCCAGTCGCGGCTGTAGGCAGAAGCGCCGCAGATGATCATTTTAGGTTTTTCCTTTTGTGCGGTTGCTTCCAGGTGGTCATAATCTACTGTGCCGGTTTCTTTTTTTACACCATAAAACAGCGCCTGGTAGTTTTTACCGCTGAAGTTTGCCGGGCTTCCGTGGGTAAGGTGGCCACCCATGCTTAAATCAAGCCCAAGAATTTTATCGCCCGGTTTTAAACATGCTAAAAATACGGCAGTATTTGCCTGAGCGCCACTATGTGGCTGAACATTAGCCCAGCTTGCATTAAATATTTTCTTTAAACGCTCAATAGCAAGCGTTTCAATCTCGTCAATTACTTCGCACCCGCCGTAAAAACGTTTGCCGGGATATCCTTCCGCGTATTTATTGGTAGGTACGGAGCCCATTGCCTGCATTACCTGCAGCGAAGTAAAGTTTTCGGAAGCAATTAATTCAATACCATTGCGCTGGCGTTCCAGCTCTTTATTGATCAGGTCAAATACCTGTGTATCTTTTTGCATGGCGCAAAAATAGGGCAACATTCTTGAATTTTACTATTTTCACGTTTTAAAGCATTGTACATTTTAAGGCATTCCACATTATTAAAGCATTAACGCGGCGCATTCATGAAAGCTATTATACCTGTAGCAGGGGCAGGAACCAAATTACGTCCACATACTTATACTCAACCCAAGGCATTGATACCACTTGCCGGAAAATCGGTTTTGAGCATTATAGTAGATCAATTGGCGGAGGCAGGCATACAGGAGTTTATTTTTATTATAGGTTACCTGGGCGATAAAATCCAGGATTATGTAAAAGAGCATTACCCGCATCTTACCTGTCATTTTGTATTGCAGAATGAAAGGCAGGGGTTGGGGCATGCTATTTATCTTACAAAAGATATTGTTGGATCTGATGAAGTTTTCATTGCTTTGGGCGACACCATTTGCGAGTATGATGTAAAAGAGGTAGTGTATAGCAGTGAATCAATGCTTGGAGTGAAGAAGGTAGATGATCCCAGGAATTTTGGTGTGGCAGAAATGGGAGAGCATGGTTCAATAAGCAAAGTGGTTGAAAAGCCACAAATACCAAAATCAAATATGGCTTTGGTGGGGCTGTACAAAATAAAGGATACACCTTTTCTTTTTTCATGTCTCGAAAAAATGATTCATGATGCGGAGAAAACCAGGAATGAATATAATCTTACAGATGCGCTTGAATGCATGATTTTAAGCGGTGTTCAGTTTAAGTCATTTAAGGTGCAAAACTGGTTTGATTGCGGGCGTATTGATACATTGCTTGACAGCAATGCTATACTTATGAAAAAATTAGGAGGCAAAATTTCTCCTGAACACGTATTTGAAAATGTGATCATTGTGCCGCCGGTAAGCATTGCCAAAGGTTGCGAGATCAGTAATTCCATTATTGGCCCTAATGTGGCAATAGGGGAGGACGCTAAAATCACTTATTCTATTGTGCGTGATTCTATAATAGGTTCCTTTGCTAATCTATATGATGTGGTGCTGCACGATTCATTGATTGGCAGCGATACGGAAATTAAAGGAGAAACACGTTCACTGAATATCGGAGACAATACGCAGATAGATCTCGGGTAATATAAAATCTCAAATTTCAAATTTCCAATCTTGTCTCGCATTACGCAACTTTTTAATATTCAGCTTCCCATAATCCAGGCAGGAATGGTTTGGGCAAGTGGCTGGAGGCTGGCTTCGGCGGTAAGCAATGCCGGAGGTTTGGGACTGATAGGAAGTGGCAGTATGTACCCGGATGTATTGCGCGAACATATCAGGAAATGTAAAGCAGCTACCGGCAAAACCTTTGGTGTTAATATACCATTGCTGTATCCTGACATTGATAAACATATAGACATTGTTATTGAAGAAAAAGTGCCGGTTGTTTTTACTTCTGCCGGCAATCCTGCTACCTGGACGCCGGTTTTAAAGCAGCATGATATAAAAGTAGTGCATGTGGTAAGCAGCTCCAGGTTTGCCCAAAAAGCCGAGCAGGCTGGCTGTGATGCCGTGGTGGCTGAAGGTTTTGAAGCGGGTGGGCATAACGGGAGGGAAGAAACAACCACGTTGGTGCTCGTTCCTGCGGTATGCAGGACTGTTAGTATTCCTGTAATAGCGGCAGGAGGAATAGCTACAGGCAGGCAAATGCTTGCCGCTATGGTATTAGGGGCAGAAGGAGTACAGGTAGGCAGCCGTTTTGTGGCAAGTGAAGAAGCGTCTTCTCACCTTAATTTTAAAAAAGCGGTGATCAATGCAACGGAAGGAGATACTGAATTGTCAATGAAGCGCCTTGTACCCGTACGACTGATAAAAAACAAATTTTTTGAAGCAATTGCCCGTGCGGAAGCTGCCGGAGCTTCAGCAGCAACATTAAAAGATATTTTGGGCAGGGGGCGGGCTAAAAAGGGAATGTTTGAAGGTGATATGGAAGAGGGGGAACTGGAGATAGGGCAATCCAGCATATTGATACGGGATATTCTGCCGGCCGCAATCATTATGCATAACCTTTGTACAGAATTTAATGAAGCACTTGCAGATACTGAAAAAAAGACATATTTTTAATATTATGAAATCAACATTCATTTTAGGGGTTGCAATGTTGCTTGCGTTTTCTGTTGCGGGTACGGATGCAAAAGCATGTACCAATCCACCTGAAAAAAACAATGTTGATGCACATAAGGTTAACGGCGTAGTGCTTGATATGGACAGCAAAAAGCCATTGAAAGATGTGAATGTTACGGCTATCCGTCAATCTAAAAAAGAAAAAGTTGTTACTACTGATGTGAATGGAGGCTATACTATTATAATGCTGAAACCTGGCACATACAGGCTGATATTTGAAAAAGAAGGGTACAAAAAAGTGATAAAAGAAAAAGTGGAGGTTAAAGAAAACAACCTGTTACAGATAAATATTGAGATGCCTGAATTTGCTCCAATCTCCGATCGCGGTCCTTCCGCATGGCATTTCTTTGAGTCCTGATTTTTTGATTATAATGGGTATATAGCAGGATTAATATTTTATCGCTGTTGCGCTGTTACTGCATGCTATAATTAAGATTTTATTGGCAGAAGCTTATTAAATCAAAACAGATAAAACATTATCTTCATAACCTGTTTTTGCTGCTAAACCCGGAAGGCGATCATTTATTTTAGTTTCAATTTTATTTAAAGAATCAAATATGAAAACTGGTTTTACTTTTTTGCTCTTGTGTTTTTCGATTGTTGTTTTTGCCCAACCTACAGTGAGGGAGCAATTTGAAAAAATAAAAACACAGCAGGATGCCCAAAAATTTATTGATGCCAATGCTCCGCTTAAACCCACTTTATTGCATCTTACATTAGGCAAAGATTCAACATTAATAGACAAGAGATTGCTGAAGCAAAAGAAAGGCGATATATTTTCTGTCGGTTATGTTACCTATCTGGTGCTTGATGGAACAGAGTCAGTAAATTATCGTGCCCAGTATATTTTTCTTGACGGAGGTTCCTTATCGGTTGCTGAAATTGACAGCCTGAAAAAAGTTATCACACAAAAAATAGCAGCCGGCGAATCGGTTGATAAACTTTCTGACCAGTATACCATGGATGGCAATACCACCAAAGGAGATACAGGCTGGTTTTTTGGAGAGGAGATGATGCCGAAAGAATTCCAGGAAGCAGTTAAAAACCACAAAAAAGATGATGTGTTTTTTGTAGATGTACCCCAAAATGACTGGCATTACATCGTTAAAAAAACCTACGATGATGAAGTGAAGAAAGAAATAACAGTGCTTAGAGCTAACGGAAGATAGTATATAAGAAAGAAGGTGTAGGTTTCCTGGCTGTTATGCCTTTATCCTACACCTTCAGCTTTATAACTTTTTCAACTATCTTAAAAATAACATTTCGCGATACTTGGGTAACAACCAGTATTGATCATCAACCAGTAATTCGAGTTTATCTACATGGTAGCGGATCTTATCAAAGAATGTATCTTTGATCTGGCTCTGGTATGCAATTGCTTTTGTGCGGGTGTTATCTATTTTATTTACCACTTTTCTTGCTTCAATCATTTTTTCTACGCCATCAGCAACGGCTGCAATATGCTCAGATATTTTTTCCAGTATCTGCAATTGGTTTGCATAAGATGATTCAGGTAAACCCAATTCTTTCAATCCTTTAATATTACTGATAAGAATATTCTGATATTTAACTGAACTTGGAAGTATATGGCTGGTGCAAAGTTCACCCATTACACGGGCTTCAATCTGTACTCTCTTTATATATTTTTCCAGCTCAATTTCATGGCGTGCTTCCAGCTCAGAATGATTGTAAATACTTAATTCTTCAAACAATGTTTTAGCTTTGTCTGTTACCATTGCATCCAGTGCAAGCGGAGTGGTTCTAACGTTAGGCAAACCTCTTCTTTCCGCTTCGTGATGCCATTCATCACTGTAACCATCTCCCTCAAACAATACCTTTTCAGAGCTTGCTATATATTCACGTATTACGTGCATGATAGCTATTTCTTTTTTCTCACCTTTTTCAATTAACGCATCAACTTCTTTCTTGAATTTAACAAGCGTATCAGCCATAATCGCGTTAAGAACCGTCATAGGTATACCACAGTTTGCAGTAGAGCCTACAGCACGGAACTCAAATTTGTTACCTGTAAACGCGAAAGGAGACGTACGGTTACGGTCTGTATTGTCGAGCAGCAGCTCAGGTATGTTTTTGTGAATATCTAATTTCAGCAGTATCTCATCCTGTTCAGTGAAGTTGTCGCCTACTCTTGTCTTTATTTCGTTCAGTATTTCACTCAGGTATTTACCGATAAATACAGAAATGATAGCCGGAGGTGCTTCGTTTGCGCCAAGGCGGTGATCGTTACCTGCAGAAGCTATAGATGAACGGAGAAGATCAGCATAATCATCAACCGCTTTAATAACGTTCACGAAAAATGTAAGGAACATCAGGTTTGTCTTAGGCGTTTTACCGGGAGCCAGCAGGTTTACACCTGTATCAGTTGACATACTCCAGTTGTTGTGCTTACCACTACCATTTATACCCGCAAATGGTTTTTCATGCAGCAGCACTGCCAGGTTATGGCGCCTTGCCACACGAATCATTACATCCATTAAAAGCATATTGTGATCTACTGCAAGATTTGCTTCTTCAAAAATTGGCGCACACTCAAACTGTGCAGGCGCAACCTCATTGTGGCGTGTTCTTAAAGGAATGCCCAGGCGATAAGATTCTTCTTCAAAATCTCTCATGAAAGCATATATTCTTTCAGGAATAGAACCGAAGTAATGATCTTCCAGTTGCTGACCTTTTGCAGGCGCATGACCAAATACAGTACGACCAGTCATTACGAGGTCAGGACGTGCATTTGCCAAACCGGCATCAACCACAAAATACTCCTGTTCCCAGCCAAGGGTAGCAATTACCCTGGTTACATTTTTATCGAAATAGTTACACACATCAACCGCGGCTTTATTCAAAGCTTCTATTGATCTGAGTAAAGGCGTTTTAGTATCAAGTGATTCACCCGTATATGAAACAAAAATAGTTGGAATACAAAGTGTATTTGCATCACCTATTCTCATAATAAAAATAGGTGAAGTAGGGTCCCATGCAGTATAGCCTCTTGCTTCAAAAGTTGCTCTCAAACCACCTGAAGGAAAAGAAGATGCATCCGGTTCCTGCTGAATAAGCGCTGCGCCGTCAAATTCTTCAATAGGAGTGCCGTCGCCCTTTAATGTAAAGAAAGAATCATGTTTTTCTGCTGCAGTGCCGGTTAATGGCTGAAACCAGTGTGTAAAGTGAGTAACTCCTTTTGCTTCTGCCCAGCTTCTTAAACCTGCGCCGATTTGATTACCCATATTGCGGTCAATTTTTTTGCCGCTTTTGATAGAAGCCGCCAGGCTTTTGTAGGCCTCATCGCTGAGAAATTCACGTGCAGTTTTTAATGTGAAGACGTTTTCCCCAAAAATTTTGGTGATTTTCTCCGAACCTTCAACAATTATTTCTTTTCCCAGGCCGGATAAATGATTGATTGCATTAAACCTAAGTGATTCCATCTAATAAAATTTTAATATGGGTGATCTAATCTTAAAATCAGTAAAATATTTGCAAACCTATTACATTTTTAAATAAAAAATCAAATTACCTCAAAAAAAACATAACTATTTTCAAGAAAAATGCAATTTTCCTTGAAAATAGTTAACATGTAAATAACATGCTATATAATTAAATGTATAGTTCTGCAGATTTACCCGGAGTAGTTTTTATACAATTGATAAAAGGCAGTAAAAGACATACTACATAAAATGCTTTATACCGCATAATGGCTCCTGAAAAGGGAACCAGGTATCCGATACTCAGCAAATTAACAAGTGCCAGCGTTAGCAAAAACATCGAAAAGGGTTGATGCAGTATTAACGCAGTTCTTTTTTGGGTAATCCAGATTACGAGAACGATTATAACGATCACTGCAAGATTTTCCGCAAAACTTAATAAATGAAATGGACTTTTGATTTCAGTGATATATGGCCTCCAGAAAACATGATTCAATGCTTCCGGCAATACTTTTACATAACTAGCAACTGTTGGCTCAAGTGGGGTAAGCTGCAGTTTGGATTTGCCTTCAAGAGAAAGAAACTGGTGTTGTTTTTCTGCAAACTTTAACGGCAGATTATAGGCTGAATCCGGAAACCTGGCAGACCAAAAGAAAAGCACAATACAAACTGCATATACTCCGGCAAAGTAAAGGTATGCGTTGCGTCTTTTCCTGAAGGAGAGCAGCCAGGCAAGTATAGCAGGTAAAAAAGTAATTGCTGTAAGATTGCGCATCAGTAATAAGCCTGCAAAACTGAATAAGCATATTACTCCGCTTCTTACATCTCCTTTTAATGTAATGCATTTGTCGAAATAAAACATACACGTACCTGCAAAAAAAATCAGTAGCCCATCTTTATCCATCCCACTGTTCCAGAATAAACATGACGGTAAAAAGAAGATGAACATTATCAACAGTGACCCTTTACCAGGAAAATATTTATGCGCCAGTGAATAGAAAAGATATAAGCCCCAGAAGGTAAAACAATTAAAAAGAATGCTGGTTAAATAATAATTGCCTCCGGTAAAAACATTTAAAATTGCCAACAGCTTAATAAGCAGGTTTTCGCCGGCGTTGCTCCAGAAAGCATCAGGAGCATTTGAAAAAAAATCGGTAATACTACCGGTATTGGCATGAACAGAAAAAAACTCGGTTGGATTATTAAGCAGAATTTTATAATCAATGAGAGATTCTCTGAAATACATCCAGCTATCGCTAACAGGAAAATAATGCGCATAAAGATATCCATACAACATTCCCGCAAAAACCTTGGCAATAAGTGCGGGCGCAAGCCAAACAACCGGCATTGCCTTTCTCCTTCTGTTAACCCAAACAAATAGCAGTGTAACAAGAATAAAAAATACAGGAACTAAAAAAATATAACGAATAATATGCAAGTAATATAAGTATTGGTTTCTAAGGAATATGAAAATAATGTGCTAATGTAATATATTAACGTGAGTTTTGGGTGGTTAAAATAATAAGATAGGCTGATCAATTTTCCCGCTACATCTATAGCACAGCAGCTTTTACACGAATGCTTCTTTGAAGGCTTCGTCCTGTTGTATATGCTGCGTGAAATATACTTTACTGACCCGGCGAATCCCAAAACTTACTGTATATTATAATCTTTTACATTAAATTTAAAAGTTTTAGACGTAACCTGTACTTTTATTTATATGCCAAAGATATTATTAGGGGTATCCAGTTCCTTTTGTGCACATTTTCTCAGAGGGCAGGTAAGTTACCTTGTAGCGCACGGGTTCGAAGTGATAATTGTCAGCGGCCCCGGAAAGGAAATAGAAATGCTGGCAAAAGGCGAAAATGCAAAACTGATCCCAATATCTTTTACAAAAAAAATCACCCCTTTTACTGATCTGGTCCAACTGTTTAAAATTATCAATATTTTAAAAAAAGAAAAGCCGGATATTATTAATGCTGGTAACCCTAAATCAGGATTTCTGATAATGCTTGCTTGCTATTTTGCAGGATACAGCAATCGCATATTTACCTTGCATGGGTTGGTATCAGATAGCAAATCAGGATTATTTAAAGCGATTATGACCATTACAGAACGGATTTCGTGCGGCATAGCAAAGAAGGTAATAGTGGTTAGTCCCTCATTAAAAATACATGCAGAGCAAAGAAATATATTAAAGCCTGACAAAGGGCTGATTATCGGGAAAGGCAGCAACAATGGTATTGATCTTCAGAAGTTCTCAAAAACTGTTCCTGTTATCAATATGTCGCAAGTATTAAAAAATAAATACAGCTTAAATGATAATCCTTTTGTGATTTGTTTTATCGGCAGGCTTACAAAAGATAAAGGAATAGATATTTTATTTAATGCATTTAACCAGCTTGTAAAAAAATATGATAATATCAGGCTGTTGATTGCAGGGCCGGTTATTCCGGAAAACCCGTTTTCTGTGGGTTTTATGGAGCAATTGAATAAAGATCCCAAAGTTGTTTTTATGGGAGAGGTTTCGGATATAGTGCCTGTTTATGCTATGGCAGATGTGCTTGTGCTTCCTTCTTTTCGTGAAGGATTACCTAATGTGCTGCTTGAAGCTGCCGCTATGGAAATCCCTGTAGTAGCTTCTGATATTCCTGGCTGCAAAGATGCTGTAAAGATGGAGTATAATGGTTTATTGTTTGAAAAAGGAAATGTTGATGCTCTTGTAAATAATATAGAGCAGCTGATTAACAATCCGGATTTACGCGAAATATATGGAAGAAATGGAAGATTATTTGTAACTTCTGATTTTGACAATATAAAAATATGGAGTGGCCAACTGAATTTGTATACAGCTATGCTGGATGCCAGCCGTAAATAATTCCGGAAAATCAGTTTCAATAATTACAGGGTTGATAACAATTTGTTCAACAAAGCTTTACCCGGCCTATATAAATGAACCAGGAAATTTTTGTTGTAAAAACCTTATTATACCTGAATCAATGATCTGGTTGCTCCACGAAAAATTCGGGATTTCAGGAAACGAATACCTGAAATTATTTACATTTTCCCATGTGAAATTGTTCAGGTTTTTATCAAGATAGAAATATCTTCCTCCATATTTTGCTTCAAAATCTCTTACCCACGTATAGTCGGTGCTTATAACAGGTACACAACATGCAATATAGTCTATAAACTTTGATGAAACCTGCTTGTTATATGGTGAAATATCAGGCATAAAATTGATAGCAAACCTGCTTTGCTGTATATATTCATATACTTTTCTGTAAGCAACCGGTCCCATAAAAATAATATTACCATAATCTTTTAGCCGCGTGGCAATTTTATCATATTCTTTACTTAGTACCAGGAGTGTTTTATGCTTCATACTTCCTGTAGTAAAGCACCTGAAAAGACTATCAGGCTTTCTTTTTTTCTCTATAGTTCCAACATAAATAAAATCATATTTCTTTGGAATGTTTGTATTGTATTGGGGCTCTTCAAATATTCCGTGTCCCCTGAATCCAAAAGGGATATTATCATTGAAGTTAAATCGCTGAGCGACATATTCACTGAAAAATATGCGATAATCAGGTTTGCAGTTAATGCTCTTTTTTATCATGTTTTTTAAAGTGCCAAATGGTGGTACAGACGAAGATGCATATTCATGAATGGTTATGGTTTTACTTCTTTTATGCTGTGTGCCCATAAAATACCATTCAACATCAGCACCGGTTGCTGAGGTGTGATTGGTTACTACTTCTGTAATTACATTTTTAAATGCTGAAAAAAAGGAGACATATGCCTCTATTTCCGGCAGAAAGGCATTTCCACTGTTTATAAAGCAAATCTTCATAATGAATAAATATAACCTGTTTCCCCAGTAAATTACAAAATCGCTAACTTTATAATATATAAGCACTGCTATAGTTGTACCTGGCATTTAATTACCAATGTCATTTAATCCCTGCATTGTACCCTCATCTACCACCACCTGTTTGCATTACCTTAGGTAACACCTTGCTATTTTGAGGTTTTATTTATAGTTATAAAATATATCCTTATGGCGCAAAAACGTTGTTTCGTAGTAATGGGCTTTGGTATTAAAACAGACCTGGCAACAGGAAGAAAACTTAACCTCGATAAATCTTACCAGGCGCTCATTAAACCTGTGGTTGAAAGCAGGAATATGATTTGTGTGCGGGCAGATGAAATTAAACACTCCGGCTCTGTTGATCTGGAAATGTACCAGCAATTATTATCGGCAGATATTGTAATAGCGGATCTTTCCACTTCCAATGTAAATGCATTTTATGAACTGGGTATACGTCATGCCCTAAAACCCAAAACGACCATAATAGTTTCTGAGGAATTGCTGGGATATCCTTTTGATGTTAATCATATTGTTATTAACCGGTATACCCACCTGGGCGATAGTATAGATTATTTTGAAGTATTGCGTTTCCAGAAGTTGCTTGGTGAAACAATTGATACGGTGCTGAATTCCCCAACACCGGATAGTCCTGTATATACATTTATCAGTGAGCTTATTCCGCCTTCGTTAAGATCTAAAGCAAAAGAAGTGGTTGGGCAGATAGGTAATGTGTTAACAACAGCAGCAGACCCTGATGCTCCTTCCGGAAAGCCGCAGGATCAATCTCTTTCCATACTGGTATCGCAGGGGGAGGAAGCATTGCGGAAAAAACAGTTTGATGCCGCAAAAGCATTGTTTGAAGCTGCTCTTGGTTTATGCAATGCCAATAATGACCCGCACCAGCTAACATCTAACAATACTTATCTGGTACAAAGGCTTGCCTTAACAACCTACCAGGCAAGGCAGCCTGATTATGTTGCCTCACTAAAAAATGCATTGGCTTTACTAGATAAAATTGATTTGTCAAGAACCAATGATCCTGAAACCGTAGCGCTGGCAGGTTCTATTGAAAAACATTTATTTGAAGAAGGTCAGGGTACTGGACATCTCGATAATGCCATTCTTTTTTTTCAGCGTGGTTATTATTTATTGCACAACAGGCATAATGGCATTAACCTCGCGTATCTTTTACATCTTCGTTCGGATACTTCACCTTCCACAGATGAGAATGAAAAAATGGCCGACCTGGTTTGGGCAAACAGGATACGCAGGGAAGTACTGGATATTTGCAGGAGAGATACAGAAAAAATGGAGAAGATGGAAGCTAAGGTCAATATATCAAATGCAACTATCAGCAAAGAGCAGCAGGAAATGATAGATGACCAGAAATTCTGGATTGCTGTTAATAAGGCAGAGGCTCATTTTGGTTTAAAAGAAATGCAACAATATGAAGAAGCTTCAGCCACAGCTAAACTTGTAAAACATGAAGATTGGATGATGGATAGTTTTACAAAACAACTGGAAAAATTGGGTAAGCTGATGCAGAAAGACCTGGACCCTGTACATTGATGATTTGTCCGCCGGGATGCGGTACAGTAGCGAACTACAGCAGATTGGGCTTGAGTTTGCCCCGCTTGCTGTAATACTTTTGTTGGCTGCTGTAATTAGGGCCTTGCTGTTTAACTCCATTTTGGTGATATTCTGATAAAGATCATTGTATATTCATGCTTTGGTTATTAAATTGCTGCAAGGGTTTTGAATCAAATTTTTCAAAAGCCATGCAGCTGTTTCGGCATAATTAAATTTTACGACCCTTTTTTGCCCCTACAGCCGGCGGGCTGCGTAACCGGAACGCCGCTGCTTTTTGTCTTTTGAAAAAATATGCTTCGCATTTTTTCAATTTCGCCTTCGGCGAAACCATACAAAAAGAGGCGGCTAACCCGGTTACTGGTAAAAACTTAAAAAAATAAATGCCGGGAGTTAAACAGCAAACCCAAATTAGTCCACCTGAACTATATCTGTTTTGAATATTTGATTGTTGTTCAGGAATTTTAATACATATTGCCCACTAGCTGGAGTGTTAATTTCAAATGTGGTGTCTTTATAATAGATTGCATCAAAGCAACCGATGTCTCTTCCTGTGGGATAAGTCGATTTAGCTTTTATCTCAAATTGTCTGGGACTAGTTTCTAATACTTCGAACTTAGCAAAGTTATAACACAGATTGGAACCAAAGCACCGCACATTTGATATGATATTTTGTCCTTGAATAATATTAGATGGAGTAACAGTCGATAAAATTGTTAGGTCAACTAAAACAGTGTCAGACGTCACTACTGACTTAATATCAGGCTCAACTGCTAACTTGTTACAAGCACACAGGAACATTAGAGTTAGAATTAAAGTAAATATCCGTCGCATAATTGATATTTACTAGAATTGACAACTGAAATAACTCGAAGGTTGCATTATGGCAACCAACTAATAAATTTATGATATAAAGCCATTTTTTGTTTTTTTTTTAAGTATACCTAACTTGAATTTTGCTCTATCATAAAACGATTGCCAACAATCCACTTCTAATACATATGGGTAAATTTCAAATCAAAAAGTCCTCAACCGTTCACGATGTTGTAGTGATAGGTTCAGGCGCCGGCGGTGGAATGGCCGGTTATGTACTTGCCAATGCAGGAATAAAAGTATTAATGCTTGAAGCTGGTCCGTTTTTCGATCCTGCGAAAGATTCACATCAATTCAAGTGGCCCTGGGAATCTCCGCGCCGTGGTGCATCAACCGTACGCGCTTTCGGTGATTTTGACGCTGCCTACGGCGGCTGGGAAATTGACGGAGAGCCCTATACCCGTAAAGATGGCACCCAGTTCGACTGGTTCCGTTCAAGAATGCTGGGTGGGAAAACCAATCACTGGGGCAGGATTTCTCTCCGTATGGGGCCCGACGATTTTAAATGTAAAGATGGGTTGACTGATGATTGGCCGTTTACTTATGATGAGATTAAACCATATTATGACAAGGTAGATCGCCTGATTGGTTTGTATGGCACCGTAGAAAATCTGCCCAATGAGCCTGATGGTATTTTTATGAAACCGCCTAAACCCAGGCTTCCTGAATTATTTATAAGAAAATCGGCTGCAAAAGCAGGTGTAAAAGTAATCACCGGCCGTGGCTCTGTTATTACCGAGTTGCTGGATGGTAATAAAGATCGCCAGCCGTGCTTTTACTGCGGGCAATGCGGCAGAAGCTGTAAAGTATATGGAGATTTCTCTGCTTCATCATGCCTTGTAATACCTGCAATGAAATCCGGTAATCTTGACGTGGTTACCAACGCGATGGTCAGGGAGATCATTACAGATAAGAACGGGCTTGCTACAGGTGTTTCTTACGTAAACAGGGAAGATATGCAGGAATACCAGGTAAGCTGTAAAACAGTTATACTTGGTGCCAGTGCCTGTGAATCTGCCCGTATATTGCTGAATTCAAAATCCAGTGCGCATCCGGGTGGTTTGGCAAACAGCAGCGGCGTGGTGGGTAAATACCTGCACGATTCTACTGGCTCAAGCCTGGGCGGTTTTATTCCGCAGTTGCTCGATCGTAAGCGTTTTAACGAAGATGGTACAGGCAGTATTCATATTTATTCTCCCTGGTGGCTGGATAATAAAAAACTTGATTTTCCACGAGGTTATCACATTGAGTATGGTGGCGGTATGCGTATGCCTTCTTACGGTTTCGGCGGAGGTATTCACAGGTATAATGCCAAAGTGCCTGCCCGCGATGGCAGCACAAAAAAAGCCGGAGGCTTTGGCGCTTCTTTAAAAGATGATTACCGTCGTTTTTACGGTGCTAATGTAGGCATGGCCGGTCGCGGAACCGCAATAGCTAAGAAAGAAAACTATTGCGAAATAGATCCAAATGTGGTTGATAAATATGGCATCCCTGTGTTGCGTTTTCATTACAAATGGGCTGACGAAGAAATTAAACAGGCTAAGCACATGCAGGAAACTTTCCAGTCGCTGTTGCATGAAATGGGCGCAATCATTACTTCTTCACCACATGGGCCTGAAGATAATTACGGGCTTGAAGCGCCGGGACGTATTATACATGAAGTAGGAACAATACGAATGGGAGATGATCCTAAAAAATCGGCCGTAAACCGCTGGTGCCAGGCGCATGATTGTAAAAATTTGTTTGTGGTAGACGCGGCTCCGTTTGTGCAGCAGGGTGATAAAAACGCTACATGGACGATACTCGCCCTCTCATGGCGCACTGCGGAGTATATACTCGAACAAAGAAAGAAACAAAATGTTTAATCTTATCTAATCCATTTAATCATGAAAAGAAGAGATTCATTAAAAGCGATTGGATTAACAGCTGTAGCTACAAGCATATTTATTGATGCGTGCAAGCCCGGAGAGAAAAAAAGCGCAGGCGCTGCTGAAACTGCGGCAGCCGGGGATGCCGAAGCAGGGCGTGAAAAATTTGAAATAGAGCGTAATAAAAAACTCCTGTCTGAAAAATTTTTTACGGAGCATGAAATGGCAACCATCGCTATATTGACAGATATTATTATTCCTAAGGATGATAAGTCCGGCAGCGCTACTGATGCCAAAGTGCCGGATTTTATTGAGTTTATGGCGAAAGATATGCCTTCCCTGCAAGTGCCCCTGCGCGGTGGTTTACGATGGCTTGATGTGCAGTGTCTGAACAGGTATAGTAATACATTTAAAGATGCTGCTGAAGCGCAACGCCTCGAAATAGTAAATGATATTGCATATCCTGAACATGTAAAGCCCGGCATGGAGCAGGGGGTTGCATTCTTTAACCGTATACGTGACCTAACCGCGTCAGGATTTTTTACTACTGAAATGGGAATAAATGATCTTGGCTATGCAGGTAATGTTACTAATGTATGGAAAGGTGTGCCCGAGGATATTGTGAAGCAATACGGGTTGGAACAGTATAATATTGTTTAGGGTTTTAAGAGTTTGTGGTTTGTGGTTTGAAGTTTATGGTTAAATCAAACTTTAAACAAACGATAAACTATAAGCCACGAACTTCAAGCAAAAAAAAGCCTCACAGCATTACGCCATGAGGCCTGATATTTACCAACCCGTCCCTTATTAATTATATTTCTTTTTCAGCACTGTTACCTGCTCCTGCAGGTTATTCACCAGTGAAGCCAGTTGATTTACATCCCAGCGTTGCTGACTGGTAACTTTACTCACTACCATCTGTGCCATCCATAATTCCAGAATATCCTCACTGTTCATTTGGTATGGCTGGTAAGATGGATTATCACTCACCAGCGTAACTTTTGTTTTATTGCGGTTGTTTTTTTCCAGCCTTTTATATACTATTCCCTCGTTTCTTGAAACCACTATATATGCCTGGCTGCTTTTGGCATCGTCAAGATTTTCTATTTTTTCACCAACTATTATGGAGCCGCTGGGGGTTGGCAGCATACTATCGCCCACAATTTCAAAAGCACGGTAATTGCCACCGGCTAACATGGGTAATGTAAATGTATTCAGTTCGTCAATAAATTCTGCATCAGCATAACCAGCCAGGTAACCTGCCGCCGCTTTTACCGGCACAAAATGAATGAGATTATTTTCTGACATTAATTTTTGCTGCCTGCGTTTTGCAAGGTAATTGCCTTTTACTTCTGCCAGATCCCTGCGCAGCAAATCATCAAGCGTAAGCTTGAACATGTCGCATAGTTTTTCCAATACATCAATACGCGGATCTGCGCGTTCCTCTTCGTATGCGCCTACCAGCGAGCGTTTGATGCCGAGTTTGTTTGCAAATTCTTCCTGCGTCCATCCGCGCAGTTTGCGCAAATATTTGAGGTTTTGACCTGCAAGCGATTGTGCCATACTAATTAATTTAGCTGCAAACTACTAATTCAATTAGTTATAACAAAATTTTTTAGCAATTTTATTTGGCTATACTGATGGAGGCTTTAGGTTTCATGTTACAGGTAGCTCGCTGTGTCTTGTCCTAGCATAAGTAGACAGATTTAAGAACAAAAAAATCTGTAATACCATGACAAGAGATGTCCAAACGGTGATCCGGTATAGTATTAGCTTTAAGCAAAAAGTAGTCAGAGAGTTAG
>NZ_QCZJ01000019.1 GCF_003075435.1 Terrimonas sp. | reverse complement strand
TAAAAGGATTATTCCTAAGAAAAATTCATGCAGTGACTTTTAAAGGATTTTTGATAAAACTGGTGATGTTTATTCTAGCCTTTACACTCAATAAAATTACCGATTAAATAGCAACTTGAATTAATTATGTGAACAGTTTTGGGAAGCATGATATAAGCGGAATGATATTGTATAACCAAACAGATTTTGTAGATGCCCGCGCCGGTGATTTCATCAGTTCGATACCATTCCGTAACCAGGGTATAGCCGGAAGAGTAACTTACGGTTTTGATACAAGGTATTTACTGGAAGCTAATTTTGGTTTTAATGGTGCGGAAAATTTTGCACCAGATAAGCGCTATGGCTTTTTCCCTTCATTTGGATTGGGATGGGTGGTCAGTAATGAAAAATTCTTTGCTGATATCAGCAAGGTCATCACCTTTTTAAAGGTGAGAGGATCTTATGGTAAAGTGGGTAATAATAAAATAAGCGACTCCTACCGTTTTGGCTATATAGCCCAGGTAGGTGGAGGGAACAATGGTTATGCTTTTGGACGCAACAACGAGGTATGGTATAATGGAAGGGATATATCTGAGTATGCGGTAGATGTTAGCTGGGAAGAGGCAGCAAAAACTAATATTGGGCTTGAATTGAAAACGCTGAATAACGATCTATCCATTGTAGTAGATTATTTCCAGGAAGACAGAACAGGAATCTTTCTGCGCCGGTCAAATGTGCCGTTGTATGTAGGCTTGCGTAGTAATCCTTATGGTAATCTCGGCGTAATACATAACAGGGGAGTTGATGGTACAGTTGAATACTCCACTTCATTAGGTAAGAACTGGGTGATAAGCGCACGAACTAATTTTACCTGGAACCGTGCAGTTATTATTGATGATGCTAATGCAGCCTGGCCTTACCCCTGGCAGCAAAGGATCGGAAGAAAACTGAATCAGCGTTTTGGATTAATTGCCCTGGGTTTATTTGAAGATGAAAAGGATATTGAAAACAGCCCTTATCAAACAGGTATTGTTAAGCCGGGCGATATTAAGTTTAAAGACCTGAACGGAGACGGCAAAATTGATTCTTATGATGAAGCGCCTATAGGATATGGTGCGGTACCTGAATTAGTATATGGCGCAGGCTTTAATATTAGTTGGAAAGGTTTTGCCTTTGGAGCCTTTTTTAAGGGAGTGGGAAATGTAGATGTACGTTTAAATGGAGAAGGTTTTCAACCATTTCAATTAGCCGGCGACAGGGGAAATTTATTACAGGAAGTTACCAACCGGTGGACGCCTGATAATCCGAGTCAAAATGTTATTTATCCCCGCCTCACATATCCTTCTAACGAAAACATGAATTATAATAACAGTTCATGGTGGATAAAAAACGGATCGTTTATCAGGCTGCAAACATTGGAAGCAAGCTATAGTCTGCCTAAAGCTAAGTGGTTTGATAAAGGAGGTTTGTCTGGGTTAAGAATTTATTTTATAGGATATAATGTAGCCACCTTCAGCAAATTTAAAATGTGGGATGTTGAGTTGGGAGATGGAAAGGGCGCTCAGTATCCTCTCCTGAAATCTTTCAACCTTGGTGTTGAATTAAGATTTAAATAATCAGTTAACAGCATTATTGAATTTTAAATGATTATTATGCAATTCAGAAATATATCAACATATACAGCAGTCGTTTTTTTAATACTATTAAGTTCGGGTTGTAAAAAGTTTCTCGACCAGGTGCCGGACGACCGCGTTACAATAGAAGAAGTTTTTCAAAAGAAGCAGGCATCTGAAGAATATCTGGCCAATGTTTACAGTCATATACGTGAACAGGGAAATCAATGGACAGTAAATCCGTTTAGCGGTAATACCGATGAACTGGATGTTACATGGGCAAAATATTCAACTTATCAGCTTAATATCGGAAGCTGGAACCCCACCAGCCTGCCTTTTGATATTTGGGGAGAGCAGTATAAAGGGATCCGTTCAGCAACTTACTTCATAAATCATATTGATGGAAATGAAGAGATATTGAGATTGAACGGACAGCAACGTATTGATCAGTATAAAGCAGAGGCAAGATTTGTAAGAGCATATTGCTATTTTGCCCTTTTACGTCAGTACGGCCCCATTGTTATTTTAGGCAATGAAGAGTTAGCTCCTGACGCTCCCACCGCTGATTTCCAGATACCACGCAGCAGCTATGATGAATCCGTGGAATATATAGCAGGACAATTGGATTCTGTTGCTGCAGTTTTACCAACATCACCGGCAGAAGACAGAGATTACGGGCGTGCAACAAAAGGAGCTGCGCTGGCTTTAAAAGCCAGGATTTTATTATATGCAGCAAGTCCGGCATTTAATGGCAATGCTGATTATGCGAATTTTAAAAACCAGGATGGCAAATCTCTGATCAGCGGTGCTTATGATACTGAAAAATGGAAACGCGCAGCAGATGCAAATAAAGCGGTGATTGACCTTAATCTGTATGCGCTTTATAAACATGCTTCCGGAGATCCTGTAGAATCATATCGCGGAATATTATTAGATGCATATAACGGTGAGAATATTTTTTCAAGACGCAATAATAATCTTACCGACTGGGATGTACACTCAATGCCACGGGCTGCCGGTGGATGGTGTGGCATGGGAGCTACGCAGGAAATGGTTGATGCATACTTCATGAAAGACGGATTGCCTATTACTGAATCTTCATTATATAGTGAAAATGGTTTTACTGATGATATATATAATATGTATGTAAACAGGGAGCCGCGCTTTTATGCATCTGTTAACTATCATAACCGCATGATACAGGGAGGAAATATTATTACAGCGCGCAGATTGAATTTTTTTAACGGCGGCACCGATGGAAGATATGAAGGAACAGAAGATTATTCTAAAACCGGTTACCTGGTATGGAAAAATGTAAGCCCGAATACAAACCGCATTACAGGGCAATGGTATAACCGGCCGAATGTATTGATAAGATTGGGGGAGATATACCTCAATTATGCTGAGGCGCTGAATGAATATGATTACAACAGCAATCAAACAGAGATTCTAAAGTATATCAATCTTATACGCGAAAGAGCAGGTATTCCGCAGTATGGAACAGGCCCGGATGCGCTTCCAATTCCTGCCACACAATCTGAAATGCGGGACAAAATCCGCCAGGAACGCAGAATAGAGCTAGCCTTTGAATCACACCGTTGGTTTGATATGCGACGCTGGAAAATTGCAAGAGATGTTATGAAGCCGGTGCATGGAATGAACTGCAATGGTAAAGACGCTTCGGCCTTTTTTGTTCGTACTGAGGTAACACCGCGCCAATGGAGAGATGCATATATGTTCTATCCATTACCACAATATGAAATTGACAGAGGAAGATTGCTGGTGCAAAATCCTGGTTGGTAAAGAAACAGATAACTAATAAACATACAATTATGATTAACTATAAAAGCCTTTTATACAGTATATATTTATGCTTAACTGTTGCGGTGGTTGGTTGTCTTAAAGATGACACTGATTTGCCGGAGCAAAATGCTGAAGACTATTACCAGGTATATATGCCTTTGGCTGTGCAGAACCCAATAGCAGTTAACCTGAAATTTGGCAGTGAAGCGCAGGCATTTGTTTATGGAGCGAATTATGGTGGATTGAATTATCCTGGCAAGGATATACAGGTTGATTTTTCAGTTGCATCAAACCTGGTTGATTCGTTTAACCTTCAGTATGGTACACAATATGAATTACTACCGCAAAGTGCATATTCATTAGCAGCTACTTCAGCTGTAATTCCTGCTGGTACATTAGCAACACAACCGTTAGATATAAAAGTGATATCCGAAGGAAATATGGATATATTTAAATCTTATCTCCTGCCGGTAAGTTTATCTTTAAAGAGCAACGATTTTAAGATCAACGAAAACCTTAAAACAACTTTTTATGTCGTAACGGCTTCGCTTTCTTTTGATGATTTCCAGGAATATGACAGAAGCAACTGGGAAGTAATAGAAGTATCATCTGAAGAACCTGCTGAAGGCCCGGATAATGGAGGTCTGGCAATTCATACGCTTGATGGTAAAACAAGTACTTTCTGGCATTCTGCCTGGGCTAATTCATCCCCTGGTCCTCCGCATTATATTGCGATTGATATGGGCGAAACAAAAACTTTGCATGGCTTTTCTTTTACAGGCAGGCAAAGCAGTAATGCAGGCAAACCCCAAACAATAACTATTGAAACCAGCATGAATGGTACAGATTGGGAAACTGCACAAACATTTACTTTACAAAATACGAACAGCGAACAAAAATTTTTCCTAACCTCAGGATTTAAAGAAGCGAAGTATTTTAAAATGATTGTTACCGCTATGTTTGGCGGAGCTAATTATACACATCTGGCAGAGTTAAAAGCTTTTTAATTTGCATATAGTTTAATAAAAGTTAGTAAACAAAAAATCTCACAGAGTGGAGTCTGTGAGATTTTTTGTTTATTACCATGCTGTTGTATTTAATTTCAAACATGATAACATAGAATAGAATGTTGATCTTTTAACTTAAAAAGACAGACTTGGTAGTTAATATAAATTTACATTTGCGCTTTATATAAAGCATATTCATTCTTATGTCATCTACCTTGCATACATTCAGAAAAATTGCATTTGCCGAAGGCGTTTCTTATATATTGTTGTTGTTTATCGCTATGCCGCTGAAATATTTTTTTAATCAGCCTGCTGCTGTTAAATACGTAGGCTGGGCGCATGGGGTATTGTTTATTGCATATGTTGGCTGGCTGATAGCCTGTTGGGTAAGATACAAATGGAGCGTTAAGAGGTGTTTACTTTTTTTTATCGCTTCATTATTGCCCTTTATGCCCTTTGTTGTAGAAATACGATTAAAAAAAGAAGAATAGGATTGCTGCATTTTTGTGTGTTGTTTTATACATCGCTTACCAGGTAAGCGCAGGATAATTGATGTTACGTATATATGTATATTAGCAGGAGCTTAATACATATGAAAAAATATATACTTGGCTTATCAGTATTGATTTCTTTTTTTATTCAAGATAGCTTTGCACAGGAAAAAGAGCATCACTCACGTCCCAATATTATTTTTATTCTTACAGACGATCAGCGGTATGATGCATTAGGTGCGGCAGGTAATAATATTATTCACACTCCTAATATTGATTCTATTGCACAGCGCGGTGTATTATTTCGCAATGCGTATGTTACTACAGCTATCTGTTGTGTAAGCAGGGCAAGTATATTAACCGGGCAGTATATGTCCCGTCATAAAATTGAAGATTTTGCAACACCTTTTAGTGATGCTGCCATTCAGCAAACCTATCCCTTGCTGTTGCGCAGTGCAGGGTATAATGTTGGCTTTATAGGAAAGTTTGGTGTGGGTGCTAAATTACCTGCTGCTGCTTTATTTGATTACTGGAATTGTTCAATGGACTTTGACCAAAAATATTACCTGGATGATAGTAACGGTAAGCCTGTGCATAACACGGATAGCGTAGGAAGTTCAGCAATCGATTTTTTGCAGCAATATGCAGGCAAAGAAAAACCATTTTGTCTTTCCATAAGTTTTAAAGCGCCGCATGAGTTAGATGGCCATCCGCCAACATACCCGGTACAGCAAAAATTTCTGAATTTATATAGTGATGTAAATATTCCGGAACCATTGACAGCAGGCCTGAAATACTGGAACAGCTTTCCTGATTTTTTTAGAACAGACAACAATATAGGAAGAGAAAGATGGAAACCGTTGTTTTCTACTCACGCATTATACCTGCAAACAGTAAAAAGTTATTACCGTTTGATAAGTGGTGTTGATGACGTTGTTGGCAGGATAGTACATACCCTAAGGCAATTGAACATAGACAGGAATACTGTCATTATTTTTATGGGTGATAACGGTTTTTGCCTGGGAGAGCACGGACTTCAGGGTAAGTGGTATGGATTTGAAGAATCAATCCGCGTACCCCTGTTATTATATCATCCCGGCAGTAAGCAGCTAAAGGGTGTAAAAGATGATCGTATAGTATTGAATGTTGACATTGCGCCGACCATTTTATCATTGGCAGGTATTTCAGCATTGCCGGGTATGCAGGGCAAAAGTTTGTTTGATATTATGGATGGAAAATATAAGCGTGATGATTTCTTTTATCAACATACATTTTTAGGCAGTCCGCGGTTGCCAAAGGTAGAAGGCGTAGTTTCAACTACATTTAAGTATCTGCAATATACAGAGCACGGTTACGAAGAATTGTATGATTTAAAAAATGATCCTCACGAAACTAAAAATCTTGCTTCAGATAAGAAGTATAAAAAGCAGTTAGCTCAAATGAGAGAAAGATATAATTATCTGAAACAGGAAGCTAAATAGATTGCCGTGCTTACTCCTTTCGGGGATTGTTTGTAAACGCTGCTACGATGGAGCATAAAAGTTCCTGATAGGGGGAGTATGGATTTTAGCATTTGACTGATGAAATACTTATTAAAGCAACCGCTACACCTGCGTATTTCCTATTGTATTAATTGCTTTTACCTCTGCTTTTACCTTTGTCTTTTTTATGAGACGATCGATCCATAAAATAAGTGCAAGCGCTATTAAATTAATTTCTATTTCAAGCCTTTCAGTTTCAATATTGAAATTGAAGGTAAATGAAGAAATTCCTGCGCCAACACTGAAATCATATGAATCGGTAAAATCAATTCCTATGGATAAATATATACCTGATGCATATTTAAAGGCGTAACCCATAACAGCAAAACTGAACAATTGAAGCAGTTGGTTTATAAGTGAGACCTGTAAAGCATTTTTCTTATTGTAAAGACAGCATATTCCTGCATAAATAGAATAAGCAAAAAAGAGAATAACCAACAAATACATTAACAGAACCTGTAAGCTGAATGTACCGTTTTTAAAGATTCCCCAAACTATAATTATTATTCCAACTAAACCTCCAGCTACCTGGTAAAGCCCAAGCGTTTTTATTAACTGCGGCTGCATTTCGCTATAAACTGGATGTTTCATAATTGGGGTTCAACAACCGGGTTGATTATTTGTTGTTGCCCCAAATTAATTAATAATTATAATTCCAAACTTATTTCCTGCTCTCACCTGCATTCATCAGGATAGCACAGGATGAACGTTTTCTTTTTTGCCTTTACCTTGACGGCGAAATTGTATTGCCATGAGGTATATTATTCGCTCTAAAAAATTCCTTTTTTCTTTTTTTGTTTTCAGCATAGTATTCAGTTCAACAATGCATGCGCAGTTACCACCGGTATTTGACCAGGCAACTGCAGCAACTGCACAATCTGTTGAAACCGTTATCCGCTATCTTTCTCCACAAAAAATACTCTGGCAAACGGAAAATGCCGGAGAGCAGATTAAAAACGCGCAAAGATTATTAAAGCCTGGTAACGGGCAGGCTGATCTTGCCAACAGGGATATGTGCGTACTTAAAAGCACCTGGGGCATTAAGCCTGCATTGCTATTTGATTTTGGCAGGGAACTGCATGGCGGCTTGCAGATTGTAACCGGTATGTATCCTGGTAATAAACCTGTAAAGCTTCGTGTTCGTTTTGGTGAATCTGCCAGTGAAGCCATGAGCGATATAGAGCCAAAGCAAAACGCTACCAACGATCACGCCATGCGTGATATGATTGTTGAAGTGCCCTGGCTGGGAAAATTGGAGATTGGCAATACCGGATTCAGGTTTGTTCGTATTGATATGTTAGATGCAAATGTGGAATTGCAATTAAAAGAGGTAAGAGCCATTTTTACTTTCAGGGATATCCCTTATCTCGGCTCATTTAATAGTAGTGATACTTTGCTGAATAAAATCTGGATGACAGGAGCCTATACCGTTCATCTGAATATGCAGGATTATTTATGGGACGGTATTAAGCGTGACCGCTTGGTGTGGGTAGGAGACATGCATCCTGAAACATCAACTATAGCAACGGTATTTGGTAATAATGATGTTGTTTCCAAAAGCCTCGACCTGTCAAGAGATATAACACCCATTCCCAACTGGATGAATGGTATCAGCACCTATTCTATGTGGTGGATCATTATTCATCGTGACTGGTATATGCATAACGGTGATTTAAATTACCTGCAGCAGCAAAAAGACTATCTCCTTAAGCTGATTGATCATATCATTACTAAAATTGATAACAACGGAAAAGAAACATTGGATGGAACAAGATTTTTAGATTGGCCCTCAAGCGAAAATGCAAAAGGCGTTGATGCAGGTTTACAGGCAATGATGGTATGGTCGTTAACTGCCGGTGCGGAGTTATGTAAAATATTGAATGAACCTGCCGCTGCGCAAAAAAGCGAAGCTGCTGTAGCCCGTTTAAAAGCATATGTGCCTGATGCCAATAATTCAAAACAGGCGGCGGCTTTAATGGCGCTCACCGGGTTAATGCCTGCTGATAAGGCTAATAAAGATATCCTGAGCGTAAATGGTGCGCATAATTTTTCTACTTTTTATGGTTACTATATGTTGCAGGCAAAAGCCTTGGCAGGCGACTACCAGGGAGCCATAGACGCTATTCGAGAATACTGGGGCGCAATGCTTGGGCTTGGTGCTACAACCTTCTGGGAAGATTTTAATCTGGACTGGTTGCCTAACGCTTCCCGTATTGATGAATTGCCAAAGCCTGGGCAAAAAGATATTCATGGCGATTATGGCGGTTATTGTTATGTAGGATTCAGGCATAGTTTAAGTCATGGATGGGCATCCGGGCCAACACCATGGCTAACCGAACATGTGCTGGGTATAAAAGTGATGGCGCCCGGTTGTAAGGTAATTAAAGTGCAGCCCCATCTCGGCGATCTGCAATTTGCTGAAGGTACTTTTCCAACACCTCTCGGTATCGTTAAGGTTAAGCATACAAAATTGGCGGATGGAAAAGTGAATACTGTTATCAATGCGCCTAAAGGCATAAAAGTAATAAAGTAGTATATAGCAGGCAGGTTGACCCTACTCTAACTGTCTTCGGCCAGGGCCTTGTATAAAATAAATAATTATGAAAAAGATATTTCTGCTTACAGTTGCCGCATTGTTGGCCTTAATGAGTTATGCTCAGTCAGATATTGCAGCAGTAAATCTAAGGGTGGAATATAAGCCCAATGCATTTACGGATGTGGAAAAACCAAGATTTAGCTGGGAGTTAACATCCTCGGTTAATAACCAGGTGCAAACTGCATGGGAGCTTATTGTAGCATCTTCTGAACAGATACTACAATCTAACAAAGGTGATGTGTGGACTTCAGGAAAAGTAAATAACAATATAACTAACCAGGTTGAGTATAACGGTAAGTTACTGCAGTCTGACAAAAAGTATTATTGGAAGGTTCGCAGTTGGGATAAGAAAGGGGTTGCGGGCAAATGGAGCAAGGCTGCAAGCTTTAGTACAGCGCTTTTGAAACAATCGGATTGGAAAGCTTCGTGGATAGGATTTGATTTAAATAATGAATCGATAGATAAGGAATATCATTTACCTCCTGCTGCATATATGCGTAAGGAAGCACAAGTAATAAATGAAATTAAAAAAGCAAACCTGTATGTTTCATCGCTTGGGATATATGAGTTTTACATTAATGGTAAAAGAATAGGGGATGACTATTTTGCTCCGGGATGGACTGATTATAATAAACGAGTTTATTATAACGTATATGATGTAACAAAGGACATAACAAAGGGGAAAAATGTATTGGGAGCAATTGTTGCAAATGGATGGTACGCCGGTTATTTGGGGTATGCGTTACTGGTAGGTTCACCAACTACCTATGGTTTTTATGGAAAGGTTCCCCTCCTGAAGGCCCAGGTAGAGATTGAATACAAAGACGGACGAAAGGAAACGATTATAACAGATGGCTCGTGGAAAGCTTCTTCTGGTGCAATACGTGAGGCAGATATACTTAATGGGGAAAGATATGATGCGAGACGTGAATGGAAAGGATGGAATACAGGAGGTTTTGATGACGCCCAATGGCAGCAGGTATATACAGATAATAAAAATGCGGCTCTTTTACAATTATATCCAGGCAACCCGGTAAAAATTATTGAAGAGCTGAAACCATTGTCTGTAATTGAAAATAATGGAAAATATATTATTGATCTTGGACAGAATTTTTCAGGATTGATAAAATTTACATTAAATGGAAATAGAGGAGATAGCGTTGTGCTGAGATATGGTGAAATGTTGCATACAGATGGAAGGCTGGTTACAGAAAATCTTCGCCGTGCAAGGGCAACTGACACATATATTTTTAAAGGTGAAGGCAAGCCGGAAACATGGATGCCTGCATTTACTTATCATGGATTTCGTTATGCTGAATTATCAGGTTTAAACCATAAGCCATCGGTTAATGACATAAAGGGTATGGTGTTAAGTTCCGCTACACCAACTGCAGGAAATTTTGAAACCGATAATGCCATGCTGAACCAACTGTATAAAAATATTGTGTGGACGCAACGCTCTAATTATGTTGATATACCAACCGATTGCCCGCAAAGGGACGAACGTCTTGGCTGGACGGGCGATGCGCAGATATATATGCGTTCCGCAGCATTTAATAATGATATCGCAGCCTTTCATACAAAATGGATAACAGATCTGAACGATGCGCAGTGGAGCAATGGCGCATATCCCGTATACGCGCCTATACCTTCTGAAAACGGTGTGGCAACCATCCGTAAGTCAGATACCTATTCGCCGGGTTGGGCAGAAGCTGGTATTGTATGCCCTTACAATATTTATAAAATGTATGGAGATACAAGAATCATAAAAGAAGCATGGCCATATATGGAAAAATATATGAGCTTTCTTGAAACAAAGGGCAAAGGAAAATATGTTTTTCCTGAAGCTAGTTTTGAAGAAGTAGATCCAAAGGGAGGTTTTGGCGACTGGCTTTCAGTAGGTAAAAAAACACCACCAGACATGTTGGCAACTATGTACTATAACTATTGCGCATTATTGATGGCGGAAATGGCAGACGGTATTGGAAATATGGAAAAGGCTGAACATTACAGGAATATCTCAAAAAAAATTAAAACTGCCTTTGCTGCTCATTATATGGATACCGATGGAAAATTAAAAACAAATGCGGCTGCATATGGCGATGGGAAAGGATATGTAGATGGAAGTCTCGGTTTTTCAGGACATACACAAACGGCATATGCCAACGCTATATACCTGCAAATTCTATCCGAAGATAATGTTGTAAAAGCAGGCAATTATTTAAAAGAGCTGGTTGCGGAAAATAATAACCAGATCAGTACCGGCTTTTTGGGCTTCAAACCCATGTTTCCCGCACTTTCGGCTACACATAACAGTGAGCTGGCTTATATGTTGTTGAAAGATACGGCATATCCTTCCCTGGGTTTTGAAGTAGTGAATGGTGCTACCACCATTTGGGAAAGATGGGATAGTTATATTAAAGGAGAAGGGTTCAGGCATAATGCAAGCATGAACTCATTCAATCATTATGCCTTTGGTGCGGTATGTGAATGGATGTTTCAGAACATGGCAGGCATTAGTCCAGCAGATGCAGGGTTCAGAACATTTATCATTAAACCGGAAATAGCCTCTTCGGGAATAAATTATGTTAATGCATCGTATCACTCCATTAACGGTGAAATACGGTCATCATGGAAGAAAGAAAATGGAAAATTAATACTTCGTGTATCCGTTCCTGTTAATACAGATGCTGAGGTTGTAATACCTTCCGCTCCCGCTAAACACATTCGTATCAATAACAGGCCAATTAATGAATTTAATCATCGCAGCACCGGGAAGATAGAAGAGCTCATTAGTATAAGTCTTGGGTCGGGTAACCATAATATCATGATAAACGAGTAAAAAACATCTACAAAACCAGCATAGAACAGGATGGTCAAGTAAAATGTCATTTTTACATTTGTTTAACACGTTTAAAAAACGATTGAAATATTATTAACGACTAAAACTGCCTGATATGAGAAAAGTAATTTCTTCTTCCTGAAATTTTGTTGAATAATTTCCATCTTATTTTTTGCCAGAGAGAGCTTTTGTAAGCAATTTGATTTTTATCCTTACACAATACATATCCGTTCTCTTCTACAAATTCTTGCTGACTTTATTAGCTTAAAGCTCATCTGTTATTAATCAGAAGATTATCACATTAATACTTCTGAAGGGTTTCTATTTTTCATACTAATAAAAATTGCCATGCTGAAAAAGAAAATTAACTATTACGTTAAATGTATCTCAACTATTGTAGTTGCGATGTCTCTGATCGTATGCTGTGCATATGCACAGGATCGGACAATTACCGGTACGGTTACAGATGAAGCCTCATCTGCAGGAATCCCCGGGGTAACAGTGCATGTAAAAGGCACAAGAATTTCCACTCAAACAGATCCTAATGGAAAATTCTCATTGAATGTAAAAAATGGAAAAATACTTGTTTTTTCTTATGTTGGATACCTTGAAAAAGAAGTGGCGATAGGAGGAGGTTCAGAAGTGAATGCATCTCTCGCGATAGATGCAAAGGGTTTAGGAGAGGTTGTGGTTGTAGGCTATGGCAGCCAGACAAAAAGAAATGTAACCGGCGCCGTTCAGAATATTGACGCTAAAGAAATTAAAGATATTCCGGTATCACAGATGACGCAGAAGTTGCAGGGTAAACTTGCGGGTGTACAGATAAACCAAACCACCGGTAAGCCTGGACAAGGTATGTCTGTAAGGATTCGTGGGCAGGTGTCTGTAACTGCGGGTAGTGATCCACTATATGTTGTTGATGGTTTCCCGATTACGGGCAACATTTCCAATTTGAACCCTGATGAAATTGATGATATATCAGTATTGAAAGATGCGGCATCTACTTCATTGTATGGTTCAAGAGCTGCAAACGGTGTTGTGCTCATCACTACAAAAAAAGGAGTGAAAGGCAAAACAACTGTTGGATTAAGTGTGTATGGCGGTATACAGGAAGTGCCTAAAAAAGGGCGCATAAAAATGATGAATGCTGAAGAATTCGCACAGTTTAAAAAGGAATATTACGAAGATGCAGGTCAGCCTGTTCCGGTTGAGTTTCAAAACCCTTCTGAGTACAGAGACAAAAACAATGATTGGTATGATGCTTTATTAAGAAAGGCCCCCATACAAAGCTATAGTCTGTCTATTAATTCCAATACAGATAAATTAAGCACCTCAATTGTTGCCGGCGTATTTAATCAACAGGGCGTTGTATTAAATAACGAATACAAGAGATTTTCTTTCAGGATGAACACAGAATACTCAATTACTGATAATCTGAAGATTGGCTTTAATATTGCCCCGTCTTATGTATTTGATAATACGCCAAGAACAGACGGAGACAGGGGTACAGGGATTTTATTTAATGCATTACACACCTGGCCGGTGATGCCTATCCGTGATGCCAATGGTGAACTCACGTTGTATAACAACTTTCCGGGCAGCACAGGTAATATCTTTAACTATCCCAACTGGGTGAGAGCAGCGGATGAACTGGTAAATGAAACAAAGTATAATTATCTTGTTGGTAATGCTTATATACAATACAAGCCAATAGCAGGGTTAACCCTAAAATCTACGTTTAACGTTGAAAACTTTTCCTCCAAGTTTTTCTTCTTTAATCCATCTACTGCCACAAGCGCAATCAATGTGCCAGTGCCTACTACAGCGGTATCTATCAGGCAAAATATTGAAGGACGTTCTTTATTGAATGAAAATCTTGCCACATATGCCAAAAGTTTTGGTGAGCATAATTTTGAATTACTGGCAGGGTTTACCAATCAAAAATTTTATGCAGAACAAACGCGTATTCAGGCAGATACTTATACTGATGACAGGTTGCCGACACTGCAGGGCGCTATCAATATAAACAGAGGCGGAACGAATAACGCGTATAATGAATGGTCGCTTGTATCATATCTCTCAAGATTAACTTATAACTTCAGAGGTAAATATTTATTAACCGCTGCTATACGTAGCGATGGTTCTTCCCGTTTTGGCAGCGCTAATAAGTGGGGTACATTCCCATCGGCTTCTTTAGGCTGGGTTATTTCAGACGAGAACTTTTTTAACAGTATCAAATCCATAAACTTCGCGAAGCTGCGTGCCAGCTATGGAGTGATTGGTAATAATAATATCGGGAACTATACGCAGTATGCATTGGTGAATAATACCATTAATGCTGTATTTGGCTCTACTGTAGCTACTGGCGCAGCTGTCACTTCTCTTGCTAATCCAAAACTTACATGGGAAACAACCAAGCAATTTGATATAGGGTTAGACCTTGGATTTCTCAACAACAGGATACAATTCATCTATGATTATTACCTGAAAAACACTACCAATCTTTTGTATAGTGTTCAGATTGCACAGGAGTCCGGGTTTACCAATTACAACGATAATATCGGACAGATAAGATTCTGGGGACATGAGTTCGCAATAAATACTATAAATATTGATGCCAATAAATTCCGCTGGACCACCAATGCTAATATTTCTTTCAACCGTAATAAAGTTATTGCGCTTGCTGAAGGGCTTGACAGGGTATACGGCACCTTCCATATCACCCAGGTGGGTAAACCATTCGGGCAGTTTTATGGATTGATTGCAGATGGCGTATATATGAACCAGCAGGATCTTGATAATTCTCCACAGGTGCCCGGACGTTCAAATGTGGGTACCATTAAGTTGCTGGATTTGAATAAAGATGGAAAGATTACCTATGGAGGTGATAATGATGACCGTACCATTATAGGTAGCCCATTTCCTAAATTTATTTATGGTATTACCAATACCATTCAATATGGAAAATTTGATTTTACTATTGTTGGATCTGGTTCATACGGTAATAAATTATTGATCCGCCATTTGTACAGCACTGCAAATCTTGACGGCGTATTTAATATGGTAGAGGAAGCAAAATACCGTTTCAGATCACCTGAAAATCCAGGTAAAGGATTTTTTGGAACTACTGTTGGCGGCGGTAACTATACCGGTATAGAAAGAGACTGGATGAACAGCCGCTTTATTGATGGCGCTTCATTCTTTACGATCAAAAATATTACCCTCGGATATAATGTTGGAATAAAAAGCAAGGCAATTAAATCTGCGAGAATATATGCTTCCATTCAACAGGCATATGTATTTACGAACTACTGGGGTGGTCCTAATCCTGAAACAAGTGCACAGGGAGATGGTAATGGCGATGGAGGTAACCTGAGTCAGGGTGTTGATCTGTCCAACTATCCTGTTCCGCGTACATATACATTGGGACTTAATCTTAATTTCTAGACTGATTGAGTTAAATGGAATTCTTTAAAATTAAACTAAGAGCAATGAAATCGCAGATAGCAATAATCATATTTTCAGCAGCAATATTTGCCGGGTGCAAAAAGTTTTTGGACCTGAAACCAGAAACAGCATTAACATCTGAAACATTTTTTAAAAATGAATCAGATTTTAAACAGGCTGTTAATGCTGCATATGTTCCACTAAGACCAATTTTTAATGACAGGTCATGGGTATTGGGTGAAATGCATTCTGATAACACCTACTATCCCCGTAATATTTTATTTGGCGCGGTAGATGCTACAGAAAATGTGGCAGATTTTGCCATGCCAAATTCCGCCAGTTCGGTTTCAGGCATTACGCTTACTACCAACGGACATGTGTTAAACCAGTACAGGCTGGACTACCAGATCATTGCCCGTACCAACCAGATACTGGCAGCTATTGATGGTGTAGATTTTGATGCTGCGTCAAAATCCAATTTAAAAGGTCAGGCATTATTCTTAAGAGCCTTTGCTTATTTTGAACTGGTACGTTATTTTGGTACTGCTCCGTTACACCTTACTGTTGTAGGAAACAGGTTAGAGGCAGCGGCAGAACTAGCCAGTAAAGAACAATTATATGCGCAGGTAGAAGCCGATGCGAAAGAAGCCGCTAATTTGCTGATGCCTAAATCTTCACAGGAACCGGGCAGGGTAACCTCAGGCAGTGCTAAAATGCTGTTAGGCGATTTATACCTGTGGCAGAAAAAATATCCTGAAGCAGAAACTGTTTTAAAAGAAATTGTAACCAGCGGAGAATATAATCTGATGCCCACTTATGATAAAGCATTTTCAAATACTTCTGACAATAAGAATAATGCAGAATCTGTTTTTGAAGTGCAATACATGGAAGGGGCTGCAGGATATAACGGTAGTCTTATATATAATTTTCTTCCACGACCAATGACAAAAGGAGAGCTGCAGCCTATTACACAAACTTCTAATCCACAGGATCTGTCAGGAGAAGGTAATAATATCCCTACACCAGATATTATTGCGGCATACGAAGCTAATGATCAGAGAAAGGATGCTTCTATAGCTTATGTTACACTTAGCCAGAGCCTGAGAGACAATAAAGTGTATCCTTATATCAAAAAATTTGCGAAACCACATTCAGTGCATGGAAATACCGGTAACAACTGGCCGGTATACAGGTATGCAGAAGTGCTGTTGGCATTGGCAGAAGCGATCAATGAACAAAACAGACCCGGCGATGCAGATGATTACCTGAATTTGGTGCGTAACCGCGCAGGTCTGGCAAACACTTCTGCATCTTCACAAGCAGATATGCGGGAGGCTATTTTTAAAGAAAGAAGAGTAGAGCTGGCATTTGAGAATAAGCGTTGGTTTGATATTGTGAGAACTAACAGGATACAGGAAATTATTGTTCCATACGGAGCCAGGATTAAAGCTAACCCTAAGGACTACTATTTTCCTGATGGGGCTGTACCACCCAATAATGCTTTTACTATTTTAGACCCGTATTACGGGTTACCGGCTGATGAGTCCGCATTATCACCTTATTTCTAATAAAACCTGTTTTCAACTGGGGCTATTAATTTTAAACCCGGCAAAAATCTTCGGATCTTTGCCGGGTTTTTTATCCGGCTATTTTATTGTCCTCTCTTCCATTTGAGTAAAAAGCTTATATAACGCCTTTGTTATTGCACCTGGTCTTCCGTCTCCGATTTTTATTCCATCCATTTCAACTACAGGTAAAATGCGTTTTGTAGTGCTTGTCATAAATACTTCAGCCGCGTTTTTCAGTTCGTGTAAAGGAATATCGGCAGTGGCCGCAGGTAAAATTTCAGGAGCTAAGGCTAAAACTTTTTTGCGGGTAATACCTGCAAGCACATTGTTTGCCGGTGTTAATAATTTCCCTCCGCCATTTACCATAAATATATTTGATCTTGGAAATTCCGTTATGAGATTGTTTTTAACATACAATACATCATCCGCCTGTTTTTCTTTTACCTGCTTTTGCAACCATACTCCCATTACATAATTGATAGATTTAACGGCTGGCAGATCACGCATATATTCATGTGTAATGATTTTTATACCATGTTCTTTTTTTTCTTCTGAAACCGGTATTAAAGGCTGCTGTTGTATAATGAGATTACCCTGGGCTGGTGTGTAACCATCGGGTGAATAGCCGCCGGTTGCTGTTATTCGTATGCCGCTTTCCGGGATGTTATTCTTCCCGATTAAGGCATAGATCACGTTTTTTAATTGCTCCCTGTTAACAGGAAGGGAAATAAACAACGTTTTTGCAGAATTAAAAAACCTGTCAAGGTAATCATCCAGAAACAAAGGTTTATTGTCACGTGTTCTGAAGAAATCAAATACACCATATCCTCTTTGTACGGCAAGATCATTTACATTAACCGCAGCTTTATCTTCTTCTAAAAAATGATCATTAATGTATATCCAACTCATGGCTGATACCTGTTGTATTTTTTCAAAATAGAAATCACCTGCTCTTTGGGCAATGCTTCAACAACATGCCCATTGCGGCCCTTCATTGTTTTAGCAGCGAATAATGAATTGATCACTGCTTCTTCGGTTGCTTCAATAGCAGCAAGAAAAAGTGGAGACATATCATCATTGAATACTGTTGAGGCAGTATATAATTTTTCAGTAGCTGAATGAGGAATACGAACACTATCGGCAGATGAAAAAGCAATTACATAATCTCCGCTGCCATTGCTGGCAATTCCCCCTGTTTTTGCCAACGCCATAAAAGCACGTTTGGCAAGTCTTTCAAGATTGTTTGCGTTAAGCGGGGCATTGGTAGCAACTACAATCATGCAGCTCCCGTCAACGTTGTTATTCAGCTCGTCGTTCAAATAATATTTGCCTAACTCTTTTCCTACAGGAACACCCGCTATTTCAAGTACGCCTCCATAATTGGTTTGTACAAGCACGCCTACGGTATATCCGCCTGAAACTTTGGGCAGTACTCTTGACGCCGTGCCAATACCTCCTTTAAATCCAAAACATACAGTACCGGCCCCCGCGCCTGTATTGCCTTGCTCAACTTCCCCGGTCTTTGCGTCTTTTATAGCATCCAGCACATCATTTTCAGTAACATGTCTTCCTCTTATATCATTCAGGTACCCATCATTGGTTTCGCCCGCAATAATATTTACACTCCAGATATTTGCATTTTCCTTTTGAGACAAAGTGTAAGTAATACCTGCGTTTATGGCAGTAGCTACGCTTAATGTGTTTGTTAAAATGATAGGGCTTTCAATATTACCCAGTTCTTTTACTTGTGTTATCCCTGCAAGTTTTCCAAATCCATTACCAACATAAATTGCCGCAGGCACTTTCTGCTGAAACAGGTTGCCGCTATGAGGAAGTACAACCGTAACGCCTGTTCTGATACTATCAGCCCGGATCAATGTTTTTTGCCCAACCAAAACTCCCTCTACATCAGTAATGGCATTGTATTTTCCCCTGGGTAAAATTCCGGTTTTAACCGGAAAGCGATGCTGAGATACCTGCGCCTGAGTGATAATAACACAACATATAAGTTGAATAAGTATCAATTTTATCTTCATGATAATAAAGTTATAAAGGTATAGTTGTTAGGTTAAAAACCAGGATTGATTTATTAAATGAGGAACGGGTTTCAATTTTATAAGAATTGAAACCCGTTTCAAATATATTCAGAATATCCAGGTAATTATCTTGAAGTTTATGGTTTGTAGTTTAGCGTACCCCTAAACTACAAACCATAAACCCTACACTATCTTATCCCTTCTGTTGATATAAAAATGTGATCAGCGAAGCAAATTCTTCATACGATAGAGAATTGGCTAATCCCGGTGGCATAATGGATGTTTTTAATTCCTCCCTGCTTTTAATATCTTTTGTATTGATGTTATGAACAGCACCTGTAATATCACGAAGGGTGAGCTTGTCTGATGATTCGCCTGTTACAAAACCCATTACACTTTTGCCGTCTTTCGTAGTTATTGCTACAGAAGAAAAGCCTTGTGATATAGAGGCATTCGGTTTAAGAATAGATTCCGCGATTTGTTTGCGGCTCATGATAGAACCAATCTGCCCCATAAAAGGACCTTTCATTACTTCACTTTTACTGAGACTATGACAAGCCGGGCAACCCTGTTGTATAAAAATTCTTTTACCATCGGCAGCATTACCTTGTATCTTATCCATTGCCAGCATCACATCTTCAATAGATGTTTGACCTATTTGCCCTTTTTTGTTTCTTATTTTATTCAAATCAATTTTTGTTTCTTCTGCTTTTTCAAGTTCCTCGTTTCCGCCAAATTCATCAATGCCCATTCTGAATTTTCCGTTCAGGTCAGCATAAAACTCCTTTTGCTTTTTATCCGCCTTCTTCCATTCATTCATCATCAGATTTTTGATGGGATCTGATGATGCCCATGTTTCCGCTTGATAATATGGACCATGATCATCTGGTCTTGTGCTCCACCAGTACGAACCATCATAAGGTGTTTCTTCTTTATACAAGCGTGCAAGTGTAACAAGTATCTGGCTTTTCAAAGAAGCGTCTTCTGTTTTATTATACGCGGCAATTAATCCTTCAACAGCTCCGGGATCGTGCATGTAACGTAAAGCCCATAATGCAATAGTGGAATTATCAGCGCCCACAGCCTTTATGCATGCGTCAACCGCATTGAGTTGTACAAGCGCACGAACAGCAAGATGAGGAAGTATAATATCCGCATTGGGTGTTGCATGCGGGCCTTCTACTCCTTTTGCCGGCGCTGTAAAAGATGCAGGAACCGGTGTCTGTAATAAAGCTTCTGCGGCTTCTGCTTTTCCAAGTCTGCCTAAACCAATGATCGCTGCTGCTTTTACGCGTTGTGATGTATCGCTTAAGGCTTTCATAAATGGCTCAGAAGGGACATCGGCAACAAAAGGTTTTCTGTCTGCCAGTGCACGCAAGGCAAACTCTTTTACTGCCGCATCATTGGTGAGCTCCGTAAGGTTTTTAATTCCGTTTTTGCCTGCAATTTGCGCATAGGTAAAAATGCCTGCAACTCTTGCATATAGCGGAAGCGTTTTATCATCAGCAACTTTCCATGCTGCTGCTGTTGCCTTGTCTCCGCCACGGGCCATTAATTCCTGTTGCGCGGTTTGTCTTGCTACAGCGCCATCTGCTTTTAATAAAGCACCTAATTCATCAATTGATAATTTCTGAATATTCGGAAAAGGTTTGTATGTCCATCCTTTTGGAACAGCCCTGACAACAAAGCCTTTGCTGGAGTCTCCTGTGTATCCTGCGCCATTCCATGCAGCCATATATAATCTTCCTGATCCGTCAACATCCAGGTCTGTAATTTGTGCAAGCTGAATAAAATCTTCTTCTTGCTGTGTAAAGCTCGGACCTGATGGTGTTACGCGATGTAAATACAATTCATTTCTTCCCCAATCTGCCATCATCGGCACATTATTATATTTTGCAGGCCAATTGGGGTCATCCATAAACAAAGAACCCGTGCCTGATCCTCCGCCAAGATCTACCAATCCCGGCAGAATTTCTTCTGTAAAATGTTTGAATAATAACGGATATCCATACTCGCCGGATTGTATATGATGGCTGAAACGTATATTCCATCCTTTACCATCATTGGTATTATCGCGGGTGAAAATATTCATATAAGGATCAATGGCAACATCATAAATATTCCTGGTGCCATGCGTGTATATTTCCATTTCTGTGCCATCCGGCCGAACCCGAACAATACCGCCGCCAAGCATGGTAAGCTTTTTGCCGGTTCTGTCAACAGCTTCGTGAAAACCAAAATCACCAACAGCAATATATATCCAGCCGTCAATGCCCATGCGGATACCGTTTGTTGCATGGTCTGTTCCGCGGCTTCTGATAAAGTTTACATTGCTGATATGTTCTACAATAGGTTTGGGAGGACCATCAGCAAGCCCGTCATGATCTTTATCTTCAAACAAAACCAGGTCCATTCCTGATGCCAGGCTATCTGTAAATACAGTGTGCAATACATATAATTTATCTCCCAAAGAAATGATACCTCTTGGGTTATCAACCTTTGCGTATTCAGTATGGCTGTCTACAATGCCATCATTATTGCAATCAACCAGCTTAATAATGCGTCCCCTGCCCGGTGCTTTTCCCAAAGAGCCCATCATATCTACTCCAACATATACTTCGCCTGAAGGTGCGGTAGTTATACAAGCGGGACTCGGCGTTAAATCCGGCCCGGCAAAGCCAATAATATCAAGGTCTTTTGGCCAATTTGATTTTGTAGCAAGCGAATCAATTGAAAGCAAAGCCTTGTCTCTTTCTTTTGGTTCACAATCAGGAACATTGTTACAGGCTGAAAGAAAAGCGGCTGCCAGTAAAGCGTAAATAAAATTTCTGGTCATAAGCGACAATAATTAAAGGGCGTTAAAATAGTGAATTATATGCAATTTGAAGAGATTTCAAATTAATAGGTGTATTTCAGGTTTTCTCAATGTATTATTCCCCCGCAGATGAAATGCTGCCGGCAATCAGAAATCGCAAATCCTCCTTAGGTATGACCACAGAGATATGTTCAGCAATAGTTCAATTGTTCAGTATTAGTACTATTGTTCAATTTGTATTTTCCGGCTTGTCATTCCGATGCAGGAGGAATCTATGTTTTAACGATGGGAAAAATTCCAGATGAGGAAATCTGTTATCCTCTTTTTCGTCATTGCGCGTCGCACAATCAAACTTGTAATATTAACCTGTTGCGCGGCAAAGCAATCCGGGTTTTTATATGAGATTGTTTCGCCCGCCATAAAATGCTTTCAATTCAACCTTCATACAGGCGGGCTCACGATGATGCGAAAATGTTTTGATTGCATGAGGGTGCAGGATAGTTGTGCTGTTTAGTGTTAATAGATTTGATTTATTGGAATTTTAAAAATCCCTAACGACAAATTGCTTGTAATGAAAGCCGATTTTAAAATTATCTCCTTTGCTAAAATTATCTTTTTCGTGTATACTGCACCGTTGCAGGCGCAAACAGTTGTACCGCTGGACAGGGTGGAGAAAATGAGCTATATAGAAAACGGGTTTATAAAACTGGGCATTGATCTTAATCTTGGAGGCGCTATCACATATTTATCTGATAAAGTAAAGGATGAGAACATCATCAATAACTGGGATTGGGGCAGGCAGGTGCAAATGTCCTTTTACAGCGGGCCGGTGCCCTTTGAGCCGGATGGTAAAAAAGCACATAAAGCCTGGACATTTATTGGCTGGAATCCCATTCAGTCAGGCGATGTTGCGGGTAATAAATCCAAAGTGCTTGCACATAAAAATACGGGTATATCATTGTATGTAAAATGTATACCCATGCATTGGCCTTTGGACAATGTGCCGGGAGAATGTACTTATGAATGCTGGATAACGTTAGACGGCAATGCTGTACGTGTAAAGAGTCGTATTGTAAACAATCGCCCTGATAAACAGCAATACGCTGCAAGAGGACAAGAGTTGCCTGCGGTTTATACCAACGCGCCATGGCACAGGCTGATCACCTACAGAGGCGATAAACCTTTTGCCAATGATACGCTGAGTTTAATTGCAAATCATAATTCACCAAAGTCATCTACTATACAATGGGCAAACTGGCAGGCAACAGAAAGCTGGGCTGCTAATGTAGATGATAAGGATTGGGGACTGGGTGTGTGGAATGAAAGCGTGCAGATATTCTCAGGGGGATATTATGGTGACAGCAGCTTTGAAGGCGGCAGCAAAAATATACCAACCGCATATATAGCGCCCAATAGTATTGATATACTTGACTATAATATTACCTATGATTATAACTATACATTAATAGTTGGGGATATTAAGCAGATACGCGAATATGTATATGCACACCATCACACATCATTACCGGCATACCATTTTAATGATAGCCGCTTGCAATGGTATTACCAGGGCACTACCGATAAGGGATGGCCGATTAAAAATGGGTTAGATATTATATTGAAGAAAGATGCAGTGATGATTGGCCCGGTAACATTGTGGAAGGCGGAAGATGCGCCGGTACTGATGTTTACTGCCACATACCCCGCCGGCTCACACTCCATTAAAATATACTGGAAGCCTTTCGGAAAAGATTTTGCAGAAGCGTGCAGTACGGAGTTTGATTTTCGATCAGACGGAAAGCAACATACTTACAACATTCCATTACATCAGTCTGCACAATACAAGGGCAATCTAAAACAGCTAAAAATTATTATAGCAACAAAGCAGTTAAGCACAAATAATAATTCAGCCCTGATCCATAGTATCGTTCTTGGTAAATAAAATCAACATTTAATATTTACAAAAGCGCATGATAAAATTTGTAAACATTACAGCATGTATTGCGGCCATATTATCAACAATAATATGTGTTGATTCCCAGGCACAACAGGTGTATTACAACGATGGGCGACCATCCGCATCGCTTCGCATGCCCTGTAAAGATGAAGGTATAGTGATGCAGTATGGTGATGGTAAAGACAGTTGTGATACCTATGGTGCAAGAGAAGCTGTAGTGAATAAAGAAGGCGACACCTATTACCTGTTTTATGATGGCGCAGGTAAAGATGGATGGATATCGTGCCTGGCAGAAAGTAAAGACTTGCGCAAATGGACAAAAAAAGGAACTGTTTTATCGCTGGGAGATGCTGCCCGGAACGATTATAAAAGTGCATCTTCTCCCTGGGTAATAAAGGAAGGAAATGAGTGGCATATGTTTTATATAGGCACACCTAATACAACGCCGCCGCCTTATCGCATACCTGCATTTCCTTATCTTACTATGAAAGCGAAATCAAATTCTCTGCGCGGCCCCTGGATAAAACAATATGATGTTACACCGCTGCCGCCAAAAGAAAACAGTTATTATACCGTTACTTCAAGTCCTGGTTTTATAGTGAGACATAATAACGAATATATTATGTTTTTCAGCGCTGCAACCCATGATAATAATATTACCAAACGTACATTAGGTATAGCACGAACGAAAGACCTCAACAGTTCGTGGAAGATCAATGATCAGCCCATCTTTCCGTTAGATGAACAGATAGAAAATTCATCTGTATATTATGAACCTGCTAATAAAACATGGTTTTTGTTTACCAATCATATAGGCATTGATGAAAAATATGGAGAGTATACCGATGCCATCTGGGTATACTGGTCGAAAGATATATACAACTGGAACAGGGATAATAAAGCGGTTGTGCTTGATAGTTCAAATTCAGTTTGGGCAAAAGGAGCGATAGGTATGCCTGCAGTTATTAAAGCAGGTAATAAACTGGCATTGCTATATGATGCAGGTGAAGGTGAAGATTTCGGTCACATGTTCAGAAGTATAGGATTGGCGTGGATGAATTTACCATTGAAAGTGCCTGTTAGAAAAAGTAAATAATACATGATGGGATAATGATAAACCTGGTGGATGAATGATGGTAGCGGTAAGTACAGGATGGTTATATAAATAAGGTCTGCTAAATTAGCTCCTGAATTAACGATGCTTAATATAATATTATGCTTGCTCATAATATCCATACTGAAACTGAACTGATTGATTTATTGAATGAAGGTAATAAAGATGCCTTCTCTGCGATATATGAACTTCATGCATCTTCTTTAATCAACTTTGCTGCTTCCCGTTTATCTTCTTTTGAAGAAGCCCGTGATATTATTCATGATGTTTTTGTGAATATATGGGATAACAGGGCAACGCTCCGGATTACCAGCTCACTTAAAGCATATTTATTTGCTGCAGTGCGTTACCGCATAATTGATCATATAAGAAAAAATGCCAACCGCAAAGAATACGCGGCCATGATAGAACAACTCTCCGGTATGCTGGTAGTTGATGAAGAATCCGGAATACTCACAAAAGACCTGCAGCATACACTTGAATATACCATAGAAGATCTGCCTTCGCGGACAAAAGAAATTTACAGGCTGAGCCGCAACCACCATCTCCCTGTAAAAGAAATTGCCTTTAAACTTGGTTTATCTGAGCAAACAGTAAAAAATCAACTTTCAGCGGCACTTCATCACCTTCGACATTCATGGAAGAAACTTGCTGTGATCATGCTGTTTTTTTTCCATTAGAATCCTTTTTATTTTTTTTAACACCTGTAGTACTATCCCGTTTTTCAAACGACTACCTATAGTATTGTATACCAGGATGGGTGCAAAACAACGAGCAAATAATGACAGATCCTCAAATTATTCAGGAATTACTAAAGCGCTATAACGAAGGAACTGCAACGGCTGCAGAACAGGAGATTGTGGAACAATGGCTGGAGGAAAATAAGATAGCGCATAATGAGTGGATGCAAATGGATGGTGAGCGACGTGAAAACCTGGTAAAAGAAATACAATCAGATCTTTTACATTATATCACAGAAAGGGAAAATGCGTATAAAGGTTCGGTATACCCCTGGTACAGGCGGTTTTATTTTCACCTTGCCGCCGCATCAGTATTGATTTTATTTGCCGTTGCCGGCTGGTACTATGCCAACAAAGAGCAGAACAAGCCTGAAATGGTTAAAACCGAAAAAGAAATCAGGCCCCGGGAGGTTATGCCCGGCACTAATAAAGCGGTATTAACACTTGCAGATGGCGGCACGGTTGAGTTGAACGATGCTGCTAACGGAGTGCTGGCAAGCCAGGGAAATACAGAGATACGCAAACAAGGCAGCGAACTGGTGTATGATCAGCAAAACAATGCGGCTATAAAAATCCCTGCTTTTAATATGCTCACAACACCAAGAAGCGGCCAGTATAATCTTGTGTTACCTGATGGTACACGTGTTTGGTTAAATGCGGCTTCTTCAATAAAATATCCTGTTGCTTTTACGGCAGATAGCAGAACTGTTGAAGTGAAAGGTGAAGTATATTTTGAAGTGGCACAGCTAAACAAAGGAGGAAAAAAGATTCCATTCAGGGTAAAAGTATTTGGGGAAAATGGAGAAGCGAAAGGATTGGTTGAAGTGATGGGTACGCATTTTAATATAAATGCCTATAGCGAAGAATCAACCGTAAATACCACATTGCTGGAAGGCAGGGTTAAAGTTAGCACTGCTGCTCACCCTGATGAAAATGTGGTATTGAATGTTGCACAACAGGCCCGCATCAGTAATAGCAAAGGCTCAATTAAAGTATTGGATAACGTAAATATTGAAGAAGTGGTAGCATGGAAAAACGGGCTTTTTATGATGAAGAAAGCGGATATCCCGGTGGTGCTGCGGCAATTGGCGAGATGGTATGATGTGGAAATTGTTTATTCCAATGGAATGCCGGCGGGAAAGATTACAGGTGATATTCCAAGAAATATGCCGCTTGCGGAAGTTTTAAAAGTGATGCAATTGAGCGGTGTAAAATGTAAAACAGAAAACAGGAAAATAATTGTAGAATAAAAAAATAATAAATATAGTTTTTAAACAGGACGGTTAATTAAAAAGGGAACTCCGTGGGGGCGGAATTCCCGTAATCAGGTTAAACGTCATGATAATAATCCGGACTGATCATTTCATTAATTAAACCCAACAAACAAATCTATGCAATTGATTGCTTATTGCAAAGCGTCGCCGGGTTGCTTGCCGCGGCGCAAGTTCTTAAACTCCAAAATCTGGCTGGTTATGAAGCTGACCATCGTGCTAATGATTGCTGCTTGCTTACAAATTCAGGCCAAAGGGTATTCGCAAATTACTTTATCGGCGCGGAATGCCTCTTTGGAAAGTGTTTTAACGCAAATCAAAAAACAATCCGGGCTTCACCTGGTATACCGGGATGAATGGCTTCAGGATGCCGGTAAAGTAACTGTTCAACTCAGTAATGTTTCTGTTCAGGAGGCACTTAACGCGTGTTTTAAAGATCAGGCGTTAACGTACGAACTGATCAACAAAACAATTGTAATCAAAAAAACAAATGCTGTATTTCCGCCTGCGGCAGCGCAACAGGATATTATTGTAACAGGCAAGGTGTATGACGATAAAGGCAATCCCCTTGCTAATGTCAGCATTGTGGTAAAAGGATCTACGAAAGGCGTGTCGTCGGCTGCAGACGGCTCTTTCAGTATTAGCGTGTCTAACCAAAGCGCTGTACTTGTATTTTCATACGTAGGCATGGAAATAAAAGAGGCTTTCATACCGGCAAACAGGAATATAAATGTTGTATTAACGCCTCTTGTTAGCGCTATGGAAGATGTGGTTGTGGTGGCTTATGGTTCTCAGAAAAAGATAACGGTTACAGGCGCTGTATCAACCGTAAATTCAGAACAGCTTAAACAAAGCTCCTCAGCAAGCCTGGCAAATGCACTTGCCGGTCGTTTGTCTGGTCTTACGGCTATACAATCCGGTGGAGGTCAACCTGGGCGCGATGACGCTACTTTATATCTGCGTGGTGCTGCTACTGTAAATGGTAACAGCCCGTTGATATTGATTGATGGAGTACCCAGGGATAATATACGCACCATTGACCCGAATGAGGTAGCAAGCATATCTATATTAAAAGATGCATCTGCCACTGCTGTATTTGGTGTTCGCGGTGCTAACGGCGTTATCCTTATTACAACCAAAAGAGGTACGCCCGGCAAAGCTCAGTTAACGGCAAGTGTAGATCAGAGCTTTAGTTCATTTACCCGTGAGCCGGAATGGCTTCATTCGGTGGATTATTTAAAATTGCGCAACGAGGCGGCTAAGAATGATGGGATTGCCATTCCTTACTCTGATGAGCTTATTAGTAAGTTTGAAAATCCGCTGCAGGGGCTTGATCCCAATGCCCCTGATTATGCAGAACAGGTTGCATACAGAAATTATATTTATCCTGATCATTACTGGTATGGTGAACTGATTAAAAAGAATACACCGCAAACCCGTGTGAATATTGGGGTAACAGGCGGTACATCAAAATTAAGTTACTTCGTAAATGGTGTGTACCTGCACCAGGGCGGTAACCTTAATACCGAGCCGAAATCAAAGCTGGGATATGATCCTTCTTCCTGGATGGACAGATATAATTTCAGGGCAAATCTTGATTATAAGGTAAGTCCTTCATTCAAAGCATTTTTAAATATCGGCAGTTATATAGAAAAAGTGAATATGCCTTCTGCAGGTACTTATCCGGGTTATGATACGAAATGGATGATGACGGATTTGATTTATCAAACCCAAACCATATTGCCTATTACGCCTGGTCCTACCACACTGGGAGGATATGGCGTTCCCGAAGACGCGGTAGTCTATCCCACATATCTTGACCGTACGGCGTTTGAGATCATGAACCGCCAGGGTTTCAGAAACGAAATGCGTTCAAACCTTAATACGTCACTGGGTGCGGAATGGGATTTAAGCAAGCTGGTAATTCCGGGATTGTCTGTGAAGGGTATGATTTCTTACGATGCAAAAGCTACCAGCGCTATGGACGGGTATAAAAACGAGCGGCTATATGCAGCGCAGGTGAATTATGAAACAAACGAACTTTCTTACGCGGTTCAACGCAATGCCGAATCTTTCCTGAATATATTGAAAGGGTATGATTCCCGTTATAATATCAACATGCAGGCATCTGTCAATTACCAGAATTCTTTTGGTAAACATAATGTAGGCGCGTTGGTATTGGGGCAAAGAGATTACTGGGAAACAACAGCAGGCGAAATACCATATAATGTGATTGGACTGGCTGGAAGGGTTACCTATGACTATGATAAAAGATACCTGGCAGAAGTGAACCTGGGTTATAACGGGTCAGAACAATTTGCACCGGCAAACAGGTATGGCTTTTTCCCTGCCGCATCTGTAGGATGGGTAATAAGCAATGAGCCCTTTTTCCAATCCCTTTCATACACGGTTTCTAACTTAAAATTAAGAGCTTCCTATGGTAAAGTGGGTAATGATAAGATCGGCAGCTCAAGATTTTTATACCTCGATAATATTACTGTTGGAGGCGGACCATTATCTACTCTGGGAAGAGGTCAGGGCATAAATCAGGGATTATTAGGTAATCCTGCTTTGTCGTGGGAGGTTGCCACCAAGCAAAACTATGGCGTTGAAGTAGGGTTATTTAATGAGCTTAATATTTCCTTCGATTACTTCTTTGAAAAAAGAACTGATATCCTTATCTCACGCGGCACAGTGCCGGCGTTACAGGGTGTGCCATTGGGTAATATACCTAAAGTAAATATGGGTATTGTAGATAACAGAGGGTATGAAATAGAAGTGTCTTATAATAAGAGGTTATCAAAAAATTTCTCCTTCATGGTGAAGGGTAACCTGGGGTATAATCATAATACCGTTAAATTCTACGACGAGCCCATCAGCGATGATTCTTATGCTTATCGTTACCGCACTACAGGTTTTTCTTTGGGACAGGCATGGGGGTATAAAATTGATTACTCCAATGGTAATGGTTATTTCAACAGCCAGCAGGAGCTGGATGCCTACCTCGCTAAAACAACCTATGGTTTTGGAACACCACGGGTAGGAGATTTTGTTTACCAGGATCTGAATGGCGATGGCATTGTGAATGATAAAGACCTGGCGCCGATAAAATATACCAGTATACCCGGCCAGATATATGGGTTGCTTTTACAGGTTAATTATAAAGGATTTGAGTTCAGCAGCTTTTTCCAGGGTGTGAGCAAGTATTCCACTAATTATGCCAACCAGGGCGTGTATGAAAATATTAAGCTGGGTACTTATTACAGCTATCATACCACAGCGTGGACACCAGAGCGTTACGCGGCAGGTGAAAAGATTACTTACCCCGCGTTAAGTACGAATACTACTACTAATCATCGCGCTAACGATTTCTTTATTATGGACAGGTCATTCATTCGCCTTAAGAATATTGAACTGGCCTACAATTTCACACCCTCGTTATTAAAAACACTCAGGGTGCAGGGTGTAAGGACATATATAAGCGCTTACAATTTCTTTACCTGGGATAAGCTGAAGCTTGATCATCTTGATCCGGAAAACAGTGAATCGCTGGGCTATCCTGTTACCAAGTCTTTAAACTTTGGTGTAAATATTACTTTCTAAACCTTACACAGAAGCGATATGAATAATCAAAAATATATACAACAAACCCCCGGCACACTATATATACCAGGCGTGGGGCGTTATATAAAACTTGCCTTGTTTTTATTTACTATGCTGCTGTTTGGCGGAGCATGTAAAAAGGCGCTTGACCAGGCGCCGGATGGTAAAATTTCACTGGATGAAGTTTTCCAGGACAATGATAAAGTGGAAGCTTTTTTAAATAGCTGCTATAATAATCTTCCTGTAAAAGGAACACGTTATTTCTTTTGGTCACGAGGACCAGTTGATTGGAGTGATGAAGCATGGGATACGGACGCGGAAGCAGAATCATGGATCATGTCGGGAAGGTTTTACAACGGAGATGCATCTGCATCCAGCTTTCCCGGAACAGATATCAGCTCAGATGCAGGTAATGGTGATTACTGGAACCGCTACTGGAACGCTATACGTAATTGCTCATATTTTTTACAGAAAATAGATAATGCTGCTGTTAATAGTGAAGAAAACAGACAGCGGATGAAAGCAGAGGCGTACGTGCTGAGAGCTTATTACTATCATGAATTATTAAAATGGTTTGGCGCTGCTTTACCTATTATGCGGGAGCCATATGAGTTTACCGCAGATTTTTCGACTCTGGAAAAAGCAAGCTATTATGATCTTACAAAATTTATAATGGAAGATTGTGATGCGGCATTAGCGATATCAGCTTTACCAACACGTATCACAACTGATGAGCCATACAGGGTAACAAAGGCATTGGCAGAGTCCATAAAGTCAAAAATGATTTTGTTTGCTGCCAGTCCTTTAAATAATGGCGGGCAGAATTATTGGGATGAAGCATATGAAGTGAATAAAGCTTCTTTGCAAAACCTGCGTAGCTGGGGATATGAGCTATATAATAAAGTGAATTTCCCGGCAACCTATATGTCTGATGACGCATATATCGGGCCGGCAAAAGACCAGTATTCTGCTTTATACAACGAATATTTTACCCAATCCGCGCAATACTCACCAACTGCGGTTGATAAAGAAACGATTTATCAGTCACGCGAAGGACAGGGAAATATCTGGAACATTGATGGCATCGGGGCACAGGATGGTTATAAAAGCGGCACATGCCCAACACAGGAACTGGTAGATGCTTACGAAACCACAGACGGCCAGCCAATACTAGACCTGGATAATCCATACCTGGATGAACAACATTTGCAGCCTAATTATAATCCGGATAATGCATTATATAACCCCAACGATCCTTATGCCAACAGGGATCCCCGTTTTTATGCTTCTATTTACTATAATGGTTCTAAGCGTAAAGCATGGTGGGGTTTTGCAGAAGCGCCTGAATCATACGAAAATTATCCTGCACCTGCAGGTAACAGGGCCAGGGTTATTGCTACATATAAGGGAGAGCCTCAAACCGGTATAGACCCTGCGGTAAGAAAAGCTACCAGGACAGGATATTTTGAAAGAAAATTTTTACATCCCAACTCAGGAGGAGATAATCCTGTAGGAGGTGCAAACTGGAAATACTTCAGGCTTGGTGAGATCATTTTAAATTTTGCGGAAGCAGCTGCAGAAGCAGGCAAATTAGATGAGGCCCGCGCCGCGGTAAATGAGATCAGGAGAAGAGTAGGTATGCCTGATCTTCCGGCCAACCTGAGCCAGGCTCAATTGATTGCAAGGGTTCGTAATGAAAGAAGAGTAGAATTAGCGCTTGAAGAGAACAGGTATTTTGATGTACGCAGGTGGAGCAATCCTTCTGACGATTTATCAAAAACTGATCAATGGGTAACCGCAATGGAAATTACCCGAACCGGGACAAATGCCTACACCTACCAGAGAAGAGTGGTAAGGCCTACAGAAAGGAAAAATTATACCAATAAATTTTTATGGTTCCCGGTACCATTGTCTGAGGCAAACAGGCTTGCCGCTATTACGGGCAATGACTGGCAAAACCCCGGATGGTAATTGTACTTTTTCTTAAAAGACTTAACGAAACTCAAATGAAATACAATATTATAAAATTTACAATGCTGTGTTTTACCGTGTTCGTGGCGGTAATGCAGCAAAATATATATGCACAGGATGCCGCGGCTATGGTTACCGGTAAGGTTATAGACCAATTTGGCAAGCCAATGTATGGTGTTGTGGTTAACTCAGGCAATGGCAGAAATGGAACTTCCACTGATAAAAACGGGGAATATACGCTACCTATTAATGATGGAAGCAATACAGTAATTTTTAAATACACCGGCTACAGTACAAAAGCAGAAACAATTAATGGCCGGGAAAGTATAAACATTGAATTACACCCCGATACCCATAAGCTTGACGAAGAAATTCAGTTAGGGTATAACAGCCAGTTGCGCAAACATTTTGCAGGTGCCGCTGCAACAGTAACGGGTACAGAATTAGAAAGAGCACCGGTAGCTAATTTTGGACAAACTTTAGCCGGCCGGCTTCCTGGTTTAACAACACTCGAAACATACTCCGAGCTCTCCCGTGCTACTACTTCAACGGCTGTTCGCGGATTCAGCTTTGCCCGGAACAACGGGCCACTTGTAGTAGTAGATGGTGTGCTTGTACCTTATAACAGCAATCAAACACTTGAATATATTTCTCCAACAGAAATTGAATCCATTACGGTATTGAAAGATGCTTCAACGCAGGCATTGTATGGTATACTTGGTGGTAATGGGTTGTTGGTAGTAAAAACCAAAAGAGGCAGAAAAGGAGATTTGGAAGTAAGAGCAAGAATAGATCAATCTGTACAGCAGGCAACAACAACACCTGCTCATTATGATGCGGCAACGTATGCTGAGTTAAAAAACCTGGCTGCAAAAAATGATTACGTGCCTGATGTTACTAATCCATTTGAAGCGCCTTATTCACAAGCTGATATTGAAGCTTACAGGTCAGGATCAGATCCGCTTTTGCACGCCAATAATAACTGGTATAAAATGTTTATGAAAGACCTGGCAAGAATGGAGCGTGTGAGCTTAAATCTTACCGGTGGAAGCGATAATATTCAATATTACTCCAACATAAATGTAATGCACCAGGGTGGTTATTTTAAAACAGATCAAACACGCTATGATCCTGATGCTAATAATTTATGGGTGAATTACCGCACCAATGTAGATATGAACATCAACAAATGGATAAAGGCATACGTAAGACTGAGTGGTAATATTAAAAGAGAACGTAACCCTGGCGGCGCAGGCAACCAGGCTGTATACAGCAGTGTGTTTTTAATACCTTCTAACGTATTTGGCCCGGTAACGCCCAGGATTGAAGATGCAAGCGGTAAGGTGATTGATGAAGGCGGGCAGGTAATAAGCACAGCCACCGTTCATAATCCTACCTATGGACTACTGAATCATACCGGCTATGTCAGGCATACTGTTACCAATACTACCTCCCAGTTTGGAGTAGATCTGAACCTGGATTTTATTACAAGAGGGCTTTCGTTAACCGGTACATTTAACTATCAAACCAATTCCGTTGGAAGCTTATATACTTCCCAGAACTTTGAAAGATATGCGAGGGATTTGAATATTACAGACTCTCTTGCTTTTAAACAGGATGGAACAGAATTGAACACGCCTCTTGCTTATGCAAAAGGGCATTCATTTTATTACCATCTTACTTATAATGCACTGTTGAATTACGACCGGAAATTTGGTAAGCATAATGTCCGTGCATTAGGTTATATGTTTTTCCAGGATCTGACAAAGACTGATGTAAGCGCTCCTTTTTCATTCCCTTACAAGCGTTTTCATACCGGTGCGGAACTGATGTATGATTATAGCGAAAAGTATTTTGTAAAACTTGATCTCGGTTATTCCGGTTCTGATCAGTATGCAAGAAGCTCAAGGTATGTTTCAACACCATCTGTTGCCGCAGCATGGATGATAAGTAATGAAGCTTTTCTGAAGAATAATCAAGTGCTGACTTTATTAAAGATCAGGGGCTCTTATGGTAAAACAGCTAATGATCAAAGTGGATTGAACCGGTTTGCATATATGGATAATGTGCGGTTGCAGGGTGGTGGTCCTATCGGCTATTTGCAATACCTTGTTGTAGAGAACACTAAGGGAGATCCAAGGATCAGCGCAGAAGTATCTACCAAAACCAATGGTGGTATAGATATTGGGTTATTTAATGCTATAACCATTAATGCGGATATCTTCAATGAGAAGGTGGATAACATGATCGTACCCGCCACCGGAGCTATCCCTGCTTACCAGGGTATTCCTCTGGGTAATTACCCATCACTAAACCAGGGTAAATTTGAAAATAAGGGTTTTGAAGTAGCGATTGATTATACAAAGGAGTTTAATAAAAACTGGGGTGCATCAATAGGCGGTAATCTTTCTTATTCAAAAAATACTATCCTGAGTATAAATGAAGCGCAAAAAGCTTCAGACTATACTTATCTTAAACAGCAGGAAGGATATTCTTATGGACAGGCATTCGGTTATCTTGTAGATTACAGTAACGGCAATGGTATGTTCAATACACAGGCTGAACTGGATAATAATACACTTGCTTACTCTTTTGGTACTCCAAGGCTCGGAGATTTGATATATAAAGATTTGAATGGCGATGGTAAAATTAATGACAGGGATGTTGCACCTATAGGAAATGGAGCATTACCCAAATATATATATGGTATAACCGGCCGCATAAGGTTCAAATCTCTTGAACTTAATATGTTGTTCCAGGGTGTTAATCAATTTACAACAATATACAGTGGAACCGGCGTTTATGAAACATCGTACGATGGTGTTTTTGGAGCATTGCATAGCCAGTCATGGACAGCAGAACGCTATGCAGCAGGCGAAGAAATTCTATACCCTGCGCTTTCAACCAGGCAAAGTGTTAATCACCAGGCAAGTGATTTCTTTGAATATGACAGATCGTTCATCCGTTTAAAAAATCTTGAGCTTTCGTACACATTCCCCGGCAGTGTAGCCCATGCTATTGCTTCTCAGAATATAAGACTGTTGCTCAGCGGGCAAAACCTTATTACCTGGGATAAAATGAAAAGCAAGGATTTTGGACCGGAAGGCAGTGGTTACCTCGGTTTCCCGGTATACAGGGTTTATAATATAGGATTAAGTGTAACATTTTAATGTAACCGGAATCATCAATTATGTACATAACGAACTGTACAGCTAAAATGAAAAGAATGAAAAAATATAACAGTATACTGATAGTTGTCATGTTAGCATTTGGCATACTATCATGCAATAAACAACTTGATTTGCCTGCCGATGGCAGAATATCGCTTGCCAATGTATTTAATGATTATAACCAGGTGAGAGGGTATCTGAATTCCTGTTATGGGTATTGTCCCGCGCCATATATGGACAGGGCTTCTTATACCGATGAAGCGCAGGACGCCGATGATATTACCGCCGGTTCAAAATACAGCATATGGTATAGCGGTAGTGTTACAGGTTCTGATTACGCATCCTATTCTTCTGATGGCAGCCCCTGGACGAATTTATATATCGGTATCAGGAAGTGCAATACATTTATCGAAGGAATGAAAACCGCCCAAGTAATTGCAGGCGAAGATGAAAAACAAGGCTGGGTTGCCCAGGCAAAAACACTGAGAGCTTTGTATTACCTTCAACTTATTAAAAGGTATAATGCTGTTCCGTTGATTACAGCACCGTATGAAATTGAGCATGATTTTTCTTCTGACAGAAAAGCTACTTTTTCAGAAGTGGTAACACAAATACTTACTGATTGTAACGAAGCCCTTGCGGCGCCAAATTCAGCTTCCGGTTTTTCCTGGCAGATATATGATAACCAGTTCGGCATTATGCACAGGGCAATACCTTATGCTATTATGTCGCAGGCGGTAACCTATGCTGCAAGTCCTTTGTTTTCCGATGGAACATATACATGGGATAAAGCATTGGAAATTACTTCAGAGGCCTTATACCAGTGTGCTGCCAATGGGTATACATTATTTGATGTATTTTCCGGCGCCGGCGAAGCGCAAAATATTTATGCAAGTTATTTTCTTACCTCTTCCAACGATCGCCGTGCGGTTGATAAGGAAACCATTTACCAGGGCGGGGCGCAAATGCAGGTTTGGAAATATGCAGGGCTTCCTTCTACTGATGGAGTAGACAAGGCAGGACCTTGCCCTACCCAGGATTTGGTTGACGCATACGAAATGGCAAATGGTGAACCTGCTATACTTGGCTATAGTGATGCAGCGCATCTTGTACCAATTATTAATCCGGCATCAGGCTATGATCCTGCAAACCCATACGAAGGAAGAGACCCACGTTTTTATGCTTCTATTTATTATAATGGTGCACTGCGCCATCTTGATCAACCATCAGGATATACTATTCAAACTTATGCGGGCGGAGACGAAGGTATAGCTACAGATGACAGGAAACATACACGTACCGGTTATTATTTGCGCAAATTCAATAGTCACAGGTCAGGTATAAGCAACCAGTCTGATGGCGCTATACGCTTGTTCAGGTATGCGGAATTGATTATGAATTTTGCCGAAGCAGCTTATCAAACCGTTGGCCCGGATGCGACAGTAACGGTAAACGGTTATTCTTTGTCTGCTAAAGAAGCAGTAGATGCAATAAGGGCAAGAGCTGGTATGCCGGCTTTGCCTGCAGGGTTAACAGCGGAAGAATTTGAAAAACGTTACCGCAACGAACGCAGGGTTGAGTTTGCATTTGAAGAACATCGCTTTTTTGATGTGCGCAGGTGGAAGGTTCTTGACCAGACAGACAAGTTCGTTACCGGTATGCGCATCACTAAATCAGGATCTGATCTTACTTATACAAGATTTAAATTTTCTGACAGAAATTCTTCATCTGTAAAATGGTTGTTATACCCTATAGATCAATCAGAAGTAAATAAAATGATGGGATTGGCCGGTGAGAACTGGCAGAATCCGGAGTGGTAATGGGCTATCAGCTTTCAGGTATCAGCTGTGAGCCTCAAAGTCTGAGGTGTTAGCAAGCTATAGGTTATACTGTATTGAATAGTTAAAAGAAAATGTGAGAAGTGCTGATAGCTGATACCTGAAAGCTGACAGCCCATAGCTCATAGCAGTTTTGGGGCTATTTTTCATACCTGCCGCTCCTGCAAAGGGGCGGTTTTATTTCTATCTTATGAACAGGCTTTTAATTATAGGTTTAATGCTTACTGTTTGCAGTTGCAGTAAGGCGATAAGGGCATCAGTTGATGGCGAAGTAACGGATTCAGCATATAAAAATATTTTTACGGTGCAGCCCGGATGGGAGATATATACAGGTGGGGTATATCGTTATGGTCCTTCCATTATTCAAAACACAGACGGAACAATTGATGCATGGTTTGCCGCGCCGGGTGGAACATTTGGTGATAGGATATTGTTGCATGAAGATGCCGGAACGCAAACTGCTATTGCCCTGAACGGTGCAGATATAGCAGCTCAAAAATTTATAGCTACGCAATCTTTTTACGCCATAGCTGTAGCATGTCCAAACTGGAACTCAACCAACAGCAGCATTACACTTAGTCTTTATCAATGGAACAGCGACTATGCTTCAACGATAGCTTCCGCGCCTTTGGCAAAAAAAGTGTATAGCAATTACCAGGATAACCAGAATCTACAGATTGCAAGTGATGAAAGATTCGCCGGAGGTAATTATTTGTGGGTGCTGACCAACCCATCGGGCACAGCAGGCGTTTGGAAAAAAGAGGGAGAGGTGAGCAATACTCAAAACTTCAAAAATGGTGAAGTGGTTGCAGGAAGTTACCAGTCTTTTTTATTGCTTAATCCTTCTTCGGGTGCGCATTACTGGGACCAGGCTTCTTATATGCGTTCAACAGATGGCGGGAAAAACTGGTCAGCAGAAAAGATGGTATTAAAGCCTACAGAAGGCACACGCGACCAGCTTTCTATCTGCGATCCCGGCGTGATAAAGCTGGGCAATTATTATTATGCAGGCTATACTTCTACGGAAGATGAAAGAGGCTTGTTTAACCATGCTTATGTTGCAAGGTCAACATCTCCTGAAGGTCCCTGGGAAAAATGGGATGGTAATGGCTGGAGCAATGATCCCCAACCCGTAATCACGTTTAATGGCGATGCTGATGCATGGGGCGCCGGAGAACCTTCAATGATTATTAATAACGACACCTTATTTTTCTATTATACCTGGCACGATAAAAATATACTTGAGACACGTGTTGCCATCGTAAATGATCCTGGTGAAAATTGGCCGGCACAGCTTCAACAGAAAGGAACGGCTGTTGATAAAACGGCTATTGCAGCTGCTGATCACTGTGATGTGAAATACCGGGATGACCTTAAAAAATATTATGCTATTCATACCGCTTCCAGGCTTACAGCGAACAGTTATATTGTTTTGTGGGAATCAACAGATGGTTTATCGTTTACCAAAATAAAAGAAATAAGAGCAGGGCTGAAACCCTACCTGCATAATTGCGGATGGAGTGGCGATGAGCAAGGCCATATCAATCCCGGAAAACAGCAATATATTTCTTATGCCTATGGCCCCAATTGGGCTAACTGGAACACCATGTGGCACCCGATAAGTTTTAAATAGAGATATAATGACTATAGTAGTAAGAATTTGTACTGTCGTTTTGTTATTCCTTTTCAGTGTTAATTGCGGAAAGCAAAAAACTCCCCCATCTGTAAATTTACCTACCGATACCTTAACTACAGGTAACGCTGAAGACACTACGCGATATATAGCTTTATTTTATTTTCCTGTTTTCGGTGATTCCATGTATACACCCCAGTTATTATCACCATCGGGTGATGCATGGATAATGAAAGGACAAACGCCTGCATACAGTCCTGTAGGACAATTCAGTTTTTGGGGCAAACCGCTTTTTGCAGCAACTCATGGAGATGGTACGATCAAGAACAATTATATATATTATTTTAACGGGGATCCTGCACAAACCAATAATGCTTTACTTGATTATCATGCAGATTTAATTACCGCTGCCGGCGTTGATTTAATAGTGCTTGATTTTACCAATGGCGCAAGAGATTTTCCAAATGGGCCTTCATATGTTTCAGCAACAACCGCTTTGTGTAACAGGTGGCAGGAGCGTAAAAGAGATAATTTACCTATTCCTCAAATAGCGTTTTTTGTTCAAAATACCGGCACCTTAAGCGTGGTGGAATCTCTTTATTTTGATAAATATGATGATGATATTTTCTTTAAATATTCAGAAAAAAAATTGTTGCTGGTTGCGGATGCGCTTGGTAACGGTAACAATGCAGATGTTAATCAGCCTGCTGTGCCATCAAACGGGAAGTTTGCCAATTATACAACACGTCATTGCTGGGGTTTAGATAACTCTGGCAAATGCTGGCAATTTAAAGTAAACAGTAATTTGCCACCACAGGCATTTTATTATAATGGAAAACCCGAGCAGATGTGCGCGCCGGTAGCAACACAGGCAACATATATGACAACGGATGGAGAAAATGTTATGCCTGATACAAAAGGAAGGGATAATGGAAATTATTTCAGGAAGTATATGGAAGCTGCCGGAAAAGTAAAGCCACGTTTTCTTTTTATACACTCCTGGAATGAATGGGCTGCGGGTAACTGGGGCGAAAGCCAGCAAGAACCTGCTTTTGTAGATCTGTGGCTTGCAGAATACAGCGCTGATATTGAACCTATGGATGGCGGACATGGCGATATGTATTATCAATTGATGAAGGATGAGATAACAAAATACAGATACATTAAATAATACCATTGTAATCAACAATTATGAGCAAACAATTTTGGTTAATACTTTTTTCGCTTATAGGTTGCTGTTATATACAGGCTCAGCAGCAGGAATATTACCGTGATATTTATCCGGATACCTGGGTTGCTACCGATGCGCTGGGCAGAACAATGCCTGATGTAAAAACAGTAGGAGATATTAAGAAAGATCAGCGTCGCGTAGTGGGTATATTTTATATTACCTGGCACACAGATAACCTGGCTAAGCTTAAAAGTCCGTATAACGCCGATGTAACAAAAATTTTGAAAGAAGATCCTTCTGCAAGATTGGATGCCAAACATCCCTTATGGAAAGAAGGTTCTTATCACTGGGGCGAACCGGAGCTGGGATATTTTTTAAGTAAAGATGAATACGTGATTAGAAAAGACATGAGCATGCTGGCAGATGCGGGCGTGGATGTATTGGTGATGGACGTAACCAATGCGGTTCGTTATTGGGAACAATGGGATGTATTATTCACTACTATGCAAAAAATGAAAGCGGAAGGAAATAAAGTACCACAGTTCTGTTTCTGGGCTTTTAATGGCCCGGTAATAACAGTAGTGCAGGATTTATACGACCGGATTTATAAAACAAAAAAATATGAAGACCTCTGGTTTTACTGGGATGGAAAGCCGTTGTTATTATATAATGCAGATCCATCTGTTGACGCTAATGGAAAAGGAGTAGATAATCCTAACCCGCATTATGATTCAGCGGCAGTTACCAATAAAAACCATCCGCATTTCGGCGACCCTGATTACACAGAGAAATTGTATAAAGATTATACCAAGGATGTAAAACAGTTTTTTACTACCCGCAATATGTGGTGGGGATATTACAAATGGGCCGGCCGTCGCTTTGTAGGCACGGAAGATAACTGGAGCTTCGGCTATGATATGGGGAATGAAGACGTGAAAGCAATGAACCCGGATAGCCTTGTATCCACCCATCTGGGAAAAAGAGAAGAAGCCGCGGTTACGCCTGCGCAGCATCCGTCAAGCTTAACCGGTAAATCATGGACACGTGCTCATGGCGAACCTGAATTAAATGAATATGATCTTCCCAAACCAACCTACGTGCCCTGGTTAAAAAAAACGGTTGAGCACCCCGAAGGGTATGGTATTTATTTCCAGGAAAGATGGGAGGAAACGCTGAAATCTGATCCGCAGTTTTTATACATCAACGACTGGAACGAATGGACAGCGGGAAAATATCAGCCCGATGGTGGTAAGACTACGAAGTTCATGCGCCGCGATAATCCTTATTTTTTTGTTGATCAGTATAACTCCGAATTTAACCGCGCCATACAACCCATGAAAGATGGCTATACTGATAATTACTATATGCAGATGGCACAGAATATACGCAGGTATAAAGGTGCAAGAGATATTGCTGCTTCAAAAGGTTTTACCACTATTACACTGGATGGCAATAATATTGAATGGAAAAGCATTATACCTGAATACAGGGATACTAAAGGCGATATTACACACCGCGATGCTATTGGTTATGCCGGCATTCGCTATACCAACAATTCCGGCAGAAATGATATTATTACCAGTAAGGTAGCGGTAGATAAGAAACAGGTATATTTTTATGTAGAAACATTACAGGCGCTCACACCATATACCGGTAATAACTGGATGCTGTTGCTGATAGATGCAGATCAAAATGCAAATACCGGATGGTATGGATATGATTTTCTTATTAATAAAGAAGTGAAGTCTGATCATATCACAACCCTGAAAAAATACAATGGCGAAAGCTGGGAAACGGTTTCGGATATCCCTTACCGTTATGAGGGGACTGTATTGGAACTGGCTGTTCCAAGAAAACTGTTGAAGGCGGAGGGCAATGCTATCAGCTTCGATTTTCACTGGGCTGATAATCCTGCTGATTTAAAAGACCCCATTTCGCTTTGTATTAATGGAGACAGTGCTCCGAACAGGAGATTTAATTACCGCTTCAAATGGATGAAATGATATTTTATGAAACATTAAGAAGTTAAGAATAGTTAGGCCGTTCTTAATCTTCTTAAATGCTTAATGTTTATCTTTTACATACTATAAAAATATAGCAATGAAATATGTTTTTCTTTTTTTTGTAATGATGAGCGCTTCCATAGTAATGGCACAACTGCCCGGTACCAATGCAATAGCCACAGATGCATTGGGAAGAAAACTGCCTTCTGCCAAAGAAGTTGGTGAGCCAAAGAAAGATAAGTTTGTAGGATTATTTTACTGGACATGGCATACACAGCCCGGTTCAAAAAATCCACCTTTCAACGTAACAGAATATCTTGCCCGTGATCCCAAAGCGCTTGATGATTATAATAATCCCATCTGGCCCAAAAGAAATAGTCCCTGGTTCTGGAGCGAGCCATTGTTTGGATATTATCTTGATACTGATGCATGGGTATTACGCAAGCATGCTGAAATGCTTGCTGATGCCGGTGTTGATGTATTGATATTTGATTGTACCAATGGCAATATCACCTGGAAAGAATCGTATATGAAGTTGTGTGAAGTATTTACACAGGCAAGAAAAGATGGCGTGAAAACACCGCAGATAGCTTTTATGTTACCTTTTTGGTTAACTGAAGGCGGTAAAGAAATCATTCGTGAGATATATAAAGATTTATACAAACCTGCTAAATACAAGGATTTATTTTTTATGTGGAAGGGTAAGCCATTGATTATGGCAATGCCCGAGTTTGCAGATGATATGAAAGACAAGCCCTCAGATCCTGCACTGACAAAAGAAATAAAAAATTATTTCACTTTCCGGCCGGGACAACCTGTATACAATAAAGGTCCCGAAAAAAATGACCACTGGGGCTGGCTGGAAATTTATCCGCAACATGGATTTGTAAAAACGGCCAATGGTGGTTTTGAGCAGGTAACCGTTGGCGTTGCGCAGAACTGGAGCAAAGCAAGAGGCTTAACTGCTATGAATGCACCGGGTGCTTTCGGGAGAAGCTATACACATGCCAATGGTCATGATAGCAGTGCTTACGCCGTGAATTACGGATTAAACTTCCAGGAGCAGTGGAACAGGGCTTTGGAGATTAATCCTGAATTTGTTTTTATTACCGGTTGGAATGAATGGATTGCAGGACGCTATGATGTATGGCAGCAGCAAACCAATGCTTTTCCTGATGAATGTAACCAGGAAGGCAGCCGTGATGCAGAGCCAATGAAAGGAGGGCATGGCGATAACTATTATTACCAGATGGTGAGCAATATCCGCCGTTTTAAAGGAGTGCCGGCAGTGCAAACTCCTTCTGCGCCTGCAACCATACTTATTGATGGCAGGTTTAGCGAGTGGGGCGCTGTGCAACCCTCGTATACTTCACCAAAGGGTAATACTATGCATCGCAATAGCTCCGGCTGGGGCAGTTTGCATTATACAAATACAACAGGCAGAAATGATATTGTATTATCGAAAGTGGCAAGAGATAAAGACAATATTTACTTCTACGTAGAAACCGCGGCAGCGCTAAGTCCTGGAACAGATGCGGGCTGGATGCGTTTATTTATTGATATTGATAATAATAAAAATACCGGCTGGGAAGGCTACGATTTTTTGATCAACAGAACAAGCCCCGGCAAAAAAGCCGTAATTGAAAAAACAGATGGCGCATGGTACTGGCAGCCTGCAGGTGAGGTAGAATATGCAGTGAACGGAAATAAGCTGGAAATAAAAGTGCCTAAATCACTAATAGGCGTAACCGGCGAACCGGATTTTAGTTTTAAATGGAGCGATAATATGCAACAAGAGGGAGATATCATGGATTTTTGGCTCAACGGCGATGCAGCACCGGCGGGAAGGTTTAATTTTCATTACAGCGGGAAGTGAGGCAGGTTGCGAGTTTCAGGTTACAGGTTAATGGTTAATGGTTGCAAGTTGTACACCCGGCACATCATCCGCCAATCTCAAATTTCAAATTTTAAATTTCAAATCCCTCACATGAAACAGCTTTTTTTATTAACTACTTCGTTTATGCTTTGCTGTTACCTTTATGCACAACCGCTGGCAGGTACAGATGGGTTAGGCAGAACATTGATACAAAATAAGGCAGCCGGTGATGTAAAATCCAACAGGCGTGTAGGAATGTTTTATTTTTTATGGCAGGGAGACAAAGGTTCTCCAACGGCTCCTGTTTATTGGGATCTTGATGAGATATCCCGTAACAGCCCGGAAGTATTTGAAAAGCAAAATCATACTAAATGGGGTGGTAAAATCGGTGACTATTATTTTTGGGGAAAGCCAATATATGGATATTATAAAGGAGATGATTACTGGGTACACCTGCGCAGTATACAATTGCTTACTGATGCCGGTGTGGATTTTTTAGTAATTGATGCAACAAACCGCAATACTTATCCCGTGCAATCAGATGCATTAATGCGTGCAATTGAAGCTGTGCGTAAGCAGGGAAAAAATCCACCTGAGATCGTGTACTATACCAATACACAGTCTGGTGCAACCATGCAGGAAGTATATGATTTTTATTACAAAGAGGGTGCTCCTTACCGTTATCCCGGTTGCTGGTTTTATTTAGATGGCAAACCGTTAATATTAGGGGTGTCTAAAGAAGCTGCCGGTACGAATTATGAAAAGTTTTTCACCATTCGTGAATCTCAGTGGCCTACGGTACCGCAGGTAGTGGATGGTTGGCCCTGGATCAGCTTTAAACGTATACCTGAAGTACATTACAATCATCGTGGCGAAAGAGAAATACTGAATGTATCTGTTGCGCAGCATCCCAATCCAACAGCAGGTATGGGCGGCTCAGCGTTTTATGGCAATATGGATAATTGGGGCAGAAGTTATCGCAGTAACAGTCATGGTAATCCCGCAACGGATATCGCTTACGGATACAATTTCCAGGAGCAGTGGGATTATGCTTTAAAGGAAGATGTACCGTTTATTTTTGTAACAGGCTGGAACGAATGGATAGCAGGACGCTGGAAAAGTCACGACAGCAACCTTGAGCATTCCTGGTTTTGCGACCAGGCAAACCCTGAGTATAGCCGCGATATTGAGCCTTCATTAAGCGCCGGGTTGAAAGATAATTATTATATGCAACTGGTAAATAATATCAGGCGTTACAAAGGGCTTGAAAAAAATCTCCCTGCGCAAAATTTCACCATCAAACAAATGAAAGATTGGGATAAGGTACCGGTAATGTATACCGATTATACCGGGGATACGGAACATCGTAATCATCCCGGCGCACAAACAAATCCGCAAACAGTATATACAAATAATACCGGGAGAAATGATTTTCAGATGATGAAGGCAGCGCACAATGCAGGTAATCTGTATTTCTATGCAGAAACAGTACAGGATATTACTGCGCCATCCGGCGATAACTGGATGACGCTATGGATTGATGCTGATAAAAATGCAAAAACAGGCTGGCAGGGTTATGATTATCGCATTGTAGAGGGGAAAAATTTACAGCAATTTATCAATGGTAACTGGAAATCCATAAGCAAGAAAACAATGAGATATGTTGTTGAAAAAAATAAGATAATGATCACTGTGCCGGTAAAATCACTTCAATTGCTTTCAAAATCATTACAATTTGAATTTAAATGGAGCGATAATATGCAGCAAGCCGATCCGCTCGACTGGTATATAAACGGGGATGCCGCGCCGGGAGGAAGATTTAATTATCAATATGGGGGATAATTTGAAAATTGTTCAATTTGAAAATGGAAGAGCAGTGAGTATGAGGGGGATCAGCCTGATTTTTCATTTGAAGCAAATACATATTGCTGCGGGAAAAGGAGTGCCTGGATCACGCTTTCAGGCTCCTGCTGTTAAAAGTGCACCTGTTGGTTAGCCTTCCTTCCCGATTTTTATTTACATTCGGGTATAACAATTCCTGCTGATGAAAAAAATAGTTTTCTTATTCGCATCATTGGTGTTTTTATATGGTGCAATTGCACAAGATAAACCTGCAGACACAACATATACTTTACCGGATGCTTTAATATCACAATCAGGTAAAAAAATAACTTCTGCAAAAGACTGGGAAACCATCCGCCGTCCGGAAGTACTGAAACTATTTGAAGAAAATGTGCAGGGCAAGACTCCCGTCAAAAAGATTCCCCTGAAATTTGGTAGAATGTCCATAAATGCAACAGCACTAAACGGAACGGCTACCCGAAAACAGGTAAGGGTATATTTTTCAAAAGATGAAAAATATTACATGGATATCTTGTTGTATCTGCCCAATAATATTCAAAAGCCTGCACCTGTATTTTTAGTTTTGAATTTTGGAGGCAACCAGGCGATACATGCAGATACGGGCATTCTTATTTCTAAGCAATGGTTCAGGTATGCGAATGCGCCGGCTTATGTAAATCATCTTTCAACTGAAGCATCAAGGGGTATACAAAGTAACGATTGGCCGGTAGAGAAAATTTTGGCTGCAGGGTATGGGCTGGCAACTATATATTACGGCGATCTGCAGCCTGATAGCGCAGGAAGTGTGGATGCAGGTATCGCGCCATTGTTTTATAAAGCCGGCCAAACAAAACCGGCAGATAATGAATGGGGGGCTATTGGTGTGTGGGCCTGGGGGCTAAGCCGGGCAATGGATTATTTGCAGTCAGACAAAGATGTTGACGCAAAGAAAGTGGCGGTTGTTGGGCACTCACGGTTAGGCAAAACCGCACTTTGGGCCGGTGCACAGGATAAAAGATTTGCTATAGTTATCTCAAATAATTCCGGGGAAGGCGGGGCCGCTATTACAAGAAGAAAATATGGTGAGACCATCGCTGTGATGAATAAAGCTTTTCCACATTGGTTTTCTGCCAACTTTAAAAAATATAATGATCGCGAGAATGATCTGCCGGTTGATTTTCACGAACTGATTGCATTGATTGCCCCGAGACCGGTATATGTTGCCAGCGCATCAAAAGACCAATGGGCCGATCCGGTCGGGGAATATTTGTCAGCATATCATGCAACACCTGTGTATGCATTATATGGTTTGAAGGGATTAGATACGCCGGTTGCTCCGGGTGTCAGCCTGCCGGTTGGTGATGGCTCAATCGGGTATCATCTTCGCGAAGGCGAACATGCGATGAGGTCATATGATTGGGAGCAGTATATCCGTTTTGCAGACAGGTTTTTCAAATAATAATATGCTGTTTCCCGGAATAATATCAATACCAAAGAAAGTAAAGCCATTTGCTGTTTTGTTGATATGGATATTGCTGTGCAGTGTAAGCTTTGCCCAACAACAAAAAAGGCAAAGTGTTTTCGCGAAGAAAAACTTAATAGCATGGTGTATTGTTCCTTTTGACAGTAAGGAAAGAAATGCAGCGCAAAGAGCCGAAATGCTGAACAGGCTTGGCATTACTAAGCTGGCGTACGACTGGCGCGAAAAGCATATTCCATATTTTGATGAAGAAATAGAGCAACTTAAATCGCATGGCATAACCTTGCAGGCTTTTTGGTATGCATCCGGCCCTTCACCTGAAAAAGATGAAAACCTGCAAAAGATCCTCGCTGTATTGAAACGGCATAATGTGAAGACGCAATTGTGGAGTATGTTTATACCCGGCCCCGGGTTTGATACGCTCACACAACAGCAGAAAGTGGAAAAGATATCTGTGGCTGTAGCTTACATTGCAGATAAGCTGAATGAAATCGGCTGTACTTTAGGATTGTATAATCATGGCGGCTGGAGCAGTGAGCCGGAGAATCAACTGGCAATGATTGAATATCTTAAGCGTCCCAATATTGGTATCGTATATAATTTCAGTCATTCAGAAGAACAGATACACCGTTTCCCTGAGTTTTACCCTAAGATATTGCCGCATCTGCTTGCCATAAATATTACCGGCTTAAAGGGCGGTTACCCGGCACAGGTAGTGCCTGTGGGTGAAGGGAACATTGAAGCGAAGATGATAGATATCATCAGGAAGAGTAACTATAAAGGCCCGATAGGCATCATCAATGAAAATTTTGCTCCTGATGCGGAAGATGGATTGAAGTTGAATATGGAAGGGCTTATGAAAATATTAACTGATCAGCGAGATAAAGAGGCGTTGAAAACTTACCGGCAAACAAAGTAGATAATTAAGGGAATCTCCATTCTGAAAGTTGCAAGAGATTGCTTCACCCGCCGCAAAATGCTTTTAATTCAGTCTTCATGCGGGCGGGTTCGCAAAGACGCGGGAGTGCTTGAGTTTTGCAGTCAGTGTTAAAGCAAGTTTTGCAATTGCTCAACATCCCGATCAATACTATCAGTACTGAATCAAAGTGTATAGCTAATATACCTGCTGAGATAAAACATTATTACCTTCATAACCAGGTTTCGCCACCATTCCTAACCTTATTACCTTCAATGATTTTTAGAGTGCCGCACTACAATAAAATTTAGAATGCACCCGCTCGAACTAAGAATTATTATTTATCTTGTTTCCTTCATTAATATGAAACCCTCTTCAGACAAAATCAACTCCTGCTATGGACAGTAATTTTCTTTTAAGTGTAGAAGGCGTTTCAAAATCTTTTCCGGGTGTTAAGGCCTTGAATAATGTTCAATTAAATATTGAAAAGGGGAAAGTGCATGCATTAATGGGAGAGAACGGTGCAGGCAAATCAACATTGATGAAGATACTGATTGGGATGTTGCAACCTGATAGCGGGAAAATGATATTCAAAGGTGAGCAGGTTCGGTTTTCCGCTGTGCATGAAGCTATAGCAGCCGGTTTTTCCATGATCCACCAGGAATTGCTTCCTTTCCCAGAGCTTACGGTTGCTGAAAATATTTTTATGGGTCGTGAACCTGTATACGGTTGGTCAGGCTGGATAAACAGGAAAAAATTGTATGCTGATGCAAAAGCCCTGATGAACAAACTGGGTGTAACCATTAGTGTTAATCGCTTAATGAAAACATTAAGTGTTGCCGAAATGCAGATGGTAGAAATAGCGAAAGCAATAGTTAATAAGGCTGAAGTGATCATTATGGATGAGCCTACCTCTGCTATTTCAGGAAGAGAGGTAGATATATTGTTCAATATTATTCATGACCTGAAAAAAGAAGGTATTGCCATTATTTATATCTCTCACAAAATGGACGAGATATTTAAAATCGCTGATACTATTTCGGTTATGCGTGATGGTGAGTATATTGGTACATATCCTGCAGCTTCATTAAACAACCAGCAACTGATAAACCTGATAGTGGGCCGGGAACTGAATACTGTTTTTGAAAAGCGGGCAGCTAACCCTGGCGCTCCCCTGCTTTCTGTACAAAACTTATGTAGTAACAATTTTGCTGACATAACTTTTGAAGTGCGCCAGGGTGAAATACTAGGCATTGCCGGGCTGATGGGAGCAGGCAGAACAGAAATAGTGCAGGCAATATTCGGGATAGATAACATTTCTTCCGGTATTATTAAAGTCAAAGGCAGGGAAATAAAAATTGCCTGCCCCGGGGATGCTATCCATAATGGTATAGGATTGATAAGCGAGGACAGAAAACTCACGGGACTGGTTTTGTCATCTTCAGTAAAACATAATATTACACTGGCAGCATTAAAGAAAACTTCACCGGGCATTTTTCTTGATCTTGAAAAAGAAAAAAAGGTAGCTGATGATCAGGTGAGAAAATTCAATATTAAAACACCTTCTTCAAACCAGGTAGTTAATTATCTCAGCGGTGGAAATCAGCAAAAAGTGGTAATAGCTAAAGTGCTGTTGAACGATCCTGATATTATTATTTTTGATGAGCCTACAAGAGGCATTGATATCGGCGCAAAAACAGAGATATACAAAATGATAACTGAGCTGGCAGGGAAAGGGAAAGCGATTATTATGATATCATCTGAATTAATTGAAGTGCTGGGTTTGAGCGACAGGATACTTGTAGTACGAAAAGGAAGGATATCCAAAGAACTGAATAAAGAAGAAGCAACACAGGAAGTAATTATGGAGTATGCGATGGAGTGAGCAGGCAGCTATCAGCTATCAGTGTCTTATAGCTCACGGCTCACGGCTCACGGCTCATAGCCCATAGCTGATAGCTGACACCTGAAAGCTAAAACCTTTAAACTATTTTAAATGAATCTTGCTAAAAATTATTTATCTAAATACGGCATACTGATAGCGTTGCTGGTGATCTGTATTATATTATCTATAGCTACGCCCTATTTTTTTACAGCTCAGAATCTGATCATTGTTTTACGGCAGGTATCTATTAACGGTATACTGGCAATAGGTGTAACATTTGTAATCATTGCCGGCGGCATTGATCTGTCGCTCGGATCGGTAGTGGCGCTTACCGGTGTTATAGCAGCAAGCTTTGCGCATCCTGGTATGTATCCTGTTATTGTTCCGGTTATGCTTGCTTTGTTATCCGGAGCTTTGATAGGAGCAATAAATGGTTTAACGATCACACTTGGTAAAGTAGCGCCATTTATAGTTACACTTGGCATGATGACGATTGCCCGTGGGTTAGCCTTAGTATTAAGCAACGGGCGTCCGGTAACCAATCTCTCCCCCTCATTTAATTTTATTGGTGGTGGCGATGTCCTGTATATTCCTGTGCCCATTCTGTTGTTTGTATTAGTGATATTAATATCATCGGTTATACTTAAATACACCCGCATCGGCAGGTATATTTATGCGGTAGGCGGAAATGAAAATGCCGCGAAGGCTTCAGGCATACGCGTTGGCAGGGTTAAGCTTTTTGCTTATATCATGTGCAGCGGGCTTGCGGCGCTTGCGGGCATAGTGCTTGCATCACGCATTACTACCGGGCAGCCTAATGCCGGTATTGCTTATGAACTGGATGCTATTGCTGCGGTTGTGATTGGCGGAACAAGCTTACTCGGTGGCAGGGGAAGTATTGCAGGAACAGTAATAGGAGTTTTAATTATAGGTGTAATCAACAACGGGCTTGACCTTTTGAATGTTTCATCCTACTACCAGCAAATTATTAAAGGAATTATAATAGTGGGTGCTGTTTTGCTCGACAGGAAGAATGCACGTTGATACAGGAGTTTCGCTTTTAAGTTGAATAATTATACAGTTTTCTTTAATGTTGGTAGTAAAACATAAAAGAGCTCCTCTGTCATTTCGAGTACCAAACCTGTTTCAGGAAAAATATAAAGATGACATTAAAATGGCAAAGGAATGCAATAACAAAAAGATTGATTTTCAGTCTCGCTATAGCGATGTTATTATAATCCCGCCTATACGTTGCATTTAACTAAAGCATCTTGCGGCGAGAGAGAAATCTGCCAGGCCTGGGTACTAATGCTCAACATTTTCACTACTGCCCAACGGATTTCTCACCCGCCGCAAAATACTTTTAATTCAATCTTCATGCGGGCGGGATCGAAATGACGATACCGCAATCGTTTTTTCTAAAAGCGAGAAACTTGGATACAGGATATCTCATCGCCGAAAAATCCTTATCTTAACTTTTTAAAATGCATAAAAAGTCATATGAAATTTAGTCCGGTATTATTCACTGCTATACTAACCGTTTCAATATTTTCAGCTTGTAATCAACAGGGCAGTAAACAAAATAATGGTGAAAAATCATTGACCATTGGAGCGTCTATGCTAAGCCTGCAATCAGAATTTGTGGTGAATGTAAAAGATGCGATGGATGACGCTGCAAAAGAAAAAAATGTAAACCTCATCGTTAATGATGCGCAACGTACTGCCGAAAAACAGGTGCAGCAAATTGAAACATTTATTGCTCAAAAGGTTGATGCCATTATATTAAACCCATGTGAGGTTGAAGCAAGTTCACCGGCTGTTGAAAAGGCAAAGGCTGCAGGTATACCGATCATTAATGTAAATTCAGAAACAACAGCTAAGCCGGATGGTTTTGCCGGTTCAAGAGATGAAGAATCAGGAGAGATAGCAATGGAGCAGATTGCAAAGCTTTTGGGTGGCAAAGGCAATATTGTAATTATGGATGGATATATGGGGCAGGCAGCGCAGATTAAAAGAGCCATCGGCGCCAAAAATGTTTTGAGTAAATACCCTGGTATAAAAGTGCTGGCAGAGCAAACGGCTGAATGGGACAGGGCAAAAGGCATGAACCTGATGGAAAACTGGATACAATCTTACGGGGATAAAATAAACGCTGTTTTTGCACATAATGATGAAATGGGTATGGGAGCATTACAAGCGTTGGAGCAGGCTAAATTAAAAGATAAAATAATTGTGGTAAGTATTGATGCCATTGCAGATGCGCTGCAGGCGGTGAAAGACGGTCGCTTGGATGCAACTGTGTTCCAGGATGCAAAAGGGCAGGGTGCCGGAGCTGTTGAGCTTGCGATCAGGCTGGCTAAAAAAGAACCTGTTGAGCAAAAAGAAATTTTTATCCCTTTTCAGTTGGTAACCAAAGAAAATGTGGACGGATTTATGATGAAGTGACACAGAAAAAATACATTGGCATTTGTTTCGTCTTCCTGGGTAATTTTTTTATAGTAGTGCTATGTCAAATGTGAAATGTGAAAGCTCGGCTCACGTTTCACCTCTCACGGTTTACGAAAATGAACAGACATAATTTGCTTGGCTTAACAGTAGTATGCCGGGTTCTGTGCATCTATGAGCAAACAGAAAACATCTACGAATTAAACACGCTTACTTTCAGGTCAAATAATTTCTTACCTGGCAATACAAGAAACTCAGGCAAATTCCGTTGCTACTTGCAAAATGCGAAGTATTTCATAATCTCTTGTAGTATTTTCGTTTTTTAATGATTACGAAAAAATCAATGTAATGAAAAGCCTGTTACGGGTATGCCTGTCTGCATACTTTTTTATAATATGCTTACCTGATGTGCAATCCCAGGATACTATTCGTTCGGGAAGAGACCGGTCCCGTTTTCAGCGGGATTCTGCTAACCATAATACTGATACCGCTCGTTTTAGAAATGGTGATACCAGTCGTTTGAGGCGTGGCGGTGGCATGTCGGTTCTTTTTACAGATTCTACCCAGCTTACCACCAGCGATTACCAGGTACAGATTGAGAAATCATATATACTGCTTGATAAAATTGGTAATAACAGCAACCTTGGCCCCGGCATTAAAAAAATGGTGAGCAATATGAATGATAATGATTCTATTCTTGCCGTGCTGAATGATAATATTACCAACAACAGTAAAGTGATGAGCTTCAGAAATCTTGAAGTATACAAGACCTTGTTGAATAATATTAGTGATGAATTAGACAGTTATGATGAAAAGCTGGATAGCGCCGATGCCCGCCTGACCCTGCTGAAAAAAGATATGCGAACGCTGATAGGAGATACCATCATAAGAGAAATGATGAGTGATTCGGCATTGAGAGAACAATTTTCAACACAGCTTAAAGAATTGCGCAGCACATGGAGGCAAAATACAAGAACGCTTCGTAAAAACCAGGCTTTGCTTGAGCAACTGCAAACCCGCGTATCTGCAAGTTCCGTACTTACTATCCAGTTGCTTGAAAAAGTGGAAAACCTGCTGATGTCGTCAACGGCAAAAATATTCGGAAAGGAATATAATTATATATGGGAAAGATCTCCTGACAGTGTTTCTCAGCAATTGCAAAGTTCATTCGATAAGGTTTATGAAGGAGAAAGAAAGGCTACCAGTTATTATTTCAAAGATTCCGGCCCACGGCGGCTGTTGCTCCTGCTTATTGCCGCTGCCTTTTTTGTATGGGTATTTCGTAATATAAAGATCATTAAAAAGCATAATGCGCTTGGTGCAGTAAGGGATATGGACTTTTCGTTTATCCTTACCAGTTATATTGTTTCTTCTTTTGTGGTAATGTTTGTAATTGCACCTTTGTTTGATCTGCATGCGCCTTCCGCATATATTGAACTGATGCAATTCCTGCTGGTGGTTGTGCTTACCATTATTTGCTGGAAAATATGGCCGCGCAGGCTATTCTATTACTGGATAGGCATCGTATTCCTTTTTATCGCGTTTTCATTCATGCATCATATTCTTGCACCAGACCTTTTTCAAAGAACCTGGCTGATCATATTGAATGTGCTTTCTATTGTATTGGGCTCTTTATTTTTACGGCAAATGCAGCAGCATTTATATCTCAAAGGATTTATCCGCTTCGTAATTGTGCTGCATAATATAATGAACATGGTTGCTGTTATATGCAACGTATTCGGCAGATTTTCGCTCGCTCAGATACTCGGTAATGCTGCTATATATTCCTTTACGCAGGCGATAGGGCTGGCAGTGTTCAGTAAAGTTTGTATAGAAGTAATACTGCTGCAGATAGCAGCAGGGCGTATTAAAAGAGGCGTGTCAATCCGGTTTGATTACCAGCATGTGCTTGATGGATTTCGTAAACCAATTTTATTTCTTGTAGTGATACTATGGCTGATTGTGTTTACCACCAACCTGAATATCTATAATTCATTATTCGACAAGTTGGCGGAAGTATTGCAAAAGCCCAGGAGCATTGGGAATGCAAATTTTTCTTTTGGTGGCGTATTGCTTTTCTTTTTTATTATCTGGATGGCACACCTGTTGCAAAAATATATTGGCTATTTTTTCGGGGAAACCGGTGAAGATGATGATATATCTGATAAAAGTAAACGTTCAAAATTGCTGATCACAAAACTTATATTGCTTTGTGCAGGCTATTTTCTCGCTATTGCTGCCTCAGGGTTACCGCTGGATAAGATCACGATTGTTGTAGGGGCATTGGGCGTAGGTATTGGATTGGGATTACAGAGTATCGTTAATAATTTTGTATCAGGCATTATATTGATCTTTGATCGTCCTATCCAGATTGGTGATTCGGTGGAGATCGGGAATAAAGCGGGAAGGGTAAAAGAAATAAACCTCAGGTCAAGCACATTATTAACACCCGATGGCGCGGAAGTCATCATTCCAAACGGCGATATTCTTACACAGCATATTGTAAACTGGACTTTATCAAACAACCAGCAGCGGCTGGATATGAGTTTGACTGTAACAGGCAGTACCGATATGGAAAGAGTGGCGGCATTGATAAAGAAAACCATTTTGAGCTCGTCGTATATTTTTGAGAACAGGGAACCACAGGTTTTATTTACGGGAGTGCTTGAAGATGGATTTAATCTGAAAGTATTTTTCTGGTCTGAAGATGTATATAAATCTGCCGAAGCAAGAAGCGAGATCACCCTGCTTTTACATGATAAATTAAAGACAGAAGGACTGAGTGTGAAGTAAGCAAAGGAGAAAGGTGGAGGGTAAAAGGTTAAACAAATAAAAAAACATTGTACAGTTTAATCAATGTGTTTTCCCCTGCTTTTCTAAAGGTTATTTCCTGGTGATGTATGACTCTGTATTTACTTTCACGATGCAGGGTTCAATCAGGTTAATAGATACGCTGTAAAATAAAAGTATATTTCAGTGGGAACATTTCAAGGTTCCCATTGCTTTCTTTCTTATACTTTCTTTTCTTTGTATGAAAACCTACTTCATGTCCAGGTATCATAACGTAATGACTTTAGATGAATTTACCATTCAACAGTTGAGATTATTTCCTCATGCTACCGGAGAACTGTCCGGGTTGTTAAGAGGAATAGGACTGGCGGCAAAGCATGTGAATATTGAAATCAATAAGGCAGGTATAGCAGATATACTTGGGGCTGCAGGAAGTATAAATGTGCAGGGAGAAGTGGTGCAAAAGCTGGATATATATGCCAATAATGTTTTTATTGATGTATTGCGCTCAGGCATTAACTGCGCGGGGATTGTGTCTGAAGAAAATGATGATGTAGTGATATTTGATGATGCAAAAAGTAATCAGTCGAAATATGTGTTGTTGATAGACCCTATTGACGGGTCGGGCAATATTGATATTAATATCTCAATAGGAAGCATATTCAGCGTATATAAACGAGTGTCTGAATTAGGCAAACCTGCCACGATTGAAGATTTTTTGCAGTCGGGAGTAAACCAGGTAGCAGCAGGATATGTTATTTACGGTTCTTCCACCATTTTAGTGTATGCCACCAAACGTGGCGTTAATGGTTTTACATTAGATACCTCAATCGGTGAGTTTTATTTGAGTCATCCGGATATTAAAATACCAAACCACGGGCAGTTTTATTCATTTGATCACCGCTATTATCATCATATTACACCAGCGTTGAAGCGTTATGTTGATTTCTGCATGTCACCGGAAAATAAAAACGGGCCATATTCAAGCCGGTATTACGGTTGTATGGTAGCAGATGCGCATAGGAATTTATTAAAAGGAGGGTTATTTTTTTATCCTTCTGTTGAGGGAAAGCCCAATGGAAAGTTGAGACTTTGTTATGAATGTAATCCCATGTCGTTTTTAACAGAGGTAGCCGGGGGGAAAGCCACTAATGGCAAACAACGTATTTTAGAAATCCAGCCCTCGCATATACATCAGCGTAGCCCCCTGTTTGTTGGTTCGGCCGGGATGATGGATGAGTTGCAAACCTTTTTAAAATAATTTTACGATATAAAAAAAAGGCTGCCTTTGGCAGCCTGGCGTACGAATTAAAAACCTGCTATTTCCTTGTGTGAGCATCGTGTTTTTGGCGATAGATAGCACGGCTTGAGCGATTTTGTTCCCTATGTAATTTTGCTCTTTCTTTCCTTGTAACTATACCATCAGCCTTTGCTTTCTTTTTGTCTTTTTGAATTTTTGCCTGGCGTGCTTCCATTTTTACTGTTTCACGTTTGGTAAGTTTACCATCCTTCGCGCCTTTAGCTATACGTTCCTGCTGGTTAACCTGGCGTTTATGTGCGCGGGGTGTTTTTGTTTGCGAAAATCCTGCTGATGCAAACGCTATTAATGCGATGATAAATCCGGAAGTAATAAAAAACTTTTTCATAAAGGGGCATTTAATGTTATGCTACTACAGACATGCGCGGTTACGCAAAGTTTAAATACAGTCAATATTTTTTTAAGAACGGACATGATTTAGCATTTGTCAATACAGCTGGCAAAAAATGATAGTATTCTAAATTTCAGTGGAAGTCAGCATCTTCCCTGACAGGAAAATAATATTGACAGCAGAAATTAATACTGACTGGAAACTTCATCACTTATACCCAATGTTATTGTTTTTGGGGGTAACATATTTTACAATCACGTCCAAAACAGAATATTGTCATTTTTTTAAATCCGGGTGAGTCATTTCCGCCAGCCTGGTTTCGTCTTCCTGTATTTTCTTTTGTAAAGACGATATATTGTTTTCCAGCTTTTCAGCTTTTTTGGCTGCTTTTCTTGCATCTTTTGCATCGTCCGCTGCTTTTGATGCTTTTTTCCTTGCTTTTCTTGCTTTGGTTTTATCTAATGCATCATTATTTAATTTAGATGCCGCTGATACATTTTCATCTGCTGAAACCTGCGCGTCTTTCTCTTTTTTTACTGCTATGCGTTTTGCATCCTCTACTTCTTTTTCGAGTTTTATTAATTCCAGTTTTCTTTCTTCAAGCCGCTTGCTGGTTTTTAAAATTTCTTTTTGCGCTTTTTCACTAAGTGTAGGATCCGGAATAACAGATTGGGCATTGGCGAAAGTATACATAAGTCCACAGCATAATAAGAGTACAAAGGTCTTTTTCATAAAAAATCATATTAGTGAATTGTAAATGATTGCTCATGAAAGAAGGGCAACTATTATGCCTCAACATGCAACCGTTTGCTATATACTAAATGCTTTTGTAATCGTGGAATTATTTACCCAGCCGGTTAAATAACAATTAGTAACTTGATATATAATATGCTTTGAATGAAGAGTCGTCGTAAGTTTTTAAAGGTGGCTGGTATAACCAGTTTAAGTGCCGGGAGTATGGTAAAGGCATTTTCTTCTGTTCCTCTAAACATATTACACGTTGCAAATAATAATACAATGTTACCTGGCGAAAATCAGATAAGCCTTATAGGCAATTACGGACAATGGGCAACCGGGCTTACCGAAAATAAGTTGCCCTCATTTTCTTTCAGAAATGATAAATGGAATGATATAGATAAATGGAAAGTAGTTGCCAAAAGGCAACTGACAGACAGGCTCTCAGTTCCTGTAATAAAAGCACCTGCATATAAAACTATAAAGACATACGAATATGATGGTTTGAAGATAGAGGAGCTGCAATGGCAATTGCCATATGGAAGAGCAACAGAAGCTTTGCTGTTAAAGCCCGCGAATGCAAAAAATAAGTTACCGGCCATACTTGCTTTTCACGATCATGGTGGAAATAAATATTTTGGGGTCCGGAAAATTACCCGTACCGCTGATGCACAACATCCTTTAATGACAGCGCACCAGAAGGAATATTATGATGGAATGGCGTGGGCAAATGAAATAGCCAAACGTGGTTATGTGGTATTGGTTGCAGACGCGTTTCCTTTTGCAAGCAGAAGAGTAATGCTGCAGGATGTTCCTTTGCATTTAAAAAATGGGTTAACGGATGATGATCCTGAAAATCCTGACCGCATTCATGCCTATAATAAATGGGCTGCTGAACATGAGCATATTATGGCGAAATCTTTATTCAGCGCCGGTACCACCTGGCCAGGTATTTTTTTTGCTGAAGACAGGGCCGCACTTGATATGCTATCTTCAAGAGCGGATGTGGATAGTGAAAGAATCGGTTGTTGCGGTTTATCAGGAGGCGGAATGCGAACTGTTTTTATGGGCGGACTGGATGAAAGAATTAAATGCGCGGTATGCGTTGGATTTATGACAACATGGAAAGATTTTGTGCTTAACAAATCTTACACACATACCTGGATGACTTACGTGCCGCTACTGCCTAACGAATTAGATTTCCCTGAAATATTAGGGCTGCGTGTGCCCTTGCCAACATTGGTATTAAACGATATTGATGATGAACTGTACACGCTTCCTGAAATGAAACAGGCTGATCTTATACTGCAGCAGGTATATAAAAAAGCAGGTGCAGCCGGTAAATACAAATGCTCATTTTATGCAGGACCTCATAAGTTCGACTACTCTATGCAAAAAGAGGCTTTCGACTGGTTTGATAAATGGTTAAAATAAATAACTTACACAATGTAAGGTGATGTAGTGGATATTATACCTTACTGCTATATGCTATATAACAAATTCTTTACAAAATTGCAGTATGGAACAGGATGGTTGCCCCCGGGATTTTAAGTATTTTGTAGCGTTAAAAAGAGGTTTTCACTTCAATATTTTGTGAAGAAGTAAAAGTTTAGCTGTCATATGAAGTTCCCCGGAAAGATATTTTTTGCATTTGCCGTTGTTGCAGGATTGATAGTGTTGATTGAATCATGTGGCAACGAAAACTCCGGACAGACCGCTTCTGTAAAGTTGCCGGAAACAGTTAGCTATAATTTTGATATTCGCCCTATTTTTTCAGATAAATGTTTTGCATGCCATGGTCCTGATGCCAATAAACGCGAAGCCGGTTTACGGTTAGACATTGCCGATAGTGCGTTTAAGGCATTGAAAGAGCATCCGGGTGCGCATGCGTTAGTAGCAGGTAAGCCGGAATTATCGCAGGCTTATTTAAGATTGGTGGCTACCGATTCTACCCAGTTAATGCCGCCGGTAAAATCTAATTTAAAACTCACAGAAAGGGAAATTCAGCTTATAGAGAAATGGATAAAACAGGGTGCGAAATATGAAAAGCACTGGGCTTTTGCTGCTCCCCAAAAATCTCCTTTGCCAAAAGTGGATAATGATAAATGGCCAAGAAACGAGATTGATTATTTTATACTTGCCAAGCAGGAACAAAGAGGTTTAAAACCAAGCGAAGAAGCTGATAAGGAAAGATTGTTAAAAAGATTAAGTCTTGATCTTACCGGGCTTCCGCCTACTATTGAAATGATGGATGCATTTCTTACAGATAAAAGTGCGGATGCCTATGAAAAAATGGTAGATAAGCTTATGGCTGCTCCCCAGTATGGAGAAAAGATGTCGCTTCATTGGCTTGATATAGCCCGCTATGCTGATTCGCATGGTTACCAGGATGATGGTTACCGCACACAATGGCCGTGGAGAGATTGGGTAATTCATGCTTTTAATGAGAACATGCATTATGATGAATTTGTAACCTGGCAACTTGCAGGTGATCTGCTGCCTGATTCCAGCAAAGAAAAATTACTGGCTACAGGCTTCAACAGAAATCATAAAATAACAGAAGAGGGTGGAGTGATTCCCGAGGAGTACAGGACAATGTATGTTACTGACCGCACCGATCTGCTTGGTAAAGGGCTATTGGGTATTACACTTGAATGCGCACATTGCCACGATCATAAATACGATCCTTTTTCCATGAAGGATTATTACAGCATTTTCGCTTTCTTCAATAATGTGAAAGAAGTGGGAATAGAATCGGTGATTGGCGGGCCTGAAACCTATGCCAAAAAACCCTTGATGGAAATTACCAATGAAGATGTAAAAACAGTTTTGAACTTTATCAACAAGCAGGACACGAATAGACTTATCGTATCTGTAATGGGCGACCTTGACACCGTTCGTAAAACACATATCCTGATCCGTGGTAATTATGATGCACCGGGAGACGAAGTGCAACCCGGAACGCCTGAATCTATTCTTAAGTTTAATAATGATTATCCTAAAAACAGGTTGGGGCTTTCAAAGTGGTTATTTGATAAAGACAATCCGTTAACATCAAGGGTATATGTAAATATCTTATGGCAGGAATTTTTTGGCAGAGGTATTGTAAAAACTTCCGGCGACTTTGGAATGCAGGGAGAGTTGCCTACACATCCAGCCCTGCTTGATTGGCTGGCGGTTGACTTCAGGGAGCATAACTGGGATGTTAAACGCCTCGTAAAGCAAATGGTTACTTCAGCAACGTACAGGCAATCTGCCGTTACTACGAAAGAGAAACAGGCGATCGATCCGGAAAATATTTATTTGTCTCACGGGCCACGGTACCGGATACACGCCGAATTTATACGGGATGTTGTATTAGCAAGCAGTGGTTTATTGAACAAAGAAATTGGCGGTCCAAGCGTGAAGCCTTATCAGCCGGCCGGGCTATGGGAAGGAGCTACTTCCGGAAGAGGATTGTTATCTGTATACAAACAGGATCATGGCAAGGAATTATATCGCCGTGGTATGTATACATTAATAAAGCGTACCGTTCCTCCGCCATCAATGGCCATTTTTGATGCAAGTAACCGGGACATGTGTGAAGTAAGGAGATTGAGAACCAATACTCCGCTGCAGGCATTGGTGATGATGAATGACCCCACTGTGCTGGAAGCATCAAAAGTACTTGCGGGAAAACTGCTGGCAGAAAATACCGATGTAAAAGATAAGGTTACAAAAGCTTTCCGTTTGATCGTTTGCAGAAAACCAACGGAGAAAGAGTTGCAGGTGCTGGAAAGCTATTTTAATAAGGAAGTAAATACGATTGCTGATTCAACGGTCAAACGTGTACTGGCTGTTGGCGAGGCTGCTGTGCCGGATGATGAGGATAAAAAGAAGCTGGCGGCAATGATGCGTGTGGTGTCTACTATTTATAATCTTGAAGAAACAATTACAAAATCTTAGTGCTGTAAGGCATTGCAAATAATTTAAAGTTTTTGTATGGATAAAGAAATTTTAGAACACGGGTTCAGCTGGAACAGGCGCCGTTTTCTTTCTACTATGAGCCTTGGTATCGGTAGCGTTGCTTTAGGTTCACTATTAATGCCTAACCTGTTTAAAAACGGGGGAATAGAAGAGGAAGCGTTTACACCGGGCATTCCTCATTTTGCTCCAAAGGCAAAACGGGTAATTTATCTTTTTCAGAATGGTGCGCCTTCGCAGCAGGAACTGTTTGATTATAAGCCTAAGCTCCGTGAAATGACCGGGCAGGAAATTCCTCCTTCAGTAAGAGGTAACCAGCGTTTAACCGGTATGACTGCCAACCAGTCTTCGTTCCCGCTTGTGGGTTCATTTGTTGATTTTAAACAATACGGTAACTCACGGGCATGGGTAAGCGATTTAATGCCGTATACCGCTAAAATAGTAGATGAGCTTTGTATAGTACGGTCTATGTACACAGAAGCGATTAATCACGATCCTGCATTAACTTTCTTACAAACCGGCTCACAGCAGGGTAACCGCCCGAGTATGGGTGCATGGCTGAGCTATGGTTTAGGTAATGAAAATAAAAACCTGCCTGCATTTACGGTATTGCTTTCACGCGGTATTGGCAATGGTCAGGGTGTGTATTCCAAATTATGGTCTAACGGCTTCCTGGATTCCGTTCACCAGGGCGTGCAGTTCAGTAAGGGTGAGGATCCTGTATTGTATCTGAAAGATCCGGACGGAATGAGCAGAAAAGATCGTAGGGAAATGCTGGATAATCTTTCTGAGTTAAATGAACTTTCATATAAAGAATTTGGTGATCCTGAAATTGCAACGCGCATCAAGCAATATGAAATGGCATACCGTATGCAAACCGCGGTGCCTGAAGTAATGGATTTATCAAAAGAGCCTGATGATATTGTGAAATTATACGGTCCGGATTGTTTGGTGCCCGGCACTTATGCAGCTAACTGTTTGCTGGCGCGCAAGCTTTCTGAAAATGGTGTGCGTTTTGTGCAGTTATATCACCAGGGCTGGGATCAGCATGGTAATCTACCGTTTGAAATTGCCAAACAGGCCAAGGATGTTGACCAGGCTTCAGCCGCATTGGTAATAGATTTAAAGCAACGTGGTTTGCTTGACGAAACACTGGTAATATGGGGCGGAGAATTTGGGCGTACCAGCTATACCCAGGGTAGACTTACAGAAGATAATTATGGACGCGACCATCACCCAAGATGTTTTACCGTATGGATGGCAGGCGGTGGTATAAAGCCCGGGATGGTATACGGTGAAACGGATGAGCTTGGTTACAATATTGCGAGAGACCCTGTGCATGTGCACGATTTCCAGGCAACAGTATTAAATCAATTAGGACTTGACCACGAAAAACTCATCTTCAAACACCTGGGGCGTCGTTATCGTTTAACAGATGTATCAGGTAAAGTAATAAAAGATCTTATTGCATAAACGATAGCACCATTTAATGAATACTAAACTCAGGGCCTTTGCAGAACAGGTATTAGTTGTACTTAATGTATTTATTCTCTTTTTGCTCATATTCCTCCATAAGCTTACTGTGCCATATTGGTTGCAGCCTGCAGGAAGAATGCATCCGTTAGTACTGCATTTCCCGATCGTGCTTTTAATGCTGGCAATAGGCATGGAAGTATATCGTATTGCTAACCGGAATACAAATCTCACTTCATTTTATAAAAATTTTTCAGGAGGCTTACTGCTCGCAGGTATTTTATTTACAGGCATAACTGTAATAATGGGCTTGTTTTTATCCCGTGAGGAAGGATATGGAGGTGATACACTGGAGTGGCATAAGTGGACCGGCGCAGCTGTTTTTTTTATTGCGTCTGTTATTTACTGGGTACGGAATAAACTTTGGTATTCTGTTACCGCTTCGTGGTTTTTTGCTGTACTAATGATGCTCACATTAATTGTTACCGGGCATTATGGCGCTACGCTTACGCACGGTGAAGATTTTATTATGCAGCCTATTTATGCCAATATAAAAAAACCTTCCGTTCCTATTGAGCAGGCAATAGTATATGAGCATGTAGTGCAGCCAATACTCGAAAACAAATGTGTAAGCTGTCATAACCCCAATAAATTAAAAGGTGAATTGGCGCTCACAGATTCTATAGCTTTAGCTAAAGGAGGAAAGACGGGTAAGCTTTTTGTGCCAGGCAATCCCGATATCAGTTTGCTGCTTGAACGTGTGCATTTGCCGCTGGAAGAAGAAAAGCATATGCCGCCCGAAGGCAAGCCCCAGCTTACCAGGGAGGAGATAACGTTGCTGACTTTATGGATAAGGGGAGATGCAAAATTTTCTCAGAAAGTCATAGACATCGCCGAGGGCGATTCATTACGCATACTGGCAACAGCCATACTGAAGCCGGAAGACAAAGACGAAAAATATGATTTCTCTGCTGCAGACGAAACAACGGTGGCAAAGCTCAACAATGATTACCGTACTATTGCGCCGGTGGCAAAGGGCTCACCTGCATTGGATGTAAGTATATATAATCGTGATTTGTACAGTACAAAGCAACTGGATGAACTGGATGCTATTAAGAAGCAGGTAGTATCTGTAAGCCTGAATAAACTACCTGTTAAAGATGAAGATTTGAAAAGTGTAAGCAGGTTTGAAAATTTAAGAAGGCTTGACCTGAATTTTACTGATGTAACAGAAAAAGGACTGGATGCTTTAACCGCTTTAAAACATTTGCATACACTTTCACTTTCAGGTACAAAGCTTTCTTTTGCGGGGTTAAAAGATAAAATAGCCAATCTTAAAAGTTTGAAAACATTATCTGTATGGAATACAGGGCTTACGCCGGAGGACGTAGCTCAGTTGAAAAATGCATATAGGGGCATAAGTTTTATTGAAGGGTTTAAGGATGATGGAAAGGATACGTTGAAATTAAATCCCCCGCAGGTAAAGAATGATGAAATGGTTTTCGCCAGCGCAATACCTGTACAATTGTTTCATCCTGTGCGTGGCGTTCAGATACGGTTCACATTAGATGGCACAGAACCTGATAGTATACATTCACCTGTTTTTGATAATACTACTATTATTGATAAAAAAACTACGGTTAAGGCCAAAGCCTTTAAAGATGGCTGGTACAGCAGTGATGCGGTAACCTTTGATTTTTTAAAAAATTCATTTGTGCCGGATAGTGTTGTATTACTACAGCCACTTAATAGTGTGCATCAGGCCGAGGGGGCAAAAACATTTTTCAATAAAAAGCTTGGTGCTATTGGTGCCAATAACCCGGCATGGGCAAACTTCTGGGCAGGTGTTAGAAAAAATGATATGGAACTGGTAGCCATGTTTAATCAGCCGGTAACCATCTCTTCCTATGGTTTGCACTATATGCTTGAAACAACTACCGGTATTTATCCGCCTGGGCTTGTTGAAGTTTGGGGTGGAGAAAATGAAAGCAGGGTGAAGTTACTTACTACCATAAAACCGGTAATGCCGGAACCAGGCGGTAAACCAACACTCGAAACTTTAGAAGCTTCTTTTAAGCCTCAATCAGTTTCCTGTCTTAAAATAATTGTAAAACCCCATGTAGAAAAAGACCGGAGGTTTTTGGTGCTGATAGATGAGATGTTTTTGAATTAGATTTTGAGAAATCGGAACCTCCTTTAACGAACATAAAAGTTAGTTTCTTCAATTGCTTTTGCTCTCTTCACCATTTTCCTCCAACTACTGTTATCGTTCAGCGAAACCCATCTTCGCTCTTCACTTCTATAGTGCCAATCTTTATCCTTTTGGTAAAATATTTTTAAATCTAGTCCTTCAACAATTTTTAATATTTCGTTGTCATGATAATTCAGTTCATCAAAATCAGTATATGCCAATTGAGCCATTTCAGAATAAAGCTCATTTAGTTCGAGCAGCTTATTATTTAAACCCGCCTCAAGCTCATCAACATTCAGCCCGATTTTTTTTGCCTCTTTTATCGTGATGGGATAAGAGTGAGAGGGGTAATTAGAATTGAGTGCATTACTGATTTTTTCTGCTTTTTTTAGATCCCTCATATGATAGGACAATATATCAGTTGTTAATTTAATTGAAAGTGAAGTCACTCTGTCAACAGATCCTATAACTAACGGATGAATATACTTATAGATATCCGCATAAGGATTTATATCAGAAACCTGTTTATTTGAATTCCACAAATTTATTACCCGCACAAGTTCATTTTGACTAACGCTTACCCGGTCGTTATCCTTATCAACAGGAGACAAATCGTGTGTTATAGATGTGTCAATTGCCGATAAATAGGCAAGAGGTCCCATCTTTATAGAGTCTGCACCAAGAACCAGCATGGTTGCAGCAGATGCACAATCCAGCGGCACAAGTGCAACTATGTTTTTATAAAATTTTCTCAAAAGGTTCACAATCCTTAACGATGCTTCTCCAGACCCACCATCGCTTTTTACATATAGGTAAAGTGTATTTTTCCTGTTTTTATTTTTACATACTTCATAAAAAGGAATAGTATCGTCACCTATAATTCTGCTATTTGATGAAATCCAGTAAGCAAGAAAGTCTCCATCAAGATTTTGAGAAATTGACCTGATAAGATTTTGAGTTTCATTAAAAAGCTTAGGCGGTGTCTTAATAGATTTCTTGCTTGCCATAAGAATTATCGCTTTTATATATTACACTATCTCTTTCACTACATTCTCTACCATCTTCGGTTTGCCCAGCGTATAGTAATGCAGAATAGGCACTCCTGATTTTTTTAATTCAACAGATTGCTGCTTCAGCCATTCTGTGCCTACCAGCTCTACATCTGCATCGGTTTTGCATTTCAGTATTTCAATGCTCAGGTCTGTAGGTATATCTACATTGAATGTGCGGGGTATTACGCTCAGTTGTTTTTTGGAAGAAATAGGTTTGAGCCCTGGAATAATAGGAACGTTAATGCTATTGGCGCGGCAGTTATCTACAAAATCAAAAAATTTTTTATTATCGAAGAACATTTGAGTAACAATATATTCTGCCCCCGCATCTACTTTAGCCTTAAGGTAACTAAGGTCAGTTGCAAGGTTTGGCGCTTCAAAATGTTTTTCAGGGTAGCCGGCAACACCCATACAAAAATTAGTACGGAACCCATTCCGGATATTATCTTCAAGATAGATGCCATTGTTGAGGTTAGCGGTTTGTTTTAAAAGGTCAATCGCGTAACGGTGACCTTCAGGTTCTGGCTCAAAAAAAGCCTCATTTTTGGCGGCATCCCCACGGAGCAATAACACATTGTCTATACCAAGAAAATACAGGTCAATCAGCGCATCTTCCGTTTCGCGAATGGTAAAACCTCCACAAATAAGGTGAGGCACCGCATCAACCTTATAATGGTTCATGATAGCTGCACATATGCCAACAGTACCGGGTCTTTTTCTTATCTCAACCTTTTCAAAATTTCCATCAGCCTTCTTTTTAAAAATATGTTCGGCCCTGTGATAAGTAACATTTATAAATGAAGGTTTGAATTCCATTAAAGGATCAAGATGATCATAAATAGAATTAATGGTTTTCCCTTTTAAAGGAGGAAGTATTTCAAATGATACTAATGTTTTTTTAGCCTGTTTTATATGATCTGTAACTTTCATTGCCTTAGTTTCAAATAATTTGCAAACATAATTCAATCGGGGCATACCAAAAATACCTGTTAAAACAGCCCGGCAGATATTACCAATGCTTTCTATACTGTATTTTTGCGCAAATCGTTACTCTTGAGCTTAACTATACACACAAGTAATCTGGTAAAGCAATACAGCAGCCGCACTGTTGTAAATCATGTATCTGTTGAAGTAAAGCAGGGCGAAATAGTAGGATTGCTTGGTCCTAATGGCGCCGGCAAAACCACTACTTTTTATATGGTGGTGGGGCTGATCAAGCCCGATGAAGGAGAGGTTTTTCTGGACGATAAGAATATTACAAAGCTTCCGATGTATAAAAGAGCGCAGATGGGTATTGGTTACCTGCCGCAGGAGGCTTCTGTTTTCAGGAAACTTACTGTAGAGGATAATATTTCCGCAGTGCTTGAAATAACCAGTCTCAGCAAAGCGCAGCAAAAAGAAAAGCTGGAAGCATTGCTGGATGAATTCCGTTTACATCATGTACGTAAGAACAATGGAGACTCCTTAAGTGGTGGTGAAAGAAGAAGAACAGAAATTGCCCGCGCCTTAGCTGTTGATCCCAAATTTATTTTGCTGGATGAGCCTTTTGCGGGTGTTGACCCGATTGCGGTAGAAGATATTCAATCTGTTGTGGCAAGGCTAAAATATAAGAACATTGGCATTTTGATTACCGACCATAATGTAAATGAAACGCTCTCTATTTGCGACAGGGCATATCTCCTGATTGATGGCAAAATATTTAAACACGGTACAGCTGAAGAACTTGCGGCAGACGACCAGGTTAAACGGCTCTATCTCGGCAGAAATTTTGAGCTTAAGCGCAAAGACTACCTGCATGAAGAAGCAATGAAAGGGATGAGCGAAATTCCTTCGATGGATAAAGAAATATAGCCTTTTATACCCTGGATTCCGGCGTTTTGCGTGTACGGTATAATTCAGTATTACAACCTTTAAGGAGTTGAGAAACAATAAGACCAATTAGGCGGTATCCTTAAATTGCTTAATAGGTGTGCAGAATGTGTCCGGACTAACTTCGATCGCCCTCATTTCACTTAATTTCTTTATTTTGCCGCTGCACAATGGGCATATTAAGTACAACAATATCACAACTTGCACGCATGCGCTTATGGCGCATTGAAGCGTGGATAGAAAATCCTGTAGCCTCTCAGAGGGAAGTGTTGCAGGACCTGGTTACTTCAGCGCAATACACGGAATTTGGCAGAAAATATAATTTCTCTTCATTATTCTCTACCCGCGATTTTAAAAAAGAAATCCCGATTCATGAATATGACGACCTGAAGCCTTATATACAAAGGATGATGAACGGTGAAGAGAATATTTTATGGAATACCCCTATACAGTGGTATGCAAAAAGCAGTGGTACAACCAGTGATAAAAGTAAGTTTATACCTGTAAGTAAGGAGAGCCTTGAAGAGTGCCATTACAAAGGCGCAAAGGATACCCTTACGATGTATTACAATTTTAACCCCGATTCGGAATTACTAACCGGTAAAGGGCTTGTAATAGGCGGAAGTCATACCATTAACCAGATTAATGACGATGTGCACTTTGGCGATTTAAGTGCTGTATTGCTGCAGAATTCCCCTGTATGGGGGCAGTGGATAAGAACGCCGGAACTGTCAATAGCGCTTATGGATGAGTGGGAGTCTAAAATAGAAAGGCTGGCAGAAAGCACCATCAGGGAAAATGTGACTTCTATATCCGGCGTACCTACCTGGACGCTGGTGTTGTTTAAAAGAATTCTTGAGATAACAGGTAAAAAAAACATGGCTGAAGTTTGGCCGTCGCTGGAATTATATATTCATGGCGGCGTTTCGTTTACCCCTTATCGTGAGCAATTCAGAAAGCTGATTGGTAAAGACATTTATTATATAGATTCTTATAATGCCAGTGAAGGTTTTTTTGCGGCACAGGATAATCCGGGAGCTGAGGGCATGCTGCTTTTCGTTGATCATGGCATATTCATGGAGTTTATGCCTTTTGAAGAATATGGTAAGAAAGATCCGCAGACCATTGGATTAAAAGATGTGGAGATCGGCAAAAATTACGCTCCTGTAATCAGTACCAATGGCGGGCTTTGGCGTTACCTGCTTGGTGATACCATCCAGTTTACCAGCCTGCGCCCATTTCGTATAAAGGTGAGCGGAAGGTTAAAACATTTTATTAACGCGTTTGGAGAAGAAGTGATTGTGGATAATACCGACAAAGCTGTTTCAATAGCCTGTAAAACAACCGGCGCAATTGTGAATGACTATACCGCTGCTCCTGTATATTTCGGAGAAGAATCAAACGGCGCGCATGAATGGCTGATTGAATTTGAGAAACAACCTGATGATGTTAATGTATTCTCAGCCGAACTGGATAAAGCATTACAATCTATTAACAGCGATTATGAAGCAAAACGTCATAAAAATATCGCGTTAAGACAACCTATAGTTCATGTGATGGACAAAGGGTTTTTTAATGACTGGTTAAAAAGCAAAGGAAAACTCGGCGGGCAGCATAAGGTGCCCAGGTTGAGCAATGAACGTAATTTTATAGAGGAAATGCTTCAATTCAAACCATGATATGTCAATAGCCAAAAGAATAAAACGCCTTAAGCTGGTTCATTGGTTATACAACCTCAGGCATTTTAAAGCGTTAAAGCATAACAGGAAAGCATACCGTAAATATGGCATTCATAAGCCTCTGTTTGCTTCTATTTCCAGTAAAGATTTTCCCGATAAAACTTCGAAAGCCTGGCTTGACCTTGAAGACTCTGCTGCCGCAGCTCCGTTAAAAAAAGCATTTTCATCCTTTACACCGGATATACAGGCAAAAATAAAAAATTGGTCGGCTAAAGGTTATCTTATAATAGAGGGATTATTGAAAGATGATGAGGTTGACGCGATAAATGCAGAGATAGCAGGCTTACAGCAATCAGGCAAAATAAAATTTACCAACGGCAACAAATTAATGTTTGCCAACAGGATATCATCCCTTATACAAAGTATCACCACGCATCCTCAAATTAAATCGATACTTGACTTTCTTTTAAATAAAAATGTCGTTCCCTTTCAAACCATCAATTTTATTAATGGCAGTGAGCAAAGGGCACATTCAGACAGCATTCACATGACCACTTACCCGCTGGGCTATCTGATAGCAGCCTGGATAGCGCTGGAAGATATTACACCAGATAATGGACCACTGTTTTATTATCCCGGCAGCCATAAGCTTCCTTTTTTATTAAACAGTGACTATAACAACACATCTTCATTATTAACTTTGGGAAATAAAAAATACAGCGATTATGAAGATGTGCTGGAAGATGTGCTGAATGAAAATCATTTTGAAGCAAAAACCTTTCTTGCCAAAAAAGGAGATGTATTGATATGGCATGCCAATCTTGTACATGGTGGAGCACCGATACTCAATAAAGCGTTAACCAGGAAGAGCATGGTTATTCATTATTACGCGGATGATGTAATAAAGTATCACGAAATAACCGAACGCCCCTCCTTACTGAAAGAGCATTGATCAAGTTCTTTATTTATCTTGCAAATAATATCATACTTAAAACCAGAATATAATTCATGAAATTGCTGAATAATAAAGTTGCCATTGTAACCGGCGGCTCAAGAGGAATAGGCGAAGCTATAGCATTGAAACTTGCGGAACACGGAGCAAATATCGCATTTACCTATGTAAGTGACGGCAGTGCGGCCAAAGCTGCTGCTCTTGAAGAAAAACTAAAAGCGTTTGGTGTTAAGGCCAAAGCTTATCAAAGCAATGCCGGCGATTTTGCACAATGCGAAGCATTAGTGAACGATGTGGTTAAGGAGTTTGGTACGGTTGATATTTGTATAAACAATGCAGGCATTTCTAAAGATAACCTCCTGCTTCGTCTTACAAGCGAGCAATGGGATGATGTAATAAATACCAATCTTAAAAGCGTATACAATATGACCAAACAGGTTATACGCCCGATGATGAAAGCGAAATCCGGCAGTATAATAAATATGAGCTCCATCATTGGTATTATAGGTAATGCAGGGCAAAGCAGCTATGCGGCAAGTAAAGCCGGTATTATAGGCTTTACAAAAAGTATAGCTAAAGAATTAGGTAGCAGAAATATACGCTGTAATGCCATTGCACCTGGCTTTATTGAAACCGATATGACCGGCTATCTTAAAGAAGGAGATACGGCTGATAAATACAAGGCGGATATTCCGCTGGGTCGTTTTGGGTCAGGGGAGAACATTGCAGATACGGTTTTATTCCTTGCCTGTGATTGGAGTAGTTATATTACCGGGCAGACCCTAAGCGTTTGCGGGGGATTAAATATGTAATTTTCACTGGTTTATATTTCAGGAAAGCCACATCGTACTGATGTGGCTTTTGGCTTTTAGATATTAATTTTCTGTTATGCAACTTACCGGTTTAAATTTCCGTCCTTAAGAACTATTAACTCAACCCTGCATTTTTATTAATACTTAAACAAATACTTATGAGATTTTATTTTTTGCAGGCTGAAGAGCTCGTAAACAAAGGAACAAACGTTGCTTCCAAATTTATTGATTCTGCAATTACATATGCCCCCAAGGTAATTGGTGCCATCGTATTTTATATAATAGGAAGCTGGATAATTGGCCGCCTGGGCATTTTATTGAAAAAATCCTTAAGTGCAAGAAAATTTGATCCATCATTACAAACATTTCTTGTTTCATTTTTTAAAATTCTTTGTCTTGTTCTACTCATCATTACCATATTTGGTATTCTTGGTGTAGATACTTCTTCTTTTGCTGCACTTATAGTTGGTGCCGGTGTAGCCATTGGTTCAGCATTAAATGGTACGCTTGGTAATTTTGCAGGCGGAGTAATGATGCTGATATTTAAGCCTTTTAAAATAGGTGATATTATCGAAGCGCAGGGTATAGCAGGTACTGTTACAGAGCAGGGCGTTTTTAATACTACTTTGCTTACTCCTGATAATAAAACGGTTATTTTACCCAACGGGCCACTTTCAACCGGTGTTATCACAAACTTCAATACACATGGTAATCTGCGTGTTGACATCAGCATGGCGGTTGCACCGGAGGTGTCAATTGATAAAGCCCGCGCAGTAGCAATCCAGGCTATGTTATCTCATCCCAAAGTATTAAAAGATCCTTCACCTGAGGTAAGCGTGATGAAAGTTGGTGATGGGATGACAACATTAGCTATCCGCCCCTATACAACACAAACTGATTACTGGGATGTTTTCTTCGGGGTGCAGGAAGCAGTAAAAACTGCGTTTGATTTGAATGGTATTGCGGGGCCAATCCCACATAGGGTAATAATTCAAAAATAACAAATAACGCTTATATTAAATCTAAAAGGCTGCCCCAGGCAGCCTTTTAGATTTAATATCCCGGTTTAATTTGGCCGGGATATTCAGCTATGATATCTCTTATCCTTTTGCAAATCTTTCTTCTACTTTTTTCCAATCAATCACATTCCAGATTGCAGCAAGATAATCCGGGCGCTTATTTTGGTATTTCAGGTAATAAGCATGTTCCCAAACATCCACACCTAAAAGTGGGCTTCCTTTTACCTCAGCAACATCCATTAAGGGATTATCCTGGTTAGGGGTGCTTGTTACTTCTAATTTACCATCTTTTAAAATCAGCCATGCCCAGCCACTGCCAAAGCGTGTTGCGCCTGCGGTATTTAATTTTGTTTTGAATTCATCAAAGCTGCCGAAAGCGCTGTTTATAGCTTCAGCCAGCTTGCCTGAAGGGGCGCCGCCATTTTTAGAAAGCGTTTCCCAAAAGAAGGTGTGATTCCAGTGACCACCGCCGTTGTTGCGAACAGCCGGGCTGATGGAACCTGCACTCTTTACCAGTTCTTCAAGCGATTTATCTTCATTGGGTGTGCCCGCAATTGCTTTATTGAGATTGTCAACATAAGCCTGGTGATGCTTGTCATGATGTATCTGCATTGTGAGGGTATCAATATAGGGCTCTAATGCATCATATGCATAAGGCAAAGCCGGTAATGTAAAAGCCATGATCTATAGTTTTAATTGTGAAATAAAATATTATCGGGAATAGCAAATGTACAGAGTAATATAATTTTTCTTTTGTTTTAATATTTTATGCTTGTTTTTTGTAGGTAAATCAAATCATAAATAATGCCGTAATATTCTTTTTTAAAACACCATTAAATTTCTTTGTTTTTTACAATCAAAATTCCCTATTTTTGCCGCCCTTATTGATAAGGAACTACAATCCTCCTTAGCTCAGTTGGTTAGAGCATCTGACTGTTAATCAGAGGGTCTCAGGTTCAAGTCCTGAAGGGGGAGCTTAAAAATCAACAACTTACAAAGTCGCCATTGGCGGCTTTTTCATTTTTGCCAGTAATTTGCCAGTAGCTGGGGCAATCTTGAAACAAAGAACAGTTTATATTTTAAAGTTACTTCAATTTATGCTGACTATATCCTCCTTTATTTATCAACTTTCACTTAAAAGTATAACTGAATAAAGAAGGTAAATGAATTTCGGTCGGACAATCTGCCGAAAACATCGGAAACCCATGTCCGGTTTTTAGAAGATTCAATCCGTTAGCAGCCAGAAAACCGGCTTTGGACTCATCACGCAGAAAGCATGCATTTAAACCGGAATATAATATACCACAATGGATTGGAGACGGCCGGCCTTCTGCCTGATACCGCCGGGATATTATACAGACCATAATATTTATGCGAAAGAGCAATTACAAAATCTACATTGACCTGATTTTTAAGACAAAGGCTGATATATAATAGTCTATTTGCTTTGTGAGTTCATGCCTCAACATATTTGTGTTTAATGCACCTTTATATTGACTGATCAGCTTTTCGGCAATATGAGTTAGTTGTTTTTTTAATTCCTGCATGTACCGGCCTTGCATTTGCTGAAAAACATTTTCATCCCATTGCCTGTTTAATCTTTTGGCATGCCGTACAAAGTTTTCAGCAATAGCCTGAAATAAGCCTGACGCCTCGCTCCTGAATTGTGATACAACGATTTCAATATCTTTTTCCATTCCTGCATATTTAAACGCGGTAACAAACTGCATTAATGCTCATGCCCGCTCCTACGGAAGCAAAAACAATATTATCTCCCGCTAATATTTCATGCCCGGCAATGCCTCCTTTGCGAACCATATGATACAAGGTAGGTACTGTAGCTACAGAACTATTGCCTAACCACTGAATGTTCATGGGCATAATATTTTGAGGAGATGATAGCCCGTATGATTCAAATAATCTTTTTACAATCTCTTCATCCATTTTTTCATTAGCCTGGTGTATAAATATCTTCTTTATCTGGCTGATAGCTATTCCACATTCTTCTATGCAGCGTCTTATGGCCGCGGGAACATGTGTCAATGCATATTCATACACTTTTCTTCCCTTCATTTTCATGAACAGCCTGTTGCCATTACGGGCGTTGTATGATTTGCCCATGCTGATATAGTTCAACTCATCGCCGCTATGTGTTTGAGCGCAGGTACCAAGCACGCCGGAACCCTCTTCACCTGTTTCAAGATATTCGAGCACACAGGCTCCGGCCCCGTCGGAAAAAATCATACTGTCCCTGTCGCAGGGATCAACAATACGCGACAGTGTTTCTGCTCCGATTATCAATACTTTTTTAGCCATGCCAGCTTTAAAGTACGCTTCAGACTGGATCAATGCCTGTATCCAGCCCGGGCAGCCAAAAAGAATATCATAAGCAATGCATTGCGGATTACGGATGGCGAGCCGGTGCTTTACCTTGCCAGCCAGCGACGGCACGTTCTGAGATTGGATATTCTGGTAAACAATATCACCAAAATTATGCGCAACAATTACCTGGTCTAATGTTTCAGGATCAATGCCGCTATCCTTTAATGCCTGCATTCCGGCAAAAGCTGCAATATCTGATGTGTTCAAATACTCCGGTATATAACGTCTCTCCCGAATACCTGTAATCTTCTGAAATTTTTCAACAATAATGGTTGGTTCATCTGCTATGGGCAAACCCTTGTCATCGTAGAACAAATTACTTAAAAAGTGTTCATTAGAGCGAAGCACTTCAGGAATATATGATCCGGTGCCTGTAATAACTGATTTCATCATAGTGTGCAAATAATTTAGCAGCGTATTGATTGAGTTGAATTTAATTTTACTATAAGGGGAATTTAAATTTCTTTTGTTTTTTGATGCCACTTCTTCGAATCCTAAAGTCAGTTTTTATAGATAGAGGCTACAGGCTTACGGTTTACCAGGCGGATCACATGCAGCCAATGAAGTAATTTTATAACCGGGTATACAGGATCAATTTCATGCCATTTTCTTCCAAAATTAACAGCAGAAGGGTTTTTATGATGATTGTTGTGATACGATTCTCCCAGCATAAAAATATCAATTGAGCAGAGATTGCGAGATGAGTTTTTAAGCCTGAAATTTATGTATCCGTATTTATGCGCATACCAGTTGATAATCGCTCCATGAAATGCTCCCATGATGAATACGATGGGTAGCAAAAAGAAGGTCCACCAAAATGAAGGCAGCAATATAAATACTGCAATGTAAATGAGCGCCCACAGGATTCTTGATGCAGGATGATGTCCCCACCGGTCGAGCCATTGCCAATCGGGTAAGTATTTTGTAAAGCGCTCTTCTATATCAACATTGCCGCGATAAATATTATTGTATATCTTTCTGGTACGCCACATCATCTGAAACACATTCTTTGAGAAAGCAGGAGAATGGGGATCTTTTTCTGTATCAGTATAAGCATGATGCATACGATGCATGATGGCATAAGTACGTGGGCTCATATACGAAGAGCCCTGTGTAATATAGGAAAATATGTAAAAGACGCGCTCCCAAAAGATATTCATTTTGAATGCTCCGTGCGCTGCATACCTGTGATGGAAGAAGGTTTGAAAAAACAAAGACGAATACCATAAAACGGCAAAAAAAATAATTGCGGCCATTATTAATTATTTAGTAAAAAAAATAGAAGCCGCGATAATTATTTTGACAATTTCCTGTAAAACATCATGGAGAATGTACTGCAGAAGCCGGAGAAATTTTTTCGTGTTTTCTACATATATAAAGATACATTTTTTGTTGTTAAGGAAAATACAATTACCACACTTTCATTAAGTAAATTCCGGAGGCGGGCATACAAAAATAAAAGCATTAGTTAGTTGTATACCTGTTGTACGATATTGACCACTTCCCGGTTTGATAATTTAGAATGTGAGAATTATGTAACTAACCTAAATGTTTATGTAATGCTGCGCGGCATAAGAATGCTCATCTTTACAATGCAATGAGGGTTAATAAAATTTTGTTTATCGCTACCTCAAATAGTAGCATTGGAACCACGACAGGGAAAACCGGAGTCTGGCTTGAGGAGCTTGCTACACCCTATTACATTTTCAGAGAAGCTGGTGCTGATATTAGTATTGCGTCGCCCCTTGGCGGTAAGGTGCCGCTTGATCCCAAAGGACAATCTATTATAGTTGCAACGAGACGAACAAAGCGTTTTCTCCAGGACAGGCAGGCTATGGATTTTATTGCTGATTCAGGAACATTTGAAAAAATAGAGATCAATACGTTTGATGCTGTATTTCTGCCCGGTGGACATGGATGTTTATGGGATCTTACAAACAATGTTTTATTAAAAATGTTATTAGAGGGATTTATTTTTCAGCATAAGCCCATGGCGTTGCAAAGCCAGGCTGTGGCGAGTATGTTAACATTGCAAAACCCAGATGGAGGATTGTGGATCAAAGATAAACGGGTGACCGCTTTTAGTAATAGCGAAGAAAAATCTACGGGATTAGCTTCAGTAGTTCCTTTGCTGATAGAAAATGAGCTTATTTCAGTTGGTGCATTGTATAGTAAATGTGAAGATTATGCCAGCTATGTAGTTGTAGATGGCAATATCATTACAGGTCAAAATCCGGCTTCCGCAGAAGCTGTAGCAAAACAAACACTGGCACAGCTACAGCGCAACGAATATTTTTCTGTGGTGAAACGCGAACAATTGATAAATAAAAGCAGTTCATTGTAGTGTTTCTCTTTGAACTTATTCATTATTAATTTGATCCGGCAAGCAATAATGCTTCGGGCAAATGCTGTGGAAAAGACATTTTCTCATAATATAAATATTATCATGATTATAAAATATATAGGAGCCATTTTAATAAGCGCATGTTCTGTTGGTTGCCTCCAGGCACAAATACAGAGGGGAAGCGTATTGATGGGGGGAGAGATTTCTGATCTCAACTGGAGCCTGAGTGATAAAGGGTCATTCAGTGGCAGGCTGAGTCCTAAAGCGGCATTTTTTATAAAAGATAATATAGCAGTAGGATCGTATATAAGCTTTCATGCTACAGTGTCTGAAGGTACAAGCCCTTCAACCACATATGGAGTCGGTATTTTAGGGAGGTATTATTGGGGCGATAGAAATAGCAATCTTTTCAGAAAAAGCAAATTCTTTGCAGAAGGGACTGTAGGTATTGAAGGTAATAATCCTGCTGAAGGCGATAATACGAATGGACTTGGCTTAAGCGCGGGGCCTGGTATAGCATATTTTATTTCCCCTGCAATTGGATTGGAAGCACTTGCCAAATATAAAGGTATAGCCGGATTTTGGTCTGCACCACTCTCTCATAATATAGTGATTAGCTTTGGCTTCCAGATATATCTTACCAGGAGTAGTGACAAATATGACAATAGATAACATTAATCCCTATCAAAGAGTTCTTGATAAAAAATCTTCATCAAAATATAAAATTATGCTTACAGTAATTGTACATCTTGAAGCAAAGAATGAAAAAGATACTTTGTCAATTATACATGATCTCGGAAAAGGAGTTGCATTTTTTGATCATCCCAAACTGGCTTACTTAAAACAGGAGATGCTGTTTTCCGGAACAGAAGTAAAACCCCGGCAAAGAGAAGTGGTGGCAACAGAGTACTTTTTGGAAATAGAAACAAATCCGTCTCTTGAGAAAAGGATTAGGCAGGCGTTGAGCTTATAAAGAGCCCCGGAAATACCGGAAGCACAATAGTTGCCGCAGAGATTAGTATGCAATAGTTTTTCTCCTTATGATATTTTTTATAAAGCCTGAGAGCGAATTACAAATGCAAACAAAATAATAAACTGAAAGTTTATGAAACATTATGACAAATATCTCATTCTACCTACCGATTTATTCGATCCTGCAAATTTTTCATTTGTTGCGGATGAGATCCGTCTTATTAACGAAAAAACAGAAAATGTTTCATCTGTTTTTAAATCCGATATTATTATATCATTCTTAAAAGATCATTCGCTGAAGAAGAATTGGATAGAACAGAACCCACAGTTAACAGAAATGATGACGTCGGGAATATTGTCGGCTGGCGGCACAGAAGCACTGTTTGCATCCTGTATTAACAATCCTGTATTCCGGCAAGATCTTGAAAATTATGTAAATGAGCTTATCCCGTTTGAGGAAGAGGCAGAAATTCGTTCCTGATACTGTTTCTATTGATTACTTATCTTTCGGAACGTACCTTCATATTCTATCAAGGTATGTAATACCCTGATCTTACTTATTATTTTATATTTGAAGTTACGCCGGAATTTAAATTTGCCTGTTTGAATAAGCGCTTCTTCATAAATAATAACAGCCTCATTCAAATGTCCTAGATTTTCTTGCTTTAATCCTTCCATAAATAATAAGTCGCAAGCGTTTTTCCTTGTGGCAATAAGAAACAATAGCACAATTAAAATGATCAAAACAAGGACGAATAAAAATATGTAATAATAGAATGGCATATATTTTTATTAAGTGTAACCAATTGCTAAGGTCGCGTATTACACTGTTCTCGCTGTTATAACTTATACACATTATATTGCAGGATTTACAGGTTTTCCAGCATATTGCGTCTCTTTTCTTTTAAAGCTTTAAAATGAGAAGGAGTGAGACCTGTTATTTTCTTGAACTGGTTTGAAAGATGTGAAACACTGCTGTAATGCATCTGGTAGGCAATTTCTGTAAGATTAAGTTCATTATATACCAATAGCTCTTTTACTCTTTCAATTTTATGCGTGATAATGAATTTTTCAATAGTTATACCCTGTACTTCCGAGAACAGGTTAGCTAAATAGGTGTAATCGTAATTAAGTTTTTGGCTGAGAAACGTCGAGAAATTAATAATTAACGGTTCTTCCGTATAATGAACGTGTTCAATAATTACATTCTTGATCCTTTCTATTAACACACTCTTCTTGTCATCCATCAATTCAAGACCATAGGATACTAAATCTGACTTTAACAATTCTCTTTGAGAAGGAGTGAGGATTTCTTCCACATCTATCTCCCCGAGCTCAATTGTCCTAAACGGGATACCCAATTTTGAAAGTGACTCTTTTACGACCATCTTACAACGGATACATACCATATTTTTTATAAACAGCTTCACAAAAATTCTATTAAAAATATATTCCCAACGAAAGAATTATTTTAATTATCACACCATGCTAAAGGTACTACTAAAAAATGGCAGTCTATAAAAATGATAATCAGTCATATTGTGTGAATGTTACAACTTTTACACATTGATATGTAACAAAAACAGCAATGCGCTGTGGTAGCTTTGTATCTACAAAAACAAAATAAAATGAAAACATTACTTGTAGGAATTGGCGCTTTGGCGATGGTTGTTACTACTCATTTCTCCGCATTTAGCCAGGAAGATAAAAGGAGCGCACAGGCAAGAAAAGAGTTCGCAGAGGCAAAAAAGAATTTAACAAAGGCAAAGATTGATTCGGCCGCAGATTTTGAACAGTTTAAACTCGAAGCGGAGAACAAAATTGAGGAGAATAAAAAAAAGATCACAGAGCTAAGGCTGGCTGATGCTGATTTAAGCCTGGATCTTAAAAAAAAGTATGATAAAAAAATAACGGCGCTCCAGGAGAAAAATAACAAGCTTCAAAAGCAAATAGATGAATCTGCAGATACTAAAACCAGTAAATGGACTGAGTTTAAAAAAGAATTTAACCAGGATATGAACGAACTGACAGATGCCATTAAAAACATCGGGCGGAGAAATCATACTGAATAAACAGATAATTGTTTATTCCTGACCAGGCAGATTTACAATATAGAAAAGACCAGATAATATATAATATCTGGTCTTTTTTATTGGCTGGTTTAATAATTTAGAGTAAACCAATTATTTACCATGGATCAGCGATCACAATCCGCGGTCCAAACAGCACCGTCTTTGGCATAACCAATGATCAGCTTACTGGCAGTAATACGAATAAGTTTAGCTGCATCTTCATCAATAGAAACGACAGCATTGCTTCCTTCATTTTTAAATTCAACTCCTTTTAAATCCGGGATCCCATCAGAAAACACGAAGTTGTAGTTATTGCCTACTTTCACAACAGTAACTTTCCCATCATCCGTGGATTTATTTTCCCCCTCTTTTACATAACTTATTTTTCCTTTGTAGGTGCCTACAAACAAATTGTTGTCGGTGGGATCATCTTTTTTGCTGCAAGAAGCAATCACAACAGCGCCAAGCAACAATAAGGCCGATAATTTCAGATAATTTTTCATTTTTTTATTTAAATTGTATATCTATACTTTCCAAAACACATTCCAAAATTGCCCTGTTAACAAAACTTTATTAATAGATTTTGGCATGACGATTTTCAAAGGAAAGAATAAAGCGCGTTCCAACATTTCTTTCAGATTGAACCCGTACGTTAACTTCGTTTGATGCAAGCAGTGATAGTGTTACCGGCAGACCCAAGCCTACGCCTTTAGGTTTTGTAGTGAAATACGCCCTGAAGATATTTTTAAGATTTTCTTTTTCTATTCCCGCTCCATTGTCTTCAATTACCAGGGTGCATTTTCCATCATCAGCTATCGTTGTAATAATTAACTCACCACCGGATACCGGCAAGGATTCTATGGCGTTAATAATAATATTCGTCAGCGCAGTCTTTATTTCTTCTTTATTGACCAAAACAGCAGAAGCAAGGCGTGTATAATTTTTCGTGATCTTAACATGCGACAAAAAAAACCTGTCTGCATTTGCATTTAATGTTTCTTCTACCAATTGATGTAGGGGGTATTCTTTTAACACATATATTTCGTGAAATGAAGCCAGTGCGTGTGTTATAATATCATTTATTCGCTCATTACTCTTCATGATCATTTCGAGATATCTTTTTTGCATATGATCGGTGCTGCTATTTTGTAATACTTCTACCGCAAGTTTGATAGTAGCTAATGGATTTCGAACCTCGTGAATCAGAGAAGTAAGAAACTGATCGTTTTTCCCATGAATGGATAGCACCCCAACATCCGTTGCCTTAGAAACAGAAGGAAGATAAGAAGTATTCATGCCGGGCGTTTTAGAAAATGATAAAAGAATATTATTGCTTTATTTAAGGAGTACTTTATTCATACCCGCTTTTAATCACAGTCGATATCATTTTGAACCTGCCGTTTGGCTTTATATAATTGGAGGTATGGGCGGGAATAATTATCCCCTGGCCCGACACGAGCAGATTAGAAATATTATCAATCACAATTTCAGCTTTGCCTTCTATAATCTGAACAAATGTATCAAACGGAGATATCTTTTCTGTTAAGCCTTCGCCACTGTCGAATGACATAATGCTGATATTACCGGTAGATTTTTTTATGATGGTTTTAATTACAACTGAGTTGGCCATATATTCTATGATTTCAACAATGATATGTACCTTGGATTTTTCAAATTCAGATGATTCTTCTGCTTCATTTGTTTTTTCATTCTTCATCAGTAAAGTATTTTAATGTATAATTTAAATAACATGAGATGGGGTTTTATAAATAATAAGCACAAGATAAAGGGCCGGGATAGACATCCAGCCCTGATTTTTAAATCCAATATCCTATGAAAATCCAAATCAAAGGTAATCTGGTAAAAAGTCCTGATACTTATACGTTCTATAGAATAGTTTATATAATTCACACAATCCTGTAATTTTTAATAACAGACGAGATAGTTTTAAGAAGCGAACAGTATGATACCCTTTTCCTTTTTATTAAGGTACAACGATCAAAAATATATAGAGCAGAAATATGGCTAACAGCACAATGCCTTGCAGTATGTTAGTGCGGCCTGTAGCCAGGGAAACGACAATGGTGAACTGGGCTAACAGCAATAATACCATTGCTTTCATATCTATGCCCAGGGTTATATGTACGCCGGTTATGATGGATACAGCTGCCACGGCCGGTATGGTAAGTCCTATACTGGCGAGCGCAGAGCCAAGCGCCAGGTTAAGACTTGTTTGCAGCCGGTTTTTGTTTGCAGCCCTGAACGCTGCTAACCCTTCCGGTAATAAAACAATTGCAGCAATAATAACGCCTACAAGGGATTTAGGCGCCCCGGCTTTCAATACTGTTTCTTCTATGTGCGGTGCAAGCGATTTAGCGAGCAGCACAACTACTCCCAGGCATAACAACAGTATGACGGCACTTATAAAGGTTGTCCGGGCAGTAGGCTTTTCCGGAAGAATATCCTCGTCTTTAGTTGTTTCAGGCGATAAAAAATAGGGACGATGCCTGATGGCCTGGATCATAATAAAGGTAATATAGAGCACTACGCAAAGAACTGCGACAAAACCAAGTTGAATCGTACTATACTCCGACACACCCGCACTTAGTGTATAGTTAGGTAAAATCAGTGAAAACACCAGTATAGTTGTAAGCGTAACCAGGGCTGCACTTACGCCCTGAAGCTCGAAAGCCTGCTCTTTATACCTGGCTGCGCCAACTAAAATGCATAGCCCGATGATGCCTGTGAGTATGATCATTACAGACGACAATACTGTATCTCTGGCAAGCGCCCTGGTTTCAAGCTCGCCACCTGTCAGCATAAGCGAAACGATCAGCGCTACTTCAATGATCGTGATCGCTAATGCCAGCAATAGTGTGCCAAATGGCTCTCCAACCCTGAATGCTATAACTTCTGCATGATGTACAGCAGCAAGCACAGAGCCTGCAAGTAATGTGCTTAGAAAGAGAGAATATATATAACTATCAAATAACGGAATAAAAAAATAACCGATCCAGGCTAGTAATGGTATTACAATAGTCCATAAAAGAGTAAATATTTGTTTTCGCATAAATCATAAATATCAATGTTGTTTTCATTGACATTTGCATATAAAACAGAGCTCCTTACTTTCTGAGCAAAGAGTAGAAGTAACTTATCTACATTGTTTCTTTCATTATGTTTAGCAATATTCTTTACCGTTTGTTATGTAAGGCGGGCGTATGAAAATTGTATATTCTTGTATATATGCTCAGGATCAGTTCGAGATAACGGCAATTTTTCTCAATAAGTGAAGTACAACCTCTCTTTTTTTATTAAGCCTGGTTTCCAACCTGCTTATAAGCTCATTTTCCTTTCCAATCTCAAACCGCAGGTCATTATCCGTAAGTTTTTCAAACCTCTTTTTAAGTAAAGCCGCTTGTGTATTCCAATCTCCTGTGATTTTAAACGGCATCATACTTTTCTTTTTACTATTGTTCATTATACTGAATTTTAATTTGAAATGCTTTGTTTCAGGTCAAAGGTGGTACAATTAAAAAGGTTTGAGGTTACATCATTACAGCTAATGATTACATAAATCACTGTTCCCTAACAACGCTCCTCATAGCTCCGGCTATCCTACCCGATCGAGATTATTTAATGACATAACCCAAAAATCGTTATCAAAAACATTTTAGAATAATTAAGTATAAAATCTGAACAATTCCAAATTTCAATACGGAGTTGCGAATTACCTTCCCGGGCATGTTTTTAATCCAGGGTAAAATGATAATTTAAGATTTTACTCCTGTAAGCGTGGAGAATGAGGCTCCGTTAAATATCCGCGCTAAGCTAATGTCTTTTGTTTTCTTCCACTGCTCTACCCTTGTAACATCCACAACCCGCCAAAAATTTTTCAATTTCAGTTCATGATAATCCCTGGTAAAAATAAAAAGCCCCGTCACCTTTGGGCGTCCTTTAAAATGTATATTAACTGTCGCATGTCTTTTTATTTGCTTTCTTATATATCCCTCAATTTTTTCTATATGCATGTGTGTATTAATTGTTGTAGTTAAAATTTTATTATCAGCGTTTAAAATAAACTAACCGGGTTGCCGTCAGGCTTTTACAAAGGGTTGCTAATATTTGCTCATGGACATTTACAAAAATCCAAAGCCCTGCTTTTATTGGAGCGCTTACCGGTAATTATTTGAAAACTGAAAAATATTTGAGAAAATGGCAGATGTAAAATGAAGTTGAGAAGGATGGACTGCTTACAAAAGCGATAAAACTCAAATTGTCAAGCCAAAGGTATGGAAAAATATCCGCAAAACACTTTTGATTATACGTTATTAACCTTATTGGTATTTAAATCCTTCGGAATATTATTGGCAAAGCTAAAGTGTCGCCCGGTAGTGAACAGTTCTGAAGAGAGAAATGATTGTTCTTATATGATGTATCAATTGCCGGAATAAGGGATGCTCATTTAGCTCCGAATATGTAAGTGTCATTTCCCTGTCAAGCTTAGCCGGTACTATATTTTGTATCTCCGCTATTGAAAAATTATATGCAGATAATTCAGATGGCTTCAGTTTTGCTTTGGTGTTATTAAAATGCCCTTCCATCTTGTCTATTATCTCATCTTTCAGTTTAATGGTAGCAATTCGCCCGTCGTCAGATGAAAACTGCCCGGCTAACCTTTCAAGCTCATCAACAATCAACATTGTAATATTTTAGGTAAATGTAACTATACTATCTGACGGACACGCATTTATTTAAGAAAGTGAAGATGCGTTACATTTATATACTACTACCGGTCAATGTAAATTGATGAGGCGTTCAAAAACAAAAATCTTAAGTAGACTATTAATACGGTATCTTCAATGCTTATCAATGAGAATACATATATGCCTGTACAGGTCTTGAGAAAGAACGTGCTTTTTGAACCCGATAAAAGCCGTGTTATTGCCCGGTTTTTGTACACCACTCACGAACGAAGCAGGGATTTGATCAGTAAAATAATGGCCATTCCCGAAAAGAAACAGCAGGAAATATTAACCAATATTTTAAGAGATTTTTCAAGACGGCACAGAAGTATCACACGAATTTTTACTAAACATTTCAATCGGTTATTACATGTATTAAAAGAGCTGGATATAGCTCCGGATATGATAAATGCTACGCAAAAGGCATTGATAGGAGCCTATTTTACAATGGAATATTCCATAGAAGCAGCGGCTTTTTTCAACCCGTCAATGATAGAAGCTCCCGATCAATCGGAGCTGACTGAAGGAGAGAAAAGGATTATCATCAGCTTCAGGGCAACCGGTGAAGGGCATGTATCCTCCGTTGTTTTCCGTTCAGGAATTATTGACCATAACAATGATATTGTTATAGATACGCCTGGTAAAATGCTAGAGTCTCCGGAGCATATAAAAAATCATATCTACCACAAAAAATCGTTCAGGAGAAAGCTGAACGAAATGCGGGATCGTGCGAGTGTTGCTTATGATGTTATGATGGAAAAGCTTACAGACAGCTTTACTTACGAGGAGCTTAAACGATATGTAAAAGAAACCCAGGAACTTGTACATGAAGACGCCGAAAGTCTTATTTTATTGAATGAGATTATGTGGCTTGCGTCTTCTCATTACGAAATGGATTTTTCGGCTGATACTCATATAGCAGAACGCGTAATATTTCCTATTGCTGATACCGAAATTAAAGGTATAGAAGATGCACGGTTTGTTCGGTTTACAGAAGAAGATGGCGAAATAATATATTATGCCACTTACACAGCGTATGATGGCATTTCTATTTTGCCCAAATTATTATTTACAAAAGATTTTTATCATTTTAAGGTGATACCGCTTCATGGCGAAGTAGCCCAGAACAAAGGAATGGCGTTGTTCCCCAGGAAAATAAATGGTATGTATGTTATGTTGTGCAGGGTAGATGGTATCAATAACTATATTGCTTACTCAGCAAGCATTACAGTATGGCGGGAGGCTACTCTTCTGCAAAAGCCTGAGTATGGATGGGAGCTTGTGCAAATAGGCAACTGTGGTTCGCCGATAGAAACAGAGGCCGGCTGGTTGGTAATAACCCATGGTGTTGGACCGGTGCGGGAATATGTGTTGAGCATCTCCTTATTGGATCTGAACGATCCATCGAAAGTTATAGGCCGGCTGCCGTACCCATTGATCATGCCAAATGAAAAAGAAAGAGAAGGATATGTTCCCAATGTGGTTTACTCCTGTGGATCCATGATTCATAATGAAGACCTGATCATTCCCTATGCGATGTCTGATTATGCCTCTACATATGCCACCGTAAATCTCAGGGCGCTATTAACAGCGTTAAAAGAATCAGGAGCGCCTGGTAACAGTTGATTTTTTTTGACAGCAACACCGATAGATTATCAGTGCTCTGATTTGTAAAATTCTTCAAAGGCCTCCAGTACAGTTAAATGAGCAATCAGGTAAGCTAATGTACTTTCTGCACCCTGGTTGCGGTTAATACCGCTACGCTCCAATCCATCACAGCAGCCCTTGGTTTCAAAATCATATAAACTCATGCGTAAATCATTTTCACCTAAGAACCACATGAACGATGTATATAATTTGTCTAAGTAGATTTTTTCTTTGGTTAAACGAAAAGCCTGGTGAAACATCAGTACTGTAGCCAGCACATCCAGTGGTTGCTGGGCAAACATGGAAGGCGCTCCGTTTTTTACATACCAGGTTTCATTCCCTACAACAGATAAATATCCTTCTTTGAGCGTAAGTGTTGAAAGAAAATGCATGCTTTCCATAGCGACGTTTGTAACGGCTTCATCATTTAAGAAGTTTACGGCATGCAAAAGAGACAGTGGCAGCATGGCATTGTCATACGCAAGCAGGCTTTCAAACCAATGCCAGTCATCTGTTCTGTTTTTTTTGTATTCCTCAATAAGTATATTGACCATTTTTCTCAGTCGCTCCGTCATTTCATCATCATGTGTATTATTTTTAAAATAATAGCACACACCAATAATGGTATTCGCAATGCTTCGGATAGATCGAAGATTTTCAAAATTTGGAGCAGCATCAAAAAATATTTCTTTACCGGATTGGTAGTAAGCATCATTGGGAGCATTTCCCAATAAATACCCAAGGGCCCATATGGCTCTTCCAAAAGAATCTTCTGAACCAACATCGTCCAGGAAATTACGGTTAAAGCTCAGAAAATTTCTAAACCGGCCGTCGTCCCTTTGCATATAGTGTATATAACTGAGATACACCGGCGACAGCTCAAGTGCCTTTGGGTGCTTTTTTTGTTTGTATGCCATTAACACCATTAACAAAGCTCTTGCATTGTCATCAAGGCAATATCCTTCTTTTAAATTTGGTATCCCAAATTTTGCATGTTGAATGATGCCGGTATCATCTGTCATGCGTTGGATATGATCCAGTGCAAACGGCGGCAAAATTAATGGCTCCAGGAAAACATCCGGTTGAGGCATATTTTTCGGCTGTTGTACAACCTGCTGAGCAAGATGCCTGTATTTTGTACCAATTTTAGGCCAGGTAATCTGCCTGCCATACGCGTAAGACTTATTCTGCAATTCCAACATAGTTGCAGGGTTGCCTAATAATTCAAGCAAAACAGCTGAAAGCCCGTCAGCGTCATTAAAATCAAACAAGCGCCCTCTTCCCTGATCCAGCAATTCGGCGGCATGCCAGTATGGGGTTGAAATTACTGCTGATCCTGCACCTACAGCATATGAAAGAGTGCCGCTGGTTATTTGCGCTTCATTAAGATAGGGTGTTATATAGATGTCGGAAGCATACAAATACCGGAATAGATCTTTTTGATTAATAAAATCATTCAAAAAAATCACATTCTTTTCAAGCTGTAGTTTTTTGACCAGGCGTAGTAAAAATATGCGGTATTCCTCCCCAGAATGCCTAAGCACTGCCGGATGTGTTTTGCCCAATATAATATAAACAGTGTCCGGATAATGCTTCACTACTACAGGCAAAGCCTTTATAACCGTTTCTATTCCTTTATTCCTGCTGATGAATCCAAAAGTAAGTATTACGTTTTTTGAAGCGAGCTTTAAATCCTTTTTAGCGCTTTGATGTTCAAATTGCACGTCAGGAACGCCATGCTCGATCAATGTGATCTTATCAGCAGGAATTTCGTACACAGATGTCAGGAACGCTATTGCTTTATTACTCATAACTACTATCCTGCTGGACATTTTACAAATTTGTATAAGTATAGCCTTTTCATTGTAGGAAGGTGTTTTTAATACAGTATGCAGCGTTACAATCAAAGGCATTTCTAACTTGTGCAACAGCGGAAGTATATATACGCCACCCTGTCCGCCAAAAATGCCAAATTCATGCTCCAGTATACAAACATCAGCTCCACTTAAATTAATAAACCTGGCTGCCTCGATATAGTCTTCCTGCTGCTCCTGCTGTATTTTGAATTTCACCTCATCAGGGTATAGATATGACTCCTGCCTGTCATCAATAGCTACCACCAAAGAATCCCATTGCTCTTCTCCGGCAGGAACATTTTTTATCATCGCTTCAAAAAGATCTTTCGTAAATGTTCCTATCCCACACTCTCTAGGAGCGTAGGTACTTATATATGCAATCTTCATATGAATATTTGTAAGGTAAGGTGTAAAGAGGGAGTGGACGTGCTTCGTGAAGGTAGTCAATTAAAGCGACAGATGTCCGGGAAATAAAAATGAGGCTGGCGATGATTGAAAACAAAAATGTACCTGAATGTATTCACCAGGGTACTTATACGTGTTGAATCAGCGGCTTAGCGTCATAAGGCAAAAATATTTGTAATCATCACCTAATCAACGAACTGATGCTATTTGCGCAAGCGTTTTTGTAGCGTATATTAGCGTAAATACAAACGTTGGCAGTAATATTTGACGAGCAACTGAATAATTTAAAGATATTTCATAGATCATATGCAAAATTTAGAAGTCGGACAAATTCTTTTTTTGAAGAAAATCAAATGCCTACTCTTAAACACAGTATTAATATTTACAGCTATACTATGCCATTCTGAATATGTGTATGGGCAAGGTGATGACCTTCCTATCCGAGATCAAACTAAAATCATTCTGCAATCCAAAATATTAAACGAAAAAAGAGTTTTGTGGATATATACCCCTACTAGCTATTCAACGAGTAACGAGAAGTATCCAGTACTTTATTTACTTGACCCTGATTTGAATTTTGCATATGTTACCGAGTTGGAAAAATTTCTCTCCGATAGATATCGTATTCCACAATTAATCATAGTCGGTATTGTAAACACAGACCGTGTTCGGGATTTCACACCAATACACTCGCTTATTTTTAATGGTAAAGTTGATAGCAGCCTTTTAAACACAGGAGGTGGAAATAACTTTTTAACCTTTGTGAAAGACGAAGTCATTCCCTATGTTGAAAAAAACTATCGTACAGAACCTTACCGCATTTTAGAAGGACATTCACTCGGTGGTTTGTTTGCCATTTATTGCAAAGAGAGTACACCAGAACTTTTTCAATCAGAAATAGTAATCAGCCCGGCAATATATGGTGGAAACCTGCAAATACTTAGTCAATTTGCAACATTTATGTATCAACATCCAAAACTATCGGGTTACATGCCTGTTTCTATTGGAGATGAACCCGGAGGAAAATTAGCTGTTGATTCTCTCATTCGACAATTAAAAACTTCAGCTCCAGCATCGTTCAAATGGCAGTTCACTGCTTATCCGAGTGAAGACCATTTCTCAGTTGGCTATAAAAGTATGTATGATGGATTGCGCTTTATTTATTCCGACTGGTTTATAAACCCTCAAGACACAAATGCAGTAAAATCTTATAAAGATATTGAGCAGCACTTTGCATTTCTTTCAAAACAATATGGCTATAAAATAATGCCGGGAGAAGATTTCATAAATGACTGTGGTTATCAAAGATTAAATGGAGGTCATATTGAACAAGCTATAGAGATATTTAGGGAGAACATAAAAAATCATCCAAATTCATCAAATGTATATGATAGTATGGGTGAAGCCTATATGAAAAATGGAGAACAAGACTTAGCGATAAAAAATTATGAAAAATCACTTTTATTAAATCCCGATAACGAAAACGCAAAAGAAATATTGAAAAAACTCAAAGCACCAAAAGATAAGTAATACTGCTGCCAACAATGCATTTGCATTAAGTTTACCCGAGCCTGGTACGGGAAATGCCTGGAAGCCATTTTTCTTTCCTCCTTGTTGAGAATATTCAAGCATAGGTTGTAAGGAAAACAATTTACTTATCTTAAAATCCGCGAAAATACCAAAGCCTGCACCTAACCTTGAGCTATATCCTTCATTTAAAGGATTTACATCAGCGCCACTGCCACTGCTTAAATTCGGAATGGTAAGACCTCCGCGTATACCTATGGATGTTTTCTGCGCCTGCACGTTGTACACTAAAAGCATTGCCATCAGTCCTGTCAAAAAAAAATACTTTCGTAAACCCTGCCTTCTTTTTAATCGGTGAAATGCTGAGCCGCTTATTGTTTCAGGTAATCTGTTTTATTATTATCACAGCTATCGGTTACTACGCGTTTGCTTTTACATTAGTGCACGGATGGATCACATTTATTGAAATGCTGATGTTATCTATGTTCGGACTTATCATTTTTAACGGCATCGGTTTTTTTATCAGCGGTCTTATCCGTAACGAAAGTTCCATTGCACCAATAGCCAATACGATCACTGTACCACAGATCCTGTTGTGTGGTTTGTTTTTCCCGGTGGAAAATTATCCTGGCTGGCTGCGCGGTTTCTGCGATTTGTTACCGCTCACTTTTTTAGTGGACGGACTGCGGAAAATAGCATTTGAGGGCGCACACTTGTGGCAAATACCGGTCACCATAGCCGGTCTGGCCATATGGACATGCCTGGTCATACTGGTTTGTACAAGATCACTGCGCACATCAGAATAGAAGCTGACTTTTTTGATATTGCATAAACAAAAACGCACAATAAACCTCATTAACGCAAAAAAGTCTGATACTATAAATGAACACGCACTGCATGTATGAATACAACCACCCGAAAAAAATAAATGCTAAGCCTCTTAAATTGTAAGTGACTTTAAAATTTTATCGCCTGTTCAGGCTGTTATTGATAACGGGCATATTATTGTTACCAAACCTTTGCAGTATCTTTCAACATGTAAATATAATGAGGCTCTTTATAATTTATTCTGCAAGCTGGGTAATTACTAAACATAGTTTTAGTATAATAAATCTTTTGCTGATACAAGGCATGCGCAGTACTATTGTTTGCTGCCATGCTTTGTATTATACCTTTAACAGTAATACGAGGCTGTTTCACGGCTCTAAAATGTTCATTTGAAAAATCTTAATTTGTGCGATGCAGAACCTCAATATCCTTATAGATTTTGAAGCGTCGGATAATAAACGAGGTATAAAAAGATTGATGGCCCGGCAGGATTAGAATCATATGCGGTGTATACCGGTGGCTATTTTATTTTTATTTCCAATGAAAGAAAACGTGCCGTCCGTTTCAATCTCCAAAATTTTGATACCAGTCATATTACGCCGGACGCTATATAAGCATGAATCGGAGAAATATATAAATCATATCCGGGTTTTTAATGATACCGCATTCTCTGACCAGTGATTTTTTACCGTCTTCTATAATTTTTTTTACATCAACCCGGCACCGCTGAAGCAGGCTTTTGCCGGTACTTTTTTTACATTGATCTGACCTTTAAAAGCCATTCGGATACATAGTAAGCAATCTGATGGGCAAAGTCTTGGTATAGCAAATGCTTGTTTGTTCCACCCCCATATTGGGTTAATAATTTCTCTGCCATTTGTGATAATTCCCTTTTTAGTTCATCTGCATAACGGGCGGTTAACTGCTGGAAAACATTTTCATCTTTTCGCCTGTCAAGTTTTTTGGTATTGTACTCAAATGTTTTCATTGCCCGTAAATGAATTTCCGAAGCTTCATCTCTGAATCTTGCTTTAACAGTATTGATATCGGGGTTCATAATTATTTAAATAACGTAAGTATCAAAAGGTACTATAATTCAGCCGGATAATCTCAAGCCGGATATCTTTTAAAAGTCTCCGGTCATCTGAAAAGTGTGACACTTCATGCAGGGAATGTGTTTCTAAACACGGTAACAAACAGCATTTATATTCATGCCTGCTCCTACCGAAGTAAAAACGACAATATCTCCCTTACGCACCTGGTGACCGGGAATTGCTCCTTTACGAACCATATGGTAAAGCGTTGGAACAGTAGCCACCGAGCTATTGCCCAGCCATTGGATATTCATAGGCATAACATCTTCTAAAGGCGCCGCCAGTTCGTATAATTCATACAGGCGTTTGATGATCTCTTCATCCATTTTTTCATTGGCCTGGTGTATAAAAATTTTACTGACCTGACTGATATGCATTCCACAACTGTCCAGGCACTGCCTGATGGCTGAAGGCACATGCTTTAATGCAAATTCATAAACCTGCCTTCCTTTCATCTTCATATACAGGTCCCCCTTCTGTCTTCCGACGCCATAGGATGGTCCCATGGTTATCTGCACTACCTCTTCCGCACTGAAGGTTTGTACACTGTACCCAAGTATCCCGGGGCCTTCTTCAGCGCCTGACAGGTACTCCAGTATGCAGGCACCTGCACCATCAGCGAAGATCATACTGTCCCGGTCGGCGGGATCAATTACTCTTGACAATGTTTCTGTACCAACCAATAGTACTTTTTTAGCCATACCGGCCTTAAAATAAGCTTCTGACTGGATCAGGGACTGCACCCAGCCCGGACAGCCGAACAGGATGTCATACCCGATACAATCCGGGCGCCGGATGCTGAGGGCATGCTTCACACGGCTTGCCAGTGACGGAACGTTTTGTGACTGTGGGTTACCGGAAGCTACATCCCCGAAATTATGCGCCACGATGATCTGGTCAAGCGTTTCCGGATCAATGCCGCTGTCGGTTAATGCCTGTTCCGCCGCTTTGGCGGCAATACCCGAAGCAGTTAAATGGTCCGGAACATAACGCCGCTCCCGGATACCGGTGATCTTCTGAAATTTTTCAATGATCATTTTGGAAGGTCCTGTTATAGGCAGGCCGTTTTCGCCATAGAAGGTGCTGTTTGAAAAATACTCGTTGGACCGGATTATTTCCGGGATATAGGCTCCGGTGCCTGTAATAACTGATCTAAACATTCTGTGCCCTGGTGTTCTCGTTCTTAAAAATAAAATTTTATATAAATATACCGGTAACAAGTGAAGATAAAGATATGTATCATTACCGGGTAAGCAGTGTCCTGATTACACGGTATTATCAAACACAGATCGGAGCGGGAAAGAATGCCTGATCAATTTAATAAGTGATCTATCTGAATGGCATCCAAATAGGGAATCAATTGCTTTGTATCCTGAAATACCCTGTATTCCCCGATCTCTTTACACTTATAACAGCAGTAGGTCTCTACATAGAATCCATGTAACTGATAAAGAAAAATCATTTGATTGTTAAGACATCTCTTGGCAATGGCAACACCTTCAGTCATAACGGTAGATCTTTTGTGGTCCTCTGGTAATGCAATAAATTCTGACAGTTTCATAAATAACAATTTTACAATTAAGTTAAAAATGCGATTCCTAAAACTAGATGCTGAAAACATGATAGTATGCCATCAGCTCACGATAATCAATGAACTTACGAGGCAGAGACAGTAACAAAAAAGGAGGCTGATTTCGCCGAAAACCGGCATGCTATGCGAGGCAAATATAAAAGTGATTCTGAAAAATTCAAATTTTTTCCTGATAAAATGAAAAGCTGAAAGTACAGCAGTTTTCCTGTTAAGCATGTATAGCCTGGGGGAATTGTTTTTACATGCATAGTGAAATCTTTTGAAAAAAGCTTCATTTCTAAGATGTATCCACCAACCTTTTGTGCTAACGCTCCCGGCATTTATAAAATAAAAAGGGTGCATAGACATGCGCCCCGTTTTAAATCCAATATCCTATGAAAAACTGTTGCAAAAATAATAGTTCCGGGGATTTCCGCCATCGTACAGCCTGTATATATCCTGTCCTATGCGGTGCTACAGCAGGCATATAAAAAAACAGCGCTACAGAAATGTAGCGCTGCTGCAATGTCTTTAGTTGGACGGTTTTTTAGGACAATTGCTTTTCCAGGGTAATGGATTTAGATCAAGGGTTTTAGGTTCATAGGATTATTGGGATCTGTTTTCGGTTAGTTGTCTATTGGATTTGTTACACAAAGAAACGACGCATCCGGCTTGCAAAAAATAGAAGGCTTTGTGATTGTTTTGTCATAACGATTCGACAGGATCGGAAAACTACTATCTTTAGAGAAATCATTGCATATGTCATCCAAAAAACAAAAACCCGCCGCCGCAGAGGATAAACCTTCTTTACTCGAAAAAATATCCGGCGTTGCTTCAGAACTGAAAACCGATATTGTAGCCGGCGCGTTCGCCGTTACTGAAACCGTAGCTGAAAAATTTACGGAAGTAAAGGAGGCAATTAAGAAGAAGGTTTCCGGGAAAACAACGCCCGCAAAGAAAGCCGTTAAAAAAGCAGCGAAGAAAGCAAAGCCGGTCGCAAAAAAAGCGGCAAAGAAAATTTCAAAAACGACTAAAAAAATAACAGCACCTGTTAAAAAAGCAGCAGCCAAAGTAACCAGGAAATCACCTGTCCGCAAACCGGCTGCGAAGAAGAATGCACGAAGCAAATAAGATCATGTCAGAAATTTTAAAACAATCAGAAAATACCTGAGATCCTATGTATCCTCATAAAGGATGATTTGTTTTATCGCAAAAGACAATCAATTATTATTCCATCATCAACGACACGCTTGCAAAAAGCAGAACACATTTACGGGAAATCCATTTTAAAAAAAGAAAGCAACTGGTTTCACGATTTATCAAAACCAGGTTTGAAAATCGATACTGGCGTGAGTGGTTCGATTTATAACATCTTCTCCCAAATTTGAAAGTAACACCACATCAGGCTAAAAGCATACTATTGGCAAGGCTACCTTAATTGTATTTTGGCGAAAGTTTAAGGCATGTATAGTTTTAAAAACGACTACTCGGAAGGAGCACACCGGCAATACTGGAAAGGCTGTTGAAAACCAATATGGAGCAACAGGCGGGTTACAGCGAAGATCCATAGTAAAGCTTCTTTCTGGTTTTACAGACCAATTCACCTCCGCAAGAAGTACAAGTAACTTCATCGAAAAATAATTGTTGAGACAGGGAGGAAATAAATGAACGGTTCATTTCTACGCCCAATCAAATCGCGGATTTAAAAGCCATCAATGCGTTACAGGTATTACATCTAACGTTTTCCGGAATGTAATTTTTTTGAAGCAACAATAGAGACCGGAAACATATTACTATAAAAGAAATCCAAACTTGGCGAAGCCATTTTTATCCTGCTTTAATAATATATTATAATCGCAACAACTACGTAATGTGTAAGCACGGTTGAATATTTTTTTTGCTTATTCGGTACAGGTCAGGTCAAGAAAAGAAAAAAGACCTTCTAAATTTATTTCTGAATTGAAAAAATTTTGGTTTCACCAAGACTAATTAATTTAAAAATGAATAACGATTGCAAAATTTTAAACCCTCTTATTTTATCAGCATTGTTGTTGCTGGTTTTAGTTTTCTCAACATTAAGTCTTTCTGCTCAAAATGCGCAACGGATTACCGGGCAGATAATTGATTCTGCAAGCCTGGCTGGTGTTAGCGGGGTAACAATATCTGTGACCAACACAGACGCAAGCACGGTTACGGATGCGAACGGAAAATTTGTAATAAGCGTAAAACCCGGACAGACGCTTCGTATTTCACATATTGGTTATGAGGATAATTTTTATGTTGTGGAAACAGGTATAACAAGTATAACTATAACTATAACCGCCAAATCAAAGGAGTTGTCTGATGTAGTAGTGGTAGGTTATGGCAGGCAGAAAAAGGTGAGTGTGGTGGCTGCAATATCCACTATGAGTGCAGCAGGTTTGCGGCAAACACCAGCCTCTAACATAGGAATTGCGCTTGCAGGCCGTTTGCCTGGTTTAAGTGTGATTCAACGATCCGGCGTGCCGGGTGGTGAGCAGTTGGATTTTTATATCAGGGGACGCAGTACTATCAATGGTCAGCAGCCTTTGATACTTGTTGATGGAGTCCAAAGAGATTTCACGGCTCTTGATCCGCGGGAGGTTGAATCTATTTCAATACTCAAAGACGCTTCTGCTACAGCGGTATATGGTGTGCGTGGTGCAAATGGTGTTATAATGGTTACAACACGTCGTGGTTTTTCCGGTAAGCCTGTTATAGATGTTACTGTAGAACAATCGTGGCAATCACCAACACGTTTACCTGAAATGACCAACTCTTATGATTATGCTACACTGCGTAATCAGGTGGAAATTCAAAATGGTCGTCAGCCCATTTACGATGATGTTGCTTTGGAACATTACAGACTTGGCGATAAACCTGACCTGTATCCTGTGCGCAATTTTGTGAAAGAATTCATGAGAGATGCTTTCCCTATGCAAAGAGTGAATGTAAATGTAGCCGGTGGCTCTGAACGGATGAGATATTTTACTACAGTCGGTTATCTTCGCCAGGAAGGAATTTTTAAAACCGAAAAATTCAGTGAGTATAATTATGATCCCGCATCAAAACCCAACCGCGTAAACTTCAGATCTAACTTTGATATTGATATCAATGCTTCTTTAAGCATGTTCCTTAACATAAGTGGGTATATGCAAAAGAAAAATGATCCTGTAGTTGTGCCTAATAATGGCGCTTATCTTAATGATGTTAGCGCATATTCAGTAGTAATCGGCTCTTTGCTTCAAACACCCAGCAATTATCACAATGATGTAACTCCTGACGGAGAAGTATTATCAACTCCATTAAAGGGAGGAAATATAAACAATGTGCCCTATGGAATGTTAAATCGTTCCGGCTTCCGAAACACACTTATTAACCAGGTGACTACCACATTAGGAGTAGAACAGAAACTTGAATTTTTGACAAAAGGATTGTCGGCAAAAGTTGTGGCGTCCTACGATGCTACCTCTATGAATCAACAGGTGCGTCAAAGAACATTCCAGCTTTACGAGGCCAAGCCTGATCCTGATGATCCTGACAAAGTTATTTATCAGCCAACCGGCACAATGACAAACAGTACCTTAAGTGATGCACAGGCACAATCGCAATGGAACCTCATGAACCTTGATGCTTCCATTAACTACGGGCGTAAATTTGGCTTGCATGATGTTACAGCGATGGCTTTATTCAACAGGTATCAGCGTGTTGTAAACATTGAACTTCCATATAATTACATAGGCTTTGTAGGACGTGCAACATACGGTTATGATAACAAATATCTTGCTGAAGTTAACTTTGGCTACAATGGATCTGAGCAATTTGCGCCCGGGCATAAGATGGGTTTTTTCCCTTCTTTTTCTGTAGGCTGGGTAGCGTCTAATGAGAATTTTATACAGAACAGCATGCCCTGGCTCACATTCGCTAAAATCCGCGCATCATACGGACAGGTTGGTAATGATAATATGAACGGCGCACGTTTTGCATTTCTTACGTTATGGAATGGCAGTTATGAATCACAGATAGGAAATAATAATCTTGAATGGGAGAAAGCCAACAAATACAATGTTGGTTTGGAAACACGCATGTTCAATAACTTCAGCTTTGATGTGGATGTTTTTTATGAAAGACGTAATAACATCCTGATTTCTGCCACGGGCCTGGTGCCAACAGGTGTATTTGGAACCGGAGGGGTATTTACATCCGGTATAATCCCCAGGATAAATGCAGGTGAAATTGAAAACAAAGGTTTTGAACTGGTAGGCGGTTACCAGAAAAGTTTTAATAAAACCACACGCCTTGATATCAGGCTTAACGGAGCTTTTAACCGCAACAAGGTGTTATATGTCAGTGAGGTTTTACTACCTGAAGAATATGCATACCGGCTTCGCAGCACAGGTTACCGTTTGGGGCAGCAATGGGGCTACGCAACAGCAGGTTTCTTTAATACACAAAGAGAAATAGAGGACTGGCCGGATCAATCAGGAATTGGAGCCACACCTAAATTAGGAGATATCAAATACAAAGATACCAACGGTGATGGTGTTGTAACAGAACAAGACCAGGTTCCTATTGGATTTCCTGAGGTTCCTGAGTGGACATTTGGAGGTGCAATCAGTTTTCAGATCAAAGGATTTGACATCAGTATGATGTGGCAGGGCGTGGCTAACAGGAGTTACCTGATGGTTGGTCAAAGAGTATGGGAAACAAACAATTTTAATGAATGGCATAAAGAAGCCTGGAGCCAGGAAAGATTTGATGCTGGTTTACCTATTACGTATCCACGTTTAGATCCCGGTAGCAATGCAAGCAAGTTACCATCTGATTTTTGGTATGTAGATGGCAGCTATATCCGGCTGAAAAATGCTGAAATCGGGTATACACTTCCGGGAAATATCTCCGGCAAAATCGGTGCAAAATCAGTAAGGGTGTATGCAAATGGATTGAACCTGCTCACATTTGACAGGTACCCCGTAAAATACCAGGATCCGGAACAGAACAATGAGCTGTTATATCCTGTTTTTAAAGCCTACAATGTAGGCGTGAATATATCATTTTAAAAATGCCTGACCATTAAAATATTCGAAATCATGAAGCGGATCGCCTTATTAATCATTATTACAACAACGCTTTTATTCCAGTATGGCTGTGAAAAAGCATTAGAGAAAACGCCTGACGGACAAATTACCATAGACAAAATTCTTACCAACTATAACCGGAGCAAGGGATTGCTTGATGCAGCATACGGCGAGATATACCAGGCAAGAGACCAGATTTCATTTGTAATGAGCCCTATGGAATGTCTTACCGACAATGCTTTCTGGGCTGCCACCTATAATGCATATGAGTGGCATAATGGCTCCTTGTCTTTATCTAACCCTGTTATTAATTGGCCGTGGTCGTCTCCATCGGAACAGTTATGGCCGGATTTCTGGCGCGGTATCCGGCTGGCAAATAATGCGATTAAATATTTGCCCCAGTCTACAGCTATTACTGAGCAGGAACGTAAAACCTGGATAGCGGAAGCGCGTGTTTTGCGTTGTTGGTATTATATGAACCTGCTGGAATTTTATGGAGCAGTACCCTGGGTGGAAGAACCATTTGATCCAACTTTTACAGGATGGAATGATCTTGTAAGACCTGCTTACAACGATATAGCTTCAAAAATTGAACAAGAACTGCTCGAAGTTATTAATTCCGGAATTTTACCAAACCGTCAACCTTCGCAGGATGCCCGGCGTGTTGATAAAGGGATTGCGTATGCAATACGTGCGCGTGTATTATTGTATAATGCAAGTCCGCTTAATAATTCAGATAATGACCAGGGTAGGTGGCAACGTGCTGCTGATGCAGCCCAGGATGTTATAAATATGGCAGAGTATGGCCTTGTAAGCATGCAGGACTATAAAAAATTATTCATCGGTGCATTTACTACCCCGGTCTCTGAAATCATTTGGCGCTCATGGAGTGATAACTCTCATATCAACAATACAAACGGAGTAGACGTTGGTAATTATCCTTATGCTGCTATCAACCACATGTGGAACTGTGGAGAATCGCCAAGCCAGGAGCTGGTTGATTGCTTTGAAATGACTAATGGCGCTTTACCGGTAACGTACAATGATGCCAGTCATACAAGTATTACAATAACACCCGGTGCAACCGCTGCAGGATATAGCGAAGCAACAGGTGGAGATCCATATGCTAACAGAGATGCGCGCTTTTATATAAATATACTTTACAACATGGCTGACTATGGCGTGCCTTATAATTGTACGGAACCATTTATTATTGAAACCTTTGTTGGAGGGCGAAGTGGTTTTAATGATGTGATTTCACAGGAAACACAAAGAACATGTACGGGTTATTACAGCCGCAAAGACAAGCAGATCAAGTTCTGGGGGCCTGGAGGCAGTTCAGGCAATGAACCTACACATTGGGTGTTTTTCCGCCTGGCTGAATTCTATTTGCAGAAAGCAGAAGCCTTATGTGAAGTTGGTGATCTCGCGGGTGCGAAAACTGCATTAAATGTAATCAGAGAAAGAGCCCTTCAACCGAAAATAGAGAATGTACCAGGTTTCGTAGATTCAAAAGAATTTTTACGTGAGCGCATTCGTAACGAACGTCGGGTAGAATTTTGCCTTGAAGGGCAATACCGTTTCGATGACCAGCGCCGCTGGAAAATTCTTGGAGAAACCAATAAGTTTATTACAGGAATGAGAATAACAAAAGGTTCTGATGGAAAATTCAGCTATGAGCGTAGGAAAATTCGTGACTACCAGTCTTACACAGATAAATACCTTATAATGCCGATCCCTTTGGAAGATGCAAAAAAAATGACCGGCATGGTGCAACCCGAAGCCTGGAGATAAAAAACAGCAATTGATTGTCTTACGCCGGCTCATGCCGGCATAAGACAATTATTATTTAAGGATAAATTATTTATCTCTGAAAAAAATCTCTTGAATATTTATCATTGTTTTTTAGCCAAGAGGAACTCCCATGAAATCTTTCATTCATCCTTTGTGTATTTTATGAATAAAAAATTTCATGTACGTTTGACGCATTTATTCTTGGCTACACAAATTTGAAAACTATCATGAAAGGATTGTCACTATTGCTGGGATATGTTATGCTGTTTACAACAGGTTATACTCAAAAACAATCGCCTGTTCCGCGAAAGGCTACAACTGTTTTGTATCAGAAAAAGCTGAGTGATACAGAAAAATTTCCGGAGTTGATTTTAAATGATGTTGCCTGCAATTTTACAACACAGGGACTGGTGATTACCGGAAATAAAAATACTATCCGGTTAAATAAATATTATTCGCTGGGCGAACGACTGGTGCGGTATCATGTTCGCTTTTCAAACAATACCAAGGCTGTTTTTCAAAGCAGCACAGGCGATTTTAAAGTGATAATAGATGTTCCCAAACAGAAAATTGCGATTGAAACGAACCCCGTCGTATGGAAGCGTGTTAAAATATTTCCTGACAATGAATATCTCGTAGAAATTCAGCGGATTTACCAGCAGTCGAAAGTTAAACTAACGGATCTTTCTACCGGTGTGGAAGAAGAACTGGAAATAAACGGTGATGGACCTGGCGGTGTGGGTGAAGGAGCCATGGGTAGTGAGAAAGGCCTCGTACATCAATGGGATTACTACTGTTTTGGATTGCTTGAAGGAACATCACTTACAATAAAACAAATTTGTGTACAGGCAATGGAGAGCAATCTTACTTTGCTGTTATATGGTGATTCAATAACCCAACCTGAAGGATATTTCCCTGCAAAAGACTTTCCACTATCGTGGACGCAACTTATAATGCAACATGTAAAAGGAAAATCCATGTCGAGCGGGCGTGGCGGATGCACTATAAGGGAAGTACTTGAAAGAATAAAAAATGAACTACCATATGTAAAAGCAAAATATGTAATGGTTACCATTGGTACGAATGGCGGAAATACTGAGGCGAACCTTAGTGAACTGGTGGAATATATCTTTGCGCAAGGATCAATACCTATATTAAATAATATCCCATCTAACGAACATGCCACACAGGCAGAAGCCAATATATTGATTGAGAAAGTCCGTAGAAAATATAATGTTAACGGTTGCAGGTTTGACCTGGCTACTTCGCTTAACCATGACGGCAAGGAAGTAGATAAAACAACCATGTGGCACGAAGATTATACTGCCATCAATAACTGGGGGCATTATTATCATCATCCTAATGTAAAGGGATCATACCTCATGTATCTTCAAACCTTAACAGATACACCTGAAATATATGAGTAATTTAAAAAGTACCTGCCTGCTGATCGCTATATTCATCATGCCTTTCTGCGCAGTTTCTAATAATAATACCATTGTAAACTACAGTATTGAGGAAGTTGCCAACGGTACCATTTATGTTATCTCGCAAAAAAGCGACCGTTATACTTTCGATTCGGCGAGGTATACCATTTTTATCCCGGCAAACACACCGGAGCTTCAGTCTGTATTTGTGCACCAGCATGGATGTACAATGGAAGGGCGTGGTTCTGCCACTGCTTACGATGTGCAATACCAGGCATTTGCCAAAAAATGGAAACTGGCAGTAGTAGGTGCTGACCTGTATTCAGCAAAAGGTAATTGTCATGACTGGAGAAATGCTGAATCCGGATCAGGTGAATCCCTTATAAAATCCCTGCAGGAAATTGGTACTCAATCCGGGCATCCTGAACTGGCAAAGTTTCCCTGGTTATTATGGGGGCATTCAGGTGGCGGATACTGGGCGCTGTCTATGTTAAGGGCGTATCCCGAACGTATATTAGGTATATTTGGCTACTCCCCTGCTTTTGAACCCGGCGCATATCCAAAAGCTGCCTTAAAGGTTCCGGTAATGATGCGTCATGCCGGCCCGGTTGGCGATGCCTGTTGCTGGCAAACTTCACTGAAAGAATTTCATAAGCTACGTTCCGCCGGTGGTTATACAAGTATTGCATACACACCGTATCAAAATCATAATTTCAGTTATGTAAGATATATTGCCATTCCTTTTTTTGAAGCTGTGATGAAACAAAGGCTTTCGGTTAGCGCCGGGCCTTCATATACCACAATGCGCAATATGGATTCCACAAAAGCATGGTTGGGAGACACCGTGAGTTATAATATCTATAAAGCAGCCGCTTATCCCGGAAATAAATTATCAGCAGCATGGTTACCTGACTCAATCACAGCCACCAAATGGCGGGAATATGTTATAACCGGAACCGTAATTGACAGAACACCCCCGCCTGCCCCTTACGGTGTACAAATAAGGAGAAGGCATAACGTAACGATAGAATTAACCTGGAAGGCTGATGCGGACATCGAATCAGGTGTCAGTCATTTTAATATTTATAAAGATAACCATCTTATAGGCAGATTTCCCAATGCTGGCTTTTACCAGCAATTTGATACCAATGGAGATGACGCTTACCCGTTGCAACTGCCAGCACTCAGAACAGATGTTACTTTACTTTGGAATGATAGGGGAAAGATATCGGTAAGTACTGTCAATCACTTTGGGCTGGAATCAGAGAGAACCACTATACCTTAACCTGCTTTATATGAACAGGATTCAATTTCGCCTGCTTTTATTGTTATGTTTTTTTCAAACATGTATACAAATTTCTGCGCAGAATAGTAACCCGGAATATATGTTGTGGAATCTGACTGCTACCGATGCGTTAGGCAGACGCTTTGAGCCGGCATCTGGCGAGCAGAAAGAAAAAAAATATGTAGGCCTGTTTTACTCATTATGGCTGGGACAACATAAAACCCAGCAACATGATGTTTATGATATACAAAAGCTGTTAAACAGTAATCCCGGGGCATTATATGATACAGCGGGAACACCCGAAAGCCCGCTGAAAGAATTTCATTTCTGGGGTGAGCCGCTATATGGTTACTATAGCATGAGTGATCCCTGGATTGTAACGCGGCATGTTGAGCTTTTATGTAATACCGGTATTGATTATTTATGTATTGATGCTACAAACAGAGTGGTGTATACCGAATCAATTGAAAATTTGTTTACCATATTGCTGCGGTTTATGGAGCAGGGATTTAAAATACCAAAGATCGTATTCTATACAAATAGTCTTTCCGGGGCAACAGTAGATGATTTATATAATCAGTTCTATACGTCAGGGAAATATGAAAAGCTATGGTTTAAACCTGCAGGTAAACCAATGATCATTGGCATCACCGAAAATAACAACAAAGCCTCTGATATGACGAAATATAACCAGTTTACTGATTATATAAAAGAGGATGTGAAAAAGTATTTTGATGTCAGGGAATCGCAGTGGCCTAATGGAGACTATAATCCAGCGGCTATTCCCTGGATGAGCTGGCAATATCCGCAATGGAATCATAATGGTACCGTGGCAGTGCCGGTGGCTCAACACAGTCATACTGTTATTGATGCCAGTGCTATGCATCCCGAAAGTAGCAGGGGATATAATAATGCCACTAAACAGGTAGAAAAGGATTGGACAGCAGGTGCCAGCTTTCAAACCATGTGGGACGCAGTTTTAAGAAGAAAGGACAGTGTAAATAATGTATTAGTTACATCGTTTAACGAGTGGATGGCCATCAAATATGCCAATGCGCACGGAAGAAAGCATGTCTTTTTTGTAGACGTATTCAATCATGAATTTTCCAGGGATATAGAAATGATGAAAGGCGGTTATGGTGATAATTTTTACCTGCAACTGATAAGAAATGTGAGAGCTTTTAAACTGTCGGCAGGAAAGCCTTACCGTTATGCCAACAAAACAATCAACATCCATACAGCAACAGAACAAACATGGGCTGATGTGGAAGCCACCTATACAGATGTGGCAGGTGACGCCCTCTGCAGGAATTTTTCAAACGCAACAGGCACAGGTATATACACCGACAGCAGTAACCGCAATGATATCACGGAAATAAAAGTAGCGCACGATTATAAAAATGTTTATTTCCGGATCAGGACAGTTGCAGACATTACAGCGCATAATGGCAAGGATGTGAACTGGATGAACATCCTGATTGCGGATGGCGATACATCCAGGTCATTTGCAGGATACCATTATATCATTAACCGGCATCCGGGAAGCAATGGAACAACTTCAATAGAACAATCAGCCGGTGGATACAGGTGGAAAAAATCAGGAGTAGCAAAATATACTGTCAGAGGTAATATAATGCAGGTTGCTATCCCACTCGCTGCCATTGGTATTAAAAGCACCTGTCATTTTGAATTTAAAGTATCTGATAATGTAACGAACTACGATGATATAATGGATTATTATATAACAGGAGATAGTGCTCCGCTTGGCCGTTTGAATTTTAATTATCAATAGTGGACTAATAAAGTAGCATGCGCATTTCAAAGCGATGCTCTTAAAGTAAGCCTGAAGGGAACTTTTTGTTTTTCTGTAGAACCTGATAATACAGCACGCGCTGCCATAATACCCATTTCATGGAAATCGGATGAGATTGTTGTAATACCCTGGTGCACTACTCTTTTGATGGGTGTTTCATTATAGGAGATAACACCTACTCTTTCGCCTATATTAAGCGAGGTAGGCAGGATTTTTTCGATCAAAGTAACAAGGTCATCCTCGATCATATTAATGTATACATCGCCATCCTCAACAGTTTCGTGATCAAGACTGCTGATTATTTTATATTGAAAAGCATTGTCCTGGCAAAAATGCGTAAACCCTTTTACAATTTCTTTGGGATAATAGCTGTGCTCCGGGAATATCAGTTTTATGGTTTGGTATTTCACAAGCTTTTCCAGGGCATCGGTTAACGCCTGGTAAATATCATTTTCAAAATCAATATACACGGCTCCGTATTCCCCTGTTACTTTGGGTATAAGTTTATCCATCATCAGCAATTTGTCTTTGGGAATAGTATTTACAATTTCATGCGCGTTTTCTCCGCCTTCTATAAAATGAGGTATAATTACAAAGTGGGTATAGTGATCTTTATTGCTACTCAGTATTCTTTTAAAAAGATGAAAGTCATTATTGTAAATGTAAAAATCAATACCCGCCTTATCTCCAAGTTCTGTTACAAATGCATCGTAAATTGTTTTTTTTGGGATACTTAATTTATTGAAAAGCAAAAAAACATTCAACGGTCTCCTGAATTCGGTATTCTCAATAAAATAACCTCTGCGCGGAACCGCATTGATAACACCTAACTGGCGCAACTGCTTATATCCGCGCTCAACAGTATCTCTGGCAATATCTAACTCTATACTCAGTTCATTTATCGAAGGCATGTTATCGCCTGCCTTAATATTTCCTTTTTCAATTTCTTTGAGTACTGCATTTACGATCTGCAGGTATTTGGAAGTGCTGGAGTAAGGATCAACAGAAATCAGATCAATGAGCTTTTGCTTTTTCATTATGCAAATACAATTTTTATGACAAACAATTGAGCGCTTAAATTAATGCTATTACTACTATAATCTATATTTTGAAATCATTTTTTAAATAATTTATTTATTCAGGTCAAAACAGGATAGAAATGATAGTGCACATTTCTAAGTTTGTTGAGTTAGAATTAAAACTTTTACGAACGATTATGGATAGCCTGTTGAATACGAAAACGATGCACCCCCGCGACCAGATAACTCTTGTAATGCAAAGAATTTATGAACGGGTGCTAACAACAACTTCCGGCGGAAATTTATCTATCATTGACGATAACGGCGATATATGGATTACACCTACCGGTGTAGACAAAGGATTAATGAAACCAGCTGATATCGTGTGCGTAAAAAAAGATGGAACCATTATCGGCGACCATAAACCCTCTTCTGAATATCCCTTTCATCTCGCTATATACAATGAGCGCTCCGATATTAAAGCCATTGTACATGCACATCCCCCGGGCATGGTGGCCTTCAGTATTGTAAGAAAAACACCCAATACGTACATACTGCCGCAAACGCATTTGTTATGCGGAGAGATTGGGTATGCTGGTTATGCATTGCCCGGTACGGCAGCGCTGGGGGAAAGTATTGCTGTTGAGTTTAAGAAGGGTGTATCGGTAGTGATTATGGAAAATCACGGAACCGTAATAGGAGGTTCGGATATTTCAGACGCATACCAGAAATTTGAATCTGTTGAAATTACTGCCCGTTCTATTTTATATGCCAACATGATTGGAAAACCGGTTTACCTGTCTCCGCAAAAAGTAGCGGCATATATTGAGCAATTGCCTTTGCCTGCACAGGAAATGAAAGAAGTTTCTCATCCTTCTGCTGAAAGAGAAAAACGACTGGAGATATGTAAGATCATTAAGCGTGCCTGCAAGCAGGGGCTCATGTTGGGAGCTTACGGATCAGTATCTGCACGCTGGAACGAAAATGATTTTTTGATTACACCCGAAGGTATTTCTAAATGGGATATTACAATAAATGATATTGTACAGGTAAAAGATGGCATGCGGGAAAAAGGGAAAATACCAAGCAGCGCAGCACGCCTGCACCAGGGCATTTACGAAAAGCATAAAGAGATCAATGCCATCATCATTACACAATCTCCCTATCTTACTTCCTTTGCTATTACAGGTGCTGAGTTTAATGTAAGAACAATTCCGGAAACATGGATATATCTGCAGGATGTACAAATGGTTGAATTTGGCGAACAATTTACCGGAAGTGATACAATACCTGCTACCCTGTCTGCAGAAACACCGGTAGTGCTTGTTAAAAACGAATGTGTGATAGTAACCGGTAATAAACTATTGCAGGCATTTGATTATTTGGAAGTAGCCGAGTTCAGTGCTAAGTCACTTGTATTATCTACTTCACTGGGCGCAATGGTTCCGATTAGTGATGAGCAGGTGGAAGAACTGGGAAAAGTAATGGGACGATGGAAAAATTACGAGTGGAAAATGTAATCATACACTACAATCAACTTTAATAACAAAACGATAAATTGCCATCATGGATAATAAGTATGCGATCATATTAGGAAACCTGGGCAATACCAGGGATCGGTTTTGTCAGGGGTATAAAGTGAATCCTGGCTCGGAAGAAATGTTGAAAATTGCACTGGAACGCATGCCACATATACAGGGTATTGAGCTGGTAGGCACCTGGGATATAAGACCGGATAATGTAGAGGATATGAAAAAGCGGCTGGATGATGCGGGGGTGGCATGTGCAAGTATTATACCTGATACCTTTGGCGACAAAGTGTATGGAAGAGGCAGCATAACAAGTATTAATGCCAAGGTGAGGCAACAGGCTTTAGATTACCTGCGCCGCATGAGTGAGATTGCATTACAGATGAATTGCGGTATTGTAAACCTCTGGTTAGGGCAGGATGGTTATGATTATTTGCTTGCTACCGACTATGACCAGGAGCGCAACTGGCTTACTGAAAACACAAGAACAGTAGCCGCAGAATTTCCAACATTAAAATATGCGCTGGAGTATAAACCTAAGGAGCCACGTAATTTTTCCTATCATGCCCGCATGGCAGACACTATTTTAGCGGCTAAAGAAACAGGATGCGATAATGTAGGTGTTACCATTGATACAGGGCATAGCTTTTATGCCGGAGAAAATGTAGCAGAAGCTGTAGTACTGGCCAAAAGAGCAGGCAACCTGCTTTACCACATGCATTTCAATGATAATCACGGAAGCTGGGATGACGATATGATAGTAAGCAATGTGCATTTCACCTGCTACATAGAATTGCTATTTTGGTTGAAAAAAACCGGCTATAACGGTTGGCTGTCTATGGATCAGTATCCTTACAGGGAAGACGCTGCTGATGCTATTGCAGAAAGTATTTTATGGGTTAAAAAGTATGAACAAATAGTGGATACACACTATAATGAAATAGATGCGCTGATCAAAGAAAATGATGCGGTAAAAACATCCAGGTTCTTACGCAAATTAATAGCGTAGCCAAATTTTTATCTACCTAAATGATTGTTGATATGAAAATCTGCATTTTCCTTAAAAGGATATGTTCACTGTTGCTTTTATTCTTAGCGTTAACTACCACGGTTACAGCAAAAAACAGAGATCTCAATGCTGTAACAATTACTGCTATGCAGGTAGACAATGCAGAGAATCCACTGGGCATTGATTCCCGCACACCACAATTCAGCTGGCAAACAGCGGGTGATTTGCGCAATATAAAGCAAACGGCTTACCAGGTAATTATAACAGATGCTGCAGAAAAATTGCAGCTAAATGAAGGTGATATCTGGAACAGTGGCAAAGTATTGTCGTCACAATCCTCAGGCATTTTATACAGGGGCATGCCACTGGAAAGCCGCAAAAAATATTACTGGAAAGTATTGCTGTGGAACAACAACGACTCCGGTGCTGTAATTAGTGAAGCAGCAACTTTTGAAATGGGTTTGCTGTACCAGTCTGACTGGAGCGGAGACTGGGTAGGATTTCCTTCCGGCTGGATAGGAAAGGTGCATTATTTCCGCAGGGTTTTTTCTTTTCAGAAAGAAATATCAAAGGCACGTGCGTATGTAGCAGGAATTGGTTACAACGAGTTGGAGATAAACGGTAAAAAAGTCGGAACAAATGTATTGGATCCGGCTACCAGCGACTTCAGCAAAACCATTTACTATACTACTTACGATATTAAAGATTTTTTGAATAGAGATAATGTAATGGTGATTGCTGTTGCACCAGGCTGGTATGGTATGCCGAAGCTGCGCATGCAAATGGAGTTTTATTTTACCGACGGCACTATGGAAGTGATCAATTCCTCTTCTATACGGAATGTAACATTGGGTCCCGTTGTATCAGCAGGTATACTGGATGGCGAAGTATATGATGCACGCCTTGAAAATCCGGAATGGCGATTGCCATCAGATACCATCATTAAGGGATTACCCAATCAGGTATGGGGAGTGGCACCGGTAGTAGAAGCGCCTGGAGGTAAAATGGCAGCACAGCAATTAGAACCTGTAAGGATAGTAGAAGCATTTGCGCCGGTATCGGTAAAAGAAGTAACACAGGGAATTTATGTGATGGATGCCGGACAAAATATGGCAGGCTGGGTAGCATTGAAAGTAAAAGGGAATAAAGGAACAAGGGTTACACTTCGTTTTGCTGAAACACTATATGACAATGGTTTGGTTAACCAGGAGAATCTGCGTACGGCTGCTGCAACAGATGTGTATATTTTAAAGGGAGAAGGAGAAGAACAATGGGAACCGCGGTTCACATATCATGGCTTTAGGTATATGCAAATAGAAGGATGGCCGGGTAAGCCTGCGGTGGACAATTTTACAATAAAGAAGGTGAGATCTGATGTAGCCCCTGCGGGTCAATTCACCAGCAGCAACGACTTATTGAACCGCATTAACCAAATGGTGCAGCGCACGGAAGCAAGCAACCTGCATAGCATACCTACTGATTGTCCGCAACGTGATGAACGTATGGGATGGCTGAATGATTTAACGGTTCGTATAGAACAGGCAGTATATAATTTTAACCTGCATCGTTTTTACGCAAAATACATACAGGATGTGTGCGACACGCAAAATGAGAATGGAGAGATTACTGATACTGCTCCTTATAAAGTTGGCGGCAAGCCGGCAGATCCGGTATCCGTAAGTTTTCTTTTACTTGCACTGAAGAGCTATGAATATTATGGTAATACTGAGATCATTCGCAAACATTATACACAAATGAGAGCCTGGGTAGATTATTTAACTACCCGTACTAAAGACGGTATTGTGGAATACAGCTATTACGGTGACTGGTCGCCGCCTGCAGCCTTTGGCGCGCAGGGGCATAGCTATGGCGCTTTATCTGTTAATACACCAGGCACGCTGATGTCAACCGGATATTTATACTATAGCGCATCAGTACTTGCACACATGGCAGGCGTATTGGGAGATGTGGATGATAAACAAAAATACGAGCAACTGGCAGCACGTACTATGAAAGCGTTTAATGATAAATTCTGGGATGAGCAGAAAGGTGGCTACGGCACTAATAATCAATCCTGTAATTCCTTTGCTATATTTTTAGGCGCACCGGATAAAAGCAAGCTACCAAGAGTGGTAGCCAACCTGGCGCGTGATGTAAAGGAAAGAGGATATCATCTCACCACCGGGAACCTTTGCACCAAGTACCTGCTGGAAGCATTAACAGAAAACGGGGAAGCAGAAACAGCATATAAAATAGCTACTCAAACAACGTACCCAAGCTGGGGTTTTATGTTATCCCAAGGAGCTACTACATTGTGGGAACGATGGGAATATGAAACAGGGGGTTCTATGAACTCGCATAATCACCCTATGATGGGATCCGTAGGTTCCTGGTTATATAAATACGTTGCCGGTATACTGCCTGATATCAATCACCCCGGGTTTGAAAAATTTACCCTGCACCCCTATATATTTAATGAGCTGCAACACGCAGAAGCTTCTTACCAGTCAGTAAAAGGCACTATACTTTCTTCCTGGAAAAAATCAAAAGGAAGATTGGAGTATAATGTTACAGTTCCTCCCAATTCGGTAGCAATAATTTTCATCCCTACCAGGGATGTGAAATCAATAACAGAAGGCGGGCGTCGCATAAAGGATATTAAAGATTATACATTTCTCCGCATGGAAGGCGATGCAGCCGTATACGAAATAGGTTCAGGAGTATACAGGTTCAGTTCAAAATGGTAATACTATGAAGTTCTTTTATATAGGTTTATTATGGTGTCCTTTGCTTGCTATTTGTCAAAGCAATGATTATGATGCCTCAACTGAGCAGATTGTAGGCATTGATCATTTTGGCCGTAGCTTTCCAGCTATCGGCGGTTATAAACTCGGTAAGCAGGTAGGTATATTTTACTGGCCGTGGATAGGGCAGCCATTAGCATCTGGCATATATGACGCTACTACAATCAGCGCTATGCCTGATGGTATAAAGTTGCTTTACGATCCAAAGCATCAGGATCAAACCATCAGTCCTACAGGACAGGCACATTTCTGGGGCGAACCATTATGGGGTTACTATAATTCCGCAGATGAGTGGGTCATTCGCAGGCAAATGAAAATGCTCACTATTGCGGGTATTGATTTTATCGCATTTGATTTAACCAATCGTGTTACCTATCGTTCGGTATATGAAAAAGTTTTCCGTATTATTGAAGAATTGTTTGAAGAAGGATGGTCACCACCCCGTGCTGTTTTCTATACACATTCCAGGTCGTTTGAAACAACGCAACAGCTTTATAAAGAGCTGTACAGGCCCGGCTTATATCCCAATGCCTGGTACATGGTTAATGGTAAGCCGATGATCATTGCCTATACCAACGAAACAGATGACAGAGCTGAAGCCCTTTCACGCAAAGATTCCGCGTATCACCCTGTTTCACATACGCAGGAACTGAAAAATTTTTTCTATTTCAAAAAACCGCAATGGCCGTTCGACCCGGTATTTGAAGATGGTTTTCCATGGGTGGAATGGAGCTTTCCACAGCCATTGCACGGAGGCATCATGAGTGTGTCTGTAGCAAGCCATCCCAAAGTTCCCATGTCTAGATCAATTACATCCGGTTGGATTAACTGGGGTAGGGGTTGGGATCCGGATGCAAAACAAAATAAAAAAGAAGATGTTGATAAAGGCACTTTTTTTCAACGCCAGTGGGATCATGCCATTCAAATCAACCCAGACACTATTTTTATTGGCGGCTGGAATGAATGGATAGCCTATAAGCAAATGTGGGGCGACGAATTTATGCTTTGTGATGCAGCAAATAAAGAATACTCCCGTGATATAGAACCCATGCGTGGAGGTTATGAAGATGCATTCTATATCCAGATGATTAAAAATATCCGTCGCTATAAAGGGCTCCCGGATAATTACGAAGGTAATACACCTCTTACTATTGATATAAGGGATAATATTGCGCAATGGGCAGCAGTAAAAGCAATTTACACGAATATAGATGCAAAAGCAGAAGGCAGAAATTATACCGGCGCTTCAGCTAAGATCAATTATACAACAGCAGCACCAGTCAACAATCTTCGTGAGATAAGAGTAACACATGATGCCGGCAATTTTTATTTTTTTGTAAAAGCAGACAAGCCCTTTGTGAATACAGGCAATAACAGCCTTCAATTATTGATAGGCAAAAACGACCTGTCAGTAGCAGGATGGCAGGGATATGAATATGTGGTAGAACCTGATATACAAACAGGCAAGTGTATGGTGTACCAGTTGAACAAGGAAAGGAAAAAATTAAAAACAGGAGAAGCCGCCTGTATGCTGGAGAGAAATATATTACAATTGCGCATTCCCCGCAAATCAATTGCCGCAGATAATAATACAAAACAACTCTATTTTAAAATAGCAGACGGTATTGCAAAGCCCGATGATATTATGGAGTATTATATAAGCGGTAGTGCCATGCCTATGGGAAGACTCAGCTACCTGTACCGTATGAATAAATAAAAGATGAATTGCCGTATGAAAAAAGTATTCGCTTTATTTAAAACAGCGTTCTTCGCTGTATCCTTCTCATTTGTATTACAGCAATGTGTACCGGGTAAAGGCAGCAGCCTGCAGGTAAATACACTTACCGTAGAAGGCAGGGACACACTTCTGGGCTCAGATATACTGCAACCACGGTTCAGTTGGAAAATTGAATCCGGCAAACAAGATGTAAAACAAATAGCTTACCAGGTTTGGGTATCAGGCAATAGCGATGCATTAAGTAAAAATGAAGGAGAGATATGGAATAGCGGCAAGGTAGCGTCAGATTCTTCTCTGAATATACTATACAAAGGCAAACCATTGCAAGCCTTTCAATCCTATTACTGGAAAGTAAAAATCTGGGACAATCATGGAGAAGAAGCTGAAAGTGAAACAGCTTACTGGAGCATAGGTATGCTGCAACCTTCAGACTGGCAGGCTAAATGGATTGGGCTAAATGCGTTTAATAAGAATGACCAGCCTGATAGTACATTCACAAGACTATCCGCAAGATACCTGCGTAAGGAATTTTCTGCAGATAAAAAAATTACAACAGCCACTGCATATATCAGTGGCATGGGTCTATATGAGCTCTATCTTAATGGAGAAAAAGTAGGTATTGATGTTTTATCTCCAACAGTATCTGAGTACAATAAAAAAATATTTTATAACACCTACAATATCACAAAACAGTTACAACAAGGTGCTAATGCTGTTGGGGTGATATTGGGTAATGGCCGTTTTTTTGCCGTTCGTAATTATCATGGTAGGCCAAATCCTTTAACACAAATAGCTCAGGCACAGTACGGATTGCCGCAGGTTTTGTTGCAACTACGCATTCAGTATGCAGATGGATCGGCTGCCTGGGTTAATTCGGACAAAAGCTGGAAGGTAACAGACAAAGGGCCAATACTTGCAAACAACGAGTTTGACGGGGAAGAATATGATGCTACTAAAGAATTGACAGGATGGAATAAAACAGGATATAATGACCAGGCATGGAAAGTTGCAGACCTGATGTCGCCGGGAAATGTGAGTATAGAAGCGCAGCCCAATGAGAATATCCGCGTTAAAGAAACATTGAGTCCCATATCTATGCATGAAACGCCGCGTGGCTCTTACATTCTTGACATGGGCCAAAATATGGTGGGCTGGTTGACCATAAAAGTAAAAGGAGTCAAAGGAGATACCATCCGCATGCGTTTTGCCGAAACAATGAAAGGAAAAGATGCTTTATACCTGGCGAATATGCGCGATGCGCAGGTGACGGATAAATATATACTCAAAGGTGATGGCTTGGAATATTGGGAGCCCCGCTTTACTTATCACGGTTTCCGTTTTGTTGAAATAGAGGGTTTGAAAAGCAAACCCGGCATAAAGGATTTTACCGGCAAAGTAGTATATGATAATGTGGCTACTACCGGAACTTTTGAAACATCTAATAAAACTATAAACGCTGTATTTAAAAACGCCTACTGGACCATACGGGGCAACTACCGGGGTATGCCTACCGATTGCCCGCAAAGAGATGAGCGGATAGGATGGTTAGGCGACAGAGTAATGAGTTCTTATGGTGAAAGCTTTTTATTCGACAATTCCCGTTTATATGCCAAATGGCTTGATGATATCAAAGATGCACAAAAGGAAAACGGAAGCATTCCTGACATTGCGCCAAGTTTTTGGGATCGCTATGCAGACAATGTTACTTATCCCAGCGCTTTCATCCTGATTCCCGGAATGCTGCGCAAACAATTTGGAGATAACCGCAGCCTGGAGAAACAGTATCCTGCCATGAAAAAATGGGTGTTGTATATGTGGAATACATACAGGGAAGGCGATCTTGTACTAAAAGATAATTATGGTGATTGGTGCGTACCGCCTGAATCACTGAACATGATATGGTCGCAGGATCCTAGCCGTGTTACCAATGGCGGTCTGCTGGCTGCTGCTTACTATTATTACTGTTTGGGATTGATGAAACAATATGCTATACAATTGAAGCAAACCGAAGATGCAAATAATTTTAATGCGATAGCACAAAAGGTATTGACCGCTTTCAACAAGAAATTCTATAACGCTGCTACAAAATCTTATGCTAATAATACGGTAACGGCTAACCTGCTTCCGCTTAGTTTCGGTATGGTGCCGGCAGAAGATAAGGCTACCGTGTGCAACAATATCCGTAACCGCCTCAAAGAATTTAACGATCACGTAAACTCCGGCATCATTGGTGGCATGTGGTTAATGCGGGGATTAACAGACAATGGCATGCCTGATGTAGCCTATAAGCTGGCTACCAATACTACCTACCCAAGCTGGGGCTATATGGTTGAGCAGGGGGCAACTACCATCTGGGAGTTATGGAATGGTGATGCGGCCAACCCGGTGATGAACTCAGGCAATCACCAGATGTTGCTCGGAGATCTGTTGGTGTGGTATTATGAATACCTGGCAGGCATAAAAACAGATACGGAAGAAGTTGCTTTTAAAAAAATCATCATGAATCCCATTTTCCCCGAAGGACTGGATTTTGTAAAAGCATCATTAGATACAAAATATGGAATTGTAAAAAGCGAATGGAAAAAAACTGTAACAGGCCTGGAGTGGAATATTACTATACCGGCAAATACATCAGCAGCAATTATGCTACCCGGCAATAAGAATGCAATAACAGAAGGAGGAAAATCATTGACACAACACCAGCTAAGAAATGAAGATAAAGTCGATGACAATAAAACTTTGATTACAGTAGGATCAGGCACCTACCAATTTGTAATAAAAAAATAAAACGATATGCAGGTTCTTTTTGGCATCATCTATCATTTTATTGGCGGAGTAGCCTCCGGCAGCTTTTATATACCCTATAAAAAAGTAAAAAGCTGGTCATGGGAAAGCTACTGGCTGGTTGGCGGGTTATTTTCATGGCTTATTATTCCACCCTTTGTGGCATGGCTCACGATACCTGAATTCAGCAGCATCATTGCAGGCGCCGCGTTCTCTACTTTGTTCTGGACCTTTTTCTGGGGTATACTCTGGGGCATTGGCGGACTGATGTATGGATTGGGCATGCGCTATCTAGGCATGTCGCTGGGAAACTCCGTTTTACTAGGATTCACTTCTGCTTTTGGCTCCCTGGCTCCCCCCATTTATTACGACCTTGCCGGCATAGAAGGAAAAGTAACATTTACGCAGTTATTACAAACTACCTGGGGCAATGTAATTTTATTGGGAGTAGTGCTTTGTTTGATTGGCATTTATATTTGCGGCAAAGCCGGATTTCAAAAAGAAAATGAGTTGCCGGAAGAAAAAAAGAAAGAAGGTGTAAAAGAGTTCAACCTCAGAAAAGGACTGATCGTTTGTATTATATCAGGTATTTTAAGTGCAGGATTTAATTATGGCATTGAAGCCGGCTCATCGCTGGCTGATGCTGCAAATAATTTATGGAAAGCCGCACACCCTGAAGAAAGCGTCAACTTCCTTTTCCGTAACAATGTGATCTATGTAGTTTTATTATGGGGCGGCTTAACAACCAATTTTATCTGGTGCATGATATTAAATGCCCGCAACAAAAGTTTTGGCGACTACTCCAATAAGAAAACGCCACTTGCAAAAAATTATCTTTTTTGTGCTCTTGCAGGTACTACCTGGTTTATGCAATACCTGTTTTATGGCATGGGAGAAAGCAAATTAGGTAATGGCGCCAGCTCGTGGATATTACACATGGCATTTATTATACTGGTAGCAAATTTCTGGGGGTTTGCGTTAAAAGAATGGAGTGGCGTAAGTAAAAAAACAAAGAGAACGATCATTGCCGGCATTGCAACTATTATTTTAGCGGTAATTGTAGTAGGCTATGGTAACTCGCTGAATAAATAAAGCAGCAGGAAAAATGTAGCGACATGAAAACGAAGATTCCGGTTATTGCCATATTTGATATTGGAAAGACAAACAAAAAATTACTCCTCTTTGATGAGCAATATAACCTTGTGAAAGAAGTATCGGACCGTTTTGCGGAAGTGACGGATGATGATGGCTTTCCCTGCGATGATATTGCATCGCTGAGTGAATGGATAATGCAGCAGTACAGGCAGCTTCTTCGTTCAGAAGTATATGAACTGAAGGCAGTGAATTTTTCCACTTACGGTGCATCGCTCGTGCATATTGATAAAGAAGGTAACCGGATAGGTTATCTCTATAATTACCTGAAACCTTACCCGCCTGAACTGATGCAGCAGTTTTTAAATGCAAGAGGTGGGGCAACTGTTTTTTCGCAACAAACAAGCTCACCTGTAATGGGACATTTGAATGCGGGAATGCAACTATACTGGCTTAAAGAAAATAAACCTGTATTTTTTAACAATATTGGCACGTCACTTCACTTTCCGCAATACCTCAGCTTTTTGCTAACAGGTAAACGATTTGCAGAAATGACAAACCTGGGAGCTCATTCCGCCATGTGGGATTTTGATAAGAAACAATATCACTCATGGCTGCAACAGGAGAACTTACGGCAACGGCTATGTGAAGTATTGCCTGGCGACACTGCAGTGAGCACACCCGGAACAATAACCATCGGGATTGGTCTGCATGATAGTTCTGCGGCTACCATCCCATACCTGGCCAGCTTTACAGAGCCATTTATTATTTTATCAACAGGCACCTGGACAATCAGCCTCAATCCTTTTAACAGCAGTTTACCTACAGCAGCAGAACTGGAAAAAGGATGTTTGAGTTATTTAACTTACCAGGGTAATCCGGTAAAAACTGCTATGCTCTTTGCCGGGAATGACCACGATCAGCAGGTAAAAAGAATAGCAGATCATTTCAATGTGGCGCCTGAGTTCTATCAATCCCTGGAATATGACGCCTCTCTTATAGAGAAATTACAGGCTACTCAAACAGCTATTTTGCCTTTCATCGGTAGTGCTACAACACCCAGTGTTTTTCACTCGCGTGTATTATCCGGTTTTGATGATGCAATAGCAGCATATTATCAATTAGTAGTTGATATTATAGCGCAACAGGCTCTGTCTACCCGCATGATATTACAAAACAGTTCAGTTAAGCATATGTACGTAGATGGAGGTTTTTGCAGGAATAAAATTTATATGCAATTACTCGCAAACACTTTTACAGGTATAAAAGTATACGCAACATCTATGATGCAGGGCACAGCACTGGGTGCTGCAATTGCAATTCACCCACATTGGAATACACAACCTTTATCCAAAAATCTTGTAACGCTAAGGCAATGGAAACCAATGGGCAATTAAGGATTAAAGACATAGCAAAATAATCATGTTTGCTAACTTATTTCCAACGCAAAGAAATGCCGAAACGCTATCACAGTTCAGGACAGTATTACTAAATAGCTGTTATATTTTTATGACTTAAATAACCCATGCTTGCTTTGTCTTCTTTACTTCCTGCATGGCTCCATATTACGGATCATCAGTTAAAAAATGGTTTGTTATGTTAATACAAAAAACATTTAAGCACGTAAGTTACCTGTGGGAAGAATCCAAAGCGGCTGAACTGGCAGGCGATGAAGTGGCATTATTGATATACCGTTCCAATTTACTTGGAGCAGACCTCAGGCTTACCAATTATGGTGGGGGTAATACTTCATGTAAAGTAATCAGTAAAGATCCTTTAACCGGCACGGAAACAGAAGTGATGTGGGTAAAAGGCTCAGGAGGCGATTTGGGAACATTGAAAAAAAGTGGTTTGGCTGCATTGTATGTGGATCGTTTAAGAAGTCTTAAAAACGTATACAGAGGCTTGCAGTATGAAGATGAAATGGTAGAACTGTTTAACCATTGCATTTTTGATCTTGCTTCAAAAGCGCCTTCAATAGATACGCCGTTGCATGGTTTTCTTCCGTTTAAGCATATTGATCACCTGCACCCCGATGCCGCCATTGCAATTGCTGCGGCTAAAGACGGCAAACGCATTACCAAAGAATTATTCAACGGAAAGCTTGGTTGGGTAGAATGGAGAAAACCCGGCTTTGAACTGGGGCTTGAGCTGAAAAAATGTCTTGACGAAAATCCAGGTATCCGTGGTATCATGCTCGGTTCTCATGGTTTATTTACCTGGGGTGATACTGCTT
>NZ_QCZJ01000018.1 GCF_003075435.1 Terrimonas sp. | reverse complement strand
TATCCCATACCTATCTCCCGCTGATAATAGATTGTGTATGCATTGCACCAAAAAATAAACAAACGCATTATGAATCCTTACAGTTTAATACAAAGTCTTAGCTTAACGACTATGGTGTCCCACGAGCCACTCTCTGCAACCTCAATGAAAAGGCGGCGGAATTTTGTATATTGAGTGAGTTATGAATTATCAGGAAAAACACCGAAAGTCGTATATCCGCATTGGTGAAATATATTTTTGGACGGCTACCATAAATAACTGGATGAAATTATTAATGAGCGACCAATACAAAGATATTATCATTAGCTCATTCAGATATTTAAGTAATTCCGGCAAGATTGCTGTATTCGCTTTTGTGATCATGCCAAATCACATCCATGTAATATGGCGTATAAATGCCATGAATGGGAAAGAAACAGCCCAGGGCTCTTTTCTCAAATATACGGCTCATGAATTCAGGAAGCTTTTGCTGCGTGAAGATCCGGCTATGCTTAGTTTGTATACCGTTGATGCCAGTAATAAGCTGCATGAATTCTGGCAACGCGATCTCTTAGCCATTCATTTATATTCCCGGGAGGTTGCTTACCAGAAATTGGACTACCTGCATCGCAATCCTACAGCAAAGCATTGGCAACTGACAAATGATTATTTAAACTATACCTACTCATCGGTGCGGTTTTATGAACTCGATATAAAAGAGTATGACTCTTTTTAAAAGATTTGAGAGAAGAGTTTTGATGGTTTTGTGTTTCGTGGGACACGAACCACGGCGGGTGAAGTTTCTGTAATAGAAACGGAGCGAAGGGTTCAGCTCATTCATTTGCACTAAGAAAGACAACACAAAGCAATTTGTGGATGATCAAGGTTAGTTCAATTATGTATAAGATTCTTCTTATCCTGAATGAGAAAAGCCGTGTGAGATGAGAATCTCAAGCACGGTTTTGTGGAGGGCTTGGGCTGAAATGCCCTTGCATATCCAACCCATATAAGCTGATGGAATAAAGCATGTTAATAATACTCAGGAACCAAGTGCAAGAGCGTCTCGCTTGTGACGTGAGTTAGCAAAATAATACTATAATAACAGCCCGGCAACGCCGGGTTGTTGTAGTTTAGTTAAGTGCTTTTTTAATTTTACGATTAGCGATAAATCAAAATAGAAGTGCGGCAAAGCTCAATAGTATTACTACAGTACAAGCGAGCGTGGCAACCGAAGCTTAATAGTAGTACTATAGCTAAGTACTAAAAATAAATTCTTTCCTCTTCGTGGCCCTATGCTGTTGCCAATGCAAAATCAGCACAGGTACCGGGACTTGTTACCGGTAAGCGAACAAAAATACTGGGTACATCTATTCATCTGTGCGATGAGGTACTTATTCTGTTTCATGACCGCACAGATGATTTGCTAAAACTGCCCCGGGCGGTTTTGCATTGAATTGATAGACGATACGCTCAGTAGCTGGTCGTACCTGCCACCCAGCTCCCTGTAATAAACGAGAATGGTATACTGGTTTTCCGTTTCCCAGATATTGCCTTCTGTTTCTGTAGTGAGGAATTTAATATTATTGGCAGATGGTTCTCCCAGGCCGTATATATAATCATAATAACCCTGCTTTAAAAACAGGGTTGTTTCATATTGCCTTTTCTCTTCATTCCATTGCAGCTTTGCCTCTTCATCCTTACCATAATTGGTTATTTGACCGATAATATACAGGTTGTTTTTAGGGTAGGGCATATTATCCGGCGGCACATAAGTAAAATGAACGGTAGCATAATCCGCATGCCAGTAGGGATTTACATTCTCGTTATTCACAGCCGCGTAAGCGCCGTTATAATCTTTATAATACACATAGCGCTGGGTATTGCGGGATACATCCGGAATAACATACAGGTCATAAGCGGTGTTGGTATTTTGCTGCCTGCGAACCCGGTCGCTTAATAAACGGAAACTGGTCAAATCAAGCCAGCGCCATTCACGCATTGCGGGAAACAGGCAATCTGTTTCTGCATTATACTCGTAAGCATTGCCTCTTATTATGGTAGGCTTTATGTTTTGAATGCAATTGTCCCAGCGATAATTCTGAAGTATAACAACTTTGATCTGCTGCTGGGGATAACTAACATTTAATGTACCTGAATTAACAGCCAGTTGAATTTTCTGGTGGCTTCTGAATAATTGCTGGTTGAATGGTTGCTGTACCTGGGCGGCTACACTGATAAGCGGCTGGTAAACTACGAAGCGTTTGGTGAATGCCAGTTTTGAAGTATCTCCGTTAAGAAAAACTTTAAGCACATAGTTGCCGGCTTTGATTGGCATAATATCCCTGTTGGGAAAACTAAGCTGGTAATGGGTGTATCGCGTAAGCACCTGCGCTGCGCTGCGGTATGTAGTGATGCGCTGGTTCGTGTATCCTTTAGCGTAATCAAAATAGCTCATTTGCACGGCAGACCAGTCTGCATTGCGTAATTCAATATTATAATAATAGCTTTTAATATCGGCGTCTGAATCATCAAAATCCAGTTGCAGCATATCGCTGCTGTTTAACCTGATAACAGGGTAGGAGAGTTGATTGCCGTATTGCGTAAGCATCACGGTTTTAATATTGTTCATAAAAACCTTATCAGGTTCCCGCTGTGCTTTTAGTGTTTTAACTGAAAAAAAAGCAAAACAGAAAAGCATTATTGAAAAGTATCGTTTATACATCGCTATTTCAATTATCTTCACAATTTAGTAAAATACAGGATTTGAATATAGCCTCATTTATAGCAAGAAGAATAGTATTCAACAAGCAACGTTTTTTTTCCAGGACAATATTGCGTTTAGCTATAACCGCAACAGCTATTAGTGTGGCGGTGATGATTTTAACATTAGCATTTTTAAATGGCTATCAGCAGGCGGTGAGCGAAAAGATATTCAGCTTTTCAGGGCATCTGCGCCTGCAGCATTATGAACAGTATAAAGCCGCGATTGCTGAAGAATCTCCCATCATGCCTAACGATACTATTGCAAATGCCATTGCAAAAACCGCGGGCGTAAAACACATCCAGGCCTTTGCCACCAAGTATGCTATCCTCAAAACAGATAATGCTATAGAAGGTGTGCTGTTTAAAGGGGTAGGGGAAGATTATGATTTCAGTACCATGCAGCAGTTTCTTACACAGGGGCGCTGGCTACATTTTAATGATACTACTTATAGCAGGGAAGTAGTTATTTCTGAATATACCGCAAAGCAGCTCGAGCTGAAAGTTGGCGATAAAATACTGATCTATTTTTTTAAGGGAGAAGAGAAAAAGCCAAGACCCGATAAGCTGACTGTTGTTGGCTTATATAAAACCTATATGGAAGAGTATGATAAATTGTATGCTATAGGCGATATACAACTTATTCAAAAGTTGAACGACTGGACTAAAGGTGAAATAGGCGGTTATGAAATTTTCCTGGATGATTACCATAAAATGGATGAGATAAACAGTGCGATATTTGAAACTTTACCGGGAGAATGGGGAAGTAAAACCATTAAAGATATCTATCCCAATATATTCGACTGGTTAAGCCTGCAGGATATAAACGGATATGTTGTTTTAGGAGTAATGACCGTTATTGCTGTTATCAATCTTATTACCTGTCTTATTATTATCGTGCTGGAGCGCACACGTATGATAGGTGTGCTGAAAACGGTTGGCGCAACAGACTGGACGGTGCAGAAGATATTTACCCTGCAGGGTGCTATTATAGCTTTTGCCGGCACATTTATCGGGCTGATAGCAGGACTTGGTGTTTGCTGGATACAAACAAAAACGCATTTCCTTTCCTTTTGGGATGAAAATGCGTATTATATGACTGTTGTACCTGTAAAAATTATCTGGTGGCAGGTGGCGCTTGTAGTAACAGGAACTATAGTGGTTTGCACGCTAACCCTGCTTATTCCAACAATGGTAAGCAGGAGAGTACAACCTGCAAGAGCGGTGCAGTTCCGGTAAGTATGAGGTTTAGGATTACGGGTTGTGTACCTGCTTACCACCCGCGACTTACCACTTTATTCTGTAATTTGCAGACTTGCAGAAAAGCAACTATTTCTAATAAAAATCTTTCATTTTGTTCGAGTTTCACGCAGATCGCAGGCGATATTTTGAAATCCAAATTGAGAATGCGGAAAAATATGTTATTCCTTTTATTGAAGAAAAGTTTGCATTACAACCAGGTATGCGCATATTGGAAATAGGTTGTGGTGAAGGCGGCGTTTTGAAAGCTTTTATTAACCGGGGCTGTACCGGCGTTGGGGTTGAGCTTGATCCTGCAAGGGTTGAAATGGCAAAAGAATACCTGCCGGAAGATATTGCTTCCGGCAAATTTATACTGCTGGCTAAGGATATTTACGAATCAGATGTAGAGAGGGATTTTAATGGGGCTTTCGATATTATCATTCTGAAAGATGTGATTGAACATATACATAACCAGCCCAGGCTAATCCGTTGGATGAAAACCTTTCTTAAACCATCAGGTACTATTTTCTTTGGCTTTCCCCCCTGGTATATGCCTTTCGGTGGTCATCAGCAGATCTGTAAATCTTTTGTGTCGAAGTTGCCATACATTCATTTGCTGCCGCGGTTTATGTATCGTGGCATTTTAAAATCGAAAGGTGAGAATGTTGAGGAGATGATGGAAATACGTGATACTGGTATAAGCATAGAAAGGTTTGAAAAAATATGTAAACAGGAAGGTTATGCCATTCTGCACAAAAAACATTACCTGCTTAATCCAATATACGAGTGGAAGTTTGGATGGAAGCCCATTAAGCAGGCTGGTATTGTGAGCGCAATCCCTTTTGTAAGAAACTTTTTTACTACCTGTGTATATTATTGTATTATTCCTGCAACAGAAGTAAAAAAATAATGCAAACTATTGCGCTTTGAATGTAGTAGAAAGATGGATAAAACTAATCTAAAGGTTAATATTATGCCAGGCATTGAAGGATGTTGTAAATATATCACTCCGGGCAAAGTTTTTATTCATGCATTAGTGGCAAAATCAAAAATTTGCTTATACTTACATGAACTATGAAAGTACTTCAGTTTACCATACCTGTAGCGTACGACAGGAGCTTTATTGTTCAGAAAGATGTATTACCGCATTTTTACCCACACCTGCACAGGCATACAGAAGTGCAACTTACCTGGGTACAAAAAGGGGAAGGCACGTTGATTGTGGAAAACAATATGCATACTTTCTGGGCTAATGATATTTACTGGATAGGCGGCAATCAGCCGCATGTTTTTAAAAGCGACCCTTCATATCTTTCCCCTAAAAGCAGGAAAACCGTTCAAACTTTTTCTATATACTTTAATCCGTTTGGATTACTGGCACCGCTTTTTTCTTTACACGAGTTTAAAAAAATTAAGGCTTTTGTAGAAAGAGCGCAGAGCGGTTTTAAACTGCCCGGAGATGCGGTGGGAGAAGCATCGAGCTGGATGCTTAAAATACAGAACAGCAAAGGGCTTGACCAGTTTACCAATTTCATCGGGCTGATTAATTATATCCAGTCATTAAATACATTGCAGCAACTTGTATCCGGCACCAGGCTTTCGCAGGTGAATGAGCAGGAGGGAATTCGTATCGGAGGCATATATGACTACATCATGAAACATTTTGATGAAGACATTACACTTGAAGCCATTTCCAAACATGCTAATATGACTCCCCAGGCATTCTGCCGGTATTTTAAAAAGAATACACGCCTCACTTTTGTTTCTTTTCTGAATGAAGTGAGAATAAATGAGGCCTGTAAAAAACTGGCAGAAGGGGCTTACGACAGCATTTCAACCATTGCGTACCACTGCGGGTTCAATAGTATTGCCAATTTTAACCGCGTATTCAGAACAGTTACCGGAAAATCTCCGAGGGAATATTTGCGGGAGTTTGATACGCTTCCATTGTCGGAATAGTTTTTAAATTATCTAATAGATACGCGGGGGTGCGACAAAATAATAGCAAAACCAGTAAAGAATTGCAAATAGATAATTTTTACATCAATTATCTTTAACAATAACTAAACACAGCAGATTCGTACAATGTCAAACGAGAAACATGCTTTTAAACCTACACTTGGTTTGCTTGATGCAACGATGGTTGTATCAGGTGGTATGATAGGATCCGGAATTTTTATTGTTAGCGCGGATATTACCAGGAATACAGGCAGCGCGGGCTGGCTGATACTGGTGTGGATCATTACAGGATTTATGACGGTTACAGCAGCGTTAAGCTATGGAGAGCTTAGCGGTATGTTCCCAAAAGCTGGTGGGCAGTATATTTATTTAAAAGAAGCATGGGGACCGTTACCCGCCTTTTTGTTTGGCTGGAGTTTTTTTGCAGTTATCCAAACAGCTACCATAGCGGCGGTTGGGGTTGCTTTTGCAAAGTTTACCGCATATCTCATTCCTGCTTTAAGTGAAGATATTGTAGCCATAGACCTGGGTTTTCTGCAAATTTCACCGGCGCAGCTTTTATCTATAGCAGTAATAGTATTACTAACGTATATTAATACCCGCGGTGTAAAAAACGGGAAGGTGCTGCAAACTACTTTTACTCTTACCAAAATAGCCAGCCTTTTTGCCCTGATCATTTTCGGGTTGATTGCCTTTAAACCTGAAGTATGGAATGCCAACTGGGAAAATGCCTGGGATCTGCATAAGTTATCTCCAGACGGATCTATAGAGCAATATACAACGATAGCTGCTTTTGGTGCTATTGCTGCGGCAATGGTAGGCTCTATTTTCAGCAGCGACTCGTGGAATAATGTGGCCGCAATAGCCGGTGAAATAAAGAACCCGAAACGTAACATAGGATTAAGTTTGTTTTTGGGAACGCTGATTGTTACCATTATATACGTGCTCACCAATATCATGTATACAGCGGTATTATCGCTGCAGGAAATTACTGCTGCTGATAAAGATCGTGTTGCTGTTGCAGCTTCACATGTAATTTTTGGTAGCGCCGGCACTGCCATTATTGCTGTAATGATAATGGTATCAACCTTTGGTTGCAATAACGGGTTGATAATGGCCGGGGCAAGAGTATACTATACTATGGCAAATGATGGTTTGTTTTTTAAAAAAGCAGGGACATTAAATAATGCTTCGGTTCCGGGTTTTGCGCTATGGATTCAATGTGCTTTTGCAGCGGCATGGAGCCTTAGCGGAAAGTATGGTGATCTGCTTGACATGATTTCATTTGTAGTAGTGGCATTTTATATGCTGACTATTGCAGGTATTTTCCGTTTAAGAAAAACACGTCCTGATATTGAACGCCCGTATAAGGCATTTGGTTACCCGGTATTACCTATACTATACATATTGATGGGGCTCGCATTTTGTATATTACTGATTGTTTACAAACCAAAGTTTACATGGCCGGGTTTGATCATTACTTTAATTGGTATACCGATATATTATGCAATGAAGAGGAACACCGGAGAGAACGATAAATAATAAATTGTTTAACCGATAGTTTTATGCACTTTATTTATAAAACCTCCATTGTGTTTTAAAATCTCTTTTCAATGATTGGTTTATAATGATAGCACGCAACATTTCAATCGGCATACTGTTTTCGTGAAGCAATGCATCGTTAAACTGCCTGATGGTCAATTTCTTTGTATCAACCAATTCTCTTTTTAATGCCATTTGCTGTAAACCGCCGATCATATATGCAATCTGGTATAATGGGCTGTAACCGCCAACAAACGACCTGCGGACTTCGCCTTCTGCGTTTGCACGTTCATGCCCAACACGATCAACCAAAAAATCAATACATTGTTGTGGCGTCCATTTCCCGAGATGATAGTTGAGTGAAAATATGATCCTTGCGCAGCGGTGCATTCTCCAGAATAACATGCCTATCCTGTCTTCGGCTGAACGTGGAAATTTCATATCCCACAAAAGTAATTCCCAGTACAGCGCATTTCCTTCTACCCAAAAAGGTGTATCAAAGTTGCGGTAGGTTTTATAACGGTTGCTCATATATCCCTGCAGGTGATGACCCGCTATTAATTCGTGATGAACAGTTGCTCTTGAAAAATGAGGATTGTTGCCACGCATACTCATCATCTTCTCATCATAATCCATCGTATTGGTTGGGTAAGAAATGATGAGTGCTTCGCCACCCAGGAAAAAAGGATTTACCAGTTGCCTTTCAGGCGACATCATCAGCATGCGCCATGTTTCCTCAGATAATTCCGGGATAGTGATCAGATCATGCTTCTTTAAAAAATCTACCGATTGCTTGTACAGGTCAAACATTGCCTCAGGTTGTTTACCCGGCGCCACATATGAATTTTTTACTTTTTCCTGTGCCGCTTTCCAGTCATTGCCAAAGCCCATTTCTTTAGATGCTTTTAATAACTCAGCATCGCACCACGCAAATTCTTTATTGGCAATATCAACCAATTCTTCCGGTGTGTATGGAATATACTCATATTGCAACTGGCGGATAATTTCTTCTCTGCCAATCGGATTACCTATAATACCGCTGCCATCATCTTTTTGTGTGCTTCTTACAACACCTTTATTCTGCAATGCGGCGGCGTATTTGCCTAATGCACTATCTGTTTTTTGATAAGTAACAGGAACCCACCAGGTAAACAAAGGATCGTATCCATTATAAAAAGTGTATACATTTTTAAGGGTAGCCTGCAAAGCCCTGGCAGTTTCTGAAGCGTACTTTGCATATTTCATGTCTATACTGTCGCTTTTTTTCAGCGCTTCATAGCTTTTAATGATTTCCTGCTTTATGCTGTTTAATTCCTTTGCCACAGCTTCACCATCAACAGCAAGGCCTCTTCTTCTTGGCTTTTCAAGATTATATATACGATCTGAAAATGGAAAATAGCCTGCGACTTTTTCATAATCTTTTTGTTCGGCAAGCAGGTCGTATCTTTCATTATCGAGATTGCGTTTAAAAAGCAGGTAGTCAACTTTGCCATTTACATTCATTTTATCAAAATCAACCTGCTGTATTTTTTTCAGGTATGCATCAATCAACTGCAGCAGGCGCCGGCGGCGCTCCGGTGTATTGTAGTCATTACTATTTCGCATTCTTCCCCATCCCGGCGCATCTGAGCTTGAATAAAACCGGGATACATTGCCTTTGTCAGCTGCGTAATTTATCATCAGGTCATTTATTTCGCTGGTTTGCAGATAAAGATCCGTATTTGGTCCCTGTGCCCGGGTTGTTGTGATAAATAATAGAAGTATAACAGTAATAATGCAATGCCTGCGCATATAAATAGATTTACTCAATAATTCTTAAAGCTAATCATGAATAGCTGAACCCTGCAGGCATATTTTGACCTTTTTTTATCAGATATAAACACAAAACCTGAATTACTAAATATCATGCTTTATATTTAACAGGTAATAGCGGTATGAATTGCCTGTATTATTAATACAATAAAAAACGATCATGGTCACTCGCTTGCTCCAAGTTTTTCTTTACCTGGTTTTTGTTTTACCAGGAATTGCCCAGCAAACGCCTCTAACAAAAAATATCAGCGTATACTTTAACAGCGAAAAAAAATATCTTGTATTACCCGTTAAAAATGGTGCGCAGAAACGTAATCTTGAATTATGGGTTGATGGCGTGAATACCCGTTTTTGGGATATGGAGCTGGCAGAAGATAAACCGGACTGGTACGCATATATGCGTATTGATGAATGGAAAGGAAAGCAAATTGAGTTAAGGGTAGATAAGGTTGCTGCTGCATCAAAAGTTTTTGATCCGGTAATGCAAAGTGATGAAGATACCAACTCCAATGAGTATAAAGAAAAGCTCCGCGCTCAATTTCACTTCTCCCCAAAACGCGGTTGGACGAATGACCCTAATGGTATGGTATACTTTAATGGCGAGTATCATTTGTTTTTCCAGCATAATCCCTATGGGCGTAATTGGGGTAATATGACCTGGGGACATGCCGTCAGCAAAGATCTTATTCACTGGACAGAGCTGGATGATGCGCTGCATCCCAACCAGGGCGGCCCTGTATTCAGTGGCGGCGCTGTAGTTGATAAAAATAACACAAGCGGTTTGAGCGAAAATGGCAGACCGGCAATGATAATGTTCCATACCGGTGCAAGAGGATGGGGACAGTATATAGCATGGAGCACAGACGGGCGTACATTTCAGCGGCAGATAGCGGCAGTTGTTCCCCGCATTAATAAAGATAACCGCGACCCTAAAGTAATATGGCATGAGCCAACAAAAAAATGGGTAATGGTTTTTTGGGTAGAGCGGGGAAATAATGAACAACACAGCATGCAGTTTCTTACTTCGCCAGATTTGAAAAACTGGACGCCTGCTAGTATTGTGTATGGCGGCATGGGCAATGATCGCTATTTATTTGAATGCCCTGAATTTTATGAGCTGCCTGTGCAGGGTATGGATGGTGTAAAAAAATGGGTGCTTACCGGCGCAAATACCGAGTATGCTATTGGAACTTTTGACGGAACAACTTTTACGCCGGAAGAGAACAGGTTGCAAAACCAGCATGGCCGTGATTTTTACGCACCGCAAACATTTAGTGATGAACCAACAGGCAGGCGTATAGAAATCGGCTGGTGGCGCACCAACACCGCTAAGGATGAAGCGGCGTTCAACCAATCTATGAGTTTACCCCTGGAGCACAAACTGATTAAAACAACAGAAGGCATCAGGCTTACGCGTATGCCGGTTAAAGAAGTAGAAAACCTGCGCAGTGGCAAAGCATATAAACCGGGCAACAAAACAATCAAAGAAAATGACACCAATCCATTAAAAGATATAAGCATTGAACTGGCAGAATTAAGAATGGAAATCACACCTGGTAAGGCAAAAGAAATTGTTCTTAATATACGCGGTGTAAACGTAGTATATAATGTGGCTGATCAGCTGCTGGTGGCAGATGGCGTAAAAGCTCCGGCTCCATTACAGCAGGGTAAGCTTAGCCTGCTGGTATATGCCGATAGAACCGGGCTTGAAATTTTTGCCAATAATGGTTTAATGTTTATGCCTGTTAATATTAATATAGATGACAGCAACCGCTCTTTATCATTGTCAGCAAAAGGAGGAGTTGCTAAAGTTTCAGGTATTGAAGTGTATGAGTTGAAGCGTATCTGGTAATGCTTTTTACCCGTTGTTCCTGTTACCTCTCTTCTTTAGAACAATCGCTGGCGATTTAGAAATTATTTGATAAGGTTATTCTTTATAATCTCTTAATCTTTTTTTTCTTTTTTATTCAGCCTTTTCTTCAACAGGCATAACACCCCCAATTCTTCAACCGAAAGATTTTCATTCTTTTTGAGCATACGTTTTACTTCGGTTTGAAAATAGGTAAGTGTTCTGCCCTGCATATAGTTGTTTATTATCCGGGGGTCTATATACGAGCTGCGTGCAATGGCAGGTGTATTGCCTAGTTTTTCGCTAACCTTCACTACTGCTTCACGTATATTTTTATTCAGTTTTTTCTGGTCTTTTTCTTCTACTGCGCCTAATTCATTTAATGCAATTGCGGCAATCACAGTTCCCGCCCATGTGCGAAAGTCTTTAGCCGAAAATTTTTCTCCCATCACTTCGCGTATATACTCGTTAAGGTCGTTGCTCTTAACATCGTGAACTTTTTCGTTCTCATCAATAAATTTAAAAATTTCATATCCCGGCATATCATCTATCTCTTTTACAATTTTAGTAAGCCGTGCATCTATAATATGCCTTTCCTGCTCCTGTCCCGATTTTCCAATATACGAAAAGACCATTTCATTGCCATTAATTTCAAGGTGTTTGCTTCGTAAAGTAGTCAGTCCATAACTCTCGTTTTCTTTTGTATAAAGATCATTACCCGGGCGAAAAAATGCCGCTTCCAATAACCTTACCATAACAGCCAATACTTTTTCCCGGTTTAATTTTCGTTTGCGTAAATGCTGGCCGGTTACCCGGCGCATATGTTCTAATTTATCGGCAAAATGAATAATGCGGTCAAATTTTTCATTTTCCTTTTGCTGACGGAATTTTGCATTATAGATATATTGCTTTCGTCCTTTTGCATCAAATCCGGTTGCCTGGATTTTGGCACGCGAAGATGTATTGATCTCTACTTTTTCCCATGCCGGAGGAATCACAAGAGATGTAAAGTATGCCTTAAGCTTTGCATCCGTTATCTTCTTGTTTTCTTTATCAATATAAAAAAAGCTTTTACCACGCTTTTTCCTATAGCATATCATAAGGAAGTTTATTGGAATTGAAGATATAGTTTCATAAAGCCTACCCGTTAATTATTTCTCCTCCATTGGGATGAATTACCTGGCCTGATATAAAGCTGCTGTCGTCCGATGCAAGGAACAAATATGCAGGCGCAATTTCGTTAGGCATGCCAGCCCGCTGCATAGGTGAATCACTGCCGAATTTAGACACTTTGGTTTTTGAAAAGGAAGAAGCGATCAATGGCGTCCAAACTGGTCCGGGTGCCACTGCATTTACGCGAATCCCCTTTTTTACCAGGTTATCTGCCAGGCTTCGCGTAAAAGAAACAATCGCCCCTTTTGTACTTGCATAATCAATTAAAAAAGGACTGCCCCGGTAAGCTGTTACTGAAGTTGTATTAATGATGCATGCGCCTTTTTTAAGATAAGGCATAGTATACCTGGTTATCCAGAAGCAGGAGAAAAAATTGCTGTTAAAGGTTTTCATTAATTGGTGGGTAGTAATATCTTCAATGCGCTTTGATTCCCAGTGAAGCGCAGCATTATTTACCAGGATATCTACTTTACCAAATGCTTTTATGGTTTGGATTATTGCTTTTTTACAGTGCTGCTCATTGCCAATATCTCCTTTTATTAATATACAGCTGCGTCCAAAATTTTCTATTTCTTTTTTTGTATGATTGGCATCCTTTGTTTCTTTGAGATAGGCGATAGAGATATCAGCGCCATGTTTTGCAAATAATAAAGCAACAGCTTTTCCTATTCCGCTGTCGCCGCCTGTTATAAAAGCTGTTTTACCGGCAAGCTTTTTGTCGCCCAAACCTGTAGGATATGTTTCAGCAATTGGTGAGAGTTTTTCCTGTGAGCCGGGCCGATTTTGTTTTTGCCGCGGTCTTGCTTGTTTACTGGCATTTTTTTTCATAATAATGGAGAAATACAATAACAATACCATTGACAAAACCAGTAATATCTATAGAAAAATCATGAAAAATTATGAGCATATAGGGTATTGCAGAAACGATTGGGAAAAGATTGCCGCGATAATGATTAAAAGAAAAGAAACCATTGCGGTAGCTGAAAGTGTGACTGCAGGCTTACTACAATTTTGCTTATCGCTTGCCACCAATGCTTCTAAGTTTTTTCAGGGCGGAATTACTGCATTTAACCTGGGACAAAAAGCCCGGCATCTTTTAGTGGAACCTATACAAGCGGAAACAGACAATTGTGTTTCAGAATTTACTGCTGCTGCAATGGCTTTAGAAGTTTGCAGGATGTTTTCTTCGCAGTGGGGAATAGGCGTTACAGGATATGCGAGCCCGGTGCCGGAAAGCAGGAATGCTATATTTTGTTATTATGCGATAGTAAAAAACCAATGCCTGATTAAAAAGGGGAAAATAAGTTTTGGAAAAAAAATAAAAGACTTACTGCCCCAGCAATACTATACTGAAGCGATTTGTACGCAGTTGTTGAGAATTTTACACAAATAGACAGGTTGAAGTTTAATTATTGCTGAATACTTAATTCGCTGGCTAAAATTGTCCAGTGAAAAGAAGAAAACAGAATGCTCTTCAAGTATTGCATGTAATCTATCTGTCCTTACATTCAAAAAGTATAATTATTGATGGGTATTTTAGTTCCCGGTAAGTATATTTTAAAGATTATGGTTAAAATTTATTCTGTTGGTCCTGCCGATGACACAAGCTTAACATCTGCGTATTGCCAGGCTTGATCAAAGCTGGATTTAGCTTTCAGCGCTGCGTCGTTTTTGTTTTGCATTTTGAGCGCGTTGTATAATCCTGTTAATGCCCAACCGTTTTTGCGCCATTTTTCGAGGTCTTTATTGTATACGTTTTCGGCTTCTTTGTATTTACCTGCTTTTAACAGCACGGCGCCTAAATAATGTCTTACGGAAAAAAACCAGTCCGGAGGTTCATTGTAATTAAGGTTATCCTCTATAGCAACTGCTTCATTCAATAAAGTGATGGATTTATCCAGGTCATTTTTCTTCGATGCTATTTCTGCCGCCAGTACTCTTGCCGCAATCTGAACAATATCCGAAGTAGTATTAATATCCCAAATGGTAAGATGCTGAAGAATGGTATCTTTCGCCAGTAAATTCAAATCATCAAGATTTTTTTCCGCTTTTTCAATATCATTTTTGCCGGAGTTTGCCATACCCTTTGCATACAGCCAGATAGCATTGGGATACACAAGATCTTTCGCAGGTGCAGGAAGTGTAAGGATCGTGTCCCACATCGCAAATTTTACCGCTACATTATACGGAATGGTATAATAGTGCTGAAGCGTTCCCCAGCCGGGCAGGCGCATGATATCTTCTTCGCTTAGCTGTTGCATTTTTTTTGCCGCCTGCCAGGCTAATGCAGCGTTGCCTTCCAGTGTGGCTGTTGCTGCAAGAAAGTGATAGTTGTGCGGATAATATGCAAGCGGATATGCCCCCTGGGCATGACAGGTCGTAGTATAATTGCTGTCTGCTTCTACCGCATGAATATTTGAAAGCGAACCAAGATGATAATCGCCGGTATTTATATAAATATGAGAAGGCATGTGCAGCAGGTGACCGGAACCGCGAACCAATGTGTCTAACAGCCTTGCACTTGCCATTGCTTTTTCAGGAATAGCCGAAGCTTCTAATGCATGTATATAGAAATGATGAGCCCCGGGATGTTTGGGATTTTTTTTCATTAAATTTTCTAGTATTGCCAGCAATTCCGGAGTCCATGTTTTAGGCTTTTTGGTTTCCTTATCATATAAATCCCAGGGGTGAAGATCCATCAGTGATTCTGCATAAAGCGCACCAATGTCAGGATCATCAGGATATTGGGCATACACTTTTTTCATTGCATTGGCATAAGCGATATCCAATGGTTTACGGTCAGCAGGAGGTTCTGCCACATATCTTAAAATTAAAGCTTCAATAAGCGCGGCCTCTTTTGCAGTTGCTTTTTGGGAAAGGGATTTCGCTTTAAGCGTTGCTTCATATGCTCTTTGATAATGATCATCTTCCATGCCTGCGTTATAATTGGGCCCCAGCACTAACGCATATCCCCAAAAAGCCATAGCACAATTAGAATCAAGCCGTGAAGCTTCATAAAATGACCTGGCGGCTTCCGCATGATTAAAGCCATAAGCCAGCATCATTCCCTGGTTGAAATATTGTTGTGCTTCGTCGTTTGTTGTTGAAACAGGAAAGTCAATGCCTTCCAGTCCTTCAAATTTTGGAGCTTTTTTACCGGACGTGTACCACGCTTTATCCGTTGTTTTGGCGCTGTAGCAACCAATAGCTTGTGTTGCTGTATCAGGCGTTTGCGCATCCAGCTGTTTTTTGTTTTTGCATGCAAAAAGGGCCATAACTAAAATAAATACCAGGCAATGATATTTCATCAATATATGTTTACAGGTAAAATGTAAAAAATTGCACAGGATTTAGCGTCGGCAGGTAGATAATGTTTTGCCAGATTAACAACAGAAATGTTGAATGAAGATAAAAATAATATTTATGAAATGAAGTAAAAAATTTTATGGTTTATTGCAGTTTTTCTGCTGAAAATCAAATCATGGTTATTTCACTTATATCCTGTCCGAATTGCAGTATATAGCCGTTGTTGTCATAAATGGCGAACTCACGCATTTGCCAATCAAAGTTTTCAATTTCGTAACAGACTTTTGCTTTGTCTTTAAGAACGTTCCATAACTTATCAACATCATCGGTATTGAAATAAAAACTTCCGGTAAAAATTGGTTTGTTAAAAGGAGTGTGTTCATTTGGTTTTGCCAGCATAATTTCTACTTCGTCTTTGTGCAGGGATGTCCAGCCCCATTCTTCATTTCTTTCACCAGGATTGAAGCCTAAAATTTTTGTATAGAAATCTATTGTTTCATCAAGTTTGTCAGACCAAAGTATTGGTTTAAGTCCTTTTAGCTTCATGTTAATTTTTGTTTCGGTTATATATTGTTACGGTTGCAGCCAACGTCAGGACTTGTACAGCCCCGGAATTTGATTCCGGTTTATTATAGCCACCTTCTTGTTTTGTTCTTGTACTCTTTGTATTGCTGTCCAAACGCTAACTCCAGATAGTTTTCTTCACGCTTTATGATATACTCCTGGATGATGATAATGAGAACGGGAAGTAGTATAATATTCCACCAATTGCCAATAAAACATGTAATGCCCAAATATAAAATTACAAGGCCAACATACATTGGGTTGCGTGAAACAGCATAAATGCCGGTTGTTTGCAATGAACGTGCAGGTTTAATGAGAATGACCGTATTTTTTGTTACAAAAAATTGCCGGAGGCTTGTGAATAAAAAAAATAATGACGCGACTATTAAAATAATACCAATAATTTTTGCCGCTGATGTATGAAAAAAAGTGCTTGAAACCGGAACTTTCTTTTGAATAAAAATAGCGGCTAAAAAGGTCAGGACGTAAAAAAGGGGCGGAGGAATATAAACACCCGGACCTTTAGAGTGATCAGTTTGTTTAGTCATGGTGCTAATACTGAATTAAAAATACAAAAACTTATTGTTATTTAATTCGGGAGTATTCCAAATTTACGCGTCGGGAGCAGGCAGTGAGATACTGCCACGGCGCACGCCCTGATTGGTGTTTCCACGATAGCCGTTAACTTAAGAAACAAGAGTTCCTCAATCATGCCCTGGATGTGGTATTCTTTATATAACATGAGTAGCGCCTATGGCGCATAATTGTAACATTAACTGGTTTGTTTACAAACGGGTTGTGCCGATGGCACAAATAAAAGCAGCATAACGTGAAAAATGAGTGATGGAGTGATATGATGTGGATTTCTGAATGCTGACAGCTTACAGCGCATGGTATCCTGCAGCAAGATAACCTTTTACTTGTCCTTTACACATCTGAACCCCAGGTTATTGCTGCCGCTGCTTACTTCGCCTTTGCCACGGCTGCCGGCTTTGTAGCGGATACAATATTCATCACTGCATAAAAATGAACCACCGCGTTGTACGCGTTTTATAGCACCCGGTTCATCAGGGTCAAAACTATCTGACGGGCCTTTGGGGTTATCTGAAGTACTTGTTTTGTAATAATCGGGGCGATAAAAATCAGAACACCATTCCCAAACATTGCCATTCATGTCATACAACCCATAACTATCTGCGGCAAATGTTTTTACAGGCGCCACACCGGTATAGCCGTCTTCTTTGGTATTACCCTCAGGAAAATGCCCCTGGAAAATATTAGCTACCCATTTGCCACCAGGCTTTAATTCAGTGCCCCAATAATAATCATTGTATTTTTTTCCACCACGTGCGGCAAATTCCCATTCCGCTTCTGTGGGCAACCGCTTGCCTGCCCATGCAGCATATGCTGCAGCATCTTCATAACATACATGTACTACAGGTTCATTCATCCGGTTTTTAATAGAGCTGCCCGGGCCTTCAGGTTGTTGCCAGCTGGCATAATGTATATAGCGCCACCATTGCAGAGGATTATCTAAGCTTACTTTGTGCGGAGGTGGACTGAATACGGCAGAACCAGGTACTAATTTATCAGCAGGCACACCGGGAAAGTCGGCAGGATTTAAAGGATGTTCGGCAACAGTTTTGTAACCCGTTGCTTTTACAAAAGCAGCAAACTGCGCATTGGTCACTTCATGTTCATCCATCCAAAAACCGGTTACCTTTACTTTATGTAAGGGTTGTGCGTCAGGAAAAGCGTTGCTGCCCATTTCAAATTCACCTCCGGGTATCCATACCATTTTTGCACTGTCTGTTCCTTCACCCGCAGGTAAAGGCTCATTGCTTTGCATAACTGCGGCAAGGCGGGATGGCGGAGCGATACAATCAACCATGCTGTCTTTAACGTGATTACGCTCAGCAATTTTTTCAGGTTGTTGTTTGCAGGACAATAAAGTAGCTGCAACAATAAATAATGCTAAGTATATAAAAGCGTTTCCTGCTCTCATCAATCTCAAATTTTAAATCTCAAATCTCTAATTCCCCAATATTTTCAATGCATCCTCATCTTTATACGCCACAATCAAATTTTGTAAAGATGTTTTTAAACTGCTGATCAGCTTCGTGTATTTTTTATCATTATAGATATTATGCAGTTCATGAGGGTCTTTCTCAATATCAAACAACTCCCAGGTATCAATACCGCCATAAAAGCGTATCAGCTTATACTTTTCTGTACGTATACCAAAATGAGGATATACATGATGTGGCTGCGGAAACTCATAATAATGGTAGTACATTTCCTTGCGCCAGTTCGCTGGTGTCTTTTGTGAAGTTAAGAGCGGCACGATAGAAACCCCCTGTATATCAGCCGGGACTTTTACACCTGCAATATCAAGAATGGTAGGCGCCCAGTCAATACCGAGTGTAAATTTATTGATTACTGTTCCGGGTTTAATTACCCCGGGATAGCGCATTACAAAAGCGGTTCTCAAGGACTCTTCATACATAAAACGCTTATCAAACCAGCCATGCTCACCCATATAAAAACCCTGGTCTGAGGCATATATTACGATAGTATTTTCAGCTAAGCCGTTTTTGTCAACATAGTCGAGTATGCGGCCGATATTCCTGTCTAATGAATGCGCGGTAGCTAAATAATCTTTCAGGTAGCGCTGGTATTTCCATTCTACCAATGCCTTGCCGCTTAATTTTTTTTCATCAAATTCTTTGCTCACTTTTCCCTCGTAGTAATCATAATATGCTTTCCGTTGTTCTGGAGTAAGCCGCCTGAATAACCAGTCTTTTTCATAATCAACATGCACTTTCAGGTCTTCCTTCAGGCGCATGGTTTTGTCAATGGTCATGTCTTGTTTCTCTGCGGCAAGTCTTCCCTCATAATTATCATAAAATGTTGGAGGCAACGGGAAATTAATGCTGTCATATATGCCCAGGTCCTGTATGTCAGGAAACCATTCCCTGTGCGTAGCTTTTTGCCCCACCACAAGAAAAAATGGTTTTGATTTATCCCTGTTGTTTAACCAGTCTACAGATAAGTTTGTGGTGATATCTGTAACATATCCGTTATACCGTGTGGTATCTTTTTTACCATCCACAAAATCCGGGTTATAATAACTGCCCTGGCCAGGTAAAATATTGCAATAATCTAATCCATTGGGAATAGCGCCAAGATGCATTTTACCAATCCATGCGGTTTGATAACCATTTTGCTGTAGCAGCTCAGGAAAAACCTGCTGGTTAATGTCAAAACTTTTTTCATTAAGCTTATAGCCGTTGATATGGCTGTATTTGCCGGTAAGCAAACAAGCCCTGCTTGGTCCGCAGATGGAATTTGTGATAAATGTGTTTTTAAAAATTGCGCCTGAACTGGCGATCCTGTCAATATTAGGTGTTTGCACCAGCTTGTTTCCGTAAGCGCTTATGGTTTGATATGCATGATCATCTGAAAAGATGAAAATAATATTGGGCCTGGATGTTTTTTGCTGTGCCGTTTGTGCCTGTATAGAATGTATACCTGGTGCAAACAATAGCGCAATCAAAAAAGCGGATTTTATCTTCATATTTGTAATACTTGATAATGCAATTTATAAAAGATTAAACTATCAGGTTCTTTTGACCTGAATTTGAAGCGGCAAATATATACAAAATAGTCTACTTTTTAAGTAGACTATTTTGTATGGAACAGGGGTTGCGCCTTTGTAAAAAACCTGAAAGCAACAGTATTATTCTTTCAGAGCGCAGGGAGTGCTTAGATTTTATTACCTGTGCAGGAACAGAATATAATAGCTCTCGGCTTTCAGCTGCCGGGATGCGCAGGTGAGTCGAAAGATACTATGGGTTCAAATCTCCATGCCAGCGGTATCCGCAATGACGCAGGAGTATTTGTTTTGCTGTCAACACTAAAGTTGGTGTCAAAAGTGCCCGGTTAAGGAAAAAGGGGAGTGATATTATCATCGGAGTGAATGAGCAGGTTTGTAATAGGAATGCTGAATAATATGGATGTACCATTGGTATTATTTACATGAATATCGCCGCCGAGGTAATCCATTCTTTTTTTCATATTGCGCATACCATTGCCTTTCAGCGATTGAAATGATACGTCTTCCATACCTATTCCATTATCCGATATATTAATTTCAAGTTTATCTGTAATAGTGAACGCTATATTTACAATAGAAGGGGCTGCATGTTTGATAGCGTTATGCAGCGATTCTTTTACAGCAAGAAAGATATGTCGGCGTGCATCGCTGGATATATGAATGTTTTTAACAGGCTCGGTAACGGTAATGTTGCAGTGAACACCAACCTGCTGCATAAAACTCATAGCGTATTCCCGCAGGTAAGATATCATTCCCGGCAAGTTGTCGTTTTGATGATTAAGCGACCATACGATTTCATTCATTGACTGGATCAGTCTTTCTGAATTTTCAGAAATTCTTTCCAGTTCAACAAAATGCTTATCGCCCATTTTTTGCTTTACCATATCGCTCATCAGTTTTATCCCGGATAATCCATCACCTAATTCCGATTTCAGCTCGTTTGAAATTTCAGAGCGAACGGATTGCAGGTCAGACAATAATTTTTCTTTTTCTACAGCTGTTTTATTGGGTGCATGAATGGTATTGGCGTTTGTTTCAAGCACAATTTTTGACTTATATATTAATCCTGTATTAATGCAAATGAGCTCTAGTATAACGCCTATCTGCAAAAAAATACTTGCGTCTAATGCTCCTGCCCAGCCTGGTTTAAATAGCCGGAAAAAAAGTGAAAGTAATGCTCCTGTGCCCATCATGATACTTCCAGCCATTAAAAACCCCACAAGGCTTTTATTTATTTTATAAATTTTTAACAGCATATCTACAAAAAAAATAAAAGCTATAATGGATACAAGAAGATGTACTGCTTCCTGCAGCCGGTGATTGTCTGATACCAAATACCAGCACAAATTAACAATGGTATATGCAAGCATTATCCTGATTGCAATGCCTGCTTTTCTGTCTATACCAGGCATTAACCCGGAGCTGTTTACAAACAGTCGTCCAAATTCTACATAAAAACAAATTGCCAGGAATACCAGGTCTCTGTCTATGATTTTTTGATGAAAATGAAATGCGCCGATGTACACTTCGTTATTTGCAACGAGATATTTTAAGAAGAAATAAAGCCCTATAAGAATGCAATAGGCAGCATAAAATATATATTCTCTTCTGCGAAAAAAATACCATTGTACCAGTGAATAGAGTACCTGGAAGACCAAAATGCCTAATATCAATGGTTGCGGAAGCATCAAATACGGAACAGTATACTTTAAGGGGCATATTACGAAAAAAAATCTTCATAAAACCTAAGATTAATCATCTATCCCAATCATTGACCGAAAATGCTATTTGCTTTCCAGGTATTGTTTTAATGACTTCAGGCTGTTATCAATATAAGTCTCCTTCAGGCTTTCAGAAAACAAGCCATAAAATTTCTCCCAGGGATACCATTTCAGGTCTTCAGCAATCCACCAGTCTACCTTGGTTAAACCGGTATTATCTGTATTCTTTACAACGTTAAAACCGCTTTGAAAAACCTGTTTATTGTCAGTAGTAATAACGGCTATGATACTGTCTGCAGAAAGCCGTTCGAGTGCTATTGTATTTGTTTTGTTGTCATCTGTTTTCCAGCTTACTTTATTATCGCCTGAAAAGTGGTATGCAGTAGTTTTATCCTGCAGCAGCGGGTTCCAGTGCTGCCAGGTTTGAATTTGCGACAATGAGTTGGAAACACTGTCTTTTGAAACCGACAAAAGTATTGATTTTGATACGCGGACATGAGATGGTAAAAACAGTGATATGATCAATATGATCATGCCAATGCCTGTAAAGCCAATCAGAATTTGTTTTATTAGTCGCATACTTTAATACAGTAAAATTTATTTCACCATTGCCCACAGCTCATTGCCCATCGCCTGATGTTCACCTATTCCCATTTAAATAATTTTACAGCCAGTGAATAACCGATAACGGCCCATATAGCAAGTATGCCCAATTGTTTACCGCAGGCTGTAAGATGTATGCCTTCAAAGGCGATATTGCGCATGGCATCATTTAGATGAGTGAGGGGTAATATTTTACATAGCGGCTGTAACCAGGTTGGAAAATTATCTATAGGAAAAAAAGTGCCTGATAGCAGGAATTGAGGCATTGTTACAATATTCGCCAGCGGGGGGATTGAGCTTTCATTTTTTGCAAGCCCGCTTACCACAAATCCAAAAGACATGAATACCATCAATCCAATAAAACTGAGTACCAGTAATTCCACAAAAGTCAGCCAGCCATGCACCAGCGTAAAATGAAAAAAGTAATGCCCTATCAACAATATAACAACGGCGGTGATCAACTGGAAAATAACCCTGCTCAAACCCTCACCTAATACAATATGCGTTCTGCTGATAGGAGTGGCAAAAAATCGTTTAAGCACTAATGTTTGCCTCAGGTTGAAAAATAGAAAAGCAACCCCGAAAACACCGGCGCTCAGCAATGAAAAACCTAACTGGCCGGGCAATATAAAGTCGATGGTGCGATATGTTCTGCCGGGGATTTTTTCTATATTATTATTTATTGCCGCTACTGTTGGCTGATCAGGAAACTGCTGCTTATCCATATTGGTGATGATAGAACCCAAAATAGATTTCAGCACCTGGATGTTTTGCGGATTTACAGCCTCTGAGCTTGTTAAGTTTACAAAATAAGCCGGTGAAGCAGTTTTGTTGTTTTTCTGAATAGAGATGGTCGCGGTCAGTCTTCCTTTTTCAAGGTCTTCAGTAATTTCTTCCGGGCTTTTTTCTACGATTTTAATGCCGGGAATAGTATTGATTATCCTGTATAACTGGCTTGAGGTATCAGCATCTGGCGTAAACGCTGCACGCAGTGAAACACCACCTGAGCCGCCCAGGAAACCGAATACCAAAATAAAAACCAACGGAAAGGCAAAACTGAAAACAACAGCGGAAGGGCTTCTGAAAATAGCGATAAGTGCTGCCTTGGTGATGGCGAGCATGGCTTTAAACTGGCTATAGGATTTTGACATGCAATTATATTTCCACGGGTGAAGGTAGTAGTTTTAGAAAAACCAGCAAGTTATTCTACTGTAATATCGTAAGGCAACCTTGTTTGTACCGTTCCTGTCATATCTTTTATACGCTTTACCTGCTGGTACAGTAAGAATGCTTCATTGCCAAGTTCTTCTTTAATGGCTTTTGTTTTGATGGCTTTACTGTAATTGTTTCTCAGCATGTCGAGAAAAGATTTTGGTTCCGGGTATTCTCTCACGCTGTAGTCTTTAAGTTTAGCCATTCCGGCAGCGCACGCTATAGCATCCTGCAAACCGCCTATTTTGTCAACCAGCCCTAATGTTTGCGCCCGGTTACCGGTCCAAACCCTGCCTTGTGCTATACTGTCAACATAGGTGAGGTCTTTTTTGCGGCCGTCTGCAACGCGGCTTTTGAAATCGGCATATATAGTATCTATCTCACTTTGAATGATCAGCTTTTCAGAAGCTGTAAGTGGCCGGCTTATGGTGCCAATATCAGCGTTATCAGCCGTTTTAACCTGGTCGAATGTAATACCGAGTTTATTTTTGAAGAAGTTCTGCATGTTGGGAATAATTCCAAACACACCTATAGAGCCGGTAAGGGTATTGGGTTGGGCAAAAATACTGTCGGCGCCACAGGAAATATAATAACCGCCTGATGCTGCAAGATCTCCCATTGAAACGATAAGCGGTTTCCCTGCTTCACGGGCAAGTTGGGTTTCGCGCCATATGATTTCACTTGCCAATGCACTGCCGCCCGGAGAATTTACACGAAGTACAATGGCCTTGATATTTTTATCATTTCGTACACGTGCCAAAAGCGCCCTGAAATCATCTGAGCCTACCTGCCCGTCTTCTCCCTTGCCATATACAATATCACCTTCGGCATAAATAACTGCTACACGGTCGCTGCCATATTTTTTTAAGTTGATGGCTTCCGCATAACTGCCTATAGTAATGAAATTGATTTCATTAACCTTTGGCGCACCGCTCTTTTGCATAAGCTCGGTTTTAACCTCGTCATCATATTTTATGGCATCAATAAGTTTGTATTTCACAGCGTCTGACGCTGACCGGATGGCATACATATTTGCATATTGATGCAAAGTTGCTGTGTCAATATCCCTTGTTTCAGAAGTTGTTACCAGCAGTCTTTTATACAGGTCTCCAAGCCATACTGTTGTTTGTAAACGATTGGCTTCGGTCATTTTTTCTTCCCGCAGGGGTTCCGTAGCGCTCTTGAATTTTCCGTCGTAAAAGATCTGCGGCTCAATTTCCAGCTTATTCAATGTGTTTTTCAGGAAAAAAAGTTGCGAGGTAAAGCCTTTCCAGTCAACGGCACCTTTGGGATTGCAATAAATTTTATCTGCAGCATTAGCTACATAATAAGCTTTTTGTGAAATAACATCGCCATAAGCAATAATGAATTTTTTGCTTTGCTTAAAGTCAATAAGCGCATTCCTTATTTCTTCACTTGCGGCATAGCCGTTAGCATTATCATTGCATTTAAGATAAATACCTTTAATAGATGAATCGCTTTTTGCATGATTGATCAAACGTACAAGGTCGAAGAGGGCAATAGGGGTCATGTCTGCATCGCCGCTCAAAGCTGAAAATGTATTGTCCTTTTTCCTGTCGCTGAAGCTGCGTGAAAGATCAAGCACCAGTACCGATCTTTCCGAAACTGTTTTTTTCTGTGAACTCGAAATGCTGCTTACAATAACGAAGAAAATAAAGAAGATCACTCCGGTGAAAACGATTAGCGCCAGTAGAGCCGCTCCAAAAAACTTTAAAAAACTCCTCACGTGTGTAAAATTTAATCTGGTAAAAATAAAGATATTTGGCACTTGAAATTACATTCAATTCATGAATACGGCATATTTACTGACAGGCGGTAATATTGGGAACAGGAAACAACACCTGGAGCATGCGGCAAATGCCTTGTCAAAGGAGGCGGGCAATATAATGGCTTTATCAGGAATATATGAAACGGCCGCCTGGGGAAAAACCGATCAACCCTTGTTTTTTAACCAGTGTATTGGTATTGAAACAATGCTTTCTGCAATGGAATTGCTCCATATTATTATGGCAATAGAAAAAAGAATGGGACGATTGCGGGAAGAGAAATACGGGCCAAGAATAATTGATATTGATATATTGTTATATAATAATGATATTATAGATGAGCCTTCCTTACAAATTCCTCACCCGCGGCTGGCAGGCCGGCGTTTTGCTTTAGCGCCACTTGCTGAAATAGCCGCAAGGGTTATGCATCCTGTTTTCAAAAAAACGATCAGCGAATTATTACTTGAATGCAGGGATATGCTTCCGGTAAAGAAGCTGGACAACTGTTGATAAACTGTTTTAATATTTGTGCGGGGGTTTGTTTAAGTTTGGCTTTCTTTATGAATTATCATTTTATTACTATTGAAGGGAATATAGGAGCAGGCAAAACCACATTAGCGCATTTACTCAGCAAACATTTTAATGCACGACTGATTTTAGAACAATTTGCAGATAACCCGTTTCTTGCAAAATTTTACGAAAATCCCAAACAGAATGCTTTTCCGCTGGAATTGTTTTTTATGGCGGAAAGATACAAGCAGCTTAAAGATTTGATTCATACACAGGATCTTTTTCAAAGCATTACCATATCAGATTACCTGTTTACCAAATGCCTGCTTTTTGCAAAAGTGAATTTGCCTGATGAAGAATTCTTATTGTACCAGCGCTTGTTTGATATTATTCACCAGCAACTTGTTCAACCGGACATATTGATTTATCTCCATGCACCTGTGAGCACATTGCAGCATAATATACGCAAACGAGGAAGGGCATACGAACAGCAGATACCGGATGATTATCTGTTCAATATACAGCAAACATATACGCACTATATAAAGCAGCATAATATTAAAACACTTTTTGTAGATGCATCCAAAGCAGATTTTTTAAACAACGATGATCATGTTAAAATTATAGTTGAAGCTTTGGATAAAGAGTATGAAAACGGGCAGCATTTTATAGCACTGCCCTGAAACTTTAATAAATGAGCCAGGAAAATATTATTAATAAACCCAACAATCCATTTGAATCAGTACAAATACCGGAGTTCAGAAATTTAATTACGGGCAGGTTTTTATTTATTCTTTCGCTGCGCATGATGAGCACGCTTACAGGCTGGTGGATTTACAAACTTACCAGCGCCCCTTTTGCAATAGGTTTGATTGGGTTGTCGGAAGTTGTTCCGGCATTAACATTGGCTTTATACGCCGGGCATTATATTGATATGAGCGAGAAAAAGAAATTGTTGCTCACCGGGGTTTTTGCTTACGGATGCGCCTGCTGCATACTTTGGTTCCTGTCATCTGATTTTACGAAATCACATCTTACCAATCGCTGGATAGCCATATGTATTTACGCGGTTATTTTCTGCACGGGTATTGTAAGGGCTTTTGCCGGGCCTGCTTTTAATGTGATCCTTTCTTTAATTGTTCCGCGGCATTCGTTGCAAAACGCTACAACATGGAACCAGGGCGCATGGCTTACTGCCTCTGTTACAGGGCATGCATTGGGAGGCTTTTGTATAGCGCTGGTTGGCATTCATGGCACGCTCGCATTTATTTGCGGGGGAATATTTGTTGCATTTATTGTACTTACCGGGCTTAAACGTAAACCGCCGGTAGCGGTTAATAACGAAAAGAAAACCTGGGATAGTGTGAAAGAGGGTTTGCGGTTTGTGTTTAAAACAAAAGACCTGCTTGGCGCTATATCGCTTGATATGTTCGCTGTTTTTTTTGGCGGCGCTGTGGCAATGGTGCCGGTATACGCCAGCGATATATTAAAAGTTGGTCCTGAAGGATTCGGGTTTCTTAACGGTGCTGCAGACATTGGCGCTATCTGCAGCGTGCTGCTGCTTACCATTTTCCCGATGCGCAAAGAGCAGGGCAGGAGGCTGATCATTGCGGTTGCAGGTTTTGGTATATGCATCATTGTTTTTGCATTATCAAAATGGTACCTGCTTTCTTTTTTTGCGCTCATGTTCAGCGGGGTATTAGATGGTATAAGTGTAGTGATACGCGGCACTATTATGCAGCTAAAAACGCCTGATGCTATGAAGGGCAGGGTAATGAGCGTGAACTCCATGTTTGTAAATTCAAGCAATGAACTCGGCCAGTTTGAAAGCGGGTTAACCGCCAGGCTAATGGGTGTTGCTCCGTCAGTAATATTTGGCGGATGCATGACGCTGATAGTAGCCGTTGTTACCTGGTTTAAGGCGCCACAGTTAAGGAAACTGGAGTATTAATGGGCATAATACATGTATTGGCTGCATTGCCCCGCAAGGTTTATGCAGGATGTTCTTAATCCTTCACCAACTCCTGTATCTTTCTCCTGTCGCCTACAATCCATATAATATCATTCCATTCAAATATCGTGTGTGAGTCAGGGTTTAAAATCCGTTTGCCATCTCTTTCAATACCCACCACAAGGCCGCTTGTTTTTTCACGGATGCCGGATTGTCTTATCGTCATTCCCTTTAGTTTGGTATGCTCGTCTACCACAATTTTTTGAAGAGCAATATTGTCGGTATCTTCTGCCTGTGTGCCTGAAGGCTCTTCAGCGGCATCAATAACGGGCTTAAATGTTTGCAGTTGTTCATCTGTACCTATAACGCCAATATCATCCAGCGGGTATAATCTTTCCTGTGCGCTTGGCGCGTAAATAATTTTTTCTCCGCGTTTAATAAAAGCGATGTTTATGCCGTATTGCTCACGCCATGACAGCTCCTGCAGAGGCACACCGATAAAAGGCGCGTTTTGATTAATAGTAAAGTCTGCAAGGTGAGCATCCCATGGTGAAAATGAAGAATTAGGATCGCCATTAGCGCTTTGGGCTTCCCTTTCTCTTTCATTCAGATTATCTATAAAGCGGCTGTGCAGCCTGTTGTAAAATCCCTGTATTCTTTTCGAGAAAAAGAATAATACGATTATGGCAACAGGTATCACCACTAAAAATGCAATGGTGCCGGAGTAAATACGGTCAACCAAAAAGCCTACCAGTAATACGGCTATAATCACACGGCAAACTTCCAGCACAAGCAATGGTCCGTGGTTGTATTTTTTATCGAGCCATAATGTAGTATAAGCGGAATTATGAGGCTTGCGGGCCATTAATGCCCACATAAACGGGGCTATGGCGGCAAAGGTTATAACAAGAAACAATAGTTTGCTGAGTGCTAAATTTTCAAACCGTTCATTTAAAAATGGAAGGAAAAAGGTAACAGCCAGCAACATGATCGCGATAATGATAATAGCATTTGCTCCAACAATGGTGGCATAAGAGCGCAATACAATTTTCCATTCGCTTTCTGCCTGTATATTTTGAGCGCCTGTAGAATAGCGATTCAGCATGTTTAATAACCTGGGCGGTATCAGGCGGCTAATGAAATTATAAAACGGCTCGGAAAATTTTATGAAATAAGGTGTAGTGAATGTGGTAATTGCCGATACACCAACTGCTACAGGAAACAAAAAATCGCTGGTAACGCCCAGTGTAATGCCAAGAGTGGCAACTATAAAAGCAAACTCACCGATCTGCGCCATGCTCATACCCACCTGTATGGATTGCTTAAGTGGTTGTCCTGATAATAGTGCACCTACGGTAGTGCTGACCATTTTACCAAAAATAGTCAGCAGTGTTACCCATAATATTGCCCAGCGGTGTTCTACCATAGCTGCAGGGTCAATCATCATACCAACAGAAACAAAAAAGATTGAACCGAAAAGATCTTTGACCGGTTTAAAGAGATGTTCAATTTTTTCTGCGGATGTTGTTTCGGCTAAAATAGAACCCATCACAAATGCACCTAATTCGGCTGAGAAACCAATTTGTGTTGCCAGCACAACCATGCCGAGGCATAAGCCTATTGAAAGGATTAGCAGCGTTTCTTCATCAAGCAATTTTTTTGTAAGCCGCAAAAAACTGGGTAATAAAAATATACCTGCCATAAACCATACTGCCAGGAAAAAAAGCAGCCTTAAAATGGAGGAAACCATTTCCGCTCCGTCAAATTGCTGGCTCACTGCCATGGTGGATAATAAAACCATGAGTAAGATCACTACAATATCCTCCACTATCAATACACCAAATACAATGCCTGCAAACTGTTTTCTTTTTACACCCAGCTCATCAAATGCACGTATAATAATGGTGGTTGATGAGCTTGCCAGTAAACCTCCCAGGAACATACTGTCCATTACAGACCAGTTCATCCACCTGCCCACAAAATATCCTAAAACAAGTATGGCCACAATCTCTACAATAGCGGTTATAGAAGCGGCGCCCCCAACCCTGAGCAGTTTTTTAAAGCTAAACTCAAGTCCAAGACTGAACAGTAAAAATATTACACCGATCTCTGCAAGCGTTTTTACATTTTCGTTATCAATAATGGTAGGCACAATAGATACGTGCGGACCAACCAAAAAACCGGCAATAATATAGCCAAGCACCAATGGCTGTTTAATGCGGCGGAACAAAAGCGTTACAATTGCACCGGCCGCTAAAATGAGCGCCAGATCTGCTATTAATTTTGGTAGATGCCCCATTGGCTGAATATTCGGTTTTTTGTATGTTTAATAATAGCGGTAGCCTTTACCGGTCAACAACATTTGATGCTAAAATCCTTGGAAATTTTAATACGAATACCTTGACAGGGCACAAAGCTTTATCGTTAAAGCATTAAGCAAGGCTTAATCGCAAATTTAATCATTTCAGCGCTAAAAGTTGTTCCATTACATAAAAAACTGCCGGGCAAAAGGTGGAATTTTTCAAAGTAATTTTCGGACGGTTTAATAATACATCTTCATCAGTATAAGGAAAGCGTTCGCAATCAGAAGGACGTTGTTCATAGATGCTGCAATAATTATCTGCACCTAAAAAGGGGCAGGGACTTTGTTTGGTAACATAATCTCCATCCTCATCAAGGCGCAGGTAGGTATCTATAAAAACGCTTTCTTTTAGTTTAAGATGCCTGCTTATGCGTTTTATATCAGGAGTTTTAAAACGGGGAGAATAATTTTTGCAACAGGCCGCGCATTTCAGGCAATCAATTTGTTTAAATGCTGCTTCATGCAAATCAGGCAGGCGCCTGAGTATTTTATTTTTATTGGGCTTATGCAAAAAATGAGCATAGGTTTTCTGCTGTTCAGCAGCTTTTTTTTGCCACGCTTTATCTTTCCATTCACCAGCAGTAAATGGCGATATGTCTTTTTTATCGTTGCTCATAATTTAGTTGAACGGTAGAAAACCAGGCTGCAAGTTACATAACTATTAATGCACAACGGTTATCTTTGCGGCGTAACAGCATATGGATTCACTAAGAGAACAGATATTAATACTTATAAGCACGCCTGTTTATATATTCATTATCGGTATTGAAGTATTACTGAGTAACTACAGGCATCAAAAATTATATACCTGGAAAGATACCCTGACCAATGTATACCTGATGATCGTGAACAGCGCGATAGACTTAATGTTCCGCGGTGTGTATATTTTGATTCTTGATTATTGCTATCGCCATCATGTTATTGAATTTCATAATATGATTGTGTATTGGATAATATTGCTGTTGCTTGAAGATCTTTTGTATTACTGGCTTCATCGCTTTGATCATGAAATAAGATTGTTCTGGGCTGTGCATGTTACGCATCATTCGTCGGAGCATCTCAATTTTACAGTGGGGTTCCGTTCTTCCGTTTTTCAGCCATTATACCGTTTTATATATTTTATGCCGCTTGCACTGATGGGTTTTAAAGCGCTTGATATTGTGTTTATATATTCTGCAACACAGATATGGGGCATTTTTGTACACACTGAACTGATTAAAAAAATGGGGTGGCTGGAATATATACTTGTAACACCTTCGCATCACAGGGTACACCATGCATCCAACCCCAAATATCTTGATAAGAATATGGGCATGTTCCTTATTATCTGGGATAAGATGTTTGGTACATTTCAGCCCGAGCTTCCTGAAAAGGCCTATCAACCTATCAAATACGGTTTAACCAAACCGCTTGAAAAAGAAAGCTGGGGCAATATTATTTTTCATGAATGGAAAAGTATATTGGGTGATCTAAGGAGAACAGATATTGGCTGGCGGGAAAAAATGGGGTATATATTCGGTCCGCCCGGCTGGAGCCATGATGGCAGCCGCCTTACCAGCGAGGAAATGCGGAAAGAAGAGGATGGGGTATATGAGGAGGAATATGGGGTAGGATATAGTAAAGTGGTAAGTGGTAAGTAGCTATCAGCCGTCAGCTATCAGCTATGGACTATGGGTCCGGATCGTTCCTTTGTGTTTCTTTGTGTAAGCCCTTTGTGTATTTTGTGGTTAAATCGTACGTCCTGGTTGCGTGTCCCGCGAGCCACCTCTTGCCTGCGCTAAGCTATGAGCTGTCAGCGTAACAACCGTCAGCTATCAGCTATGGGCTAATGGGTCCGGATCGTTCCTTTGTGTTTCTTTGTGTAAGCCCTTTGTGTATTTTGTGGTTAAATCGTACGTCCTGGTTGCGTGTCTCGCGAGCCACCTCTTGCCTGCGCTAAGCTATGAGCTGTCAGCGTAACAGCCGTCAGCTATCAGAATTGTAGTTTTGTTTTTTCAAACTACCTCCTGCATTCGCCTCCTGCCTGATCTCCTGATCCTTCGCGCCGCCCCTACTAAGAACAGCTTATCCACATTGTTTTTCATCTTGCCTGCAGGCTTTTATTAATCACTTGCATTATCGTAACTTTGCGCATCTTTTTTACACCCTTACAATTGCAGTATTCATTATGAACGTATTTGAGTCACAGGCAAATGAGTTTTTTTCCCGTCATATAGGTCCCAATGCTTCTGAAACAAAGGAGATGCTCGAAACGATGCAGATATCGTCTTTGGAAGAATTGATCAGGAAAACTGTTCCCTCTTCCATATTATTTCATCATCCGCTGGCTCTGCCTGAGGCGCAGAATGAATATGAGTACCTGCAGGATTTAAAAGAGGTGGCGCAACAAAACAAAGTATTCAAATCATATATAGGGCAGGGTTACTATGGTACTATTACGCCGTCTGTAATTCTTAGAAATATTTTTGAAAATCCGGGCTGGTATACCCAGTATACACCTTACCAGGCTGAAATATCGCAGGGGCGGTTGGAAAGTTTATTGAATTTTCAAACGCTTATTGCTGATCTTACAGGGCTTCCTTTCAGCAATGCCTCATTGCTTGATGAAGCAACCGCGGCTGCTGAAGCGATGTCAATGCTTTTTCATCATGTAAATAAAGCGGATAAGGCAACCAGGCCTAAGTTTTTTGTAGATAATGCCATCTTTCCGCAAACCAAAGATGTTATCATTACCCGTGCATTGCCTATAGGTGTTGAACTGGTTTTTGGTGATTATAAAAATGCCGGTATAGACGAAACGTTTTTCGGCGCTATTGTTCAATATCCCAATAACAATGGCAGCATTGAAGATTACAGGAGTTTTATAACAGATGTGCATGCGGCAAACGCTTATGTGGTAATAGCAACAGACCTGCTTGCGCTTACTTTGCTTGCATCTCCCGGCGATCTTGGGGCTGATGTGGCAATAGGCTCAGCACAGCGCTTTGGGGTACCACTTGGCTATGGCGGCCCACATGCCGCGTTTTTTGCCACAAAAGAAGAATTTAAAAGAGGAATGCCGGGACGTATTATCGGTATAAGTGTAGATGCAAAAGGCAACCGTGCTTTAAGAATGGCGTTGCAAACAAGAGAGCAGCATATTAAAAGAGAAAAAGCAACTTCTAATATTTGTACTGCGCAGGCATTGCTGGCAAATATGGCCGCGATGTATGCAGTATATCATGGCCCGAAAAGGTTAAAAAAGATCGCTACCCGCGTTACAGTTCTTGCTAAAACCCTATCTGATGCATTGGGTGAAATGGGATATATAAATGAGAATGACAACTTTTTTGATACCCTGAAAATAAGGGTAAGCGATATAACAGCTTTAAAAGCTGTTGCAGAAGCACAGGAAATAAATTTCAGGTATTTTGATGATCAGTATGTAGGCATTGCTATAGATGAAACAACCTCTCAGAAAGACATTCTTGATATACTGTATGTATTTGGTGAAGTGTCGGGACAAACAGGCGTTGCTGTTGCTTTTGGAGACGATGATTACGTGGATAATATTCCTGCTGCGCTGCTGCGTAAATCTTCATATCTCTCACACCAGGTTTTTAATACTCATCACAGTGAGAGCGAAATGATGCGGTATATACGATCTCTTGAAAACAAGGATCTGTCGCTTATAACATCTATGATCTCGCTGGGAAGCTGTACAATGAAGCTGAATGCTGCAACAGAAATGATGCCTGTCAGCTGGCCTGAGTTTGCCAATATTCATCCGTTTGCTCCTGCAACACAAACCAAAGGATATAAATATATCATAGATAAACTGAGCGGCTACCTCTGTGCTATTACCGGTTTTGACGCGTGCAGTCTGCAACCCAACAGTGGCGCACAGGGTGAGTATGCAGGCTTGCTGACCATCAAAAACTATCATAAAGCCCAGGGACAGGAAAAACGCGATGTGGTTTTAATACCTATTTCAGCACATGGTACCAACCCTGCTTCGGCAGTATTGGCTGGTTTAAAAGTGGTGGTGGTAAAAAGCGATAGCGAAGGTCATATTGATGTGGCCGATTTAAAAGCTAAGGCAGCGCAGTATAAAGAGGTACTGGCTGCATTAATGGTAACCTATCCTTCAACACATGGCGTTTTTGAAGAAACGATAAAAGAGATATGTGAGATAGTGCATGACAATGGCGGGCAGGTATATATGGATGGTGCGAATATGAATGCGCAATGCGGATTAACCTCACCGGGAAGCATAGGCGCAGATGTATGTCATCTTAACCTGCACAAAACTTTTGCTATACCTCATGGCGGCGGCGGCCCGGGCATGGGACCAATCTGTGTAAAAGATCATCTTGCAGCATACCTGCCATCGCATGTAAGCAATGATATTGCTACCGGCGATGCAACAACACATCATCATGCGGTAAGCGCCGCACCTTATGGCTCGGCATCTATTTTATTGATCAGCTATGGTTATATAAGATTGCTGGGGGCAGAAGGTATTAAGGCTGCTACGGAGTACGCTATTCTTAACGCTAATTATATGCGTGCAAGACTTGAAAAATATTACGACATACTGTATCTCGGCACTAATGGCACCTGCGCGCATGAGTTTATATTGGATCTGCGTCCATTTAAAAGTACAACGGGTGTTGAAGCGGAAGATGTTGCCAAACGTTTGATGGATTATGGATTTCATGCGCCTACCATGGGCTTTCCGGTTCCGGGTACTATTATGATTGAGCCAACCGAAAGTGAAGATAAAGCCGAACTGGATCGTTTTTGTGAAGCTATGATAAGCATATACCAGGAGATTAAAGCTATTGAAGAAGGAAAAAGCGATAAAACCGATAATGCGTTGCATAATGCGCCACATACCATGCAGGTGGTTTGCGCTGATGAATGGACAAATGCATATACAAGGCAGGAGGCTGCATTTCCGCTGGCGTATGTAGCGCAGCATAAATTCTGGCCAAGTGTTTCACGCATAAATAATACTTACGGAGACAGAAACCTGGTTTGCACCTGCGAGCCTACGGAGAGTTATATGGAGGTGGAGAAGGGATAACTTCAGATTGAGGTATCCTGAAATAATGGTAAGCGCTAACCAGGATTACAGGATGGTGTGGGTATTGCTGCGGCTTATTGCTTCGTTCGTATTGATATCATGTCTTGTGTTGCGGGATATATTATCCACCGTCCATGTTATGTTTTTTTCAAAAGGGAATTTTCTTACGGTGCAATCCTGTTTGTTACAGATCTTGCAGGAGAAGTCATAACAGCCGTCCGCATGTACAAAAAGTTCAACTGTTTCTCCAAATGCTTTTCTTACCAATGAAGATAATATGTCTATTTCTTCATGAGCTTCTCTTACATTCAGATACCAGGGAACAGTGAGATGGCAATCGGTGTGCAATACGTTCCCGAATTTTATGATGCGCAGGTTATGCAGATCAATCCAGTTAACACGCCGGTTTTGATTAAGCAACTGTACCATTTCTTCCAGCAGCTCTTTATCAGCCTCGTCCATTATACCGGCAACAGAACTTCTTACAATGGTATAACCGGTATACATAATATAAACAGCTAAGCCTATTGCAATAGCACCGTCAAGCCATTTCAGTCCGGTAAGCCAAATTACTATCAGTCCAATGATAATACCAAGCGTAGACCATGTATCGCTTTGCAGGTGTTTGCCGCTTGCAATTAGCGCAAGTGAATTGTTACGCTTACCCACCATTACACAATACCTGCCGGTAATGAAATTGATGACAGCGGTAACCGCCACGAGTAAAATACCATAATCGAGTTTTTGCAGCTCACGGGGATATATAAAATTGTATATCGCCTGGTATATAATAACTATGCCGGCAATAAATATGAGGCTTCCTTCAACCGCGGCAGATAAGAACTCCGCTTTGCCATGCCCGTAGGGATGATTGCTGTCTCTTGGTTTTGCTGCTATATACAGGCTGTACAGGCTTATAAAACCAGCAATAACATTTACGGTACTTTCCAATGCATCGGTAAGAATTGATACAGACCGGGTGATATACCATGCAATCATTTTAATAATGAACAGGGCAACCGCTATAATGGTAACTGTTTTTTGCAGCCGGAGATTGTTGATAAGTGATTGATGCAATGGATCAGTATTTGTGCAAAGATATGGGGTGGAGTGATGAGCTGGGGCTTTTGGCGGTCAGCTTTGGGCTATGGGCTGTCGGCTATCAGCCGTCAGCTATCAGGTGAGGCAGTTCTTGTTGTTCCTTTGTATTCCTTTGTGTAACCCTATGTTTAAAATTACAGGTGCTGGTTGTGGGTTTGCATACTGCATAAAAAAGCCCACTGTTATCAGCGGGCTATGATCCCTAATTACTACCTGTTTTTATTCCTTTTTATCTTTGTTTTCTTTAAATCTTTTATCTGCTGTGCCGTCTTTTTTTAAGTGTTTATTTTCCTTGTAGCGTTTATCCGGTGTGCCGTCTTTTTTCACTTTTTTTACTGTGCTGCCTGTAGCCGGAGCTGCGGTAGCGGCTGTTGTTGTGCTGGCTTGCTGCTGCGTAGCCGTGGCAGTTTTTTTAGCGGTCTTATGTTTTTCCTGGGCAGGTTTAGTCGTTTGTGCAAACATGGCCCCGGTGCTGAGTGTAAATACTAAAATAGCGAGCAATAGCTTTTTCATATTTGTATGTTTTAAAGTGATATGCATAATTACGCACACAAAATTACCTGTTGTATTAACTGGTTGTTAAGCGGGCTGATATTAACATTGGCTTTACAGCAGGCAATAAAAAATAACAGTTGTTAGTTTGGGTTGAATTCTGCTATTTTTGCTTCTTAAAAAATTGATTTTATATGCATTTTGAATTGAGTGAAGAACAATTGATGATTCAAAAAGCGGCACGTGACTTTGCCATAAATGAATGCCTGCCCGGTGTAATTGAGCGGGATGAAAAACAACAGTTTCCCAAAGAACAGATATCAAAACTGGCTGATCTTGGTTTTATGGGAATGATGGTTGAAGAAAAATACGGGGGGGCAGGATTAGACACTGCGAGTTATGTACTTGCCATGGAAGAAATAAGTAAGGTAGATGCAAGCGTTAGTGTATGCATGAGCGTTAATAACAGCCTTGTGTGCTGGGGGGTGGAGAAATATGCAACTGAGGAACAAAAGCAGCGATACCTTGTTCCGCTGGCGCAAGGTAAAAAAGACGGGGAGCTGTATATCGGCGCGTTCTTGCTTAGCGAGCCGGAAGCAGGCAGCGACGCTACATCACAACATACTACGGCAGAAGATAAAGGCGATCATTATATTTTAAATGGTACCAAAAACTGGATTACCAATGGTAACAGTGCCAGTGTTTATCTTGTAATAGCGCAAACAGATGTTTCAAAAGGAAGTAAAGGCATAAATGTTTTTATAGTAGAAAAAAATACACCTGGTATTACTGTTGGCGCTAAAGAAAATAAGCTTGGCATACGTGGAAGCGATACGCACAGTATTATGTTCCAGGATGTGAAAGTGCCCAAAGCAAACCGGATAGGAGAAGATGGTTTCGGTTTTACTTTCGCTATGAAAACCCTTGCAGGCGGGCGGATTGGAATAGCGGCGCAGGCGCTTGGAATAGCGTCAGGCGCGTATGAGCGTGCGGTTGCTTATTCAAAACAAAGAAAAGCATTTGGGAAGGAGATCGCACAGCACCAGGCCATTCAGTTTAAGCTGGCTGATATGGCTACCCGCATTGAAGCAGCACGACTATTATGTTTACGTGCCGCCTGGGAAAAAGATAATGGTATTGACTACACGCTTAGCAGTTCAATGGCAAAAGTATATGCTTCTGAAACAGCGATGTGGGTAACTACGGAAGCTGTGCAGGTGCACGGCGGATATGGCTTCGTTAAAGAATATCATGTGGAGCGCCTGATGCGGGATGCAAAAATTACGCAGATATATGAAGGTACGAGCGAGGTGCAGAGAATTGTGATAGGGAGGAGTATATTGAAATAGGGGTAAGCTGTCAGCTATCAGCGGTCAGCATGGTTTATAGTTCGTGGTTTGTAGTTGAAAACCATAAACTCTAAACTACAAACCACGAACTATAAACCCTAAACCTGCAACCTTTAACTTGCAACCTTAAACCCAAAAGAACAACTTAGTATGGCGGTGAATAAAGCGGCATATAGTGAACTCAATCATTTTCTTTCTGAAAAAAATACAACCCTTGTAGCAGTATCTAAAACAAAACCTGTAAGTGATATACAGGGTCTGTATGATTTGGGACAACGGGATTTTGGTGAAAATTACGTGCAGGAAATAACCGAAAAACAACCGCTTCTACCACAGGATATTCGCTGGCATTTTATTGGTCATTTGCAAACCAATAAAGTAAAATATATTGCTCCGTTCGTTTACATGATACATGGTATTGACAGCCTGAAACTGCTGAAGGAAGTAAATAAACAGGCGTTGAAATGCAACAGGGTAATTCCGGTATTGCTTCAGCTGCATATTGCAAAAGAAGAAACAAAATTCGGGCTGGATGAAAATGAGTTAAATGAAGTATTACACCATGCCGGCGAATTGAAAAATATTGTTATTAAAGGGCTGATGGGGATGGCTTCCTTTACCAGCGATGAAGCAGAAGTACGTACTGAATTCAAATATCTTAATTCCATCTATAACAAAATCAACGCTCATCTTACCACTCACTACTTACCACTCACCACTCTTTCCATGGGTATGAGCGGCGATTATAAAATGGCAATAGAAGAAGGAAGTAATATGGTTCGTATCGGCAGCTTGTTGTTCGGTGCAAGAAGCTGAAGAGAGCGTGAGATTTTATAATCGCCATCTTATGGCAATCAATACACATGCTTTACTAATAAAAGTGATATTGGACAGGCAATGGTTGCAGGATCATTTGGTTTTGCTCACTGAACCCTGCCATTCACCATATTCATCAAATGCTTCACATTTTGCCTGTTATTATAAAGCTGCTGAAGCAGGTATGTGCGTTTAGAGATATCTTCATTAGTGAAAGGTTGGGTAAAAAAGGTTTTAATATTGCCTATAAGCTCATTTTCATTTTCAGCAACCAGGCAAATATTTTCCAGCCCGGTTCCTGCAACCATCATGCTATTTACAATACAATACCTGCCACAGAATAAAGCGTGCAGCAGCTTTAGCTTTATGCCGGTATTGCTGAAAGACGGCAGCACATTTGCCTGCGCATTTTTAATCAACTCCTCCATTTGAGACGCAGGCGGATTGGCTATGATAGTTATGTGATCGTATTTTTCAGCTGCGGATATAATTTGCGAAGAAGGGTTTTTGCCTGCAATTATCAGCGGTATATTGAGGCTTGAAAATATCTTTTCAATAAGCCATAATGCCGCTGCCTGGTTTTCATTTACAGATAAATTGCCATGGTATAAACAGTACGCTCCTGTACCGGCTGCTGCAGTAACTTCATTCCACGGTATAAAAACCGGCAGGTATTGTGCATTGGTAACGCCAAATAATGTTTTATATATTTTTGCATCATTAGCGGAAACCGTAAGCGTCAGATCTGCTTTTTTGGCCACTTTTGGTTCATATTCCCGCAGCAATCTTGTTTCATTTACATAATATGCCTGTTTGAAAAATGATCTTTCTCTTTGGGCAAGCTGGCGGTAATATTCAAATTCAATATTGTGTGCCCGCAATATCACTTTCCTGTTTTGCAGGCCATTCCGGTAAAGTAAGTAAGTGCAATGTATACCTTCCAGTAAAACCGGGTAGTTATCTTTTTCAAGATTTTGTTTAAGTGCTTTATTGTTTCGGGAGCTGACTATATATGGTAGTTCCAGGGAAAAAGCGGCAATTCCTTTTTTGCGTTTGTAATAATGTACCGATTCACAATATTGATTCAGTATGGTCTGCTCTCCCCGCCCATACTCAAAGCAATGCAGGTGAATGAATATACCTTCTTCTTTCAGGCATTTAATTTTATAAAAAAGATCATATACGCCCCCGTAATCAGGAGGGTAGGGCACATCAAGACAAACTATATGTAAATGCCGGTTCAATTATTATCAGAGTTTATTATAAATATCAATTAGTTTTTTCTCTTCATTTTGCCAGTTATATATTTTACCTGCTGCAAGACAATTTTTTCTTAGCCTGCTGTAAAAGTTTCCGTCACATAGCTTCGTGTATGCATCTGCGATAGTCTTTGCCGTTAAGTCATCAATCAGCACGGCAACTTCATACTGATCATTAATGTTTTTGTATTCAGGAAAACACATAGTGATCTGCGGAATGCCTGCCTGCATATAATCAAAAAATTTATTCGCTAACGAATAATACTGGTTCAGACCAATATTTTCCACAAGATTAATTCCGGCATACGCATTTGCTGTTACAGCTTTCAACGCTTCCGGCGTTTTCATGCCCATTAAAAAAACTTTTTGCTCAACACCATATTCGCGTATCAGCAATTTTAACTGAGGCATAAAATTGCCATCACCATATATATATAAATGCGCTTCTATTGTTTGCATTGCTGGAATAAGGCTTTCAAACCCTCTTGCTTTATTAACGGCGCCCTGGTAAATAATGATTTTTTGCTGGGGAACATTTACCGCTAATGGAGCTTCGGTTAAGTACGGTACATTTCTTATTATATTAAACCTGATTCCATAGCGTTTTTTAAATTCATCGGCAACGGTTTGGGAAACTGTATAAGCAACGGGAAACTTTGGTACAAATTTTCTTTCAATACCAAGCCAGAATTTTTGAATAGGAGGGCGGGTCATGACCTCTTTCATCTCCGTAAAAAGCTCATGGGCATCATATATTCTTTTAGCTTTTTTAAGTTTTGAAATAAAATAACAGGGTACAATCGTGTCAAGATCTACCGTGCATATAGCATCCATCTTTTTAAAAAGAAGGAAAAAGAAAAGTTTGATATTAAATTCCGCATAGTAAATCTTTCCGGTAGTAAACCAGCAAAATAGCCTCCGCTGCTCATATGGTTGTGGTTGAAGGGGTACAGATCGTTGTATTCTCTTGCCTACCAATACTACTTTGTAACCGTTTTGGGCCAGCGAGCGGCAGATGCGTTGCATGCGCTGATCAAACGAAAGATCACTTATTACGGCAAAGTATATTGTTTTCAATAAGAAATGGTATAAAGCGTGGCAAAAGTATGATCCGGCAACTAAAAATGCCTGTAAATTATTGTTTATTAAAATCTTTTATTACAATTGTATATACAAATCAAAATTGCATTATGGAAAATTACTTGAACTCGCTTGAACAAGCTCCGGTTAAACCAATACGTCCCACCTTTCTTACTGTATTATGTATTTTAACTTTTATTGGTAGTGGTTATGGTATATTCAGTGGTATTACCGGTTATTTTACTGCTGACACTGCAGCAGGTGTAACACAGGCCGCAATGGAAGATGCAAAAGACGAGATTGCAGGTTCCAGTTCAGATGCCGGAACAAAAATGGCTGAAAAAATGTTATCTGGCATGAGCGAGATGATGAATCCGGAAAATCTTAAGAAAAATGCCTTGTTTACGCTTATAGCTTCTATCCTTACGCTGATAGGTGCTATTCTAATGTTTCAGCTGAAAAAGCCAGGATTTTGGATGTATGTTCTGGGAACAATAATATCTGTTGCAGCACCATTTGCCATTTTTGGGGCGGGCAATATTATTTCGATGGGGATTGCTTTGTTCGCGGCATTTATAGGTATCCTCTTTGTAATATTATACGCTTTAAATCTAAAGTATCTCAAATAATCTTGTAACAAATTTTAAAAAGGGCTGACAACATGCGTTTCAGCCCTTTTTTGATTAAAAATAAATTCCCCTTTTTCTTATATTTTATTACCTTTGCGCCCAAATAAGTAGAATATAACATTTTGGATGTTTAAAAAAATTGAGATGCCAACATTAGTATCAGAACAAAAAGCAAAAGTTTTCGCAGATTTCGGTGGCAAAGCTACCAACACAGGATCAATTGAAGGGCAGATTGCCTTGCTTACAGAGCGCATTAATCACATTTCCAAGCACCTCCAGGGCAATAAAAAGGACTTTTCTTCAAACAGGGGACTTTTACAGTTAGTGGGTGAGCGTAAAAGGTTGCTTACTTACCTGAGCAAGCATAACCTCACCGGATACCGTGAACTGATTGAAAAATTGGGTATCAGAAAATAAGAATTAAAACAAATTATACCTATTCCCAACTTTTGGTTGGGAATAGTGGTTTTATAGCTGCTTCATTTTTACTTACACTGCTTACGGTATTGGGTAATATTTCTTCCTGCATTATAGTATATGCCGTGGGCCTAAACGCAAATATTTATGCTCTCTCAACCAATTAATATATCATTTGATCTCGGTGGAGGTCGTATGGTATCTATCGAAACGGGTAAGCTTGCCCGCCAGGCAGACGGCTCTGTTACCGTTCGCCAGGGAAACTGTATACTGTTAGCTACCGCTGTAGCAAACAAACAACCCAAACCAGGCCAGGATTTCTTTCCGCTGAGTGTGGATTATATGGAAAAGTTTTCTTCTGCCGGAAGAATACCAGGTTCGTTTTTTAAACGCGAAGGTAAACTCAGCGATTATGAAGTGTTGATCAGCCGCCTGGTTGACCGTGCGCTTCGCCCTTTATTTCCTGAAGATTATTTCTGTGAAGTTCAGGTGATTATAACGCTTATTTCAAGTGATAGTGAAGTTATGCCTGATGCTTTGGCCTGTCTCGCGGCGTCTGCAGCACTTGCTGTTTCCGATATTCCTATCAAGGAAATTATTTCTGAAGTGCGTGTAGCAAGAGTTGAAGGCGAATACATTGTTAACCCTTCCAGAACACAGTTGGGTAATGCTGATATGGATTTCATTATCGGCGCAACCGAAAAGAACCTGATGATGGTGGAGGGTGAATCAAAAGAATGCAGCGAAGAGGATCTGGTAAAGGCCCTGGAAATTGCTCATGAAGCTATCAAAATACAGATCAAAGCCCAGCAGGAATTAAGAGATAAAAAAGGTGTAACAGCCAAGCGTGAATATGAAAAGCCTGTGGTTAAAGAAGAGTTACTTGAAAAAGTAAAAGCATTTGCAGCTCAGAAAGTATACCAAATTTCTAAATCAGGCACTGCAAAGCACGAAAGAAGTGATGCTTATTCTGCACTTAAAGATGAGTTGCTGTTGACACTTGGAGAAGAGCCTGCTGAAGAAGATGTTAAGCTTACCAAGAAATACTACGATGACCTGCAGTGGGAAACGGTAAGAAACATGATCCTGGATGACAGGATAAGGTTAGATGGGAGAAAGCTTGATGAGGTAAGACCATTGGCAATGGAAACAGATATTTTGCCAACACCTCATGGTTCAGCTTTGTTTACAAGAGGTGAGACCCAATCACTTACAACGGTTACTTTAGGTACTCCTTTAGATGAACTGCTGGTTGAAAGCGCGGCAAAATCAGATTATACCAAATTTATTCTTCACTATAATTTCCCTCCTTTTTCAACCGGTGAAATCAAGTTTTTAAGAGCGCCTGGTCGCAGGGAAGTTGGTCACGGAAACCTGGCTATGCGTTCTTTAAAACAAATGATGCCGGGTAACGAATATCCTTACACTGTACGCATAGTGAGCGATATCCTTGAATCAAACGGCTCTTCTTCTATGGCTACAGTATGCGCCGGTTCACTGGCGTTAATGGATGCCGGTGTACCTGTTCCAAAACACGTGAGTGGTGTGGCAATGGGGTTAATTACCAGGACTTCTGACAATAAATATGCTATTCTTACAGACATACTTGGTGATGAAGATCACTTAGGAGATATGGACTTTAAGGTAACCGGAACCCGCGAAGGTATCTGCGGCGTGCAGATGGACATCAAGATAGATGGTTTAAGTATGGAAACCATGCGTGAAGCATTGGAGCAGGCTCGTGAAGGCCGCCTGCATATTCTTGATGCTATGTATGCTTGCGTTGGCGGCGCCCGTGAGGAGGTTAAACCTCATGCACCAAGAATGGAAAAACTCTTTATTGATAAAGAATTTATCGGTGCTGTTATCGGACCCCAGGGTAAGGTTATACAGGAGATTCAGCGCACAACCGGCACAACCATTAATATTGAAGAGGTTGGTACTGTGGGAGAAGTGAGCATATTCTCACCTGCTAAAGAAGGTCTTGATAAAGCTGTTGCCTGGATAAAAGGTATAGTGGCTGTGCCTGCAGTAGGAGAAGTATATGAGGCTACCGTAAAAGGTATTAAAGAGTTTGGCGCTTTTGTTGAGTTTTTGCCAGGCAAACAGGGCTTGCTCCATATCAGTGAAATAAGCTGGAAGCGCCTGGAAAGCATGGATGGTATTTTCAAGGAAGGCGATACCGTAAAGGTTAAGCTGATTGGCGTAGATCATAAAACAGGCAAATTTAAGCTCAGCCGCAAAGCTTTAATGCCAAAACCTGAAATGGCTCCAAGACCACAAAAACCGGCTCAGGATAACAGGGAAGCAGGGTCTGAAAACAATTAATCTCGTTTAAATAAAATATAAAGCCATCTGTGTAAACAGTTGGCTTTTTTGCTTTTAAATTATGATAAATGAAATTTTTATTGAAATAGCAATTGCAATAAGCGATGCAGAGGCAGGTGAATTATTATTAGCGCAATTAAACGAAGAAATGGAGATCGCAGGTGCCGAAGAACTGCCGGGAGTACTGAAATTATACATTAATAATGAGCATTTTAATGAGATAGAACTCAATAAAATAATTGAATATAATAATTTAAAACATTCAAAATCAATTATTAATAATAAAAATTGGAATGAAGAGTGGGAGAGGTCGTATGAACCGGTGGTAGCCGGGAATGTTGGCATAAGGGCTGATTTTCACGCCCGGAATGAAAATATCAAATATGACATATTAGTTACGCCAAAAATGAGTTTCGGCACGGGGCACCATGCTACAACTTCAATGATGGTTGAGGCAATAGCTGAATTTGATCTTGCGGGTAAAAAGGTTATTGATTTTGGAACGGGTACCGGGGTGCTGGCTATTCTTGCCCATAAGATGAACGCCACTGAAATTATTGCTATAGATCATGACGACTGGAGTATTGAAAATGCCGCTGAAAATTTTGAAAAGAATGATTGTTCATCTATTCAGTTGAGAAAAATGGATCATTTTCCGGCTGGTTTCTATGATATGATCCTTGCTAATATAAACCTCAATGTAATAGCTGATAATATGGAGGAGATGGCAAAAAGCCTGGATAATGCAGGAGTTTTGCTGGTAAGTGGAATTCTTGTACATGATTTTGACGAAATCTTGAATATTTCTAAAAAATATGGTTTACAGCTTAAAAAGAAATCAGAAAAAAATAATTGGCTTTGTATAGCGTTTAAAAAAGAAGCTTCTGAATTAAGGAAATGATGCACAAAAAAATTATATTTGTAATTCAACTTCAACCTGATATCTAAATGAATGAACTTACCTTAATAATATTAGCTTACCTGATAGGGTCAGTTCCTACCGCAGTATGGGTAAGTAAATGGTTCTTTAATATTGACATCCGGGATTACGGCAGTGGAAATTCGGGAGCTACCAATACCTTCAGAATTCTTGGTTCTAAATGGGGCAGTATAGTGATGCTGGTAGATATGCTCAAAGGCTTCCTGGCTGTAAAACTTGCTTTTCTTCTTCCATTTTATGTTGCCGATGAATTTGCAAGGACCAATTTTCAAATCGGACTGGGATTATGCGCTGTGCTGGGGCATATATACCCGGTGTGGGCTCAGTTCAGAGGAGGAAAGGGTGTTGCTACTTTATTTGGGTTAGTATTGGGTATTTCTCCCTGGACTGCCATATGCTGTATAGGGGTTTTTTTGCTGGTGCTTTTTTTAACCCGCTTTGTATCGCTTAGTTCAATATTAGCCAGTCTTGCTTTTCCCATTTTTATATTGGTTATATTTAATGTAGATAATCACGCATACCGCATATTTGCCGTAGCTGTTGCATTACTGGTTATTTTAACACATCAAAAAAACATTTCCCGTTTATTAAGGGGAAGTGAGAGTAAAGCCTCTATTTTTAAATACCGCGATAGAAGAAAATCAAGGCGCTCCGGCGATTTAGGTTAATCCCTGCTACAACCTTTTTGCATTTCCTCCCGTCTTTTTTGGTACAACAATTGAAATACGTTTCCACGACGCTTCAAAATAAAAACTATGAATATAAAAACCCTCTTTGTGCTTGCAACATTTTGTATGTGGGCAGGCGCCTGTAAACAAAATGCAATAACTGGCAGAAGTCAATTACAATTATTGCCTGAATCTGAATTGCAAAGCATGGCTAAAACCCAATACCAATCTTTTCTTACTGAAAATAAAATAGTGAATACTACTGTAAGCAAAGATGCGGAAATGGTTAAGCGTGTGGGCACAAGGATTTCAAAAGCTATAACTGAATATTATACTAAAGAAAACAAAGGCAGTATTTTAGAGGGCTACCAATGGGAATTTAATCTTGTAGATTCCAAAGAAGTAAATGCCTGGTGTATGCCCGGTGGTAAAGTGGTTGTATATACCGGTATATTACCTGTAACGCAAAATGAAGCTGCTTTAGCCGTGGTTATGGGGCATGAAATCGCCCACGCTATTGCTCAGCATGGCAATGAAAGAATGAGCCAGGAAATGCTGGCACAGGGATTAGGAACCGTTGGTAGTGTACTTACCTCAGGAAATGCCACGGTAAATAATATATTTAATACAGTATATGCACCCGGCGCACAGGTAGGTGTGTTGCTTCCCAATTCTCGCAAACAGGAGTTGGAGGCAGATCATTTCGGGTTGATCTTTGCTGCTATGGCGGGCTATAATCCCAATGAAGCCGTTGCTTTCTGGCAGCGTATGGCACAGGCATCCAGCGGGCAAAAGCCACCGGAATTTTTAAGTACCCATCCATCAGATGAAACACGCATACAAAAGGTAAAGCAGTATGCAGAAGAAGCCATGAAGTATTATACGCCAATAAAATAGCCCGGTTTTATAGGTTTAGGCTAATAAATAACCGGTTTTAAGTAGTTTTTTGTTGCAAAACTTGCAGGTAAGCTATAAATAGATTAACTTTGCAGCTCTTTTTGCAATCTAAAAAATTCTGTTGAAGCATGATGCAGACTATGTTTGAGAAACTTCAACTTTCTGAAGAAAAGAATCTTTTAATTCAAGGTTTACCATCCTCCATCGAAAAGCAATTTGCGAAAATTTCATTTGCAAAAAATGTAACGCCCCTGTTAAAATCAAGGCGGATAGATTTTGCGCTTGTGTTTGCTATCAACCAAACACAGTTAAATGGAATTTTAAAAGAAGTAATTCCTGCATTGGATGAAGATGGGAAGCTTTGGGTAGCTTATCCTAAAACCACATCTAAAATTGTTAGTGATCTTAACAGGGATTGCAGTTGGCAATTACTGAACCAGAGTGGTTTTGAAAGTGAGCACCAGGTTACCCTTGACCATGTTTGGACCGCGCAGAAATTCAAAAAACCCTGCCAGGTTAAAGTGCTGAAAGCATCTGTTAAAGAGGATACTGCGGCTGCATTATCTGGTATTGATAATAAAGCCAGGAGTGTAACTCCTCCGGCCGATTTTCAAACCCAGCTTAATAAAAATAAAAAGGCTGCTGCTTTTTTTGAAACACTATCCTTTACCAACAAAAAGGAATATATGAAGTGGATTGTTGATACCGGTACAAGTAAAACAGGCAGACTTAATAAAATACATTCAGCTGTGGAAAGTTTGGCCAATCAAAAAAGAATTCCCTCTGATTTATAAGATTACCAATTAATCAATATATGTTTTGCCCTGGTTATGCCGGGGCAATTTTCATTTACGTGTTATTTGTGTAAGGTGTTCAGAACCACAAAATTCTTCTATATTACATAATTAAATTTTGAGGATTGAAGCATTTAAAAGCGGTTAATAAATATTTCAGGAAATATAAATGGCGATTTTTATTAGGTATCATCTTCGTGATTGTCTCTAACTATTTTGGTATACTGGCTCCACAGGTCACCGGCTATGTAATGGACAAAGTGCAGGTGAAAATGCAAAGATTAAGCCCGGGCGATGCGGCATCTTATATAAAAGCAGGCAGTAAATCTTATGATCCACTGGTAAAACTTTTTATTAAAGAAGTTGAAAACAGGATCAGTCAGCATGATTTTGCGTGGCTGGTGATGATCTGCGGTATTACATTGCTGGTATTTGCTTTACTAAGAGGCTTGTTCATGTTTTTTATGCGGCAAACTATTATTGTAATGAGCCGTCTTGTAGAATATGATCAGAAAAATGAAGTGTACCTGCACTATCAGCAATTAGATACCGAGTTCTATAAAATGCATAGTACAGGAGACTTAATGAGCCGTATGGCTGAAGATGTTAGCCGGGTGAGAATGTATACCGGACCTGCAATGATGTATTTTATTAACCTTGTAGCACTGATAGGATTAAGCATATTTTATATGGTGCAAAAAGATCTTGAACTTACTTTATATGTGCTGGCGCCATTGCCTTTACTGGCGATCACTATTTATTATGTAAATACTATTATTCACAAAAAAAGTGAAAATATACAGGCACAACTCAGCAATCTCACCACTAATGCTCAGGAATCGTATTCCGGTATACGCGTAATAAAATCTTTTGTGCAGGAAAAGGCAATGGAAAGCTTTTTCGAAAAAAACAGTGCTGATTATAAAAGCAGTGCTGTTAATCTTGCAAAGATTGAAGCAATTTATTTCCCGTCTATAAGCTTATTGATCGGGCTTAGTACTTTACTTACCATTATGATAGGAGGTTTATACCATATCAAAAATCCTGAGGATATTACCATCGGAACTATTGCCGAGTTTGTCGTATATATTAATATGCTTACCTTTCCTGTAAGCGCTATAGGATGGGTGGCCAGTATGATACAACGTGCATCGGCATCACAAAAAAGACTGAATGAATTTCTTGAAACCACACCAGCAATACAGGATGTGGCAAATCCTGTTATTCCTGAAGTAAAAGGCAATATTGCTTTCAATAATATTGATTTTACCTATGCGCATACTGGTATAAAAGCATTGAAAAATTTTTCGTTGAAAATTCCTGCCGGTAAAAAAGTTGTCATAATTGGAAGAACAGGCAGTGGAAAATCAACAATAGCCCAATTGTTGCTGCGCATGTACGACCCGGACCAGGGATGTATTGAAATTGATGGCATTGATATAAGGCAAATGAACCGGAGAGAACTAAGGAACCAGATCAGCTATGTGCCGCAGGATGTATTTCTTTTTAGTGATACAATTGCAGGGAATATTAAATTCGGACTGGATACAGCTTCAGACGAATTGATACGTAATGCTGCACGGCAGGCCAGCATTGAGCGGGAAATTGATCTTTTTCCTGAAAAATTTAAAACAATGGTAGGAGAGCGGGGCGTTACGCTGAGTGGCGGTCAAAAGCAACGCATTTCAATAGCCAGGGCAATGATCAAAGATCCCGGTATTGTGGTTTTTGATGACTGCCTGAGTGCAGTAGATGCCAGGACTGAAAAGGAAATTATAGGAAATTTATATCAGTATCTCCAGGGCAAAACGGCTATCATTATTACACACCGGGTCTTCAGCCTGTTCAGTTTCGACGAAATTATAGTGATGGACGAAGGTAAAATAGTGGAAAAAGGCACCCATGAATCGTTACTAAAGCTAAATGGACATTATGCTGAAATGTACCGGCAGGAACAGGAACAGGAAGTAAGCGAAGGCTAAAAATGCTCTTGTGTATACTCTGTTCTAAGAGTTTTGGTTAAAATTTTGTCAATTCAAAAACAATTTTATCTTTGTCAACCATAAAATCAGGACTAGTTTAATCATTAAAAAATTATTATTGTGGCGTACGAAAACAATGACAAAAGAATGGAGAGCGTGTACAGCAAAAGAATTCGTGCAGGTAAACGCAGAACGTATTTCTTTGATGTAAGGAGCACCCGTAACCAGGACTATTACTTAACGATTACTGAAAGCCGTAAGCGTTTTAATGACAATGGCTACGACAGGCACAAAATTTTCCTGTACAAGGAAGATTTCAACAAATTCATCAAAGCGCTTAATGAAGCTGTTGATCATGTAAAAACTGAATTGATGCCTGACTTCGACTTTGATGCTTTTAATCATGATACTCCTCTCGGAGAGCATGATGAGGTAGATGTAGAAGAAGTGAATGCCGAAGTGTCTGATTCGGTTCCTGCTACTGAAGCATCTGCACCTGCAAAAAGCAATAGTGCTGATGAAGAAGTAGACAAATGGTAAGAACAAATTCTTAATACAATTCAGACCCCGGTTGCCGGGGTCTTTTTTTGTTGTTGTATACTGGTAATATAAATATGCCAGGTTAACAGGAAAATATATCTGCTGCTATTTCCTGATCTTCTTATAATAATTGATTAACCCGTTGGTAGAAGAATCGTGTGAAGTGATATCATTATCATTTTGCAGTTCCGGTAATATTTTGCTGGCCAGCTGCTTCCCTAATTCAACACCCCATTGATCAAAGCTGAAAATATTCCAGATAACACCCTGCACAAAAATTTTGTGCTCATAAAAAGCTATTAACTGCCCAAGGGTGAAAGGCGTTATCTCTTTTACCAGGAAGGAATTGGTTGGCTTATTGCCTTCAAATACTTTAAAGGGCGCTATTTTCTTTTTTTCTTCTTCACTGAGTTTGCTCAGTTCATTTTCCACTTCCTCCAAAGCTTTGCCATTCATTAAAGCTTCGGTTTGTGCAAAAAAGTTAGATAGCAACTTCGGGTGATGGTCACCGATAGGATTATGACTGATGGCAGGAGCAATAAAGTCACACGGAATGATTTGTGTACCCTGGTGTATCAACTGGTAAAAAGCATGCTGCCCGTTTGTGCCAGGTTCTCCCCATATAACAGGACCGGTTGTATACCCGGTTTTCTCTCCATTCCTGTCTATATACTTGCCATTGCTTTCCATATTGCCCTGCTGAAAATAAGCAGCAAAGCGATGCATATACTGATCGTAAGCAAGAATACATTCTGTTTTTGCACCGAAAAAGTTAGTATACCACAGCCCAATCAGCGCCATAATTACAGGAATGTTTTTTTCAAAATCAGTATTCCTGAAATGATTGTCTGCGCTATAAGCGCCTTTCAGCAATTGTTCAAAATTATCATAACCAATCGTGAGCACAATAGAAAGACCAATAGCACTCCACAGGCTGTATCTTCCTCCAACCCAATCCCAGAACTCAAACATATTGGCTTTATCAATGCCAAACGCCACCACTTCTTTTTCATTGGTAGATAATGCTACAAAGTGTTTGGCCACCAGCTTTTCATCTTTAGCTGTTTTCAAAAACCAGTTACGTGCGGTATGCGCATTAGTCATGGTTTCCTGGGTTGTAAATGTTTTTGAAGCGATCAGGAAAAGCGTTTCTTCAGGGCTTACTTCTTTCAATGTTTCGGCAATGTGCGTACCATCTACATTTGAAACAAAGTATGGTTTAATGCCTTCAATCCAATATGGCTTTAAAGCTTCTGTAACCATCACCGGCCCAAGATCGCTTCCTCCAATACCAATATTTACAATATACTTTATCTTTTTGCCAGTATATCCTTTCCATTCGCCACTGTGTATTCTGGCAGCAAATGTTTTCATTTGCTGTAACACGCTTTGCACATCGGGCATTATATCCTGCCCGTCTGACAGCACCGGTTTACCTGAGAAATTCCTGAGCGCGGTATGTAAAACTGAGCGGTTTTCTGTCTGATTGATTTTTTCTCCTGTAAACATCGCCTCAATCGCCTCATTCAGCCTGCATTCTTTTGCAAGAGAAAATAATAACGTCATCCCTTTGTCATCCACCAGGTTTTTGGAATAATCAAACAATATATCATCAAATACAACAGAATACTGCTCGAACCTTGATGGATTTTCCTGGAAAAGGGTTTTTATTTTTTTGTCCTTTATACTATTATAATATCCGGATAAATTTTTCCATGCCTGTGTATGCTGAGGATTAATTGAAGGAAATGCCATAGTTAATACTGATTTTTTCAAAGGTAGGGATGTGATGGAATTTTATCCGACTTTTTAGTCATTATATTCCAATTTGCAATCCTTTATAATTGCTGAATAACCTGCCCGGCATAATCAACCATTTTCGGTGTGATATCCAAATGAAATACAAATCTTATTTGCCGTTCTGCAACAGGAACAGCGAGAATATTTTTTGCCCTGAGTTTTTCTGTAATATCTCTTGCCTTTATATCTGGCTTAACTTCAAAAATAATAATATTGGTTTCTACCGGAAGCATACTGTTCACAAAGTTTGCCTTTTGCAAAAGTGTGGCTATATATTTTGCGTGTTTATGATCTTCTTCCAAACGGGTAATATTATTGTTGAGCGCGTATAAGCCCGCTGCAGCCAGGTATCCTGCCTGCCGCATGCCGCCGCCAAATATTTTCCGTATTCTTCTTGCTTTTTGAATAAAATCCTTTTTCCCCAGCAGCAGGCTTCCTACCGGTGCACCAAGACTTTTGCTGAGGCAAATAGAAATACTGTCGAACAGTCTGCCATATTCAACAGCGGTTTCTTTTCTTGCTACCAAAGCATTAAAAAGCCTTGCACCATCAAGATGCAGTTTCAAATTATTTTTTTCACAAACGGCTTTAATGTTTTCAATTTCTTTAACATCATAGCAACTGCCGCCTCCGCGGTTGGAAGTATTTTCAAGGCTTACAAGCGAGCTTTTTGCCTTGTGTATATCATCCGGGTTAATGGATTGTTCCACCTGGGGGGCATTTATCCGTCCACGGTCTCCTTCTACCAGCTTTACCTGGCAACCGGCATTAAATGCAATGCCACCCCCTTCATATTGATATACATGGGACTGCCTGTCGCAAATCACTTCTTCTGCAGGCTGGGTGTGGCATTTTATGGCAATCTGGTTGGTCATGGTACCGCTGGGGCAAAACAAAGCAGCTTCTTTCGTAAAAAGCCGGGCAGCAAAATGTTCAAGTGTGTTTACGGTGGGGTCTTCCCCAAAAACATCATCACCCACAGGTGCACTGTGCATAGCCTCGAGCATGGCAGGGGATGGCTTGGTAACGGTATCGGAGCGAAAATCTACGATCATGGACATATAATTTAAATTCAGCGCCTTAAAAATAGTGCATAGGTCAATCTCTGCAATAGGTAAATGCACTTAAGTGCAATATTTTGCAATCGTTTGCGCATTTATTTTAAGATTATTTTACTGTTCAGGTGACACTTTTTTCCTTAAACATTATGATATCTGAAGTTTGCGTATTAATTTTGTCAATCGTCTCAGCACAGTTGGGGAATTAAATAACATCATGTTTGCATTTCTGTTGCAACACTTTAGCCCTTCTTTACTGTCTTACAGGCGTAAAAACTATATGATTCCTTTATCCAGCTTGTATTTATTTAATTCAAATCTTTAGACCAATTGTTAAGATATGAGACAACTTAAAATAGCTACCCAAATTACTAACCGTGATTCACAGGCGGTAGAAAAGTATTTACAGGAAATATCTAAAATATCAATGATCACACCTGAAGAAGAAACTGTGCTTGCACAGCGTATTAAGATGGGAGATCAGCGGGCTTTGGATAAATTAGTTCAGGCTAACCTCAGGTTCGTTGTATCTGTTGCCAAACAATATCAACATCAGGGTTTGTCTTTGAGTGATCTTATTAATGAGGGAAATCTTGGTTTGATCAAAGCCGCACAGCGATTTGATGAAACCAAAGGTTTTAAATTTATTTCATACGCTGTATGGTGGATTCGCCAGTCTATTTTACAGGCTTTGGCAGAACAGGGTCGTTTGGTGCGTTTGCCGCAAAATAAAATTGGTACTTATAATAAAGCCAATAAAGCCTATATGGCATTTGAGCAGGAGCATGAGCGTGAACCAAGTACAGAAGAGCTTGCAGAGCTCCTGGAAATGAGTGAAACTGAAATTAATAATATCTTTCAAAGCAACACACGTCATACATCATTGGATGCCCCGGTTCACGAAGCAGAAGATGTAGCTATGGGTGATTTGCTTGAAGGTGGAGATGAAACGGATGATGATGTAATGAAGGATTCTCTCCGTAATGAAATACGCAGGGTATTGAAGTCATTGAGCCCACGCGAAGCTGAGATCGTTAATGCTTATTTTGGTTTGGATGGCGAGAATGGTGTTACTATTGAACAAATCGGACAGAAATACGATTTAACAAAAGAGCGTATCCGCCAGATTAAAGAAAGAGCGATCAAGCGTTTACAGAAAGCACGCTACAGCAGCTCATTGAAAGCGTACCTGGGATAATTAATTATTCGTTCTTACATTCATATTCCCGGTGTTGGTATAAAAGCCTGCACCGGGTTTTTGTTAATCTGCCAGCTTTAAGCGTAGATTAAAAGGAGGATTGTCCTGCCTGATATCCACATGATATCCCGTTTCTTCTTATGTAACTTTTGTTCTGTATTTGGTTAAGCTTTTAGCGTTAATTTTGCAGAATTTTATTTGTGTTTGATTTCTTTAACAGAAACAGGCAGCGATTATATGAATGGTTTAAGCGTTAAAAAAAAGTTATGGAGACAACAGCATCAGAAAAAGTACATTGCCTGATTATAGGTTCCGGACCTGCGGGCTATACCGCGGCTATTTATGCGTCAAGAGCAAATCTTAAACCGGTGTTATACCAGGGCATTCAACCCGGCGGACAGTTGACTATTACTACTGAGGTTGAAAATTACCCGGGATACCCTGACGGCGTGCAGGGACCTGATATGATGGTTCATTTTGAGAAACAGGCAGCGAGAATGGGCGCCGATATACGATTCGGGCTGGCAACAAAGGTTGATTTTTCGCAGCAGCCATATAAAGTATGGGTTGATGATGATAAGCTGATTGAAGCTGACGCTGTAATTATAGCAACAGGCGCGTCTGCAAAATGGCTTGGGCTGGAAAGTGAGCAAAGGTTGAATGGCTTTGGCGTAAGTGCATGCGCGGTTTGTGATGGATTTTTCTTTAAGGGAAAAGAGGTAGCAATAGTAGGCGCAGGCGATACTGCTGCAGAGGAAGCTTTGTATCTTTCTAAATTATGCACTACTGTGCACATGTTTGTTCGCCGCGATGAAATGAGGGCTTCTAAAGTTATGCAGGAAAGAGTGCAGCGTACACCAAACATCAAAATATACTGGAACACTTCCACGGAAGAAATAATCGGTGAGAAAAAAACCGAGGCTGTTCGTATTAAGAATACAAAAACCGGGGAAACCCAAACTATTCCTGTCAGCGGATTTTTTGTAGCAATAGGTCATGAACCTAATTCAGGTATATTTAAAGACTGGCTGACGATGGATGAAGCAGGTTATATTAAGACACAACCCGGAACATCAAAAACAAATATTGAAGGTGTTTTCGCGGCGGGTGATGTACAGGATAAGATTTATCGCCAGGCAGTAACTGCTGCCGGCAGCGGCTGCATGGCTGCACTGGATGCAGAAAGATATTTGGGAGAGAAGGGATTGCATTAAGAAAGGAGAAGGTGAAAGGCGTAGGGTAGAGGGAGAAGTGGAGGTGATAAATTATAAATGGTGAGTCAGTTAACTGAATTCAAACAATTTATTTCCAGGACAATATTGTTAAAAATCTCATTCATTAAGAAGGCAGCCGCTTAGATTTATTCGTCTTTAAAGAGGTCAGGCAGGGCTGCAACTGATTTATTTTATTATGATCAAAATCTCCCTTCATCAATTAAAATTTCATGCCTATCACGGGTTATATGAGGAGGAAAAGAAAACGGGTAATGATTTTGAGGTAAATCTTGATGCATGGTTTGAGGAGCCGGCAGATATTATAAGGCAGCTTAATCAAACCATTAATTATGCTACGCTTTACAGCCTTGTAAAAAAGCGCATGAGCATACCCGAACCATTGCTGGAAACCATCGCTATGGATATTGCCCTGCAATCAAAGGCCCAATTCCCTGTTATTTGTGAAATTAACGTTTCTGTTAGAAAAGTTAACCCACCCATGCTTAATTTTCAGGGTCAAACTGAAGTTAGTTTTCATAAAAAATATGAATAGATGAAGTATGCGATTTTATCGGTTATGGCTTTGGCTTTTGCCTGTATAATATATGCGCAGGATGTTGACGCGCTTATTAAAGAAGCCGAAAAGCATGAACGGGATTTAAAGGAAACCGATGCGTTGAATAAGTATAAAGACATACTTGCTGTACAGCCGGAAAACGTAAAAGCGCTCTGGAAATCAGCGGAACTTACCGGCAGGATCGGCAACAGGTTAAAAGATGAAAAACTGAGGAGCGCTCAGTTTGAAATAGCTAAAACCTATGCGCTTGCAGCATTAAAAGCCGGTCACCAGGATGCTGATGCCAATTATGCAGTGGCTGTAACTGCCATGCGTTTTGCAACCGTTACCGGGGGCAAAGAGCGGGCACGCTATTTACGCGATATGAAAAATTATGCGGATTCGGCTCTGCTTATAAATCCCAATCATGCACGGGCTTTATATATATCAGGTAAGTGGAATTTTGAGATAGTGCAAATGAATGTAGCAGATAAGGCTGCGGTAAAAGTATTGTTTGGCGGCATGCCTAAAGCCTCTTTGGATGATGCCATTATAAGTTTTGAAAAAGCCAGGGCTGCTGATCCTTTTCTTATGATTGATTATCTTGATCTTGCCAATGCTTATATAAAATTTCATCGTACGGATAAAGCAATTGAAGTGCTCAATAAAATGATAAAGCTTCCGCCACGTACGGAAGATGATATGGGGTTGAAAGCTGAAGGAAAAGCGCTGCTTGCCTCTCTTCAGTAATAATAACGAGCCATTCATAAAATAAAAACCGGAAGCATCCCTGCTTTATTTATTTTAGCCATTTATTTTTAACGCCGGATGGGCTTTATTACAAGTGTACATCCATTAAAAACATCAATATATCATGAGAAAAACAATAACAGGACTTGTACTGTTACTATCTGTGCAAATGGGAATAGCCCAAACCTCAACCCCAGTCTCTAACTATGATTATCATACTTTATTTTCTCCGTTATTTTACACCAATAACGGTAATGAATACCGCGCAGCCAATGGAGAGCCCGGACCGGCATACTGGCAGAATAAAGCGGATTATACCATTGATGCCAGCCTTGATGATGCTAAAAGTGAAGTAAAGGGTACGGTAATATTAACGTACAGGAATAATAGTCCTCAAAACCTGCCATATATCTGGCTTCAGCTCGATCAGAATTTATTTAACGACTCTTCAAGGGGACAGGCTAAAATGCCGCCCATCGGCCGCAGCCGCTATGGTGATGCCAATAGTACTTTCAAAGGTGGATTTAAACTTGCTTCCGTAAAATTGGTTAGTGGTTCATCTGAAACCAATGCGGATTACCTGGTAACTGACACACGTATGCAGGTTCGTCTTGCAAAACCGGTTGCAGCCAAAGGAGGAGAGTTAAAATTGAAAATTGAATTTTCATATACTATTCCGCAATATGGTGCCGACAGAACAGGTATTCTTAATACAAAGAATGGCGACATCTTTGCCGTAGCGCAGTGGTATCCGCGTATGTGCGTGTTTGATGATGTGCGTGGATGGAACACTGACCCTTACCTGGGCGCCAGTGAATTTTATCTTGAATATGGTGATTTCAACGTGAATATAACAGCTCCGGCCTCAATGGTCGTTGTTGGCTCAGGTGAATTGCTTAATCCTGCTGATGTAATGACCACACAGCAGTTGCAACGCTATAACCAGGCAAAAGAAAGTGATAAAACAGTTATCATCAGGGGAGCTAATGAAGTAACAGATGCTAAATCACGCCCTTCAAAACCATCACTTACCTGGAAATTTAAGATCACCAATTCAAGAGATTTTGCATGGGCAGCATCAAAAGCATTTATTTGGGATGCCGCTAAAATAAATTTACCCAGTGGCAAAAAAGCACTGGCAATGTCGGTGTATCCGGTTGAGTCAGACGGAAAAAATGCCTGGGGAAGATCAACAGAGTATACAAAAGCTTCTATTGAAAATTACTCCAAAAGGTGGTATGAGTTTCCTTATCCTGCAGCGGTAAATGTAGCAAGCAATGTGGGCGGTATGGAATATCCTGGCATAGTATTTTGCGGCTCAAGAGCTACAAATGCAGGCTTGTGGGGAGTTACAGATCATGAGTTTGGGCACACCTGGTACCCGATGATTGTGGGCAGCAATGAAAGAAGATATGGTTGGATGGATGAAGGGTTTAATACATTTATCAATAATATTTCTGCCGGAGATTTTAATAAAGGTGAATACAAACGCCCTGCAAGAAATGCGCACCAGACTTCTTATATGTTCGGACCGCAAATGGAATCTATATACAACACGCCTGATGGTATGAAAGAAAGAAATATAGGAAACCTGCTGTACATGAAGCCCGGGTATGCTCTTGGATTGCTTCGTGATTATGTATTGGGGGTTGACAGGTTTGATTATGCTTTCAGAAAATATACCAGCGACTGGGCATTCAAGCATCCAACACCATGGGATTTTTTCCGCAGCATGGAGAATAGCGCGGGCGAAGACCTTTCATGGTTTTGGAGAAGTGCATTTTTAAACAGCTATGCATTAGACCAGGCAATAACAAAAGTGGAATACCTGAATGGTGATTTTAAACAGGGTGCATTAGTGACATTAGAAAATAACGGACAGATGGCTATGCCTGTTGTTATTGAATATACAACTGCAAATGGCAAAACTGCAAGAAAAACATTGCCAGTGGAAGTATGGCAGAATAATGCCACATGGGTTACCAAATTACCCACAACCGAAGAAGTTACCAAGGTTGTGATTGATCCTGACAATGCGTTTCCTGATTCAAATAGTGATAATAATACATGGAGTAAGCAATAAAAAAGTAATAGTGGATAAAATGAAAAAGAGAATGTATCAAAAATAAACGAAGGCTCTAAGAACCGTCTAAACGACTACCTGTCTTCATAAGGTGCACCCGGATAAAAAGAGGCTGTCTTCTGAAATAAGAGACAGCCTCTTTAGTGTTGGGGTTAAATATAAACACTTCCGAGTATTGTGGATTCGTATAAATGGGAGAAGTAATTTTATGCCGCTTCAGGAATTTGGATTGCTTCTCCCATAATTGTACAGATTCGCAATGACGCCAAGCGGTTGGGCTAATGTATATTTTGCTTTGATGCTGATTGTAAATCTAAAGCAATTTTAGCATGACTGCGATCCTGGCCATAGCTTGTATTGACTTTACTACTGTGGTAGGAGAAGCAACCTCAGCATAGCATTAGTAACTAAATAATAGGTCATTGGCGGTCTGAGCATGCCAACAACTCAACCTGTTGCTCGACGAAATAACCTCAATTCCGGAAGCTGTGGAATTGTGACAGTTCAAATGCATCCGCCAATACCTTTTTTTATGTTATTTTGTGTAACACAGTATTAAAACAAGCATGCAGATTTTAGAAGTAAACAACAATCAAACAAAAAAACTATTTCTTGACCTTCCGCGGAGATTATATAAAAACGATCCAAACTGGATATGTCCGCTTGATAATGATATTACATCGGTATTTGACCCCGCTAAAAACAATTTTCATAAGCATGGTAAATGCACCCGCTGGATATTAAAAAATGAAAAAGGAGCAATTATTGGCAGGATAGCTGCATTTGTGAATGAAAAAAAAGCTTTCCAGTTTGAACAGCCTACAGGCGGCTGTGGTTTTTTTGAGTGTATTGATAACCAGGATGCGGCCGACCTTTTATTTGATACCGCCAAAAATTGGTTAACGGCTAATGGTATGAAAGCAATGCTGGGGCCAATCAATTTTGGTGAAAATGATATGTGGTGGGGACTGTTGGTAGATGGTTACAGTATGCCTTATTATGGTATGAACTACCATTTGCCTTACTATAAAAGGCTGTTTGAACGATATGGTTTTACTCCGGCCTATGAGCAGATATCAAACAGGATAGAAGTATATAAACCTTTTCCGGAAAGATTTACAAAGATTGCAGAATGGGTGGTGAAAAAAAACGGGTATCATTTTGAACATCTCGACAAAACGAAGTTTGAAAAATTTGCCGCGGATTTTAAAGAAATATACAATGATGCATGGAAAGACTTTGAACATTTTACGCCAATAACAGATATCACCATAAGAGAGACTTTTGAAAAAATGAAAGTGATCATGGATGAAAGGCTGATATGGTTTTCATATGTAAACGGGGAGCCCGCGTCTTTGATCGTTATTGTTCCGGATGTAAATGAACTTATTTATAACCTGGATGGTAAGCTGAATATTATAGGGAAATTAAAATTCCTTATTAATAAAATGGGCAAAAGGAATAAAAGAATGAGAGCGGTTATAATGGGCACCAAACAAAAATTCCAAAAGCACGGGTTGGAATCTGCCATGTTTATTAAACTGAAAGAATATGTGCTTCCGCTAAATCAATATGAAGAGCTGGAGCTGTCGTGGGTTGGCGATTTTAATACTAAAATGCTGGCTATTCATGAAGCTACCGGGGCAGCATTCTCAAAAAAACATATTACCTATAGTATTACGTTTTAAATGAGTTATTTTCTGTAAAAAATTGCGCATGGGATATTTATAATTGCTCACTGTTCCAGTGCCCGCCAATAGGTAATATGGTATAAGATTGTTGCAGCGCTCCGGCTTTTAAAGCAAATAGTTCGGGGTCAGTAGTGTTAAAAGTAAACATATCATAATGGCAGGGAATGATATGTTTTATGCCGGCCGCCCTGCCCAATTCTGCCGCCTCTTCTGTATTTAAATTTCCGGCAACACCCCGTGCAGGATCGTTACCGTTTATAGGAAGCATTGCAAGATCAATTTTGAAAGCGGATAATATATTGTCCAGTCCGTCATACCACAATGTATCACCACTATGGTAAATAGTCCATTTGCCGAATTTGATTATATACCCAAGATATCTGCACAGTCCTTTTTCATCGCGGTCAATAGTATTATGTGCAGCAGGAATGGCGTGAAAGGTAAAATCACCGATGGTTATTTGTTCCCCGTCATTTAATCCTACCGGAAAATCAGCAGGCATTTTTATCCGTTCTGCAACAAAGCTCCTGTTGGCTTCAGGAATGATAAAATGAATGCCCGGATTATTGTTGAAAACCGGTATCAGCGTTTCCGCATCCAAATGATCTGTATGATTATGACTTGAAGAAACGATCAGTATATCATTCAGTAATTCAGGTTTTACTACCCTTTCACTCATGCGTATATGTGGCTTATGGGTGTTTGCATATTTTTTTGTGAGTGAATCGGAGAGATAGGGATCAATCAAAATCTTTTTTCCCTGCCATAGTAAAAGATAACCACTCTGTCCCAACCACCATATATGAAAATGGTTGTTGTCAGATTGGTATGCTTCTACCTGTTTTAGTAGTGCTTCGTCTTTTATTATAGCTGGTATCATAAATATTTATTAATGATGCAGGTTGCAAGTTACCGGTTCGCAATGGAATTTTTGATGTATCAAAATAAGCGCATTTCATTATTTTTGTTTTTTAAACTTTTGTTATGCCTTCATTTGATATTGTAAGTAAAGTAGATGCACAGGCGCTGGATAATGCAGTGAATGTTACCAGGAAAGAAATTACCAACCGCTTTGATTTCAAGGATGCTCATGTTGTGATTGATCTCAATAAAAAAGAATATAAGCTGAATCTCGAAACAGACGGAGATATGCAGATGCGGCAGTTGCTGGATGTGTTGGTTAGCCGTGCACATAAACAGGGTATAGCCCCGGAAGCCTTCGATCTCTCAAAAGAAGGCGCTCAAAGTGGTAAGATATGGAAGAAAGAAGTATTGGTCAGGAATGGTTTGAAGCAGGAAGACGCAAAAAAAATTGTAAAACACATCAAAGATTCAGGGCTTAAGGTACAGGCTTCTATTAATGATGACCTGGTAAGAGTGACCGGTAAAAAAATAGATGACCTGCAGGCTTTAATACAGGCGTCTAAAGGCTGGGGACTGGAAATTCCACTGCAATATGAGAATATGCGTTCTTAATAAGCTGGGTTACAGGTTACAGGTTTCAGGTTACAAATTACAGGTTTGAGCCGTAGCTGATACCTGATAGCTGACAGCTAAAATGTGCTGAACCTGTTCTTAACCACTGATTTTATTGCATTTCCGGTGCATAACTATGTGCGTACAGGGTGCATATTAAACAGGGGAAAAATTTGGAAAACGCCTGATCATAATAGTATCTTTAATGAACAAACGCTACGATATCTGGAAACAGAAATAGTAGCATAGAGAAGCGGAAATCCGTCAGAAGATGGAAGCCTCTCACGAAAGCATCGGGTTAAGTATGATAAAGGCGAAAGCCGGAAGCAATACAAAACTTGATGCTTTTTCTTTTTGATATTCCTGCCTGGTTTCTCTTTCAACAAAAATTATAGAATATCCATTACGACTGCGTAAATTAGCTTTCATTTACGTTCCCTATAAATGAACCACGCATATCTGTGTAAACTCCGGCTTTTTCAACTTATTAAACCAATTAAATAACATTAATGCCTTCACCGCAAACCTCCCAACGGAAAAAGATATTCATAAGCTATCGTGTACAGGATACAGCAGCGGATACCGGCCGGCTTGTAGATTCGCTGAAACAGGTTTTTTCTGAAGACCAGATATTCATGGATATTGAAAAGCTGGAACCAGGCGTTGATTTCAGGGTAGCGCTTGCAAAATCTCTCGAAACATGCGATGTACTTTTTGCGGTTATCGGACCCGGATGGATTGGCACAGATAAAAATGGTAATCCCCGTATCAGGCAATCAGAAGACTGGGTGAGGATTGAACTGGAAACAGCGCTTAAAAGAGATATCCGTGTAATTCCTGTCCTGGTACGTGACGCTTCTCTTCCCCAGCCTGAAGAATTGCCTGAATCGTTATATCCTTTGCTGAACAGGCAAACTTATGAGATCAGCAATAAGCGCTGGAAGTACGATACAGACCAGTTAATAAACTTTTTAAAGCAAATAGGATTTAAACCTAAAAAGGTGGATATACCATTGCCAGCGCAAAATGGTGGTATTGGTAAATGGCTTATTTATGGATTGATTGGTTTAGCTGTGGTAGTAATAGCTGTGCTAATGTTTGAAACAACACGCGGTACCAAAGCCCGGGAAAAGATAGTTACTGATAATCCGGCTTATGATTCGCCAAAGTCAAACAATAATAAATCCAATCCGAATATAGTTGTTAAAGACCCTGAACCGGTGCAGGAAGAGAAAATTGCTGATATTCCCGCAAACGTGGGTGGTGCATGGTATGATGCTGCTAATCAATATACCATGTACATTACTCAATCAGGTAATACGCTGGAACTGAAAAGTGTAAGTGTGGCTGGTATTACTACAGGAGAAGGCGTGGGGACTATTGATGGCAACAACATTAACTTTAAAGTTCAACTTTATAATGTTGGCGTTATATCCGGCTCAGCCGCCGTTCCGGGGGATAATAATGTTTTAAACGGAAAATTTATAATCACCAATAATGGGGCTTCATATACAGAACCCTTTTACTGGACCAGGCAGTAAAAGGGTTCTTATTATTTTCATTTAAGGTTATGCACACACCCGGAAAGAGAAACTTACTGCTTATCCGGGTTCATTAAACTCAATATCTGTTTCATTGTTTTTTGCATACCCTCGCTGCTGCCATCCAGGAAAATGGTATTGCCTTTACCAACTTCAGCAAAGTTTTTAATGGCTTCAGTCCACATGCTGAATAGAATTACATTAGTGTCAAGGTTTGCCTGTTTCATTTGCTCCGCAGCCTGGCTCATACCTTTTGCTACTTCTTCGCGGAATAACGCCACACCCTGTCCACGAAGCTGTGCTGCCTGTCTTTCTGCTTCTGCAGCTATTTTAATGGCATTACCTTCTGCCTCCGCAGATTTTGTTTTGGTGATGAGCAAAGCCTGCCCTTCATTTTCAGCAGCAGCTTTCAGGTTATTGCTGGCAACCACTTTACTCATACTATCCAGGATCATTTTATCAAAAGTAATATCATTGATCTGGAGGTCTAATAAATGATAGCCCCAGTCTTCCAGCAGGTGGTCGATTTGCTCCTTTACATATTCCACAATTTCTTTGCGTAGCCCTAATATTTCTGCCTGCTTTTTTGTAGCAACAAAGGAGCGTATTGTTCCTTCAATGGTTCTGGTGAGCGCCTGCATAAGGTCACGCTCGCTGATAAATTTAAAGGCTACTTTTTTTATGGTTTCTTCTTCCGCGTTTTGTACGGCATACAGCAGCATGCTTTTAAAGTACACATTTGCCTGGTCAGATGTTACGGCCTGAAATTCCATTTCAACCGAACGGTTTTGTATAGAAACACGACGGTATATCTGTTCTAATAGAGGGATTTTAAAATTCAATCCGGGCTTAAGTATACGCCTGTATTTTCCAAACATGGTAATAACTGAAATAGTGCCCTGGTTAACGGTAACCAAACCACTAAAAATGATGATGATAATAACCAGTATCCAGGCATAGTTAAAAAATTCGCTCATAAAAGGGGTTTTAATAAGTTGAAAATAGCGTTTTTTTTGATCATACCTTTGCAAACAATATTGATTGCAACCTATAGGCGCTCCCTGCATAGGTTTACAGGAATTATTTTAATCTAAAAGAGGATATTACATGAAGCTTGATATTATCATTATTGGCGGAGGACCTATAGGACTGGCCTGTGCACTGCAAGCTAAGAAGCACGGCCTGGAATATTGTGTACTTGAAAAAGGTTGTCTTGTTAATTCGCTTTACAATTATCCCTATAACATGACATTCTTCTCTACATCTGAAAAGCTGGAGATAGGAGGAGTGCCGTTTGTTTCCATCGCTTCAAAACCTACCCGCAACGAAGCATTAGAATATTACAGGCGTGTTACTTTGGCTAATGACCTGAATGTACGCCTGCAGGAAAAGGTACAATCTATTGTGCCTGTAAACGGAGGTTATGAAATCACTACAACAAGAGAAAAGTATATTTCAACATACATCGTTATTGCAACCGGGTTTTATGATTTGCCGGTATTGATGAATATACCCGGAGAAACGCTGCCTAAAGTAACCCATTACTACAAGGAGCCTCATTTTTACGCTATGCAAAAAGTAGTGGTGGTGGGCGCTAATAATTCCGCGGTAGACGCGGCGTTGGAAACCTATCGCAAGGGAGCAGATGTAACAATGGTTATTAAACAAAATGAAATAGGAAAAAGGGTTAAATATTGGGTGAAGCCTGATATAGAAAACCGGATCGCCGAAGGAAGCATCAAAGCTTTTTTCAATTCAACTTTATCAGCTATTTATGAAGACAGGGTTGATATAAAAACACCTGACGGTATGGTTACCATTCCGAATGATTATGTAATTGCTGCAACAGGTTATCAACCGCAATTTGATTTTTTGAAAAAGGCAGGCATTACTTTATCTGATGATGACATATTAAAACCGACATATGATCCATTAACTATGGAAAGTAATATGAAAAATATCTACCTGGCCGGTGTGGTTTGCGGGGGCATGGATACACATACCTGGTTTATTGAAAACTCAAGGGAACATGCGGATATTATTATAGCTGATATCGCAGGTAAACAGAGAGCAGCCGCAATATAAATTTGTAAAAAGTATAACGGGTTTTGTGATTCTTCAACTTTTGTAACCTATCTCACTAAGGTTGCATCAAAAATGTGCAAAGCTTCATTGCTTATGCCATCAAATGAATTACAGCCATAAAAGGAAAATATATTTTTCCCTTCATAGGTTTGTAAAGACATTTCCGCATAGCTGTTTATATTTTCGGAATAGTCTTTTGCTTTCCCGGTAAAATAATATTCAATATGGTCATTTGCCTGGCTGACTTTAAACAACCTCATTTCATAAGTTTTATATTTCAAATCAGAAGAAATATTGGAAATGATTTCCAGTTGATTTTTTTCAATATACTTAATTGAAAATGTTCCTTCCTGGTTTTCTATAGCTTTTTGCTGTATGGTTTCGCTATTTGTTTTTGACCAGGAAAATGCACCTCTGTATTCGCCGATGATGTTTCTGCTTTCGTTGTATTCTATCGGATGTAATGCTGTGTCAGTAGCACTGTTTTCTTTTTTGCATGAAAAGAAAGTAAACGAGAACAACGTGATAAAAAGAAATGTTTTCATGGATCAGAATAAATGTTGGACAAGTAAACGGGGGTATATATTGCATATTGTAATGGCGATTTCCTCTTCTTTAACCCTGATATTTGCTTATCGAAAGTATAGCGCATCTTAACCGGAATTTTTAACTATCCGGCGAAATAACAAGAGCATAATATTTTTTGCGGAATATGTATTTTATCGGATGATAAAAGCTGCCGGGTACATTTTCGATGCAATTCTTCAAAAGAGCTTTTACAAAAAAAGGCGGCATTTGCTGCCGCCGTTGTACCCTGGTGTTATATATTAACCGTCCCGTTTTTTTAATTTGATATCTGTCGTAAATGTATAGACGAAGTTTTAAGATTCTTAAAACATTGAGCAAACGGTTGAATTTTTCGAGTGATTGGTAAAGAAAAATGAAACAGAAAATGATCTTTACAATTACCTAATGGTAAATGATTAAGGAATATTAAGATATTTATGTACCTGCAGGCTGAGTTGCCATTGCGGATGTTCCTTAATATATGCTATAATAAGTGGTGTCATAACCTGTGCTTTGCTCCATTCCGGCTGAAGATACAATTTGCATTTACTGCTTACCTGTTTTTCAAACTGCTCAGCCCATTTAAAATCAGATTTATTATATGCCACTACTTTCAATTCATCCGCTTGCGAAAGTATTTCAGGCAATGGTGCTTTAAATTTTTTGGGTGATAAGCAAATCCAGTCCCAGGTTCCGGACAAAGGGCTGCTTCCCGAAGTTTCAATATGTGTTCTGAATCCAGCTTGCTTTAATGAAGTAGTTAATTCATCGAGATGATGCATTAAAGGTTCGCCACCGGTAACCACAGCAATTACATTATTGTTTTGAGGAGAAGCGCATTGCCCGGGAATTTCCTTCAATGCTTCTGTAATAATAGTGTAAGTTTCTTTTTGCGGATGGGCATTTGCATTCCAGCTTTCTTTTACATCACACCAAACACAGCCCACATCGCAACCGCCAAGCCGTATAAAATACGCAGCCTTACCCTGGTGCATACCTTCGCCCTGCAATGTGTAAAATGCCTCCATTACAGGAAGCGTTTGTTTTTCTATATCAACTACTGTTTCCAAACGCACGTTTTGTTTTAAGTTACAGGTTTTGGGTTTGAAGTTTCAGGTTTTCAGTTTAAGGGTAACGATATACTACGTCAACTTTAAACCATAAACTGCAAACCACAAACTTTCCCCAATCTCAAATTTCAAATCTTTTCACTTTCCTTCCGCTGCAAGCAATGTGTTTTTCATCAGTGCGGCAATGGTCATAGCACCTACACCACCAGGTACAGGGGTTATATAACTGCATTTAGGGGCTACAGCTTCAAAATCCACATCGCCTTTAATAGCGTATCCTTTCTTTTTGGTTTTGTCTTCTACTCTTGTAATACCTACATCAATTACCACTGCGCCTTCTTTTACCATATCCGCTTTCAGAAACTCCGGTTTACCTAAAGCGGCAACGATAATATCGGCCTGCAAACAAATTTCTTTCATGTTTTTTGTATGCGAGTGGCATAAAGTTACCGTGCAATTGCCAGTTGCCGTATTCTGGCTCAGCAGAATACTCATTGGTCTGCCCACAATATTACTTCTGCCGATCACCACAGCGTGTTTGCCTTTGGTTTCAATATTATAATGCTCTAGCAATAATAAAATGCCATAGGGTGTGGCAGGGATATAGGCAGGTTGCCCCTGCACCATTTTGCCTATATTGGAAGGATGAAAACCGTCTACATCTTTTTCAGCGGCAATGGCATTGATTACCTTTTCTTCCGAAATCTGTTTGGGAAGCGGTAGCTGAACCAGTATACCGTCAATAGCGGCGTCCGCATTTAGTTCCTCAATCTTTTTTAATAAAGTGGCTTCATCTATGGTATCTTCATAGCGGATCAATGTAGACTCAAAACCTATTTCCCCGCAGGTTTTTACTTTTGAAGCCACATAAGTTTCGCTGGCGCCATTGGTACCAATTAATATAGCCACGAGGTGTGGCGTTTTTTTACCTTCCTGCTTAAGTGTATCTACTTTCTTTTTCAGGTCATCCTTTACAGCCTGTGAAACTAATTTACCATCCAGTATTTGCATGGCGCAAAGGTAGAATTGAAAACCCAAAGATCAAAAGGCAAATCATATCTTTGTAATATGTTATCCATCAGCAACAGGGGGCGGGTAATGCCCGCTTCTCCCATAAGAAAATTGGTTCCTTATGCGGAAAAAGCAAAACAGAAAGGAATTAAAGTATATCATTTAAATATCGGCCAGCCTGATATAGAAACACCAGCGCTTGAATTGGATGCCGTTCGGCGGTCAAATTTTAAAATATTGGAATATAGCCATAGCGCAGGCAATGAAAGCTATCGCCGCAAGCTGACAGGTTATTACCAAAAGCAACAAATTACTGTTGATTATACTGATATTATTATTACCACCGGTGGTTCTGAAGCTATCTTGTTTGCCATGATGAGCTGCATGGATGCCGGTGATGAAGTGATTACACCTGAGCCGTTCTATGCTAATTACAATGGTTTTGCTATTGAAGCAGGGGTAAAGGTTATACCTGTTCCATCTTCTATTGAAAGTGGTTTTGCATTACCTCCCATAGAGGATTTTGAGCAAAAGATCACCAGTCGCACCAAGGCTATTTTAATCTGCAATCCCAATAATCCTACAGGGTATTTATACAGCCGCGAAGAATTGGAAATACTTAAAACAATAGTAAAAAAGCATAACCTGTTTTTGTTTTCAGATGAGGCTTACCGCGAGTTTTGCTATGCAGGCGGGCATTTCAGCGCTATGCGTTTAGAAGGTATTGAAGAAAATGTAATACTGCTGGATACCATTTCAAAAAGATATAGTTCCTGCGGGGCAAGAATCGGAGCAATGATCACAAAAAATAAGCAGGTAATTGAAACAGCGCTCAAGTTTGCGCAGGCGAGGTTAAGCCCGCCTGGTTTTGGTCAGATTGCCGGGGAAGCTGCACTTGATTTACCTGATAATTATTTTGACGCTACAAAAGCGGAATACAAATTAAGAAGAGATACGCTTGTAAAAAGGCTGAATGGTATACCGGGTGTTTTTTGCCCGGATCCCGGCGGTGCTTTTTACGCGATGGCTAAGCTACCGGTTGATGATAGTGATAAATTTTGCCAGTGGATACTCGAATCCTTCTCATACAATAACCAGACCGTAATGATGGCGCCGGGAACCGGTTTTTACAGCACACCCGGTTTGGGAAAAAATGAAGTACGCTTTGCCTATGTGCTGAATGTGGATGCCATAAACAATGCAATGGATTGCTTGGAGAAAGCGCTTGAGGAGTATGAAAAGTGAGATGATAAAGGTGAAAATTCGATGCTTTAGCATCTCATATTTACCCTGATTCTGACATGGTTTTATGACAACTATAATTGCCCGGCGGCATTTTTACAAATTTTATCTCTCTATTATCTTTGGAACATTATTTTTTGTGACTCTTGCGACATTTTTACTATTTATTTATATTAAGTCTGTCGGAAAAGAACAATTAATGCCTTCCAGAATATTGATGCCTGTATTTAGCATTGTATGCTATTTTTTTGCAGCATATACTCTTTACCGGTATATAAAAAATGTACCGAAGATTGAGCTGAATAAAAATTTTATCGCCTTTAACAAAGAAGTGTTCGCACTATGTGATATCAAATCAGTTGTATTTACAGGTAAACGCCCATTTAAATATCTTGTTGATTTTCCAATGGAGGCAGCTACATTAACGTTTAATTCAGGAAAGACTAAGTATATATTTGATGAAATGTATGCTAATTCAGCAGAAATAAAATCATTTTTAAAACATCAGGTAATTGATAAAGCAGCGTTTTTTCCAACTATAGTCCCTTTGCCTGATAGTAATATTGTGGAAGGAGATTCTTATGTAATATTCAGAGGTGAGCAATTGACATCCATACGAGGACTTATGTTATGGGGGTTTATTGTTTTTATTGTGTATCTTCTCATAAGTGTTAAAAGTCCTAACCCTTCTGCTTCATTTTTTATTGTGTCTGGATTTGCGGTATTCTGGTTTATCCTGTTCTCTTATCAAATGCATTATTTTAAAGTTTCTGATAATTATTTTATAGTTCGTAATCACAATTTCTTCTGGAAGAAAAAAGTATATAAAATTTCAGATATAAAAGAAGTGACATTTGAAACTCAATCAAAAATGCCCTATTGTTTACGAATAATAACAAAGGATTTCAGGAATGAACTTTATCCTGCTTCGACGTTAAGCGACGCTATGTGGTTAACGTTAAAAGAAAAATTAGAGGGCTACAATATCAATGTTAGGAATGAATGTGTATAGAAGATACGTAGGCATTAAATAATGTGTATTCCTACGCCTGTGCCGTTGGTCCTCCAAAATTCATCGGTATCTGCACTTCTTCAATATCCTGTATGGGGCCATTAGCTGCCTCAAAGCGTTTTACATTATCAATAAGCGCTTTCATAAAACGCTTGGCATGTTGAGGTGTGAGTATTATTCTTGATTTTACTTTGCTTTTGGGAGTGCCGGGCATCACATTTACAAAATCCACTACAAATTCAGCATGACTATGTGTTATAATGGCCAGGTTGGCATAAACGCCTTCTGCTACTTCTTCTGAAATTTCTATATTTAACTGGTTCGGTTGTTGTTGATCTGCCATGATGGAAGTTTGTGCAAATGTATATAACAGATATGTAGTGTAATCAAAACTTATATAAAAATCTGTTGCCGACTTAAAAATTAGCAGATAACAATACTCTTATCTCAGATTTTGTGTTGCCTGTAATTTCGTCTAAGCCGCTGCCAATGCTGGTTTTATTATTGTAAATGGATTGCCCCCATTTTATCCAGATGCTTACTGATTTTAGTATGCTGTATTTCAGGTTGAGATAATATCTTACGCCTTTATCATAAAATACCGGTACTGCATAATAGTATAATACATCGTTTTCATAAGCGTATAACCGGGAATTATAACTATCGCTTTCAAAATACTGCAACCTTGCATTGATGCTGAAACTATTTATTTTGGGTTTAAAGAAAACATCAAAAAAACCGAGGAAGCCTTTCTCCTGATTATCATTTTCCCCGGAATACCATAGCAATTCAAATCTTTGCCGGATGCTCCATGCCGGATTTAACTGGTAATTGATCTGCGTACGCCATGAACGGTTTGTAAAGTTAATGACCTCATTTAATGCGTTATCTGTTGATTTATGGTTAAGAGGTTTATTTATTGAGCGAAATCGTGTAGAAACTTCTGCCTGCTTTGAAGGCATATAAGTGCATTGCAGGAAATATTCCTGCCCCCGCGATGGCGCGTCAACCCGGTATTTCAGCCATGCGAAAGAAAATAAATCGGTATATGCATCTATCCTTATCTTGTATACCGGGCGCATATTTATGCCGGCATATAAACCTCTTTCATTTGTTGGTAAAGTGTTAACCGTAAATGCATTGCCAGAAAGCGATTGAAATTTTGCAGAGATGTTCCTGTAGAGAAACATAATATCAACTTTGCGGTCTGCACTAACCAGCAGACCATTCAGCGTAGCCATATTGTTATTTTTATCAACAGCCGTTTCACCAAAAAAATGAATGTTGCGATAGGAGAAACTGTAGTCAGTACTATAATTCAGCCAGTTCTTACCGGAAAAAGCATACAGGTTATAAGGCACTTCCTTTTTTTGAATAACACTACTGAATTGATACCGTACCGCATTTATACCTATCTGCCATTTATTAGTTGCATACTTAATATTGCCTCCATAGCTGGTGAGTTGCAAGTTGCTTTTATCTTCAATCTCAGCCGGCGTTCGGTGATAGCCGGATATATGAATAGATGAAGCGATATCTTCTGAAAGTGTGTCTGTGCTGGTAAGATTAGCATCCAGTTTCCGGATGGAAATAAATCCTGTTGCCTGCCAGTGATTGATGCCTACAGTCACTGCCGCGCCCCTGTTAAAATAATATGAACCGGCAGCGTTGTAAGGTTTTAATACTGCAGATTGTCGTTTAATGTTTGCCGCATCGCCGCCTTTACCAAAGGACAATCCCTGCCAATAGATCAAACCTTGCCCCATATTTACTGTATAATCACCCAGCGCAACAGATTTGATGAGTCCGGTACCTTTTGCAAATAAATGAAAGGAATAGAAGTCAAATCCATACTTTGAACTTCCTTTAAAAAAAGTTTCACCTGCGTCTTTGGCTGCCGTTACTCCATATTGCAGCAAATTTTTGTATTGATATTTGTATCGCATCATCATCCGCGACGGGTCGCCTGCATAAAAGCTTTGCCCCGAGTCTTTGGATGAGTAACCATCACTTTGTTCAAGCGTTCTTGAATAGCGCATTACAATACTGTGTGTTCCTTTTTTCAGCCTGTTCTTAAAATCTTCTATTACGGTAATTGCATTTGTTATGGTAATGTAGGATAGTAATTTTTGTATAGTCGGGATATCCCATTCCGGCACAGCCTGCAGCTCATATATGCTGATAAGCTTTCCCAGTAATTTTCTATAGCTTATAAAATTTTCAATCTGAAGCGGGTTTAAAATTTGTAATGATTCCAGGTCTTCCACATTGGCAGTATTAAGGTTCAAAGGGCTTTTTTTAAGGTATTCCATTTGCTGCATCCAGCTATCATCGGTTGCTTCCATATCTTCATTTTGCTCCGTAATGTTTTCCATTTGCTGTTCCATACCGGCAACAGGCTGTGTTTGCGCATACACATCCAAACATAAGAACATACCTATTATGGCAAGCGGGCATTTCATTCCTTTTCCTGTTTTTTAATGCCATACAGGAGTAATATACCAGGCGATATGCCTAGCTGCTGATGCATGCTCACGGTGACATCTACCCGTAGTTCTTTAAACAAACAACCAATACCTGCATACCAGGAATGATTGGATGTAACAATGCCTGCCCTTGCAAAAAGCTGTGTAACCGGCTTATATTGAAATGAAGCATGAATGCCGGTTGTGCTTCCCTGTTCTTTTATTACTTCTATACCACTAAAAAATGAAGTTGAAAAATCATATCCCAGCCCTGCTTTATATACCGGCATCAATTTTTCTGCTGTGTGCCTGCCTAATTTGCTGCTGAGCGGGTTGTAAATATTAATGCCTGAGTGTAATTGCTCCGTAATATGGAAAATAGCGCCTGCGTCAAAATTAAAGGCAGAAGCTTTGCCGTATGACGGAATACGCAGGCTGAAGTAATTGAATTTGATACCAATATCAACTTTATCACTCAGCTTTCTGCCATAACCAACAGATAATTCTGATTCATTGTATGCTTTGTAGCCGTAATAATTGGCAGACAGGGAGAAATTTCCTGAAGCAGTTGTTTGGGCAAGAATGGCTGAATAAAGCCCCAGCTCCGTAAGTAAAAATCTTTTTTCACCATATACCGCTGCACTAAAATTTTTTACTGCCGCAAGCGCTGCAATATTATTATTGATTGAAAATACATCTGAAAAATTTTTACTGTAAGCCCCGGAAGAAGTATACCAGGCAACCACCGGTGAGCGGGCATTTTGCGATTGCGTGCAGATAGCAATACAACAAAAACAAGTAAGCAGGTTAGCGCTTTTCATGTAATGGTGTTTACAGGTTAAGGTAAGGATTTTCAGTTCAAAAACCAAAGGGTCTCAAAAGCGAAGAACAGCACATTGATATTGTTGTCTTTTTTTGATCCCCTAAAACAAACAATTGTTAGCTTTACACTGAATTTTAACGCTGCAAAGCTTAAATAGCCCAAATAAAATATTATTATTCGGTTATTATTTAGGAAATTTGCGCCTCTCTTAAAAATTATTCAGCTATGAGTAACAAGCCTTCCACCTTGTTTGATAAAGTTTGGGATGCCCATGTTGTAAGAAGTATTCCCGATGGCCCTGATGTGTTTTTTATTGACCGTCATTTTATTCACGAAGTTACCAGCCCCGTGGCTTTTCTCGGTATTGAAAATCGCGGTATTTCGGTTTTATATCCGCAGCGCACTTTTGCTACGGCAGATCATAATACCCCCACTATTCACCAGGATCAGCCGGTTAAAGACCCGCTTTCTGCAAAACAGTTGGCTGCGCTTTCCAGCAATGCTGAAAAATATGGTATTTCCATCTGGGCATTAGGAAGCCCTAAAAATGGCATTGTACACGTGGTTGGCCCTGAAAACGGGATTACACTGCCGGGTATGACAATAGTGTGCGGAGACTCGCATACATCCACACACGGCGCTTTTGGCTGTATTGCGTTTGGTATTGGTACTTCCGAGGTGGAAATGGTGCTGGCTTCTCAGTGTATCATGCAACCAAAGCCAAAGAAAATGCGCATTGTTATCAATGGCAGGCTTGGTAAAGGTGTATTACCCAAAGATGTGGCTTTATATATAATCTCGCAGATTACAGCAAGCGGTGCTACCGGTTATTTCTGCGAATATGCCGGCGAGGTTTTTGAAAACATGAGTATGGAAGGCCGCATGACGGTTTGTAATATGAGTATTGAAATGGGCGCCCGTGGCGGTATGATAGCGCCTGATGAAACTACTTTCAATTATGTAAAGGGCAGAGATAAAGCACCTAAAGGTGAGGCTTGGGATAAGGCACTGGCTTACTGGAAAACATTAAAAACAGATGCCGGCGCTACATTTGATAAAGAACTGGTTTTTGATGCTGCCGATATTGAACCACAAATAACATATGGTACCAACCCGGGCTTAGGAACCGGCATTACACATTCCATTCCTAAAGCTACAGAGGTTAAGGATGGTGAAGCTTCTTACAAAAAATCTTTGGCTTATATGGATTTCCAAGAAGGTCAGCCATTGATCGGCAAGAAAATAGATTATGTGTTCTTAGGAAGTTGTACCAATGGACGCATTGAAGATTTTCGTGCCTTTGCCAAAGTGGTGAAAGGCAGGAAAAAAGCAGATAATATTACCGCATGGTTAGTACCCGGTTCGCATATTGTGGAAGCGCAGATAAAAGAAGAAGGCATTTTAGAAATTTTGAATGAAGCAGGCTTTCAGTTAAGGCAACCTGGTTGTTCTGCCTGTCTTGCTATGAACGATGATAAGATCCCCGCTGGGAAATATGCGGTAAGTACAAGCAACAGAAACTTTGAAGGCCGCCAGGGCCCCGGGGCACGTACATTGCTTGCAAGCCCTTATGTGGCAGCGGCGGTTGCGGTAACAGGTGTAGTAACGGATCCAAGGGAGTTGTTAAGCGAGGCGTAGGGCTAAGGGTAATTAGCTATCAGCCATCAGCGGTCAGCTTTCAGTGGTAAATCTCAAATTTCGAATCTCAAATCAGCAATCTTTTATGGCTTACGATAAATTCACAGTATTAAGAAGCACAGCGGTTCCAATGCCGATTGAAAATGTAGATACAGACCAGATCATCCCGGCAAGATTTTTAAAAGCAACAGAAAGAAAAGGTTTTGGTGATAATCTTTTCCGCGACTGGCGTTATAATAGTGATGATACCCCCAAAAAAGATTTTGTACTGAACAATCCTATCTATTCAGGGAAAATACTGGTAGGTGGAAAAAATTTTGGCAGCGGCAGCAGTCGTGAACATGCGGCCTGGGCTATTTATGATTACGGATTTCGTTGCGTGGTATCCAGCTTTTTTGCAGACATTTTCAAGGGAAATTCCTTAAATATCGGTATACTGCCTGTAACGGTTAGTGAAGCGTTCCTGGATAAAATATTCAAGGCTATTGAGGCTGATCCAAAAACAGCTGTAGAAGTGAACCTTCCTGAGCAAACCATTACTTTACTTGCTACAGGTGAAAGTGAAAAATTTGATATCAACGGTTATAAAAAACATAACCTGATGAATGGTTATGATGATATTGATTACCTGCAGGCAATGAAAGGTGATATAGAATCTTTTGCGGCTGCAAGTTTATACTAAAAGCCCATTCCCCTTCTCAAAGCCTGCATGCTGGCAGCCAGGGAAGGACTTATTAAATATCTTTAATTATACAATGACATCCCAGGACATAACGGTTACCAGTTCCCCTCTCCTTAGAAAAGGAACTGGGAAAGAGGTTAGATACATTGAAATAATGGATACAACCCTGCGTGATGGTGAACAAACCAGTGGTGTATCTTTTTCTGCCTCAGAAAAACTAACAATAGCCCAGTTATTGCTTACTGAAGTAAAAGTTGATCGTATTGAAATTGCTTCAGCCCGTGTATCAGAAGGTGAATTTGACGCAGTGAAAAAGATTACTGGCTGGGCTAAAGCGAATAATTATTTACATAAAATTGAAGTGCTCACTTTTGTGGATGGCGATACATCTATTGAATGGATGCAGAAAGCCGGTGCTAAAGTGATGAACCTCTTAACGAAAGGCTCGCTCAATCATCTTACACATCAATTAAAGAAAAAGCCTGAAGAACATTTTGCTGATATAGCCGCGGTTATTGCATTGGCTAAAAAGAAAGGTATTGAAACCAATGTATATCTTGAAGACTGGAGCAATGGTATGCGTCATTCAAAAGATTATGTGTTTCAATATTTAGACTTTATCGCTACACAACCCGTTAAAAGAGTTATGCTTCCTGATACACTGGGTATACTGATTCCTTCGGAAGTATATGAATTTGTATCTGAAATTACAGTACGCTATCCTGAAATACATTTTGATTTTCACGGACATAACGATTATGATCTTGGCACAGCTAATATACTTGAAGCAATAAGAGCCGGTGCGCATGGCTTGCATCTTACGGTAAACGGTATGGGCGAGAGAGCGGGGAATGCACCGCTTGCCAGCGCTATAGCAGTATTGCATGATTTTATGCCGGATATTAAAACTTCCGTAGTTGAAAAGTCATTGTATACTGTAAGCAAACTGGTAGAAACTTTTTCCGGTTTTCGTATCCCTGCCAATAAACCCGTTGTTGGGGAAAACGTATTTACACAAACCGCGGGCATACATGCAGACGGCGATAAGAAAAACAAATTGTACTTCTCCGACCTGATGCCGGAGCGCTTCGGCCGCCAGCGCAAATATGCCCTGGGTAAAACAAGCGGAAAAGCAAATATTGAAAATAACCTGCAGCAATTAGGTATACAGCTCTCTGACGCGGACCTTAAAAAAGTAACGCAGCGTATTATTGAACTGGGTGACAGGAAAGAGGTAGTAACACAGGCTGACCTGCCTTATATCATATCTGATATACTCGATAATGCTATCCAGGATAAAGTAAGTATTGATAATTATGTGCTCACGCATTCAAAGAGTATGCATCCTTCTGCAACCGTAAGGGTTACCGTGCATGGTGATTCATACGAAGAGCATGCGCAGGGCGATGGGCAGTATGATGCGTTTATGAATGCATTGAAAAAGGTATATAAGCAAAGAAAACAGGAGTTGCCGGTGCTAACAGATTATATGGTGAGAATACCTCCGGGCGGTAAAAGTGACGCATTGTGCGAAACCGTAATTACCTGGAAGCATAATAACAAAGAGTTTAAAACCCGTGGGCTCGATAGTGACCAGACGGTTTCAGCGATAAAGGCAACGCAGAAGATGCTGAATATGGTGTAAAAGCCATCAGCGATAAGCAATTCATGGTTTATGGTTCTTTGTTTATAGTTGAAAGACTACAAACCATAAACTACAAACTATAAACTACAAACCACAAACTTGTAACCATACCTAAAATGACAAAAAACATTCTCATTGTTCCTGGCGATGGAATAGGACAGGAAGTAACAGCAGTTGGCAAAAAAGTATTGGATAAAATAGCGGCAAAGTTCGGTCATACATTTACGTATGATGAGGCCTTGATAGGGCACGTAGCTATTGAAGCAACAGGAAATCCTTTGCCGGATGAAACACTGGCAAAAATGAAAAAGTCGGATGCGATATTATTCGGCGCGGTGGGTCATCCGAAATATGATAATGACCCTACCGCGAAAGTAAGGCCGGAACAGGGTTTGCTGAAAATGCGTAAAGAGCTTGGATTATATGCCAATCTCCGCCCGATCAAATTATTTGATGAATTACTGAGCGCTTCAAGCATAAAACCTGAAGTACTAAAAGGTGCTGATATATTATTTTTCAGGGAGCTTACCGGCGATATATATTTTGGTGAGAAAGGGAGAAAAAACAATGGCGACACCGCTTTTGATTTAGCTGAATATAGTCGTTACGAGGTAGAGCGCATTGCCCGTAAAGCATTTGAAGCTGCCAGGACAAGAAGAAAAAAATTATGTTCTGTTGATAAAGCCAATGTATTGGAAACTTCCCGCCTGTGGCGTGAAGTAGTACAGAAGACAGCGCTTGATTATCCTGATATTGAAGTGGAGCACCAGTTTGTTGACGCTGCTGCCATGATACTGATCAAAGATCCCCGCCGTTTTGATGTGGTGGTAACGGCTAATTTATTTGGTGATATATTAACTGATGAAGCATCACAAATCGCCGGCTCAATGGGTATGCTGGCTTCGGCATCCATAGGTGATGGCACAGGCGTATATGAACCTATACACGGTTCTGCGCATGATATTACCGGTAAAGGGCTTGCTAATCCGTTGGCATCAGTTTTATCTGCTGCTTTACTACTGGATATATCTTTCGGGATGAAAGCAGAATCTGAGGCAATCATTAATGCGGTGGATAAAGTATTGAAAGCCGGCTTCCGCACCAGAGACATAGCAGATGCGCAAACGCCTGCTGATAAGGTTTTAGGTACAGATGCGATGGGGGAAGAGGCGTTGAAAAACTTATAATCTTTGAGATTATTATTCTAAACAAAAAAACCTTTGCTTTTGCAAAGGTTTTTTTGTTTAAGAGAGTCAGGTGTCTATTTACTTCCCCCTTTATTATCTTTCTTTTCAGCAACATATTTTGCGTATGCTTCTGCATTCAATACTTCACCGGTTATTTTGAGCTCCAGCGGAATATCAATACCCTGGATCTTTACATATACTGTTTTATCGAAAGTACCGGCAGCCGCTGCATTAAAACCGGCTTTGATCACATTGCTTTTTCCTTTGGCAATAGGTTGCTCAGGCTTTGTTGGTGTTGTGCAACCGCATGATGCCCACGCATTTTCTATAATAACAGGTTTATCACTGATATTATTAAATGCAAAATCATAAGTAACCGGGGTTCCTTGTTTGATCTTGCCAAAGTCGTGTTTCTTTTCTTTAAAGCTGATCAAATCTTCTGCCTTAACCTTTGCGTCTGTGTTTTGAGCTACAGCCCATGATGTAACTGCAACTGCTACTAATGTAAAAAGTAGTTTTTTCATTGTTATAGTATTAATTTATATTTTTTAATAATTGAACACTTGCATTAGCGGGTGCAGCTTCGGAAGGCGTTTGCCAAACTTCACCTTTTATTATAAACTGTTTTGTTTTGCCTGAATCATAAAAAACGGTAATTGTTTTTTCGAACGGTCCACCCATTGCGGCATTATAGCCTACGGTTATCTGCTTTGTTGCACCAGGTGCTATAGGTGTGTGATCCCATTCAGGAGTAGTGCAACCACATGAAGCCTGCACGTTTTCAATCTGTAAGGGTTCTTTTGTTGTGTTTACTACCTCAAAAATGTGTTTAACCGGCTTTCCCTGTGGAATTTTTCCAAAGTCGTATTTGGTTTCTTTCAGAAGCAATATTTCCCTGTTATTATCAACAGGAGCAGTTTTAGCTGATTTTTGTGCTGAAGCAGCAAGCATCAGTAAAACTGAAAACGTGAATAAGCAAACTTTTTTCATCATACAATTTTTAACCGTATAGAGGCATTCATGATAAAAAACGACGATACAAATCTACATATTGTTGCGTAACTATGTTAAAATCATATTTATATCAGCATATTTTTAACAACATGCAGTTAACTTGCCGGTTTCATATTACATCTTATCTTCAAACAAAAAAATCCAGCTAATGAAGCACTTGCTTGTGTTTGTAACATTACTCATGGTATCAGGCTATTCCTTTGCCCAAAAAGACAGCGCAGCTCCAGCTTATACATATTTTCCTTTGCCCCAGTTTTCTGTGCTTTTACCGGATAGCGCCACCTGGTATACTAAAAAAGACCTGCCTAAAAATAAGAAAACCCTTGTTCTGGTTTTTAGCCCGGATTGTGAGCATTGCCAGCACGAAACTGAAATGATCAAGGCCAATATCGATAAGTTCAAACGTACACAAATTTTGATGGTAACACCCATAGCTTTCGATAAAACCAGGAAGTTTTATGATAAATACAACCTGAAAGATTATAAGAATATTACCGTGGGTTATGATCCAAAATTCTTTTTTACCGGTTATTTTAAGCTGAAGATGTTTCCTTTTATTGCCATATACGATAAAAAATATGAGCTTATCAAAACATTTGAAGGAACCGCTAAAATGGATGATTTGCTGGAGTATGTTAAATAGTTTATTTTGCCTTAAATTTTTATAATACTTAAAACATATAGCAACAATGAAAGTAACGGTTGTAGGCGCAGGTGCCGTTGGCGCAACATGTGCAGATAATATTGCCAGGGCAGCACTTTGCGAAGAATTGGTTTTACTGGATATTAAAGAAGGTTTAGCTGAAGGAAAGTCTATTGACATGATGCAAACCGCAACTTTACTCGGGTTTGACACAAAAATTACCGGTGTAACCAATGATTATTCCAAAACAAAAGGCAGTAGCGTAGTTTTAATAACTTCCGGTATTCCCCGCAAACCTGGAATGACCCGTGAAGAGCTGATCGGTATCAACGCCGGTATAGTAAAAAATGTTACCCAAAACATATTGCAGTATTCTCCTGATGCTATTATCATCATCATCAGTAATCCTATGGATACAATGACATACCTGGCACTTACATCAAGTGGATTGCCCAAAAACAGGGTAATTGGTATGGGTGGTGTGCTGGACAGCTCAAGGTTTAAATATTATCTCAGCCAGGCTATTCCTGCTTCTCCAAACGATCTTAAAGGCGTTGTTATAGGCGGGCATGGCGATACAACAATGATACCGCTTACAAGGCTTGCAACATACCAGGGTACACCGGTTAGCTCATATTTAAGTGAAGCGGCGCTAAAAAAAGTTGCGGCTGATACAATGGTAGGCGGCGCAACGTTAACAGGGTTGATTGGCACTTCAGCATGGTATGCGCCAGGTGCATCAGGTGCCGACCTTGTAAAGAGCATAGTAAGAGACGAAAAAAGATTAATGCCCTGCTGTGTTTATCTTGATGGAGAATATGGCCAGAAAGATATTTGCCTTGGCGTGCCTGTAATTATAGGTAAAAACGGCTGGGAAAAAATCGTAGACTTTAATTTGAACGATGACGAAAAGGCACTGTTCGCTAAATCTGCCGATGCTGTGAGAAATATGAACAGCGTGCTCAAAACTTTATAAGTTTTTTACACTATTAATTATACTGATTAATGTATATTGCCGCAGTTTTTGGCTGCGGCATTTTTTTAATTTCTTTTTTCAGAATTTACGCTGCTGTTTTAATAATAATTCAATACCTGTTGCAACCTTTTAGCCTTCATTTAATATCCTATGTGGTAACAGTACCCAATTTAAAATTGTGCGCATGAAACTTATTTTACCCGTAGTATTAGTTATTTGTTTATTACTGAATGTTGGTTATGCCCAACAGATTCCTGCTAACCGTAATCCTGCTTTAAACAAAACGCTCAGTCCGAGCTCAAATGAAAGAATAAGTCCTGAAAAGAATCTGAAAATAAATCCCCAGTTTAACTGGAACCTGAATCCTTATTCAAATGCCGCTATTAACCCCGGCAGTAACGCGCTCATCAATCCCAAGCTGAATACAAAAGTGAACCCTCACTATAATGAAGTGATCAACCCTTTGCGTACGCTTAGCTTAAATCCTGTTATGAGCGGTACCTGGGTAGGGTTTTATATGTATGATAAAAATGACAGGCTCACCGGTTATGCTGTTTGGGCAGACCAGATGGTTATTTTAAACTTTGATGTAAAAGGTAAGTGGACGGGGTATATGGTTTCTGCTGATGGCAAAACATATAACTGTTTTGACCTTAATGATGAATGGACCGGCATGTTTGCCTGCACCGATTCGGATAGTGGTATCAACCTGTTTAATAAAGAAGCTGTATGGACAGGGGAATTTGGTAAATAATTCATCTCTTTACTGCATTTTAGCCTTAGGTAAATTACTGTGAATACAGTGTGTGGTTTTAACACATGACACCTGTTGTTTAATAATTTTGAATAGCAGGTATCGTTTAAATCATACAGTAGTATCCTATGGTTAAGTATCTTAATTCCCCCTTAAAAATAACAGGCAGCCTGCTTATGCTGGCAGGTTTTTTTATTGCAGCGTTTACATTTGGCCAGTTTTTGTTTCTCGGCTTATCTGTTTTTTCCCTGGGTATTTTAATTCATATTACTGCGGCTATACTTATTCGTTCGGTAATGAAAAATAACCTGAAAAGAATATTTGAAATGCTGCTGGTTTTATTCATTGTATTTTTCTTTTCAATTCTTGTTATGGATTATTTAGGGATCATTGGCATAGCCTGATCAAAATTGCTAATCCTGCCTTATTGCAACTTTTTACTGCATACAGTATACCCCATATTGCTGTAATTTCTTTTGCATATTATATGATATTTTTTTAAAAGATGAGTACTTTTGGATAATGCCATATACGGCATACATGCAATATGCAACCAACATTAACCGCAGAAAGAAAAAGAATAACATCTATAGATCTGCTCAGGGGGCTTGTAATGATTATTATGGCACTTGATCATACAAGAGATTTTTTTCATAAAGAGGCTTTTACAGGTGACCCGCTTGACCTGGCTAATACGTCAGCGTTTTTATTTTTCACGCGGTGGATCACTCATTTTTGCGCGCCGGTTTTCGTATTTCTTTCGGGCATGTCGGCATGGTTATTAGGTATGCGTAAGCCGAAAGGTGAACTGTGCCGCTTTTTAATCAGCCGTGGCGCCTGGCTAATTTTAATAGAGGTATTTGTTGTTACATTCGGTATCACCGGCGATATTCATTATGGGTTTATTGTATTGCAGGTGATATGGGCAATTGGAGTAAGCATGATTATATTGGGGCTTGCTATCTGGTTGCCGTATAATTTGTTGCTTGCGTTAGGAATTGTAATTGTATGCGGGCATAACCTGCTTGATTTTGCCGAAAAAAATGCAGGAACCGATTTACCCTTTTGGTGGTATTTGCTGCATAAACAAACAGTTGTGCCTTTATGGAATAATCATTTGCTTGGAGTTTTTTATCCGCTTCTTCCATGGATAGGATTAATGATGCTTGGTTATTGCTCAGGTAAAATCTTTGCTGCTTTTGATTTGAAAAAACGCAATACTGTTTTGCTTGGAGCTGGTATTGGTATCCTGGTTTTTTTTATTGCATTACGCTTCATCAATGTATATGGAGACCCTGTGCCGTGGACTGTGCAAAGCAATAATCTCTTTACATTACTTTCATTTGTGAATGTGCAGAAATATCCGCCATCGCTGCTTTATTTATGTCTTACTATCGGAGCAGCATTTATTTTTCTGGCTCTTGCAAAAACAAATGGCTGGTTGAGCAGGATCATAATTGTTTTCGGAAGGGTCCCTTTTTTTTACTACATTATTCACTTTTATTTGCTGCATGCTTTATCTTTTATAGCATATTTATTAAGAGGTCATTCGCTTGCAGAAGGTATGGCAGGTGTGCCGGAATTGCCCTTTAAGTTCATTAAGCCAGGTGAAGGTTTTTCATTGCCCGGAGTATATATAACCTGGATATTGGTGGTAATTATTTTATACCCATTATGCAAATGGTATGATCATTATAAGAATAAACATAAAGAGAAATGGTGGCTGAGCTATTTATAAGTTTATGATCGTACCTGTAACACTGCATTATAAAAACAATTTATTCACGATACAAAGGGAAAAAAACACTTTTGTGCTATACCGGATAAAATTTCGTCGCCAATTTGCAGCAGCAGTTGAAGCATGGGGTTTTGGAGATGAGTGCCAGAATGTATGGAGCAAATGGTCAGGTTTGTTCCTCTTTAGTTAGCAAAAAAGGTTTACAATTTTCAAGTTGTAAACCTTTCTTTTTGTTGTTACTTCCTGTCATTGCGAATTCAGAATTATTTCAGATTAAATGCTTTATCAGTTAATTTGCCGCTATATGATTTTTTATTAAAGATATTTAGAGCCATGTGTAACCGGTTTCCCAAAATTATGCTTACCGCTTTAATACTGCTATTTTGCGTGCAGTACACGTTTTCTCAAAAAAGCATTTTATCAATGAAATGTGAATATGTTGAAACGCCATTGAGCATCGAATTGCAAAACCCACGACTGATGTGGCAGATAACCTCTCCATTTAACGCTGCCAGGCAGGTTGCTTATAATATTGTAGTGGCTTCATCAAAAGATAAATTACAGCCGGAGACAGCAGACATATGGCATACCGGAATAAAAAATTCCGGTGACCAATTGGTGTATTATAGCGGTAATACATTGATGCCTCATACAAAATACTGGTGGAAGCTGGAGGTATGGTTGAATAACGGAGGGAGTGTTACAAAAGAAAGCTGGTTTGAAACGGGAAAAATGTCGCCGTCTGACTGGACGGCTTCATGGATAACAGATGAATATGACACTGCCTATGCTCCATCGCCGATGTTTCGTAAAGTTTTTGATGTAAATAAGCCTATTGCCTCAGCAAAATGTTATATAAGCGGATTAGGATATGCTACACTTTCTTTTAACGGAAAATCATTAACGAAAAATAGTCTTGATCCGGGCTTCACTGATTATAACAAGCGCGTTTTATACATGACCTATGATATATCTTCTATATTGAAGACCGGGAAAAATTGCATAGGTGTGCAATTAGGAAACGGATGGTTTAACGAACAAACGCCTACCGTATGGAACTTTCACCAGGCACCCTGGCGCAAACGCCCGCAAATGATTTGTGAGATGCATATTATATATAAAGACGGGACTAAGGATATTATACAATCGGATGAAACCTGGAAAACATCTACAGGTCCGTTGCTGTTTGATAATATACATATAGGTGCTACGTATGACGCACGCCTTGAGCAAAAAGGATGGAATACGATTAACTTCAATGATGCCTCATGGAAACGTGCAACCGTAACAAAAGCAACCGCCCCCATTATTGAAGCGCATATTATGCCTTCGGCAACAACCACGGATACTATTAGTGCTGTTAATGTTAAAAAGATAAATGATACCTGCTATGTTTTTGATATGGGACAGAATTTTGCAGGTGTTCCTTTTTTGCAGATAAAAGGAGCAAAAGGTACACAGGTGAAATTGAGACATGCTGAAATGCAGTATGAGGATGGAAATATTGATCAGCGTAATATCAGCATGCATCTTCGTCCGCGTAATGCAAGAGAAGTAATTCAATCCGATATTTATATTTTGAAGGGGGAGGGGACTGAAACTTTTATTCCCCCCTTTACTTACCATGGTTTCCAGTATATAGAGCTTACTTCTGGTAAGCCAATATCGATTGCAGATGTAAAATTGCAGGCTTTAAAAATGCATAGTGATGTAAAGGAACAAGCCTGGTTTAATTGCTCTAACTCATTACTGAATGATATTTATGCTATCTGCAAAAATTCTTACTTGAGCAATTTATTCGGACTACCAACGGATTGCCCTACCCGCGAAAAAAATGGCTGGATGGCAGACGGTTTTATGGTGCAGGAAGCAGGTATGATCAACTATGATTCGAGGAATATATATGCCAAATGGGTAAAAGATATGGTTGATGCACAATCGGCAGACGGTGATGTGCCGGGCATTGTGCCTACATCATGGAAATGGGATTCAGAGTGGGCCGGGCCAATATGGGACGCGGCTATTTTTATCGTTCCCTCATTGCTGTACAAATATTCGGGTGATGAAGAGAGCATGAAAAATATTTATACTACTGCTAAAAAGTATCTTGAATTTGCTACAACTACAGAAAATGAAAAGGGATTATTGACCAAGGGGCTTGGAGACTGGTTATATTATAAAGCTATTACACCTGTTGATTTTATGGTGTCCTGCTATTATTATAATGATAATATACTGATGGCAAAAATGGCAAATATACTCGGTAAGGAAAGTGAGGCGAAGCGATATGAAGAAAAAGCAGTGAAGATCAAAGACTCCATCAATAAATATTTTTTTGATCCGGTGCAGGTATCATACGGCAATAAAACACAGTTATCCTATGCACTGCCGTTGTATATGAATATTGCACCTGAACAATACCGTAAGCAACTGGCGAAAAATCTTAACAATACGCTGGCGGCAAATAATTACAGTCTTGATTTCGGATTTATCGGCAGTATGATCGTGCCTGAAGTATTATCAGATTTCGGTTATGCCGAATCGGTATATAAAATGGTTACAAAAGAAACCCTGCCTTCCTGGGGCTACTGGATAAAAAATTTCAATGCTACCAGCTTATTCGAAACCTGGGATGTGAACCGCAATATTGGCGATGCTTCGCGCAATCATCCTTCAATGGGCGCCATATCAGCCTGGATGTACAAAACACTGGCAGGAATAAATACAGATGACGATGCACCGGCTTTCAAAAAAATAATAATTAAACCTGCATTTGTCAGTGGCCTTGATTTTGTTGATGCCAGTTATATGTCTCAATATGGTTTAATTAAAAGCAGCTGGGTACGTAATGGAACAACAATTTCTGTAAAGGTTACCATTCCTGTAACAAGCCGGGCAACAATTATATTGCCGGGGCAGGAAGAGCAGGAAATTGGCGGCGGAGATTATAAGTTTATTGTTAAAGAAGCAGATGTAAAAACGAAATAGCGTTGTTTATCAGAATAATCTTACGCCCAGGGATAGGCAGATTGTGCCAAAATCTTTTTTTGTTGCAGTTCGGTTAAATACATTGATATAAGAAATTCTCCCGGTGAGCCGTTGACTCCCGGAAAAATAAAATCCGAATGAAGGTTTAATGCCTGCAAATGTTTTTCCTCCAATCAAACTTGGCCCGGCTACCAGGGATACATATATTATTTTGTTTAGATTATAAGATGCTCCGCCAAATAAATTTATCGCCCCTTCAATATCTGCTTTTTCAGACCCATCCTCATTTATTCTGTATATTTTATCATCTTCAAGGTATGCATCTGCTGTAAAGTCTGTGATTGGTTTAAACTTCGCTTTATTATTGAAGAAACATTGTAATCCCAGGCCAATGCCCCAGGGATTATTTCCTATAGTTTCATCATAAATAGTTTTATTGAACTGACCTGATAAATGGAGAGAGGTATTGTGTTGTATTTGACTAAAAGATTTTGCAAAAATAAAAGAGGATAACAGCAACAGAGAAATCCTTTTCATATAGGACATTTTTTATAGCGGTTGCTTACTACATACGCACAATTTTTTTGATACGTTTGTATAGATATTATATTTTTTTGATCATCCAGATATTGCAGGACGTATGCCCCGACTTGCCTAAAGATTTATCCAATTTTATAAACCCCTGCTTTTCATATATACCCAACGCATCGGAAAAAGCAGGAAAACTTTCAAGATATACTGTTGAATAACCAAATTGTTTAGCGGATTCAATGCTTTTTTGCATTAATGCTTTACCTATGCCTTTGCCTCTTGCGTGTGCAGAAAGATAGAACTTTACCAATTCAACACAGTCATCAGGTAAACCTTCTGTAGGATAAACGCCACAACAGCCGACAATTTCTCCTTCCGTTTCAGCTACCCATAAAATGGATTTTTCTTTTTGGAATAACTCAAACAAATGATCTGTTGTTTCATCTGAATATACGGATCCACATTTCGGCGCATTATATTCTTCAAATACAGCCCTGATCATATTGGCGAGAAGTGTATTGTCGGTGATTTTTATAGCCCTGATGTTCATAAATATATCTATGGAAGGTAATATAATTTTGATCAAATGGATAAAGCCGTGAACCTGTAAAACCGGTTATTATTGATGCATTTACATGGCTGTCATTCAGTAAATAATATTGTTGCAAATCTCAACAGGTTTTTCATCCTTTAGGGAAAAGGTTGTTCATCAAAGTCCGCAATCTTTCATTACTTCCCTGGTCATCGCGTCCATATCCTGCAACTGCATACATTTAAAATGCTTTTTGGGGCAGGTTTTTGTGCCGTAGTTTGAACAGGGCTGGCATTTTAAGCCCGGAACAATATAATTGGTATACCTGGGTTGCATTGCGCTTCCGTAATATGGCTCTACATCTAATTTAGGTGATGTTCCGCCCCATACTGCCAATACTTTTTTCTGAAAAGCGCAGGCGATATACTGGAAACCTGTGTCGTGAGATACGATAAGCTTTGCCTGTCTTACAATATCAGCAGATTCATTAAGCGAAAATTTACCACAGGCATTATATACTTTAACCGGGTCAACGGTGGCTATCGCATCTCCTTCAGGAATATCTTCTTTGCCGCCTACCAGTATAATCGGATGCTGAATATTACCGCACAGTTGTTTTAGTTTTTCAACAGGTAGTTTTTTGGTATAGTAAGATGCGCCGATAACAACAGCAATATATCCCATACGGTGCGACATGGGCAGGTCGTCTTTTTTAATATATTCCTCTGCAGGAATAAAATAATCTAATCCTTTGCCGTCGTCTTTTATGCCCAGTGGTTTCAAAGTGTTCAGGCTTCGTTGACTGATGTGAATACCCGGCATGGCATTGATGCCAAACTTTGTAAGCAAAAATTTTTGAAGACTAAGCTTCCGGTAGCTATACCATTTTGTTTTTGTATCTGTTTCAAGATATAGCCTTAACGTCCTCAGGTTTTTATGCAGGTCAATAATATAGTCAAATTGTTCTTCCCTTATCGCTTTGATGGTTTGGGAAAAATCTTTGCCAAAATAATGGAACTTGTCAATATACGGATTGGCAATGGTAACAGCCCTGAACTTTTGTTTGGTAAGAAAATGCAGTTCTATTCCTGGCATTTGTTGTTTCAGGCAGCGTATGGCTGGTGTTGTTAAAACAATATCGCCTATGGAAGAAAGGCGGATGACTAGAATTTTGATCTTTTCTCTTCCCTTAAATGCAGATCCTTTAGCAATAATTTGTTCAGGCGTTACAGGCATGGTTCAGCGAAGGTAAAACGGGAGATTGGAGATTTGAAATTTGAGTGGGGTTTTTAGTTTATGGTTTGTGGTTTATAACCCAAACCAAACTATAAACTACAAACTAAAAGCCTGTAACTAAACTACTCCACATAATTCAGGTCCTTTCCAAAGGTTTCTTTAGTAAGTATTATCGCGAGGGTACCGATTGCCATAATAATAATCGCTGTTATCCATCCACCGGTATAGTAGCTATCGGTAATGCCCCGTAGCCATTGAAATAAGGGAAGAATAAATATTGCGAGCATACCACGCACCATATTGGGAATAGTGGTAGCAGCCGTGGCTCTTATATTGGTGCCAAATTGTTCGGCACCCATTGTAACAAATATAGCCCAGAAGCCTGTGCCGAAACCAAGCCCGGCGCATATCCAGTACATTCTGCTGGCAGAGCCACCCCATTGCGTTGTGAAATACAGTACCATGAATACTGCCGTGATAGCGTAGAACAAAAACAACGCCTGTTTTCTGCTTCTCATCCATTGACTTACAAAACCTATAGCAATGTCTCCAAGCGAGATAGCCGCATATGCATACATTATAGACTTACCCGGATCAATTTTTTCCGTAATGCCCATTTGTTTTCCAAACTCACTTGAAAATGTTACAAGCACACCAATAACAAACCATGTTGGTAAACCGATGAGTATGCCGGTTATGTATCGCCTGAACCTGTCGCGGTTTGTAAAGAACATCAGGAGATTTCCACGCTGTACATCCATTTCTTTTGCCTTATGAAACATGCCGGATTCAAAAACAGATATGCGTAATAAAAGCAGTAATAATCCCAGTCCTCCGCCAATAAAATAGCAGGTACGCCAGTGAAAATTTTCTTTCATTATAAATGCCACCACAGCACCGGTAAGTCCTATGCCTGCAACAAGTGAAGTAGCAATGCCTCTTTTTTCTTTGGCTGTTAATTCAGAAACAAGTGTTATACCTGCGCCCAGCTCTCCTGCTAGACCTATGCCTGCAACAAAACGTATGAGTTTATACTGGTCTACTGTTTGCACAAAACCATTGGCAATATTGGCAAGCGAGTATAATATAATAGAACCAAACAATACACTCAACCTCCCTTTTTTATCGCCCATTACACCCCATATAATACCGCCAATCAGCAAGCCCCACATCTGCCAGGTAAGAATACCTTCCCCATCAGTTAAAATTTGCTCACTGGATAGTCCCATATCGTTTAAGCTGGGCACACGTATAATACCAAACAGCAGCAGATCATATATATCTACAAAATATCCTAATGCGGCTACAAGTACGGCTACATTAAAAATGGAAGCATTCGTTTTTGGCTGAGACATGAAATGGAGTTTTTATTGGGCGGTTTTTTCTTTTTTCTTTCCAAAAAATAATTTCCAGAACACCGGTAATGTTGTTACCAGCACAATTACAATTACTATAGCTTCAAGGTGATCCTGCAATTCAAATCCAAATTGTTTTCTTACCCATATTTGCAAAAAGTGCCCGGCAAATATCATGCTTATCACCCATGCTATACAACCTATAATATTATAGAACATGAATTTTTTCCTGTCCATATTTACTATACCTGCCACAATAGGAGCGAAAGTGCGTATGATGGGTAAGAAACGTGCAAACACTATTGCGCCGCCACCATGTTTTTCAAAAAAGTCGTGCGCATCATGCAAATATTTTTTCTTAAAAAGAAAACGGTCTTTCCAGTGAAACATGGATGGCCCGATCTTTCTTCCGAACCAATACCCCAGCATATTACCGATAATACCCATCAATGATATAAGCCCGACCAGCAAAAAAAGATCTACCCATTCATTCTGAAATCTTTCAATGCCTATAGCCTCATAAAACTCATGCATCAGATCGCTGCTATAAATACCTGCAACAAACAGGAGACTATCGCCTGGCAGAAAGAAACCGACAAACAATCCTGTTTCCGCAAAAACAATAAAAAGCAGCAACCAAAAGCCTCCATTTATAATATAAAACTTTGGATTGAGCAGATCCTTCCATGTAAATTTTTTATGAAGATTTACCACAGGTTTTGCCTGTAATGCAGCAACATTGGTTGAAACTGTTTCAAAGCCATCAGCGCTTACCATTATGGAGTCAGTATTATTAATGGTAATGCCGGTAAATCCTGCTTTATCCGGAGTGTACGTTGTTTCTTTTCCACCCTGGGAAACCACAACGGTTGTTAATCCCTCTCCATATTGATTAATAAACTGAACGTTAATTTCTTCCTGCGCTATTACCATGCATCCCATGAGCATAAATATCGCCAGACTACAAATTCTTTTAATCATAAATTATTATTGATATACTATCGGCCGCAAAAATGCAATTTCTATGGTAATTTGCCGCTCTTTTGCTGAGTTTCTTTTAATAATAATTATTGTTTGTTAACACTTTATTATTATTCCGCTTCAAAAGCAAGGGCTTTCTGGTCGTCAAATTCTCCTTCTGAACGGGCAATTACACAACTGGCTAATGTGTTACCGATAACATTTACAGAAGTTCTTGCCATATCCATCAGCTCATCAATACCATAAATAGCCATTATTGGCCAAAGCGGAAATTTAAAGGTTGCTGCAGTTGCAATTAATATTACCAGCGATGCTCTTGGCACGGCGGCTACGCCTTTGCTGGTAAGCATCAGCGAAAGCCCGATCATGAATTGCTCGCCAAAAGTGAGCTGTATGCCGGCAGCCTGCGCTACAAATATGGAAGCAAGTGAGAGATATAATGTAGTACCATCCAGGTTGAACGTATAACCGGTAGGAATTACGAACGAAACTATTTTTCTTGGAACGCCAAACTTTTCCATGTTTTCCAAAGCAATAGGCAGGGCTGAATCCGAACTGGTTGTTGCAAAAGCGATGGAAGCAGGTTCTTTAACTGCCTGTATAAATTTTTTAACAGGAATTTTTGCTATGAATAAAGCAATGGGCAGTAAAACCAGCAGCAAAAATGCAAACAGCGCCAGGTATAATGTAAGTAATAAAAGAAAGAGATTTTTTAATATATCAATACCTAAATGACCAACAGTAACCGCAATAGCCGCGCCCACACCAAAGGGCGCGAAGTACATAATGATGTTGGTAAATTTAAACATCGTTTCCGACAGGCTTTCCGTAAATTCAAGCAAAGGCCTTTTTTTCTGTTCGCTCAGCATGGCAAGCGAGATACCAAATACCAGACTGAAAAATACTATAGGCAAAACATTTCCTTCGTATATGGATTTAATGATGTTTTCAGGAAATATATCCAATATATGATCCTGCCATGTTTTAGGGGCTGCATCAGGCAGCCGCTGAAGCAGGTCCGGCGGGTGTGCAATATGAGCGCTGTCTAATACCGCTATCATTTTTTCCTGCATCTGCTTTTCTGATGAATGCGGCAGTTCTTTCAGCAGTTTTTCAGGAACCGTAATACCTTCGCCGGCTTTGGTGATATTGATAAAAATAATGCCTATAACAAGCGCGAAAGTAGTAACCACCTCAAAATACAAAATTGATTTCCAGCCCATGCGGCCTACCTGTTTTAAATTAGAATGACTGGCTATGCCAACCACCAGCGTGGAAAACAACAAGGGAGCCACAATCGTTTTTACCAGCCTCAGGAAAATTTTACTTAAGAACTGCAGGTTAAGTGTGAACGCAGGAAAATCAAGTCCAAGCTCCACACCCACAGCCATAGCAACAAGTATCCAGGTAGTAAGCGATTTTTTATACAGCGCAAATACAACAAGACTTACAATTACTATCCACCTGCTTATAAACAGCAATTGTTCAGGTAGGGTTATCCAATTTTCAAAATGAATAAAATGAAGTATAGCGACAACGGTGAATATTGCCAGCGATAGAAAACCAACAGTACGTCTATTCATATAATAAAAGCTGGTAAAGTTTCAAAACTAACAGAAAGTTATTGCAAATGAACAATAATTGTTTTTTTTTGCTGATCATAGTCACAAAATCACCATCTTTTTATTGGTTTTGGGGAGAAATGTTTACTTTTCAATTTCATTCATAAAAAATATAACTGGCGTATGAGTTTATTTGCAAAGAAACCCCTTGCCGGACTAATTGCGGAAGCAGAAGAAACCGGTTCGCATAGTTTAAAACGTACCCTTGGTCCCTGGTCGCTTGTTGCACTTGGTATTGGAGCAATTATTGGCGCGGGATTATTTTCTATTACCGGCGGGGCTGCTGCTAACCAGGCCGGCCCGGCTATTACCATTTCATTTGTTGTTGCTGCATTAGGTTGTGCTTTTGCAGGATTGTGCTATGCAGAATTTGCATCAATGATACCTGTTGCAGGCAGTGCTTATACATACAGCTATGCTACAATGGGCGAATTTATTGCATGGATCATTGGTTGGGACCTTGTGCTGGAGTATGCTGTGGGCGCAGCAACGGTAAGTATAAGCTGGAGCCGCTATCTCATTAAATTTTTAGAAGGTTTTGATGTACACCTTTCACCTGCTTTTACCGTTGGACCATGGGACGGCGGTATTATAAATTTACCTGCTGTTTTTATAGTTGTGTTAATGAGTTTGCTATTGATTAAAGGAACGCAGGAAAGTGCAACCGTTAATGCGGTTATTGTAGCGTTGAAAGTTGCGGTTGTTTTAATATTTATTTTTTTAGGATGGAAGTATATCAACAATGATAACTATGTGCCTTATATACCTAAGAATACCGGCACTTTTGGGGAATATGGTTTCAGTGGAATAATACGGGCAGCCGCCATAGTATTTTTTGCCTATATAGGCTTTGATGCGGTGAGTACCGCTGCGCAGGAAGCCAAAAATCCTAAGCGTGATATGCCGATCGGCATTTTAGGCTCACTTGTAATTTGTACTGTGCTCTATTTGCTTTTTGCTCACGTAATGACAGGTGTTACCAACTATACTTCTTTTAAAGGGCAGGATGGTATAGCGCCGGTTGCCGTGGCAATTGAACATATGGGCACAGCCGACGCTTCCGGTGTTATTCACCCGGATTATCCCTGGCTTAACAGGGCAATTATTGTTGCCATTCTTGCAGGTTACGCTTCTGTAATATTGGTGATGCTGCTGGGACAAAGCCGTGTATTTTTCAGTATGAGTAAAGATGGTTTGCTGCCAAAAGTGTTTTCAAATGTTCATCCTAAATTTCAAACGCCGGCACGCAGTAACCTTATGTTTATGCTGTTTGTAAGTTTGTTTGCCGCGTTTGTGCCTGCCCGTGTGGTAGGAGAGATGACGAGTATAGGAACACTATTTGCGTTTATACTGGTGTGTATTGGCGTGTGGGTGATGAGGGTAAAAATGCCTGATGCGCCCAGGGCATTTAAAACACCGCTCGTTCCCATTGTACCTATATTAGGCGTGGCAACCTGCTTTTTTATGATGGCGTTTCTACCATTGGATACATGGATCCGTTTGATCGTATGGATGATCATAGGATTTGATATTTACTTATGGTATGGTGTAAAACATAGTCACCTTTCTTCTGGTTCGCCCAAAACTGTTCCGCAGGGAAATAAAGTGGTTGGAATTACAGGTTTAATATTGGCATTATCACTTGCTGTAATTGCCTTTATACATCATGATCAAACCAAAGGAGAAGATACAGGCTTGTTTTACTTTTCATTGATATTTGCAGCAGTACATGCACTGTTGTATATATCGAGGATAAGAAAGAAATAAGCAAAGTGTTGTATGAACAGGATATAAGTTTTCATATCAATTACTATAATATAAAAGCCACTTTCAATGAAGTGGCTTTTATATTATAATGTTATGTCAGCTAAAGTATGCCGGTACATTGCCGATAAACGTGAGACGTAAGATAAACTTTCACGTCTCACATTTCACGCTTGACATAATAATAGTTAAGAATAGTTGCTAAATAGGCCTGATCCATATATTTCTAAACGCTGTAGGATTACCGTGATCCTGGAGAGAAATCGGTTCTTTAGCATTATGTTTTTCGTAATTAGGAGTGCCGATATATTGTGTAGCTCCCCAGATCGTTGTATTGTTCTGTATCAAAACGCCGTTGTGAAAAACGGTTATACGGGCAGGTGATTTTAGCGCGCCATCTTCATAAAATACCGGTGCGGTAAAAATAATATCATAGGTCTGCCATTCGCCGGGACCGCGTGACGCGTTTACCAGCGGGGGGAATTGCTTATACATGCTTCCTGCCTGCCCGTTTGAGTAGGTACGGTTTTTATATGAATCCAATACCTGTAATTCATACCTGTTCATCAGAAATATGCCACTGTTGCCGCGTCCCTGGCTTTCGCCTTTAACTTCCGCAGGGGTGCGCCATTCAATATGCAGCTGGCAATCGCCAAAAGCTTCTTTGGTTTCAATGCCGCCTGTGCCGCCGGCAACAACCAGCGCACCGTCTTCAATTTTCCATTTAACAGCGCCGCCATCTTTTTGAGCTTTCCATTTGGAGGCATCTTTTCCATCAAATAATACAATGGCATCAGAGGGAGGATCAGCATTGGTTTTGCCCGGGGTAACTAGTCTTACTTCAGGTTCCCAGTATTCGGTTAACTTGGGGTCGCCCTGCCTGGGCGCTTTTTGAGCAAAAGCATATAAACTTCCTAACGCCAGGCAAGCACTCATGGCAAATTTTGATAATCGGATGATCATAATCACGAAATATTAATTTGTATAAAATGGTTACAATTTATACAAATATATGGAGTACATATACATAGACGGACGGGCAATTGAAATTAGGTTGTTAAAGCAAATCATCCATTTAAAATTTTGCCGGTTAAAAACTGTACCTTACCTTTGCGGCGGAAAATTAAAAACATGATTCATACAGTACATCATCACCATCATTTCTTACCACAGGGGTAAGCCGGTGCTGTATGTACATTTTAAATACAACATTATAGGGCTTACTGATGTAAGCCCTTTTTATTTATAAAACTTTATACGATGCTTAAACTGGCAGTGCAAAAATCCGGCAGACTACACGATGATTCCATGCGGCTTTTGAAAGAATGTGGTATTGGTATTTCAAACGGTGCCAATAAATTAAAAACAGAAGCAAGCAATTTTCCCTTGCAGGTGTTTTTTCTGCGTGATGATGATATACCGCAATACGTGGAGGATGCTGTGGCTGATATTGGTATTGTGGGTGAAAATGTAGTATACGAAAAAAACAAGCCGGTTGAAATAGTAGAAAAGCTGGGCTTTGGCGCCTGCCGCCTCAGCATTGCCGTGGCAAGAGGGGAGAACTATACTTCAGTGCAATCCCTGGAAGGGAAGCGGATTGCTACCAGCTATCCTTTTCTTACGCAACAGTTTCTTGCAAAGAATAAAGTGAATGCTGAAATACATGAAATAAGCGGGTCCGTTGAAATAGCGCCGGGCATAGGTCTTGCAGATGCTATATGCGATCTGGTGAGCAGCGGCTCTACCTTACTTACCAACGGGCTGAAGGAAACAGAAACTATTTTGAATTCAGAAGCAGTGCTGGTCCGTCATAAAAAATTCAATGCTTCGCAGCAGCAGTTGCTTGATAAACTTTTATTCAGGATACATGCGGTAAAAAAAGCAAAGAACAATAAATATATACTGCTCAATGCACCCAATGAAAAGCTGAATGAAATAATCTCCCTGTTACCTGGCATGAAAAGCCCGACGGTGCTTCCGCTTGCAGATAAGGGCTGGAGCTCCGTTCACAGCGTATTGAGTGAAGATGAGTTTTGGGACAAGATTGAAAGGCTTAAAGCCGCAGGAGCACAGGGTATACTTGTAATTCCTATTGAGAAAATGGTGATGTAATTATAATCAACGATCAATGAAAGTTATTATTAATCCTGAAAGAAAAGATTGGAACGCACTGGTAAAACGGCCTTCATTGGATACTTCATCGCTTGAAAATTCAGTAATGGAAGTACTGAATGCCGTAAGGCAGAAAGGCGATGAAGCTTTGAAAGCGTTTACAAAAAAGTTTGACGGGGCTGAGATCGAAGACTTCCGGGTATCTGAAAATGAAATAACAGAAGCAGGCGCATCTTTGAGTGCAGAAATAAAAAACGCGGTGCTGCAGGCTAAGGAAAATATATTCCGCTTTCACATTGCACAAAAAGCTTCAGCAGAAAAAATTGAGACAATGCCGGGCATTACCTGTTGGAGAAAATCAGTGGGGATAGAAAAAGTAGGTCTGTATATTCCCGGAGGATCTGCGCCATTATTTTCTACGGTATTAATGCTGGGCATACCGGCATCAATTGCCGGTTGTAAAGAAATTATACTTTGCACTCCGCCCGGTAAAAATGGTACAATCAATCCGGCCATTTTATTTGCTGCTCAAGTTGCAGGTATAACAAAGATATTTAAAGTAGGAGGCGCGCAGGCAATAGCTGCTCTAGCTTATGGTACAGCCACTATACCATCTGTATATAAAATTTTTGGACCAGGCAATCAGTATGTAACCTGCGCCAAACAAATGATAGAGCGTGAAGGAATTGCTATAGACATGCCGGCAGGACCAAGCGAGGTTTGCGTACTGGCTGATGAGACCGCCGATGCCGGCTTTATTGCTGCTGACTTATTATCGCAGGCTGAACATGGCCCCGACAGCCAGGTATTACTTGTCTCAACATCTGAAAGTCTTGCAGAAAAAGTGAATCTTGAAATAGAAAAGCAACTGGAGTTATTGCCGAGAAAAGATATAGCGGTTGCAGCTCTGTATAACAGCAAGGCAATTATTGTAAAGCATATGGAAGAGGCAATATCCCTGATCAATGAATATGCACCGGAGCATTTGATCATCAGTTGTAAAAACGATGAAAGTATAAGTGAGCAAATTATAAATGCCGGTTCTGTTTTTCTCGGTAATTATTCTCCTGAAAGTGTTGGCGATTATGCCAGCGGTACCAATCATACATTGCCAACCAATGCTTTTGCCAAAGCATACAGTGGAGTAAGTGTAGATAGTTTTGTGAAAAAGATCACTTTTCAGAAATTATCTCAGCAAGGACTGGAGCGCATAGGCGATACTGTTATTACAATGGCTGAGGCAGAAGGTTTGCAGGCGCATGCAAACGCGGTAAAAATCAGGCTTCAAAAATGATGTTTAAAAAGTAATGCAATGAATTTTAATATAGATGATCTTGTTAGAGAGAATGTAAAAAAGCTTGTTCCGTATTCTTCTGCCCGCGATGAGTTCAGTGGTGAGGCAAATGTTTTTTTGGATGCCAATGAAAACAGCCTGGGTTCGCCATTAACCAAATGGTATAACCGCTATCCCGACCCGCATCAGCAAAAAATAAAAGAAAAGCTTTCAAAGATCAAAGGCATTGCTGCAAAAAATATTTTTATTGGTAATGGCAGCGATGAATGTATTGATCTGCTGTATCGCGCATTTTGTAACCCGGGAAAGGATAATGTAATTATTTGCCCGCCAACTTACGGTATGTACCAGGTAAGCGCTGAAATAAATGATGTTGAGATACGGAAGGCGCCATTGCTTGAAAATTACCAGCTCGATCTTGTGCACATGGAAACACTGGTGGATGATTTTACAAAGATCATCTGGTTATGTTCTCCTAATAACCCTACAGCAAATTCATTAAACCGGGAAGATATAGAGATGGTGCTGAATAATTTCCCCGGAATAGTGGTGATTGATGAAGCGTATATCAATTTTTCCCGTCACCGTTCATTTATACAGGAACTGGCAGAATATCCTAATCTTGTGGTGCTGCAAACATTGTCAAAAGCATGGGGGCTTGCCGGTTTAAGGCTCGGTATGGCATTTGCGGGTGAAGCGATAATAGATGTTTACAATAAAATTAAGCCACCTTATAATATAGCACAATCGACCCAGGATATTGTTTTACAGGCTTTGGATAATGTGGAAGAAGTGAATGAAATGATAAGGGTAATTGTTGCTGAGCGGAAATTGCTGGAAGAAAAACTGTCTGCGCTTCCGCAGGTGCAGCATATTTATCCGTCTGATGCCAATTTTTTACTCGTTAAGGTTGTGAAAGCAAAAGAGGCCTATCATTATTTGCTTAGCAAAGGCATTGTTGTAAGAGACAGAAGTAATGTACAATTGTGTGAAGATTGTTTGCGTATAACGGTTGGTACGCCGGATGAGAACAGGATACTGGCAGATGCGCTCCGCGATTTTACCGTGGCGTAATGTTGTATTATATTACCGCCTGTATAGTTTAAATATCCTATCTGAATAGTTTGCGTACTTTTGTATTGAGATCAATAACTGGTTTTCCATACTTGTTTTATGCGAAGAAGGTTAATACCTGTAAATGTTGTAATTGCTTCATTGCTGTTTGTGCTGCTGAGTTTTGAGCCAGACAGGCATACGCCCCCTGCAACGGTTATGGAAAGGGGTAATGACTTGTATTTGCAGCAATGTTCCGGTTGTCATGGAGAGCGTGGTATTGAAAAAGATAATATTCCGGTATCACTGGTAAAAGCAAAATGGGTAATGGGTCCCAAGATGCCATTGATAAAATTTCTGGTGAATGATTCTGCTGTCACAGTCAAAGGAACCCGGTTTCATAAAGATATACCGGCATATGTGCAGTTAAGCGACCGCCAATTGTCTGATATACTCACCTATATACGCAATAGTTTTGGCAATACTGCAAAGCCGGTAACGCCTGCTGATGTAAGAAAAGTAAGAGAAGCGAAAAATTGAATTTACATCTGTTTTTGATTTGTTTAAGATTGCGTATAAAGTTATCGAATCATTAACCTTGCAGGCGGGATCGAAATGACGGACAAGCGTGTTTGTATTTTGCTACCAGCACTGAATCAAAATGTATAATTATTCAACTCCTCGCCGTCATTGCGAGCCCGCCTCAACCATTTATAAATATCAGGGTGATGTGCGGGCTAAGCAATCTTGATTTTTTATAAACCTTTCTGTTGGCTAACCAATAGATATTTCTCTTTTGAGATTTAAAAATTTTTCTAAAAACGAAATCCCTGCTCCCTACCTGCATGCCTAATGTTTTCTTATCTTGCGCCCTCAACTTTTTACAATGGCTAAGCGCATTTTATTTATTGATCGTGATGGTACACTTATTAATGAAGCCCCACCAGATTATCAACTGGATTCGTATGATAAGCTGACTTTTTATCCGCACATGTTTGAGTACATGACGAAAATTGCTACTGAGCTGGATTATGAACTGGTAATGGTTACCAACCAGGACGGGCTTGGCACAGATAAGTTTCCTGAACATACATTTTGGCCATTGCATAACCTGGTGATGAAAAGCCTGGAAGGGGAGCAAATACATTTTAGTGCCGTGCATATTGACAGAACTTATCCGCACGAGAATGCACCAACCCGCAAGCCGGGTATTGGCATGCTTACCGGCTATCTTAATAATGGCGCTTATGATATTCCTAATTCGTATGTAATAGGCGACAGGATAACAGATATACAACTGGCAAAAAATCTTGGTAGCAAAGGCATATGGATAAATAATGACGCGGGGCTTGGCGCCGCGGAAATTTCTGATAAGGTTTCTGAACTAAAAGATACCATAGCGCTTGAAACAACCAACTGGAAGGAGATATATGAGTTTTTAAAACTTGGTTTAAGAAAGGTAAATCATGAGCGTAACACCAACGAAACAAGGATCAGTATTGAAGTAAATATGGATGGCAGCGGTAAGACCGATATTGCAACAGGTTTAGGTTTTTTTGATCATATGCTGGAGCAGATCGCACGCCACGGAAAAATAGATTTGAAAGTACATACAAAAGGAGACCTTCATATTGATGAACATCATACTATAGAAGATACCGGTATTGCCCTGGGAGAAGCATTTGCCAAAGCGCTTGCTGATAAAACCGGTATGGAAAGATATGGTTTTGCGTTGCCGATGGATGAAGCTGATGCAAAAGTGCTGATTGATTTTGGAGGAAGGAACTGGATTGTATGGAATGTTGAATTTAAAAGAGAAAAAATAGGAGAGGTGCCTACGGAAATGTTTTTTCATTTCTTTAAATCATTTTCCGACGCAGCAAAATGTAATTTGAATATTGAATGTCATGGTGAAAATGAGCATCATAAAATTGAAGCCATTTTTAAAGCATTTGCCAAAGCTATACGTATGGCAGTGCGACGCGATCCGATGAGTAATTATTTGCCGAGCACCAAAGGAGTACTCTAAGATCACGTTGCTGAAAGTTTATCTGCCGCTCTGATCTTGATAACTTTAACAAGATAACTTTACCGGGTAATACTGAACTGAATTGAAAAGCCTTTATTGAATCATTCGATTTAATAAAGGCTTTTTATTTTTGCCTGGGAAAATCACAACGGTTCATGTAACAATTTCAATACTCCATACGTAAAATAGCAAAGCTGAATTTTTTGCGGGCGTATAAAACCATTTGATTGTTGTTTTGTATCGCTTACAGCCTGATTTTACCATTTACAGTTAATTGCTTTTTTATTATCTGTTTCAAAAATATGTTTGCTCAGTATTAAAACACACCAATTATTTTATGAAGGCATTGTTTATTGTGATGTTTTTATTTGTCACCCAGCATATCTGTGCCCAGCATATTTCCGGTACAATACATAATGAAGAAGGCAAGCCGTTAACCAAAGCCACGGTTTCTTTATTACTGGCAAAAGATTCTTCTGTACAAAAGTCTGCCACAACTGATGAACTTGGAAACTTTCGTTTTACAGACATAAAGCATAGCACTTACATAGTAATTGCCACTGCCGTGGGATATAATGCACATTATTCAACCACTTTTGATTTTAACGGCACTGATCAAAATGTTCCGGCACTTGTACTAAGTAAAACCAGCACGGTTTTGTCTAATGTTGTTATTACATCTAAAAGGCCTCCGGTAGAAGTTAAAGCAGGTAAAACGGTGATCAATGTTGATGCATCACCAACCAATACCGGTTTGAATGTGCTGGAAGTGCTGGAAAAATCTCCCGGCGTATCTGTTGACAATGATGGTAATGTAAGCCTCAAAGGAAAGGGTGGAGTGCTGATACTGATTGATGGTAAACAAACCTATCTCAGCGGGCAGGGCCTTGCTGCTTTTTTAAAGAGCATCCAGGCAAATTCGCTCGACCAGATTGAGATAATGACAAACCCGCCTGCAAAATATGATGCAGCCGGAGGAGCAGGTATAATAAATATCAAAACAAAAAAAGGAACAATAAAAGGTATCAACGGCAATATGAATTTTAATTATGCCCAGGGCTTTTATCCAAAATATAATGGCGGGGCTAATTTTAATTACCGCAATAACAAAATCAATATTTTCGGCGGATATAATGGCGGCGTGTGGGAGGGCTTAAGTATATTAACCATCAACAGGAATTTTTACAGGGAAGAAGCGCTGTCCGGTTCATCTGATCAAATCACCAACCGCCATAACAAAAGCAGCTGGCATAATATGAAATTAGGTGCCGACTATTATTTTACACCAAAAGATGTGATAGGAGTTGCAATAAACGGGAATATCAATCCCTGGAAAAACTGGCAGAAAAGTATTTCGGAAATAAAAGATGTTGACCATGTTGTGCATTCTTCTTTTGTGTCGGATGCGTACAATGCCAACAAATCCAGCAATATAACTACCAATATTAATTACAAGCATACATTTGATTCAACAGGCAGGGAAATTTCAACCGATCTCGATTATGGTTACTATGAAAGTAACGGGAAAAACCTGCTGTCAACAGAAATATATAACCCCGACAACAGCAAACGTGGTAATACTATTTTACTCGATGGTTTGTTTCCTTCTGTTATAAAAATATATACAGGTAAAATTGACTATGTACATCCGTTTAATAAAAATGAAAAACTGGAAGTAGGTATGAAAAGCAGCTATGTTGATATAGATAATAATGTGCTATACCGCAGGGATACAAGCACCGGCTGGTTTCCTGATGAAACAAGAAGCAATCATTTTTTGTATAAAGAAAATGTAAATGCTGTTTATGCGATATTCAGCAAGAGTATTAAGAAATGGGAATTAAGTGCAGGATTGCGCGTTGAAAATACCAATGCCAAAGGCACACAGGTTAAAAGTGATTCAGGTTTTACCAGGAACTACACCAATCTTTTTCCGAATGCGGCGGTAATGTATAATGTGAATGATAAAAACCAGGCAGGTCTCAGCTATAGCAGAAGGATCAGGCGCCCGGATTATGATGCGCTGAACCCGTTCATATTTTTTCTTGATTCACTTACATACGGGCAGGGCAACCCATACCTGCAGCCGGAATTTTCCAATAATATTGAGTTGAGCTATACCTTCAACAGGTTTTTAACTGCTACCGTCAACTATACGCAAACTGATGACATCATTACTGATATTTTAAAACAGAATACAGAAAAAGGAACAACTTTTCAGACCAAAGAAAATTTCAGTACAATGAAGCAATGGGGGCTGACTATTACAGCCAATAAGCAAATAGTAAAGTGGTGGAATATGAATGTTTATTTTAATTTTTTTGATAACAGGTATAAAGGGCTTTATAATAACGGCAATGAAAATTTTCCTGTACAGGTGAAAGCAACAGGACTAATGTCGAACATGACCAGCAGTTTTACTTTTGCAGAAACATGGACGGCAGAGCTGAGCGGTTGGTATACCAACAGGATATCAGAAGGCTTGCTGATAGGAGGAAATATGGGAGCGCTGAATATAGCGCTTGCAAAGCAGGTGCTTAAAAAGAACGGAACTATAAAGATTGGGGTAAGAGATATTTTCCGAACGCAGAATTTTAATGGCTATTCGCGATATGCTGACGTGGATTTGAGTGTACATAACGACAGGAGGAAAGATAACAGGCAGTTCCTGGTTTCATTTACATATAAGTTTGGTAAAAATAATATTGCCCCGGCGCGCAGGAGAGGTGGTGCAAGCGAAGAGCAAAACAGGGTAAAAAGCGGTGGTAATTAGCCCTCAAATCATAAAATCATTTGTTCATCTATCTGAATCCGGATATTTTTGTTCTCCAAAAATTTTCGGGATGTAGCGCAGCCCGGTAGCGCGCTTCGTTCGGGACGAAGAGGCCGCTGGTTCGAATCCAGTCATCCCGACCATAAAAAATCTGAAAACCGCATCCACACTGTGTTTGCGGATTTTTATTTTTGGAAGGTAGCAAATTAGGTAACTAAAAGTTTCGAGTATGGACAAGAAGAAACTCATTCAATATTATGAGCACCTTACAGCCAATCTGGATCTTGCCAACAGACATCTGAAGTTGGCGCAGGAGGCCGCAGATAATTTTCGGAAATATTTAGAGATGGATGAAATGGATGAAAAAAAGGAAAAGGCTTTAGCGAAGAAAAAAGAAAAAGCAGAAAGATTTAATAAATACCTAGCTGATTTTGACGCAGCTTGGGCGAAGCGAAAAAGGCAAAATAAAGGTAAAGGATAACTTTAGGACTTCTTTTTTACCGCTTTGTTTGCCGTCACTTCATAGCCGTTCGCAATCAGGATCTCTACTATTGCTCCCGGCTTCAGTTCATTACGGTTATACCTGGATTGATACAATCTATATTTCCCTCCAATCGAATCCCTTTTTTTTGCTATAACCTTAAATTCCTTCGACTGAATGAGTTCTTCAAATGCTTCAAAAATAGTCATGGAGCGAAAGTAAAAAAAATATTTGGAAACTTTTTGTTTCAAATATCAAATAATATACTACTTTTGACGGAAACATTATGTTTCCATCGCATGCAACAATTAAAATTCATCAATAAAGACTTTCGCCAGGTCCCGGCTCCCTCTGGGGGTGATAAATCTGGTAAAAACAAAAACCCGCTGCTAGGAACAGCGGATTTATTAATCACATAAACTCTCATTTATGCAAAACAAAAGTAAGAAAAGACATTCTATTCCAAAACTCTTTCGGTTTGAAACTGGTAGATCTCATTTAAAGCAAGATCGGGCACCTTCATACAAGAAACAACTCAATGAGCTTTCACAACTGCCAGGGTGCATGAAAGAGACTCAGAAGTTGCAAAAAGCTGTAGACAATTTTTTTATGAATATGCCCGCTAGTAACATAAAGCGATTATGTGAAATGATTGATGATGTTACCCAGGATGCTCTATATAGTATTGACGATAGCGGAGGAAATACTGCTGGAATCACATTTAAATTAATGACCGGCATAAAAGAATTATTGGTGACGCTAGATCCATATGCAGAAAACAAATAAGGCCCGTTTTTAATCCTACCTAATTACTTCACTTTTAAAATCAAAACTCATGTCTGATTTCAAAACAAAAAACATTGATGAAATCTTAACGGAAATAGATGCAAATCATGACAGCGTTCATGCTGCGGTAGCTAAAACATTCGGTATAGCTGCATGGTATTCAGAATATATCTCATCGGATGCATTCTGTAAACTACCTCATGAATTAAAGCGGGAATCGCTCAGGGTGTATGATGGAGTTCGTCGAATACTCAGAATAATAGAGCAGAATCAAACACATATTTTATAAGCCCTCTTTAATCCCCTTTTTACTTCATCTTAAATTCAACTACAATGAACAAAATATTAAGTGATACAGATACATATCAAAAAATGACTTCAAAAAACAAGGCATCATTACCGGAGGAGTTGCAAGAAAAGGTAGATGAGTTCTATTCTACTTTCAATGATGAGGATATGAGTGAAGGGATAGATAATATAATTCTATGTTCTTTGTGCGGGGTAGATATTAAAGGCAGCGGAAATAGTGAAGAAATTTATTTCTTTTTGCGCAGTGTCAAGGAGCTTCTGAATGACCTCAAAACGTATAAAACAATCTACGAACCAAGAAAAATCAACTGAAATGCAAGCTCAAAACAAATTATTTGAAAAAGAACGGACCGTTACATTCACCGAAGAAGAAGCAGAGGTGATTTCACGTATTCTTTTTTCTTTCTGCCCGGCTGATGCAGCCGAAGCATTGGAAGAAATTGCGCAAAATCTCTTAAACGATACAGAGAAGTTACATAGCGACATCGGTCAACATTATTTTTTACTGAGACAGTTGAAAGAGTTTCATGCCGCGTTGTTCGAGAGGTTGAAACCGATTAGAAGAGCTTACCATGAAGCTGAGGTAATGGAAAATTAATAACCAATTAAAATCAAGATACTTTTATGAAGAAGAAGAAGAAGAAGAAAATAAAGCGCCAGAAGAAACTTGAAAAAACTCTTCAAGTGATATCCTGGATATGTTCGAGATAATTCAAAGCCTGGAAGAAATTCCGGGCTTTTTTATGGGAGATCTAAATTAAATAAAATCCCGAGATTTAATCTCGGGACCGCTATGCCGATAGACCCTATGAAAAACACCATAAGCAAATTAAGCATTTTCGTTAGTTCTCGGGTGATATTCCCGAGTAATTTTTAAAATAAGTATCTGTTTTACAACGGCATCAGAGTGGCGTACAGTGAGTAGGTATCTAAAGGGGTATCATGGTTAAATGGGTTATGCACAGGGTGTGGAAAAATATACAAAGTCAATCATTATTTATTCTGGATTAATCTTAATTAACTTTGATGCAGTCGGAAAAAGGACTGCCTGACGTACAGTCATCAACGCACCTCACTCGCTTATTTTTTGTAAAATAAAAAAAATAGCACTCCTTAGTCAGCAATGCGAGCTGAATCAATAGCATCCATCAGGATGATCAACTTCCCAATACGGGACAATCAAACAAATAATGACAAACGTTGTTGATGCATCAGACGCATCAGATCTGTTGACTAGGCGTGCCGTAGCTAATATGCTACATATTAGCCTGGTTACCCTCAATAAGCATACGCGTAATGGACTACTTCCGGCCTATAAGATAGGCAGAAGGGTGCTATACAGGCGTGGCGACATAGTGCCAGCGTTGGATAAGATAGCCCGGGCGGAGGCGGCACAATATGAATAGCTCTATATTGCTCACTATCTCCTCTGATGAATTAAAAGCCATGATGATTGAAGTCTTCAAGGAGCTGTCCGCCAAGTATCCATCTGCGGCAGAAAAAGATGAAATTATTGACCGGGCTGAGCTTTGCAAGCGCCTTAACTTGGTAGAGCCAACTATAATTAAATGGGAGAAAAAAGGTAAAATACCTTCACTTCGTGTAGGTAGTGCCGTTAGATACAGCTGGTTCAAAGTGCTTAATGCGCTTGAAAAAAAAGGAGGTAAGCCATCATGACCACCCCCAACAAAAAAATAAAGAAGCAGCACAAAGATAATTCTTTGCCGACAGAAATCATACTTGATTTTCTTCGGTTGCGCCCCGCTACTGCAGCAATGGTAGAGCAGGCTACTAGAATAAGGCATTGCTGCATTTGTCGCTATAAGCGCCGACTACAGAAGGATAATAAACTGTGGGAGTTGTTTAAGGCTCCATGTAAGCGGACCGGCTATAGCGCCTGGTATTTAACGACGAATCCGGCAATTGCTAAATCCTTAAAAGAAAGGCGAAATGGCTAAAGACGCATTTTGGTTCAAACACGATTCTAACGCCTCCGCGGATCCGAAGATGGTCGCACTAGTTGCACAATATGGCATGGCCGGGAAAGGCATGTACTGGACACTGATAGAGATATTGAGAGAGCAAGAGAACTATCGCTATAATATCGCGCAAAAATTTGCTTACGCTTCCCTGGCTGACGCACTTAAATTAAAAACAGACGACTGTAAGAATTTTATCAATGATCTTGTAAATGAATTTGAACTTCTCAAATCGGATGGTGAATCTATTTGGTCCGATTCGCTGCTCAGAAGAATGTCAGAGTGGGACACTAAAAAAATGGCTTTATCCGAACGAGGAAGAAGAGGCGCAGTGGCAACAAATGCAAAAAAAGCGGCACAAGCGAATGAGCAGCCCGGCACAAGCGACCAAAAAAGCCGCTTAAGCGTCGGCACAAGCGAAAAAAAAGCCAGCTATAAGATAAGAGAAGAAGAGATAAGAGAAGAAGAGATAAGAAGTGAGTGTGAGAATAAAAATGCACACGCACACACAAGTTCTTTTTTTGAAAATTCTTTTAGGAAAAAAACGGAGTTTGAGGCATTCGCTGAGCGAATAGCGAATAAGTACCCTTCCGTTGCCGAACTTGAAAAACCATTCACGGAGGAAGATTTCAATTGGTTGACGAATCGCTATTCAGATCGTCACGTAATCGATTTCATTCTGCAGGCCATGGAAAATGATCCGAAGCTGGTAAGCAAAAACAAATCTGCCCTGCACGCTTTTAAAAAATACATCGCAAATGAAAAAAATCAGGAGGTAAAAAAGGCTATGGCGGTGTGTGACCAAGCCTGGGAACAAAAAAAATTATTGAAAAAAAACGAGCCCGATGAAAAAATGGTATCAGAAATTCCACCAGCAGCGAAAATCGTGTATCCATTTGGGGGAAATTTTTTAAACCTATGGCAACAGTGGAAAAATTATCTGAACACAAAAGAAAAGACTTACAAATCTGTACAGGAGGAACAGGCGGCACTAAACTTAGTTTCTGATTATTCGGGCGGCGATGAAAATAAAGCCGTGGAAATTATTCTAACTGCAATGCATAGAGGCTGGAAAGGGTTTTACCGGCCACAAGAAAAAAAAGAACAGCAACCAACTGGCGCCAATGTAAGCGCGAAAAGTTTGATAGGAAAGATCATGAATTTCGATGATCCTTAATGAAAATTTCGCTACCGAATTCACTACCTAACTAAGTTTTGTTAACACAACTAATTGAAAAACAAAAACAACAAGTAGGGTTTATCTCCCGATACCAGGGCGAAAGCCAACAAAAAAACAAACAATGAAAATGAGTTTTAATCATGGCTACAGAAAATATAGTCATCGAATTTGTTACCGATACCTCCCAAATTGAGGGCACCATACCCGCCCTGGAAAAAATCGGGAAAATTTCAAAAGATGATGCAGCATTCATTCAGAAAATGGGCGAAAAAGCTACTACAGCTTTCGCCTCAGCTGATGCCGGTGCGAAGGGCACCGCTAAGACTTTAAATGATCTTCAAAAAAATATCCTTACGCTCGGAAAAAATCTTGAAGAAGTTTTCGTTAAAACGCTGAAAAGAAGTTTTGAAGATGCGGGCATTTACCTGGTGAACCTGAAAAAAGAAATGGGCCTACTCGGTAAGACATCAGCTTTTGATAACCTAAAAAACGCCATCAACGAAACAAATAAAAAGCTCTATGAAACTGCCGCCCGAATGGAATCACTTCGCAGAAGAGGGTTAGCCGGCAGTGAAGCTTACGTGAAATTGGAAAAACAATTGTCAGAGAGCCAGCGGGAAGCAAGTAAGCTTGCCACTTCAATGGAAAACGTTATGAAATCCGTTGATGGTTTTGGAAATAAATCCGAACAAGCTTCCGGAAAAACAGCATCCCTGAAAACAGAGATCCGGCAAACAACTGAAGAACTTGCCAGAATGCTGGCAGCTGGTGAATTATCAGCGTCTCAAATTTACGATATGGCACAAAGTGCCGGCGCTGCGAAGGAAAATTTGGATGATGCAAGGAAAGCAGTGCAGGTCCTTTCCCAGGATTCAACAGAGTTAACTTTTGCTGCCACCCTTCAGGGAGTTACCGCTTTATCTGCCGGTGTACAAGGATTGATGGGTGCGCAGGCATTGTTTGGCAGCGAAAATGAAGATCTGCAGAAGACATTGGTGAAGCTGAATGCCATCATGGCCATCACCCAATCTTTGCAGCAAATTAAGATCGCCCTTGATAAGCAGGAAGCTTTATCACTCGGCGCAACCGTTGCCGGCAATAAAGTGCTTGCTGTTGCCAATAGGCTCACAGCTTCAACCTATGCAGCTTTAGGGGTATCCGTAACTGCAACCTCAACCGCGTTTAAAGTTTTGCGCGGCGCCATTATAGCAACCGGTATTGGGGCGCTCGTTGTTGGCATCGGCTATGCCGTAAATAAAATCATGGAGTGGACGGAAAGCACTAAAAGCCAGACTGAAGCTCAGGAAGAACTGAACCAAAAGCTGGAGGATTACAAGCAGAAACTTGATAAGGCCTTCAATGAAAACAAGACTGAAAAGGCGCGTCAGTCTTCAATTAAAGCCATTGACCGGGAAATTAAACTGCTGGAAGCACAAGGTAATGCTGAAGAAAAAATAATGGCGCTGAAGCAGAAAAGGGCTGATGTAGAATTACAATCATCCAAGGTAAGAGCTGCAACGCTGTACGACTATACAGAGGTGGTTGAAGAGGAAGCAGAAAAACAGAAAGATATTGAAACCGATCTGGAAGCTGAAAAAATTAAAGCTACCAAAGAGAGCGCTGAAAAAAGAAAAAAGATCAATGAAGACGCTGCTAAAAAAGCGTTGGAGCTTGCTGAGCGCAATGCGGAAGCAGCCTTTCAGATTACAGAGCGCCACCTGAAACGCGAAGCAGAGCTCGCGCAAAAAATATCTGACGACGGCAATAATTCAAGCGATATCCGCTTGCTGGCCCTGCAGGATTTCTTCGATAAAAGCCAGTCTTTGATTGATGCGCAGGAAAAAAATGAGTTGAGAAAAAAAGAGCTCACAGAATCGGAAAAGAAAAATATTGAGGATAAGTATTACATACAGCGCCTGAGTTTGCTTGATGAATTTAATACCAAACGCACGGGCATCATCGCGAAGAAATGGGAGGAACTGGAGGAAAAAATTAAAAAAACGTTTGACGGCATCACAAATGAGTTTTCGCATGACCTCGATAACGAACTGGCCGGCCTTGAGACCGTGTTTAAAATGCAGCTTATTACTTTGAAAGAGTATGAAGAAAAGAGAGCCGAAGTTCAGGAAGCATATGCAAAAAAAATACGCTCAATGAAATTAAGCGCCTGGAAGAGGAAATAGCAAACAGAAAAAAATATAACCAGGATGCTACCGACCTGCAAAAGGATCTGTATGCCGCCAAAGATCAATTAAGGCAAATAGATTTGAACAAGGAGAAAAAAGCAAGCGATGATTCAATCAAGCATGCTGAGGAAAACCTGGATGATTTCATTCACAAATTGGAACTCGCGCAAAAATCTCAATTTGAAACAATCAATCTTCTTGTAAATTCAATCGATGCAACAGTTCCGGACACTGATGCCCAAAAAGTATTGACCGGCATCGCAAGCCTTTATGTCAAGATAAAGGAAAATATTGATACGGTTGCAATCGCACAGGAGAAGTATAATCAGGATTTAATTTCTGCCAAAGAACTTGAAAAAGTAAAACAAAAAGCTCAGATAGATACTATCACCGGTGCCATTGCTATCGGTCAGCAGGCAATCAATGGATTATATGAGGTCGCTGCTGCTAAACGCCAGGAAGAATTGCAGCGCCAGCTGGATATGCTTTCAACCCAGCGTGATGCAGAACTCGCCAATAAGAGCCTAACTGAAGAGCAGAAGTCAGCTATTGAAGAAAGGTATCGCCAAAAGGAGATCCAACTAAAAAAGGCTGCTTACTTGAAGGAACGCCAGGCAAAGATCAGTCAGGCGGTTATCAATGGCCTTCTTGCGGTTACTAACGCGCTGGCAACGGCTCCAACAATTATCGCAGGAGTTGCTCTCGCTGCAGTAGCTGCTGCGACAACGGCGGTGCAAGTATCTAAAATAAAATCAGAACCAATCCCACAATTTAAAAAAGGTACCCGTAAGGCGCCCGAAGGATATGCGCTTGTAGGTGAGGAAGGTCCTGAGCTTGTTAGGTTAAATGGCGGTGAACGTATCTGGTCTTACAAGCAATCAGAAAAAATACAGGAGGCATGGAAGGGCGGATCAACACTCACTCCTGATCAGATCCTTGCCGGATATTCTCCAAAAGCTGATAATGAGTTAATACATGCCACTTCAACCAATAAGTTTGGTATGATGAATATTGATTATGAACTGATGGCAGAATCAATAGGGGATTCAGTTGCCAAAAAATTAAAAATTCCCGAAGCTGTACAAGTTCACAACGTAATTGATGAGGATGGACTTGCACTATTCGTACAGAAAAAAGGGAACAGAACAAAAATTTTGAATAAATACTATAAAAAATGAACTGGCGATTTTCTTTGCTTGATCGTGCCGGCAAAAGGACGGTTATTGACGAGCCTGTAGGATGGGATGCCACCAAAATTGTTATTAACAGAGATAAAGAGCTGCATGGGCTTTTCTTCGATTATCAAGGCAATGATTTTAAGTTTTATGATAAAAGAAAAGGTGAAAGCGGAACCTTTGACGTACCATATGACGAACCATTTTCGGCAGATAAGCCAGGAGGTGCATTCGGAATTATTAAGGATGAATATGACAACTATGGTGTACAAGGGAATCTCGTGTTGATTATAGAACAGAAGTGCAGCAATGATTTTGTGGAGCTGTACCGCGGTACGCTAGCGTTTCGTGAGTATGAAGATACCTGTGGCGATGAATGTTTCTGCCGGATACCAATTGAAACAACGTCTGATGTAATTACGCTCAATAACCGCTGGGACCAAAAGGTAAATCTTGAATCCTTATTATCATTTGACCAGGTTACAAACCTTGAACCCTATGCATTTCTTGGTAAAAAGATTGAACTGAAAAGCAAAGGTGTTTACATGCAGAATAAGGCAACCCTGAATGAAAACAAGGAGTTGCTGGTTAAGCTTAGTGATATTGGTTTTTTATTTCCTCCAAATGCACCAGACAACCGGTATGCGTGGTTTAATATGGTGCTTCCTTTTAATAATACAGACTTATCTGAGTTCGGAAATTTTAATCCATCAACCGATATAATGAATACGTTTATCGGGCATGGAACTTATAATGCCAATGTTTTGCCCAATGGCGCCACCGATGCCAAATACATTACAAAGGGAGACGATCAGGGCCTTCCAAATGAAAATGTAACAACAGTTTATTTTGATTGGGCGCCTACTCCGTACACAATGTATTTCAATCCGGATAACCCAAATAATCTGGATTTCGTAAGGTCATTTAACCTTGAGGTTTCTGTTAATTATACGGTAAATGTAAAAGATGCATTAGTAAAAGCCTGGCACAATGCTATCCTGAAAAGGAAAGCTGATGGAGAAATTGAGGTTATTGATAACAACATACAAGTGAATCAATCAACCTTAAATTTTAACGGCTGGGAAATTGATACAGATCATACGGTTAATTATTCAAAGGAGCTGGTTAATGTAACACTTGAAAAAGGGGAATATTTATTTTTCTGTGTTGCGGGGTTAATCCGCTTTTGGTCAGGAGAACTCGAAACCGGAGAAGCGTTCAAAATAACAGTAAATTCCGGATCAATAAATATTGATACACTAAGCTTCTCTCAGCCCACAGCTGCGAAGCTATTCCTTGTAAACGAAGCATGGAGCCGCATTGCCGAGGCTGTTACAGATGGGAAAATAAAAGCGTATAGTGAGTATTTCGGTAGAAAAGACAGCCAACCGTATAGTGTAGAAAGTGATGGTTGCGGTAGCCTGGAAGCGATTACCAATGGCCTTTTCATCCGGGGAATTGAGAAAAAGGAGGATAGCAATGTTATATTCTCTCAATCGCTCAAAGATTTGTGGGATGGGCTTGATCCTATTCATCATATAGGTGTTGGCATTGAAAGGGATTTGCGTAGGTCAGGTTATAAATGGCTTCGCGTGGAACCATGGAAGTATTTTTATTCCCAGGATATTATTTTAACGCTGGATGGGGTAAATTCTATTACAAGAAAGGTGCAGGAATCTGAGCATTACAGCACTTTCACTTTTGGCTATGAAAAATATGAGGCGGAGGAATATAACGGGCTTGATGAATTCCTTACGCAACGTTTTTACCGCACAACGCTCAGTGAAGTTAAAAATGAGCTCAACAGGTTAAGTAAAATGATCGCATCCGGATATGCTATTGAGATCACTAGACGTAAGGGAAATAAAGATAGTAAGGACTGGAGGTTTGACAATGATACTTTCATTATATGCTTAAAAAGAGGGTTGCCGGCGCTTCCGGCCGAGCAGTATAATGTAAGGTTCTACCATACAAGCATAAGATTTGCCGGAATTACTGAAGCTCCCGCATGGGCAATTATTGGTCAGAAGATCACCATTTCAGGAGCTCAGACAAGTGGTAATAATAAAACATTCACCATCAATAATGCATATGTTTCAGGCGGTGATTTTTACATAAGTGTTTCGTCATACCCGGTTAATGACAGCACCGTTCAGCCTGTAACGGTTACTCCTGTTTATGATAGTGATGCATTGACCATTGAAATGGGCAACATAACAAACCCTGGAAGTATAATTGATCCTGATACTATTTACAATTTCCGGATATCACCCATCAGGAATGCGATGAGGTGGACGGATAAGATTTTCAGCGGTTACAGGTCCATCAATTCAGGAAGCCAGGCAATATTTATGGAAGGAAAAGGGAACTATTTTGCTTCAGGCTATATGAGCGGAAGTTGTGTTATTGAACTGCAGGCCATTGCAGAAAACGAAACCATAGATATTACAAAGTTTGCCGAAGCTTCATTTGCTATTCCGCCATTACGTCCGGAGCGTATCAGTTTTGATTATCCCATGTCGGTAGCTGATTTCAAAACAATACAGGAAAATCCATATGGAGTCATCAAAATTGTTGATTCATGCGAAGAGCTGGCCTGTTGGATTGATGAAATAAATTATACGCCTGAGGAAGGAATGGCAAATTTTAAATTAATACCAGCCTATAACAATGATGCATTCATTGTTCCACAAGGAATATTTGCAACTGAATTTATAACAACTATGCAGTAAAAAATGAACCCGGTTAAAAAAGAACCAACAAAAATTGTTTTCCTTGAATTAAAGGTGCCGCTTGGTTTACCGCCAGGAAAATATCTGGTAAAGCAAGAACAAATCATACTTCCGGGCATTGATTGGAAATTGATATACGATGCCGGGCTGATTGTAATGAGAGAGGCTACCTATGAAGAAATAACTGAATTCATTGAAAATAATGAAGGCGGAAAAGGCGGGGTGGTTTGCCTCGAATATTTATAAAAGTAAAAATCTGAAAAATGAACACAACAACAGAAAAGAGCCCGGAAATAATATTGAGAAATTATGATTGGGAACATGCCGGACATACCACAACACTTAACGGCAAAGAGGTTAAATTCTTTCTAAGCCCCAAACATCCGGATAAGCTATTAAAGCTTTACCCGAAGCTTAATGGTTTTATGATTTCGCACAAGGGAAATACATTGCGTCGAAACGGACTAAAATATAGCGGGATGGATGGAAGAACAGGAGCTATTATCCCATTCACAAAAATTTCCGATCTGGAAGAAAAACTAAAATTTTTTGACGAAGCGTACAAGTAAAAATATTTTAACTACTTCAGGGTTACTAACCTATAACACAAAAATTAAAATTCACTTTTAAAAATGCCGCTTGTGAAAAACACATCATTTTTTTTAAATCAAAATCAACAACAAATGTCACACAAAAACAACCAGCATGCAAATTTTAATGCAGCTGCTATGCTCGTAGCGGGTCAGGGATTCGGGCGTGCAAATCCTTCTTCCGGTGGGGAAGCTGTCCTGCCCTATACCCCGCTCACCGGCGATGCAAGGCTACGACGCCTTTGCCAGATATCCGCAACCGATGAGTTGGAGGAGCGCCGGAAAATGGCAGAAAGAACGATCAGAAAAGAGTATCCGGGAAATGCCGGACCAAATGAAGATATTTCGATTGAGGCCAGCATCATATTGGCGGATTATCAGAAATAAAAAATATTCAGTAACTCAAAAATTTGAACATGTATAAATCAATAGCAGAAGCGCAACATGCGCAAGGTCCTTTCGGCGACCAAAAACTAAATGAATTAACCTTTAACTACGTCAAGGAAACAGATCCTGCGAAGAAATCAGAAGCTTACAAGAAGCTGGAAAAATTATATCCAGGTTCGTGGGGACCCAATAACACCATCAGCGAGCAGGCTGATTTTCTTATTGATAGCTACAATGACTCACTAAAAAATACCGAAGATGAAAATGGAGAGACTTTCGGAGATGATCTCACGTAATGGTGAGGTGTACGAGCTTCCCGGAATTAAAGAATATGCGCTTGAATATTCGCTTTTGAGTGACGCTCTTGATAATGCTAGCATCAATGAAAAAGACTACAATCAAAAATTAAAAGAGTTTCATGATAAAGCCAGTGAAGCGTATGGCAATATCAATTTGTTTTTCGACTGGATGAAGGAAAACGGCATAACGCACAATGACAACACTTTTTTTACTAAAGTGCTCAACGTTTCGAGACTGAAAAATGTCTATGAATTAAATGTCAGCCATGGATTAATATTTTTCACCCAGCCTGAACCGGCAAATTTTTCTGAGTTGGTTGAAAGGTACTCAGGCATAGGGTTAACGAAAGATCAGGCTGAAAGCGCTATTCATATTCAACTGGAAAATGTTATAGCCGTGGATGAAAATAATCCTTTACTCAAACACCTTCAGAAAACAAATATGAATATCTACCAGCCGAAGACATTAAGGGAAGTGGTTGAATTGTGGGATAGCATTCAAAAGCCGAACTGAGCAATGAGACTGCTGCAGCTTTGATGCGGTGGCAGTCTTTTTCTAAATTAGAAAAAAGTAGAAAATGACACCAAGGAAACGAGGCAGGAAGACTGGAGCAAAAAAAACCGGCGGAAGAAAGAAGGGAACGCCGAATAAAGTCACATTGCCATTACGTGATTTTATAACAATTTTCCTAACCGAAAATCAGCATAAAATATCTGCTGACTTCAAAAAGCTTACGCCTTATCAACGCATACAAATCTTTGAAAGGTTAGCTAAATATTCGCTGCCAACTCTTCAATCAATTGATGCAAACATTAATGTTGACAAGCTTAATGATGATCAACTGGGGGTATTGATAAATCAAATCAAACAAACATTAAAATGATCAGCTACCAGATTAATATATCAAGTGCAATAACCAGGATAAACGATAAGTTGCAAGCGCTCAGGAATTCAGCGATATTGAGGGAAGATGTGCAGAATCTTTTAGTCATGATGACTGAGAGAATTCACAAAAAAGGCATTGCCTCTGATGGTTCACAAATAGGAACCTATTCACCGGCTTACATGAAGGTAAGAACCGGAAATTATGGAAACAGTACCAGGTATAAAAGAGGCGCAAAGGCAGGCAGGACAAAAGATGCCGGTGTTTATTCGAGAGGAAAAAATAAAGGTACTCCAAGACCTCAATATAAAAGATCAGCAGATCCTAAGATAGTGGTATCACTCACCCGGGGGCTTGAAAATGACTGGCACACATTTCCGGTCAAAAATGGTTGGGGCATAGGCTTTCACTTTCCAGATAATTTCCAAAAACTAAAGTGGGTTGAAGCCAGGAAAAAGAAAATTATCGGTTTACCAACTTCTGAGGAAAGGGAAATTTTATTAAAAAGGATCCGCATTCAGGTACAGCAAATTTTAAACAGTTAACATGGAGAACAGATGGTATGCCGAACAGGCTGTAAAAGCAGCATTAGCCGGCGATAAAGAAAAAGCCAGTTATTTTATTGACCGTATGAATGAATCCGATCCAGAGCAAACTTTAATGTTTTTGCACGGTAAATATCCTCCTGATACGGTTAATTACAGAGGAAAGGAAATGACCTGGGAAGAATTTGAAGAAATGAAAAAACTTGATGAAAGAATGGGAGTTAAATGGATTCATACCACACTTGACATTAAATGACATTAAATGACCAGAAAAAAAAGCATTGAAATATTACAGGCGGCACTTGCCGGTCAGAAAGACAAGGCGGCTTATCTGCTGCATCATGCAGAGGATCCGGAAACAGCATGCTATATTTTATCGTTTGACAAAGTCACAGCTGTAGGAAATCGGAAAGTATTAACTGCAGAAGAATTGAAACATGAGATTGCAGAAGCTAAAAGGTTTGGAATCGAATGTGTTGAAATTGATTTCAGTAAGGCTCTTTAGTTTCGTCCTACCTCATAAAACCTCAGAAAATAAATAATTGTTGATCAATTCATAATGCCCGGTCCCAAAGCCTTCATCCTCCACAACCCAAACAATTTTCTTGCCGCCATCAAGAGCCTTTGGTACCAGTTCGTTCAGGATATGATCAAGCCCCACCTGGTTTGCACCCTGGCAAAGATCAGCCATTGTCTGGCCTGTTTTTTGAAGATATGTGTTTATGTCATTAATCACGTTTCCAAAGTTATGCAAAGCTGATGATTGAAGGTTTTTTGTCGGTCATTACGCGCATGTGGGATAGGTTGCAATATTTAATTAACATTATTATATTTACATCGGAATTATGGGGGGTATATCCCTCCACTCGGCGAACGGTTTCTTAGGAAAATGTTCGCCGGTTCCATTTATAGGGATTCTGTTACCAATTTTGATACCTATTAGATCATTTAAGAAATTCATTATTGTATATCAATTTGATATAAGGATTTGTGTAGGGAAGAGTACCCGAAAGTATGGCAGGGTTTGCTTGGCGAAAGTAAATAACATAGAATTTTCAATAATATAAGAAAAGATAGCTTTCTTATACCACCTTCAAATTATTCTCCTTCACCTCTCCCCAGGCCTCAGCCATAACCGTTTTCTTACGCTCCTTGGTGACGTTAATATAGCGTTTGACTGCTTTAAATGAGGAATGAGTGGTTAGCGCCATGACGTCCTGAATGGGTATTCCTTTTTCAAGTGATAGCGTTGTAAAAGTCTTCCTGCCAACATGTATTGAAAGCAAGTCATATTTTTTAAACATCCCCAGGGAAACATTTTCCAATCCATAAGGACGTACTATTTCAATTTCAGTATCAATGCCGGCTTCTTTCCCAACCTTTTTTATAAGCTCATTCAGCTTTTGATCAGTAATCAATTGCTGAGTTTTTGATGATAAGGGTAGGGGAGAGCGCAATTCCTGGTACTTCTTTAAAATGTCGTGTGAATATGTATTCAACGGCACCTCTATCCTTTTGCTGTTTTTATCAGAAGCAGGAATAACAATTGTATTATCTTTTCGGATATGCTTGCGTTCCAACTGCACCAGGTCGCCATACCTCAAGCCGGTGAAACATGAAAAGCAGAAAATATCACGGGCACGATCCAGGCTTTTATTTTTCGTAAAATCAATATTGTATACTGCGACAAGTTCCTCCTGGGTGAGGGCAATTACTTCAAACTCAGAATCCTTTCTGATAAGGCTTTTATCTGTATAATCAAGATAATCCGGATTTACCTTGTATTTGTAGGGTGCTTTTTTTGCGTAGCGTAAAAGCGTTTTAAACGTACTGAAGAGCTTTGCCTTTGTAATATTATTGATCTTGCGTTCTGTCTGCTGAGTTTTTTTATTGAAATATGTAAGCCCGGATAGGTATTTAGAGAAGTCTTTTAAAATGTCAGCATCTCCCTCAAAAATAAATCTCACCTTATTTAGCTTTTCATAAGCAAGCATATGGTTCATTACAGTGGTATATTCCTTTATGGTACCTTCTTTGTGATCCTGGCTTTCCTTGCAGAATTTTTCAATAAAATCCGAAATGTAGAATTCAGGCTGTTCTTTTTTTGTTGTTCCGGATTGCTCCTCTTTCATTTTATCCAATACCATAGAAATGGAATACGGTATGCCGTCCAGCTCAAATCTTTTTTCAATTTTTCTGATGCCTTTAATGGTCTTCTCAATATTGTCATTGATCTCATCCACTTCAGTACTGGTCAATAAATCAAATGGAGATCCTGCAGCAATTCGTTTTGCCTCCTTCTTATCAAAATAAGCTGCCCGCTGTTTCTCTTTATCCCAAAATATCGCAAAGAGTTTTCCATCAGGACCTATAACACCTGGAAGTTTGGTGTCAGAAATCCAGTAATATTTTTTCTGCCCCTGTATTTGGTAAACAAGTGTAAGGGGCAATGTATTGTCCTTGTTTGGCTTGTCTGTTCTCAGCCAGATACGAATCGTTGATTTGTCTTTTGCCATGTTGCAGATTTGATACCCTAAAGGTAATAGGTATCAAATTGGGTATCAAATTTTTGGTTAGTTATATTTAGTCCGGTTTAGTCCTATTGTTTAAAGTCAATACTGTAAAGGCTTTCATAAGAGTAAAACTATTTTTAAATCAACTCAATTAATTTATGTTCGAGGGCAGTCATCCCGACTTTTTCGATGTCAAATTATACCAATCCCTGTAAGTCTTCATTGATTTACAGGGATTTTTTTCCCTCCGGCTTTCAGCTGACAGGCTTTTTTTTCGATTTGTTGTTCCTTTAAAATGCAGCTCAGGTATTTATGTAGGGCTTGCTGTTTAACTCCCGGTATTATTTTTTTAGGTTTTTACCAGTAACCGGGTTAGCCGCCTCTTTTTGTATGGTTTCGCCGGAAGGCGAAATTGAAAAAATGCGAAGCATATTTTTTCAAA
>NZ_QCZJ01000017.1 GCF_003075435.1 Terrimonas sp. | reverse complement strand
GGAGTTTCTGACCGACATTCGTAACCGGTATATCTTTTAATTCTTTACCGTTTATATTGGCTATTGCTCCCGTGATCTCACGCTTTTTCTGCGTACCGTAGCTTACCACTACTACTTCACTCAAATTCTGGGATACTGCACCCAGTGTTATATTAAGATCATTATCATCGTTCACTATTGCGCTATGTGCATTATAACCGGTATAACTAAATATCAATGTGGATCCTTTTGAGGCTTCAATAGTATAGGCGCCTGCATTGTTGGTTTTAGTTGCTTTGGTTGTACCCTGTACCGTCACTGTAACCCCTGATAAAGGATTACCGCTCGCTGAATCAGCAACAATGCCGGATATTTTCAAAAAATCCTGACCGTAAGAAGTAATGTGACTAAAAATGAATACAATGAGTACCAGCCACATTCCCGAATAGTGGCTAAAGAAGTTTTTAGCTTTCTTCATATGCAAGTAATTTTGGTTTTACAATAACTAATTCAATTAACCAAAATTACTATGCCGATACCCCCATAACCAAAACCAAAACGAAACAAGTTTTATACTTTTTGCTACTTTTTCAGGAAAGGAGAATATGATGCAGACGATTCAAAAAATTGCTTTCGATATAAATTAGGAGAAACACCTGTCTTTTTTCTGAACATCTTAGAAAAGTAATATATAGAATCAAACCCGGTTTGATCAGCTATTTCTTCAATACTAAGGGTTGTTGATTCCAGCAATTCTTTTGACCGGCTCAGGCGCAAATTCAAATGATACTGATTAGGAGAATATCCCGTAAGCTTTTTAAAATTTTTTCTGAAAGCGGAATAGCCCATAGGTAATTGATATGCAATATGCTCCATATCTACAGTACCTCCAACAGATTCCTGCATAAGAAATTTGGCCTTTGAAATGAGTTTTTCCAAAGGATTGCCGCTGCTTTGCTCATTAAGGGACAGCGTACTGATCAATCCAAGAATCTGCAATGTAATACCGGCAATTTGCTGAGCGTAACCAACAAAAGATGATTTCACAACATCCAGCATTTGATTAAAAAGTATCAGCAATTCTTTATTTAAGCCAATATGAAAACAAGGCTGATGAGGATCAAAAAAATGCTGTTTCATCAATTGCTCTATATAATAACCGTGAAAACCAACCCAATATTCTTCCCATCCTGAACGTGCATCAGGCTTGTAACGGTGACGAATACCCGGGAACAGGAAAAAGCAGGTTCCCTCTTCAACTTCCTTCGGTTCAGTGAGAGAGGAACAAAAAACACCTTTCCCTTTTGAAATAAATATCAAATAAAAATCATTCAATATCCTGCCCCTGTTCCAGGTAAGAACGTGACTATTAGGATGCTTCTGGTTAGGATATTCTTCATGGGGCTCCACCTTGGAATAACCAACAGTAGTAACGTACATACCCCATTTTTCTTCCCTGGTGCTTACATTAAGATACTTAAAGAAACTACTATTCATATAACACATTTATCATTAGGCATGATCAGGAATGTTTGCCGAACGTTAAAATTAAAATACATTCAACATTTATTTTACCAGCTTTCAATGCATTCATTACAGCTTAACAATCCTGATAATCATGTTTTTTTTAAGTAATACTTTAAAGGTAAGTGCACCATTCTCTCCGGACCGCATTTTTTGTTTTGTTTTGCCTATAGAAACACTGAAATCTGAAGAAGGTTGCAAGCCATTTAATGCTAGGTAATATTGGTCTGCATCTTTTAATATAAATGTAATGCCATCATCATCCCATTGCGAAATATTCAGGGATGCATTTTTACTATCCTGCCTTTTAACAGAAAGAAAAGCAGTATCCTGATCACCGGGAAAGAATCTCAATTCATCACCGCTGCTGCTTATACCAAAGCTGCTGTTTGAGGTAACACTATGAAATCCATCTGAAACATTGTATTGGTTATGATACAACAAAATATCATAACGATTATTCCGCATTGGATATGAGAATTTTGTTCCATCAAGTTCTTTAGTAAGTCCCGGGGTAATTACAAGCCTGTTCCACCGCGGCCGAATACCATAGATATCAGTATACAAAGCTGTTATTCCCGTACAGATACCAGAAAGAATGTCTGTGCCAAGGCCTTTTCCCGTTGTCCTGCTATATCGTTGCGAAGAAAGCCCATCCTGCTCATACTGGTGAAGGAGATTGCTAACATACTTAAGCGCAAGTTGCTTATCATACTTTACATATGATCTGACCCCCAAATATCCCCAGGTAGGAAAGATATCACCATTTTCATACTTCGGAAACGGCCAGTTATTACGATGTACCTCTTCCTCCCTGAATGAATCAAAACAAAGCGGCCAATGAAACAAATTTTCTGCAGACGTACGTTTTTCAATTTGTTCCACTATGTTTTTTATTCTTCGAGGATCATCGCATATATCAAAACCTATAGCCATAAAATTTACCGGAGTTACCAGGTTATCGCCATGGATGCTTCCATCATCATCTCTCCAGTATATATATTGCTTCTTCTCTTCTGACCAAAAACCTCCTTCTTCAACAGGTCTATTAAACGCATTTTTAAGCCGCAATGCAATTTGCCTGTATCTTTTAGCCGCATCATGATCTCCTAATATACGCTCACACTCCACCCATTTTTGAAGCGCTGCATACATCTGTGCATTCACAAACGCATTTTCATAACCGGCCCACACTATGTCAATCCAATCGCTGGCTTTCTTTTCAGCAATATTCCTGTTAACCATTTCAAATATTCCGTTATTATTCTCATCTCTCCTTATAAGCCAGTTTAATGCACTCTCACAACTTTTTTTATGACCTTCCAGCCATTTAACATCACCTGTATTATCGAACTGCTCACATACGTTAATTACATAACCGGTTTGAGAATCCACTGTATAACCCCACATTGCTTCATAATAGCCAGTTGCATTATAAGTGCCGGGTATTTCATCTCCAGGCTCATTGTGCCACCGAGAAAGTACACGTCCATCCGGGAGAATGGCCATATCTCTTTCCTGGTCAAGCGTTGACGAAAGGTTTTTTGTATAGTTGCTGTCTGCCAAAGCAGTTGCGATCTGCGCAAAAAAAGGTTCATGAATACATTTCCAATTGGTAAGCCACCCGTTTCCTCCAACAATATTATTGTCAACAACGCCATACCGGGCTGTAGTATTAAGTAATTCTCTTACTGCAGCAGCATTAATTGTCTTTAAATCTCCCCGGTCATATAATTTAAAGTAATCTATATACTTTATGGTGAAACGGGCAGATATTTCACCTTTTTCTACTTTAAACGGGGCAAAAACATTTGGCTTTTTTGATACAAACCGGTTAAGGTGGTGACGTTGTGTAAGCGATGTATTTGTTACGAACTGGGTACAGGTAAACTCACCCTGAGGGCTATGAGAATATTGACTTGCAATTTGCGTTCCTGCTAAACCTATTCCCTGAATAGATAAGCCATCACCTGAGCTATCGTTCCAGTAGGTTGTGCCCCCCGTATGTACACCATAGCTATCATTTATATTTTTTAAATATTTACACCATACCATCCCGCCATTATCAATTATTCCGCCTTTCCAAACAGACAGGTCAGCAAAATTCCATTTAGGAAAGTACATTTCCTCAGCATCAAAACTATCAGCATATGATCTTCTCAATTCCCATGTTATACCTTCTTCTTCAACTTCAAATATCCATGTCTCCTGTATGCTGATATCTTCACCATAATTAATCCTGCTGATATTAATTACGTTATTATTTATCTGAACAAGTGGTGAGTCCGAAAGCTTTTCTGATGTATAAACAATATTACTCCCCTTTATACCTGTGACTACTCCTGAAGGCGATAATGTATTTTTACCTTTAATCGACAAACGCTTTATTGAACAACCCTTAGAATAGTCAATCAACATTTTCATATCACCATTCTGCACGGTTATGGCAATTGTACGATGCGCTTTATTATGAACTATTTTTTCATTCACATGCCCGTGCCCGCAAAATACCGTAAGATGAATAGAAAGATTTGCTACCGTTAAAACAATTAGCCTGGCAAACATGTTGAAGTGGTTTGGACTAAAGATACGATGGAACAACAATCAGGGAGATACCAAAATATTCATTTTTTTGTACTTTTTGATACATCTGCTTATAAATCATGTTACAATAATCATCAGGCAGGAAAAAATCCTTTCCCTTTTTGTTCTGTGCTATTTGCAGGTAATGCTGATACGGATTACGTTAATAAAACAAAAAACCGGATATCAGATATATGATATCCGGTTTTATTAAAAAGAAAATATTACTTACTTTATCTCCACCAGGTAAGTAGCGCAGCGCCAGATACCGGTATACTCTTTACCATGATGTTCACCTTTTTCATCGTCACTTCTTGATACTTCTATCATATATTTCCCTTTCCATTCCGGCACAAATTCAGCTACACCATCTTTGCCTTCTACCTGTTTTGTCCATCCTTTAGGAGAAAAAACAGTAACGCTCATTTTTTCCGAAGCGGCATCTTTATAAAATGCCTGTATGGTTACAGGTTCATTTACTTTACCCGCTTTTAATTGAAATTTTAACGGGTTTAAGTTATGCTTAACATCAGCCGTTTCATTTTTGCCCACAGCAACTATAGCGCTGGTATTAAATTGATATACCGTAGTTCTGCCAAGATCTTTTGCACTATGGCTTACCTGCAAAGTGTATACGCCGTCTTTATCTGGCGTAAATGATGCTGTGTAATGATCTTCCTGCGGTGAGGTAGTCAATTGCTTTTTTTGCCCATCCGGCGCTACCAGCCATAATGTAAAATCTTTTACATCAGAATACCAGTCTTTTACTTTTTCGGGAGAGAATTCCGCATATTCTCCATAAAATATTTTCACATCCTGTTGTTGTCCTTTTTTTCCGGTGGCATTGGTTTCAATCCATAATGCGTGGGCATATATACTGATGCTTAACAGCAGCATAGCTGTACTAACAAATAGTTTCTTCATTAAATATATTTTTAAAGCTTAGAAAGATTTTTATTGAACCGGCAGACGCTGTATACACAATTTCATTTAGCGTATAAGTGTTGCCGGGTTATTCAGGTAGTAAAACAAATACACAGCAGATTTATATTTCGCCGCGTAGCGGCTTACCTTATTTAGATTCTTAATTACTATGAAGATCAAGGTACGCAACACCTTCATTCAATGGTATATAATACAATTCTATATTCCCGCATCATCTTACGGGCAGGAGCATTACCTTATGGTCGCTCCTGCCTTTCAGATATTATAGCCACTGTTGCTCTTGTTACTACTGTAAAAAATATATGTTTTTAATTTTCGTAAGGCACCCATTGAATAGCAGTAATGATACCACCTGTAACCTCCAACCCGGGTGTAGCTGTAGCATTTGCTGCATCAATTTTATACACCACACTCTTATTATCTGTTGTGGTAATACCAATATAGGCAATGCCATTTCCCGGAGAATAGTTTGTCATAGAAAAATCCGCAATACTTGCAGCATCAGGTATACCTGTTACCCATTTAAAACTTTGGGTTTCAAGGTTAATAATTGCAAACCTGTCAGCACCCTGCCACTGGCTTTTTTTATCTTTTGGATTTAAAGCAGCAACCACGGTATTGTTACCTACATAAGTCCATCCGGCAATATAAGCGCCTTCAGATACAGCTTCCACATTAAATAAATAGGTTTGATCAAATTCAGTTGTTCCGGATTTTATACGCGTAATGGAAGATGGTTTACTTGAATTAAAGAATTGCTCCGTACCTGATTTACCAACAGTATTAGCTGGAGAAAATGCATACACATCACCATTACCCACTACTGCAAGTCCGTTTTGAAAATACAGTCCAATAGAGCTTGTTCTGTTATCCCTGATTATTTTTTCTAATTGCATATCAGGATAAGAAAATACAGCAATCCATGCGCTGTCAGGATAACTGGTAGTCCAGCCACCATCAGTTGTGCCTTTAATACAGAAATAAGGAGCAAATACTTTATTGCCAACCTGCTGTATCCAGCTAAACTCAGCCAATTCTCCGTTACCGGCCAAATCAAGCGCATCAAACTGTCCTTCACCTCTTATTACCAGACTATCTGTACTAACCTGGTACCAACGGCTCACAGAACTTGTTACACTTCTTCCCATTTTCACCATTAATATATCATTATCAACCGGTGCAAAAGCCTGCACTGTTTCTGATTGAAAATTACTCAACTTTTGAAGCTTACTCTGCCCATCAAGATTATATATGGTTACGGCGCCGGGGTTCCCCTGTCCATACAACATGCTGAAAAATTTATTACCTGAAGTTGTGTAGTAACGGTATGTGCCATCCTGCTCTATTCCATTGCCGGTTGTAGAAATAGTGCCGCTGTCGAGCGTAGCTGTAGTTAACAAATAATCAGCCTGTGATGTACCGGCAATAGGCAATGCTGCTACTACAAATCTTCCTTTTTCAGGATCATTTGGATCAGGATCGGGTGAAGGATTATTGTCTTTTTTACATGCAAAGAACAGTGCACTCATCAGGAGTGAACACCATACATAATTGTACTTTTTCATTTTATTGTTTGTTTATTACTTTTAAAAAATTATTTAGCAAAGAAGTATCTGAGCTTACCGTAAAACCCTCTGCCTGGTTTTTGCAAACTGAAGTTGTCGTAAAGCTGATCGTTTGTAATGTTTTTACATTCCAATCCTATATTGTATCGGCCGTTCTTTAATGTGTAGATGATATTTACATCATGCGCCAGCTGTTGGGGAATACCATATTTATCCTTACTGGTTCCCTGGCTCGGCCAATACAGGTAAAAAGCATGCACATATAAAAGGTTATATCCAATGCTGAGATTATCACCATCCTTCCATACATTTTTAAAATAAACGGCGGCATCCGCGTTACCAAACATAAAAGGCAGATTGGGCATGCGGTCATTATACACTAAACTCACGCCTGTATATCCCGGCTCATATTTTCGCTTATTAATGATGTTTTGATAAGTAAAGTTTACACCGGCAGATAACCATGTTTTATAAGAGTATCTTATCTCGCCTTCACCACCAGTATTCTTTACGCCAGCCAGGTTATCAGCAACCAGCATTGACTGGTTTGCATTCAGGCGGAAATAAATAAAATCCGTTGCCCGCCTGTAAATACCGCCTGCAGATACAGCAAACCGGTGATCTTTATTCAACCTGAACGAATAGTGCACTCCCAGATTTACATTATCACTCTTTTCAGGCTTTAAATCAAAATTGCTTTCCTGGTTTATCAGGTCGCCAAACATTTCTTCATTTTCGGGCAAACGGTTACTTCTTTCGTAAGAAGCTTTTACCTGCAATGCGGACGTAATAAAATAACTTGCAGCAACGCCATAACCCAATTTACTGATATTATTATCCTGGTTTTTATATGCCACATCGCCATAATTTCCGGAAGGATTATATGACACCCTCGTATGCGCATGCTGAAACAGGTGTTTGCCAAAAGCCATAATACTCCACCTTTCCTTATAATCAAACTTATAGCTGAGACCAAGTATATTCTTATCCGTTTTTTGCGGTTGCTGGTATTTGTCATCATCAGGATATAATTCATCACTTCCCTTCCTGTTGAATGAACTGTACACATTGTTGATGGCAACCGAATGATTATCGCTTATCTTATAAGACGCAGTAGTAGTAGCCAGCCCGATATTGTTCCTGAACTTATACATCGTTCTTGATCTTTCGCTTCCAGCTCCTTCATACTGCTTGTAATTGCCAAACCAGTCGTAGCGCCTGAACGCGGTGTCAATATTCTGTTCGCTGCCGAGGTTATAATTGACATTCACCATAACATCAAGCCCTTTTATGATCAAATCTCTTTTCTGGTATTTCAAAGCAGGCATAATGATAGAACCGCTCCTGTTCCACGCGCCAAATACAGATACCATGCGGGCGCCTGTTTGTATCTGCTTGCTGTTTTTTCCAAGTGTAATACCAACCAGGAATTTGTCTGCCCATTTTTTATTTACAAACCCTATATTGGTAACCAGCGTTTCATTGTGATACCTGTCATGAAATCTTTTAACTGTTGTATTGGGATAATATCTGCCGGTATTGATGTCTGCCACATCAAGCGTTACTTTATAATTGTTGTCAGAATAATTCTGGAAGGCATTCAACTGAACAGTAAATCCTTTGCGCGTGGTAAATGCCGTATTGATTGCAGAACGATGTGTGTTAAAAGAACCATAAGAATAAGAAGCGTCAATATAATTCCTGTACTTATTACCGGTAATAATATTAACAGCGCCGCCCAATGCATCAGAGCCAAGCCAGATAGGCACTACACCCTTGTATACTTCTACCCTGTCGGCAAAATTGATGGGTATATTATTGATCTGGAAGGAAGAGCCGAAATTATCCATCGGCACACCATCTAAAAAAAACTTTACCTGGTTACCTGAAAAACCGTTCAGTGAAAAATTAAAGCTGGAGCCAACACCCCCGGTTTCTCTTACGCGTACGCCAGACACACGGTCAAGCGTATGCGAAAGATCAAGTGTGGAATTATGCAATTGCTTTGCATCAATGGCCGTAACATTATACGATTGCCTGTTTGCAAGCTGCGTTGCGGAGCGACCAATAACAGAAACTGTTTCGAGCGTGGTTCCTGCTGCACTGGTTTCTATAACTAATGTTTCGGTTGTATTTTCATGAACTGCTATTTTCTTTTCTACCTGCGTAAAACCAACAGCCGATATAACAATTATACAGTTGCCGGCCGGTACATGTTTAAGGGTAAACTTTCCACTTTCATCAGCAGTGGTGGCTATAGCAGTTCTTTTTATGCTAATGGTAGCATGAGGAACGGGAGAACCGGTTTTATCTTTAACAATACCTGAAACAGTACCGGTTGAAGTTTTTTGTTGAGCAGTTAATAGCTGAAAACAAAGGCATACTATGCCTGTTAACAATATTTTTTTATATTGCATACGCTTAAAAATTGAACAGATTTGAGAGCTCCGCCCCGGCGAATGAGCCGTTACAGTTGCACCTGTGCGGCTCTTTTATTTTATTAATACTTGTTTATCATACTCAGTAGTTATGTTGCAGGCATAGTTTCTTTTTTAATTTTTATAATTGGTGATGCCGTGTCTTTCATTGTTGCTTTATTTTTTCCTTTTTTACCTTTTTTCTTTTGTTTACCCCACCAAATGATAAATCCTGTTACTGGTAAACTGGCGCCGATAAGCGATGCGAAGAAAGCCATTATTTTCCCCGGCAGGCCAAGGATTGCGCCTACATGTATATCGTAGTTCATTCGCCTGATCTTTGCTCCGACAGGTGCTTCTTCAAAACTGGTTTCGTATAATTTGTTAAGGGCAGGCAATGGTTGCCCGGTATGCTGGTCAAAAGCAAAACTTCGGTTATTATAATATTTACCAACGGTCGGATATATAGTAATTGATATTGCAGATGATGGTCTTGAAGTATCAGCAAAAGCATAGTAAAAACCCTTTGCTTCAGGATGATCTGTAATTACCTTATTCCACGATGCATCCATTACCTGTTGTGGTGTATAATATTTTCCTGATTGGGTTGAGTCTGATGTATTTCTTTTAAATCCAGGAAGTGTTTGACCGCCTGAGGTAACCCAGTATAAGCTTTTACTATACCATTCTATACCGTATACCATTCCGGTAAGTGCAATGGCTGTTAAAACAAGCAATGAATAAAATCCCAGCACATTGTGCAGATCATAGTTCACTCTTTTAAAAGAAGCCCTCCACTTTATTTTAAAGCTCTGTTCGCGTGTTGTTTTATTCCATTTTTTTGGCCACCACAATACCATACCCGTAATCAAAATAATTACAAAAACCAGGGTGCCGTAATTTACAATCGGCCTGCCAATTTCATAGGGAAACCATAGAGCCCGATGCCCGTTTAAAATAAATCGAAAGAAATCTGTTTCACCTTCCTTTCTTTCTTTTTTACTTATTACTGCACCCGTATATGGATTAATGCGCAGTATGGTATTACCCTTTCTCCCCTGCCCCAACGCCATGGTAATGGCCTTACCCTGCTGATACATGGCATAATTAGGCTTCTTTTTAGGATACAGGGAGTCTCCTATTTGCATTAATACAGAAGGGGTAATTACCGGGTTGTTTTCAACGGTAACTTTTGTTTCAGGCTCAAGCCATGTTGTAATCTCATCCTGGAAAACCCAAATACAACCAGTGAGGCAAACAATGATCATAATAATTCCAGAGATAAGCCCAAGCCATAAATGCAACCATGCGGAAATTCTGTAAAATGAACTGCGTGAATTATTTTTTTTCTTCTTAGGAATATTGCCTCCCCGTTGCATCATAAACAGTTGTCGTAATTTTTTGCAAAAGTATATGCGCGATAAGGCAATGATTTGCTAAATGGGGAAACTTTATTACGAGATAGGGAAACTGACAGAGGGGTGACAATGGGTGGTAAGTGGTAAGTGGTAAGTGGCAAGTGACGGGTGGTAAGATGTGTATCAATAGTACGTATAAACAGTTCTCCACCTGAGAGTACTGTTATCCGTTATTATTAGAATTAGTTTTCTCATTCGCATTTTTTTTGATTTTAATGCCAATTTTTTTCTTGTTAATCGCAATCGTACTCGTAGTCAATCTTTAGCAAAATATTTGAGTCGGGCTGTGTCCAATAGGATGCAGTAATCTTTCCCCAATTATCAAATTCATAGCTGTAAAGTAGCTGACCTGCCGTGCTGGTAACAGATTTTACCAGGTTTTTACTTCTGGGAGCATAAGCCCCAAGTTCTCCTATAAAAGATAGTTCGATGTATGAGAAATCCTGGTTGGGCTTGTCGGTTTCGTAGTCAAGTACCATCGGCTCATTATTATGATTCAGTCCTGTGATATTTCCATTTGACCAGCTAAACAGGGTAGTCAGTGGCGGCTTATCAGGCAGATCGTTGGTTCTTTTTCGAAGGATTTTTTCAAGCTGCCCGGCACTATTATATTCGTAATTTACCGTACCTGTGCTGTTAATGTGTGTGCCATTAAACGTGGTATCCCTGCTAAGTTTTGGCCTGCCGTTATCATCCAGCTCCAAATGGGAACGGCTAAACCACCCGGCAGAGATGGGGGTGATTTTGGTAAACCCTTTGCTGTGGTAAATAAATTGCGTAATAGTTCCGTTCAGGTTAAGCGCTGTTATGCGTCCTATGCTATCATAGTTGAACACAATAGAGCTTGTTGTTCCGTTTCCATTCGGAATTTTTAATAAACTCAACCTGCATTGGGGCGCCGGTTCCTTGTCTTTTTCCTTCTTACAACCTGAATGGACAATTGCAGCAAGCAGTAACATGATGAGTTTGATTAATGAATTTTTCATTTTTAATGATTTTTACTCCCATTTCAATTCCCCAAACCAAATAAAGCTATCTGTCCGCCATTGCAAAAGAAAGCAACACTGAGAGAAGGGTAGTAACAAATTAGGGAACGGTAACCTGCAATCGGTGTCGCATCAAAAAGGCCTGTTATCTCCTCCGCAGCCTTCAATAAAAGCGTGAAAGGTTCTTTGTGGTGTTGCTGTAATTTCAAAACCCGGTAAAAGAGAAACCGAACTGCGTGCATCAAACACCAGGTTCCCTGAGTTATGGATAGCAGGAGCGTTCATGGTAATATTATTCGCTTCGTAATACAGCGGCGCACCCCAGGTGATAGCATTGGTAAAATTCCGCGAAGGCCGGCAATCTCTCACCACATCAATAACGGCAGTTTGCATTGCCGACAACACATTCAGTATATTGTTGGAGTTCACATAATCATAAGTATTGCATAAAAAAACAATGCCGGCACCTGCTCCGGGGTACAAAAACAGGAAAGAAGTATATCCATGATCGTTAAGTCCGCCATGAGACAGTATTTGACGTACACCGTCTGTTTGAATGTTAAATCCTAACCCAAAAAAGCTGCCATTATAGTTTTCATTTGCACACGTTGGTCCGCCTGCGCCTGAGGGCGTTTGTATTACCTGCATCTGGTTAAAAGACTGTTGGCTGATAAACCGGTTTCTCAATATCCCTGCTCCAAAAGTTGTCAGATCAACTATATCGCTAACAAAGCCTCCCGCAGGTAAGCGCCAACCGATATCATCCCATCCTCTTGACTGTACAATCCCTGTTTCATTATATCCATCTGCAAGCGCCGCCTGCGAATCATCATATTCCGGAGTGAGGTTAGTCAGCCCTCCGGGATTCCTCACCCAGGTATTATACAACTGGCGGTAGTTTCTGTTATAAACTTCAAGCCCTCTTTTTTCAATGATCGCGCCCAATAGTGTTATGCCGAAGGTAGTATACAGTGTTTGTGCGCCAGGTGTACCGCAAACCTCACAATCCATAACCGCGTCCACGCTTTCCTCCCAATTAAATTGCCCGTTATATCCGTCAGAGCAATTATTATAATGCGGGATACCACTTTGATGGCAAAGTAAATGGCGGATAGTGATGTTACTTCCTTCATATTCGTCAAGATAATTGCCAATGGTAACATCCAGCCCCAGGTCACCCTCTTCAATCATCCGCATGGCCATAATAGCCGTAATAATCTTTGATACAGACCCGATAACGGTTTTGGTATGAATAGAAAATGGTGTGCCGTTGTTTTTTGCTTTGCCCCAGGCATTGGCATACGCCAGTTCGCCTCCGTATATAATACCTACACTAAGTCCGGTTAAGTTGCTTTGGTCAAATCTTGCTTGTATGGTGTTTGAAATTTGCGTTGCGGTAGCCTCGTCCATACGGGTAGGCTGTGCGGAAGAGATTTTCCAAAATAGCAGGCAACAAAACAATAAGCATATTTTTTTCATCAGCATTTTTAGTTTTTGTTAAGGAATATCCGTTTCAGATTTTATGCAGCCTTAATCATTAGCCAACGCTTCAAGATTTCTGATCCTTTCCTCCAGTTGCAGTATGTATAAAGTAAGCTCTTCTATCTTTTCAATAGTTCGTTTATGCATATCGCCCACATTAATGCCATCCTGTTCAATAACAGATGCTTTGGGAATATTAGGCAGGTGATTATTTTGTTTGATAAATTTCCTCAAATCTTCAAAGGTCTTAAGCTTATATTCCGGTTGAAACACATAATCGGGCCAGGCTGTTGTCAACTGAACTTTTAATTCTTCACAGATCATATTTCCGTTTACGGAAAACCAATAGCCGGTTGCAGCTTTATGCCCGATTGAAACCCGCCCGTCATTATATACTCTCAACGCGGTATTAGCTCCATCACCCTGTACAGCAAAAGTGCCATTAATATCCAACCTGGATTGAGGAGCAGATGTTCCTATTCCCACATTTCCATCAACAGGATTTAGTATTAAGTTGCCGTAACCTCCTGCCTGCCCGCCTGCCTTTACAGACTGTATATAATTATATCCATTGCTTACAGCAGAAGTTCCCAGCAACATGCCTGTGTAACCGCCTGAAGTTGCGCTTCTGCCAATAGTGATTAGTGATACACCTGTTTGGCCTCCAACGTGCAGTTGGGATTCTGCATTAGACACTCCGCCTATGGCAATCTTTTGAGAAGATGGAAAGGAATATGTAGTAGTATTATTTGTTCTCCAAACATTAGCACCGGTACTGATCTCCTCCCAGTGAAAACCCGCTATTCCACCGGGTTTCCAGTACCAATAGGTATTGGTTTCACTATCAAACACAAGCAGTCCGATTGCCGGCAGTCCTATACTGTTACGCTGAGTTGTGGTCATCCTCGGAATCAGCAATCCCTTATCTGTGCTTTTGATATCAAGCATCGCACTTATTGTTGGCTCCGAACCATCATTATTAATAGCCACCTGCGCCTGTGCAGCAAAATATCCAGATATCAATACACAAAAACATACAAGATACCTTTTCATTTTTTTATAATTTGGACGTATTGAAATAATTATTGCCTGATTATTTTATAATGTTTTATTTTTCCCTGAAAGATTACAGCAACAGTATACATACCCCGCGGCATAAAGGAAAGTGGTATCTTGAATAAACATCTTCCTTGCTGCACCAATAGAGCATCGTGATAAATCAATGCCCCCAATGCATTATACAGGCGTATATCAGCGTGGGCAGTCAAGTGGTTATTGTAAAAGGATATCCATATTGCTTCTGTTGCAGGATTAGGATATACTTTAACCTCTTCCTTAACATCACAAACACTCTTTAATACGGGAGAATAAGAGAATCTGCCATCCAGGTCGGTTTGCATTATCCTGTAGTACAGATCGCCGGATACAGGTTGTTTATCTTTGTATATATAGTTTCGAATACCAATGCTATTGCCACCGGCATTTTGCTGGAATATACTTTCCCATACAATTCCATCAGAGCTACGCTGAACAATAAAACTTTTTGTATTGAATTCCGATTCTGTACTCCAGCTTATTAATATTTTATCCTGTTGGCAGTTTATATTAAAAGATTTCCATTGTACAGGTAATGCTCTACTTAAAGACGATAATGTCCACCGGGAAAACCTGGTTATATTGTTTTTCCGGACATAATTTTCCACTGTATTCCTCACATCAGCCCCAATATTTTGCCAGGGATCAATATCAGTTTCTTGTTTTACCAGGGTTAAATCATCTTCATTAATACCATTTAATTCATTATCCAGGTAACCAAATTGAAGCGTTGCGGAAAGCCGGTTATTATTCTGAGGAGAAATATCATAATAGCGGCGAATAGAGCCTGAGTTTCCAACACCCGTATGTTGAATTGCATGCCCTCTTCGTATAACAGTTTTGCCTAAATCACTTTCAGATATAAGAGTAATTCCAATATTGCCCGGGTTATGATTTACCGGAGCGTTTAAAGTAACAGTAGCCTGAATATATCCGCCTGCAGGGCCAATACATCCTGAGCCCTCTTTCTCACCCGTTAGATAAGCATTGTCAATTAAATTAAGTACATGCCCGTTTAAATCAAGCATACCGCTCACAAAACTTACCCTATTCAATACATTTATATTTTGCGACAGGCTAAGTGTTTCAACACCAGTTTTTGCTATTTCAATAATATTGTATAGAGAGGTGGCATTCCCGTTTATAACAGCAGCAGCAGTTCCGGTAAATTTAAATATGGTACCAATTTGTTCATTATCTCCATAGTACTCAATGCCTAAATCGTTTAACACCGTATATGTATGAGAAGAGCTATCGCAAATCCAATAAGTACCGGCTGCAACTTGCAATTGTGCAGTTACATTTTCAGCCGGCAAAATGCAGACAAGTGTTGTAAAAAAGCCGCCTGTTTTGCTTAATAATTTTCGTGCGATATTCATAACTACAAGCAGGTACAATGCTTTCGTGAAACTATACAGCATTTCAGGAAAACTAAAGTGCAATTGAGAAAATGGTAGCTAAAAATTAGGTTGTGGTAAAATTGAGCAAACCTGGTTGTGGTAAAATTGAGCAAACCTGATGGAGGATGATTAATGGTATATATAAGGATGACTACCAAAATATGCACTTGTATAATGCAGTATTTACATAAAAAAACCCACTCCGATAAACGAAGTGGGTTCAATAAATATGGCACCTACCTACTCTCCCGCATTTCTGTGCAGTACCATCGGCCATGAGGGGCTTAACTTCTCTGTTCGGTATGGGAAGAGGTGAACACCCTCGGCAAAAGCACCATAAGATCTTTAGCATTCAGCTATCAGGTTTCAGCTATCAGCTCTGGGCTGACTACTGATTACTGACAGCTATTAACTACAATAAGTTAACATATTGGGAAATAACGAATAACAGAGTTATGATTATAAAAAATATAATAAAATTAAAGCGTACGGGCAATTAGTACTACTTGGCTTTGATGTTACCACCTTTATACCTATAGCCTATCAACGTTGTAGTCTACAACGACCCTTAAAAGTAAACTCATCTTGTGGAAGGTTTCACGCTTAGATGCTTTCAGCGTTTATCCTGTCCGTGCGTAGCTACTCTGCATTGCACCTGGCGGCACAACAGATACACCAGCGGCACGTACGACCCGGTCCTCTCGTACTAAGGTCATGTCCACTCAATTTACTAACGCCCACCACAGATAGGGACCGAACTGTCTTGCGACGTTCTGAACCCAGTTCACGTGCCACTTTAATCGGCGAACAGCCGAACCCTTGGGACCTTCTCCAGCCCCAGGATGTGACGAACCGACATCGAGGTGCCAAACCTTTCCGTCGATATGAGCTCTTGGGAAAGATCAGCCTGTTATCCCCGGAGTACCTTTTATCCTTTGAGCGACGGCCCTTCCATACAGAACCGCCGGATCACTTTAGCCAGCTTTCGCTCCTGCTCGGCTTGTATGCCTCACAGTCAAGCACCCTTATACTAATGCGCTCTGCGTACGATTACCAACCGTACTGAGGGTACCTTTGCAAGCCTCCGTTACTTTTTAGGAGGCGACCACCCCAGTCAAACTACCCACCATGCAATGTCTCCATTTCTGGATTAGACTCTAAGTAACAGAAGGTTGGTATTTCAACGACCGCTCCACAACCCCTGGCGAGGCTGCTTCAAAGCGTCCCAACTATCCTACACATCTGTCACTCAAAATCAATGCAAAGTTGTAGTGAAGGTTCACGGGGTCTTTCCGTCCCGTGGCGGGTAACCGGCATCTTCACCGATACTACAATTTCACCGGGCTCGTGGAGGAGACAGCGTTCAACTCATTAGACCATTCGTGCAGGTCGGAACTTACCCGACAAGGAATTTCGCTACCTTAGGACCGTTATAGTTACGGCCGCCGTTTACTGGGGCTTCAGTCAGGAGCTTTGACTTGCGTCGAACACCCTTCCTTAACCTTCCAGCACCGGGCAGGTATCAGGCTCTATACGTCAACTTACGTTTTTGCAGGGCCCTGTGTTTTTGTTAAACAGTTGGTTGAACCATTTTACTGGGACCGCATCGCTGCGGTACGCTTTATCCCGAAGTTACAGCGTCAATTTGCCTAGTTCCTTCTCCACGGCTCACCCGAGCGCCTTAGAATACTCATCTCGTCTACCTGTGTCGGATTCCGGTACGGGCCGCTTTAACCACACCTTAGAGGTTTTTCTTGGAGGTTTGATTAGGGACATTATCAGCGCCGCCGAAGCATTGCTGTACTATCAGGTTCGCCATCTCTTACGGATTTACCTATAAAAGATATAACTACACCCTTTAACCACATATACCGTGATGTGGCAGTCCTTTCACTACCCCGTTACCCCATCGGAATTAAAGCGGGTGCTGGAATATTAACCAGCTTTCCATCAGATGCCCCTTTCGGGTTTTCCTAAGGACCCGACTAACCCTGATCCGATTAACGTTGATCAGGAAACCTTAGACTTACGGCGAACAGGTTTTTCACCTGTTTTATCGCTACTTATGCCTACATTTTCTTTTCTGAACGCTCCAGCATACGTCGCCGTACACCTTCAATGCAGATCAGAATGCTCCCCTACCGATATACCACCTGGTGGCAATCTTAGAACTTCGGTTCACAGTTTGATGCCCGATTATTTTCCGCGCAAGACCTCTCGACCAGTGAGCTGTTACGCACTCTTTAAATGAATGGCTGCTTCCAAGCCAACATCCTGGCTGTTATAGAAGTCTCACATCGTTTGATCAACTTAACTGTGTATTAGGGACCTTAGTTGCTAATCTGGGTTATTTCCCTCTCGGCCACGGACCTTAGCGCCCGCAGCCTCACTCCCGGAGATATTTACTAGCATTCGGAGTTTGTCAGGGTTTGGTAGGCGGTGAAGCCCCCTAGCCCAATCAGTAGCTCTACCTCTAGTAAACGTCTATAATCCGAGGCTGTTCCTAAAAACATTTCGGGGAGAACGAGCTATCTCTCAGTTTGATTGGCCTTTCACCCCTATCCACAGGTCATCCCAAGACTTTTCAACGTCAACGGGTTCGGTCCTCCATTCTGTGTTACCAGAACTTCAACCTGCCCATGGATAGATCACAAAGTTTCGCGTCTGCCCCCACTGACTAAGCGCCCTGTTTGGACTCGCTTTCGCTGCGGCTCCGTTACTAAAGAACTTAACCTCGCCAGTGAGGAGCAACTCGTAGGCTCATTATGCAAAAGGCACGCCGTCACCCATTGCTGGGCTCCGACCGCTTGTAGGTACACGGTTTCAGGTACTATTTCACTCCCCTATTCGGGGTGCTTTTCACCTTTCCCTTACGGTACTGGTTCACTATCGGTCTCTGAGGAGTATTTAGCCTTACCAGATGGTGCTGGCAGATTCAGGCAGGATTCCTCCGGTCCCGCCTTACTCAGGATACTGCTCGTCCTTGTCACTTTACGCCTACGGGGCTATCACCCACTGTGGCTTAACTTTCCAGAAAATTCAGCTTGATGACAATTTCTAAATGCAGTCCTACAACCCCCGGCCGGCACGCCGACCAGGTTTGGGCTCTTCCCCTTTCGCTCGCCACTACTCAGGGAATCATTGTTTATTTTCTTTTCCTCTCCCTACTTAGATGTTTCAGTTCAGGAGGTTGGCTTCTCTTGCGAGATAACACATCTTCAATGTGCTGGGTTGTCCCATTCGGAGATCCGGGGATGTAATACTTGTGTGCAGTTCCCCCCGGCTTATCGCAGCTTACCACGTCCTTCATCGCCTCTCAGAGCCAAGGCATCCACCATGTACCCTTATTAGCTTTAAAAAAGTTTGCCGTTACTCGTTACTCCTATAATAGAAGATAACTTTTGATTGATTTCAATTATTATTTTCCCAATATGTCAAAGAACTTTCAACAGCTGTCAGCCATCAGCTTTCAGCTATCAGTAGTAGATGTTTATGGATTTGAACCAATTTATCGCCTGAACGATTACATCTTATCAATAAGAACTTTTTAAGAAGCTAACCGCTGATTGCTGACAGCTGAAAGCTTTTTTGTGGAGGATATCGGAGTCGAACCGATGACCCTCTGCGTGCAAGGCAGATGCTCTAGCCAACTGAGCTAACCCCCCATATTTTGGGCTGATAGCTATCAGCTAATAGCTATTAGCTTTGGTAGACCCGACCAGATTTGAACTGGTGACCCCTACATTATCAGTGTAGTGCTCTAACCAGGCTGAGCTACGGATCTATGCTCTCTGTAGCCCACTTTGGAGCGGGTATACATCATCCGGATAAAAAGAACTTTATTATTAAGAAACAATGAAAGTGAAAGAAAGCAACAACTAAAAAGATAACAGCGTACTCTAAAAAGGAGGTATTCCAGCCGCACCTTCCGGTACGGCTACCTTGTTACGACTTAGCCCCAGTCACTAGTTTTACCCTAGGCGGCTCCTTGCGGTTACCGACTTTAGGTACACCCAGCTTCCATGGCTTGACGGGCGGTGTGTGCAAGGTCCGGGAACGTATTCACCGTATCATTGCTGATATACGATTACTAGCGATTCCAGCTTCATGGAGTCGAGTTGCAGACTCCAATCTGAACTGAGAGGCGTTTTTTGGGATTGGCTTCACATCGCTGTGTTGCAGCCCTTTGTACGCCCCATTGTAGCACGTGTGTAGCCCTGGGCATAAAGGCCATGATGACTTGACATCATCCCCTCCTTCCTCACGTCTTACGACGGCAGTTTCATTAGAGTTCCCAGCATTACCTGTTGGCAACTAATGATAAGGGTTGCGCTCGTTGCGGGACTTAACCCAACACCTCACGGCACGAGCTGACGACAGCCATGCAGCACCTTACAATCTGTGTATTGCTACAAAATGAGCTTTCACCCACGGTCAAATTGCATTCTAGCCCAGGTAAGGTTCCTCGCGTATCATCGAATTAAACCACATGCTCCACCGCTTGTGCGGACCCCCGCCAATTCCTTTGAGTTTCAACCTTGCGGTCGTACTTCCCAGGTGGGATACTTAATGCTTTCGCTCAGACACACACAGTGTATCGCGTATGTCGAGTATCCATAGTTTAGGGCGTGGACTACCAGGGTATCTAATCCTGTTTGCTACCCACGCTTTCGTGCCTCAGTGTCAATAATCGCATAGCCAGCTGCCTTCGCAATTGGTGTTCTATGTCATATCTAAGCATTTCACCGCTACATGACATATTCCGCTGACCTCTACGATATTCAAGATATATAGTATCAAAGGCAGTTCCCAAGTTAAGCTCGGGGATTTCACCTCTGACTTACATACCCACCTACGCACCCTTTAAACCCAGTGAATCCGGATAACGCTTGCACCCTCCGTATTACCGCGGCTGCTGGCACGGAGTTAGCCGGTGCTTATTCATCTGGTACCGTCAAGCCCCTTAGAAAAGGAGTGTTTCGTCCCAGATAAAAGAAGTTTACAATCCAGAGGACCTTCATCCTCCACGCGGCATGGCTGGTTCAGACTTGCGTCCATTGACCAATATTCCTTACTGCTGCCTCCCGTAGGAGTCGGGCCCGTGTCTCAGTGCCCGTGTGGCTGATCATGCTCTCACATCAGCTACTGATCGTAGGCTTGGTGGGCCGTTACCCCGCCAACTACCTAATCAGCCGTACGCCCATCTTTAAGTGCCGGAGCTTTAATATTAAAAAGATGCCTTTTCAATATACTATGGGGTATTAATCCAAATTTCTCTGGGCTATTCCCCGCTTAAAGGAAGGTTGCGTACGTATTGCGCACCCGTTTGCCGGTCGCCAGCGGGTATTGCTACCCCTGCTGCCCCACGACTTGCATGTATTAAGCCTGCCGCTAGCGTTCATCCTGAGCCAGGATCAAACTCTCCATTGTAAATAATGTTGAGATTTGAAGATTGCTCTTGAAATCAAATTTTGTGGCTGGTTTACCTTACCCTGATTTCTAAAAAGAAATCAAGTGCTGTTGCTTCCAAACTTTCAAAGATCTTTATCTCTTATTTTACTAACCGTTTTGAAACGGGTTGCAAAGGTAGGAGTTTTATTATTTTCACCAAATTATTTTTAAAAAAATTTTCAAAAATTTTGGCTCATAACAATCTATAAATCAAGAACTAAATTCAAAAAAATTGAAACGGACTGCAAAGTTAGAACTGCTCTTTTTATCAGCAAATTTTATTTTGCTTTTTTATTCACATCGTCACCACAAATTCAGGTAAGAGCTGGATATTTTTTGATTGGGGTGCAAAGGTAAAAACATTTTCAATATCACCAAATCTTTTTCTCTTTTTTCCTTGCTTTTTTTTCTTACTGCCTCTCGTTTATTTTTTAAGAACTACTGCTTTTTTTTGAAAGCGGGTCGCAAAGATAGTCAGGTTTTGATTGCGACCAAATCTTTTTTCGAAAAAATACGTGCCCCTATACGTAAAACCGCTATCAGCAAGGGTTTCAAGGTCGCTTTTTTTTTATAACTCTTCGTTACTTGGTTTATACCTGCCCTTTATCTAAATGCGCTCTAATCTTATCAAGCCCCTTTTTAATATCATCTTGCTTTGTGATCTCTGCAAAATGAATCATCAATTCAATATTATCCCATTGCCGCATTTTCTTATTTTTTGATCCCATTTTTTGCCATACCTTTTTGAACGCGCTTTGCAGATCGGTGAGGTTGGTCTTGCGGGTTGGCTCTAACAAAAAGTAACATAACGCTATATCAATACGCTGGGTTAATTCCCAGAAAGACTGGTTGCTGTTCTTATCTATTTGTTTATGAAGTTCTTTTAATTCGTCTTTTACGTATTGCCTGCTCAGTACAACAGACACTGTTTGCCTTTTCCCATTTTTGCTCACCGCTTCTTTTTCAAAAAATGATTCTGTCCATTTTGGTTTAGCGCCTTCAAGCAATATCCGCATGGTAAGCCAGTTGCTGAAACTGTAGCTGTCATTTAAAATCCTGTATGCGGAATAATAATAGTTTGCGGATAGCGCCATTGCTTTTTTCTTTTGCACAAAAGTGTCCATCATTCTCGCCTTTCTTTTATTAGCACTTCCTATCAGTGAAAATCTCTCCGCAGTAACCCATATACTCAGCAGCCTGTCGAGGTTATTAATGCTGTCATCAATAATCCTGATTTTATCTGAGGTAGTACGTTTGGACAATTTACCGGCAGACAAAAAATCGAGCATTGCCTGTTTTACCCGTATATCCTGGAAGGATTCAAGAGAAGAAACATTAAAATTTGCTTTTTCTGCCTTGAACAACTCATTATATAAAGTGATGGCGGTACTGTAATCATTGAGCTCAACATAGGCTCTCGCCTCAAGCTGTTTAAGGTTAGCTCCACCAAATCCGGCTTTAGCAATGCCTCTGGAAATCTTCTGCAATTCCTCCATCAAATCATCATTTTCATAAACCGGCACTTCCGATTTACTGATAAGATTATCCAGGTCGTTTTCAGCCTGCTGAGGTATATTGTAGGTGTATTCAGGGTTTTCATTACTGCGAATATTCAAGCTGAACTGGGGTTGGCCGTAACACTGAAAAGCGCCCCAGGTATTGGTATACCTGAAATTATCGTATATATACCTGCGGGCAGACAAAACAGCTTCTCCAAAGTTTTTTCCTTTCAGCATTTCTTCATAAAACTTTTTTGAAAAAGCAAGTGCAGCGGCATCATCTACTTCCCAGCCTGCTACTATCACGGCTTTTACACCAGCATCTATGAGGGCTGTGCCAATATTGGCTGCAAGCTGATACCGGTTGTTTGAAAATGCTTCAGCATATGGATTTACCTTACCCAGAAAACAACAGTTAATAAATACCAGTTCGGGTGTACCGGGCAATTGCGCTATATGTTCCGGGGTAAGAAAAACAGGCTCGTCTTTATCTTTTACCTTGCCGATCAGCACGCCTGAATTACGGGGGTTTTTCTCGTCAAAAAAACCATGCGCCGCTATGTGAATGATCCTGTAATTCTGTTTGTATAACCCTATCAGTATATCGCTGGAACCTTTATTAATTAATGGCGGCTCAAGATTAATATAATTGTTGCCTTTCTTTATGTCCGGGCCTTTTAATAGTTGGTATACTTCTTTCGCCTCCCTCGCAGCGCCGGGCAACTGCTGCGCTTTTGAAAAGCCGTCAAGCTTGGGATCTCCAATCACCAGCACATTATTATCCTTCAGTTGTGTATTGTTTCGTTTATAGGTAGACGTTGCCAATTGCCTTATCATGCCTGCGGAAATACATAAAGGTTTTTCTGAAGCGCCTGTTTGCAATAACTCCCAGGGTAAGGCTGCGGTATATTTATCAAGCACCCACATAACTGGCGCATTCCGCCTGATATTTTCTTTAAAATCATTTGGTATCAGCAGCTCAAACAGGGTTTTGGCCTTGTCAAAATTCCATTGCCCGTTTGTAGAAATGTCTTCATACATATTTTCTAATGCCTTAATATTGTCGCTCATCTCATTCTTTTCCTCGCGGGCATTATTGGTGCTGGAATAAAATGAAATGGTTTTGTTGCCTTCTTTCTTATTATCTGCCACCACGCTAAGGCGTTGCCACCATTCATTGGAAACATCTGTAAGTAAACGCTTTCTTCCGCCAGGGTTTTCCCTGATAAATTTTTCTTTCCACCCCAGGTTCATTCCATCGCTATTGCCATTGATCAGGGTGTTGATACTGTTAAAGCAACTTATGCTCCTGTCTTCAAACAACTCAATAAACTCAATTTCGCTTATGTAAAGGTCCTGCAAGCCGGTCAGTGTTACCACCTTTTCATTTGCCTTAATTATACCCAGCAAAATTGCCCTGCATGCACCTTCAATAGGTAAACCACCATAGCCTGCGCCTATCAGCAAAGAGGAAAGCCCGATTGCTTTTTTTGCATTATTGGATTGCATTTCCACCGCTTCTCTTTTGTGGGAGATAAGATAATCAGACACTGCTTTTTCAACCGTAAGCGCCAGCTGATTTGCATTCAGTGTTTCTGATTGCCCTAATCCTACTACTATGCAGCCCGGGAAATAATCTACATCCGCACCTGATTTATAGAAATATTCGCTTGTGCCTATAAGCCCAGGATACAGTCCAAGCCTGTGTTTGAGCAATAAGGCATTATCAAGATATTTATTAGCTATGCTTTCTGCGCTATATATGCCATCATAATCAAAATGCCCGATCATTACGGGATGTTTTGCAAACATCATATCGCCTTTGCTTACACTCACATTTAATATAGGCGTATTGGTTTCGTCAATATCGGGCCAGGTATCAAGACCTAATACGTTTGCTTCAACGGTTGCTTCAGTGCTGTTGAATATAAATGTTTCTTTTGAAGCGAATGAGCGATCCTGTTCTGAAACAGGCAATGGTGTTCTGCTGAATTCATGATCTGCTGTTGTGCCGGTAGTAAGCAAATCAAAAATACCTTTGAAAAGAAATGCCTTTTTTGCCAGTGAGCCATGCGAAGCATTGGTATAGTATAATGATGCTGCTCTATTGATTTGTTTTGGTATGCCGGAGTCCCATGTAACACTCTGATCGCCTTCAGCAGTTGAATAGAACTGGAGTTTACCATTTTCAATTTTATATTCCTTCACAGTTTCATTATCCTTTCCGGCAATGTATATAACATTGGTACAATCAATATTTTCAATTTCACGCTGCACTTTCTTAGCGTATGCTGCAAATTGCTTCAGCAATTCATCGGGAATTGCTTCAATTTCTATTCCTGAAGCGGCACAAAAATCATCCCATACCTTTCTGCTGCCAAAATCAATATCGCCATGAAGCGGTAATAAATCAAGCAGACCCGGGAACTTTGAAAACATATTGATGAGGGTGGTTTTGCCATGCATTATATCAAGCAGGTTAAGCTGTTTGATAATACTGTCTTTTCCACTCAGTACATGCGGTATCCTGTAGGAGCCAAGCCAGGGAGTGCCCAATAATAAAACACGAAAGCCGGGCTGGCTGTTCAGCATTTTCCAGGTATTGGTATGATTGATCATTAAATCGCGGATGACGAGACCGCCCATAGAATGCCCTGCGAGTAAAATTGGCTTTTTAAGACGGGTTAGTTTTTCAATTTTATCATTCAATTGCGCGCCGGCAAGCGTTAACGGCTTGCGCCAATCAAATGGAAATACCAATACATCAAAATCATTCTTTAAATATTCAACAATATCGTGGTAAGATGTTTTAATAATACCAGTTGCTTCAATGCCGTCATTTTCTTTGATCTCGAGGTCAAGTAATCCACCCAATGAAAATTTAAGATAATTGATCCATAACGGATCTTCATGCTTATCTAAGAAAGAGCCCATAATACCAGGCAAAAATATCAGTACAGGCTTTTTACCGGTTGGCTCCACGGGTTTTAATCTGCCGCTGTCCAATCCAAAAATTCCCCTGCCCGCAGCGGCATCAAAATCTTCATTATTTAATTCTTTAAAGGTTGGAATACGATCTGTAGAGGAAAAAAGCGCCTGTTTAAGCGCGTCCCGTGTAGCTTTATTTTTGAAATAATTAAAATGGTTGGTATCGGTACTGCTGTCGAGATAGTACTGCACGGGATATTTTCTTTTAGCTCCCTGGTACATAGATGCTGTATCAACTACAAGGTCATTTTGCTGCCATTTAAAAAAGAATTTGGTCAGGATGATTTTTAACCCGTTTAATGAAATACTGAATTTACCATTGCCCGAAATAACCATTAACCTGTTATCAAAACCGTGTGGATTATTATTTTCATCATAATTTTTGTATGTATTCAATACTTTCTTAAATATTGATTCGGGGCGTTGCGCTTCCAGTCCCGGTAATTCGCTGAAATCATTTTTACTTTCGATAGTTGCGGCAATTAATCCCTTAATAGCGCCCGCCACAGGAATAAAAGGTTTAGAAAAATTGAGCAGGTTAACAAGTGTGTTCAGGAATATGTCTGTTCGCTCAGATAGCAGAGAAGTGCCGGCAGCAGTAGCTGCAACTCTTATAAAACGGTCTATGACAATCTTTTTACCCCTGATTTTTCCGACAATGGATTGTACGTTTTTCAAATCATCTTTTCTCCCTTCATCATTCAGCAAATGAATGCTTTGCTCCATAAAACCATCTTCATCTTCACAAAAACGCACCAGCAATTCTCCTACAATACCGCCCCGCGAATGTGTAATAACATCAAAAGTGGTATCAGCAGGCAAAAGGCTGACCAGCTCTTCCACATTCTCAAAAGGACTTACAGTAAGCGTTCTGTGCTCAAAAGCAATAATATCAGATTTATATCGTGAAACTATATCTGTCCAAACATCGCTTTCTTTCAAATCATCAAAAGCACCCTGCGTGGAAGATGCTGTTCCATGAATAAAAAGCAACATTTTTTTTGATGTAGCGTTACGACCTTCATTTTTATAGGCCGTTAATTCAAAATTGCCGCTTACCGTATATAGCCCCGACCGTTTTTCCAATCCTTTATCCTCAATAAGCGCCGCGATTTTTTTTATGCTTTGCTTTACTGCCTTTTTGGTGAGCACTTTAAATACTTTCAGCGCAATATCACCTACTAATCCCCTGGAGGCATCGTCGGAATACAATGATACAGGAAGTTCAGGAGCATTGGCTAAAGACCTGGATTGCGCCTTTATTTCCGGGAAAAGTTCTTTCAGCGTCTGGCTGTCGCCAATCCAGGTAGTATCATCACTAAAGGTTAATTCAACAAAGTCTTCTTCTGTTACCGTTACAATATGTTCATCGGCAGCGCTGCGGGAAGCTGAAATTTCATATGACTCTTTAACAGAAAAAAATTCGTTTGTACTTGTGTCAGCAATTGGTGCTGATTTGTTGCCATGCAATCGAAGGCTTGTTTTTGAAGCTGCCATATTGTTATTTTAACACGTTAGAGCGCATTGTAATCTATGACTACAATATTTTCATTCCGTTATTACGGCAGGGTATGCGGAGCAAATAAAGGTATTTCTTAAGGAGCTAAAACCTATCCTTATAGCAGGATGGCAGGTGAAATAAAATATTGGTTTGATTTCTACTTAAAATCTTTTAACAAGGTTATGAAAAGATAGGATTTTTTTTGAAAAGAAATAATTACGACGGTGCATTTCAAACTTTCGCGTGTATAGTAATCTTGTGCAGATGCCTCGTGCCTCGGCATTACAGGCAGGGAATGTGTGTTGAACAGCAGTACAAATGTTCAACAATAGCAATAATACCGAACACCGCACTACAGTTTGTCATGCCGGGGCACGAGGCATCTGCCTTCGCAGTGATATATATACGAAAAATTGGAATGCACCCTAATTACGATAACATGTAGTAGTAGGTGTTTCGATTTTGAAATGATATTTAGATCTCAAAAGACAGCATCCCTTCGTTACACAATAACAATGGAATTCAGATTGCTTTGCTAAATCTGTCAGACTGTAGTGCAAAAATTGAGGATTAGTATCAAAGCGGCAGATATCTCACAAGTGAAAAAGCGATTATACGACAACCTCAGTGTTGCTCGTTCAATATTACGCATAACCTCATCAGCTTTTACGCGCCCATCTGTGTGAACATTTGTAACCTGCAGGAATTACAAATTGTATTAAACCATATTCAAAAAAATAGGGGGAGTAAGACTACTCCCCCGCTTATAGACCCTCTATTAATCTATAGATACAAAACTTCAAAAGCATTTATTAATAATATTTTTGTCCTTTAGTATACCAGAAATCTTTATAGCTGAGTGTAAGTGTTACCTTACCATATCGCTCCTGTATAAGATTTTGTGATTTTGTTCCTCTTATTCCATATTCAAAACCTACCAGGTAACTCAGCGTACTTCTTTTTGAATGAAAACCAAGTCCTACAGATACGCCCATATCTTTTAACTGCTCATTACGTATGCTCAGGTACGAGTCTGTATAAAACAATCCTGCCTGGTAGAAAACTTTTTCAATAGGTACAGGCCATACCTGCCTGAGCTTTGCATATTCCACACCTATTGAAGCGCGGCTGCTGTTGCGCAGGGAATAACCGGAGCCGCTGTATTTTACAGAAGCCCATTCCTGGTAGCGGTAATCAGCCAGCATTGTTAATTTTTTATTCCTGGTAATAGCCAACCCCACACCATACATATCCGGCATCCGGAAATAATCATTTTTTGTAACCTTATCTTCAATGGTTGTAGTGCCGCTGGTAATATTGGTGTTATATTCTGCTGCCAGGTCTGTTTTATTGGCATAAGTAGCACCAAGCGAAAAATCCCACTTTGGAGTAACCTTTGTAAAATATTGCGCACCATAACTCATATACAGGTTACGAAGAAAAATATTTTTTGTAGTAGTAATGGTAGAAGTTGCCTCTGTTCCTGCTAATACTTCTTTCTGGTTTAAAGAACCAAATAAAAATGAAGTACTCACACCAACCGAAAAATGTTTTCCTAATCTTACACCATTGTCCCAGTATGCCCTGTTCACCCCACCGGTTCCTTCATAATCAGCATAGGTAAATAAATTTGTTCCCTGAATAACCTTCTTGCCGGAAAAAGCATAATTAGAAGTGCTGAAAGGTGTAAGTCCGATACTGCTGCCCCACCATTTGTTTACTTTAATACCTACGGATACACGATTTACGCTGAAATCTCTTGTTTGATTGGCAGTGCTGTTTAAATTATTGGCATAATAGCTTACAATCTTTCCACGTGCAGATGCCTCCACCATAAAGAACTGGTCCTGTAATGCGGAATACGAAGCCGGGTTATTATTGATCAGGAAATAAGGGTTACGATATGCAATGCCCGTATTTGCCATACCGGAGGTGCGATTAAAAAAACTTTCTTCAATATCACCAATACCAAGAATAGAATATGGAGAGCTTGTATTTTGCGCATAACCCCCAGCTCCTGCACAAAATGTCAGCAGTATAATTAAACCGTATCGTACTTGTTTACGCATTATAATATCTTCATTTACCATAAACATTATTGATCCTTTTGAACGGATATATAGTACAGTTTTAATTTCATTGTTTTTTCACTCTGCTTATCGCCAAAAGCTACCCTGTCAAAAAGCGTATTATAAGCAGGAGTTGGTGGCATGAATAATAATCCGCTTGTATTATCAGCCGAAGTAGACAATAATGCTTCTATATATGCAGATACATCATAGGTGTAATAAGTATCCTGTCCGTATAACCAATCTGTTTTAAGATCTCCGTATTGTGCAGAAGTAGAACTGGTGCTCCCATTTGCCCCAAGTGCAGTGCCAACATTATTATTCACATTAGTTGTATACGCCGCCAGTTGGGGTGGTAGCATAAAATTATAATTGTAGCTGCCACCTAAAGGATAAATCGTAAGTTCGGCACTCATCAATTGCAGGTAGTCTGTTCGCTGTAAAATAGCTTCACGTACATTCGGAAAACGAACCTTCATCAGTGCCCCTGTAATCGGTTGAATATATGCTGCATTATTCAGTAAAGCAGATGATACCTCTTTGTTTTCAGGTATCACTACATTTAAAGCTGTTCCGGAGCGATCGTATCTGACCTGGTTAAACTGTTTGTTCCTGGAGGTAATCGAGAACTCAAGATATTTTTGAACGAGATCCGGGTTCGATTCATGATAGTATATCCTGATTTTTACCGTATCAGAAAAACCGTATATCGCGGCATTGTCCGCGGTATTTTCAGGAGAGATCTTTAACCCCGGAAAATAATGTTCAAAATCTGTTGCAGTACTAACCTCTACTGCCTTATCCTGGATAAGATTCCATATTTCCAAACCCTTTGTATTGCTCAGCTTTATGCTTACGGTATCTTTACGAGATGGTACTATGGATAAATTTACAGACCCAAGCACTGTATTTGAAACAGGGAAATCAGTATTGCTGTAAAAAGATGTCTGGTCATCAGGAAACAACATCATTTCATTAAGCTCCTGTACCTGCAAACGCTGAGCAGCAGTAGTATCTCCGTAAAATGTACTGTCGCCTACTATTTTCAGTACCATAGAATCGTATACAGCAGAAACATGGAAGCTGTTAGCCGATGGTGGGTTTTCCACTACAAAGAAAGACGATGCGCTGATATGCCCAAACAATGGATCCTGGTAGCTGCCTAATAATAATTTGCCGGTTTGGGATGTAATAATTGAATCTCTGAATACGGTGGAAATAACAGGTGAGATAGTATCAATCATTACTATATTTGTATAATTGTTATCTACGAACTGCTCACCGAATTGTATATAAGCTTTTTTACAGCCAGTCTGAAAAAAAAGCCCAGAAACAATGCCTAACAGAAAAATCACCTTTGATCTATAGCGGGTCTTACTCAATAAATGCATATTTGCACGTAGTTACTTTGCAATATTATCTGCCTTTAGTGTTACTTATTTGTTAGAGTGGATAAAGAATAGCCAAACATATACAAGAAGATATATTTTATAGATTAAGGGAAGGCGGAAGGTGTAGGCTGGAAGGGAAAAGGTAAACCGCTGTGGAATATAAGGAGGTTTAATATTATATTGAGCCGAGACATGTCTTGTCTCTATACCATATATCACCCGACCCAACACCGCTTACCCAATACCTTCCACCTTTTATCTTCCACCTTTTTTTAGTATGTAAAAACAAATCATTTATCTACAAATAGATACTGCAATTCCATTTTAACGATTTTACCGTTTCGGTTTCGGATAGTTTAGCGGCAAAATTTTCTTTTTGGTACTGACAACCGCGTGATGAACATTGCAAAAAAGAGCATAATCAGCAGGTTATTTCAACCATCAACACAAAATTAAATTTGGAATGAAAGCAAAAACTTTATTGATCTGGCTAACTGGCTTTAGTACACTCGCTATTACTTCCTGCACAAAAAGCTCAGATGACGATGACAGCACAGAAGGTAACTGGATACTTCGTTCATCATTCGAAGGTTATGGACGCAGCGAGGCGGTATCTTTTTCTATCGGTAACAAAGGTTATATAGTAACCGGGTATGATGGCAGCAAAAGATTGAAAGATTTATGGCAATATGATGCCGAATATAATTTTTGGCAACAGAAAGCAGAATTTCCCGGCACAGCACGTCACGCTGCCACCGGGTTTTCAATAGATACCAAAGGATATATCGGAACTGGATCAGACGGCTATAATAAGCTGAAAGATTTTTGGGAATATGATTCCCAGGGTGATACCTGGACCCAGAAAGCAGATTTTGGTGGTTCTGGCCGCTACAGCGCTGTAGGCTTCAGCATTAACGGCAAGGGATACATTACTACCGGTTACGATGGCAACTATTTAAAAGACCTTTGGGAATTTGATCCCACAGCAGGCGCCTCAGGCACCTGGACGCAACGCGTAAGTATGAGCGGTGAAAAAAGAAGTGGCGCTGTTGCCTTTGTTTATAACAATAAGGCCTATGTTGTAACAGGGGTATACAGCGGCGGCACAGTAAATGATTTTAATGTATTTGATCCTACACAACCGGAAGGACAGGCATGGACCCAATTAAGAAAAATAAGCAACGTAAGTGATGAAAGCTATGATGATGATTATGCTATTGTAAGAAGCAAAGCTGTAGCTTTTGTAATGAATGGTAAAGCTTATATTGCTACCGGGCAAAACGGAGGTGTTTACAAAGACACCTGGGAATATGATTTTGCTACAGATACATGGAAAAGTAAAACGCCTTTTGAAGGAGCGGCAAGGCTTGGCGCCAGCGCATTTTCGCTTAATAACAGGGGGTTTGTTTTATTAGGCGCAACAAGCAGCAGCAGCACAACTGCGCTTGAAGATATCCGTGAGTTTTTCCCAAGTGAAGAGTATAATGAAAATGAAGATCAGTAAGAAAAAAGCATACGTCATTGCATTACTGGCGATAGTAGCTATAACTGCAGGTATATACACCCGGCACTATTATCGCCAGCATGAAATGTTGGAGGTTGAAATAAAACCTTTTAAAACGGGTAATGGTTGGGGGTATAACGTAATGGTTGATAAAAAAATCTATATTCACCAGGAAACTATTCCGGCATTTGCCGGCAACCAATCGTTTAAATCTGAAGAAGATGCCATTAAAACCGGCAACCTTGTAATTAAAAAAATGATTGCCGGAAATTTACTCCCTGCACTTTCAGCAGAAGAAGTAATGGGGCTTGGTATTCGCCCCACACAATCTCCTTAGTTTAAGGATCAGGAATATTGTTCTATAATATTGAAGAAATCGTTCCGGTAACTATTACCTATCGGAACGATTTTTTTTCCTATACTTATCTCGTTGCGCGAAATAGTTTCAATATGTTGCAGGGAAATCACAAAAGAACGGTGCACACGTACAAACTGGCTTTCAGGCAAACGGCTGCTGAAGTTTTTTAGATTTTGCAGTGTAAGCACCGGCTGCATACGGCCATTTACATAGATCTGTGTGTAATCCTTCATTCCTTCACAAAACATAATATCATCAAGTTTTATTTTGATGATCTTATACTCAGATTTTACAAATACAAAGTCATGCTTTGTTTGTGATAAAGTTTGATTCGGGCTATTGAGAACCAGGGATTCGTCTTGCATAGCAGTTTACATTAATTAATTATTGGATTAAAATATTTAAGTGCTCCAAATTTCCCTACGAACGGGCAAATTGCCATGCTAAAATCGGTAAACCCTCAAAAAGAATAGGTGAACAGGAAAGACGAAGCATATTGCCGACCTGGAATTCACAGATTGTGTATTACACAGTCTCAATATTATAATTCCCAATAATGGGTACTTGTTCCGGAGAAGGATCTAACGGGAATTTTTAAAACTCTGGATAGCCTGTTGATAAGTATCTCCCACGGGAATTTCCACACCTGTTTTAAGTACCAGCCTGCGCGTTTCCAACGAATTTATTTTATTCAGTGCCACTATATAGCGCCTGTGTACGCGTTGAAATTCGGTGGCCGGTAATTTTTCGAGAAATGACTTCAGGCTCATCAGTGTAATTAAAGGCTTTCCTTCCTGCAGGTATATCCGTATATAATCATCCATACTTTCAATATATATGATATCCTGGAAGTTGATTTTAATGAGTTTATAATCTGACTTTACAAACACGCCGGGAATAAGGTCTGAATTATCTTTCTCCTTCAACCTGATGCGTTCAATAGCCCTTTCAACAGCCATTTTGAAACGTTCAAAATCAAAAGGTTTCAGCAGGTAGTCGGCTACTCCCATTTCATAGCCGTCCACCGCAAAGTCACGATGGGCAGTGGTGAATATTACTACAGGTTTGTTGGTAAGCTTTTTTAAAACGCCGATGCCTGTTATATCCGGCATTAATATATCCAGGAATAAGATATCCACCTTGTTGTTATTAATATAACCAATACTTTCCAATGCGTCTGTAAAGCCATCCATCATTTCCAGCCCTTCATACCTGCGGATATACTGATTTAATAATGAAATTGCCAGCGGTTCATCATCCACCACCACACATTTTATCATATCAACTCAATTTTCAGATCAACAATGTAAAAATTATCCTTCCTTCCAAAGTCAAGTGAGTATCTGCCGGGATATAGCAATTCTAATCGCCTGCGTGTATTTGACATGCCTATGCTTGATGTACTTCCGTTCTCTTCTCTTTCAAATACTATATTCTGCACGTGCATATTAAGCCGGTTATTTTCTGCTTTTATAAGAATAGCTATTTTACTTTTTTCATGATTACTGATTCCATATTTAAAAGCATTTTCAACAAAAGATATTAACAGGAGCGGGGCTATTTTGTTTTTTGTAAAATCTCCCTGTGCTTCAAAGCGTAACTCCAGTTTATCATTGCTGCGCATTTTCTGAAGTTCAATGTAATTATTCACATAATGTATCTCCTGTTCCAGCGGCATTAAATCTGCCTGCGCATCTTGTGTAACATAGCGCATTATCTCAGAAAGCTTCATTATAGCCGCAGGTGTTTGTTCACTTTGTATGGATGCCAGCGAATAAATATTATTCAATGTATTAAAAAGGAAATGCGGGTTGATCTGCAATTTAAGATAAGAAAGTTCCGCGTTAACTTTTGCCAGTTCATTTTCTTTAGATCTCTTTTCGGTTATGCGTAACCGTTCTACCACCTGGAGTATAATACCTAATAACCATACCAGACTGAAAGTTAATATGCGGGGGATCATACGGGCTCCTGCAAAAGGAATGCGGGGACGATCACCGGCAACGCCTCTGAAACCAGGTGGCGGAAAATTATTATTCGGTATTAATCTTGGCCGGGCAGGTATAAGTAAATCTGATATAAACAGAAATAAACAGAGCAGCAGCAGTATAGCGCCAAAATAAAGGAGGTTTTCCTTGTTGAAAAAAAACTTCGGCACCAGGAAATATGCATTAAAATAAAAAAAAGGAACAAGCAAAAGGTTGGTCAGGAAGAAGTGAAGCGGATAGCCTAACAAATGTGTAAATCCTTTAGGACTTGTACCAAAATCCGGTGAAAAAATAACCGGCAGGAACAGGAAAAGTGCCCAGCAGATGATATGCATGAGTATTGTAATTGCCCGCTTATTCATAATCTGAATCAAGATAATATTAAAAATAAGGAAAGCGTACGGCAATACAGAAAATATAGATTAAGCAGCAAAACTTATAGACCAGGTACATTATAAAGAGGGATATATTAATATTAACTTTATAATAAATTGTGCTATACTAACAATCAAAAAAACTACAGCAATGAAAAAAGTCACAGGAATAGGGGGCATTTTCTTCAAATGTAAAAATCCGCAGGCTATGAACGAATGGTATAAAACCCATCTTGGATTTAATACAACAGAACATGGTACAAGCTTTGAGTGGCGTAATGCCGATGACCATACCCAAAAAGGAATCACGCAATGGGCTCCTTTTACAGAAAATACAAAATATTTCGAACCTTCAACTAAAGATTTTATGATAAACTACAGGGTGGAAAATCTGGAAGCATTGGTTGATGCATTACGGAAAGAAAGTGTGACCATCCTTGACAATATAGAGACATTTGATTATGGAAAATTTGTCCATATACTGGATATTGAAGGAAATAAGATTCAGTTGTGGGAGCCCTTTGACTAAAAAATTTTATAATAGTCAGAACAAGCAAGAGCATGGAACAGCAGCGGAGCAGGTATCCAGCTATCCTTACAAAGTAATATCTATTTTGGTTCCTGTGGAGTCAATTGTTTTTTCGATAACAATTTCTTTTGCATCACCTATCCATTGAACAGGTTTTCCTGTAACTTCTATATATGTATTGAGCAATTGTACTTTTTTATTTTCTATAAAAATTACACCGGGAAATTCAGCATTATTCCTGCTCTTCACCACCACTGTAGCAATAGACAGGTTATTGCATTTATCAAAAACCTGCACAGCGCCAGCGGCATCGGTCATGTTAACAGAGTCAATCTGTACACCTGTACAATTACTAAAACCTAATAATACCGGTTGTTTGGTAAGTGAGTCGAGTAGAAATCCTTTTGTGTTGAGGTCATTCATATTTTTCAATAATAATGCTCCCCTACCCTCTATCACGCCTTTGCCGGATATACCGATATTTTCCTGTCCATCGGCACAAATAATGGCTTTGATGCTTCCTGAAGAATTGTAATCATATATAGACGAAGAGCCGACTAATACTGCGCCTTCCTCCAGCTTGATGGTAACATTTGATTTAAGCTTTATGCTTCCCGTAAGATATCTTCCAACATAAAATACCAATCGACCTCCGCCATTCTCACTTATGAAATCAATTCCTTTCTGAATAGAGCGGGTATTCAAAGTAAGCCCATCTGATTTTACACCGAATAAAGATGCATTGTAATCTTTAGCCGATAACGAGAACGGGAGAATAAAAACGATAATCAATATTTTTATGTGATTCATCTTTTATGATTTGAGTATGCTATTTCTTTTTTACCTGTGTGGAATTTTGCAGGAATACCTGTTTCTTCTTCCTGCTATCCGGCTCCTGGAATTCTACTTTTTCGAATGAAATGTTTTTAACATCATCCGCCACAATTGCCGGGCGGTATTCTTTTTTCCCGGCTATGAGCGTAATGTTTTTGAAGTTGATGTCTTCCGCATGACGGAGATAAAATCCCCAGGCAGGCAATTCTTTAAACTGTGAAAACTCCGGGTAAGCGGCGGGCATTTCAGGAATGCTATCCAGTTCTGCTTTCTTTAATCCTCTATATGCATAATTGGGATTTGATCCGCCCGGGTAAACAATTGTAATATTTTCAAGCGTTACATTTTTTATTTTGTGCTGAGGTAACCCTACAATACCGCAGGGAGAAATATTTCTTGGCAGATCTTCAACAGGGCCTTCATACAAATATCCTGAATCAGGTTTTCCATTCGGAACCTCCGCATACACATTTCTTATCACAACATTATTCATGGCCGGCTTCTTTCCTCCACTCCACCTGTCGCCTATTCTTAAGTAAATAACATTACCTGTGTTGGTCGACTTAACTCCATCTACCAAAATATTTTCAACAATACCGCCATCTACCGCGGCAAAAGTTATAGCAGAACGGTAAGTATCGTAAATAGTAATGTTGGTTACCTTAAAATTCCTGAAGCCGCCGCGGGAAACGGTTCCGAATTTCAACCCATTGGCACTTGATCTTCCGGTGCAGTTATCTACTACAACATTTTCACAAATTTTAGAAGGGTCATGCGATTTAAAACAAAGTACATCATCCGCAGCGTCAAAAAAAGAATTTTTAATCACAACGCCATCACAGTCCACCACATCAATGCCATCATTATTCCAGTAGTTTTTGCTGTCTACCTTTATACTATCAACATATAAATTTTTACATTGATCATAAGTCTGATTCCAGCTTGCAGGGTCTTTTAAAGTAATGCCTTTTATAACAATATTCCGGCACTCGCGGAAATAAACATTTTGCGGGCGGTTGGTTTCATTAGGCCTGTCGAGCTTAAGCGGATCAGTAAATATTTTTTTATGAATATTGGCTACCTGGTTGTTGGCAGTATAAAAGCCCCTGCCATTAATCATCCCCTTCCCGGTAATCCCGATGTTTTCCTGCTTCAGGGCAAAAACCAGAGACATCCACCCGATATAAGGGTCTTTAATATAGTCAAGCGGATTAACTGATCCAAGTAATACAGCGTTTTCTTCGAGATGCAATACCACATTTGATTTAAGATAGATACTTCCGGTAAGATAGATTCCTTCATTAAATACCAGCCTGCCGCCACCGTGGGTGGTAATGAAATCAATAGCGCCCTGTATGATGTCGGTATTCAAAACAACACCATCACCTTTAGCTCCAAAGTCTGAAATATTATAATCTTTTGCGTGAGAAAAATAGCCAATAATTATAACGGAGAACAATAATACAATTTTTCGCATAAGGCAGAAGAAGTTTAGAAGATCAGCCAATCGTCACAGGCGCAATATACTTAAATGGAAAAAACAACTGTCATGGTCTCTCCTGTGAAAAAAAGTAAATGCTCATTCACTCCCGTTTCAGGTTGCAAGTTACTGGTTGCTGGTTACAAGTTTCCACATTCTCACATTTCCCTCATTCCCTCTTCCTCACATTTGCTTATCCTTTACCGCAGCCATCATCATCCTCAGCTCTCCAAAGCTTATATCAGGCAATTGTTCTTTCATTTGTGTAAGACCTGCTTCTTTATTTTGGTTATATATGTTGAGAATTTTTTGTTGCTTTTCTTCAGACAAAAATTCGTTTACAGACAATACTCCTGATTCAATAAAATGAGACAAATGCCCTTCTATAGTTTGGGGCGTCAGTTTTCTTTCTTCAGCGATAGCGGTAATTGATTTTCCCTGTTTATACAAATCTAAACTTACGGACTTTGTATCCACTTTTGCAGAAGTATCTTTAGCGGTTATCCGTTCCTTTTTGGCTTCAGCAATATTTGCCTGCATATTGGTTTCCAGATTATATTTCTCACAGTAATCACTGATAATCTCAATAATATCATCACCATATTTATCCACCTTGGCTTTGCCAAACCCCTTTATTTTAGCAAGGTCTTTTTTATTAAGCGGAAGAAAAGCGCTTAATGCTTTCAGCGTTTCTGCATTTGCAATCATATACAGGGGCAGGGCAGTTTCTTCAAAAACCATATCACGCCACCGTTTCAGCGTATCAAACAGCTCGGCATTGGCAATACCTGAAAAGTTTTGTCTCTTTCCGCTTGCATAGCTTGTAATACTAAATCTTGGCTGGGCAAAAGCAAGCTTATGTTGTAAATATGCATTAAGCGTAAAAGGCTGTTTACAATACTGCAGGTAGTACTGTGCAGTATATACAACAAGCGCAAGCTCTTTCAAAGCTTCATCAACCGGGGCAGAAGCTTCTTTATGTTCAGTAACCAGGGGATGCTTTTTAACAGCCTCCAGCAAACCGCTTAATCTTGCATCAAAATGTTTTGCAGCATCGCTTATACGTTTCTGCAAAAGCTGATTTTTTTCAATAACAGGTTCTTCTTTAGCCATAGTATAGACCTGGTGCATAAATTTTTCACCCACCTGTTTATCACCTAAAAACTGCTGATGAATTTTCAATACAAGATCTACCCCTTCATTATTAAATTTATCAACATGCTGTTTTACAGCATATATCAATACATTAAACGCTGTATCAATCTCTTCAAATAAAAATATTTGTGATAGCTGCTGTTGGGTAAAAATCATTCTTGCTCCTGCAAATCTTTCTGCCAAAGAACCTTTGTGCATAAGCGTTTGCTGTCCCTTCACTACGCTATCATTGCTCATAATAGCCTGTGCATGAATTTTTGATAGCAATACAATACCCTCAAGACTTGTACAGCGGCTCAACGCTACATACACCTGCCCGCTGCTGAATGCTGCTCCTGCATCAATCATAGCCTTTTGAAAGGTTAACCCCTGGCTTTTATGAATAGTAATAGCCCAGGCGAGGCGCAATGCAAACTGTTCGAAAGTGCCAAGCACTTCCTGTTCCAGCTTTCCATCGCCCCGGTTTAAAGTATAGCGTGTATTATCCCAGGTTTCTTTACCTACAGTAATTTCTTCTCCGTCACTTTCTACAATAATCAGCTCTTTTTCAAGGCGTTTTACTATTCCAATCTTTCCGTTAAAATATTTTTTGTTTATCACATCATTTTTCAAAAACATTACCTGCGCTCCTTCTTTAAGCTTCAATTCTTCTTCTGCAGGATACATGTGCTCAGGAAATTCTCCCTCAATTTTTGCCTTATAGGTAAATGATGGTGTAAGCAATTTATTCAGTTCACGAAAATTAATTTGATCTGCCTGGTTATTATGCGAAGTGAGCGTAATGTATTTTTCATCCGGCCCTGGTCGAAATGCAGGATTATATCGTTGATGAAGATCTTCAAAATCTTCAGTCTGCATAGCATTGTTGCGCACTTTATTCAGCAGCCGTACAAATGAATCTTCTTTCTGCCTGTAAATTTTAGTAAGCTCAATCATCAGGGGCATTTGTTCCTTAATTGCCAGGCTATCAAAAAAGAATGGTGAAACATAATATTCATTCAACAATATCCATTCGTCATTTTTAGCCACAGGCGGTAACTGAAATAAATCGCCGATACACAGCAACTGCACGCCGCCAAAAGGGGTGTTATAATTTCGCCTGACCGCTCTCAAAATTGCATCGATGGCGTCCATAGTATCTGCACGCACCATACTTATTTCATCAATTACCAGCAACTCTATTTTGCGGAGCAACTGCAGGCGTTGTTTATTAAACCTTAACCTTGCCAGCAATTCATCTTTACTGGCACTGATTGGCAAAAAGGGGTGAAATGGCAGTTGAAACAAACTATGCAGCGTAACGCCTCCTGCATTAATGGCAGCAACACCTGTAGGCGCTGCAACTATAATATTTTTGGCGCAATGCTCTTTAAGATATTTTAAAAAAGTGGTTTTGCCGGTACCTGCTTTACCGGTTAAAAAAATATTTTCACTGGTTTCCGTAACAAACTGGTAGGCCAGGTCAAAGTTTTCGTTATGCTCAATATCCGGGAGTATATTATTCATCTCAGTTGTATATTACTGATGATCCAAAAATATTTTCTTTTTATTATAAGCGGGAAGTTAATTTGGGAAGGTGTTGGAGGTCTGATCGTAGTAATGATCAACTTTATACAACAGGGATTATTGCGGATTACCGCAATAAAATACAAGCCGGTTACGTAGTAGTGTACATGCATAGGTTATGGCTAATATACACATATCTGCAACGTAAGTCAAAAAATAATGTTCTGTTTTTTATTTCCGGCGTCGCTAAATTGTCAGGCAGGTCAATTTATATAATCTTCTTATGGACTATATTTTTTCCTCTCACATCTTCCATCATTATATAACACAATACCACTATCATTAACAAATTAAACTCAATACCGTTCCTCCCGCCTCCAACTACATACCAGCCGTCTTTTAAATGAACCATGAATATACCGGCGATTAAAATAAAAACAGTAACGACAGAAGCAAATTTCACATATCTGTTCGCCAATAAAAGAACAGCACATAAAATATGCGATAATTTAATGCTCCATGCTATTATCAGACCTAACGGAGCAAAGCCGGCTTGATCCAGGTATGCTGTACCAAATGCCCTTATGCTGCCGTCTATTATACCCGGAATACTATGCGCAAACAATATTATAGCAATAATAAAGCGTAGTATGAATGTTCTGTCATTCAAATATTTCATAAAAATTGTAAGATATAACTGCAGGTAACAAATCTGTAAAAGGTAAATTTAACGTAGTTATTGCTAAGTTTTATTTCATGCCACAAGATTACTAAACTGTTATTAAAAGTCCCGGTATTGAGTCTCATAGATTATAGCATTGGTGATTTCTTCCTTTTTTAATTTTTCAAAATGACTTAATCTTGCAAAAATACTATGTCATGTATCCTGTTATTTTAGCCCTCCACTCACTTGTTCGCTGGCTGGTTTTAATTGCTTTATTATTGGTCATATATAAAGCGTACAGCGGATGGTTTTCCCGAAAAACATTTTCTAAAGCTGATAATAAGGCCAGGATTTGGTCTATTATTTTGGTTCATATAGAATTTATTTTAGGCTTATGGCTGTATTTTATCAGCCCTGTTATAGAATTTTTCAGGAATAACTTTAAAGAAGCGGTACATCAAAAAGATGTTCGTTTTTTTGGAATGGAGCATAGTGTGATGATGTTGATAGCCGTTATCCTCATTACCATTGGTTCTTCAAAAGCAAAACGTAAAAAAACTGATACCGAAAAGTTCAGGACATTAGCGATTTGGTTCACTATCGGGCTGATTATTATTCTTATCTCTATACCCTGGTCGTTTTCACCTTTTGCCGCCCGTCCGGCTTTCAGACCCTTTTAATATGTGTGGCAAATATTGTATATTGGAAATGTTTCAGTTCTAAATCACCCACAGAAGAGATAGCTATTATAATGAAACATTAAACGTTTATATATGCTCTTCGCTATTTTTTTTAATGTTTTGATACAACTGTTCAGTAATCAGCAAACAGTATTTAAAGAGCAGACAATTGACAATAATATTGAAATAGGCTACGGCATGGCGCTTGGCGATGTTGATGGAGATGGGAAACCGGATATTTTACTGGCAGATAAAAAACAATTTGTATGGTATCGTAATGGAGATTGGAAAAGGTTTGTAATGATTGAGAATCTTACAGAGCATGATAATGTTTGTATTGCTGCAAAAGATATTGATGGTGACGGGCTGGTTGAAGTGGCCGTAGGCTCACAATGGAATCCTGCAGAAACATCCAATGAGCAGCAATCAGGAGCGGTGCATTATCTTATCCGCCCCAAAGACCCTACCCGGTTATGGACAGCAAAGGAGTTACACCATGAAGTTACCACCCACAGGATGAAATGGGTAAGATCCGCAGCAGGCAGGTACTATCTTGTTGTTGCACCATTGCACGGAAAAGATAATAAAAACGGGGCGGGCGCCGGTGTAAAGGTATTGGCATACGAGTTTCCCAAAGATGTTAACAACCCATGGGATATAGTACAGCTCGATACTACACTACACCTTACCCATAATTTTGACATTGTTACAGGTGGAAAAGATAAAGGACTCTATATAGCATCAAAAGAAGGAGTGAAATTTATCCCGGATGAATTTTCGCAAACAAAAAACATAAAGGCTCTACCTGTTTTGGGCGTTGATAAAGCAGCTGGTGAAATAAAGATCGGGAAGATGGCAGGAGATAAAAATTTTATTGCAACAGTTGAACCAATGCATGGCACAGCAATCGTAGCGTATCTTACAAACGATAACGCAAAAAGAATCGTGCTGGATGATAATGTTAAAGAAGGGCACGCTTTAGGCATTGCAGATTTTTCCGGATCCGGTAAAGACCAGGTTGTTGCCGGATGGAGAAGCCCTAATAAAGATGGAAAAGTGGGTATAAAAATTTATACCATGCTTGATGATTCAGGCGAACAATGGGATGCTGAATGGATTGATGAAAATGGAATGGCGTGCGAAGACATCCAGGTAGCAGATATGAATGGAGATGGGAAACCAGATATTGTTGCTTCAGGCAGGGCAACAAAAAACCTGAAAATATACTGGAATACGGGAAAATGAGACGGAAGGTATAAGATGGGGCAGGTCAATCAGCGTACATCTGTGCGTTACCGTGAAAAGTGAGGAAATAGAATGGATTTTCTGTGCAGATCATCCTGTGCTTCTCATTTTATTGCTCACGTCTGACACTTCTCATCACACAAAAATTTTGGAAAAGCAGATTAATAATGTATGATCATACTTATACAGTGCAGAGACAGGGTTGGACTTGTGGCAGGAATCTCCGGCGTACTGGCAGAACTGCAGTTAAATATTACATCTATGAGGGAGTATGTAGCCGTATCGGATGATCGGTTTTACATGCGGGTTGCCACAGCTACCTCCACCAATGAAAAGAGACTGGAAACAGCTTTGAAAAAGGTGTTACCGGATAATGCAGAAATCACCATTCATATAAATCCTGACAAAAAAATTATTGTTCTTGTTACCAAAGAATACCATTGCCTGAGTGATATTCTTATACGCAATTATTTTAAAACACTTAACGCCAGTGTTCAATGCGTAATTGGCAATCACAATGTGCTTAAAGACATATGTAACAGGTTTGAGGTTCCCTTTCATTACATTTCGCATGAAGATAAGTCTAAAGAAGATTTTGAGCGCTTATTGTCAGATCAAATCAGGAAATACGCTTTTGACTATATAGTGCTGGCAAAATTCATGCGCATATTATCTCCTGCTTTTGTAGCGAATTTCCAGGGGTCCATTATTAATATACATCACTCATTTCTTCCTGCATTTATAGGAGCAAATCCATACCGCCAGGCTTTTGAACGTGGCGTTAAAGTAATAGGAGCTACCGCTCATTTTGTTACCAACGATCTTGATGAAGGTCCTATTATTGTGCAGCAAACCATCAACGTAAATCATACACATACTACTGCAGATATGGTAAAAGCCGGCAAAGAAATTGAAACACTTGTATTGGCAACCGCGCTTAAACTGGCGCTGGAAGACAGAGTATTTATATATGGTAATAAAACAGTAGTGTTTGAGTAAACGCAGACACCCCATCCACCACCTTTAAATATCCCTGGCTTTCACATTTTCACATTTTCATATTCTCCTATTTTCCCCCACATTAACTTTCGTATCTTTACAAATCCTAAGGCAAGAAAAGATGATTTTATGAACAGTGTTTTACAGGCAGAAAAACTTCTGCAAAATCCTGCGCTGCTCCCCGGGTTAAAAATAATTGGTGAAAAAATTTTAAAGAAGGAAAGACTTTCTGAAGCAGATGCCCTCCTTCTTTTTGAAAAAGGAAGCCTTGCCTTTGTTGGGGCATTGGCAAATCATGTGAGAGAAAGACTGCATGGAGATACAACTTATTTTAACAGGAACTTCCATATAGAACCAACCAATGTTTGTGTGTTCAGTTGTAAGTTCTGCTCATACTCCAGGCTGTATGCAAAGCGGGAAGACGGGTGGGAACTTAGTACGGAGCAAATGATGCATATAGTAAAAAGCTATGATGGCAAACCAGTTACAGAAGTTCATATTGTGGGCGGTGTTCATCCCAAAATGAATATGCAGTTTTTTATGGATCTTATGCGACAGATAAAAGCGCATCGTCCTGAGTTGCATATTAAAGGGTATACACCTGTTGAGCTGGATTATATGTTTCGTAAAGCAAAAGTTTCTGCAGAAGAAGGAATGAAGCAGATGAAAGAAGCGGGGCTTGATTCTTTGCCGGGTGGAGGCGCTGAAATTTTTCATCCGGAAATAAGGCAGCAGATCTGTGATGACAAGGTAGATGCCGAAGGATGGTTGCGCATACACGAAGCAGCGCATAATTTAGGGATGCATACCAATGCTACCATGTTGTATGGACATATAGAAAAATACTGGCACCGGGTTGATCATATGAAACGCTTACGTGACCTGCAGGATAAGACCGGGGGCTTCAATACATTCATTCCTTTAAAGTTTCGCAATAAGGATAACGAAATGAGTGATACGCCGGAATCATCCGTGGTAGAAGATATGCGTATGTATGCTATTGGCCGTTTGTTCATGGATAACTTTCCTCATCTTAAAGCATACTGGCCAATGCTTGGCAGGCAAAATGCGCAACTCACTTTATCATTTGGTGTAAATGATATTGATGGCACTATTGATGATACTACTAAAATATACTCCATGGCCGGCAGCGAGGAAACCAATCCTTCCATGAATACAGCCGAGCTGGTATCTCTTATCAAACAGGCAAGGCGCAAGCCGGTTGAGCGTGATACGTTGTATAATGTAATAACAGATTACAGCGTTACAGCGGTTGAACGCGAAGTTGCGGGTTGAAGGTTACAGGTTTCAGGTTGTAACATTCACTATTGGCTGTTCACTATTGCCTAATTCAGCCGCTGTGTTCCTGCTTTTTTTACGGTAATCGTTCTTCCTGGTTTTCCGGAGGCATCAAAAGTTTTGAAATTAAAAGTGGCTGTTGCAGACACAGGGGCTGTGTACACAGGAGATTGCATGGTTGGTTCCGTGCTATCGGTAGTGTAATGTATGCTTATGCCCGGTAATGCTACGTTTGCTTTTATCTCTCCATTTTCAATAACAACTCCTGCAGGCGGCACCCGGTAATTATAACCACCATTGATATGTGCCAATTTCGGGAATTCCTTTTGAGCAATAGTATTTGCGAACTGGTTCCATCCTTCATCTATCTGTTCCATTCTCTTTTTGCGGTTAGGTTCTTTCTCCCATTTTCTTTCCGGCGACCATGCGCTCTCTGAAAAACCAATCAGTTTTGGCAGCATATAATATTCAATCATATCTCTGCCTTTAATGGTTTCACTCCACAACTGCGCTTCCAGCCCTTTAATGTTCTTCTGTGCCTCAGGTTTTAGCTTCTGCCAGGGAGTATTAGGTTTGTCCCATTCCAGCACATCACCCATGGAGCTTTTAAAGGTTGTATTAAACATATTGAAGGGAGCAAAAGCCCATGCGTTTTTAGTATCAATAAATCCCGCCCAGTACAAACCCGGCTCTGCAGGATCGTTGTTGTAGGCAAGATCAAAATAAAAGTTAGAAACATTGCACAATACCACATTATAGCCCTGGTTAGCTAAACGATAACCCAGGTCGGGATAGTCAAACATATTATTCCAGATATAAGGAACGACGGGTTTGCCGGCAAATTCCGCATTAGGAGCAAGTTTGCCGGTTGAGTCTTTTATAAGAAACGCTTCTTCCCAACCGTGTATCTCCAGTCCTTTTTTCTCTAACCTTTTCAGCAATTCCCTAAAGAAATAGGCCTGTATATTTTTGGCATTTTTTATTTCAGGATGTTGACGCATAAGTTCAAGCGCATGCGGCGATTTTGTCCATGCCCCATCCGCAACCTCATCCCCGCCTGCATGAAATTCACGCATCGTCAGCCCTGCTTCCTTATACATCTTACCAAACTCTTCAACTACTTTTTCGTAAAACCTGTATGCAGATTCGCGGGTTACATCAACCACATTGTCTTTATACATCTGCGCCGATATATATACTGACTGGTCATCCGGATCAGCCAGGCGATATTCTTCTGCTTCTTCTTTCTTGCCTTCTTTCATCAGCCGTTCATAACGGGCTTCCATTGATTTTATAGCAGCCCTTGCATGACCTGGAAAATTAAGCTCAGGTATGATGCTGATATGCCTTTGCTGTGCATATTTTAAAATTTCTATAAAATCTTTACGGGTATAATAACCGGTTCCGTAATTATCTTTTGAATCAGCAAAAGGCCCGGAGCCATAAGCAGGATGTAATGCAGGCGCATCTTTTCCGCTAACATGCAAACGTTTTGCGCCTACTTCAGTAAGTTCAGGCAGACCGGGAATTTCAACACGCCACCCTTCATCTTCTGAAGTATACAATAACATACGGTTGATCTTATATTGGGCAAGGACATCAAGTATCCGGAAAATATTTTCTTTGCTTTGGAAGTTGCGGCTGACATCTACATGCAGGCTGCGGAATGCAAAACGCGGCGCATCATCTATAGTTACATAAGGTAGCTTTATGCGCTGCTCTTTTCCGAGGTATACATTGGTTGGTATTAAAGAAAGCAGGCTCTGTATGCCATAAAATACACCGGCAGCATCATAACCGGTTATATTTATACCCTGGTCGTTAATGGTTAAACGATATGCTTCCTGTTTTTTTTGTGTGAGCGCATCTGAATCAATTGAAAGGTATATGCCCTTTTGTCCGGCCGCCCCGGCTTTTGTAGAAAAATCCTTACCGGTAATTTCTTTTAACCTCGCTGCAAGCAGCCGCGCTTCTTCGCTTAAAGAATCTGAAAAAGTGATGGTGCCGATATTCAGCTCGTATACTCCATCAAACTTTGAAAATGATAATGGTGTCGGGATGATGGGCAATAACTGGTCTTCCGGCAAGACAACAAGTCCTGTATTATCAATAAATGTTTTTTCGGCAGAAGCCGGTAGTTCCCTGTCATCTCTTCCTCTCAATAATTGTTCTTTGGCGGTGTAAGGAATCAGCGTATAGTCATCAATGTTAGCAATGCTTTCTTCATTGCCATTATTATCATAAAAAACAATGTATATACCCAGCGGCTGATCTGTATTTTTAATTACATAACCTGTGGCTCTGTAATCTATAACAACAGAATCTCCCTGCTTTAAGCTAAAGCCCGGGTTAGGATAAAGTTTAAACCAATCTCCGTTTATATGCTCCACATCAGCAGGCTGAGGTGTAGTATTGGACAAAATGGGGCTGGGCGCAATAGAAAAAAACATCTTCCAGTTTTTATCTGTCAGTGTTCTCTCTCCTTTGTTCAGCAAATAAAACCGGGCTTTGTATCCTGTATCCTGGAAATTCGATAAAAGCTCCCATTTAACAGCTATAGAAGCGGTTGCACCAGGAGAGGCTGCTTGTTGAGTATTTTGGTTGCAGGATGCAAAGAAGAACAAAAATATTGCGGGATAAATTAACCTTACATGCATGGGAATGAAATTACGACATGTAAGAGATACTAACCGGTAATTTATACTGACCTGTTGATCTTAAAAAATAAGAAGCGCCTTTGTTATTTAAAGGCGCTCTATATAAAGTATCCTAAATTTTACTGTACATCACAATTAAGATTGTCTAATATTAATTGGTATGCTGCTTTTTCGTCAGAGGAAGTAACACAACCTCCATTTATTAAATCTTGAATAGCAGCCTTGTAATTTTTACAGTTAGCACTTGATTGTTCTGCAGCATAGGCCTTTGTTGCATTTGCCAGATTCGTAGTAAGGCTGGCACAATCAGTTTTTTTATCCTTCTTACAACTTGCAATTGTTCCACCTATCATAGCGATAGCAAATAAAGCGATAAAAGTTTTTTTCATGGCATTAGAATTTTTAGAGTTAAAAGTTTGACGCTCTTAACGTGTGTTAATGCCATGTTATTGCAACTCAATAAACACAATAATAGTTTTTAATCAACTTCTGTAGTGTTTTTAAGTGTTTTTATATATGCCGGTTGTGTCTCAGTACATTATAATCGACAGCAGGTAAACTGTTAACAGGGCAATTATACCCATCCATATGGTGGCAGCAGAATAAACCCGCAGCATTGTTTTCATTTCAACACCGGAAAACTTGCTGATCACCCAAAAATAAGCATCATTGGCATGGGATATCATCATTGAGCCTGCACCCATTGATAATATAGCAAGCAGTCTTCCGGGTTCAGTATCTAATCCTAAAGCCGGAAGTAACGGTTGCACTATAGAAGCTGCAGTAATGATGGCTACCGTTGAAGAACCCTGGGCTGTTTTTAATAATGATGTAAGCAGGAATGGGAAAAGAATGCCAAGCTGGGCAAGCGGCAGACGGTCGCCCAGGTGCGTACCTATATGAGTGGCTGCCAATATAGCGCCGAATGAACCGCCTGCACCGATGATCACAAGAATACCGCCTGCTTTTTCTGCGCCTTCCTGTAACAAACTGCTTACTTTTTTACCAGGAAGCCGGTAAAGCAATGGAATAGTTAGTAATATGCCTATGCAAAGTGCTACTACAGGATTACCAGCTACAGCTACTATTTTCCAGAATAACCCTTCATTTTTTTCGATAGCAATAAATGCCGCCGATGCTATTAACAGAATAGGAATAATTACCGGCAGAAATGCCTGCAACGGGGAAGGTGTCCTACCCTCTTCATCAGCAGAAGATGATGACTGAATAACAGGGGCAGTTATAGCGGCAGCGGCATATCTTGACCACAGATAACCCGCCGCGCTTGCCGGTATAGCTACTATAACGCCCAGTAAAATCAACTTCCCGAAATCTACATTCAATGTACCCGCCGCTGCCGCAGCGCCAGGGTGTGGCGGAATAAGACAATGCACCGCATATAAACCTACCGCCAGCGAACCCGCCATAAAGGGCATAGCCGTTTTTGACCGCTCTGCCAACTGGTTATTTAATCCACTTAAAACAATATACCCGGAATCGCAAAAAATGGGTAGCCCTACTATAAAGCCGGTGATATTCATTGCCAATGCTGACCGCTTTTCCCCGGTACGTTTAAGAATAAATGCAGCCATAGCATTAGTGCAGCCTGTATGTTCAAGTATTACTCCTAAAACAGTTCCCAACACAATAATGAATCCAAGCGACTGCATAATATGTCCAAAGCCCTGCTTCATTGTATTAAGCATGCTTTCCGCAGGCAACCCAACGCCTGCACCCATTACAATGCAGGCTGCAAACAATGCAAAAAAAGCATGAATCTTATATTTAACAGTCAGTAATACAATTAATACAATGCTTATTACAAGAAAAATAATGATTTGCAGAAAAGGAGTTTCCATAAAGATTCAAGATACTAATAATTTAAAGCTAATCCGGGGGCATTCCGAATTTTCGTGTGTATAGTAATCTTGTACAGATGCCTCGTGCCTCGGCATGACAAACGGCAGTGCGGTGTTCAGCGTTAGTGCTATTGTTGAACATTTGTACCACTGCTCAACATATATTCAACTGCCTGTCATGCCGAGGCACGAGGCATCTACCATATCAGCGGAACCTATATGCGAAAATTTGGAATGCGACCGATCCTCCTTCCCCATTCTCACATTTATTCAAGTATTTTCCGGCATAGTTTTTTTATATGCAGTATTTATGAATAGATTACAAACAGCATGGCATATTATTAAAAAATCTTTTTCGGCTTTTTTTGAAGAGCGTGTATTTAAATTAAGCGCTGCACTGTCTTACTATACATTGTTTTCTTTACCAGGTCTTGTAATCATAGTGATATGGCTGGGAAATATATTTTACGGACGTGCTGCCATTGAAGGTTCTGTGTATGGAGAAATTGCTGATCTTGTTGGCAGACAGGCGGCCATCCAGATACAGGACACTATTAAGAATGCAACATTATCATCCGGAAATAAATTCACCACTATTATCGGTGTAATAACACTTATTATTGGTGCAACAAGCGTTTTTGGAGAAATACAGGATTCAATCAATTTGATATGGCGCCTCAAAGCCAAGCCCCGTAAGGGTTGGGTAAAGCTCCTGGTAAACAGGTTGCTGTCTTTTTCAATAATAATATCACTTGGTTTCCTGCTGCTGGTATCTCTTATTGCAAACGGGTTGATGGATGCTTTTATTCACCGGCTCACCATTCTTTTTCCGGAAACAGAAGTGGTTGCGGTTTATATTACCAATGTTGTGCTTACGTTCATCATCACCTCTTTTTTATTCGGTATTATTTTTAAAGTATTGCCCGATGCCAAATTAGAGTGGCGCAATGTAAGAGTAGGCGCTTTTACGACCGCATTGCTTTTTATGGGTGGTAAGTTTTTGATCAGCTATTACCTGGGGCATAGCTCTATGACTTCAGCTTATGGCGCGGCAGGTTCAATAATTGTAATTTTATTGTGGGTATATTATTCCGCACTTATATTATATTTTGGCGCCATTTTTACCAGGGTATATGCCATGGAAACAGGATCGCATATTTACCCGAATAAATATGCCGTTTGGGTAAAGGAGGTGGAAATAGAATCCGAAAAATCATTGCAGAAAATACCTGAAAAAACAATTGTAGAGGAGAAGCGTGATTAAAATAGCAGAGACAATGCATGCATTGTCTCTGCTATTTAATACCTGCCCTTTTCTTTAAATCAGCTGCGGAAATTGCCATCATTCTTCCAATAGGTTTACCATTGCGATAAGTAATAATTTTCATGGTAGCCGCGTCTTTAGGCATTGTAACCGGATCTGTATATTTCGGATAAAATTTATCAGGGAAAGAATTGTCAAAACTGTAATAAATGTCCAATCCTTTTATTTCAGTGGCTAATGTTATAATCGGCAGGTTTTGTGCATCTTTTTTTGCAGTAACAACAGGGTCGTATACAGCAGGTGAATATTTCTTATCCACTATATCAAAACGTTCAAAATGTTTTTCCACGCGGTCTGCAAAATTATCCCAGTTCCTTTTTTCTTTTGGGGACCAGACAGCTTCTGAAACGGCAAATGCCCTCGGCCAAATCATATACTGCAGGTGACGCATATTGTATACCTGCTCTGTCCATAAATTGGCCTGCCCGCCCTTTATATATTGTGCATCTACGCCATCAGGCACGGGCTCAAACTGGTATGTTTTACTTAATCTCAGTGATGCATATACAGGAGGTTCAATAGAAGGATCGCCCTGCATATAATCAAGATATACAAAAGTAGTAGGGCTCATCACCACTTCGTGCTTTTGTTTGGCTGCAGCAATGCCCCCTTCAATACCACGCCAGCTCATTACTGCGGCATTAGGTGCAAGCCCACCCTGTAAAATTTCATCCCACCCAATGAGTTTTTTGCCTTTTGCATTCACGATTTTTTCAACGCGTTTTACAAAATAGCTTTGTACCTCATCTAAATTTTTCAATTTTTCCCTTTGCATCAATGCTTTTATTTGCGGGCTTTTCTCCCAAAAATTTCTCGCGGTTTCATCGCCGCCCATATGTATATACTCAAATGGAAAGATCTGTGCAACTTCAGTAAAAACCTTATCTAAAAATTCATATACTTTTTCATTGGCCGGGCAAAGCGTATTATCAACTAATCCGTAAAAATGTCCCTTAGGTGGCCATACCATAAATTTTTCGCCCGAGTTTACTTTGTATTTATCAGCGCCCGGCGTACACGAAAGTTCAGGATAAGATGCAATAGCCGCAAGACTATGCCCCGGCACGTCCACCTCAGGCAATATATTAATAAACTGGTCTTTTGCGTATTGAACAATTTCTTTCAGATCCTCCTGTGTGTAAAAGCCGCCATAATCACGAGGTTCATTAGGCAAGGGGTCAGAAAAATAATTGAAGGTCCCTGTTTTCTTCACATTCCATGCGCCAACGGAGGTGAGTTTGGGCAGGCTTTTAATTTCAATTCTCCAACCCTGGTCATCGGTAAGATGCATGTGCAGCAGGTTGAATTTATATTTTGCCATATCATCTATAAACTGTTTCACTTCAGCCTTTGTAAAAAAGTGACGCGAAACATCAAACATTAATCCCCTCCAGCCAAACCTTGGGTAGTCCTTTATTTCAACAGCAGGGATAGTCCAGCTAATATTTTTCACAGCTGTTTTACGCTCTATTTCTTTTGGAAGCAGTTGCAGCAATGTTTGCACACCATAAAATAAACCAGCCGGAGCATTGGCATTGATTGAGATTTTATCAGTGTCAACTTTCAGTAGGTATCCTTCATTGCCCAATTCGTTATCTGCTGTACTGTTTAAGGCCAGGATGATGCCATTTGTATTTGCTTCAGATGAGGTTTTAATATTAAATCCTGTTGAAGTATTGATGGTTTTTTGCAGATAATCTGCCACTCTGCTTACATCGCTATTGCCGGAAGCAGCATATAAAACACTGTTTTCATTAAGGTTGTATACACCTTGTTTTTCGGTTAAGGAAACCGGCTCTGGTATAATAGCCGGTCTGGATGTTTGGGCTGAGGCGCAAATATTGATAAGAAGGCAAATTGCAATAATCGAAAATCTCATGATATTCATTTTATAATCAGGGCAACAAGATATAAAAGAAAGTATATGCAAAAAAATACCCGGAAAATTACTTTTCCGGGTATTGGAATATGAATCAGAAACGAAGCTTGTTTAGTTTATTTTTACGGAAGATGGATTAACGCTTGAAAACCCCTGGTCTGTTGTATCAGAAGATAATGTTCCGTTTTCGATATACCTGATCTGAACACTCTTTAAGCTGTCTGTAGAGCCCGGCACTCCTAACAATAAAGCAGTATATACTTTTCTTGCTTCAAGCGTAATGGTTCTTTGCGCTTGTACGTTATCATTATTATTAATACTTATGGTTACAGCCCCCGGAGTAGCTGCAACAAATTCCGATACACTTTTAAATGCAGCATTATCACTGATCAGGCTATTGCCTTCTTCTGAAATATTTACCGCAGGAGTGCTTGCATCAGCAATGGCATTAATATACCTGATATACGCTTTGCCATTGTTGCCGGACAGGCTGTCTATTTTATCATTCACTATAACATTTTGAAAAGTAGTATCGCCAACCAAAAACAATGAATAATATTTGTCTTTTTCAAAAGTATAGTCAGTTGAAGCAATAATTGAATTTGTGTTTGCATCAAATGCGGTTACAGATCTTGCGCCGGTGTAAATGCCAAGATAACCTCCTGTATAATTTGTATAGGATAGCGCAGTATTGGTAAGATTATTACCGGACAACTGAAAACCTACTGCAGATTGTTGCGGGGCAAGATTGAATGCAATGATACCCGCTACAGGTGTTTCCTGGTTGTTGTCATTGCTCTTCATACAAGAAGAAAAAAACACGGCGGAAAATAAAACAGTGCATACAGCAAGCCAGCTTCTACGGATTAACATTAGTTTTTTCATAAAATTTCTCCTGATGTTTGTATTAAAAAATCTTTGCGTCAATATAGTATTGGCAAAATGATGCCAATGATGCCACATCAGGGACGAATAGAAAGAATGCATGCCTTAATGGAACGATTTTAACAATAGGTAGTTGGTTTTGTTAGATTAGCGTTAAACTTTCATGGAGAAAAATATAAATCTTAGTAGATTAGCTGATATATTTATTCCCATGTTCAAGAAGACTTCGGCAAAAGTTATAGCAGCAATAGCGCTGATCATTACACTGCTTGTAATATTCGGTCCAAAACCTTCCACGCCGGTTTACAGCATGGAGTTCCCTTTAGTTCCTGCAGAAGCAAAACCACTTGAATCTTTTATCAAGACCAATGAAGCAAAACACAAGCTTAAACCTAATAATGAAGCAAGAATTGTTTGGTATGACGACTCCCTGAAACAAAAAACCAAATACGCCATAGTATACCTGCATGGTTTCTCTGCCTCGCAGGAAGAAGGCAGACCAATACACACAAACATTGCCAGGGAATTTGGTTGTAACCTGTATTTGGCACGACTTGCAGAACATGGTATTGACACGAGCGCGCCTTTGGCAAATCTTACACCATCTGAATATTGGGAGAGCGCTAAAAAGGCACTGGCAATAGGAGGACAGATAGGGGAAAATGTTATCCTTATGGGAACATCAACCGGTGGAACCAATGCTTTGCAGCTTGCGGCAAATTATCCTGATAAAGTATCCTCATTAATTCTGCTCAGTCCTAATGTGGCTTTATTTCACAGCCAGTCGTGGTTGCTGAATGATGCATGGGGATTGCAGATCGCAAAAATGATCAATGGCAGCGACAATATTGTTTCAACTGATGAGCGGCCCTTGTATAAACAATACTGGTATTCCAGTTATCCGCTCAAGGCAGCCACAGAACTGGAAGAATATCTTGAAACAACAATGACAAAAGAAACCTTCAGCAAAGTAAAGCAACCGGTTTTAATGTTGTATTACTATAAAGATGATGTACACCAGGATAGCACGGTGAGCATACCTGCCATGCTTACCATGTTCAATGAACTGGGCACACCGCGTAATGATAAAATAAAACAAGCCATTCCCAATGCTGGCAGCCATGTGATTGGCAGCTATATACGTTCTAAAGACCTGTTAGGTGTTCAGCGGTCCATTGAAGATTTTATAGAAAAGAAGCTGAACATCCCTAAAGTAAATAAAGGAACATTTACTACAATTAATTATTAGTCTTTCACTTCAATACCAATTTGTGGAATCTGTTTTAGATGGCATCTCATAACAAGTTATTAGCTGCAATAATCTGGGTTCAAGGTTTGTGGTTTGTGGTTGTATTAAACCATAAAGCTTAAACCACAAACTTCAAACATATCTAAATTTCTTTATTTTTAATATAACCATTATGGCAAATACGGAAGGATTTCCTAACTTGCCCGTCCCTTAAAACTATGTCTGTACAAGAAAATTGGAATCAACGGGAAAAAAAGAGGTTTTCAGGCTTCCAGGTATTGTATGATTATACGATGGGCTTTTTGTGGCTTTGTGTGGGATTGTTTTTTCTTTTCAGCAAAAAACTAGGTATTGAACTCATGAAAAGTGACCCGTTGATAGACAATATTTTCGGATTGGTAGGCATTGCTTACGGCATATTCCGGCTTTACAGAGGTTATAAGAAGCAAAATATTGGCAAATGAAAAGGTTTCAGGAAATATATAAAGCTTTAATGATTTGCTTATCCGGCATAGTTTTATCAGCTGCAATAAGTTGTAATGGCGATAGAAAGTATAAAGTTATTGAAGGAGACGATGATCTTACATCAGGCACTATTCATATCAGTGCTGATGAATCTTTTAAACCTATCATTGATTCCCAGATAAAGGTATTCATGTCGCAGTTCCCTAAAGCGGTTATTGTTCCGCATTATAAATCAGAGGCTGAATGTCTTAGAGATCTTTTGAATGATAGCATACGCATGGTAATTGTAACCAGGGGATTGAGTGAAGAAGAAGTTAATTCTCTGAAAGATACCATAGGTTTTAAGCCTTCTTTCGGGAGAATTGCGTCTGATGCTATATCGGTTATTGTAAATAATAAAGGGGTAGATTCCTTATTTACAATGGGTGATATCCGATCTTTTATGAAAGGAATAAGCGGTTATAGGTTAACCCCGGTTTTAGATGGAAAAACAGCAACCAGTACGATCAGGTTTATGGTTGACTCGGTATTAAAAGATGAAAAATTATCCCAGGATATAGCAGGCGCAGATTCAAGCGTGGGTGTAATTGATTATGTGGCGAAAAATGAGCACGCTATTGGTTTTGTTGGTGTAAGCTGGATAGGCAACCCGGAAGATAAAGATCAACTGGCATTTTTAACCAAAGTGCGGGTTGCATCCATAGAAGCAAGGAACGAGCCAGGCAAATTTATTAAGCCTTACCAGGCAAATATAGCTACCAAAAGATACCCTATGGTACGGGGTTTGTATTATATACTCAAGGAGAACTACAGCGGGTTGGGGAGAGGATTTACGAATTTTTTGGAAGGAGAAAAAGGGCAATTAATTTTCCAAAGAGCGTATCTTGTGCCATCAAAAATGGATTTTTCTATAAGAAATGCCGAAATAAGCGAAGAGTAGATAAGTTAAACCAACATATTTTTTAATTAAATCACAAAATCGCAATCAAAGATGATCAAGCACACAGTCAGATTAATAGTAGCTTCTGCTTTACTGTGCAATGTTGCCTTTGCGCAATCAGTGGACGATGGGAAAAAGTTCTACTATTATGAAAAGTATGTGAGCGCCAAAGATGCGCTTGAGAAAGCCGTAGCCGCTAAACCAGATGATGTTGAAGCTGTTTACTGGTTAGGTCAAACACTTATTGAAATGAGAGACACTGCCGGTGCAAAAGCAGTATTTCAAAAAGCTCTTCAGGCAAAGGGTAGCGATCCTTTATTGCTGGTAGGTATTGGCCAGGTTGAGCTGATGGAGAAAAAAACAAATGAAGCCCGTCAGCGTTTTGAAACTGCTATAAGCCTCACAAAAGGTAAAGATATAGGTATATTAAATGCCGTGGGTCATGCAAATGCTGCTACCGCTGAGGGAGATGCAAAATATGCTATTGAAAAACTCACTTTGGCTACCCAGGTTAAAAGATTTAAAGAGGCCGATGTATATATTAATCTTGGCGATGCGCAGCGTAGATTAATGGATGGAGGCGCAGCAGTAACCGCATATCAAAATGCTTTTGGGCTTGATCCTAAACTGGCAGAGGCAAAATACAAAGTCGGGAAAATATATGTAACGCAGGGTCCTGACCAGGCGAATATCTTCCTGAAAAATTTTGAAGAAGCTGTAACCATCGACCCGGCTTACGCGCCTGCGTACTATGATATGTATAGTTACTGGTACAGCCGTGATGTGAACAAGGCCCGCGATTATTTTGCAAAATACAAAGCAAACACAGACTTTACCCCTTCTGTAGAAGCTGAAGAAATAAGCCTGGTATATGCATCGGGCGATTTTAAAGGCGCGATAGCTAAAGCAGACGAAAAATTGCAGAAAGATGGCGATAAAGCTGATGTGAAGTTATATCGTACAAAAGCGTATGCTTACGATAAATTGGGTGATTCAGTAAATGCTTTGCAGAATATGGAAACCTTTCTGGCTAAAGCTTCTCCTGATATTATTTTGCCTGATAACTACGTAAAGATGGCAGAAATCTCTGCTAAATTCCCTGATAAGGTAGCACAGGCTGACGAGTATTTTAATAAGGTAATAAGCATGGATACCGTAGTAGCTAATAAAGTAAACTACGCCAAGGCTGCATCCGACATGTATAAAAAACTCAATGACAGGGGAAAATCTGCTGAATGGCTTACTAAAATCCTTACCTATAAACCAGATTATGGTAAAACAGAGTTGTTCTACGCTGGTTTTGAAAACTTTTACGGTGAAAAGTATGTAACTGCTGATAGTATAGCAACTTTATATAAAACAAAATACCCTGATGATGTTCAGGGATATTACCTGGCATTCCGTTCAAAATGGTCCGCAGATACTGCTGCTTTATCTTCCGGAATTCCTTCTGTAGAACCGGTTGAAGATGCTAAAAAGCTTATTGAGCTGGCAGAAACAGATAAACAGAAATATAAACAATCTTTATTGGTGGCATATGGTTTTATGGCAGGATATTATGCCAATAACCTGAAAGATTATCCTGCTGCCGTTACCTACCTCGACAAAATATTAGAGGTAGATCCGGGCAATGCAGATGCCCAGGCTAATAAAGAGGTTCTTCAGAAAGCCATCAATAAACCTCAGCAAAAAAGCACAGCCCCTGCTGCCAAAAAAACCGCAGGTGCTAAATAGATTGTAAATCTTTGTATATGTATTTAAAAGCCGGACCTAGTCAAGTCCGGCTTTTATTTTATTTAAAAATGGTTTTTAATTGCGGCTGCCTTATTTTTGCCGCAGGATTAATTCTACATCTACAGAAAACGGAAAAATAGAGGTTATCGCAGTCAAATATTGGTTATGTTTCTCCGTTTTACTGTTTTAAAAGTAAATCTTGAGACGAGATGATAACGTATTTCTTTCTTCAGTCCAATCCGGTTTCTTCAGTAGACGTTAACAGTTCGTTTAATTACTTCCCTATCGCCCTGCAGTTAGTATTTGCATTAGGTTTTGTAGCCGTAATGATGGTTGTTACCCACCTGCTGGGGCCTAAAAGAGCTACCGCAGAAAAATTAGACAATTTTGAGAGTGGTATTGAAAGTCATGGTAATGCGCGCCAGCCCTTAGCTGTAAAATATTTCCTTGTTGCTATATTATTTGTGTTGTTTGATGTTGAAGTTATATTCTTCTATCCTTATGCTGTAAACTTCAGACATTTGGGTTGGGAGGGTTTTATGGCAGTATTGGCTTTTGTTGGCTTTTTTGTTGCAGGGTTCTACTATATTATTAAAAAGGGAGCTCTTAAATGGGAGGATTAATTATACTCCCTTACTGTGCTGAATGCTTATGAGTGCATTGTGATTTGAATTTAAAAAAATGAATTATGGCACGTCCCGTACGTTTTAATATAAGTCCCAAGCCAAGAGATAATGAAGGGCATATCAGTATGGTAGATGCTCCGCCCGGTTATACCGGCGAAGGATTTTTTACTACCAAGCTGAGTGATGTGGTTGGTCTGGCCCGCAAAAACTCTCTTTGGCCGCTGCCGTTTGCAACTTCCTGCTGCGGTATTGAGTTTATGGCTACCATGGGTGCACATTACGACCTGGGCAGGTTTGGTGCTGAAAGAATGGGCTTTACTCCCCGCCAGTGCGATATGCTGATGGTAATGGGCACTATTGCAAAAAAAATGGCACCTGTATTAAGGCAGGTTTATATACAAATGTCTGAGCCACGGTGGGTGATTGCGGTGGGTGCCTGCGCGTCAAGCGGTGGTATATTCGATTCTTACTCTGTGCTGCAGGGTATTGACCAGATCATCCCTGTTGATGTGTATGTGCCGGGTTGTCCTCCAAGACCGGAAGCGATTTTAGATGGTGTGCTGGCAATTCAGGATTTAGTGCAAAATGAAAGTATAAGACGAAGGAACAGTGACAGGTACCAGCAGCTAATGCTGAGCTACGGTATTCAATAATAAGAGTTCAATTAATATATCCGGATGGCATTAACGAACGAATACATAAAAGAGCGGTTAACGGAAAAGTTTGGTGAGAGCGTAAGCAACTTTACGGAACCGTATGGTATGCTTACATTCGAAACACCAAAAGAGAACAACCTGAAGCTGTTGCAGTTTTTATATGATGATCCGGAGTTGAAGTTTCAGTTTCTCACCGATTTGCAGGCAGTACATTATCCTGAACAGAAAGGCCGTGAGCTGGCAGTTGTTTATCACCTGCACAATATGGTAAATAATGTGCGCATCAGGTTTAAAATATTTACAGATATTGAAAAACCTGATGTATATACAGCTACACAGTTATATGCATGTGCCAATTGGATGGAAAGAGAAACCTATGATTTTTTTGGGTTGAACTTTGTTGGGCATCCTAATCTTATCCGTATACTGAACGTTGATGAAATGGACTATTTCCCGATGCGTAAGGAATACCCGATGGAAGATCAGACACGTATTGACAAAGACGATGAAATGTTTGGAAGAGGAGGAACATTTTAAATTTAAGATCAATGGCTGAAGATTTATTACAACATACCAAAGAACAGAATATAAAGCTTCCTGATGGGTCGATAGAGAAAGAAACGGTTACCATAAACCTTGGTCCAACACACCCTGCCACACACGGCGTTTTTCAGAATATTCTTGAAGTTGATGGAGAAAGGATTATTTCTGCTGTGCCAACAGTAGGCTATATACACAGGGCTTTTGAAAAAATTGCCGAAAGAAGACCTTTATACCAGATCACTCCGCTTACTGACAGGTTGAATTATTGCTCAAGCCCCATCAATAATATGGGCTGGCACATGACCTGCGAAAAGCTGCTCGGAGTAGAAACACCTAAACGTGTAGATTATCTGAGAGTGATTATTATGGAGTTGGCAAGAACCGCCGATCATATTATTTGTAATTCCGTAATTGGCGTGGATACAGGCGCCTTATCTGTATTCCTGTATGTAATGCAGTATCGTGAGCTTGTTTATGAGATATATGAAGAAATATGCGGCTCACGCCTCACTACCAATATTGGAAGAATAGGTGGGTTTGAAAGAAATTTCAATGCTACCGCCTGGACAAAACTGGAGAAATTTTTAAATGAGTTTCCTAAAGCATTAAAAGAGTTTGAAAACCTTTTACAGCGCAACAGGATATTCGTTGACCGTACCAGGGGTGCAGGGCCAATATCTGCTGAAAGAGCATTGAATTACGGTTTTACAGGCCCTAACCTTCGTGCAACCGGCGTTGATTATGATGTGCGTGTGCATACGCCTTATTGCAGTTACCAGGATTTTGATTTTAATATTCCCGTAGGCACAACCGGAGATGTATATGACCGTTGGTTAGTGCGCAACCAGGAAATGTGGGAATCGCTGGGCATTATACGCCAGGCTTATCAAAAAATACAGGAGTTTAAAGGAGCGGAATCAGAGGTATATCATGCTAATGTGCCGGAATATTATCTTCCGGAAAAGAAAGATGTATACACAAAGATGGAAGCGCTGATCTGGCACTTCAAAATAATAATGGGAGAAACCGAAATACCTGCCGGCGAGGTCTGGCATAGTGTAGAGGGCGCCAATGGTGAATTAGGATTTTATTTGATAAGTGACGGAGGCCGTGCGCCTTATCGTTTGCATTTCAGGAGACCTTGTTTTATATATTACCAGGCTTATCCTGAAATGGTTAAAAATGCTATGCTGGCAGATGCGGTGATCGTAATGAGCAGCCTGAATCTGATAGCAGGAGAAATGGATGCATAATAATGAACAGAGCAAGAAAAATACAACCCGTTGTGCGTAAAGTTAGTTTTGCTGAGGCAGAAGAAACAGACAATATGTATTGGGCAAACACTACATACGAAGAACGGTTTAATGAACTTGCTGAATTACGTATGATGGTTTTTGGAGGAGGAGGGAAAAAAATGGAAAAGGTAGTTCGCAAAAGATCTTTGTATGAAGAGGCAGATTAGCATGGAAGCAGATTTCCTGGATTTTATTGCTCTATGCAATAAACATGAAGTCAGGTATTTGGTGATAGGCGGGTATGCAGTAAGTATACATGGATATCCAAGGAGTACGAAAGATATGGATGTGTGTATTGAAATGAGTGAAGAGAATGCTGCAAAAATGATTCGGGTTATTAAAGATTTTGGCTTCGCAGGTTTAAACCTGTCAACATCCGACTTTTTAGCTAAGGATTTTATTACTCAATTGGGTTATGATCCTTTGAGAATAGATATTTTGAATGACCTTGATGGGGTATCTTTTGAAGAAGGGTGGCAAAATAAAAAAGTGGTTAATATTTCAGGGATTGAAATAAACTTTATTGGCTATACTGAGCTGTTGAAAGTGAAGGCAAAGGCAGGAAGGCCTCAGGATATAGCAGATATTAGTATGCTAAAAAAGAGGAATAAATCGAAATAAATGAGTATTCAGTTTTCGACAGAAAAACTTAAAAAAGTAGAGGAAATCGTCGCCCGCTACCCGGAAGGAAAGCAGAAAAGCGCTTTGTTGCCGGTGCTGCACCTGGCGCAGGAGCAGTTTGGCTGGCTAAGTTCAGAAACGATGGATTATGTGGCATCGTTATTAAAAATTGAACCGATAGAAGTATATGAGGTGGCTACTTTCTATTCTATGTACAACCTGAAGCCGGTTGGTAAATACATGTTTGAAGTATGCCAGACAGGTCCATGCATGGTACGTGGATGCGATGATATTATCGCTTACATTGGAGAGAAGCTGGGCATAAAACCCGGTGAAACCACGAGCGACGGATTGTTTACACTCAAAACGGTTGAATGCCTTGGCGCCTGTGGGTATGCACCAATGATGCAGTTGGGAAAATTTTATAAAGAACATCTTACTAAAGAAAAGGTAGATGCGATTATAGAAGAGTGTAGAAAAAATGCGGCAACGAATAATTGATTTTATGCGTTTTGCTTTTATCATAATATTGTTCTTTACAACGGTGTTTGTGCATGCACAAACCGATAGTGTGATCATAAAAGAGCGTGTTGCGGAATTGGAAAATGCATTGATTACAAAAAACGTTCAGGATATACAGAAGCTGCTGTACGATAATGTAAGTTTTGGGCATTCAAACGGATGGGTACAAAGCAGAGATGAGGTGATCAATGATTGCAGGAGTGGAAAGCTTGTATATCAAAAAATAGAAAGAAGTAATTTTTATGTTGCGGCAACAGGCAAAGATTGGGCAACAGTAAGATATAGTGGCGTGGCAGAAGGATTAAATGATGGTAAGGAATTTAAAGTGGCATTGCATGTACTGCAGGTTTGGGTAAAAAATAAAAGTGGTAAGTGGCAACTGGCGGCAAGGCAGGCAACCAAATTACCGGAACAGCCAAAATAAAAATTAAGCGGTAGCAATAATACCGCCGGGTAAAATATGGGAGTAAAACTATTATTAAAAGATGCGCATGTAGAAGGTATCCGTTACTACGACACATACCGGAAACAGGGTGGCTATGCCGCAGTGGAAAAGGCTTTGAAAATGACGCCCGAAGCGATAGTGGAAGAAGTTAAGAAAAGTGGCTTGCGTGGTCGTGGTGGTGCTGGTTTTCCTACGGGTATGAAATGGAGTTTCATTGCTAAACCCGAAGGTGTTCCCCGTCATTTGGTGTGTAATGCTGATGAAAGCGAGCCAGGTACTTTTAAAGATCGCTACCTGATGGAATTTATTCCACATCTTTTAATTGAAGGCTTAATTGTTAGTTCATTTGCATTGGGCAGTAATGCTACCTATATATACATCCGTGGTGAATATGCCTGGATTCCTGACATACTGGAGCAGGCAATTGCTGAAGCAAAAGCAAACGGCTTTCTCGGTAAGAATATATTAGGTTCGGGATTTGCTTGTGAAATATATGTGCAGCGCGGAGCCGGTGCTTATATCTGCGGAGAAGAAACCGCGTTGATAGAATCACTGGAAGGCAAGAGAGGTAATCCCCGCATCAAGCCACCTTTCCCTGCAGTAAAAGGTGTTTGGGATCGTCCAACGGTGGTAAATAACGTAGAAACCTTAGCTGCTGTGGTGCCTATCATTAATCTTGGCGGTGAAGAATACGCCAAAATTGGCGTTGGTCGCTCAACCGGTACAAAACTGATCTCAGCCTGCGGCAATATCAATAAACCAGGCGTGTACGAGATTGATATGACTATCAGCGTGGAAGAATTTATTTACAGTGATGAATATTGCGGAGGTATACCTGGTGGCAAAAGGCTGAAAGCCTGCATACCGGGCGGCTCTTCTGTACCTATATTACCTGCCAATCTTTTGTTGAAAACAGCCAAAGGTGAAACCAGGTATATGAATTATGAAAGCCTGAGTGACGGCGGTTTTGCCACAGGCAGCATGATGGGGAGCGGTGGTTTTATAGTGTTTGATGAGGATCAGTGCGTGGTGAAAAACACCTATACATTGGCGCGTTTTTACCGCCACGAAAGTTGCGGGCAATGCAGCCCCTGCCGTGAAGGAACAGGCTGGATGGAAAAGATCCTGAAAAAAATTGATAGCGGTAAAGGTGATATAAGTGATATTGATTTATTGTGGGATATACAACGTAAGATAGAAGGCAACACGATTTGTCCGTTAGGTGATGCGGCGGCATGGCCGGTAGCGGCAGCCATCCGTCATTTCCGCGATGAATTTGAATGGCATGTGCTGAACCCTGAAGAATGCCTGCGCAGGAATTATGGATTAGCACATTATGCAGATGCGAGAGAGGTGGTGGTGTAGGGGGCATTTCACGCGGCGAACGCTGAGGAGCAACGACGCCACATGAGACAAAATTCGCTGCGTCGCTGCACCATTGCGGGCGCCGCGTGAAAAAAACAATAAATAGCTAACCTATGACCGAAAATGAAATTGCCACTGTGGTTATTGATATAGCATTCAATATTCATAGAAAATATGGCCCAGGCCTTTTTGAAAGTGTATACGAAGAAATCTTCTGTTATGAATTAAGTAAAACAGGGCTTTTCTTTAAAAGGCAACAGGCAATTCCGCTTGTTCACGAAGAAATAAGGTTAGAAGTTGGTTTTAGGGCAGATGTGATCATTGAAAATAAAGTAATTGTTGAAATGAAAAGTATAGAAGCTATAGCTAATGTCCATTTTAAACAGGTATTAACCTATTTAAAATTGTCGGGTTTAAAGCTTGGATTGCTGATTAATTTTAATGTGGCGCTAATGAAAAATGGTATACACAGAATAGCAAATAAATTATAGAGCGCTGCGTCGCTGATTCGTTGCGTTCGCCGCGTGAAACATACATTATGGCTGAAGAAAAAAAATTATTCAAGGTTACTATCGACAACATAACCGTTGAGGTGGAGCCGGGCACAACCATCCTGAATGCCGCGAGGCAGATAGGTGGTGATGTTACGCCGCCTGCCATGTGCTACTATAGCAAGCTCAAGGGAAGCGGTGGTAAATGCCGCACCTGCCTGGTAGAAGTAGCCGCAGGTTCTACTGCCGATCCACGGCCAATGCCTAAACTGGTAGCGTCCTGCCGTACCAACGTAATGGATGGTATGATAGTGAAAAATATTACCAGTGACAGAGTGCAGGATGCAAGGGCAGGCGTAGTGGAATTCCTTTTGCTCAATCACCCGCTTGATTGCCCAATATGCGATCAGGCAGGAGAATGTCATCTGCAGGATCTTAGTTATGAGCATGGAACAGAAGGCACCCGTTTTGAGTTTGCAAAAAGAACTTTCAAAAAGCATGACCTCGGACCATATATACAATTGCACATGACGCGTTGTATACTTTGCTACCGTTGTGTATTTACTGCTGATCAGCTTACCAATAAAAGAGTACATGGCGTATTAGACAGGGGCGATCATGCTGAGATTGCTACCTATATCGAAAAATCGCTTGATAATGATTTCATCGGTAATGTAATTGATGTTTGCCCTGTTGGCGCATTGACCGATAAAACCTTCCGCTTTAAAAACCGTGTATGGTTTACAAAGCCTGTAAATGCCTCCTGCAAATGTGATAAATGCAGCGGTAAAGTGCATTTATGGATGAGGGGTGATGAGGTATTGCGTGTTACCGCCCGCAAAGATCAATGGGGCGAGGTGGAAGACTGGATTTGCAATACCTGCCGTTTTGAAAGAAAAGACGTTAAAGACTGGACAATAGAAGGACCGGTGAAAGTGAACAGGCATTCGGTAATATCACAGGGACACTATGTGGGTCTGAAAAAACCGGATGAAACTTTCAGCAAAGTAATGAATGGAAGACAACCGAGATTGCTGATGGATATTCACAGTGTAAGCGAAGTGAATAAACCGGGTATTGATCTTGCTGCTATTCCTGGTCCGGCACATTCAACAGATTTTGATACAAAAAAAGAAAAGTAAAAAACATTTCAGTATACTGAATACGGTTTTATGAATATACTGGCGTTAGATTGGGCATTCGCAATAGAAAAAATGGTGTTGATCGCTATCGTTATTTCCGTGTCGCTGGTCATTGCCATGTATGCTACTTATGCTGAGCGTAAAGTGGCTGGCTTTATACAAGACAGACATGGACCCAATCGTGCAGGTCCTTTTGGGTTACTGCAGCCTTTGGCAGATGGCTTAAAACTGTTTTTCAAAGAAGAAGTTATTCCTAACCATTCAAACAAGTGGTTGTTTGTATTGGGACCCTGTCTTGCCATGCTTACAGCAATGATGACATCAGCCATCATTCCCTGGGGCGGTACAGTGGAGATAGGCGGAAGAATGATTGATTTGCAGATAGCTGACATCAATATCGGTATTTTATATGTGTTTGGTGTAGTTAGCATGGGAGTATATGGTATTATGATTGGCGGCTGGGCAAGCAATAATAAATTCTCACTGATGGCTGCTTTACGCGGTGCCAGCCAGGCAATCAGCTATGAACTGGCAATGGGTTTATCGCTGATAGCATTGCTGATGCTAACAGGTTCTTTAAGCTTAAAAACAATTGTAGAGCAGCAGATCAGTGGCAACTGGTGGAATATCGTATATCAGCCGCTTGGATTTTTTATATTCTTCGTTTGCGCGTTGGCGGAATGTAACCGTGCGCCTTTCGATCTTCCCGAAGCAGAGAGCGAATTGAACATGGGATATCACCAGGAGTATTCTTCCATGAAACTTGGCTTTTTTCTTTTTGCAGAGTATATTAATATGTTCATCAGTTGCGCTATCATTGCCACATTATTTTTTGGAGGTTACGATATGCCTTTTGTTGATGAAACAAAATTGAGTGGAATGACGGCATTGTTAACCGGTGTAGCGGCATTATTCGGCAAAACATTTATACTGATTTTTGTTTTTATGTGGATCAGGTGGACATTGCCCCGCTTCAGGTATGACCAGTTGATGAATTTGGGATGGAAAGGATTAATACCGCTGGCATTATTGAATATGGTGGTTACAGCGGCTATTGCATTATATACAATGAAGTGATATTGATTTTAGTTGGGTTGTATGAATGATAAAAATACTTTTGTGCAACTTTTTTATACCATTTCTTCAAAGAAGAAATAAAAAGTAAATATGCAGTCATTAACACAAAGAGCGAAATCGGTTGACAGGAGTCCGTTAAGCTGGCTGGAGAAGATATACGTGTGGAATATCTTCAAGGGGATGCTCATTACATTCAGTCATATTTTTAAGAAGAAAGTTACTATACAGTATCCCGAACAAACAAGACCTTTCAGCCCTGTGTTTCGTGGATTGCATGTATTGAACCGCGATGAAGAGGGACGTGAGCGCTGCACTGCCTGTGGTTTATGCGCGGTGGCCTGCCCTGCAGAAGCCATTACAATGGAAGCTGCAGAACGGTTACCCGGCGAAGAAAATTTATACAGGGAAGAAAAGTACGCGGCACGATACGAAATAAATATGCTGCGCTGCATTTTTTGCGGATTGTGTGAAGAAGCTTGTCCTAAAGATGCAGTTTATTTAAGTGAAACTTTTGCACCGGCAAACTACAGCCGTAAAAGTTTCATTTACGGTAAACCTGATTTATTGATCCCCGACCCTGTAACAAAACCGGAAGAATATAAAGAGGCGAAAGGGTTGATTGAAAAAAAGAAAAAATCAAAGTCCTGATATAACCAAACGAACGACTACTATAATGGGAATTACACAAATGCTTTTTTGGTTTCTTACGGTAATGGCACTGGGAAGTGCGCTGATGGTTGTATTCAGCAAAAATCCCGTACATAGTATTCTCTGGCTTATTGTAACATTCTTTTCTATTTCCGGGCATTATGTATTGCTCAATGCCCAGTTTCTTGCTATTGTAAACATTATAGTATATGCGGGCGCCATCATGGTATTGTTTCTTTTTGTGGTGATGATGATGAACCTGAATGATATATCTTCTCCATTAAAAAACAAATGGCTGAAATTCGCAGGCGTTATTTCAGGCTGCAGTCTTTTGCTGGTGCTGATAGCAGCATTAAAAGACACCGGCACCATGCAACAGGAAGTATTATTAAATACCGGTAAAATCGGTTTGATCAATAATTTGGGAACAGTATTGTTTAAAGATTATGTGCTGCCTTTTGAAATAAGCAGTGTGCTTTTTTTAAGCGCTATGGTAGGGGCAGTGGTGATCGGGAAGAAATAGCTTTGAGCAGCCGAAAGCAAAAGATTATGACCATCAATCATTATATATTTTTATCTGTCGCTTTGTTCTGCATCGGCATTATCGGTGTGTTAACGCGCCGCAATGTGATCATCATTTTTATGTGCATCGAGTTAATGTTTAACGCAGTTAACCTTTTGCTGGTTGCCTTCTCTAAAATGCATTATCTCGCCGCATCTGTTATTGATCCGGCCACCACTGCAGGAACAGACGGGCAATTGTTTGTATTTTTTATAATGGTAGTGGCAGCGGCGGAAGTAAGTGTTGGATTGGCTATCATAGTAATGATGTATCGCAATACACATTCGATAGACGCAAGTTTTTTGAACAGATTAAAACATTAATACGCAAACCAGGCAATTGCCCGGGCTGCGTGCTATATACCTGATATGAGTAAATTAGTTTACCTGGTTCCTTTGTTTCCTTTGATAGGATTTCTGATCAACGGGTTGGGGAGGAAAAGTATTTCCAAATCGCTTACCGGCATTATCGGTAGCGGCGTAATATTAGCCTCTTTTATAGTAAGCCTTGTATTGTTTTTTGATGTAAAAGCAGGGCATACAGGCGTAGTAAAACTGTTTGATTTTATTACTGTTGGTAAGCTGGATATTCCATTTGCTTTCCAGGTAGACCAGTTGTCATCTATATTTTTATTAATAATAACAGGTGTTGGCTTTTTGATACATGTATACTCCACAGCGTATATGCATGAAGAAAGCAGCGATCATTATGCCAGGTATTTCGCATATCTCAACCTGTTTGTATTCTCCATGTTGTTACTGGTGCTTGGTGCCAATTATCTCATCATGTTCATTGGTTGGGAAGGTGTAGGGCTTTGCTCTTATTTATTGATTGGTTACTGGTTTAAAAACAATGATTATACCAATGCTGCAAAAAAGGCTTTCATCATGAACCGTATTGGTGATTTTGGCTTTTTGCTTGCAGCTTTCTGGATCATTCAACAATTTGGTTCGCTGAATTTTGCTGATGTGTTTTCAAAAGCATCCGGCATGAAAATGAATGATGCGGTGCTGGTAGGCATAACCTTATTATTGTTTCTTGGCGCAACCGGTAAAAGCGCGCAAATACCTTTGTATACCTGGTTACCTGATGCGATGGCCGGTCCAACCCCTGTATCTGCGCTTATCCATGCGGCAACGATGGTTACCGCAGGTATTTACATGATAGCGCGGAGCAATATTTTATATACACTCGCACCAACAACACAAGGCGTGGTTGCAGTTATTGGTTTGGCAACAGCTATTCTTGCAGCAACCATTGCCATCAAACAAAATGATATTAAAAAAGTGCTGGCTTATTCAACCGTTAGCCAGTTGGGTTATATGTTTTTAGGTTTGGGTGTTGGCGCATACACCGGCGCGGTATTTCATGTAATGACGCATGCCTTCTTTAAAGCATTATTGTTCCTCGGCGCCGGCTCTGTAATACATGCCATGCACCATGAGCAGGATATCCGCAAAATGGGCGGACTGAAAAAAGCACTGCCTGTTACGCATATCACTTTTCTTATTGGTTGTATAGCCATTGCAGGTATACCACCACTCAGCGGCTTCTTTTCAAAAGATGAAATTTTAGCAGCTGCGTTTTCTGCAAGCAAAGTATACTGGGTAATAGGTGTGCTCGGCGCTGTGATGACAGCATTTTATATGTTCCGTTTATATGCAACAACCTTCCTTGGAAAATTCAGGGGAACGCATGAACAGGAGCATCATTTGCACGAAAGCCCTAAAGCAATGACAATTCCCTTAATTGTGCTTGCTATACTCGCGGCAATATCTGGTTTTGTAGGTGTGCCGGCGGTATTGGGTGGCAGTCATGAACTCGAGCATTTTCTTGCGCCGATATTTGCAGGTTCAGTTAAACTACAGCATCCTCACAATATAAATCATAATACAGAATATATGCTGATGGGTGCGTCTGTTGCATTAGCGGCTATCGCCATTTTATATGCGGTAAGCAGGTTCAGCAAAAAGCCTGAATTAAATGATGCAACCAGCTTCGGAAAAGTGCTGGAGAATAAGTGGTATATAGATGAGTTGTATGATGCTATAATTGTAAAACCCCTGCGTGGTATTTCTGCCTTCTTAAATAATATAGTTGAAAAGCTTGGTATTGACGGTGTGGTAAACGGAGTTGGCCGCATAGTAAATTACGGAAGCAGGCAGTTAAGATTATTACAGAGCGGGCAGGTGGGCGCTTATATTTTAATTATGGTTGTGGCGGCGTTGGCTTTATTCATTATTCAATTGTTTGTTTTATAAGCTATGAATCCTAAAGACGTATTACTTACTTTTCCGGAATTGCTGCTTTGGTTTCCTTTGATCAGCGGGTTAATAGCTTTTGTATTAAAGAAAGGTGACCATGCAAAAAAATGGGCGCTCACATCTTCCTTTATTACTGTGGGTATAGTTGCCGCAAGCCTGTTCTTTACCGATCAAAAATATTTCAACTTTAATAATGTAAGCTATTTCTGGATGCCATCCCTCGGCAGCAGTTTTGCATTGATGTATGATGGCATGGGAAGAATGCTTTGCTTGCTTACGGCAGTTTCTTTCCCGCTCGTTTTCTTATCTACCTATACTAATGATTATAAAAAACCCCATTCATTTTACGGTTTAATGCTGCTTACGCAGTCCGGGTTGATGGGTGTGTTTTGTGCGATGGACGCATTGGTATTTTATTTCTTCTGGGAACTGGCGCTTATACCGGTGTATTTTTTATCATCCATATGGGGCGGGGAAAAGCGTATACAGGCAACATTTAAATTCTTTGTTTACACTTTTGCGGGATCGCTTCTGCTGCTTATTGGTATTATTTATGTGTACCTGCATACTCCTGAAGGCACATTTTCTTTGCGTGCTTTTATGGAAGCCAAACTTCCGCCCGGAAAAGAAAAAGTCGCTTTCTGGTTATTCTTTATAGCTTTTGCTATTAAAATGCCGGTGTTTCCATTTCACACCTGGCAGCCCGATGCATATGAGCAATCACCAACCGGCGTTACCATGATATTAAGTGGTATAATGGTAAAAATGGGTGTGTTTGCATTGATCCGCTGGCTGGTGCCGGTGTTTCCTTATGCTACACAAATGTTCAGCAATATTGTAGTTGTGCTTGCGGTAACAGGAATGATATATGCATCCTGTATTGCATGGATGCAGGATGATCTTAAACGGCTGGTGGCGTATTCATCCATTGCGCATATCGGGTTAATGTGCGCCGCAGTGTTTGCGCGTGCTGAAAGTGGTGTGGAAGGGGTGATGATACAAATGTTCAACCACGGTATTAATATTATAGGATTGTGGATAGTGGTAAACGCGGTTGAAAAATACTGGGGCACCAGAAAGATATCTGAGCTTGGCGGATTAGCCAATACTTCACCAACGCTTACTATTTTCCTGGTGATCATAGCACTGGCAAATATCGCTTTACCGTTAACCAATGCTTTTGTGGGAGAGTTCCTGATGTTTAACGGGTTGTTTGCTTACGGTAAATGGACAACGGCTATAGCACTGATCAGTATTATACTGGCAGCGGTATATACGCTTAATATGATACAGAAAGTGTTTTATGGCCCTGTAAGGGCGCATTACCCATTAGCTGGCGTAACCAGGTTAGACAAGGGCGCTGTAGTGGCTTTGTCCATTATAGTAATTATCATATTTGTGCTGGGCGTGTATCCAAAGCCATTGATCGAGCTTACCATGAGTACAGTAGGTGCATTTATGAATAAGGTACATGGGCTGTGAGGAGATAGTGTTGAGAGGTAAGTGATAAGGTGGAAGGTATAGGGTATAGGCTTGGAAGGTATAAGGCATAGGGTGTAAGCAGATGATATAAGAAACAGTGTATAGTAAGGTTGTTACAATCTGAAAGCTGATAGCTGACGACTGACAGCTATCAGCTAAAAATCACTATTAATAATTTAAGAGGCATTTAGAAGATTATGATCGCATTAATATTATCGGCATTATGGGGTGTAGTAATGATGTTCAGCGGTATTTTTTTGAAAAATAAAAAAGCCGCGGCTCCTGTTGCTATTACGGGCATTATTGCTTTGCTTATTGTTAGTTATCTTGAATATAATGCTGTGCTTTATTTAGACGCCGACATACGCGGCATGCTGAAGTTCTCGGCATTCGGACAGGTGTTTACCGGTGTAGTTTTCTTCTGCACATTAATTTATTTTATTTTAAATGCGGCTGAATTTGAAGAAACAGGTAATGATACTTTTGAATACTATGCACTGATCTTTTTTATACTGTCTGGTATTGGTCTTGTAACATATTTCAACACATTACTGATGCTTTTCCTCGGTATAGAAATCATTTCAATACCATTATACATACTGGCAGGAAGCGATAAAAAGAACCTAAAGAGTAATGAAGCATCATTGAAATATTTTTTGATGGGCGCATTTTCTTCAGGTATTATGCTGATGGGCATTGCTTTCCTGTACGGTGCTTCAGGAACCTTTTATATTGATGGCATTAATGTTGCCACTGCGGGATTCAGCCCGATGATCGCTATTGGATTGGTGCTGTTACTTATCTCCATGTCGTTTAAAGTAAGTGCTGCGCCATTTCATTTCTGGACGCCTGATGTATATGATGGGTCTCCAACTGTGGTTACATCGTTTATGGCTACTATAGTAAAAGTGGCTTCTTTTGTAGCCTTTCTGCGTTTATTTGATAATGCCTTTGGTAAAGTACACGCACAATGGCAGATACTGGTAGCGCTTATTACTGCCGCTACTTTATTTATCGGGAATATTACCGCTGTTTTTCAGCAAAGCGTAAAACGGATGCTGTCTTATTCCAGTATAGCGCAGGCAGGGTTTATGCTGCTGGCTGTATTTTCTTTAAACACATTTGCTAAAGAAGGATTGATATTATACGCCGCGGCATATTCCCTGGCTACCATAGGCAGCTTTGCGGTGGTAATAAAAATGAAGGATTATTCTCTTGAAGGATTTAACGGGCTTGGAAAAACACAACCTTTCCTCGCGTTGATGAATACTATTTTCCTCTTATCACTAACCGGCATTCCTTTAACCGCAGGCTTTTTTGCTAAATATTATATGCTGATAGGCGCTGTAAAAAACGGGCATCAAACCTGGCTGGTCATTTTTGCGGTGTTAATGGCAGCTATCAGTGCTTATTACTATTTCCGCGTTATACAAGCCATGTATTTTAAAGAAGGCAATGCTGAAGCAAAGCCTGTATCTGCTGTGTTTAAATATACTTTGCTCTTTACGGCTATGCTGGTTATAGTACTGGGCATGTTCCCGAGTTTACTTACTAAGGCGTTGTATTAAACAAGCTTTGAGTTTCGGGTTTGAAGTTTGTTGTTTTATGTAACTTGTAACCATACATCACAAACTATACATCACAAACTTATTAATCCTTAATTTTAGACCAAATTCAGTTGCTGCATGACGCTGGGAGACTCACTTTCTTTAGCATATAAAACCGTAAAGGGTAACAAACTGCGTACCGGTATTACTGTTGCTATTATGGCCCTAGGTATATGGGCACTGGTCGGTATTATTACAGCTATACAGGCAATGAATGCCAGCTTATCAGAAAGTTTTGCAACAATGGGCGCGAACTCTTTCAGCATACGTTTTCGCGAGCGGCAGATAAGGATTGGCGATGGCGGCGGAAATGTAACCAAAACAACCAGCAGCAGTAACAAGAAAGTAAAAAAATCCAATACAGGCCGGCTAATTACATATGAACAGGCAAAAACTTTTAAAGAAAGGTACAACTATCCTGCCAGGGTAAGCATAGGCTTAAGCGGTGTTGGTAATCAGACCGTTTTTTATGAGGGCAAGAAAACAAATCCCAATGTTCGTGTGTCAGGCGGCGATGAAAATTATTTTGCATTGAATGGTTATGAGGTAATGTATGGACGTGATTTTAATAAGCTTGATGTAGAAACCGGTCGTAATGTTTGTGTATTGGGCTATGATGTAGCGTATAAATTCTTTGGTGAAAAAGTTGAACGGGCGCTCGATCATATTATACGGGTAGGAACAAATAAATTCCGTATAATCGGTGTGCTTAAAAGTAAAGGCAGCAGTTCTTTTTTGCGGGCAGATAACGTTGTATTCACTACATATAATGCATTAAGACGTTTGTTTGATGTTTCCAATGCTTCATTTTACATAGGTGTGCAGGTTAATAATGTAACACAACTGGAAGATGCTATCGGTGAAGCCGAGGGCGATTTTCGTGTTATCAGGAATCTGAATGTAAAAGAGCAAAGCAATTTCTACATAGATAAAAGTGATGCGCTTGCCCAAACTTTTATCAGCCTGTTAGGCAATATATCAATGGCTGCAGGCGGTATAGGCTTTATTACATTATTTGGTGCAGCAATAGGGCTCATGAATATTATGCTGGTAGCAGTTACTGAGCGAACAAAAGAAGTAGGACTGATAAAGGCATTGGGCGGCAAGAAAAAAAATATCCGTCAGCAGTTCTTGTTTGAGTCTATACTGATCAGTCTTATGGGGGCTGTTATCGGCATTATACTCGGTATAATTGCCGGGAACCTTATAGGGATGCTTATGAAAGTACATTTTTTTATCCCATGGGGTTTAATTGGTATAGCCATCGTTATCTGCTCGGCCGTAGGGCTGGCAGCCGGAATATACCCTGCATGGAAGGCTTCAAAACTTGACCCTATTGTGGCATTACGATATGAGTAGTGAGAGCTGATACATGATACCTGACTGCTAATTTCCGCTTTATCAAATTTTCCCCATATCTCCTATCTTTGCGCCCTTATGGCAACTCAAGATAATAACAGGTTCCAGGCGATTATTGCCCACGCAAAAGAATATGGCTTTGTATTTCCCAGCAGCGAAATTTATGATGGACTAAGCGCCGTATACGATTACGGTCCCTGGGGTAGTGAACTGAAAAAAAATATACGCGACTACTGGTGGAAAAGCATGACACAACTACACGAAAATATTGTAGGTGTTGATGCCGCTATATTTATGCATCCCACTACATGGAAGGCATCCGGCCATGTGGATAATTTCAGCGACCCGATGATTGATAATAAAGACAGCAAAAAAAGATACCGGGTAGATCATCTGATTGAAGCGCATGTAGAAACATTATCCAAAGAAGAAGGAAATGTGTTAATAGCCGCAATGGATAAATTACTTGCAGCAGAAGATTTTGCAGGATTGAAAAAATTAATTGAAGACAATAAAATAAAATGCAGCATCAGCGGTACTGCTAACTGGACAGATGTTCGCCAGTTTAACCTGATGTTTAAAACAGAATTCGGTGCCGTTGCCGCAGAAGTAAATGAAGACGAGAATATTGTTTACCTGCGCCCCGAAACCGCGCAGGGTATTTTCGTGAACTTTTTGAATGTGCAGAAAACGGCCAGAATGAAAGTGCCTTTTGGTATTGCTCAAACAGGAAAAGCATTCCGCAATGAAATTGTAGCGCGCCAGTTCATCTTCCGTATGCGTGAATTTGAGCAGATGGAAATGCAGTTCTTTATCCGCCCCGGCACAGAAGGAGACTGGTATAAATACTGGAAAGAAGCAAGGCTGCAATGGCATCTCAGCTTAGGTATTCCTGCTGAAAAATACCGCTACCACGATCACGTAAAACTGGCGCATTATGCCAAGGAAGCCTGTGATATTGAATTCGAATTCCCTATCGGCTTTAAAGAAGTGGAAGGAATTCATAGCCGCAGTGATTATGACCTGAGCCAGCACCAGGTATACAGTAAAAAGAAACTGCAGTATTTTGATAATGATATTGATGAAACAACCGGTAAGCCTTATGGCAATTATGTGCCGTATGTAATTGAAACTTCAATCGGCTTAGACCGTATGTTCCTGCTGATCTTATCACAGGCGTATGACGAAGAAGTTATTCCTAGGGAAGACGGGGCTGCAGAAACGCGTACCGTGCTCCGTATTCCTGCAAAGCTTGCTCCTATAAAACTGGCTATTCTTCCGTTAACCAAAAAAGACGGGTTGCCTGAAATAGCAAGAGCAATAATGAATGACTGCCGTGAAGATTTCTATTGCTTTTATGAAGAAAAAGACGCGATAGGTAAACGCTACCGCAGAATGGATGCTATAGGAACACCTTTTTGTATAACAGTTGATCATCAAACAAAAGAAGACCAAACAGTTACTATACGTTACCGTGATACCATGCAGCAGGAGCGTATTGCCATTTCAGATTTACGGGCATTGGTAAAGGAGAAGATAAGGTAGTTTGGAAGCGAAAACATCTCGCTTTAATGATTTTAAACCTGTAAACAGGCAATACATTGAAAAATACGGTGTACTAAAAACAACGAAATCGTTTGCATTTGTTTAATCATATGATTTAAGGAAAACATAATCTATATTGCTGTCTCAAGTTGGGTTGAAATACTAATTTGTTGCGGCATGCAAAACGAACTGCAGATACAGTATTGGGTAGAGCGGGTGGCATTATTCAATGATGAGGCTGCTTATGAAAAAGTGTTTTTTCATTATAACGATGCATTGTTCAATCTCGCTGTTTGCTTTGTGAAAGATGAAGCTGTTGCGGAAGAAATCGTGTCTGACACATTTGTAAACGTATGGCGCAACAGGAGCCGCCTGCTGGAAATTGATAACCTGAAAGTCTATCTCTATGTTTCTGTAAAAAACCTTTGCATAAAGCACCTTACACGAAATAAGCAGGTAGAAGATTTTAACCTTAATGATCTTCTCCTGAATAATATAGCTGCAACATCCCGTAGCCCGGAAGACCTGATGGTTTCAAAAGAGGTATTAAAATACATACACCAGGCAGTAGAGAACCTGCCGCCCAAATGCCGGCTTATTTTTAAGCTGGTGCGTGAGGATGGCTTAAAGTATAAAGAAATAGCCCAGGTTTTGAACATTTCCGTAAAAACCATTGATGCCCAGATGGCTATCGCGGCAAAAAAAATCACTCAATCCCTTTCTTTTTTGCTTGAAAAATAATTTTCAATTTTTTTCTGAGTTGTTTTAGGGGATTCTTTCTATTTCCGGATCCTTCAGGTAAGTATACCTATCGGATTGTATGATAAATAACCATATCTGGCATTTAATTTCACGAAAACTCTCAGGTGAAGCGACACTTGACGAGTTGAGAGCGCTGCAGGAACTGCTGAATGATGACCCGGAGATGGCTTATAAGGCAGAACTGTATACCAATTTCTTTGAACATCCCGTAAAGCCGGAGCGCAGTGCTGACCAAAAGAAGTCCCAATGGAATAAGCTTCAGTCAAAGCTTGGCGAACAGTTCCCGGAAGATTTTGTAAGCAATACTGCGCCTGAAGCATCTCCGGCACGCCCTTCTGTTTTTTCTATGTATAAAAAATGGATGGTAGCAGCGGCAGGCCTGGTATTTATTACGCTGGCTGCTGTATATTTTTTACGGCATACCAGCCCGGAGCAAAAACAGGTAGCAGCAACTGATACAAATACCAATGAAATGAATACCATGCCCGGCACCCGGTCAAAAACCGTGCTGCCGGATGGAACAATTGTTTGGCTGAACAGCGATAGCCGCATTGCCTATAATGCGGATTTTGGCATAGATAAAAGAGAAGTAGTGCTGATTGGCGAAGCTTTCTTTGATGTAGCCCATAACGCGGATGCACCGATGGTAGTACATGCTAAAAATGTAAATATCTGGGTGAAGGGTACCGCCTTCAATGTGAGGAGCTATCCTGATAATAACCGGGTAGAAACTTCACTTATACGCGGGGCGGTAGAGCTGACAACCAATAAAGACCCGGAAAGAAAAATATTACTGAAGCCCAATGAAAAAATTGTGCTCGATGTGGCTGATGCAGATACAACGAATGTTGTCGTTGCTGAATCGCCAAAGCCGGAAAAAGCTTCAGTAAAACATAACCTTTATCACATACAGCAACTGGACGGCAGCCGGTACAATGTCATTCCTGAAATATCATGGGTGCAGAACGAACTGGTTTTTGATAACGAAGTTTTTACCGAGGTGATCAGCAAAATGGAGAAATGGTATAATGTGGAAATAGTGCTGCAAAACAACGAACTGGCAAACAAGAACTTTTCAGGGGCATTTAAAAAAGAAGATATAACAACAGCGCTGCAGGGATTACAATTCACCAATAGTTTTCAATTCGAAATAAAAGGAAATACGGTATATATTAAATAACCAAAACCCAAACTGCATATGGCTTGAAAAAAGAGATTCATCCCTGACAAAAAAAGAGAGATGCTGTTACATCTCTCCTTTGATACTTAACGTAAAAAGGTATAGCGATCCCTGGCAGGTAGCATATACCCATTCTTTAAACTTAAGATTAGTAAAATTATGAAAAAACTGATTGTATTCCCATCAGCGGGGGGTACTTGTCCAAAATTTCTCAAACTGCTTATTATCATGAAATTAACTGCAATCTTTTTAATTGTAGTATGTCTCCAGGCTTCTGCCACCGGCTATTCGCAGAGCGATATAAGCATTTCCGTGAAGAATGTTGAACTTAAAAAACTGTTCAACATTATACAAAGGCAAACCGATTACAGGTTTTTATATGAAGATGCACAATTGCCTAAGGATACTAAAATCAACCTGGATGTAACAAAAGCGTCTATACAAACAGTGCTTAATACCGTATTAAGCAATACTAGTTTAAGATATCGTATACTCAATGATAATCTTGTTGTATTAAGCGCTGCTGCCAAAGAGCTTAACAGCCGTATTGTAAAAGGCACTATCGCAGATGAGAACGGCCAGCCATTGCAGGGAGTAAGCATTCGTCTTAAAGGCAGCACTTCCGGGGTATCTACCGGTGCAGATGGGACATTTACTATTGAAGTTCCGGACAACAGCGTACTTGAAATTTCTTTTATCGGTTATATTACAAAAGAGGTAAGTGTAAAAAAAGATGAGATCATCAATATACAGTTAACACCCGGCGATAAAAATCTTGACGAAGTTGTAGTTGTAGGTTTCGGCACGCAGAAAAAAGTAAATCTTACCGGTGCGGTAGATATGGTAACCGCCAGGCAGCTCGAAAGCAGGCCTATAGCCAATTTAGGTTCCGGTTTACAGGGATTGATACCTAACCTGAACATAACAAGCTCTAACGGCAGAGCCACCACCAATCCTGCTTTTAATATCCGCGGCTTTACAAGCATCAATGGTGGCGATCCGTTAATTCTTGTGGATAATATTCCTTACAGCATGGATGAGGTAGCACGTATTAACCCGAATGATGTAGAAACTGTTTCAGTATTGAAAGATGCTGCCGCTTCAGCCATATATGGCGCACGTGGTGCTTTTGGTGTGGTATTGATCACCACCAAAAAGGCAAAAGGTAACAAGCTGAATGTAGCGGTGAACGGAATGGTGGGCTATCGTACCATCGGTAAAATGCCTGAACTGGTTACCGATCCGTATACGGTGATGGAAATGAAAACAGAAGCGGGAAAACCGCTCTACAACCTATACCCGGAATCAGTAAGGGAGTATGCAAAACAACGTTCACAAGATCCTTCCTTACCCGCTGTTGTCCTTGCTGACAATGGTAACAACTGGGTATATACCGGTGCTACAAACTGGTTGAAAGAAGCTTATAACAATTCAGCGCCTACCTATAATACCAATATCAGCATTTCAAAACGGACGGAGAAACTAAGCTATTATCTTTCCGGGGATTATTACCGCCAGGATGGTTTACTGAAATACGGTAACGATATTTTTAACCGTTACAACCTGAGAGGTAAAGTAGACTTTGATATAACCAACTGGCTGAAAATTTCTAATAATACACAGCTCACCAGCACCGACTATGAAGCCCCGGTTTTCTTAGACGGGGATTTCTTCTGGAATGTAAACCGCACCAATTCATTAGATGTTCCTAAAAATCCGGATGGAAGCTGGACCGCGGCAGGCGCTCCGGTGCTGGGAGCATTACAGGAGGGAGGAAGACGCAGGGATAAGCTCAACGAATACGTTACTACGTTCTCTGCAAAAGCGGCTTTGATTAAAGATGTGTGGGATTTTAACGCGGAAGCTACCTTCAGAAGAGGGTCCAATGTAATACGCTCTTACGATATACCTGTGGCATATAAAGCAGGTCCGAACCTGGCGCCACAATATACTTTCTCTAATACCTGGGCGCAGGATCAGAACACTACCACAAGATACAACGTATATAATATATACACTGATTTCCATAAAAACTTTGGAGACCATTTTTTGCAGGCGCTTGTTGGCTTTAACAGCGAGTACTACAATAACGCTTATTTTTCTGCAAGAAAAAACGGGCTGATCTCTCCCTCGCTGCCTTCCATAGATTTAAGCACCGGTACTATGACGATGAGCGAGCAGATAAAAGACTGGGCGGTACAGGGGCTGTTCTATCGCCTGGGGTATAATTTCAAGGAAAAGTATCTTCTTGAGCTTAACGGGCGGTATGATGGCTCATCACGTTTCCCTGAAGGCAAGAGATGGGGATTCTTCCCTTCTGCATCTGTGGGTTGGGTAGTATCTGATGAAAACTTTTTTAAAGGTATCAGCAATGCACTTTCCCTTGATGTGTTTAAGCTGAGAGCTTCCGTAGGAAGCCTGGGTAACCAGACATTTATTAATAACAGGGATTTCCCTTATTTTGACACTTACCCTTATCTGCCTATTTTACCTGTTACCGGCCAGGGTAATATCATATTAGGGTCAGGCAGGCCTACCATTGTGGGCAGCCCCAAACCGGTATCGGATAACTTTAGCTGGGAAAGCATTGCCAGTGTGAACTTTGGTGTTGATCTTTCTATGTTTAAAAACAGGTTTAACCTGAATTTTGATAAATATACCCGCTATACAAGAGACATGCTGATACCCGGACAGGAGCTTCCTGCTGTGTATGGCGCAGATGCACCCACAGAAAATAACGGGGATTTGAAAACCAAAGGTTGGGAGTTGCGTTTGAACTGGAGAGACAATACAACCCTCGCAGGTTCTCCATTCTGGTATAACCTTACCTTTACTTTAGCAGACAACCGCTCATGGGTTACCAAGTATGACAATCCTACAAAATACCTTGGTAATACTTACGGCAACTATTACGAAGGAAGAGAAATAGGTGAAATATGGGGCGCTGAAATTGCCGGTTATTTTAAAGATGAGCAGGAAATAGCAAACTCGCCTAACCAACGCGATTTTGGTGAAGATGACCAGGGGTATAATTTCTATCCCGGCGATCTTAAGTTTGTTGATCTTAACAAAGACGGTGTGATCAATTATGGAGACAGAACGGTAGATAATCCCGGCGATATGCATATCGTTGGTAACAAGAGCCCGCGTTATCCTTATGGCATTGATCTTTCTGCCGGCTGGAAAGGAATTGACCTGCGTGTATTTATGCAGGGTATTGGTAAGAGAGACTGGTATCCCGGTAACTCAAATATTTACTTCTGGGGTATTTACGCGCAGCCTTGGACCAATATAAACACGTTAAATATGGATCACTGGACACCGGAAAATCCAAATACATATTTTCCTGCCGTACGTGCGTATACAGCAGAAGATGCATTATCACCCCTGGCAAAACCCAATTCGCGATATATGCAGAACGGCGCTTATATGCGCGTTAAAAACGTAACAATCGGCTATGCTTTGCCTAAGTCTGTATTGCAAAGGTTAAAGCTGGCCAAAGTTCGTTTTTACTTTAGTGCGGAAAATGTTTTTGAAATAACGCATTTAAAAGTAAAGCTTGACCCGGAATCGTTGGGTGACGGTAACAGGCCGCAGGCGGCATATCCTTTCCAGCGCACTTACTCTTTTGGTTTAAACCTGAATTTTTAATGCATTAATTTCTTTAAGATGAAATGGAGCAAAATACATATTTCTCATATAAAGAAATGTCTGTGCGAAGAGACATCAGGTCAAATTAAAAAAATAAAAAATCAACTGATGAAACGAATTTCATATATATTTTTAGTAGTCGCTCTACTGGGTGTTTCGTGTAAAAAAGATTTTTTACAGCGCACACCCGCAACGGCTATTACCGGCAACGACTTTTTTAATACAACAGCCGACCTGGAAACCTATACTAATGGTTTGTATACCCAGCAGCTTCGTGCTATATGGGCTGATGTAGAGGCGGCAGATAAATTTTCCGATAACATCTCCATTTATACCGGCAGCAGCGAGATAGATAATCTCATTCGCGGAGGTGTAACCCCGGGCAATACCAAAGGCTGGGATCAAGGCACCTGGGGTATGTTGCGCAACATCAATTTTATGCTGGATAATGTTGGCAAAACCACAGGAGACCAGGTTGTCATCAATCATTACATTGGTGTGGCACGTTTTTTCAGGGCCAACTTCTACTTTAATATGGTAAAGCGTTACGGCGATGTTCCCTGGTATTCGCGTGTGCTGGGCAATAAAGAAGAAGATATGTTGCAAAAGGCCAAAGATCCACGTACTGCGGTGATGGATTCAATAATGGCTGACCTGGAATATGCGGCAGCGAATGTATTACCTGCACGTACCAACAATACATATGTAACCAAATGGGGCGCGTTAACATTGCTGGCAAGGGTTGCATTGCACGAAGGAACCTACCGCAAATACCATAACGAGCTGGGGCTGGAATCTTCGGCACAAACTTTTCTTCAGCGTGCTGTATCCGCCTCACAGGAAATAATGGATAACGGTGGTTTTCAAATTACCGGCACCGGGGCTGCCGGATACCGGGCATTATTCGAAAGCAATGATCTTTCCGCAAATAAAGAAGTGATCTTTCTCCAGAAAAATAATAAAGAACAGGGCATTGCCAATAATACCCACGTTGTGTTAGACTGGCAATGGGCTTTAAGCTCCAGCCTGGCAAATGAGTTTTTAATGACGGATGGTACACCGTTCACCTCCCAGGCAGGATATGAAACAAAAACTTTTGTAAACCTGTTTACCAATCGTGATCCGCGTTTGGCTGAAACGATCATGACGCCGGGATTTGTAACAACACCGGGTGGCAATCCTTACCTTACCCGCCCTAATTTTGGCGGTTATTTACAGGTAAAGTTTTACCCGCGTGATCCGGCTTTGAGAGGCGGTTGGGTTTTAAACTATACAGATCTGCCCATTTTCAGGTATGCAGAAGTATTACTCACAAATGTTGAGGCAAAGGCAGAATCAGGAACGCTGAACCAGGGAGATATAGACGCAACCATCAACAAGCTGAGAACAAGAGTAGGAATGCCTGCATTGGACCTGGCAGCCGCAAATGGTACGCCTGATGCCTACCTTGCCGGTAAATATCCATTGGTTACGGGGGCAAATAAAGGTGTTATACTTGAAATACGCCGTGAGCGCAGGGTGGAGCTGGCTTGTGAAGGGTTCCGCCTGGATGACCTGTATCGCTGGAAAGCCGGGTCGCTTCTGGCACAAAATCCTGGTGGCATGTATGTGCCTGCGCTGGGCGGACTGGATGTAACCGGTGACGGTGTAGCCGATATAGCCATTCTTCAATCTAAAGATGACGAAAGCCCGATAGTGGGTTTACCCGCCGATGTAAAAGAAAAAATTGTGAAATATTATCTTTCTGACGGAGCTTTTATTTTGTCTAACGGAACATCGGGCACTGTTATGTTTGCCAAAGATGTGGCGCAGCCCCGCAATTTTGTTGAACCTAAATATTATTATTTCCCGATACCTGCTTCACAGGTAATGCTAAGCAATAAAAAATTAACCCAGCCGGCAGGTTGGGAATAAAAAAACGGGATGCAAAAATACCGGTGGGATATATCTTTATCTCGCCGGTTATTTTTTACATGAAAATATACTCATGAAAAGAAGAATTTTTCTTCGCAACGCATCGCTCGCGGCAGCAGGTGTTGCAGGAGCATCAGGCATACAGGCGACGCCGGTTGCAGGCAGTAAAGATCAATCTAAAAAACCGGTACTTACGGTTGCGCACATCACAGATGTGCATATCCGGCCGGATGAAAATGTACCCGGGCGGTTTAAAAAATGCCTGGAAATGGTGAAGCAGCATAAGGTCGATTTCTTTTTGAATGGCGGCGATTCTATTCACGATGCTTCGTATGATAATGTACAACGCGCAAGAGTAACCGAACAATGGGCGGTATGGGATGAATGCATGCAGTCGCTGAAAGGATATGAAGTATACAGCTGTATCGGCAATCATGATCCGTGGTGGTCAGCACCCTCAAAAGACGATGAAATGTATGGTATTCCTTATACGGTAAAACGGCTGGGCATCCCGCATAACTATTACAGCTTTACAAAAAAGAACTGGCATTTTATCATCCTTGATGGCAATTACAAAGGCATTGCGTTGGGTGAAGCGCAAACGGAATGGTTGAAGAAAGAATTAGATAAAGTGCCGCAAGGTCATTTTGTATTACTGATGTCGCATTACCCCATACTAACGGTTACGGGTACCTGGGAAGGCGGTCAGCATAAAGATCATAAAGAGCTGAAGCAATTGTTTTACAAACATAGGGATAAAGTAAAAGTTTGCTTAAGCGGCCATCAGCATTTACTCGACAGGGCATGGTACAATGGCGTGGATTATTTTTGCAATGGCGCCATGAGCGGTTTTTGGTGGGGTAAGGGAAATGAAAAATCCGCGCAGCCTTATTATTACCAGGAGACACCGCCCGGGTATGCTATCATAAAGCTGTATGAAAACGGGGCGGTGGAGAATGAGTATATTGTTGCTAAGGTGGAAGAATAAGCAATTAGCTATCAGCTATCATTATTCAGTTATCAGCTATTAAAAACCTGTGTATCTATTAAGATACCGAAATTACTGCCACCCGCAAGTAAAGCAAATACTCCCCCAAAATGAAACCACTATACCTTATATCATTTATGCTGATCGTACTGTTGCTTACAGGAATGAAGCAAAGCAATGAGCCGGCACCGTCCCTTTATTTATCAGGCACGCGCAACTGGATACGCATAATATGGGATGATGTTCCGGGCGCTGGGGAATACAGGATTTATTGGGCTGCAAATGACAAAAAACCGGCAACGCCCGCGGCTACGGCAGGAGGGGATGAAAACAGGTTTTATATACAGGATGTGCAGCCTGAAACTTTGTATTATATATGGATAGAACCCATAGCGGCAGGTAAGGCAATGACTTCATTAACCGGCAGCGTAACTACACAAAAAGAATGGGTGCCGGATACCGAAGAGCTAAAGGAACTGCAAACCAATCCCAGCTCTGCCGCGGTGCCTGAAGGCATGCAGATTTACTGGCAGGACGAGTTTAACGATGCATTACTGAACAGGAATAAATGGTTCACTAATTATTATTCCGGCATTGATTATTTATATAAGATCAACTTCAGCAAAATGAAAGCAGACAGTCTTCCGCAGCCTGCTTATATACTTAACGGGAAAACCATTAACCTGTTTACCAACGACTCGCTACCGCAGGAAGTATACGATGTAAAAAACAATAAGAAAATATCTTCCATCCAAACCTATGACTGGAGTAAAAATGAGCTTTTATTAGACAACAGCCGCGGCGGTTATTTTGAAGTAAAAGTAAAGAGAAGCAGCACCGGCAAACCACGGGGTCTTAACACTGCTTTCTGGTTTGATTCCCCGGGTCCAGATTTAAAATATTATCTTGAGCAGGACGCTACTCTGGATGGTGTACAGGGCATACGGCCTAAAGGACAGGTGTTTGAAATAGATGTATTTGAATACCTGAATGCGCAGTTTGTGCTGCACGGGCATGTAGATACCAATGGTAAGTTTCAACGCAACCTGGCCACGCATATCGCGGAAGGTTATCAGCATATTGATAACTGAGTGGTACATGGTATGCTATGGACGCCCACTTCTATAAAACATTATATCAATGGCACGCTTATCAAAGCATATACTGATAAGCACCAGGTATACTCACCCAATCATTGCATGAATGTGCTGCTTGGCAGCTATGGCGGCGGCGGTACGGTTAATATGGAAGTGGATTATATCCGCTATTATCAATGGCCATTAAAAAATGGCAATGAATTGCCCAACCCGGGTTTCGAGGATGGCGGAACTGTTTCTCCCTGGGAAGGAGATGGAATGTTAACCGCAAACGTTGGTAAAAATAATACAAAGGGTGGTTGTATTAAATCCCGGACAAAAAATTGAACAGTATGTTTACCTGGCCAGGTGGCGGGAAATAGCGAGTTCGGGGGAATTTGGGGGGAAACAGCTTTTGCGTATTTTTCAGCATGGTCATTACCCTGGCTGCCGCTGGGAAGTAAGCTTTCTTGCCGAAGTGATGTGGTGGTACACCGGTTTTTTGTAACAACAGAAGATAATGTACTGCCCGTCCGGCTGATCCATTTCACGGCATCCCCCGGGAGCAGTCCATCCTGCTCACCTGGGCTACCGCTGTAGAATCGGACAGCAAAATTTTCACCACTGAGCGCAGCACAGATGCAGTGAACTTTACGGCGTCGGCAGTTTTAAATTGATCAATAGTTATGGGCAGATAGTGCAGCAGTGGCGCCAGGCGAATATCAGTAATACCGCGATACCGCTTTATACAACCGCCCTGCCCGCCTGTGTGTATGTATTGCAGGCAGAATTTGCTACCGGCATACTGGTGCAAAAGCTGGTTGTAGAGTAACACAACAACATTACAGTTTCCTCAGCAGCCATAACAGCAGTGAAATTAAAATACTTAAGAGGATCATGGTGGTAACGGGGAAATAAAAACGGAAGTTTTCCTTCTCAATGCGGATATCTCCTGGCAGGCGGCCAATCCAATGCAGCTTATCGTGAAAAAAATAAATAGTTATGCCGGCAACAATAATGAACACTCCGGCTACTATAATATATTTTCCTGTTTCAGCACTCATACGGCATAACATTCATTACTGAAAATATATTTTAATGGTTTGATAAAAAAGCCTGTTTTGCAAATGGGCAGATTGCTTTACAGAGTATCCCTGCAGACCAAGCAAACCCGCAGCATTTCCTTTGTTGATGGCGATTTCAAGATAACCTGCGGAGTTAAATAAGGCAAGCTTGTCTCCTTCCTCAACATCGGCGTATGTTTCACTTATTTTATCAATTACTTCATCACGCTTAAATGCAATGGAAAAGTTCCGGCCATTCCTTTGCCGTTCAAACGCCTCCCGGGTGATGTTAACTACTACATTCTCGAAATGATCTATAAAAATGATCTGGCCTTCAATCCAGTTTTCGCCCAACAGGGGCATCAATGGATTTTTTTCTACTATTTCTATATCTGCATTTCCTATTGTTTGTAAACTTCCTCCATCAACAATATGTTGAACAGCTTTAGCAAAAACACGGGTTATATACAAAGCGTTTTTAGCAACGTTTTTTTCCATTCGTAACCCAATTACCAATTCAGGTTTACCTTCTGCAATCATTGTGAGCAGTCCATTGTCTGCACATAAAATATATTGCCCGTTATAAAAAGCCAGCAGCAATTGCTCATTCTTATTTTCAAACAGATTTACATGCACAATATGGAAAGAAAAATCGGGAAAATTTTTTATGGCATTGCGGCAAACATAAGCAGCCTGCGGATAGTTAAATGGCGTTAGCTCGTGGCTGATATCAACAATGGTACAGTCCCTGACCTCTTGCATCAGTTGCCCTTTAATGGCGCCAACGAGGTAATCCTTTTGTCCTATGTCTGATGTAAATGTTATTAAGGGCATCCGCAATGAAGATAGTAAGTATATTCCTGCAAAAATAAGAGAGTAAGATGGTAATATAAACGATTGAATATAAATGGGAGCACAGCAGAAAAAAATACCTGGAAAGAAAAAATCAAAGCTTTTTTTTAAAAGTTTGCTCGGATGTCTTTTTCCCTTATTTTTGCACTCCCAAAAAAGCAGGTCATGCAAGTGACACACTTTTAAGCGGATGATTCCGTAGCTCAGTTGGTAGAGCATAACACTTTTAATGTTAGGGTCCTGGGTTCGAGTCCCAGCGGGATCACCATATGGGACAAGTCAAAATTCAAACGACTTGTCCCATTTTTTTTGGGCTTCAATTCCTTGTCTATTAAGGATATAATGTTGATGATTTCATTCAATCTTTTGGTTCGATGTTGGCAACCGTCGAATACGAGATTTTCAGGGAACATCGAACCAACTATCTTTCGCTTTACTTCTACTGTACCTTCTCTATACAATGTTTCAAGCTGTGCGATGTTGCTAAACGCCTTGTTCCATAAAGGCTCTACCGTTGTTTGGAAATTTACAGCGGCCTTTAATTTTGCTTCCAGCCGATTGATCTTTTCCTCACATTCAGATTTGATAGCCCGATAATCATCGCCTTCAATATCACCGCACAAAAGCAGTTCTCTTGCTTTTACAACTCGGTTGTTTACCTCCTGCAATTGTACCTTTAAATCTTTTTGTTCATCTCTTTCTCCACGTTCTTTTGACTTATATGTTGACGTAATTACGTCTTTGCATATTTCAAGTCTTGAAAGCGGCCAAACATATTTTTTGATCTCGTCATACATTTTATCGTTCGTGTCTTTTGCTTTGTAACGAACACCACAAGCAGAACTGCAATGATAGTAATGGTAATATTGTGTTCTCCCTTTTGATGCACTGGCTGTCAACATCCTTCCGCATTTTGGACAGATCAGGAAGCCTCTCAATGGAATGCTGTCATCGGCTGTAACTTTTGTTCCCAAAATCCGTTTGCGTCCATCCAATACATCCTGAACATCATAGAATAGCGCTTCAGAGATCAAAGGTTCATGTTGCCCCTTTGCCAAGAGACTTTCTTCTTCTTTGTATTTGGGAACAAATATCAATCCGCAGTATATCGGGTTTCGTATGGCAACCCAAAAGTTATTCTTGCTGCACTTTAATCCTTTTTCTTTTGCTTTTTTCCATACCTGTTCAGTATTGAGCTTACCGCGAGATAGTTCTTCAAACGCCCACTTCATTAAATCACCCTGAATTTCTTTCGGGGCAATATATTTCTTACCGTTCTCATTAACCTTGTTGGCATAACCAATGGGGGCAGTTCCCATCCAGCGACCTTCTTTCTTAGCCCTGCGCATCCCATGAAACACATTTAACGCTCTCCGGTCATTCTCTACCTCCGGTGCAGCGAGGTAAAACGCCAGCATCATTTTGTTTTCCGGAATGGAGAGGTCAAGCGGTTGTTCTACCGCCTGTGGCTCGATACCTAACCGCCGAAGGGTACTGATCATTTGGTACGCATCTCCTGCATTACGGCTAAACCTGTCCCATTTCGTAAACAGGATAAGGTCGGTATGTCCTTTGTGTTTCCTTAAATCACCCAGTAGCCCTGTCCAAGCCGGTCGTTTGAAAGTCTTAGCCGAATGGTCTTCCAAGATCACTTTCCTAACCCGCATATTGTTGATTTCACAGTATTTCCGCAAACGTTCCTCCTGGTCACGTTGCGAATAGCCTTTATCAGCCTGTTCATCCGTACTTACCCGTACATAAAGGTCTGCTATTTTCATAACTAAAAAATTAAGTGTGGTACTATGTAAAGATAAGAAGAAAAAATGAAAATGAGCAATATTTAATAGTATTATCACGTCAAAGTTTACTAAATTTACTACATCTTTGTTTAATATTAGAAAACCGACAAGGTTTAATAGGAATTGAACGCCCCTGTTTAATAACATAACAGGCACACAATAGCCTATTAACCGCATAAATTCAAACTATTCGATATGGCCACACCTCGCGAAAGATTGGTAGAATCGCTTAAATTCCTGAAAGAATTACAGGATAACGGTGTAGTCGGTATCCATACCGATGAAATGCCTAACAGGAAATACAGGGAGATACTGCTTAAAAACGGCTTTATCCGTGAGGTGACAAAGGGATGGTACATACCTACCGATCCTGCTGAAAAGGAAGGTGAAACCACGTCCTGGTACAGTTCCTATTGGGAATTTATTGTAAAGTTTCTGAATCACAAATTTGGCGATGACTGGTGCTTGTCAGCAGACCAGTCGCTGCTTATCCATGCGGGAAACAGCGCAGTACCTCAACAGTTGATGATACGTTCGCCACAAGGAAATAATAACCCTACGCCCTTACCGCATAACACGTCTCTGTTCAATTTAAGGACTGGTATTCCCCCAGCGGATCAAACCATCGTAACCAATGGAATCAGGATGTACAATCTGCCGGCTGCTTTGGTTTACAGTTCACCGAGCATTTATACAAGGAATGCCATAGATGCCCGCACAGCCCTTACGTTGATAAGAGATGCTTCGGAGGTACTACCTATCCTTTTGGAAAACGGTCACACCACATTTGCGGGAAGATTGGCAGGCGCTTTTAGAAATATTAACAGGGATAAAATAGCTGACCAGATTGTTGATACTGTTAAGCAGGCAGATTACGATATACGGGAAGAAGATCCTTTTGAAACCAAACTGAACCTTAATCTATCCTCCCGTGAACGCTCTCCCTACGCCAATCGCATCAGGCTCATGTGGCAGCAGATGCGTGAGATTATTATTTCCAGCTTTCCAAAAGCTCCCGGCATACCCGATGATTCACAAGCCTACCTGAAGGACGTTGACGACATTTACATAACAGATGCCTATCACTCCCTCTCGATAGAACGGTATCGGGTGACACCGGAACTTATCGAAAGAGTAAGCAGCGGTCAGTGGAACAGTAAGGCGCATGAGGAAGATCGCAAGCAAAGGGATGCTATGGCTGCCAGAGGCTACTACCAAGCCTTTCTGCAGGTGAAGGAAACCATCACAGCAATACTGAAGGGAGCCAATTCAGGAAAGCAGGTGGATAAAGATCACTCAAAATGGTACAGGCAACTATTCGACCCAAGCGTTACCGCCGGGCTATTAAAAGCGGCGGACCTTGCAGGGTATCGAAACCATCAGGTATATATCGGGAACTCCAAACACGTTCCTCTGAACGTGGATGCTATGAGAGATGCCATGCCCGTTCTGTTTGAACTATTGGAAGAAGAACCGGAGCCATCGGTCAGGGCAGTATTGGGTCATTTCATTTTTGTTTTTATCCATCCGTACATGGATGGTAACGGACGAATAGGACGGTTTCTGATGAATGCAATGTTGGCTTCCGGTGGATACCCGTGGACGGTTATACCTGTGGAAAGGAGAACTGAATATATGAAGGCATTGGAGCAGGCAAGTGTAGGACAGGATATAACTTCGTTTGCCACTTTCCTTGCTTATCTGGTCAACGAGCGGTTAAAAGGAAAAATAGTTGCTAAGTTGCCCGACGCTAAGTAGAACGGCTACATCCTATTTCGTAGTACGGCTACAGCATGTTTGCGGTGCAGATGGACACTTTCAGCCTGATAGTTCTCATTACTTTTTGCCTCTATTTCCCGTGGAGATTTTCTGCTTTTAGTCAATAAGCTGATAGCTGTACTCACTGTTGTGCGATGAAGTTTTTCACCGTTGAACGTCAGGTTATCGGGAAACAGTGTACTTACGATTTTTCTTTTTTGTATAACAGTTCCATTTTGAAACAACTCTTCTAAATGCGACAATTTGGAAATAGGAAGATCCCATAGTAATTCCATATTGTCTGAAAATGAAATGGATGTTTGTAGCTTTACTTCAATATCAGTCATTCTTTCATTGGCTTCAGACTTAATGGTACGATAGTCTTCGCCTTCAATTTCTCCACGCAGCAATAATTCACGAGCCTTTGAGAGCCGGTGCTTTATCTGATCCAGTTGAGCCACCAAACGTTTCTGATCTACCTTCTCAACACGGTTTACATCCATGAAAGTAGCTGTAATAATTTCCTGAAACAGTTTAAGTTGCGGAACATTGTGGACTTCATTCCCGATGGCTTCTATCATTAACTTGTTTGCGTCATCTGCTTTATAACGTACACCGCATTCGGAACTGCAATGATAGTAGTGATAGTATTTGTTTCTTCCTTTTGAAGCACTGCCGGTCAAAAACCTTCCACAGTTAGGGCAAATCAAATAACCTCTTAATGGAATGTCATCCTGTGCAATTACCTTTTTACTTACTGCTTTTCTCTTTCTGCCGTCCAGCACATCCTGCACATCAAAGAATAGTGAAGCGGTAATAATTGGTTCATGTTGCCCCTGTACAAGTTGGCTTTGTTCATCTTTGTGCTGAGGAACGAAAATTAATCCGCAATAAATAGGGTTCCTTATCGCTACCCAAAAATTATTCTTGCTACATTTCAATCCTCTTTCCCTGGCTTGTTTCCAGATTTGTTCTGTGTTCAGTTTGTTGCGAAAGATTTCTTCAAATGCCCATTTCATGATTTTAGCATCCTGATCTTTCGGCGCAATATATTTCTTGCCATCTTCAGTAATTCTGTTTACATAACCAATCGGAGCCGTGCCCATCCAGCGCCCTTCCTTTTTAGCACGGCGCATTCCATTAAATACATTTAATGCCCTGCGGTCATTCTCTACCTCTGGTGCTGCGAGGTAAAAAGCCAGCATCATTTTATTTTCAGGGATAGATAAATCCAATGGCTGTTCTACTGCCTGCGGCTCTACTCCGAGATGCCTTAGAAGGCTGATCATTTGATAAGCATCCCCGGCATTCCGGCTAAACCTATCCCACTTTGTAAAAAGAATTAGGTCTGAATTTCCCCTTTGCTTACGCAAATCTATCAGCAGGTTCTGCCAGGCAGGTCGCCTGAAGGTCTTTGCGGAATGGTCTTCAAAAATGACCTTGCGTATTTGAATGTTGTTGATGTTGCAATACCTACGCAGCCTTTCTTCCTGATCCCGTTGGGAATAGCCTTTATCTGCCTGCTCGTCTGTACTCACCCTGATATAAAGGTCTGCAATTTTCATAGCTGCTTTTTTACTTTACAGTCTTAGTTACGATTTCGGCATTGCAATGCCGCATACTTATGTATTGTTCAACTACTATGTTCGCCATACTATATAAAAAGTCGAGTATAATCTGTGCTTCTTCGATATTGACATCAATTCCATCTTTACGCAAAATTTCTATCGCCTTGTCTGGAGTGATCCTCATCAACACTTCATCTTCCATCTCACACCTCCTTTTTAGATAACAAAAGCCCATTGCGGGCTTTTGCAAAACTTTCCAAATCACTTGTCTATTTTAATCGCTTCTTTCAGCAAAATAGATTTTGCTTCCCTTCATACGATTAAAAGACGGCTCATACCTTATATAACCATATTCACTTAGTTCTCTAACGCATTTGTGGTAGGTGATAGCAGAGGACAATTTTGCAATGCTTAATATCTCATGACTAAAAACCTGGATAGGGTTGGCAAAGCCATTCTTTATGCGATACTGTAACAAAGCCGCATAAATGCCTATATGAGTAATGCTGATGCGGGCATCAGTTCCTATGGCTTCAAAAAAATCCGACAAATAATACAGCCTATCCATTGCTCACGCCTTTTATTACCCTAATCTCATTCCGTTCTTTTTTGCATGATTTTGTTGCTGCTGCTCATTGACCTTATGCGTCACTTTCATAGCATCCATTGTTTTATTGCCTAATGCTGTATGAAGCGTTATTTTCCTGGAATGCTCATCGTAAATATTTACTGATTTAAACTGCGGATTAGCTTCAATATAGAAGCGTTGTTCATTTCCATCCTTCACAAAGCTCACCGACACACGGTTTCCATTTTTTAATTCCGATTGCAGCTTATCTGCTTCACCTTTATTGAGCAATTCCTTTAACGGAAGCTGCTGCAAAGCCTTTTCAAGATCGTAGCCGTAGTCTGAGTGGAATTGCTTGATTCGGAAATTTCCGTTTGGGTCTTTGTCGTTAAAATCAAGTTGCATCCAAGTTCCACCGCTCTGGATGCAGCGACCGGATAAAAGATTATAGCACTCCGTGGCATTTACATTATTACCGTTACGCATGGTAAAGTATTGCTGGCGTTTTTCCTCCGGTTTGGATTCATTATACAGGGTTGTTTTATACCCTTCAAGCTGGTATGCACCGGATTGATCTTTAGCGAACGATAACTGATGATCTAACCTTTCTTTATCATTGAGGTAATAGGAAACAGGAATGGAAAATTGTTGCTGCCCAAGTTTCATCTGCTCATCAATTTTTGCAGATAGGTCAGGAAAGCCAGCACGCTGCACCTGATGGTGCAACGCCTGGCTGTTTTGCTCTGTTTTCCTGTTATCCTGCCTTATTACGATTTGTTCCTTAACGGGTGCAACTAATAACCTGCGCAGCAGCCTTATCAGTAGATTAGGATAAAGCTGCTTTTCAATACGATTGCGCTCTTGCCTTAGCACCCTGAGTGCAAACCGCTCGTCCAGATCCTGCGTGCCTTTATACTTTGCAGCAATACGGTCGTAGTAATCCAGCTTTTCTTTTAGCAGTGCCCTATTATTTGAAAGGCTGAAAGAAAACAGCTTGCTAAACCGTTCCTCCCTTGAACGCCATTGGTTCAGCTCTGCTTCCACTCTGTTTACAAGACTGTTATTCATAACCTGATTTTTGAGGATCAACTAAGGCATACTGTACGTCACCAGATCATAGGCATAGGTGCTGCAATCGGCGGCGTATTCCACACTGCCGCTCACGATAGCGCCGCCTATATCACTCGTGACGGCGGCAATCCACTTAACTATGTTTTTAAACTTAAAGGCCGCCGCCGGAGCCGGGGGCTGGAGCGTATTCATCCAATAATAAATGGAGTAACGTGCTACCGATGCCGCTTTAAGGGCAATTTCACGACCTTCAGGACTGAGCAGGTTATTTTGCATTGCCCTCCTCTCAAAGTTCACAATCATGGCTTTAATCACCGGATAGGGACTATCCCTATCCGAAAGTCGTTTGATCAATTGCACCAGCGAATCCAGGGCGGCCTTTACTGGCTCTTCATAAGGACAATTAGCTATAAGCGTTTGGATGCTTTCGTTGCTTTGCCTTACCGTCTGGTTTACTGTTGAGAAAAATGATAGAGGCATGGCAATACGTTCCATTTCCCTGCAAAAGCGAAGTACACATCGCGTTGACATCTCTACATTAGGTGTGTCTGTAACTGGCTTGCAGTTCTGTACGTATGCCACGATCTGATTATGCCAATAGCCTATGCTATCGTAGGCATTTTCCGGGTTTTCAGGACCTGCTTCGCCAAGTGGTGATCTTAACTGCGCAATTTTATTTTCGCCTTCTGATATTACAGCTTTATTATCTTTCGTACATGCTGAAAGGCTTATTATAAATATTAGCAGCATTAATATTTGACTTCTCATTTTTCAATCTGTTTTTACGTTATAAATAGTTTCCTTTTCACCATCTCAACTTCACGACTATTTATAATAGACGGGGCTACTTAGTGCTTAGCTGATGCTTTGGTTCTTTCTCCTTTTCTTAGATGCCTTCGGTATCTCAGGGCCATCATCTTCAGCAGGTGTCTGCCTTTCCTTTTTACCGTCTTGTTTAGCTGACTGGCTTTCACCTTCAGACTGCTGTTCTTTTTTCGCCTGTCTGTTATCAACCCTTTGCATACTGCTATCATATATGTTGATTGTCTTGAATTGAGGGTTAGCTTCGATGTATTGTTTTTGCTCCGCACCGTTGATCTGAAACGTGGCAGATTGCAGGTTCCCTTTTTTAAGGGAATCCATCAGATTGGATTTGTATTCCTCGTTACCTAATTCCCTGATCGGATGCTTGGATAAAACCGCTTCCAAATCGTAGCCGTAGTTTTCATGATAGTGCTTCAGCTTGAAATTGCCGTTATTATCACTTTGTTTAAAGTCCATCTGTACCCAGGCGTTGTACACCTGTCCTTCTTTATTGGTGAGGTCTTTATTCACTGACCTTCCTTCCATCAGGTTATACCCTTCCTTCAGGGTAATGTTGTTGCCTTTGTTGATGTAGAAGGTTTGCTCCATTGTTTCAGAGCTATTTTCCTTTTGCACTTTCACCTGATAGGAATTAAAGAAATACATATCGCTTTGCTTCGATTGGCTGAAATTCAATGTAGCGTTTACAGTATCGTTGCCATACTTCGTTTCATAGGCCAATTTAAACTCCGGGGTTCCTTCCTGAATTTTTTGCTTCAGGTCGTTTTCCAACCCTTCACCGAACCCGGTGTACTTTACCTGGTCACGCAGGTATTCAAAATTTTTCTGATTCATAACTTCTGAATTTTGATTGTTATTTAATTGTTCTCTTTCTAATCTTTCGTAACGAACCGCTACCATCAGGGACACGTCAATGATGCCCTCCCTTTCAATCATTAGTTTGCTGTTCTCGGCAGCTTCCTGCATAGTCTTATATGCCGACCGTATTGCCAGAAAGTTGTAAAAGTCAATGTCGGTTGACATTTCGTAGCAGAACTCCCTAACATCGTATTCTGTGGGGAATGTGAATAGATCTTCTTTAGTTACTGGAGAAACATCATCGAGAAAGGCGACAAATTCCTCACCTTCCCAACGCTTTTTAGTCAGGTATTCAAGAATATCCTTGTAGTCGTCTTTCCTTATTTTCATAACATATCTTTTAGCGAGAACGAATAATTGAAATAGAATGGAACAGTTTCAATGGAGCGTTCAGTTTTAATTAATCGGAGCTGCCTTTACAATTTTCTTGTTCTTTATATGCAGTTCCAGATGCCTGCCTCCGTTCTTCTCCATCATTTGAACTGCGAGGTACTTCTTATCAGGAATAGTAAATTTGGGTACAATAAAAACGATGGTAGTATCTGACTGCCCGATTACTTGGGTCGTATTGTTATGTACAAGTACGGGTACTATTTCTATCTCCTGCGTAGCAGTTCTTTTGCTTTTCTTTTGGTCACGGATGTAAAGCCTGAGCTGGTCAATATCATAGTTGATATTTGTTTCATTGGCAATATTGAAGCGCATCAGCATAATGTCATCATGGATAAACAGGCCGTTCAGTTTAAGACGAATGCCGAAAGTTTCATCCTTTATACCCCGTATCTTTTTCTTCGATTCAAAAGCCATTGAAGCGTAATTCTCCATTTGTTCCTGGTTTATACTTTCTGAAGGAATAGAGATGGTGTTTTGCTTTGTCAGACCCGCTAATGAAATATTGAGTATAGTAGGCTGTTCGGCGTAATCAACCAGAAAGGATGTGAGCTTTCCGTCAGCAGTAATGATGCTGATATTGGTTTGAGGAAAGCTATCTTTTGCGGCTTTTATCTGCAAGATATTTTCTACTCCCTTCGCTTTTTGAGCCAACACATCCCTGCTTCCTATATCTACACTGACAATAGAATAGGGAAAGATAATGTTGGTTGTTTTGGAGAAAGCAATTGCCACATGATATGATTCAATTGCTTTTGTTTGCCAGGCTGTATTTGTTTGCGCCTGCGCTTTGAAAGTTGTAATAAGCAGGAAAATTCCCATTACCATTACTGCACTGATCTTTTTCATCTTTTGGAATTTTTAAGTGATTCAAATATTTAATTGGATTGTTTTTGCTTTTCGTCACGTAAAAGCACTTGGTAGCCTGCTTTTACAGTTACTTTAATCAGCTTGACTTTTTTGCTGAACAAAGTCTTTGCAGCTTCTATACCTGCGCTTGCAGCCTGCGCTCCCCACGAAGGGTCAAGTGAAGTCAAGCCGATGGTTTGCATAGACCGGTCTGCGGACTGCTTTGCAACATCCCTGGTAATTGCACCGGGAATGTATATGCCATCCAGTCCGTCCATGTCGTACACCGCTAATTCAACTGGAAACAATGAATTATTATACCGCACACTGGTAATCTTGATACTTAATCTTTCACCACGGAGCGAAGCGATACCATATATAAAGTTGTCTTTAGGAATATGAACCCCGTTAATGAATACATCATTTACCAATCGCAATTTGACGGTGGAACCATCAACGATAGTCTGCGTTTCGTGTATGACCGCTTGTATGGCGTTCTGTGAATCTTCGATAGCTGTTGCACCAGTGAACGAATAGAAGCCATTTGTTGAACCACCCGCAGGCAGGTCGGCGTTGAGCAATGTGATGTTGTTTTCTTTTGTTTTTGACGATACTGCGAATACCTGCCCTTTGTTTGCCTGGGAGGTCTGCTTCAATTTTTCCTGTACACGTTCAGGATATTGCACATCAAGTATCTTATCCAGCATTCCATTCAGTTGCTTCATTTCGGGATCTTCGCCAGCAGGTTGATTCATCATGTTCATCATTTGCTCCAGCCTGTCCACGTCTGATGAATTAACGGTTGCACTATTATTACCTCTGCCGGGAGTGCGTTGATACATATCATAAGGATCATCTTCCATAGAAGCAGGTACAGGCTTGCTCATCTCCCTGTCAAGCTCTGCCAGCTTTCGATATATCTTGTCCGTATGGGGATCATTACCCCCACGTCTACCATAAAGAGAAGTGTTCAGCCCTCTTTCATCGGCAGGTAGTTGAAATGTGTCTTCTTTCCCTGACAGGTATTCATCCGTATCTGCTAATCCAATGTTCTTGTAGTTGGGATCATTCTTAACCAGTTCAAGAAATTTGATTGAATCCAGTTGCGCCTGATCGTAGTAACTCATTTTATCCATCGACTTGTCATCTTTCAGGTTAGCGTCCGGCAGGTTAATGTTGAAGCCTTTTTTCACTGCTGCCTGCGCTTCAACTTTTTCAACTTTGCCACCGCCAAGCGCCCAGAATATCATGGTCATAAAAGGCAATGCGAGCATTGGCAATACCAGTAAGAACCTGCGCTGCCTAATCATTTTCGGAGTTTTCACTTGCTTTTCCATTTCTATTTTTGTTTTAATTGTTGATAATAATTTTCAATAAACCTCACACTATCCATCAGCCCCGGACGATGGTTATTGATGCTGTCGTACAGGGCTTTTCCAGAAGGACTTCGCGCCAGGCTATCCATATACACCCTGAAGTTTTTGATGCGGCTGTATTCTGCCTCCGATACCTCGGCAGCGTCTGTTTTTGTTTCTCCTGTTTCAGTAGCGTGCTTCGGCTTTTTAATCGGCGTTATAGTGATTGAATTGCCTTTTTTGCCCGTAAAAGCGTTCACCGCCAGATAAACACTGTATGAACTGGTGAACATCACAAAGAGCGCAAGCAGCACGAGCCATGTACGACGTGAGAATTTCTCCGTACGCTTCATCATCCAGTTTGCCCAGCCACCCTGCAAACGCTTATAGCCAGCCTCCATGCCTTTGCTAATCGCATTGGACTTAGCTTCGGTATTGCCTTTTCTTCTTTTAGGAAATAGTTTCATGATCTTTATTTTTATTGGCGCCTGCTTACTGTTTTTAAATCCCTGTTGTCAATCGTACTCCATCGTTCAATTAGAAAGCCATGCGGGTTATTGTCACTCCGTGATACATTTCGCAACGCTCCATCGGTTACCAGGCTGCGGGTTGTAATGCTGGTAGGGCGTACAATGCTTTGTGTAGCGTAGCACCGGAATTTGTAGGGATACTCGTTTATATCTACCGCAACACTATCCACCACAATAGTCTGATTGACATTTCCGGAAATAAGCCCGGCGTAATAGCCATTTTCTTTCAGATCATCGTAAGCACGTTTCGCACTTCCATCGGCCAGGTATAATGCTTTAGTGATATTTGCGGTAATGGCTTTGTCGTCAGGGTCAAGTGTGAAGAACAGCTTGTGAAATGTTTTTACGTGATCCTTTGCCTCAACAGGTATGTTATCTTTTCGCTCCGAAGCGTAGGCTTCCAGTGCCTTGCCGTTAGCGAGAATGTATATTTTGCTTTGCATCTGCGATACCAGACTGAAACTTTTGTACAATGCAAAACAGCAGATCAATACACAGCCGATGATCACAACCAGGGTAAAGCTCCTGACGTGCCGGAATGCCGTATCAATATTTTTCATCTTTTTGAACATATATCCTCCTTTAGATTATTATGAATTGCCCTTTAGTTTATCGTTCATGTAACCAGAGTTTCCGCTACTGCTATCGCCGAAATAGGGGTTAGATGCACCACTGCTTGCCATACTTTGCGACATGCGGTTTGCTGCACTGCCCATAGCATCCACAGCCATGCCTGCACCCGCAGATGCAGTGTTGACCACAGTTCTGGAAGAACTGCCGAATAAACTGGTGACCTTATGACCTAATGCGCCACCGCCACCAGCGTGAACGATATAATTAGCCACGGAGGGAACGGTAAAGTATCCGATGATGCCAATGATCATGAAGACCAGGTAGGCCATATCCGTTCTGCTGAAGAATGTATCGCCATAATCCTGTACCTGTGATATATCCAGCTCCAGCATCTTTTCCTGTATTTTGCCGATAATGCTTCCGAAGATGTTTGCTACGGGCAACCATAAAAAGATGTTGATATATCTTGCTATCCAGACCGTGAGCGTATGCTGAAAACCGTCGAATACTGCAATCCCGAACACCAAAGGGCCTAAGATGGCCAGCACGATTAGCTGAAACGTTCGTAGCGTATCTATACACAGTGATGCCGCTTCAAAGAGTACCCTCAGCACTTCGCTCATCCATTCTTTTACAGAGTTGCGGAAATTGTAAGAGGCTTTGGACATGGCAAACTTGATGTCATTGCCAATGCTCTCGAAAAAACCTTCGTCTGAAGGGTCTTCATTATCGTGCGTGTACTTATACCATTTATCCCTGTCGCCGCTGCCACTTTCGCCCACATACATTTGCCATACATCTGTTTTCTTGATGGCTTCTTCTTTTTTCTGCAAGAGAACTGCAATAGCCTTATCGGAACCTTCCACCATAGCAGCGGTTGCAGTTACCGTAGGCTTCATCACACCGTTAATCACACCAAGAACGACGGTTGGAAAAAATAACACGCAGAAGCCAATCACGAAGGGACGAAAGAGCGGATAGAAGTCAATAGGCTCTGCTCTTGACAGGTGTCCCCATACACGGGAGGCGATATACCACATAGCTGCAAAGCCTGCTAATCCTTGTCCTACGCCGATTAACTGGCTGCACAGAGGCATCATCTCATCATACAGTTGCTCCAGTACACCATGCAAGCCTTTCATTTCATCAGCTATTCCCTGCGCATGGCTTATAAAAGGCAATATCAAACCCACTGCCGCCAGCCAGGCGGCCTTTCTACACTTTGCCATATTTATCTGTTTAATTGTTTAACCCATAGATTTTTCGGATGGTCTGTGCGTCGTTGCGCTCCTTCGCCCTTTGCACTGCCAGTATTGTAGTATTGTTATTAAAATGCCGTAGGAACATCAGTTTATCCTGCATGTCTGCATATATCCGGTCAATGGCCTGCAAGCGTTCATCATCGCTCATACGAGCTTTGCCTGCCGTGATTACCGTAAGCAACTCATCGAGGTTGCGCAGACTTTCTTTAAACAGATTATCATATACACGACCCAAATAAGCCAGCTCATCTGCATTGAAATTGTTGTCCTGCCGGAAGCGATCATAAGCCTTACGGTATTCTTTAACCAGAATGATCTGGTAATTGGTAATGTCTGCCACACGCCGGTAATTGCGTACCGCCGGACTTACCTCCATCAAGCCATCAAGAAAAGCCTTATGCAAACTGAAGTTGCCTTCTGAAATATTCTTGATAGTGTTATATCCTCCGCTAAGAATTTCGTAGCCTTTCTTCATGTCGCTAAGTATTTGCTTGAATTGCGCCAGTTTCTCAATATTGAGTATGAGCTGCGCTATCTCATCTGCCTGCGCAGATGCACGAAAGGCAGGCAATATGCCCAGGAAGGATAGCGATATCATTATGATCAGCTTTTTCATAGTTACTCGTTTTTAATGCCCTGTAATACACGGCTGGTTTGTACATCTGTTTTTTCTTTGATTCTGGATGCAGCAAGCGATTTTGCATCGTTGGAAAAACTTTGCGAGAAAGTGTATTTGTCCTGCATGTCCAGATACAACTTATCAATCCTTGCAATGCGCTCATCGTCCTTCATTTCTAACTTGCCATCCGTTGTAATCGTAATCAGTTCGTCAAGACTTTTATAGCAGTCGTCCAGCAACCGACCAAAGACCCTTCTGATGTAGGCCAGCTCATCGTTGCTAAAGGCGTCGCTGCTGTTAAGCCTGCCGTAAGTGCGGTTGTAGTTTTGTACAATTTTTACCTGTAAGGCGATTATATCCGCAACCTTTGGATAACGCCTGATTTCCGGGTTCACGGACTTCAAAGAATTTAGGTAATCCGTGTGCAGGTTAAATTCTCCCCTGGTGAAGCCGCCGATAGTGTTCAACCCATCTTTGGCTATGTTGTAGCCCTTTTTAGCATAGCCGATATACACCTGGAGCGCAGCAATTTGCTGAAGCAGGTATTTCTTTTGTGTCTTCTTTTGCTGAAACCATTCTGCAAAAGTTTGTGCTTGCAGGTTACTCCCTGCCGACACAACCAGCAATAGAAACAAGAGTATCTTTTTCATACGTTCTGATTTAAGGAAGTCCATATAATTTTTTTACTGCCTGCACTTCGGTTTCGGTTTTAGCACGCTGAAGGCTTAGTAAAGTATTCTGCCTGTTAAACTGCACCAGATCCGAATAATTGACATCTACCTGGTCGGCTGCGTTGTTAATCAGCTCCAGCCTTTTGGCATCGCTCATTTTCGTCGTGAAGGATTTTATGATGAGGCTGATCTGGTCAATGTTCTTCAGGCTTTCGTCAAGAATGCCTGAATACACTTTTTCCATGTAAAAAATTTCCTCTACAGTAAAATGACTGTCCTGCCGGATCAGCGACCATGAGCGTTTGTATTCATCTACAAGGCGTAATTGTTTCTTTGTAATATCCCGGATGCGCTGGTAGTAGGATATAATGGATTTAACTTTAGCCAGTTCCTCATAGTATTTCCGGTATTGCTCTTTTTGCTTTTCCGTCCAGTCCGAAATCTCATCCAGTTTTAATTTGGATAAAGTATTCTCTAAGGTTTTCTGAGCGTTTTGCAGCCATATCGTTTTATTCTGCAATCGCTGAATTTGCAAATCAATTGCCTTGATCACTTTTTTGACGGCAGCTTTTACTACAACCCAAACCACTGCGTGGCTTTGTTGCGTAGGTGCTACCACCAGTAACATGGTAGCTAACATTGTGATGAACCATATCTTTTTCATGCCTTATAGATTTTTAATAAATAATTCAATCGTTGTCTTTCCCTGCTCCGTCAGTGCTTCGAGGTACAGTGATTTTGAAACTGTCTCGAAAACGCAATACCGATCTCCGCCTATTTCAATGAGGTGGCCGTTGGAATGCCAACCATAGGTAGCCAACCATGTTTCTTCAGATTCAGGAGTGTTACTTATATATTCTGTTCGAGTAACCTGGTAGAAGCTGCCACAGGGCTTTATGGTAAGGGTGGCATCTACTCCTGCAATCTTTTCATTTTGCGGCGGCTGTCTTACATATATGCCTTCCATCATAGAGAGCGTAGCATGGTGCTGCCTCGCGAAGTGAAGTATCATTTTAACGGCTACGTGTAGGTCATATATCAGTTTATTCAGTTTCATTGAGTAGGTGTTTAGCTTTTATTTCTTATTTCTTCTGCCATTGCCGCAATGCCTTTGCGGATGTCGCCATCAAACTTTGCAGCATATTCCATCAGTTTTACCTTTTCTGTTTGCTCGGTAGTATAGGCGAGATATTCCTCCAGGCTTACTTCTGTACGGTACACTTTGCTTAGCATACCTCCGAGGCTGATGAAAACCTCCTTGTATTTCTTGGCGGGATCATTGGCCTTGTTAACGGACAGCACCAACGCCTTTTCCTTTTCTGTTAGTCCCAACAATTCCTGTATCTGGTCAAACTTGTTCTGATATTTACTTTGGTCAAGCAGTATCTTGCAATCGCTGTTGTTAATGATGGCCTGCTTTACCACCGGAGAAGAAATAATATCTTCCACTTCCTGCGTTACCACTATCGCTTCTCCGAAAAATTTCCTTACGGTTTTGAATAAGTATTTTATGTATTCGGCAAAGCCTTCTTTCATGAGAGCTTTCCAGGCTTCTTCAATCAATATCATTTTCCGGATGCCCTTCATCTTCCTCATTTTGTTGATGAAGACTTCCATGATGATGATCGTTACGACAGGAAATAAAATCGGGTGATCCTTGATATTGTCCAGCTCGAATACGATAAACCGTTCCTGTAATAAGTTCAGGTTTTCGGTTGCGTTGAGGAGATAATCAAATTCGCCACCTTCATAGTAAGGGCGAAGCACGTAGAGGAAGTTATTTATATCAAAATCCTTTTCTTTCACCCGGTCGCCTTCCAGCACCTGCGTGTACTCGTCCCTCAGAAAAGCGTAAAAGCTGTTGAAGCAGGGAAACACTTTGGTATTCTTTTCCAGATAGCTGTAATAACCTCCGATAGCATTGGACAGGGCTACATACTCACTGCGCTTAAATTCCTCATCATCTTTTTTCCATAATGCCAGGAGCAGGGTTTTAATGCTTTCCTTTTTTTCGGTATCAAGGCTATCGCCTTCGCCTATATAAAAGGGATTGAAGCGGATGGGATTGTCTTCACTATAGGTAAAATAGTAGCCATTCACCATATCGCACAGTCCCTTGTAGCTGTGCCCTACGTCCACCAGCACGATATGCGTGCCCTGCTCGTAATAGCTGCGTACCATGTGGTTGGTAAAAAAGCTCTTACCGGAACCACTGGGGCCAAGTATGAATTTATTCCTGTTTGTGCAAATGCCCATTTTCATAGGCTCATCGCTGATGTCCACATGAACAGGTTTGCCGGTGAGCCTGTCACCCATGCGAATACCTACGGGGCTTACTGAAGAACGATACCCCGTTTCCAGGTTCAGAAAGCAGGTAGCCTGTTCCGCAAACGTGTCGAAGGTGTCGTTCATGGGAAAGTCTGCGGCGTTACCGGGAATACCCGCCCAGAATATCTGCGGTGCGCCGATAGTTTCCTGTTTCGCTACTGCATCCATCTGTGCCAATGCAGAGGACACCATATTCTTCAGGTCCTTCAGTTCTTCCTTGTTATCTGTCCATACCAGTACATTGAAATGCGATTTAACCGGAAGGCGCTGTTGGCTGATTGCTTCGTTCAGGAAATCATTGGTAGCGTCCCTTGCAATCAAATTCTCCCTGCTGTACGCCGAAAGGGATTGCAGGCGTAATCTTTTGCTTTCCAGCTTTTGAATGGTTTTTTGCGCATCTTCAATAAAGAGATATTGATTATAGATGTGATTGCAGGGTAGAAGTTGTCCTAACGTAGAAGCAAAGCCAACGCTGAACTTTGTTTTATCGGTACTGTATTTGTCGTAATTGATACGGCTACCGCACAGTGCAGGAAGATCTGCGGCATCTCCCAGCGTATAGAGCTGACAATACTTGTCACCCACACGCATTCCTTCATCAAAACTGATGTCAGCCATCAGGAAACTATCGTTTCGCTCGGACAGATAGCAATACTGCTCTATCAAACCCATCTTACGGCTATGGCTCCGCAGCTCTTTTTCTTTAAGCCTTGTCAGCTTCACGAAACCGCTGTCTTCCATAATGCGCTTGAACTGACCCGCACTGTCCAGAAAGTCCTGCAACAGTTGCGGCTTTAAAGTTTCTTCCGGCACTATGGATTTGCGCAGGAGGCTTGAAAACATGGAGCTGGCTGTTTTACGTCCTTCAGGCTTTTTGGTGAGCATGATGTAGCAGCTATGCGCCAGGAAGGGACGCTCGTTGAAGAACCGCTCACTGGCCCGACTAAGGAAGCTGGTATCTTCCTTTGTAAAGTCCGGCTTATGGCTGCTATCCAAAAACCAATCCTGCTTGTGGAATACGCTGTATTTGGGCAGTAGCTTGATTGCTTTTATCCATGCCTGGTGAAAGGCTTCGTATTCCTGATCGGAAAGCGAAAAGATTTCCGGCAGGTCTGCTTTAAAGACAACCGTCATGTCGCCTTGCTTGCTTAGGATGCAGTCATGCTCTACATCCATTATTGGTAAAATATCATCCAACACTTTTTCCATCTCACTTTTTTTACCTGTTATCACTTCAATGCACTCATGGCATTGTTACCTCATAGCTTTGGGCCTCTACGCTGCCGCTGGCCGGTCTTCCGGCTTTCATCTGCTTGTTTGGATTGCTGCTGTTTTTTTATATTCTCTTTTATAGTTTGTTCAATGCCGGTTTCTTTCCAGTCAATAATCTTCGCCTCAAAATGAGATTTGATGTTCTTTAGCTTCAACCCGTCTGTTTCGTCCCACCCTCCTTTTCTATTGAAGCCTACCGGGTCTAATACTATTTCGTGCGGGAAGGAAATAACAATAAGGTCTTTAGGAATGGAGGTGATGTTTTCATAGTCCAATTCCTGAAACTCATGTTTCTTTGGATTGTATGGTATCACGTAAGCCTCTTTGTCATCATCGTAGTAATGGTCAATCTGTCTGAAGACGATGCCGTTGGAAGCGAAATCATCTTTAGGACGCAGCATATCCATTGTTATATCTACATAGAAAGTGTGACCGGCTATGTCCACGGTAGGCAATTGCCCCATCAGCCTCCTTCCAAGCGCCTGCTGATCTACCATTAAAGCGAAATCTGTTTTTCCCTGCACCTCGTGAACGGAGCAACCGTATTTCTCTGCCATCCCCACAGGATCAAGCTGCACCAACTCTGGTATCTTTACTGTGGTAACATCCGTATCGTCGCTAAACAACCTCGGTATGTTTTTCTCTTTAGGACTATAATCAAATACATATCCATCACCAACATCCCGCATGTCAAACAGGGGGATTACGTTCTCCGGGTTTGCTTTCTCACAGAGTTGCAAGCTGGCAACGTCCACAACAAAATCGGTTCCTTCGATGTTGTACACCGGCAATTCTCTTTTCATGATTGTTTGTCTTTAATGCCTATAAAGATTTTTCTGCTCCTGGACTTGATCAGCTTAGGAACCTGCTTCCGGGCAAGGGCTTTCATCAACCCATGTTCGCCGTATTTGTTGCTCATGCCGTAAATCTTCATAACCAGGAATGTTCCTGCGGTCAGAATGATACCGATGCACAGGTAAGTAGGAAGACCGATGATATACATTCCGGCAAAGACAATGAGCAGCGCCACGACACCACCGCCTAAATACCAGATATATTGTGCCTTCAAGCCTTTGAACTCGATGCTCTGGTTAATTCCTTTATTAATTTGATAAACACTATTTGCCATAATATTTCCTTTTAATTATTTTATAATCGCATCCTGCTACGGGAACGTTCTGCTACCTGCTGCGAGGCGAGTATCACTTCTTTTGGAACAGTATGCCCGTTCACTTTTTCGGACAGTTGAATGACAGGAGTATCAATAACTTCTTCCGGTTCGGTTTCCGCTACCTGTTGCTGCTTCAACTGGTTTTCCTGTATCTTGATGGCTATCTGCCTTTCCAGATTAGCCAGTTCATTTTTCATTTGTTGTAATTCCGCTTCCTGTAAAAATGGTTTGGTAGTAAGCTGCTCCAGTTTGGGTATCTCTGTTTTCAGTTCGTTCAAAGTATGCTCGTACTTTTCTTTCAGGCTTTCCACCCGGTCAATCGCATTAAGGAAATGTCTTGCCGCCAGCTTAGGATTGTCTGTATTCGGAAGCCCGTTGTTGTAAGTGTACTTAATACCGTCACTGCTTCGCTGCGCATAAAAGCTATTGGAATAGCGGTATTCAAAAACTCCGTTTTCCTCATAGGCTTCCTGCTGCCTGCGGATATACAGGCTGAAACCGTAGAGTGTACCTATCTGCGCTGTATGCTCATCTGCAACAGCAGGCTTCCAGTCCTGGTACAGCTTGATGATGTGTTTACCAATGGCTTCACTGTCCGTTGAACTGATAGTATCCAGTTTGATAGGGTTAACTTTTACACCGTCCTTATCCAGTTGAAGGCCGGCCTTGTACACTTTTTCATCTGCTGCAAGTTTATCGAGCGTTTTAACGGTGGATGCCTGTTCATTTTGCAGATTTTCCAATTGGTATTTATTGCGTGCGATTTCTCTGAAGTGAGAAACTTTCAGGCTTTCCATTACAGCTATCTTCTTTTCCAGTTTTGATTTTTCCAATAATGAAGTGTCGCCGGACAGAATGGCTATATATTCGGAAAAATTCATCCCGCTTTTTTCGTCAATCGCACCTTCATCAATGGTACGCACGTTCAACTCACAATTTTTCATTTGCGAAATGAACGTCTGTTTATTCTTCAGAAGGTTGAATTTGTAATTATCCAATGACTGTTCTACTGCGTAGATATAGTTCTGAACTTTGTTGCCGTAATATTCTTTGGCAATAAGATTGCCCTGGCGTGCGCCACGGCCATTACGTTGTTCCAGCTCTGACGGTTTCCAGGGAATATCAAGGTGGTGCATGGCCACTACACGTTGCTGCACATTTAGGCCGGTTCCGGCTTTCTCTGTGCTGCCCAATAAAATGCGAATCTCACCTCTGTTCATCTTACGGAACAGTTCGGGCTTTTTTGTATCTGTCCAGTCGTGAATAAAAGTGATTTCCCGTTCGGGAATATTAAAGTCCCTGATCAGTTTTTCTTTAACTGCATCGTAGATATTAAATTCAACAGGCTTGGGTGTACCAATGTCTGAGAAGATAATCTGTGTACCCTTATGCTCGGTAGTTTCTTTATAGATCTCTGCAATCTTGCGGGCACTGACATTTACTTTGTTGTCGGGATGATCACTATACTTCCACTCGTTGATCAATCGCATATCCGCCGACATTTTCTTAGCGTAGTTGGTTGCGATCAGCATTCTGCCTTTGTCTTCCTCTGGCGTCAACCTGCCACGACCAATCAATTCACCATTACCTGTTTTAGCGAAGCGCATCAGGTTTTTAATGAACTCACTTTGTTCAGGCGTTGGCTTTATGTTCACCAGCGTTTCACTCAATTCGGGCTTGTCAAGGTTTATATGTTTTGCCGTTTTGTAGTCGGTGATCTCGTTATAGAACAAAGCAAGCTCCGGTACTTTAATAAAATGCCTGAAGCGTTCTTTGGCAATGATCTCGTTGGTCACTGAAAATTCAAAGTCTGTTGTTTTACGTGCAAATACAGCAGCCCAACCATCAAAATTTTCAATATGCTGGCGTTCCATTTCTTTCGGACGCAGGTATTTAAACAACAGATACATTTCGGTGAGGCTGTTGGATATAGGTGTGCCGGAAAGGAACGTGACACATAAATCGGAATTAAAACGTGTTTGCAGTTCGCGAACAGCGAATAACATATTCAGCGCCTTCTGGCTACCTTCTGTATTACCCAAACCAGCGACCCTGTTATGACGGGTAGTGAAAGTGAGATTTTTGTACTTATGGGATTCGTCCACAAATAAGTGATCAATACCCATTTCTTTGAAATTGATACCTGTGTCTTTCTTTTCCTCGATCTCTTTCAGGATAGATTTCAGTTTTCCCTCAAGGTTGTTCTTGCGTATCTCCAGCCCTTTGAGCATTTTCTTAGAGATGTCGCCGCCAAGATCTTTGACAGTTTCCAGGTCACGTTCAACATTGTCCAGTTCCGTTTGAAATATCTCTCTTTGTATCTCCGGTGACTGCGGTATCTTTCCGAATTGATCATGGGTAAGTATGATACAATCCCAATTGTTGTTCTTTATTTCATGGAAAAGCCGCAACCGTTGTGCGGGTGTAAAATCATTTTGCCCCGGAAACAGGATGCGAGCTTTAGGATAGGCTTTTTTATAGGTTTCTGCTATCTGGTTAACGTTTGCCTTTAGCGCAACAATCATAGGCTTATGCACAATACCTAATCTTTTCATCTCCTGTGCGGAGACGATCATGGTAAGGGTTTTGCCCAATCCTACTTCATGATCAACCAATGCCCCACGGTTCTGTATGATTCGCCAGGCTGCGTTCTTTTGTGAGCTATATAAATCCTCAATGCCTAATGCTTTTTTATCTAAGCCGGGAAAATTGAGGTGGTTGCCGTTGAACTCCCGCAATACATAGCAGTTGAACGTATCATTGTACAGGTTTTCCAAGTTCTTTTTCTCATCATCCGGTATTTCATTCAGCCAGTTAATGAAACCACTCCTTATCTGCTCGATCTTTTGGTGTGCCAGTTGTATGGCTTCATTATCGGGGACCCTGATGGTTGTATTATTAGGGCCTTTCACTTCATAAGTAAAGAAAGGGGTTGTATTCTCCAGTGCATGTTCCAGCAAAGTGTATCCGTAGGTAGTACGTCCGCTTTTCGGTGTAACAGCGAACTCTCTGGATACTTTGATATTCATTCCTGTGTTTACCTTGAAGGCATCCAGCGACGGAAAATAATTGATGGTAGTGTCCAGCTCGAATAGCGATGTAGCAAATCGCTCGTAGTATGAATTAGGTATCCAGCGTTCTCCTAAATTGAAATCCAGTAATTCAAACGGAATACGCTCCGGCTGCACCTTTGCGATGGCTTCCGCACTTCTTTTATAGTGCAGGTTATCCGGGAACTGACCGTACAGGTGTTCTGCCTGCCGCAGCTTTTCAACTACATTACCGCTCAAATACTGGTCTGCTGTTTCCCACTCATTGCTGGCAGGATTCATGTACACATGATTACCGAGGCGATTGATGACTTCGTTTTCATCTAACCCCATTGCCGCACTGATGAAGCCTGTATCTACCTTTCCGGTATCGTTGAGGCTATGAGCAAGGGCTTCAATGGGATCATCGGTTATGAACCGCTCCTTAACCTGATGAATGGAATGAGTTAGTATATCTGCTTTAACAAACCGTTCGCCTTCTCTGCGTTCGAGCGAGGACAATGCAATTACCCCGAAAGCAGTATCTTCCAGAATACGCCTGCGGTTATCAGGGCTGTTCAAAAGACCGTATTCAACAACAAAATGTTCGTACTTGCTGTTTAGCTGATCCCTGTCTGCGTTGCTGATTGTTTCCCCTGATACTTCTTTGGCTGCTAATTCGAGATAAGCATCACGAAGTGCTGCATAGTTTTCGTAGAAATGAATGTTTCCCTGAAGACCCAGGGGCTGGAACACGGCTTGCTTGTATTCGGGATCGGGATTGCCAATTGTGCCGACACTACCCATGTGTACCACCAGCGTTCCTTCCTGGTAGTAAGGCTTTAGCCCGATAAATGGAAGTGGAACTTTTTGTTCAAACCGGAAAAAGCCTTCCAGTGTCTGGTCGCCCTCGTACCTGAAACTGTGGTCAAACTGTTTAAGATAATTGGAAATATCCGTCAGCTCATGACCCAATAAACGGGCATCCATCCAGTTTGCTGACAGATGATCTACTTCTTTGACATTAGAATAAAGCTTATATAAAAAACGATTGCTTTTGTGCTGCTTCGCGGTAAGCAATACAACATTCTCATGACTTGGCTTATCGGTGGTGCGTATCGTGCCGATGATGCGTGCTGATGCTTTTTGCACAACCGTTTCATCGAGTGGATTGATATATGCCATTGCCCGGTTGATCTGCTCTGCCGGGGCTGTATCAAACAATCCCAATTGTACCGAAGTGCTTTCCGTTGGGTTTTCCGGCATCGGCAGGTACGTGAGTTTTTTACCCTCATTTTCAGGAACAGGTAATAGTACCGTTTGCGCCTTCTGATATAATTCAGGGTTAAAGCGATTTTGGAATTGATTGATCAGACTGGCATAAAGGCTTTCCCTGATCTGGTTGATGTCACCATCCTGCCAAACCACTTCTGAAGCTCTGCCGTATTGGTTTTTGCCCGGCTTACGCACATTGCCCATGACCACATCGTGATCGTGAGTGGAGATAAAATAATTATAGGGAAAGCGACCAAATTCATTTTCTCGTTCCCTTACTTCATTCAGCCAATCTTCTTCCCAGCTTATCTTTTCCTTTCCCGTATTCTTTTGAACAATCAACAAATGGTTCGGCGCTTCGGTATTGCCGGTATCTTTCATAAGATTATCAGGCATCACCGCAAGGCCCACAAAATCTGCCCGCTGAAACAGGTATTCTCTTGCTGTATGATTAGATGGACTGTTCAGGAAAGCATCTGTTGTTATGAAAGCCATCAAACCACCTTCACCCAGTTTGTCCAGACCTTTCGCGAAAAAATAATTGTGTATTTTACCCGATATCTCTTTATCGGGAAAGGCTTCATCATATACCGAAAAATTCCCGAAAGGAATATTGCTCACCACCAGGTCATAAGTGCCGTTATCTTTTACAGGTGTTTCTTCAAAGCCTGTAATATGCGTCGCTGTTTTTACCGGAAGCGTACTGTTGATGGCAGACAGCACTAATCCGGTTAGCCTGTCCTTTTCCACTGCGGTAATCTGTTCCAGTTGAGGGAATGATGTAACCGCTTCGCTGATGAACACACCTGAACCGGCTGAAGGTTCATACAATCTTTTAGGCTGAATGCCCTGTGCTGCGAGTACGCTGTAAAGGGTTTGGGGTACTACCTCCGGTGTATAAAATGCGGTGAGAACACTATTACGTAATGAAGCAATGATTTCCTTGTAAGCTGTTTCCGGGTAGTTTTCTTTGAGCAGGTCGTGTATTTGCATCATTTCCGCGTGATGCTTCAAATCCTCTTTTGTAGCACCATTAGCCTGCCAATCTTCCAGTGATCCATAAGGATATAAAACGGCCTTGATGCCGCCAAAACCTGCATATTTTTTCAGGCTGGCGACATCTTCCGCAGTAAGCGGACGACCGTTCTGATAATCCAACGCTGTACGGATAGCACGAAGGTTATCATTCAGCTTTTGGGAAACATTGTAAGCCATAATCACACATTTTCTTTCTTCACTTTTCTTTTGGCTCAGGCCAGGTAATCATGTACCTGCCCAATGATGGCATATCTCAAATGCCTGTTTGTTTCATTTTCACTGTTAAAATCAAAATCACTAAAGATGCCTTTGCATGTTTCGATGAGATTTACGACTTCGTAGGTGAGTGTTCCGTTTTCCTTCATCCGCTCGTAGTCCCCATTAAATTCTTCTTCTATAACCGAGCGTATATACTGATAGCGAGATGGCTGCAATTCTTCTGTCATTGCATTGAGGCATAGTTCTTCGATGATGTAGGGTGGTCTTCCTTCGCCAAGAAGCTGCTCAACCATCGGCAATACAGCGTTCACCTTTTCTTCCAGATACCTGGTGACTGAGTAGTCTTCCTGCAAGCTGATCATGAGATCAGGATTGTTGTGGACGATATACGCCCACAACTTTTCTGTTAGCACACTTTGCATACTTCCTGATTTTTAAACACCGAAGAAGGATTGAATAACGGTTGCAACCACCACCAGAAAAATGCAGCTACCAAACCAGGCGGCGGCAACTTTTCCAGTATCCTGATCACCCGCATTCCATTTCTGGTAAACTTTAACTGCGCCAATCAAACCCAGCAATGCACCCACCGCATACATAAGGTTGGTTCCTGCGGAGAAGTAGCTGCGTACTTTAGTATTGGCTTCATTGATACCCTGAATGCCATCCTGGGCGAATGCCCCATAGTGGATGGCCAATAGTGCCAGAGCGACACAGATCATGATAACCTTTTTGCGGTTATTTCCTTTTGTTTTCCTGCTGCACATTTCCATAACACACGTTTATTAAAATTTGAAATCAACTCTTCTAAAAAACAGAGCGGCTTCGCCGTCACACAACCTGTTATTCCTACCACACTTTGCCCTTACGCACCAGGAGGGACAGGGAAGCACGCTCCGTTAATGGACTGCTACACTGCTTCTTTCCACAACAGTTCCACTTCATCTTCCTTGAGTGTAACAGCACCATATTTTTGACACTCGGTTACAATCAGTTCATTGACTGACGACCGAATGGGCGAGTATCGCACGGAAGGGTATTCCTTCAGTACCATGCTCAGATATTGTTTAAATTCCTGTGGGATTAGCTTTCTGCGGGAGGCATCAGCCACAACAGCTTTGAGACGTTCAATGAGATGTTCCACTTCTGTAAACTCATCATCCGTTGTTTTTTCAAAGCTGCTCATTTCTTGCTGCCCCGGTTCATCGCCAGGATCAGACATGCCGTTGTTATCAGAAGATATTGTTCTGAGTTTCGGTTTACGTTTCCCTGAAAGCAGATCTTTGATTTCAGCAGAAAAATACCTTACACCTACAAACAGGTAGTAAATGGCTAATAGTATGGCAACTGCAATAATGTAGTCACTCCATGAAATGTTCTTTAACATACGCTTACTTTTTTCGTTTAACAGTTTTCAATCCGACCCTTTAAGAACCAGTTGTTTCGATTGGTTTCGATAGCAAAAAAACAAACACAGCGAAGGCGTTTCAAGTCCAACTTTATCTTGTACTCTAAGTTGTACCCCTTGTACCCCTTGATAATCAGGCATACAGTCTTCTGCAAACCGATTATTTTTTTTAAATTAGTATTCGGAATTTTGAATGACTATCGTGAAAAACTAAAAGCGAATCGTTATGAAAACTGGAAGTGTATTAGGAATTGCCATTTTTCTCCTGGCCTCCTGTAGTCAAACCAAATTGGAAAAGGAAGAAGCTGCATCAGCTATACGTGAAGCCAAGAATTATCCAAAAGTGTACGAGTATGAAATCAATATGACTGACCCCGCAAGTGCGAAGAAGCTACTGGATGCGGGGCTGGAGGGAGAGGGATGGGTGACAGTTGATAAAACGCAGAAGCTAAAAGATGCAGGACAACCAATCGTCCATTTTACAGAGAAGGCAAAACCTTACCTCATTCGCATAGATAAGAAGTACGATAATGTGCAGGTAGTAAAAGTTGCTGACATGGATTTAGGGGAAATTACGGGCATTCAATTACAGGAGGATAATAAGAGCGCAACTGTGGAATATACTGTCGTTTATAAAAATGTAACACCTTTTGCCAAACTCATGAAGCGTGACCTTTCCCAAACAGAAACACAACGTGCCCGCCTCGATCATTTTGATACGGGCTGGAAATTGGATAGCCAGCGTTAAATATCCCGTTGCAGTGTGTTCTTTGAACAAGCCGGGTGCTATCAATATTCATTAATCTTCTTAATCATCTGTTGCAGAGTTTCCGTTACTATTTCTTTATCCCTTCCTTCTGCTGAGTAGGATTTACTTCTCATGCTGTCGTAAGAGATGTTTTCCTGATAAGGCGTTGACAAAAATGGAACAATATTTTTAAAAACACTATTCAGAGAGCGGGCCATTACGATTCTTAAATCATCTGCCGCCCTCAATATCAGCGCCATTTGGTCAACTGAGAGTATTGAAAGCAATTTCTCTTTTTCCTTGTCTTTTGGTGCTGACTTCTGTTCACCACCTTTCAGTGGAACAATTGCATAATGTATTTTCTTTTCGAGGTAAAATATTTCCTGAGAAAACCAATTGTCCACCTGCTTGTGCAGAACCGCATTTTGCGTTAGAAAAATCATTCCAGGCTTTTTATGAAGCTGTTTAAATGATTTCAAGTCAAACAGCAAACACTCCATTCTTTCAGAAGGTTGCTCCACGCTGTTGATGTGTGCTGCTATTCTTTCCGTAAGGTTATAGATGTACGTTTTGCTGTTAAAGTTCATACGGATCAATACCTCATCCAGTGTGGTGTAAAGCGTGGCATCATCATTATATTCCAAAAATTCCAGCTCCACACAAAGATCTTTCAGATAGAACATCTCCCTGAAAGTATGCTTGTGCTTATCTGAAGGCAGGTTTAGAAATGCTTCCACTTCCCGAATAATCAACTCCAGCACCGGAATTAATGAATGCTGTTCCCTATGTTTTTTTATTGTCCGTGGCAACCTTTTTAGCAACTCTTTTTTGAGCAGGTCGAAGTAGGTGGCAGGCACACGTTCATCAATGCCCAAATAGCTGGTAAAACGCCTTTCTATCAAAAAAAGCAATTCCTCGATACATGAAATAATATTATCCAGTATCGCCTGGGGCGCTGCATTTTCCGCAAACGGACCCTTGTTTTCCAGTGCCTGGTCAAGCAAGCTGACAAGGCTGGAATGATAGTTTTTTATGGCGCACTTTATCGCTGTTTCGTCATTCAGATTAAACACCGTGAATTTGATGGCGGACTGAACTTTGTCCTTTTCCTGAATTATCAAATTCTGTAATTTGTTGATGTCTTCCGGTGGTATTGAACCAACCTCCGATTTTAATGGATTCAGAGTGACGGAAATCAAAGTGTCCAGCCATTCAAGTACATAACCTTCACACATAAGCCCTCCCTTTTATATGGCAAACATTTGTCACCACAAATGTAGCCCCATACCACCCCTGAAACTATACGTAATTCCTACTATTTCCCTACTCAAATAGTAGTAAATCAATGCCTTGTAGCTATTTGTTCAGCTTATTGATGAGTTGAATCTTGTTCCTGACATCTGCTTTCTCAAACAGATTCTGGATATGTTTAGTGACCGTTTTTTCAGAGATAAACAGATCTTTGGCGATCATCTTATACGTTCTGCCTTTCACAATCAGGCGGGCTATTTCGATTTCCCTTGTGGTAAAATGCAGCAGCTTACAGTTTTCCTCAAACTTTGTCTGGCTGGAAGCGGAAACACCTTCTTGCCCCAGGTTTTTTAAGGTTTGAAGTTGGGCTATGGAGGAACTTAAGATAGCCTTTTGCTGTTTGTTGATACTATCCAAGATGGTTTCAATCTTTTGGCTCAATTCTTCAAAGGAAAAAGGTTTTGAAATAAAGTCTATTGCGCCCAACTTCAGGCCCTTCAGTTTGTCAACCTGTGTGGATTTAGCCGTTAGGAAAATTAAAGGTATATGTGAATATCTTCCCTGTTCTGCCAGTTTCCTGGCGAAAGCAAAACCATCCATTTTGTCCATCATTACATCAGAAAGAATAAGGTCGGGAATGACCGTTATTTCGTGGAGCTTTTTCAAAGCCTCCGCACCATTTCTTGCGCAGAATACATTATACACCGTACTTAATTTCTGAAGCAGGAAATTAATCATTGTAATATTATCTTCAATCAAAAGCAAAGTGCGCCTGCCCGCTTTAAATTCACTGTCGGCAATGGTATCATAACTGTATTCGTAACTGAGCTTACTGATAGCTGTACCTGATTTAGCAATTTCTTCATTGCTACCTAATGTATGTTGAGTGAGCGTGATTGTAACCGTTGTTCCCGGAACTACTTCCGGCTGGCTTTGAATAGCAATAGTTCCTCCAAGCCCATCCACTACTTTTTTGACAATAGGCAAGCCTAACCCCATACCCTGAAGTCCCGTATTTTTATGCCCTATCTGGTAATAAGGCTCGAATATTTTCTTTTGTAATTCAGTGGGTATTCCGTCGCCGGTATCCTTAACCGCAAATACAATTTTATCTTCCTGCTTCGTCAGGGATATAGCTATCTGACCGCCTTCGTCTGTAAACTTTATTGCGTTTTCAATAATGTTGTTGACTATACGGTTAATCGCATTGGGATCAGCTTTTATCAGCAGCCCATCTTCTATGTCAACAAAGCAGGTAATCTGTTGCATATAACAATAATGCTGGAACAAAGAAAGGCTGTTGCTTAAGATAGCACTGAAGTCAGATATACGAGTGTGTTTGTAAGTATCTATACCCTTTGTAAACCGCTCAATGTCGAACAGGTTTATCACGTCGGCTGTTAGTTTATCAACGCCGCCTTTTATTACATCCAGTTCCTGGACAGAACCATATTTGGATATGTATTCATCGAGATAATTTTTGATCAGCGTAAGTGGTGTCTTTGTTTCATGAACGAGGTTAATAAAGTTGTTAGTCTTCTGTTCATTGATCTTTTCCAGTTCTTTGGTGCGTTTATTCACTTCATCCTGCAAATCGGCATTCCAGCTTCTTAGCCGTTGCTCCGATTCAATCAGCTTTCCATGTTCTATCCGAAGCTGCGTTACGTTTCTATGCACCTGCAAGCCGAACAGTAGCAGGAAGCCGATATTAGTAATTGATGCTTCGATTGCCTGTCCGAATTTAAAATAGTCAATGATCGGTAACCCAATCCACGGTGTCAGACTGAACAGTAATACGACCATCTCCTGCCTTGCTTCAAGGCTGCTAAAATTATTATTATACTTGTAGCGAATAGCTTTAAACAAAGAGATAATGACCCAAATTGCATAGAGAACTGGAATGACCAGAAGATTTTGAGCATTCCGTAGGTCGTTTGAAATCCAAAAAATAAATACGAAAATCAGATAAGGTATAACCAGGAAAAAGTACACGCCACGGTAAGCGTGAAATTTCAATTTTGTAAGACCGAATCCCTTATATACATAATATGGAAAATAACAGGGTGTAATAAATCCGGTAGCGTATGCAATTACCTCCTGTGTGAAAAATGAGCCTGGCAAATTAGGATCAGGAAGCAAACCACCGGTCACGTTATACGTGATCAGTAAAAGCAAAAGAATGATGTTCAGGAATGTTGTCTTATCACCTGGTCGGGATAATTTAAAAATGACCAGATAGAAAAAGAAAACAATTTCTATGCTCACAAAAGCGAATGTGACAATGTGCATCTGTGTCCCGAACACTAACATTCCCTACTGATTTTTGACTGCCCTGCTGAAGAAATAAAGATGATAGGTTAGATACTCCTCATGGTAGGATTGAAAGCCGAACTTATCGTACCACGGCAAGTTCCTGACTGTTGATGTTTCAAGATAAACGGGGCGATTCTGCTGATCGCTGTAGTCAAGCACTGATTGGAGCAACTTGCTTCCTGCGCCCTTATTCTGATCTTCCGGTGCAACACCGATAAACCACAGATAACTAAATGGTGCTTTAGGATGAAGGCTATTTATCAGTTTTTCCCTTTTAAGCGTTTTCATAATATTGCCAATGCCCACGCATTGGAAGATCAATTTGAGGTCTAATGAGATTGATTTCAGGGTAGTTTTCTTCTTGTCGGGATATACAATAAGAGCGCAAGCCTTGTTATCGTTGGAGAGAAAAATTTCACCGAACAGGTAGCATACCTCAAAAGAATAGTCCATCAGTGCACGTATTCGTTTCTCTCTATGTTTATCCTGTTTAATAATGTAGTTAACACTTGCGTTGGTGTCAAATGACGATGCAAGAATTTCAATAACTAAATTCTTGTGGGTGTAATTTGCTTTTTTCATAAATATTGGTTATACAGTTTTATATTATTTTACAAGGATCTAATCGCTTCGGTGAGAAGATTACGCATCAGACCAGTAAATATCGTCGTTATGTTTATCCATCTTAATAGGTCAATGATAATCCGACACCCCATCCCATATCACTGTCGTAGTGAGTGCGGATGCCGATGTTTTTGTTGATGATGTAACTAAGTTCCCCCATGTATTCAAAGTCCGTATTCACCATAAAGCCGCCCCGTAATCTTTTGGATATAGGAATATCCTCTCTCATCATTTGCAACCGGACGATTCCATCGTGATATACCTCTGCCTGGAAGTTAACCAGCATCGGCAGCGTATAGATAAATCCTAAACTAAACTGTCTGCGGGTGTCTTTCTCATTTCTTTGCCCAAACAAATTCTTTTCGTGCTCATCAATACCGAGTCTGCGGTAACGCCAGTCAAAACCTATGAATGGCATAAACCATTGCATTCTGCCCAAATACCTGCCTAAATGTGTTTCTACCTCGTAGCCGTGCATATCATTGTAACCTAAACGCCATTCCGAACTCAGGTTCCACCTGGTGTTTTGTAGCATTGCCGTTCCGTCATTTCCATTGGTGGCAAAATCATTCTGCGCCATGAAATGTGGCATATTGCTTTCCCGCTGTAAGGCTCTATAGGCTTTAGCCTTATCGGGTAAGTTGGGATTTTGGTAATCGCCTACGGCAAACACCCTGTTCATGCCCGACATCATGTGATACAAAATATGACAGTGAAAAAACCAGTCGCCCTCCGTATTAGCCGCGAACTCAAGGGTGTCTGTTTCCATCGGCATGATATCAATGATATTTTTAAGCGGTGAATGCTCACCTTTTCCGTTTAGCACCCTGAAATCAAACCCGTGCAGGTGCATGGGATGGCGCATCATGGAGTTGTTGTAAATCGTAATGCGCAGTATTTCTCCTTTCTTGACAGGTATTTTATCCGTTTCAGAAAGTACCCTGTTGTCCATGCTCCATACATAGCGGTTCATATTCCCGGTAAGGGTGAATTTTATGTTTTTTACAGGCGCATCTTTAGGTAGTGATGTGTTATAGGGAGATTTGAGCATGGCATAATTTAAAGTAACAATATCTCCTAAAGCATTCGCATTATAACGGTTGGGATCATTATCCATATTCATTCCGCCATGCTTACTATGGTCAGCCTTTTTTCCTGCTTCTCCTGTAATTTCGGGGTACATGACCACATTCATATCCATTTGGTTCAGGCTCATCTTCATACCCATGTCGTCCAGGTCGCCGTTCATCTTCATCATGTCGTTCATCATCTTCATCCCTTCAAAATATTTCAATCTTGGCAGCGGTGAAATAAGCTGCTTTACCCCGTTACCAATGAAATAGCTTGCCGATTGTGTCCTGTCTTCGGTTGTCGCTAAAAATTCATACGCCAAACCATCATCAGGTATGGTGACCACTATATCGTATGTTTCGGATACGGCAATAATTAACCTGTCCACCTCTACTGGCTCCACGTCGTTACCGTCATTTGCCACTACGGTAATTTTACCACCGGCGTAACGCAGCCAGAAATAAGAAGATGCACCGCCATTGGAGATACGAAGACGGACTTTATCCCCAGCCTTCAATGTTTTTCCATCCACCGATTTTAACTCCGGCGAATTGTGGCCATTCATAAGGATCTTATCATAATACACATCACTTACGTCCATTGCCAGCATCCGTTTCCACTCATTCTTTACTTTTACGCCTAATTTTCCTTCTCTGATAGCTTCAACGTATGACTGCGTTGCATTCTTTTTGATGGCAGCCCAATCATTGGCGTTGTGCAACATCCGGTTAATGTTATTAGGGTTATAATTTGTCCATTCGCTCAGGACAATGGGTAAGGTGGGCAAATCGTCAATTCCTTTTCTAAAGGTCTTATCGTCTGCACGCTTGTTCATTACAAAACTGCCGTACATCCCTATCTGTTCCTGCAATCCTGAGTGGGAATGATACCAGTGTGTACCGTGCTGAATAATCGGGAAACGGTAGGTATAGGTAGTACCGGGCTTAATCGGCTGTTGCGTAAGATATGGTACGCCATCTTCTTTATTGGGCAGGAATACGCCATGCCAGTGCAATGATGTACTTTCCTTTAACAGGTTGTGTACTACAATTTCGGCAGTATCTCCCTCGGTAAATGTAAGCGTGGGCATGGGTATTTGCCCGTTTACCGCAATCGCTCTTTTTTGTTTTCCTGCATAGTTTACAAGGGTATCTTTTACATACAGCTCGTAATGCACCACCTTCTGTGCAAACAGGGTTTGTGTGCAAAGCAGTATCAGCACTGTTTGCAGTATTTTTATGGGTATGTCTTTATATCTTTTCATTATTTCAAATTTTATTTAATACTGTCTTCCATCGTGCCAAACCAATTAATCAAAACCTGCTTATCATCCTGTGATAATACTGCGTTGCGATGAATCAACGTATATGACGACAACGGCATTTCCCCGTCCTTGACCTGACCCGCCATTGCCCTGAACTTATTTCGCTGCTTGCGGGCGGAATAATCCCCAAAAGTGCTAAAGTTGAGTTCCTCTTTGCCTTTTTTGATATGCCGTGCCATATACCATGCTCCGGGCTGGATACGGCTATACCACGGATAGCGGGTATTATTGCTATGGCAGTCATAGCAGGATTGGGTAAGGATGGCCTTTACGTTTTGGGGTACGGCGTAAACCCTTTCAATATGAGAGGCGGTTACTTCATCCGACTGGTTTCGTAACGGCTGAAAAAACTGCATGCCGATTAAGATAACAGCCAACCCCAATATGATTTTCTTTTTTAAGGACATAATATTGTGGCTTCATTTAAAGTGTGACTACTGTTTTTTTAAATAATTGTCGTAATTATCCTTGTTCTCAAAGTAGGATACTTCGCCGTTGTTTCCCGTTACGGCAATCACCGCTACAGCTTTGTCCACTTGCTTGTGGGAGTACGGGTCCGTTGCCACCCGAACGCTGGCATCTTTTGGAATACGCTCTTTGCACATATCACAGCAGCCATAGTATGTTTTACCTTGAAATTTTACGTCAAATTGCTTTTTACCCATATAGGCATCGTTGACCATGCAGACTTCATCTGAGGGGACCAATTCGCCTTTTTGGATATGATGTTCGTGGCCTGTTGCAACTGCCTCCGGGTGATGGTGTGTTGCTTCCTCCTTATTGGACCCTGCCTGCCCGCAAGCGGTGCATAGCAGGGTTAACAGGGAAAGCAAGCCGATTAATACTTTGCTCATGTTGAAATTATTTTTTGAATTTTATCATCGTCCTATTTATCATTTTCAAACTCTTTTAGTTTGCGCTTCATCAGTTCAATTTCTTCTGCCTGAGTTTTAAGTATGTTTTTTTGCAACTGTATCAGTTCCGGGTCGGTCAGGTGTGCCTTTTCAGACATCAATATGGCTGCTGCGTGATGGGGTATCATACCCTTTGCAAACTGCTTATCGCCGACATTGATTTGTTCCCTGATACCAAACCATGAAAAAATGCCAACGGCGACTGAAATTATTGCTATCAACCAGTTCATCTTTCTGTTGGGGTACATCATTTTCATGATCAATAATTCAATAAGCAACATTGCCGAGGTCATCAGCAAGGTCATATACAAATTGTTGATATTGAGTAGAAGGTTCTGCCACCCGTCTATCATGGCGTACATAATAAAATACATAACTCCGAACATTGCGACAGCCATCACCGCAAAGCGTTTGTACATGCCAGAAGCATGTTTTGAATTGTGCACACCATGCGCTGAAGCATGGTGTGCATTGTGACTGTTTTCCATATTTTCCATATAACTGATTTTTATTTGCTGTTAATTGTTTGCTGCACCTTACCGCAGGTCAGCATTTTCGAGCCATAATAAGGGTTTTTGATTTCCTTGTTTTCACTGAACCAAACCGCTCCCTTATTGTCGTTGAACATCGGGCAATGATCTTGATACAATGTTTGTGATGTACCAAACAAATCAATCAGGTCTTTCAAATCTTCGCTAAGCGAGGATAAATGTTCGCGTTGATGGTGGATGTTACCAACATTTGCCCCGATATGCTCTGCATGTTCTTTAGCATCATCCGCTATGTCCATGTATTTTTTGTGCTTATCGGCAGGAATGGCTTTCATGTCTACCTGGTTCAAAGCAGCTAAGAGTTTTTTACCGGCTCCGGCAGCAGCTTTGTCATCGTCTGAAACAAGAGCATTCTTTAATGACAGGTAGCCGGTAATGATGGGCGCAATGGAAAATCCTTTGGCTGCGGCATTTACTGATTCGCCTGGCTGTTTACCGTTTGATGTATCGATAGCGGCAGGGGCGGTTAAGGTATCATTTGATTGGGAAGTCGCCTGCCCGCCCGAAACCGCGGTGGTATCCGTTCCAGATTGGTTTTTGTTTGAAGACTCAGTACAGGATACTGCTACAAATGTTATGATAACTGCGAAGATTGATAATGCGAAATTTTTCATTTTATTAATTTTTAAATTGAATAAGTATTTTAAGTTAGGGTTACCACCGTACCATGCAGTACCGGCAACCGGTAAGAGTTATTGTTAGCGGTATAGATGATAGCATCTATGCCACCTTTCTTTTACATTTTTATCACGAGGCCATTGGGCTTTTTACCAACGTTGAGCGTCTTTGTTACGGCATGTGATGATACGTTGATTACTGAAACCGTATTGCTTTCCTGGTTGGTGACATAAGCGGTATTCCCGTCCTGTGTGAATACAATGGCGTGCGACCCTGCACCGGTATTAAATACACCCGCGTGCATCCACATACTCATGGCATTGTCCCAAGTCCAGTAATGAACTTTCCCATTCATAGGGTCAGTTACCCATAGTTCATTTTTTGACGCGTTATGGGCGGCAAATCCGGGCATAAAACCTAAACTAACAGTTTCGCTTACCGTATTGGTAGCTACATCAATTACGGAAATGGTCTGTGAAGCTTCATTGTCCACATACATTTTACCGTTACCGGCAGGCCAGGCTCCGACAGGATCGTCGCCTACGGTCAGGGTAGCTACCACAGTTTTTGCAGAAGGACTGATCACTGAAACTGTACCACTGCCACCATTGCACACGTAGGCTTTTGTGCCATCCGTGCTAAAGGTTACTTCCGCCGGATCTTCACCTACGGAGATTGTATTTTTGACAGCATAGGTGGTGGCATCGTAAACCAACACCTTTCCATCCATCGCCATTTGCGTTGTCCATATTTCTGTACCGTCCGGTGAATAAACGGCATTGTGGTTCATTGCCGGTGTTTCGATATCCTTTAAAATGGTTCCTTTCTTTGCATCCAGAATCAGGATACGCCCTTTCATACCTGCCATGCCACCAGTATGACCTGCACTCAAATCCATACCCGGCACGCCGATGCTTAAATGATCTTGATGGCTATAAATGTGATGCGGCCACATAATCATATTACCACTGGAGTTCATGATGTCAAAGGTTTCGCTCACGGTATTATCGCTTAGCTTGATAATTGAAACGGTGGCGCTTTCACCATTGACCACGTATGCTGCGGGGTAATCAATATTTTTGTCCATTGGCATGTCTCCCTTATCATCTTTGTTACAAGAGGACAAGGTGGTAAAGGAACCGGCAGCGATTACTACAAAAAATGCTACGTTTTTCATTTTAGATTTAATTTTTTGATTTTTAAGAAACTTGCGTTAATAGCCACTACAATGGTGCTTACGCTCATCAGCACAGCACCCATAGCGGGACTTAAAATAAATTTTGGATAGAGGACACCTGCTGCAAGTGGAATTGCCACGACGTTGTAACCCACCGCCCATATCAGGTTCTGCACCATTTTTTTGTAGGTGAGTTTACCGAAGTCAATCAGCTTAACTACATCCCTGGGATCACTGTCCACCAATATGATGTCCGCTGTTTCGGCAGCCACATCCGTACCGGAACCTACGGCAATACCCACGTCTGCCTGCGCCAGTGCAGGCGCATCATTGACACCATCACCTGTCATGGCAACCACTTCACCTTTATCCTGGAACTCTTTTACCTTTTCCTGCTTGTTATGGGGCAGCACATTTGCCAAATAACCGTCCATTCCTAATTTTCCGGCCACCGCAGCAGCGATCCTGTCATTGTCCCCGGTGAGCAAAAAGGACTTAATGCCCATTTTTTTGAGTTCATCAACTGCCTGTCCGGAACCCTCCCGGATGCTGTCTGCCAAAGTGATGATGCCGATTACCTGATTTTCGATGAGAACGAAGTTGACCGTTTCGGCTTCCTGGTTGATTTCTGCTGGAATTTCCGGTAAGGAAAGGTGGTTTTCTTTGAAATAATTTGGCCCCGCAGCTACTACATTTTTCCCTTTGACAACACCTTTAACACCGATGCCCTGCATATAGCTGAAGTTTTCAGACTTCCATAAGGCAAGGCCCTTTTCTTTTAATATTGCCATGATGCCTTTTGCTATATGGTGTTCCGAATTTTGCTGTACTGCGGCAGCATACTGGATCACTTCATCAGCCTTATACTCGTCCGTTAACGGGATCACTTTTTCCACTGCATGGGAACCTTTAGTGAGCGTTCCGGTTTTATCAAAAATGACGGTAGATAGCTTCCGGGTTGTTTCAAATGCCGTCCGGTTGCGAATGAGCAGACCATTGGTTGCCGAAAGTGTGGTGGAAATGGCGACCACCAACGGGATAGCCACACCCAATGCGTGCGGGCAGGCGGTTACCATGACCGTCACCATCCTTTCAAGGGCAAAGGCAGTATCACCACTGCTGGCAAACCAATAAACGAATGTGCCTATGCCAACGGCAATGGCAATAAAGGTGAGCCATTTGGCTACTTTGTCAGCAAGGTTCTGCGTATTGGACTTAGTGGCCTGCGCCTCCTGTACCAGGTTAATCACCCGGTTCAGGTAGCTGTCTTTTCCTACTGCTGTTACCTTTACCTTCAACGCACCGTCGCCATTGATAGATCCTGCGATCACCTTACTGTTCGTTTCCTTTTTTACGGGAACACTTTCCCCGGTAAGCATACTTTCGTTGATGTAAGAAACACCCTCCAGTACCAAGCCGTCCGCCGGAATTTTTTCCCCCGGCTTTATGATAACCGTTTCATTGCTTTGCAACTCTTCGAGCTTTATTTTTACGGCTTCTCCGTTTCGTTCAACGGTGACATCGTTTGGCAGTAAGGCCACCAGTGATTGTAATGCCCGGGAAGCAGCCATCTGGGAACGCATTTCCAGCCAATGCCCCAAAAGCATGATGTCGATAAGGGTTGCCAGTTCCCAAAAGAAATCCATGCCCTGCAGGCCAAACACCACGGCCACCGAATAGATGTAGGCTACGGATATGGCGATGGCAACAAGTGTCATCATCCCTATGGCTTTTGCTTTCATCTCGCCCATCATTCCCTTCAGGAAGGGGAAGCCTCCATAGAGATAAATTGTTGTTCCGAGTGCCAGCAATACATATTTATCGCCGGTGAAAGCAAGGCTGAAACCCAACCATTGCTGTATCATATGTGATAACAGCAGGATAGGAACTGTAATGACCAGGCTTACCCAAAAGCGTTTCAGGAAATCGCCGGTATGATGCCCTGCATGCTTATTAAAGCCCTCTTTTTCATGATCATGAGAAGAATGCTCAGCATGCCCATGTCCTGATGTATGCTTATGAGAAGCTGATGTACTGCCAACTGGCACCAATAGACCTCTTGTATTAATTGAAAAAGGCATATAATTCATAATTGTAAATGCCAGCGATTAAATTTACTCTTAATCCAAAACGTTTTCTTCTGTTACGGTATCGTTCGCCCAGTATTTTGAATACT
>NZ_QCZJ01000016.1 GCF_003075435.1 Terrimonas sp. | reverse complement strand
AAAGTATTCAAAATACTGGGCGAACGATACCGTAACAGAAGAAAACGTTTTGGATTAAGAGTAAATTTAATCGCTGGCATTTACAATTATGAATTATATGCCTTTTTCAATTAATACAAGAGGTCTATTAAAAAACTAAACCTCCATTCAGAAAAAATATTGCATTATGCTTCTCAGCATAAATACAATACCGGTATCGCCTTTCTTATTGACATGAGCATTGAATCCGGCAGGAACAGGTTTTTTGTAGTTGATTTAAAAAAGGATAGTATTATAGCCGAAGGCCTCGTAACCCATGGACGCTGCAATCAAAGCTGGTTAACCGGCCGCAAATATGGAAATACTGTTGGCTGCGGTTGTACTTCGCTCGGCAAATACAAAATCGGGAACTCATACCAGGGCAGATTCGGGCTTGCATATAAACTTCATGGATTAGATTCTACCAATAGTAATGCATATAAACGGTTTGTAGTGTTGCACTCACATGAATGTGTGTCCGATAACGAAACTTACCCGCTTCCTTTATGCCAGAGTGATGGCTGCCCTACCGTAGCCCCGGGTTTTTTGAAGAAATTAAACGTTGTACTGGATTCCGTACGATCGCCTGTGTTATTATCAATTTACGAATAGATCAATGGTATTTACCGTTGTACAGATTTTTTATATACCGGTACAGTGCTGCATGGCTCACCATACATCAGGCTTTTTACAACAGGCTTTAATTTATTGGTGATGGCTACATATGCCGCTTCCGGTAAAACAATATCACCACAGCCTTTTATTACAATGCGTTTATCAATATATTCTTCAGCGCTTATTTGTTCTATATTCTTCAGCATCAGCGACCGGGTCAACAATTGCTCATCGCCAAATAGTACTTCCTTTGCATGTGGTTGCAGATAGCTGGCCACCAGCATATAAGCCCACATCGGAATTATGGCATCTGCCGTATTGGTTAAGCCAACAACTTTATCTTTGTATTGCTCCCAATCCGCGTTTTTCAATGCTTCCCTGAATTCTTTTTCCTTAAGAATAAGTTCCCTGAAAAGCCAGGGCTTTAAATCAAAAATGGCTATTTCGTCTTTTGGAAAAAAAGCTTCAAGATTTATGGTAATGATCCCGCTTTCCGCAACCTTGTTTATTATCTCTTCCATATCACAAATTTACCAAAATAAAACAGGGTTGCAATCATCGTAATTGCAACCCTGTATTTTAAATTTTATACCGGTTTATTAATATCCGGCTTTTAATCTTGTGTCTTGTATGTTTGCGGCCTCTTTAAGAGCTTCCATCAATCCATACCCCATTGTTTGCCTCATTTGCATTAATGCCGCTTTTCTCTGTTCTTCTACATTGGCAGCATCGTTAGGCAAAGCGCCTATGTTTTTTACTTCTACCACATATACGCCGGTTGTGCCGGTTAATGGCTGGGATGGTTTTCCCTGGTATGCCTTATCAAAGGATGCTCCGATAACGATCAATTCATTGCCAAATCCTGGTTTAAAATTATCAGAAAAGCGAATGCTGTCTGTCGTTTGAACCTGCTGATCGGTATTTTTAGCTGCTTCATCAATACTTGAATATTTTCCGAATTTTTGAACCAGCATTGCCGCTTTCTTTTTATTACGCAAAATGGGTTCAATGGCTAATTTAGCTGTTGCTGCCGACTGAACACCAGCAGGTTTTTCGCCGGTAATAGCTGCAACCACATATTGATCACCTACAGAAATAGGATCAGAAACCGTTCCGGGTTTGTTTTCGTATACCCATTTTACAAAAGATCTTGACGGCGTTAGTCCTGCTACCTGGTAATCCATTTCTTTAATATTATCCGCAATCCTCTTGTTGAATTTATTTTTTGCCACAGCGTCATCAAATGCTTTTTCCGTGCGGCTTTCAGACGCGAATTTTGTGGCTGCTGCTGATGCCGCATCATCTGTTTCTTTACTTGGCTCAATTGTTTTTGCCAAGTAAGCTATTTTATAAGCAGTCTCAAAATTTTTCTGATCCTGCACTTCTATATAATGATATCCAAACTGTGTTTTTATTACACCTTTATCTCCTGTTTTGCCTTCGAAACAAAAATCATTGAATTCTTTAACCATTTGACCATTTGGAAAATAGTTATATTCTCCTCCCTGGTCTTTAGAGCCCAGATCATCAGAATATTTTGCAGCCAGCTCAACAAAAGAAGCTCCACCTGCTATTGCATTTTTAATACTATCTGCGAGCGCCTTTGCAGCAGAATCTGTTCTTGATGGTTGTTGTGTTTGCAGATCAATTGTTCCTATTAATATATGGCGCGCTTTTACTGAGTCCGGTAAAACTTTTGATCCTATCATTCTTGCAACTACTATGGTATTGGCATCATAATAAGGACCGTATACCTGCCCGGGTTGTAATGCAAGAAGAGAATCTTTTGAAGGAACCTGTATCCTGCTTTTATTGATATACCCGTCAAAGAAAGGAGACTTCGTCCCGTTTCTTGTTACAAACACACCTGCATCTGGCGCATCAGTAAGTGCTTGTTTCATCCCTTCCATTTTATTCCAGAGATTGGCACTGTCTTCCTTATTGGCTCCGGCATTAAATGTAACAAACGCTATGCTTCTTGATTTTTCCTGTTTAAACTGATCTTTATGTTTCTGTATATAATCATTTATATCAGCATCAGAAACAACAGCGGCAGAATCAGCAATGCTTGAATATGACAATCCTGTATACGCAATGTCAGAAACCTGGCCATTAACTGCATTCTGTTTTTCAATAAGCCATTTTGGAATATATGCTCCATTGGTAAAAATGGTAAAAAACTTTTGTTGTACCTGGTTTAATACAATCGGGTCAATCAATTGTTCATTTACCTGTTTTATCTGCTCAGCATTTTTGCTTTTCTTAAGCGTTAAAAATGCATTACGGGCCGCTTCTATATTATATACGCCTGTTTTAGGATCAGTAAATTGCTGCTTAAATTCCTGGGGTGCATTATCACTGAATAATAATTCAGAAAATTCTTTTGAAGTAAAATCAATTCCTAATTTTTTTGCTTCAGACAAAATCAATTCTCTTGAAACAAGACTATTCCATACCTGGTTCTGAATTTCCTGGCGCATACCTTCTTCTATCCTGTATCCCTGCGATTGATACTGTGCTTCCATCATCTTTACACGGGCATCAAAATCCTGCCGGTCAATATTTGTTCCATTTATTTTACCTATTGTTTTTGATGGCTCTTTAACACCTCCACCTCTTCCAAAAAAAGCATCCTGCACTATAAAACCAATAAGACTTACGGCAATCGCTATAACCAAAATACCAGCCCTTTTTCTAAGCGTCTCAATTATCGACATAATATATAGTATGTATTTTTTAGGACGGCAAAAATAGGGGAATAAATGTTTATCAACAAATTGTGGAAAACAGTCTCAAATATGCATGGCTATTGAGTTTATAGCGTGTATATCTTTCATTTCGCAGCAAACAATAAAACACTATCCTTTTTCGTTTTTATTAATTCACATTACTGTGTTAACAGTAGCCATTTTTTGTTGATATAGTTCTTTTTTATTAAAATTTCCGGTGGGAATATTGCCCAATTCTTAATTTGGTTTGCTTCTTCCTTTTCCCATCCCTGCATATTTCCTCATAAAAAAAAATTTTACCCCCGGTTTTCAACACCATTTTTTTATTTTTTTTTTTCTTTTTTTTTCTCACCCTTTTTTAATCCACAATGTTGATAATATTGCAGAACTCTATACAGCATTGAGTACCTGCTGTGTATATGCTTGTTAATAACCGTGTATAAATGAATAGTTTTAACTTTGCAAAACGTTTTAATTTGGATTGTTTCCCCAAATTCACAGCCGTAATAATAGTAGGGCTTTTAAATAAATAATAAATAATATTAAATACTATGGGAGTAATTAACATTGAAGAAGCAAAGAAAAATGTTGAGCAGGTTGGATTCCTGGATGTTGATATTGATTCCCGTATCGATTTGTTTAAAGAGATTGAAAGAATTAAGAAAGAGAAGAATGCGGTTATACTGGCGCACTATTACCAGGAATCGGATATACAGGATATTGCAGATTATATCGGTGACAGCCTTGGCCTGGCTCAACAGGCGGAAAAAACTACCGCAGATATTATCGTGTTTGCCGGCGTACACTTTATGGCTGAAACTGCCAAAATTCTGAACCCGGATAAAAAAGTATTACTTCCTGATTTAAAAGCGGGTTGTTCCTTATCTGATTCTGCCCCGCCGCCATTATTTAAAAAGTTTAAAGAACAGTACCCGGATCATATTGTGATTTCTTATATCAATTGCTCAGCAGGTATTAAAGCATTGAGTGATATCATTTGTACTTCATCTAATGCAAAGCAAATCGTAGAAAGTTTGCCAAAAGATCAGAAGATCATTTTTGCTCCGGATAAGAACCTGGGTGCATATATCAACAAAAAGACCGGGAGGAATATGGTTTTGTGGGATGGTGCCTGTATGGTGCATGAAATTTTCAGCAGGGAAAAAATTACCAGGCTTAAAGTAAGGCATCCTGAAGCTAAAGTAATAGCGCACCCTGAATGTGAAGATGTGGTATTACAACTGGCAGATTATATTGGCTCTACCACACAATTGCTGAAATACACTGAAACTGATACTTCCAAAGAATATATCGTAGCTACAGAAACTGGTATTCTTCACCAGATGCAAAAAAACTCTCCGGGTAAGATTTTCATTCCTGCACCACCAGACAATAGCTGTGCCTGTAATGACTGTCCGCATATGAAGCTGAATACGCTTGAGAAATTGTATTTGTGCATGGAGTATGAAGCACCCGAGCTGAATATGGATGAGGAGCTCAGAAAGGCTGCTTTAAAGCCTATTAAAAGAATGTTGGAGATAAGTGCTCAACTCGGGTTATAAAGCCGCTTATCTGCCCATATAAACCATCAGTATCTGAACGTCACTTGGGTTAACTCCTGAAATGCGGGAAGCCTGTCCTAATGTTCTTGGTTGTATTTTAATAAACTTCTGCCTGGCTTCTGCAGACAGCGCCGGAATATTGGTATAATTGAAATTTTGCGGAATGCTTAAATGTTCAAGATTGTTCATTTTTGCCACAAGTTCCTTTTCCTTTTCAATATATATATTATATTTAATTTGTATTTCGGCTTGTTCCAACTCTTCTTTTTTATTGCCCGAAAAGATGGATTGTAGCCTGGGTACATTTTCTAAAAGATATGCCAGGCTGATATCCGGCCTGAGTATTAATTGCCCTGCCTTTTGTTTTTGGGTTAAAGAAGCGGATTGAATTTTTTCAAGAAGAGGATTAACCTCTTCTGGTGATATATTAAAATTATTTAATTCGTTTAGAATATTTTTTACTTCTCTTTCCTTATTCAAAACTGCGTCCATTCTTTCCTGTGAAGCAAGCCCAAAATCAAAGCTCTTTTTGGTTAGCCGAAGATCCGCATTATCCTGGCGCAATAATGTTCTGAATTCAGCACGGCTGGTAAACATTCGGTAGGGCTCTTCCGTTCCTTTACTGATGAGGTCATCAATCAGTACACCGATATATGCTTCACTCCTGCTTAATATCAACGGTTCTTTTTCTTTTGTTTTGAGATGCGCATTTATACCAGCCATCAAACCCTGGCAGGCAGCTTCTTCATAACCGGTTGTACCATTGATCTGCCCGGCAAAAAAAAGATTTTGAATCAGCTTGGTTTCTAAAGTATACTGTAATTGTGTTGGTGGAAAATAGTCGTATTCTATAGCATAACCCGGTCTGAAAAAACGTACATTTTCAAAACCCGGTACTATACGTAAAGCTTCATATTGTACTTCTTCAGGCAATGAAGTTGAGAAACCATTTACATAAATTTCAACAGTATTCCATCCTTCCGGCTCTACAAAAAGCTGGTGCCTGTCTCTTTCGGCAAAGCGGTTAATCTTGTCTTCTATACTGGGGCAATATCTCGGACCAACACCATCAATTCTGCCTGCATACATTGGGCTCCTGTCGAACCCGGTTTTTAAAGTATCATGTACTGTTTGGTTGGTATAGGTTATCCAGCAGCTTCTTTGCTGTTCAGGCTTTATTTTTTTTGTATCAGAAAAACTAAAACCTACAATTTCATCATCTCCTTTTTGTTCATCCATTTTGGTATAATCCAAACTTCTTCCATCAACCCTTGGTGGTGTACCGGTTTTTAATCGGTCACTTTCAAAACCGAGTTCAACCAATTGTTCGGTAATACCAGAGGCTGCTTTTTCTGCTACTCTTCCGCCGCCAAATTGTTTTTCTCCAATATGAATAATGCCATTTAAAAAAGTACCATTAGTAAGAACTACTGCCTTTGCCGTAATGTGATGTCCCAGCCCGGTGATAACCCCAATGCACCTGTTATCTTTCACCAGTAATCCTTTTACCATATCCTGGTAAAAATCCAGGTTAGGTGTATGTTCCAGTTTTTCTCTCCATTTCAAAGCAAAAAGCATTCTGTCGCTTTGTGCCCTGGGACTCCACATGGCAGGTCCTTTTGATTTATTGAGCATCCTGAATTGGATCATTGACTCATCCGTTACTATACCGGAGTATCCGCCCAGCGCATCTATTTCCCTAACGATTTGTCCTTTGGCAATACCACCCATGGCAGGGTTACAGCTCATTTGGGCGATGGTTTGCATATTCATGGTAACCAGCAAGGTTTTGCTGCCCATATTGGCTGCCGCTGCAGCAGCTTCACATCCGGCATGACCGGCACCAACAACAATTACATCATATTCCTGAAACATTCGGCAAAAGTAAGATGATATAGGTAATTTGTGATCAGCTTTCAGTTATGGGCTGATAGCTGACTGCTGACACCCACTCATTACCATACATCAACGTTTCACGTGAAACAGTGCTATTCTCCGGAAAAATCCTGAACGAGAAAGAACATGCCTGGTCTGCCTTTAATGGGATAAAAACTAAGACCTACCCTCTTCATTTCAATTGAAAGAATGTTTTTCCGGTGACCAACGCTTTTTACACCGGTATCAATAAGGAGGAAGATCAAGGCTTCCAGCGAACTTCTTTTGCCTTCATAAATATTCTCTGCAACATTGCTGAAATAGCCTGCCTTGTTCATTCTTTCCTGGAAGCTGCTGCCGGAAGTAGAGCTATGACTTATACCTGCCCCATGTTTACCTAGGTCAGTAGCATGTTCAATAGCCACCTTTGTAAGATTTTCATCGGGAATTAATAGCCCAACAGGAGACATTGAAATAAGGGTTGCTGATAAGGACTTTGAATATGCACTTTTAGCTTCCGGGAACTGTTCAAGAAAGGGTATTAATATCTTGTCATGAAAAAGCTTTGGATACTTTCTTATATAATTAATCCAGTAAATAGATTCCTGTTGGTCAGGAGAAAGTTTTTTATAAAAAGCATTTGAGTCTAACCATTGTTGTATGCTGGCATCTTTTTCTGTTTCAACTATAAAAGGCGCATCTCTTAATACAATGCTTCCCTGTGAATGAACAAAGCTGATAAAAGCGCATGCAATAAAAACAGACAGTAAACGTTTCACGTGGAACTTTATTTAAAATACTCCTGCAAGTAACGATCTTCTTTGGCTCTCATTACCTTCTTTTCTTCATTTAACTTATCCTTATAGCCGCATAAATGCAGTGCACCGTGAAAAATTACCCGGTGAAGTTCTCTTTTAAAGCTGGTTTTATAGGTTGTTGCATTATCTTTTACCCTGTCAATACTGATGTATATTTCTCCTTCCACAGCTTTTTCGCCCAGGTTAAAAGTGATGATATCTGTATAATAGTCGTGTTTTAAGTATTGTTTATTTACCTGTAGCAGGAAATCATCCGAACAGAATATGTACTGAAGCGAATCAAGGGAGGTTTTTTCCTTTTTGAACAGCTGTTGAATAAAGCCTTTAAGCTTATTTCTATCGGTAAGAATGTTCTTTTTATAAGGAAAGAAGAAGTTTATGTTTGGCATTGTGAGCTGTTTTCGTGGAGCTTATTTCAATTATTTGTATACTGGCGTTTGCAGATTCCTCCTGCGTCGGAATGACAGGCTGCGGTGCAATGTTCAGCTTTAATACAATAGTTGAACATTTACACTATTGTTCAACATACATTCCAAAGCTTGTCATTCCGACGCAGGAGGAATCTGCATAACAAGATTATCCTACTGCGAAAAGTTTAATATACCAGTTTTCCAAAAATCGTAATTCATTTTGTAAAACTACCAATAGATTTGTGCTATAATGAAAAGGCTTTCAGAAATAAACCCGGGCGTAACAGTAATAATAAAAGAAATAGAGGATAATGACTTTTATCTCAAACTTATGGAGATGGGGTTTATTCCCGGTGAAACCGTAAAAATTTTGCAGGTAGCTCCTTTAGGCGATCCTATATCAGTAACAGTTGCGGGATATAATTTAAGTTTGCGTTTGAATGAAGCAGATAATGTGCTGGTAGAGGATTTATAATACGCAATATCTCTTAATGAAAATTGGTCTTTACTTTGGCTCCTTCAATCCTGTTCATCACGGGCATTTAATAATAGCTAGTTTTATTGCCAACAATACCAACCTCGACCAGGTTTGGTTTATAGTATCTCCTCAAAATCCATTTAAAAATTCCGCCGCTTTATTGAATGAATACCAGCGATTACATTTGGTTAGACTGGCTATTGAGGGAGAAGATAAACTCAAAGCATCGGATATAGAATTTTATCTGCCCAAGCCATCTTACACCGTTGATACCCTGGCTTACCTTGAAGAGAAATATCCCAAACACGAGTTTTCTATTATTATGGGAAGTGATAGCTATCAGAACCTGCCCAAATGGAAAAACGCTGAAGTAATAATGCAGCGCTACCCGATATTCGTTTATAACAGGCCTGGCTTTGAAGTAAATACGCAAAATGAGAATGTGATAGTATTAGACGCACCTCTGCTGCAGATATCCGCAACGCAATTAAGACAAACCATCAGGAATGGAAAATCGATCCGTTATCTCGTGCCCGATAGTGTGAAGGAAGAAATTGAAAGAAATAATTATTACAGGAATTAGAAAATCCATCCTAATAATAAGCAGGCAAGTGCTATAACCGGCGCAGGCAAGCGGGTAAAAAGCAGTAATAAAAATGTGCCGGCAATAACGCCAATATTCAGAAAGCTGATGGTATATGACTCATTAGCTTCAAAAAAGGAAACATCTTTCATCAGAAAAAAAGTGGCGGCAGCCATTATACCCACCACCGCAGCATTAATGCCTTTAAGCGCTCGGTAAATTCCACTGTATTTTTTCAGGTTATGCCAAACCGGGAAAAAGAAAAGCACCAGCAAAGCACTGGGTAGAAAAACACCAAAAGAACCTATGATGCAACCAATAACCTGCATTCTGACACCTTCTGATTTTAACGCCTCCCCCCCCACAAAGGCAGAAAAAGAAAAAGTGGGACCAGGGATTGTTCTTACAATACCTGCGCCGCTTAAAAACTCGTTCTTATCAATCCTTAATACATCTTTATTGTTCAATAAAATTCTCTCTGTATTTGGACGAACAACATATTGCTCATACATCATTGGCATCAGTACGTCTCCGCCACCAAAAACCAGGCTACCAAAGCGATAGGTATTTTCAAACAGGTTAAGCGCTTTTCTTTCTTTCCAATTATGACGCCTTGCTAACTCACTAAGCGTACCAGCTATGATAAACAGCGAAAAAAACATTACGATATTCCCCCATTTGATTGGTCTTGGTTCAATGTTGATTTTTGGAGTTCGTTTTTCGGTAAAATTGGTGATAATACCCCCTAATAAAATAACCCCGGGAAAAACCCAGGGCGTTTTAAAAAGAAAATAGGTAATGATCATTACCGGTACCATTATTAACCTTGCTACTTTGTTGGTGGCTACCAGCAAATAAGCCCTGAAAGCGGCAAAAGCCAAAAAACCAACTGCCATCGGCTTAATAAATTTAAAAAAGTCATTCTGCAGTGCTGCATTATCTATATAACTAAGCAGGAAAGAAAAACCGCTCATTAGTATACAGGCCGGCAAGATCCAGATAACCAGGGTAAGAATGGCAAGCGGAAGTCTTCCCCTTTTATAACCAATAAGTGTGATGATCTGGGTTGATGATGCACCGGGCAGCAATTGACAAAATGCATTGTACTCAAGCAACTCCTGTTCTGTAATATCCTTGCGTTTGGAAACAAAGGTTTTCATCATCATGCCTAAATGCCCCTGCGCGCCACCAAAAGCTGTAACACTATACAGGAAAACAGCTTTTAAAAAAGGAATATGACGGAGCATTTTCAAAGCACAGAGAATTTATAAACCCAGGAGTTATTTTTTTAAACCTATTTCTCTCAGCCGTTCATCTAAATACTCCCCTGCAGTGGCATCAGGATAAGCTTTAGGATGTGCGCTGTCTATACAGCTTTCAAGGCAGGCAAGAGACATTTCTCCTTTTGGATGAAGAAAAAAAGGAATAGAAAAACGCGAAGTATGCCATAATTCTTTAGGCGGATTTACCACACGGTGCGTTGTACTCCTGAGTTTGTTGTTGGTAAGCCGCTGCAGCATATCGCCAACATTTACAACTATTTGATCCGGTAGTGAAGTAACGGGCACCCATTGGTTTTGTTTGGTGAGGATCTGCAATCCGTCAGCACTTGCTCCCACCAGTAAAGTGATGAGGTTAATATCTTCGTGTTGTTCGGCGCGTATAGCCGATGCAGGCTCTCTTAATATCGGAGGATAATGTATAGCCCTTAGAATGGAGTTACCATTATGAATTTTATCGTCAAAAAAATCTTCATCAAGATCAAGGTATAAGGCAATGGCCTGGAGCAATGCCTTGCCTGATTTTTCGAACGCACGGTACGCGTTCAGAAAAACAGGATTGAATGCAGGAATTTCATCTACCACTACATTATCCGGGTATTCTTCTTTTATTACATCCCCGTCTTCAACGGTTTGCCCGTATTGAAAAAATTCTTTCAGATCAGGCGCTTCACTCCCCTTGGCATGCTCTCTCCCAAAAGAAGTATAGCCTCTTTGCCCGGCAAGCCCGGGTATTTCATAACCGGTTTTTTTTTGAAGCGGAAGCGAGAAAAACTGTTGCACATTCTGGTAAAGCGATTGGATCAGTTCGTCTGGAATACCATGATTTTTTACTGCTACAAACCCAACTTCTTCATACGCTTTGCCCAATTGCTCAACAAAAGCCTTTTTACTTTCAGGTGTTCCCTGCGTAAATTGTGAGAGGTCAACGGAAGGAATATTCATAAAGCATGAATTTATATCTTCTTAAAAATTGATGAAAAGGAATTTTGTATGAAATTAGCATCAAAGTTTTAAAAAAAACAAGCAGATGAAAACAATCATAATACCAACTGATTTTTCTCCAACCGCGCTTAATGCAACCAATTATGCCGTTGATATGGCGCTTGCCCTGGATGCTGCTGTTTTGCTGCTGCATGTATACCAGCTACCAGTTTCCTATAATAACAATATGGATGTTCCCCTGCCTGTTATTGATATCAACCAGATAGAAGAGATCAATAAAGAGAAGATACAAACGCTTAAAGAACAACTACAGCATATTACCTCCAACAAAATAAAAATAGATACGGATGTAAGAATGGGAATACTTACCGAAGAACTGGAAGAATTGTGTGAAATCGTGAAGCCTTTTGCTATTGTGATGGGAAACAGAGGCGGAGGAGCGGTTGAACGGCTTTTGGTGGGCAGTTCTACGCTGTCTGCAATAAAAAATTTAAAATGGCCGATAGTCGTTGTTCCCTCCGGCGCAACATTCAACGGTATTAAAAAGATTGGATTTGCCAGTGATCTTAAGAAAATAGAAGAAACAACACCGGTAGCATATCTTAAGGAATGGACAAAAACTTTTGGTGCGGAACTTGGCGTACTGAACGTAGATTACAATAAAGATAGCTTCAGCGAAGAAACAAAATCGCAAGCAGCATTGCTGCAATCTTTATTAGGAGAAGAAGTAAAAACCGGTTTTTTCTTTATTAATAATGAAGATGTTGAAACAGGGATTAATGAATTTGCGGAAAGTAATAACCTGGATCTGTTGATCGTAGTTCCAAGAAGGCATAACCTTTTTGAAAGACTGTTTCAAAAAAGTCATGCTTCCGAACTGGTATTTCATTCAAGAATACCCATCTTATCTATTCACGAAAAAGAAGATTAAAACTCCGCGTTCTTTGGCGTACGTGGAAAAGGAATAACATCCCTGATATTGCTCATGCCGGTAACAAACTGCACCATTCTTTCAAAGCCAAGCCCAAAGCCGGAATGAGGAACAGTACCATACCTCCGTGTATCAAGATACCAGTATAGTTCTTCTGCCGGAACATGCATTTCTTTCATGCGTGCTTCAAGCCTGTCTAATCTTTCTTCACGCTGAGAGCCGCCAACGATCTCTCCTATGCCCGGTGCAAGAATATCCATGGCTGCAACAGTTTTGCCATCATCGTTCTGGCGCATATAAAAAGCTTTTATAGCGGCAGGATAATTTGTAACAATAACCGGTTTTTTAAAATGTTTTTCTACAAGATAGCGTTCGTGCTCACTCTGCATATCTATACCCCACTTTACCTCGTATTGAAATTTCTTTTTCTTATAAGGATTGGATTGTAATAGTATCTCTATCGCTTCAGTATATGTGATCCTTTCAAAGCTGTTATTTAATACAAAATCAAGTTTCTCAATCAGTCCCATCTCGCTGCGTTTATCCTGGGGCAGTTGTTTTTCCTCTTCCGCAAGACGTTGCGCTAAAAAGTCAAGGTCTTCCCTGTTGTGCTCAAATACATATTTAATAAGGTATTTGATGAACTCCTCGGCAAGATTCATGTTATCTTCAAGATCGTAAAAAGCCATTTCAGGCTCAATCATCCAGAATTCAGCAAGATGGCGTGGAGTATTGGAATTTTCAGCCCTGAAAGTTGGTCCGAACGTATAAATATCTCCAAGAGCCGTTGCGCCCAGTTCTCCCTCCAGCTGTCCGCTTACCGTAAGATTTGTTGATTTACCGAAGAAATCTTCCTTAAAGTCTGTGTCTCCTTTATCATTGCGGGGCGGATTATCAAATGGTAAAGTGGTTACCCGGAACATTTCGCCTGCGCCTTCCGCGTCGCTTGCGGTTATAATTGGCGTATGCAGGTATACAAACCCTTTTTCATTAAAAAACTTATGTACGGCAAAAGCAAGACTGTGCCGTATGCGGAAAACAGCGCCAAATGTATTGGTTCTGAAGCGCAGGTGGGCAATTTCCCTCAGGAACTCCATGCTGTGCTTTTTGGGCTGCAATGGGTATTTTTCAGCATCGCTGTCGCCCAGAACTTCTATTTCGGTTGCCTTAAGCTCCAGCTTTTGCCCCTTTCCCTGAGAAGGAACAACAATGCCCTTAACCTTTAAAGCCGCAGATATGGTAAAGCGCTTTAAAAGCGATTCCTCAAATTTGCCCAATGCTGCCACAACCTGGATATTAGCGTTTGTTGAGCCATCGTTAAGCGCGATAAACTGGTTATTCCTGAAACTCTTAATCCATCCCATCACTGTAACTTCCTGTTCTTTAGGCTCCTGAGCGAGCAGTTGTTTTATTTTTACCCGGTTGTTGAACATATTATTATTTTAGATAAGAAACCCTGTTTTACTGGCGTTATTATAGTTGAAAAATAAATGAGCGCAAAGATAAGAGGGAAAATTTTTTTTACTTTCCAGAAATTTAATGTAACATTGCTGCGGAATCAAACTGATCAGTTCTAACCTTGCTCCAGGATTTTTTCAGTTTAATCATTCCGCGCCTTTTCATTCAACCAAAAATTCATTTCAACATTTTCTCTTTCAAATTTCAAAAGTAGTAATGGTGTTTGATGATGAGATGTTAAACCTATAGTGTATTATTTATGTATGATATCTTGCAATTGAACGATATGCTCGTTCCTGAACTGCTTGATGTTGCTGAGCAACTTAGCATTCCCAATGCAAAAAAATTAGACAAGCAGGAGCTTATTTATAAAATTTTAGATAAGCAGGCTATTGTAAACAGTGCCGGCGCTGCAAAAACCGAAGAAAAAGGTAAGCGCAGAAGGCTTGTAAAAACCACCACGGCTAACAGCACCGAAGAAGCTATTGTTGAGTCTGATAGCGAAAAAGCGCCTGCTGCACCTGCTCCAAAAAGGAAAAAAGCGGCCGCCGCAGATGCAGAAAAGAAACCTGAGAAAAAAGTCATAAAAAAATCCAGGTCTGTTGAAGCAGAAGAAGCTGCAGAAGAGCCGGAAACGCCGGTAAATATAGATGCCGTAATTGAGGAAGAAGCTGTTCCTGAAGCAGAAATCAGTGAAGCTGCATTGCCGGTTGATCTTCCGGTAGCAGAAGAGCCCCAGGCAGAAAGAAGAAGCTATCCTCAGCGCCGCGAGCAAAATTTCAATATTGAATTTGATGGCGTGGTAATGAGCGAAGGTGTGCTGGAAATGATGCCTGATGGGTATGGCTTTTTAAGAAGCAGCGACTATAATTACCTTTCTTCTCCTGATGATATTTATGTATCTCCTTCGCAGATAAAATTATTTGGGTTAAAAACCGGGGATACTGTTTCCGGGTCTGTTCGCCCGCCAAAAGAAGGCGAGAAATATTTTGCCCTTCTTAAAGTGGAAGCGATCAATGGTAAATCACCGGAAGAAGTGAGGGATCGTGTGCCTTTTGATTATCTCACGCCTCTTTTCCCATTTGAAAAATTAAACCTGTTCACGCAGCCATCTGCATACAGCACCCGCATGATTGACCTGTTTACGCCGATTGGTAAAGGCCAGCGCGGATTGATCGTAGCACAGCCCAAAACAGGTAAAACCGTTTTATTAAAAGAAATAGCGAACGCTATCGCGGAAAATCATCCTGAATGTTACCTGATGATTGTGCTGGTGGATGAAAGACCTGAAGAGGTAACGGATATGGAAAGAAGTGTAAAAGCGGAAGTAATTGCTTCTACTTTTGATGAACCGGCAGAAAAACACGTAAAAGTTTCTACTATAGCATTGCAGAAAGCAAAACGCCTTGTAGAGTGTGGCCATGATGTAGTGATCCTGCTGGATTCTATTACCCGTTTGGCAAGAGCGCATAACACAGTTGCCCCTGCATCAGGTAAAGTATTGTCTGGTGGCGTGGAAGCAAACGCGATGCAAAAACCAAAACAGTTTTTCGGTGCGGCCAGGAAAATAGAAAATGGCGGCTCTCTTACTATACTGGCAACCGCATTAATTGATACCGGTTCAAAAATGGATGAAGTGATTTTTGAAGAATTTAAAGGAACCGGTAACATGGAATTGCAGTTAGACAGAAGATTGGCCAACAGGCGTATCTTCCCGGCAATAGACCTTGTTGCTTCATCTACCCGTCGCGAAGACCTGTTGTTAGACAGGGATGTATTGAAAAGAATGCATTTGCTCCGCAATTATCTTGCTGATATGAATGCTGAAGAAGCAATGAATGAATTGCTGAAACGCATGCGTGGCACAAAAGATAACCAGGAGTTTTTGGCAAGCATGAATAGTTAAATACTTTTATGTCCTTTGTGTTTTTTGTGGTTAGTTTTTTATCACAAAAAACACAAAGAGTTCACAAAGAGCACGAAAATCTGAATTTACAACCCTATTGGCTACAAATTGGAAGTGGCTTAGTCAATATCAAAAGAACTCAGGTTTTTGAAGTGCCCGTTCAATTTGATTTTGTCCTTCAACGCTTCTGTTTCATTTAATACAGGCAATACTTTGGCAAGATGCCGCTTCAGGTATTCCTGCCGTTGCAATTCAAGCAGCAGGGTTAGCAATTCGTATTCTTCTTCAACAGAAAGTCCGCAATGATGGGCAATATCATAAGCCGATAGTTCTTCTTCGGGCTTTTTATAGGATTTGGAGATATTTAAGATCCTGTGCATCTCCTTCATTCCGCTCAGCACTTTTTTCATCAGGTCTTTACTTCCGGTGGGACTATTGGGAGGATAATTAACTATAGCGCCGCTATACAGTTTATCCGGAATGGTTTTTATGATCTCCAGGGTGCGGAATACCTGCATTCCCTTAGTGCGGATATCCATTTCACCATTATCATAGGTTTTTACGATCTCTTCTATTTTTACTGAGGTTCCCCATTCACTTACTTTATTATTGATTACCGCCGGAATACCAAAAGGCTTTCCTTCCATAAAACATTCTGTTATCAGCTGTTTATATCTTGGTTCAAAAATGTGAAGGTTTAAATCCTCTCCCGGGAAAACAACAATTGCCAAAGGAAAAACAGGAATAAAATTCGTCATCGGTAAAATGTTTAAATATTCGCCGGAGTAATTATCGTGAAAAGTCAGACTAAAAACGTGAGATGCCCAGGCTTTTTGTTTAACAGCTGTGGCCTGGATGGCAGTTACCAGTTCCCGGTTGCAGGAAGCCTACTTACTTCCTGTTACTTACTACTTATCACTTTTCTATTACCCATTCCACAGAACCCCAGGTCAACAGCATCTTCTCTCCTGCATTCACAATTAATGAACCATCATTTGTAATGCCGAGCACTTCAGCTTCAAAGGTTATATTTTCTTTTTTAAAAATTACTTTTTCATTGAGCTTATATAAAGCGTTTTGATAATCAAGCAAAATAGCTTCCGCAGAAGATTTCAGCAGTTCATATCTTTTATCCAGAAAGCCACAAAGCTCTTTAGCAAGTGTAGTAACATCATATTTTTTACCGGTAATACACAAAAGCGATGTTGCATTAAATGCGCCAAAATCTGTTTGATTAATGTTTATTCCAACTCCAATTACAGCATATAGCCATTTTTTGTCTCTTATTACATTTTCAATCAATATGCCAACTGTCTTTCTGTCACGCCAATAGATATCATTAGGCCATTTTATCCGGGTTTCTGCCCCGGCATAATGTTTAAAAAAATCATAAATTCCTAATGCCACTGCAGCAATAAGATGAAAAGAATTATCGGGGCGCAGAAAATCCGGCTCTGTAACAAAGCTTATGGTTATGTTTTGTCCCGGTTCTGTTATCCAATGTTTACTGCGCTGCCCTTTTCCCTGTGTTTGCTGCAGTGCAAGCCAGGCATCACCATGTTTTGCCAAACGGGCATGTACTTTTTGCATGGCATAGTTGTTGGTGCTATCCACACTATCTAAAATGCTTAAAAACCGTCCAAATGAATGCATGGGGAATTACGGGAATTAATTACTATTTTTGAGCAAGTTAGATAATAAGCAAATAAATATGCATCCGGAAAAGATGCAATAAACAAAAACAAAAAATCAACCCCGTAAAAGCAGGGTAAATCTAAAAATTCTTTCTATTGACATCATTACAAGTGCTAAGTGAACGCCCCAAACGTTCAGCAAGATTAACGAGGAACAGCAAGCTTTTTAAAACGATCATAAACGCAATACGTAATAAGAAAGGTGAAAATATTATTTCACTTGATCTCCGGAAGGTGGATGAAGCTGTTGCGGATTTTTTTATTGTTTGTGAAGCATCGAGCAATGTACAGATAAAAGCAATAGCGGATGCCATACAGGATGAAGTGAAAGAAAAATGCGTCGAAAGCCCGTACCGGCATGAAGGCTACCAGGCCTTACAATGGGTATTGATTGACTATGTAAACATTGTTGTTCATATTTTTCAACCGGAAACCCGTAAGTTTTATAAGCTGGAAGAAATGTGGAATGACGGGGAGCAGGTTGAGCATGAGTCTTAATGTTTTTTACTTAACAGCATAAAATAATAATCAGAAGAATCTGTTTTAACTATTAATTTTTTTAATACGCTAAGATATTTATGGCACAAGATAATAATCAGAGTAAGATACCCGGGTTTAATAAGAGAGGCGAAGGGGGTGATGACAAGTCACAGAAAAAAGGGCCCCGTTTCAGTATATACTGGGTATATGGAATAGTTGCGCTTACATTGGTGATAGTTCAGTTATACAAAGGCGTTTCTCCTACAGCAACAGTAATTACCGATTTAAAGTTCAGGAATGAAATGCTTGCAAGCAATGACATTCAAAAGCTGGAGTTGGTACGTAATAAGGATGTGGTTAGGGTTTTTGTAAACAAAGACAGCTTAAATAAAAAAATTTACCAGGAAGCGCTTGGCGACAGGTGGGCAATTGTAGCAAAAACAGACGGGCCTCATTTTCAGTTTGAAGTGCCTGATGCTAAAACCTACCAGGGAACAACGCTTGCAGAGTTTTACAAAGAACATCCCGGTGTAAAGGAAGTTCCTGTAAATATCGTCAGCGACCCTGAATGGTTTGGCTCTCTGCTGAACTATATATTTCCTTTATTAATGTTTGCGCTATTGTTTGTATTAATGATACGCAAAGTTGGAGGTCCAGGTGGTGGTGGTGGTCCCGGCGGGATTTTCAGTATTGGAAAATCAAAGGCAACCCTTTTTGAAAAAGGAACCAAAGTGAACATTACGTTTGCAGATGTAGCAGGATTAGAGGAAGCAAAGCAGGAGGTGATGGAGATCGTTGACTTTTTAAAGAACCCCAAAAAATATACTGCGCTGGGAGGTAAAATTCCGAAAGGCGCGCTGCTGGTAGGTTCTCCCGGCACAGGTAAAACCCTGCTTGCTAAAGCTATGGCAGGTGAAGCGCAGGTACCGTTCTTCAGCATGAGTGGTTCCGACTTTGTTGAATTATTTGTGGGTGTGGGTGCCAGTCGTGTAAGAGACCTGTTTAAGCAGGCAAGAGAAAAAGCGCCTTGTATAATATTTATAGATGAAATTGACGCGATCGGCAGGGCAAGGGGCAAGAATGTGATGATGAGCAATGATGAAAGAGAGAATACACTTAACCAGTTGCTGGTAGAAATGGATGGATTTGGAACAGATAGCGGTATTATTATTCTTGCCGCAACCAACCGCCCGGATGTTTTGGATAGTGCGCTGTTGCGTCCAGGTCGTTTTGACCGCCAGATCACTATTGACAAACCTGATGTGAAAGGAAGAGAAGAAATATTCAATGTGCATCTTAAACCGATAAAAACATCCGCTAAGCTTGATGTATATAAACTGGCAGAACAAACGCCTGGTTTCGCCGGAGCGGATATCGCCAATGTTTGTAATGAAGCGGCATTGATTGCAGCGCGTAAAGGCAAAACAGAAGTAGAGATGGATGACTTCCAGGATGCGATTGACCGCGTGATTGGTGGTTTGGAAAAGAAGAATAAAATCATTTCCCCGGATGAAAAAGAGATCATCGCGTATCACGAAGCCGGCCACGCAATATGCGGATGGTTTTTGGAACATGCATATCCCTTATTGAAAGTAACGATTGTGCCGCGCGGCACAGCAGCATTAGGATATGCACAGTATACACCGAAAGAGCAATACTTATATAATACTGATCAGTTAAAGGATCAGATATGTATGACACTCGGCGGAAGGGCCAGTGAAGAAATTTTCTTCGGAAAGATTTCTACAGGTGCAAGCAATGACCTGCAGCAGATCACTAAAATTGCCTATTCAATGATAACAGTGTATGGCATGAATGATAAGATAGGTAATATCAGCTACTACGATCCGCAGCAGGATAATTATTTTACCAAGCCATATAGTGAAGAAACAGGAAAGCTAATTGATGAAGAAGTTAGAAAACTTATTGATGAGGCATATGTGAGAACGAAAAACCTTTTGACAGAGAAAAAGCAGCAGGTTGAAATACTGGCAAAAGAGTTGCTGAAAAAAGAAGTTTTATTCCAGAGTGATCTTGAGCATTTGATTGGTAAAAGACCATTTGAAGAAAAGAAGCCCGCGGATGTAGTACATAATAAGCCAGGTGAAGATCATCATGACGGAGGCATCAGTGCTGGAGTTCCGCCTGCGGAAATAATACCAACTCCATAAAAATGAAGTAAGAACAGAAATAATAAAACCCCGGAAATTTCCGGGGCTTTTTCTTTTGTATATGCCTGGTAAAGAAACGCCCTGGTTAATGCATTATCTTCATCAAAAATTCGAAAAGCATGAAGAGAAATCTTTTTGTAATAATATTTCTCCTCTTAATATGGTTTAATACTACCGCCCAGCTTTCGGTAAACTATACTCTTTCTTTTCCCGCCTTAAAAGAGCATACCTACCGGGTTAGTATGGAAGTGTCGGGACTAAAAACAGACAGCCTGGTATTAGTGTTACCCAACTGGATGCCGGGTTATTATCAATTGATGAATTATGCCGGTAATGTAAAAAACTTTGTAGCGGGAACAACGAACAATAAAAATCTCCGTGTTACAAAGAATGATAAACTTTCCTGGAAAATAAATACAACAGGCGCTAAAACAATTATTGCTGAATATGATATAGTAACAAGCAGGGAATTTGTCGCCAACAGTTATGTAGATGAAGAGCGGGCATACCTTATTCCCGGTAATAGTTTTATGTATATAGAAGGCAAACCAGCTGTTGCTCCTGTTGTTAAAATAAATATTCCCCATAACTGGCAGGTAGCAACCGGGCTTAAGAAAATAAAGAATGGTGTGTTTAAGGCTGATGATTTTGATATATTATACGATTGCCCAATTTTGATGGGCAATCTCGAAGGTATTCGTGATTTTAAAGTGCGTGGCATAAACCACCGGTTTATCGGGTATAAAACAGGAAACTTCGACGAGGCTCTTTTTGCTGAAAACCTGCAGAAGATTGTGATGGTGGCTTCAGATATTATTGGTGAAATACCATATGAAGAATATACTTTTATTCCTGTTGGCCCTGGTCCCGGCGGAATAGAGCATCTCAACAATACAACCTTTGGTTTTGATGGCGCATCGCTCAGCACCAGGGATGGGCAACTCCGCATGTATGCATTTCTTGCACACGAATATTTTCACCACTATAATGTAAAACGGATTCGCCCTGTTGAACTTGGCCCCTTTGATTATGCAAACGGCAACCGCACTACGCAGCTTTGGATAAGTGAAGGGCTGACCGTTTATTATGAATATCTTATTGTAAAAAGAGCCGGGCTTGCAGATGATAATCAGTTGCTGAATTACTTTGAAGGAAACATCAATAGTTTTGAAAATGATCCGGGAAGGGAATACCAGTCGCTGATAGAATCCAGCTATCAAACCTGGGAAGAAGGGCCTTTTGGCAAAAAGCCGGGAGCTGAAGACCGATCCATTTCGTATTATGAGAAAGGTCCGCTGGTTGGTTTACTGCTCGATTTTGAAATTCGTAATGCAACAAGCAATAAACACTCCCTGGATGATGTGATGCGCAGGCTCTATAATGTTTATTACAAAGAAAAGCAACGTGGATTTACCGATGCAGAGTTCAGGTATGTATGCGAAACAATTGCTGGCAAATCGCTGGAAGATTTTTTCAGATACATATATACGGCAGAGGACCTGGATTATAATAAATATCTTGCTTATGCAGGACTAAAAGTTGAAGAGCAGCATATGAACAATAAACGACAGCTGAAGTTTGTAAAAATTCCGGATGCCGGTAAATTACAACAAGATATCTATAATAGCTGGGCCGGTAATTAACCGGCTTTGCTCTTTTGTGGTATGTCTGTGGCATTAGTAGAATATGGGTCTTTATATTACAATAATACACCGGATCTCAGCATGGCGGTTAATATATTCTGGTTGCTATCTTTTATGTTTTCTGTAATACTTGATTTGTTATCGCCGTTCAGCACATTCCTGCTCCATTCAAAAACTTCTTTATGTGCCGCAAAAGCTGTTGCCTGCTGCTCCAACCACTGCATCGCCTGATCTTTACCGTTAGCCTTTGATATAGCCAGGGCCGTTATTAATGCATTGGATGGAAGGAAATTGCTGATGGTGTTTTCTGTTGCCGGCTTAAAGCTGATTATCTTATCGAGTAATGCTTTCGCGTTATTTCCTGTTTTATTTTTTTCCGTTAAATAGAGCATCCAGTCTTCGAGCCTGGTATCAATATTGTCATCATAAGGTTTGCCTACACCAAGATTTTCCGGCCATCGCTTTCCCTGTTCAATAAATTTTTTTGCAACCGAAAATTTCTTTTGTTGCAGTGCGGCTACGGCCTGCATCAGTTTTGCTTCACGGTATAGCATCTTTCCTTCGGTAGCGCCTTCAAAAGGAATGATTTGCAGGTGAGTGAGCAACTTATCTGTTTCGGCGTATTGCTTGTTCAGCAACAGTGTTTTGGCATACAACATTCCCATAATAAGATTATCAGGATGCTGTTTATGAAAAGCGGTTGCTATTGCAAGCGCTTTTTGCGGTTGATCATGACCCATATAATATTCCGCGAGTAATTTCTGGTAGCGCCATCCCGCGGCATCTGTTTGTGCAGCTTTTATTAAGTCGGCAAGCACCTGCGTTGTATCATCCTGCATTACTTGTGCCCTAACCACATAAAAGGGCGCAAATGGCGGATCGTTTTTACAGGACATTAATACCTCTTTGCACTCCGTCACCCGGTTACGATCCCGGTAAATGAGCGCCAGTTGATATTTCAGCATCCAGTCTGTTTGCTTTTGTAAAAGATGCTCAAACACCGTTGCTGTTTCTGCGCGAAAAGGAAAAGCGAGAATAGCAGAAACATTTGTAAGATTAGCAGGCTGATTATCTAAGAAGGCTAACCAGGCAGTTGATTCAGGATTAGGTTCCATTCTTTTAAAAAGATCTTTTGCCTCTTCTGTACCGCCTGTATTATAATACCATATCGCCATCTCTGTATAGGTTTCTCCCGGAAGCTCATTTCTTATTAACGAATAGAAGTTTTTGTCGGAGCTGCTATCGGGATGTAAAAGATATTGTTCATAACGAACAAAATGATTGATGGGATCAATCTTTAAAACAGTTTGAAGTGTAGTTTCCGCCTCTGCCGTATTTCCGTATTTTCTGTTTGCAACAGCTTTGACCAGGTAAGCATTTACATTAGTTGCATTTTGAAGCACAGCTTTATCAGCATAAGCTATCGCCTCTTTATACATTGCTTTTTTACAATATAATTTGGCTAACTCCGTAAATGCCGGGCTTTTAAATGCGGAAGATAAAGCAGCAATACTGAATCCTTCAAGAGCATCTGTTTCATTGCCAAGCGCCAGGTTGATCAGCCCATAATAGTAATTGGATTCTCCATTATGCGTATCAAATGCTAAACATTGTTTAATGTTTTGCAAAGCCTGGTCATACTGCAGGTTCCTGTATTGCAGGATGGATAACTGCAATAGCGAAGGAGTAAACAACGCATCCTTTTCAAGACTTGCCTTTAGTTTTTCTTCAGCTTCGGCGTATAGTTTCTGATCAAACAATTCTTTGCCCTGCACATATAAACCATAAGCAGTGTTCCAATCGAAGGCATCATTTGAGACCAGGGGCCTGCTGATTACATTATGCTGCGGATCGCTGTTGTATACGAGCTTATTTTTTCCGAGCGTTGCTATTAATGCGTCTGCATTTACATCAGCCTTAATAGAGTCTGAAAAAGTTTGTAAAGGAGACAAGCTTATTTTCCTGCTGTAAATATTTGTTCCGTTGTGTTTAACTACAAGGGTGTCGTTAATAGTTTGTACGGCAGAGAAATATAATCTGATCCAGCCGTTTTCATATTTCATATTGAATGCACCATAAGGATTGGCTTCTGCTATGCCATTGGTATTTTGTATGGGATACCAATACTCTTTCCAGTTATCAGAAGCATAAGGCTCAAAACCAATATGCTTAAAAGGAGTAAAAGAACTTTGAGACGCGTTTTGATTGAACAAACGGCCTGATTGTATTTCAACATATTGCCCATCTGTATCTGTCAGCATTTTTTCCCATATCATTCCCTGTCGCGATAAGCCCCATATCCATATTTTTTTTCCGGCTTTATCATCATAGTTTCCATAGCGCACCATACCATCATTGGTTTGGTGATAATATGCGCCGAAGAAATTGGTAAGCTTTCCAAAAACATGATATGATTTTGGTCCGCCGAAATCATTCTCTTCATAAAAATTGATCTTTTTGCCGTTGCTTTTGTTTACCGGCCAATCACTGTATTCACCACCATGACCAATATAATGTGTACCGGGGAAAACAAACTCGAGATTGCCTTTTGCAGGCATCCCCAAATTCATCCAGTGATAATACGGTTGGGTAAAAGAACTGTTGTTATACCAGAAGGATTGTGTAGTAAAGTAGGCTTTATCTTTTGGAAGATTTATTTCAATGCGCCAGTTGCTGCGGGTAAGCAGGTCAAGCACGCCGATAATACAGCTTACGCTTTCATCTTCGTTTTGACGGACAATATAATCAACCGGTGTAGAACAATTGGGCGTATGGCCAATAATGCCATAGTTGGCTTCAAGTCCGCCGCTTGTCCAGGGACCACGCATACCAATATCCCTGAACTTCACCACATGATTATAATATATGAAAGGCTTACCTGTTTTCTTAACGGTAGCAGCCCATATTTTGCCGCCAACTTCCGGTAAAATTATTAAAGAGATATAATCATTCTGCAGTTCCACCACTTTCCATTCTTTATCTACCGGCCTGTCTGTAAAACCATCAAACCTGAAATAAGGATATACATTGTTTGACAACGCTATCGGATTGGGATCAGCAAACGGGTAGGTAATAAATGTTTTTTTGTATTCGCTGAATGTTGCATTTGACTGGCCGAGAACAGAAGCAGAAAATGTAATTGCTATTATCAGATTTAAGCAGCGCATCAACAGTATATTTATTTTGTATTGAAGGGATATACTCAAATATATCAGAAAACATTGGATGTTTTTGCTGCAAACGATTGTGTGAAAAGAGATAATGAGGAAGGTAAGCTATACGGGCAAAACGTTGCAAATAAAAAACCTATAAGGCTTATGGTTTTCACCGCTATGCCTTATAGGTTTAAAAAAGGGGAAGTATATTTTATTTCTTGCTGATCTTATACAAACTTCCGTTGTCGGTTACAGCAAACAGCATTCCATTGCTGTATGCTATATCGCGGAAACGCTCTTTCTTGTCAGACAGCAACCACTCTTCACCCACTACTTTATTATCTTTAATAACCAGGCGGGTAATATGCATGCTGCTCAATCCACCGATAAACAGATTGTTTTCCCACTCAGGAATGGTATTGCCTTTATAAAAGCTCATACCGCTTGGCGACATTACAGGATCGAAATAATAAACCGGTTGTTCCATGCCTTCTTTCTGCTGAATAGAATCACCGATTTTTTTTCCATTATATTCAATGCCATAGGTAATAACAGGCCAGCCATAGTTTTTACCAGGTTTAACAATGTTAACCTCATCTCCGCCGCGTGGTCCAAATTCAGCTTCCCACAAATCGCCGGTAACTGGATTAATATCTAATCCCTGCGGGTTGCGATGGCCGTAGCTGAATATTTCAGGCATTGCATCGTTTTGGCCAATAAAAGGATTGCCCGGAGCCGGTTTACCATCTTTGGTGATTTTAAAAACCTTGCCTAAGCCGGCATTTAATAATTGCGCTTGTGCTCTGCCGTTAAGCACAGAACGCTCACCTGCGCTTACAAAAAGATTACCGTCTTTGTCAAAAATTAATCTTGAACCATAATGCAGCTTGCTGTTATCTAATTCCGGAGTAGCGCGGAAAATAACCGTTGGGTTTTCAATCTTTCCTGCTTCAATATTCAATTTGCCTTTTGCTACAGCGGTTAAATTTCCTTTTTTATATGGTTCTGCATATGACCAGTAAATAATACTGTTGGTAGCATAATCAGGATCAAGCGCTACATCAAGCAAACCGCCCTGTCCATCACTATCTACTTTAGGAAGTCCTTCAATCTTTTTTGCGAGGCTGCCGTCTGTATTGCGAACCTGCATGAAGCCGGTTTTTTCAGTAATTAAAAACCTGTCATCCGGCAGAAGAATTACAGCCCAGGGTTTACCGAGGTCTTTAGCCAGTTGATCAACCTGGTAAGGCGTGGTGGTTGTCACAGCACCGATTCTTGTTTGTCCGGCAAAAGCAGGTTTGTAATCTGAATTGGGAGGATTTGTTTCCAGCGGAGGCAAGCTGGTTGTATCAGTTGCAGCAGCGGGAGTATCTGCGGTACCGCCACCCGAAGCATTATTGTTGCATCCAATGCTGAATACTGCTAAAGCAACAGCAGACAGGTAAAAGAATTTTTTCATGTGCTTGTTGATTTTTGAGGCGTAAATGTAGGGAAAATTGAGGAAGGGGCTGTTTTGAAGTATGTAAATCTGTGATAAATGCCTGTGGGCATTAACTAGCGGGTAAAACCATTAAGCAATTTTTGAAAAATCTGCATTAGTGTTGTAACTTTTGATTATGGATACTAATCATGTTGCAAAAGAACAAATTCTTCAAATAGTAGAGAACCAGTTAAAGAATAATGATCCGCCAGAAACGAAGCAAACATATGACCGGTTATTAAAAAGTGGTATAACAGAAGAGGATACACGTATTTATATTGGTCAGTGCGAGGCTGTTGAAATATTTGATATAATGAAATACCAGCGGCCGTTCAATAAAAAGAGATTTATTGAAAATTTGAATAAACTGCCGGAGGAGCCTTTTGAATGAATGGTTTTTTAGCTGTATAATATATGAAGGCGCAAGGAAACAAGTCCGGTTAACAACATTTGTACAGCCCGCTGGAAGTTGATATTCGGAGGGACTGCTATTCCTGTTCCCTCCGCACTTCTTGATACCTGATCTCTATTAATCACTAAACCAGAAGATATGTCAAGATCAGACCGTATTGCCGTTGTAGTAGTGCATGGCATGGGCAACCAGTTCCCGATGGACACACTTCGCGGATTTGTAGAAGCGCTGCAAAAACCAAACGCAACTTTATACAGCAGTCCTAACCGCATAACGGATGACCTTGAGTTGCGACGCCTTAGTTTCCGGGAAGAAAAGATGGATTACTTCGAGTATTACTGGGCCCATGAAATGGAAGAACCGAAACTGGGAGAAACCCTTCTCTGGAGCCTTAAGCTTCTCTTCGTAAAAAAACGCTCAGCAAGCTTTAAAAAGCATATTTACAAGGTATATTTATTGCTGCTCAGTATTATACTGCTGGTAGCTGCAATTGCAGGGGGCGTTTTCTGGTTGTTTAAGGATGAAATACAAGGGTTGCTGGCAGTATCGGTATATGGGTTTTCCGTAGCTGTTTTAATAAGATTTGTCTGGTCGTTATTATCCGGCTCCATTATTGGTTCGGTGCAATCAAGTATCGGGGATGTTGTTAAGTATACTATTCCCTCACCCGGTAATATTGCCGTGCGTGATAAAATTCGTAAAAAGGGCATAGAACTACTGAAGAAACTGCACGAAGCGAAAAAAGAAGATGGCAAAACAAAAAGCTATCATAAGATTATTGTTGTAGGTCATAGCCTTGGCAGTATAGTTGCCTATGATATTTTAAACAGTCTTTTTGCAGAGTATCATACAGCTTTTGAAAATATACCAGGTTATTTTAAGCAGGAGGAGCTGGATAAATTACTGTTGGCCTCCTCCAACCCAGACCATACAAGCTATAATTATCAAAACATCCAGAACGCAGTTTTTAATGAGTACCAGTCGCTTGGCTGTAAGTGGCGGATACACCAGTTTATTACATTAGGCTCCCCGCTCACACATGCACCCATGCTGCTGAATAAAAAACTCGATGATTTTGCCCGGAAAAAACAGCAAAGAGAATTTCCGTCCTCTCCTCCTCAACCAGATGATAAGGACAAGCACTTTGTTTTTAAGAAAAACTATAAATCTTCAAAAGGGAAACCGAGAACAGTAAAAATATTACATCACGCTGCTCTTTTCGGTATTACCCAATGGACAAACATTTATTATAAAAACGATTGGATTGGCGGTGCATTATCCCCGGAATTTGGTAAAGGCATAAAAGACGTTGAGCTAATGGCAAATAACAGGTGGACACGTCTTATACCAATGGCTACACATACTAAATATTGGGATAAGAAAGACAATGGCGGATTAACAGAGATTGAAAAACTTTTAGAAAGATCAGGTAGATATTGGAAAGAGTGAAATGGGTATATCTGGTTTTGGGTGAATTAACGGGTTGGTTCAATTGTAGTATGCGCAACCATTACAAAATACATTTATATAATCTGGAGGCTATAAAACTTTTTGATGCAACATTTGCTTTGCAAGCAATATCATGATGTAAAAAGCGTATGGAAAAAGTCGTTCTCTTTGCAGCTTTAAGCGTACTTCTTTCATGCCAAAAAAACAAAGATTCAGACAGTTCCATCCCTGGTCTCTCTTTAGTAGGCAAATGGAAATTGGTTGAAACCCGCTCCGGAATAGGAGACGGTACGCTTACCCCCTGGACTCCGGTTAATAGCAACGATGTTCATATTAGTTTTTCGTTAGATGGAATTTTTAACTGCAACACTATAGATGAATGGCATAGTTATCTTAAAAAATATTCAAGCTATACCTCAGATACCATAATAATAAATAATTCTGCCAATAAAACAGTATTGGTAAAGCTTTATACAAATGGAAGAACCGACAGCCTTTCCTGGTATGTTTTGCATAGATATGATAAGTATGTAGAGTTTGCGTTGCCTTGCATAGAGGGCTGCTATCAAAGATTTAAAAAAATTAATTGAAAAATAATTCAATTAGCTTAGCTGACACATGTTGACGTCACCATCTCTTAAACAACAAGCTTATTCACTGTGTATTCATTTATTAAATGAAAAAATTCAAACATTACAACAGGCATTAAAAGAGCTTACAGAAAGCGCAGCCAATGAAACAAAAAGTACAGCAGGCGATAAACATGAAACCGCGCTGGCAATGCTGCAGATAGAACAGGAAAATATAAACCGCCAGTTAAAAACAGTTTTAGATCAGAAGGCTTCCATTGAAACGCTCAACATTTCATCAAAGCATGTAGCTGTCGGTAGTGGCAGCCTTGTTAAAACCAATAAAGGTTATTTGTTTGTAAGCGTAGCATTGGGTAAAACAATGGTTGACAATATACCTGTGGTCTTGCTTTCTCCACAATCTCCTTTAGGTAAAAAATTACTCGGACTTAAAATAAACGACAGCACCGAAATAAATGGAATGCATTACACCGTTGAAGAAATAGAATGAACGATTGTGTAGCCGCTTTCCTGCCCTATACCATATACCCTATACCTTCCACCTTTTTTACCGCTTATTTCCAAACCCTTTCAAAAAGGTTAACGCTGCAATAAGATTACCATCTTTTGTGAGCGTACCGTCAAAATTCCTGCCGATGGAGAATGTAAGCTTTTGATTCTCTAATATTTTATAGTCTGCATTAAAAACAATACGCCAGGATGGATCAATAGTATTTGAAGAAAGCACACTCCTGTAAACAGCCTCAACACTGGCGCTGAATTTTGATTGCGGTTTTGCATATATGTATCGTAAGCCTGCATCAAAGGTGGTGATATTACCAATGTCATTTACCATATTATCTTTTGCAAAAACCTGGTCGGGGTTGTGCAGCAGCCGCAGAATGAATAAGCCGGCTCCGTATGTTGTATCGGTATAACCGATCGTTGTCCATATACCGGCATTATATATTTTGGAATTGTTAAATTTCTGGTTCCTGAATTCAGTGCTTACACCTCCTGCCACGTCCCAGGTAAATCCTGCTCTGAATGTCTGGAACCCGGAGGCTATTTGCTGGATCTCTTTGTCAAGCTCAGCTATTTTTTCACCTTTTTCAGCCTCATAATAGTCGGCCAGCTTTTTATTAAGCGCATTATTGATGGCGTTATATTCTTCCCCGGCCATTACCGCCCGTATTTCATCAGCGCTTTTCCCGGCAAGCATATCTTTTCTTTTTTGCCGCAGTTCCATCACAACAGGGTCAACATTGGCTTTATAACCTGTAAGCATATCATCAAGATGCCGGAGACGCTTATCCTGTAGTTGTTTTATTTTATCCAAAGCCTGCTTTGTGCTGTTGTCGTACTCCCCCCGTAAAATGGAAAACTTAAAGCCAAAGCCGCCATATGTACTTTTTGCATTCAGGGTTGTCGTTTGAGTGGTGTCGGGGCTGCGGATGGCAAATGATAAAACAAGCGTTTGCTTCAGCACGTCTTTTCCTCCTGATCGCCTGAAGCCTTCGGTGGTAATGTCGCCTTTTTTGCTGCTTTTGAACAGCCAGTACGGGGCAATATCAATCGCATAATTTGAAGGCAGCTTTGTAAATGAATTTGATGCCGATTGCAGCGAAAGCATAAAAGCAGATACATCGGTTGGCTTATCAATATCGCTTGGCGCTATCCCCAATAAATTAGAGGCCGGCGATGCAGGCGCATTAAGCAGGTCAACTTTTATAGTAGTGTCTACCTGGCTTTGAGCTATTGCAAAACCTGAAGTCATCATAGCTATGATGAAAAGTATATTTTTCATTGCAGTAATGTTAGGGTTTAAAAAATTCGATCAAACACAAATAGTCTGCGGATGCACCTTCTTTGTCAACAGTTCTCGATAATGGAAATTCAACCGGATCCATTCCTCCTGTTAACTGAATTTTCAAACTGGTAAGATTTGTTTCACGCGAAGTGTCGGCTATTGTTGCAGCAATGCTTAACTTCTTTCCGTCAAGCATTTTATTCGTACCCAGTATTATTGTGTCAAAATCACCCGCGTGTTTTTCTGAGATCACTTTATCATTCAGCTTGATGGTCATATCACTGGTTTGTCCTTTATCGCCCACTTTCACCGCAAGTGACACATTATTATCTGATCCATCAACAATATATAATGTATCTAATGTAGTGTTTTCTCCCATTGCGGCGCCTGCCGACCTGGAAACAGATCTTGATATTGACCTTGTTTGGGGAGGCGAATTTTTTTTAGGAGTTGCTTTTTTTGCTGCTTTTTTCGCTGCTGCTTTTTTCAACTTTTTTGCAGCTTTCTTTTTTGGCGTTGGCATATATACAGTTTTAGCCTACTCTTGATTCCCTTTTCGGCTTCCGGGCAATAATTTCCAGTAAAGGCAGGTATTGTTTTTTTGTTGGTTAACCGGCATTAAATAAAGTGCGGATAGTTTGCAGAGCATCAGTAAGCAGGTAAAACAAAACTAAAATTATGCATTTTGTTACCTGTCTTTTATCTTTTTTATAAATTCCTTTACCCACTCGTATTCATAGCCCTTTTGCAGCAAATAGTCCTGCAGTTTGCGCATTTTTATAAAAATATTACGCTCTTTTCGCAGCTCTTCCCATTTGCGGCTTGCCAGTTTTTCAAGGGTATCTTTATAATCAGTATCACGTATCTGCGCCAGGGCTTTTTTAATACAATAACTGCTAACCTGCTTTTCTTTTAAACCCTGCTCAATTTTCTTTTTACCCCATTGCTTCATCCTGAATTTGCCCCCGGCAAACTGGATGGCAAAACGTTCTTCGTTCAGGTAGTCTTCTTCTATAAGGCGGGAAAGCAATAATTCTACCTGCTCTTTGCGGATGCCGAAGCTATATAGCTTTTCTTTGGCTTCGCCGTGACTACGCTCCTGGTAGGCGCAGTAATATTTTGCTTTTTCATAAGCCTGCTCCGGCGAAAGTTGTTTGCGTTGCATCATAGAAACCGGTATATATGAAGACTTTACCTATGGTAAAAGCCCGAAGTGTAACAGCAAGGTAGTGGATTAGTAGTTGATATTCTTTCAAAAATTCAGGTTACATTTACCCCCTTAATTCTATATTTGCCTAATTCAAATATTAATTGAAACTATGAAGTTTATTGTTTCTTCGTCAGCCTTACTAAAGCAACTGCAGCATATAAGTGGTGTTATAAGTTCAAATACGGTTTTGCCCATACTGGAAGATTTTTTGTTTGAAATTGAAAAAAACAAGCTTACGGTTGTAGCTACTGACCTTGAAACCGTAATGAAAATTCATATTGATATTGAAGCCCGCGACAGCGGTAAAATATGTATCCCGGCAAAAATATTGATGGATACTTTGAAAAACCTGCCCGATCAGCCGCTTACTTTCACTATAGATAAAAACTTTGCTGTAGAAATTACCAGCGATAATGGTAAATATAAAGTAATGGGCGAAAATCCTGATAATTTCCCTAAGGAACCTGCCGCCAAGGATACTACTTCATTTACCATGACATCCTCTGCGCTGGTTACCGCCATCAATAAAACACTTTTCGCGGTTAGTAATGATGATCTGCGTCCTGCCATGACAGGCGTATTTTTTGAACTGGACAAAAAATCGATCACTTTTGTAGCCACTGATGCGCATCGCCTTGTCCGCTATCGCAAAACAGATGTAAGCTGCCCACAGAAAGATTCATTCATTGTTCCCAAAAAGCCGCTGAACCTTTTAAAATCAGCTCTGCCTGACAACGATGATGAATTAAAGATATCTTACAACAGCAATCACCTTTTTGTTGATCATGGAACCACGGAGCTGGTCTGCAGGCTGATTGATGCCCGTTTCCCCGACTATAAAGTGGTTATACCGACCGAAAATCCTTATAAAATGACGGTTAGCCGCCCGGATTTTCAAAACGCATTAAGAAGGGTGAGCGTATTCAGTAATAAAAGTACCAACCAGGTAGCGCTTACCATAAGCGGGGCTGAGTTACAACTTGCCGCACAGGATGTGGATTTCAGCTTTGAAGGAAATGAGCGTATGAATTGCCGTTATGAAGGAGAAGATATCCAGATTGCATTTAATGCTAAATTCCTCATAGAATTATTAAATGCCACAGACAGTGCTGAAGTAGTGATGGAGCTTTCCACCCCTACTAAAGCTGGCATTCTTCTGCCGGTTGATAAAGATGAAAACGAAGATCAACTGATGCTGGCAATGCCGCTGATGCTGAACCAATAGTTAGCCAATGGATCTTGTTACCATACGAAGTTTCGATAGCTATATTGATGCTAATATTATTCTTGGCAGGTTACAGGAAGAAGGAATTGTATGTTTTCTTAAAGATGAATATACAGCTACTATTCTAAGCAATGCTATTGGAAATATTAAACTGGTTGTTCCTGAAAACCAGGCGGAAAGAGCAAAGGAATTACTGCAACAATTTGATGGAGAGCAAAAGCTTCCTTAAAAAACAGGAGCATTACGAAATGTAAATGCTTACTTCCTCAATGTATCAGGAAGTAGATAAATTCTTATTATTTTCTTCCTTGTTGTCAGCTGCACAGAAGATATTGAAAAGATCAATTTTTTACATGATGGCGGAGTTTGATGAAGACCTGATCACCTGTTTTAAGGAAACGGCATAAGAATTCATCCTGTCCCGGCATAAGGGGTGCATTCCAAATTTTCGCTTCATATTGAGTCTGCCCTCACCCCTTTATCCCCTCTCCACGCAGTGGCAAGGGGAATAATGGTGCGAAAATTTGGAGTGCACCCCCGTATAAGGCATTCTTTTGGTGTATAAAAAATCTTCGTAACTTTTCTACAAGATTGATTTGTCATGGATCCATTTCTGCAATACTGGGAACATATACCAAGTTCACATCGTGTGCTTATATTAATGGGCGGCATGATATTCTTCTGGCTGATAGAAGGGTATTACCCGTTATTTAAGTTCTCTTTTAAGCGGTATAAACATGCAGGCGTAAACCTTGTTTTTTTGGCGTGCACACTTGTGCTGAACATTATTTTTGGTTTTACAACCATTAAAATATGTGCCTGGACGGAGCAGCACCAGTTTGGGTTATTATACCTGTTCAGCATGCCGGTATGGGTTAAAGTGATCCTGTCGCTTTTCCTGCTGGATTTTTTTGCGCAGTATGCCCCGCATTACCTGATGCACAGAATAAAATGGATGTGGAAATTTCACATGATCCATCACAGCGATACAAAAGTGGATGTAACTACCGGCACCAGGCATCATCCCGGCGAATGGCTGATCCGTGAATCATCAACCATTGTTGGTATTCTTGTTTTGGGAATACCCATCGGGTATTATTTTTTGTACAGAAGTGTAGCCGGATTTTTCACGCATTTCAATCATGCCAATATCCGCGTGCCTTTATGGCTGGATAAACCGATAAGCTGGATTTTTGTCTCTCCTAATATGCATAAGGTGCATCATCATTTTGAACGCCCCTATACCGATACAAATTTTTCGAATATATTTTCGCTTTGGGACAGAATATTCGGCACTTTTGCATACGATGACCCGAGGAATTTAAAATATGGATTGGATGTCCTGGAAGGAAAAGACGATGAAGATGTGGCGTATCAATTCAAGATACCTTTTGATAAAACAATAAAGACGGATTATTAATCCATAACTATCTTTGAAAAAAACTATAATGAAAACCGTTGCGATGATACCGGCGCGATATGCCGCTTCGAGGTTTCCCGGCAAACTGATGAAAATGCTGGGTGATAAAACTGTGATCCGGCATACGCATGATAATACGCTTGCTACAGGCCTTTTTGACGAAGTATATGTTGTAACAGATAGCGATGTGATATTTAAAGAAATAACAGCAAACGGCGGACAGGCGTTAATGAGTAAAAATCAACACGAATCAGGTAGCGACCGCATAGCCGAAGCTGTTGCCGACATGGAGGTTGATGTGGTAGTAAATGTACAAGGAGATACACCCTTTGTAAAGAAAGACCCTCTGCAAAAGCTTGTCGAGCTTTTTAATGATAAAACAGTACAGGTGGCCTCTTTAACGCAGCGCATAACTAATGAGGAGCTGGTAGCAAATCCAAATATTGTTAAGGTTGTGCTTGATAAAAACATGAATTCATTATTCTTCAGCCGAAGTGTAATTCCATACCCCCGCAACCAGGGGATTTCTATTGATTATTACGAGCATATTGGTGTATACGCATTTAAAAAAGATATGCTTATACAGTTTACAAAATGGCCAATAACTCCGCTTGAAGACGCGGAAAAAGTAGAGTGTCTTCGTTTTTTGGAACACGGTATTCCCCTGCGCATGGCACTTGTAGATTATATTGGAGTAGGCATTGATACTCCTGAAGACCTTGTAAGAGCGAAAGCGCTTTTGTAGCATTGGGAAGAAGATTAATAGATTAGTCATAATCACTTTGATTTTTTGTGTATTTATTTTTTAAACATTCAGAAGTTAAGAAAGTTAAGCTTTATACCTTAATTTCCTAAATGCCTTAATGGTTGATAATGCCCCGGTTTATAGGCCTGTTTCATTTTTTTGTGATGTTATTATTTCGGTAAGCCGTTGAATGAAGTTTTTGTAATGGCTTGAATTGTCAGCTAAACCACTGAAATCAAATGGAAATTGCTGCGCCTGCGCTATATCATGTTGCAGCATAAAAGCATCTTCGGTAGTGGTATAAAAAATTTTTTTTTGAAAGAGATGGGCAGCAAGATATTCCTGCTCCGGCTGTCCTGGTGTTGGCACAAGAATAGCTTTGTGCTGAAGGCTAACCAGGTCCATTATGGAAGTATAACCGCTCCGGCAGATAACCCATTCAGACTGCGCTATTGCAAAATTCAGCTCCCGTGCCGAAAGATGGTTGAAGACCGCTGCATTTTCTGTGTTCACCGGCGGGACGTTGTTCTCTGGTAATCCGCGCACAAAACAAATTTTTCCTTTAAACAGCGGCAACGCTTTCAACAGCTTTTTTTCCCAGTTTGTTCTTCCGGGTTCCGGTCCGGATAATACGATGAGCACATCATATTTTTTTGCCGCATTCATTTTTTCAAACCTTGAAATGGCGCCAATATATTGCAGGTTGCCCGGCAGCGGACCTCCGTGCGACAACTCACCAGAAAGGGTTTCTTTACCTGGATAATCAGGTACCCAGCATTCGTTAAACCTGCTGATATACCTGTAATTTATCTTTTGCACAATACTGTCTGCCCATTTACCCATACCTGATTTTACATGTAGCTGGTGGCTGATGAAAATAGTATAAACTGCGCTGTTATACAAGCCAAACCTGTTATCGCTGATCACAGCATCGAACCTGTGCTTTTTTAAAATATTTTTTAACCAGCGGTTCTCAGCTTTTATGCTACCCAAAATTTTAGGCAGTTGCTTAATTATTTTCAGGGAGAATCCTTTTTTTGAGGGATGGTAAATCACGTTGTATCCTTCCAGATAAACGGTAGAAAGTTGAGGAAATTCTTTGCGCATTACAGCCAACCCTCTTTCATTGCCTGCGAGCCAAACCTCCCAGCCCCGTATAATCAATTCATTTACAATAGGTATACAGCGGGTTAGGTGCCCTAAACCCCAGTCAAGCGGAGCCACTAATATTTTAGGGCGCTTTTCCACTTCAAAAAACCGGTTTTAGTAGTGGTGTTAATGTATTCAAAAACATATTTTGTACTACAATAATTAGACGGTAAATTAGTTTAAATTTACACTAACCCACTATTTAGAAACATGATAAAAAGGAGTTTTAAAGTTATTGTAGCAGTTTTTTTATTGGTGACGTTAGCCACAGGTTGCGGAATCTTTAAAGGAGGTCAGAAGGGATGTGGCTGCCCCAGTAAAAAAGGAATGGTAGGTTACTAAAATAACGATTAGTTATTACTATATAGAAAGAAAGTTCAAATCCTATACTAAAATGAAAGCAACCAATCGCGATTTACTTGTCTTGTTGAAAGACGAATCCATGAGCAACCAGGCCATCGAGCAAGAAGTTGAGCAGCTAAATGATCTGCTGTTTCATACTGAATCTGCTGAAATTTTTTGCGCCGTGAATGAAGTGGTAGACATGAACCGCTACAGAGTTCACCAGGATCAGAAAACCCTTGTGCAGTTAATGTTCCAGCCCGAGCTTAAGCCGTTTATTTTCATCAACAACAAGAACTGAGAAGCTACAGACGCTGGTTAAACTCCAGTCTTTCTCCATCAGGACCAAGAATGTAAAAGTATTTGCATCCTTTTTCCCAGAAATGGAGGAAAACAGGACTGTTTTCCGGTATATCAAACCCTGCGTTTTTCAGGGTGGTAAATGCCTGTGCAATATCCGGCACATCAAAAGCGATATGATCAATATGGCCATTCTTCCTGCCTGCTATTTCCACTAAATCTTTTTCAGGTAATTGATATAGCTCAATAATTACACTTCCTCTTTTCATCATTATACATATCCCTTCTTCTCCCTTGTTGCCAAACGGAGATTGCATTACGTTATTAAATCCTAACTTTCTATAAAAAGCTTCGGAACGCTTTATATCGGTAACCGGTATACCTACATGTTGTAAAGCAATGATATCCACGTTAACTACTTCATCTTTCATATATTTCTGTTGAGTTAAAAAATTGGGGCATAAAAGCTACAAAAACACCAGTTTACAGGCAGCATAAATGTAAATCAAAGCAGGGATCTTTGCGGCATATTATTTTCTATATAAGTGTATGCAATTGATTGAGTTTACAGAAAGCGGTTTGTATTGCAGGCAGGGCGATTTTTATATTGATCCCTGGCAGCCTGTTGATAAAGCCATTATTACGCATGCGCACAGCGACCATGCAAGGTTTGGAAGCACACATTACCTGTGTCATCATTTTACAGCGCCATTGCTAAAACTGAGATTGGGAGATGACATAAGCGTTCAATCTCTGGAATGGAATGAGGAGATAACGATCAACAATGTAAAAGTATCGCTGCATCCTGCAGGCCATATCATCGGGTCTTCCCAAATAAGGGTTTACTTCAGGGATGACACCTGGGTAGTAAGCGGTGATTATAAGGTTGAGGATGATGGCATCAGTGGCGCTTTTGAACCGGTTCGCTGCAATACTTTTATTTCAGAATCAACTTTTGGTTTACCGATATATAAATGGAAAAAGCAGGAAGTGATCTATGAAAGCATACGGCAATGGATAACCAAAAGCCATCAATCTGGTAAAACACCGGTTATCATAGCATACAGCCTTGGCAAAGCCCAGCGGGTGCTGCAATGCATTTCAACTATTACCGGTAACATATTTGCGCATGGCGCTATCTGGAACACACAGCAGGCGCTGCTTGCAGCAGGCCGGGATCTTCCTGCCATAAAAAGAGTAACACCTGAAACGCCGAAGCAGGCCTTTAAAAACTCGGTGATCATAGCCCCGCCAAGTGCAGACGGAACACCATGGATGAAAAAATTCAATCCGTACAGCGTTGGTGTGTGCAGCGGCTGGATGCAGGTACGCGGCAACGTTAGAAGAAGAAATGCAGATGCAGGCTTTGCATTAAGCGATCATGCGGATTGGGATGGATTGCTGTCGGCCGTAAAAGCTACCGGTGCGGAGAAGGTTTTTGTAACGCATGGTTTTCAATCGGCCTTCAGCAGGTACCTGAATGAGAATGGCATTTTATCAGCCGAAGTAAAAACAGCATATGGAGGAGAGGAAGAAGAACAGGAGAAACCTTCTACTACAACGGAGCAGGAAAACGAAATAAATACCGCAGAAGAATAAAAGCAATGAAAGCATTTTCTGAACTGATAGTAAAGCTTGGCTCCAGCACAAAAACCAGTGAGAAGCTGGAAGCCTTGTCACACTATTTTGCGACCGCAAATGATGCCGATAAGGTTTGGGTGATTGCATTATTCAGCGGACGAAGACCAAAGCGGATAATAAGCTCTTCCTTCCTCCAATTATGGTGTCTTGAAATAACAAATATACCTGCATGGTTATTTGAAGAATGTTATCATACCGTGGGTGATCTTGCGGAAACAATTGCGCTTTTGCTTCCGGAACCCAATGGGCAACTTAGTAACGTAGGGCTTTCTTTCATTATAGCCCAGCTTTCTTCTTTTGAAAAACTGGATGAGAATGCAAAAAAAGATTTCATAGTCAGCACCTGGATGCAAATGGATAAAGACGAAAGATTCGTATTCAACAAATTGCTGACCGGAAATTTTCGTATTGGTGTATCGCAAAAAATGATCGTAAATGCGCTGGCAAAAACCGTAAACCTTGAATCGAATATTATTGCACACCGCATCAGTGGCAATTGGGATCCTTTTACAACCTCCTTTAATGATTTACTGAGCGACCAGTTGTCGGCTATTGATTATTCAAAACCATATCCCTTTTACCTGGCCTATGCATTAGATGGTGATGTAAGTGATATAGGCAAAGAAGAAGACTGGCAGGCGGAATGGAAATGGGATGGCATACGCGGACAATTGATAAAGCGGAACGAGGAGATATTTGTGTGGAGCAGGGGCGAGGAATTAATGACGGAAAAGTTTCCCGAATACGATGCCTTGCGGTCATTACTGCCGGAAGGATTGGTATTGGATGGAGAAATCATACCGAGCGTTGATAAAAAACCGCTGCCCTTTGCACTGCTGCAAACCCGCATCGGCAGGAAAAATGTAACCAGGAAAAATTTACAGGAAGCGCCGATCGCTTTTTTTGCATATGATGTGCTGGAATACAATGGTGTTGATTACCGCGATCAGCCGCTCGACCAAAGGAGAATTGTATTAGAGGATGTTGTGGCATCTGTTGATCATCCTGTATTATTAACTTCTCCTGTCATTCATTTTTCTACCTGGGAGCAACTGTCGCATATACGGGATGGCTCAAGAGATATGGGAGCAGAAGGCATAATGCTGAAAAGAAGGTCTTCAACCTACCAGGTAGGCAGAAAAGTGGGCGACTGGTGGAAATGGAAAATAGACCCGTTAGTGATTGACGCGGTAATGGTATATGCTCAGAAAGGGCATGGGAGAAGAAGCAACCTGTATACCGATTATACCTTTGCCGTAAAAGATGGCGATAAGCTGGTAACATTTACCAAGGCATATTCCGGGCTTACAGATAAAGAGTTTGCGCAGGTAGATGCTTTTGTAAAAAGAAATTCGCTGGAGAAATTCGGACCTGTGCGCACCGTAAAACCGGAACTGGTTTTTGAAATTGCATTTGAAGGCATAGCTGCAAGCAGCCGGCATAAATCAGGCGTGGCCTTACGCTTTCCACGGATAAACCGCTGGCGGCAGGATAAAAAGCCTGATGAAATAAATACCCTCAGCGATCTTAAAAAAATGCTGGACACCTACGGGAAAACATGATACTTTCATGGTATGTTCAGATCATGCGTCACTGCTTTTCTTTTATTGCTTATTCATTGTTGCTTTGCGCAACAGCAACAATCTTCGAAAGACGTAACAAACTTTCGTGCATTGGTATTATTCGAGAATAAAGGCCATCATGTACCATTTACAGATACAGCCCGTATATGGCTGAACAGGTTTGCAAAGGAGAAGCATATAGCGCTAGATTATATTACGACTACTGATGCTATTGATGAACACTTCCTCAAAAAATACCAGCTGTTGATACAGCTTGACTATGTGCCTTATGGCTGGAGTGAAAAAGCACAGCATGCTTTTATTAAGTATATAGAAGAAGGATGGGGAGGATGGATAGGTCTGCACCATGCAAGCCTGGTTGGAGATTTTGACGGGTGTAAAATGTGGCCATGGTATTATGATTTTATGGGCGGCATACGGTTTAAAGATTATATACCGGGTTTTGCAACAGCAACGGTACATATTGAAGAAGCATCCCACCCGGTAATGAAAGGCTTGCCCCGCTCATTTACAATAGAAAAAGAAGAATGGTATATATACGATGCCTCTCCACGGCTGAAAGTAAATGTACTGGCAACCGTTGATGAAAGCACCTATGCTCCTGACGTTCCTGTAAAAATGGGCGACCACCCGGTAATATGGACCAACAGGAACGTGAAGGCTAAAAACGTTTACATTTTTATGGGGCACTCGCCGCAATTATTCCTCGATAAAAATTTTGTAATGCTTTTTGAGAATGCCATAATGTGGGCGTCTCACAAATAAGCAATGCGTATACATCTACTGTAATGTTTTTTCTTTAAAAAGAATAGTAGGTGTTATTAAATAAATGGCCTAACTTAATAGCAACTAAAGTTCTTTTTTTATGACACGCCATATGCTCTCACGAATAGCCGTTTGGCTTTTAGCGATTGTAATGATTGTATTTGGGGTTATGCACTTCAAAAACCCCGATGCAATGCTCGTTTATGTTCCGCTTTATATTCCGGGAGGAATAATTTGGGTGTACGTAGTTGGTGTAGCTTTTATCCTCGTCGGACTTGCTTTTATCCTAAACCGTTATGTTGCAGTAGCCGGGTTTATACTTGCCGTATTGCTGCTGTTATTTGTTTTACTGATCCACCTGCCTAACTGGCGCGATTCAGGTGATCCTGCTATGCGGCAAGGTGCTTTGGTGAATATTCTGAAAGACCTCGCTATTGCGGGCTTTGCATTGTTTATTGCCAGCAATGCAAAGAATCAACGCCTGTATGAACTGAGCTGATGATGTATGTGTAAAAACTCCAGAACTTACTGCATATAGTATGCCCAGGGTTACATGGGGATATAAGGTTGTTTGTGCCCGGGCGGAAGCGAAAATTATTTTCACTAAACAGTAAACGTTAATAAATTATCAGCATCTCACCTCTTACGTTTCACTTCTCACGAATGTATGCAACATAGCCTTAACTTCTCTTTATATACCTTTGCGCAAATCATTATATATGCCCATTGATTTTAATGAATTGCTTACGGTAGTGTTCACGCTTTTTGCAGTAATAGATATTGTGGGTTCGGTGCCTGTCCTGATTTCCATCCGTGAAAAATCGGGTCCGATAAATGAAGCAAGGGCAACCATTATATCCGGCGCATTGATGATTGTTTTTTTGTATGCAGGCGAGCCCTTCCTGCATGTTTTAGGGCTTGATGTACGTTCATTTGCGGTTGCCGGCTCCATTGTGATCTTTGTGCTTGGCTTGGAAATGGTGCTGGGTATGGAGTTTTTCAAAAGTGAAAAAGATGTAAAGGCCGCAACACTGGTTCCGGTTGCATTTCCGCTGATAGCAGGGTCCGGCACATTAACCACTATAATTTCGCTGAAAGCCAACTATGGGCAAACAACTTTACTGGCTGCCATTCTAATTAATCTTATTATCATATTTATCGTGTTAAAATCGCTGGGACTTATAGCAAGATTACTGGGAAATGCAGGCTTGCTTGCCGTACGTAAATTTTTTGGCGTAATATTGCTCGCCATTGCGGTAAAGATCTTTGCCAGCAATGTACCAGGGTTAATTTGAGAATTTGAAGATGAGGTAATTTGAAAATACCTATACACTTAATAAATGAGGGAACATTTTCAAATCTTCAAATTTATCAATTTTCAAATTTGATTTTGGCCTCGTAGTACAATGGATAGTATAAGAGTTTCCGAAGCTCCAGATACAGGTTCGATTCCTGTCGAGGCTACTACTGTTTTTTCTATGTTTTAAAAAGCATCAAACACAACTATTATTACAAAGGTCATTGCCGGGATCTTGAAAGAAGGTTACGCCAGCACAATTCAGGAATGACGGCATCAATCCAGCCTTATATTCCTTTCACCTTAATCTATTTTGAAGCGTTTGAAACGGAGCAGGCATCAATCGAAAGAGAAAAAATATTTCAAATCGGCTGCCGGAAGGAGATTTTTAAGAAAAGTATTACCCTCGTAGTACAATGCCTGCCCGCCTGCCCGACTGAGTCATTCAGGCGGGGCTGACGCCAGTCGGACGGGGATAGTATAAGAGTTTCCGAAGCTCCAGATACACCCGCCCGTACCGAGCGGCACGTTCGGGCGGGGGTTCGATTCCTGTCGAGGCTACTTCACCCCGGTATAAAGGTTCATGCAAGTTCCTTTTTTGATAGTTTACGCCCGGGCTTTTTGAACCATTTCTTAAAAAAGTGAGTTAGGTGTTTATCCCGCCAGTTGGTGTACAGGTCTACCAGCTTCGTTTTACCGTGTTTGGGAAACAGTAAGCCCAATGCATCCATTTCTTTAAACATTTCACGGATGTCCTGCTCACTGTAATGATGCTGACCGTAACCGTGAGCGATAAAGTAGTTAATGAGGTGTTCCTTTGCCTCGTCTCTCCCTTCCCGGTCCCAGGTATCGCAGGATAAATTATCAGCAAAATCCAGGATGATGTCCTCGGGTGTTTTATCTACTAACCTGCATAAGAGCAGGAATTGATAAGGAAGAACGAATTTGAATTCGGCGTGGCGTTCATAATCTCCGGTTTGCCATTTTAATACTGGCTGTGGTTTTCGTTGCACGCCCTTTTTGGTTGAAGTCTTTTTCATTCGGAATAATTTAAAAGATGAGAGTGTTGAAAAGACCAACCGGCGGCAAAAAAAGAGACGTGGGTTAGTCCTTATGTTCTCCGAGGGCTGCGACACCCTGATCACGAATAAGAACGCCCACGCCATAGCATGAGCGATTTACCTTATTTTCTCGTGATCTTGGAAGGTCGCAGTTTCGGAGATCGAGAATAAAGCAAACACGCTTGAATAATTATGTGTTCGCAAATGTAAAGTATCAGGTTATGAACTATTCAATCGAATCATTTCAGATTTATTTTGAAGACTAAAATTATATAAAAATATACTTAAAGTTAATTAAATAACTTTAAGTATACAAAAAATTTCATTTTGCTCATCATTCATCTTTTTTCTGTTAGTTGCTTATACAAACAGCAAGCTTACTGCTTACGTATATATGGCAACTCAAAAAAAGAGATTTAACAGAATAAAGATTGTCCTCATAGAAAAGGAAAAAACTAATATATGGCTTGCGGAAAAAATAGGTGTTAGTAAGGCGGCTGTATCAAAATGGTGCACCAATGATAACCAACCAATGGTTGAAACACTATTTAAAATTGCAGAGGTGCTGGAGGTGGATGTGTGTGAGTTGCTGGTGAAGAAGTAAAAAAACTTTTACTAAATACAAAACAGAAATAAGTATAAATGACTGATACCTTAGCCCTGGAAAAAACCCTTTGGGCAGCAGCCGATAAGCTTCGCAATAATATGGACGCTGCCGAATATAAACATGTGGTGCTTGGACTAATTTTCCTGAAATACATCTCTGATGCTTTTGATGAATTGTATCAAAAACTGGAAGCTGAAAAAAAGGAAACAGGGGCAGACCCTGAAGACAAAGACGAATATACTGCTGAAAGGGTGTTTTATGTTCCACCTTCTGCACGCTGGAAATGGCTACAGGGAAGAGCCAAGCTTCCAACCATCGGAAAGGATATTGATGATGCTATGGATGCAATAGAGAAAGACAACCCGTCTTTAAAAGGCGTTTTACCTAAAGATTATGCAAGACCGGCATTGGATAAGCAGCGTCTGGGCGAACTGATAGATTTAATTGGTTCAATAACCCTTAGCAGCAATGGAAGCGGGAAGGGAAAGGATGTTTTAGGATTTGTATTTGAATATTTTCTCGGGCAGTTTGCTGATGCCGAAGGTAAAAAGGGCGGACAGTTTTATACACCACAAAGTATTGTTAAGTTGTTGGTGGAAATGTTATCTCCCATAGCAGAAAGCCGCGTATATGACGGTGCTTGCGGAAGCGGTGGCATGTTTGTGCAAAGCGAAAGCTTTATCGAAATGCATGAGCACCGTAAAGGAAAAATTTCCATTTTCGGACAGGAGAGTAACCCTACTACCTATAAGCTGGCGAAAATGAACCTGGCGATCCGGGGAATTGATGCGAAGATTGAGTTGGGCGATACCTTACTTAACGATAAATTCCCCGAGCTGAAGGTGGATTATGTAATTGCTAATCCACCGTTCAACGTAAGCGATTATAGCATTAATAAAGCTGAAACGCACAAATGGAAATATGGTATTCCGCCATCAGGGAATGCCAACTATGCCTGGCTGCAACATTTCATCAGCAAGTTAGCGCCTTACGGTACGGCCGGAGTTGTATTAGCCAATGGTAGTATGAGCAGTGAAATAGCAACCGAAGGCGAGATACGCAAACAGCTTATTGAAAATGACCTGGTAGATTGTATGGTGGCATTGCCTTCGCAGCTTTTTTATAATACACAGATACCCGCCTGCCTGTGGTTTTTGGCCCGCAATAAAACCAACGGCAAATTCCGCAACCGCAGCAATGAGATATTATTTATTGATGCCCGCGAGCTGGGAGCTATGATCAGTCGCAAACAAAGGGAGTTGACAGATAAAGACATTGCAAAAATTGCTGACACATATCACGCCTGGAGAAGTAAAGCATTTAAGGAGGAGTACAAAGACGTACCTGGCTTATGTAAATCGGCAAACATACAGGAAGTAAGAAAAAATAATTATATACTTACACCCGGCAGGTATATTGATTTTGCAGCACAGGAAGAAGACGGACAGGCTTTTGACGAAAAGATGCAGCAATTAACCGCTACGCTGAAAGAGCAAATGCAAAAGGCCGGAGAGCTGGATAAAGCCATTAAAAGTAATTTGAACAAAATAGGTTATGGCTTTTGAAATAAATGCTGAATATACTGTGATACTTGCCAGCCTAAAGGAAAAAATCAGGCAGGCAAGGTTACATGCTGCTTTAACTGTAAACAAAGCGCTGCTGGAAGTATATTGGGAAATAGGCAATACCATTTTGCAACAGCAGAAAAAAGAAGGTTGGGGCACAAAAGTTATAGACAGGCTGATTGCAGATTTGAAACTTGAGTTTGCGGATATGAAAGGGCTATCCCCCCGGAATATAAAATATATGAGGGCTTTTGCAGAAGCCTGGCCTTCGTTTCCATTCTTGCAGCCATCGGCGCCACAAATAGAAGGCGTTGAAAATCAATCGCCTGCAATTGTGCAAGCCCCCCTTGCACAAACGGAAGACCCTGGCAGTCCATCAATTGTGCAAGCGGATCTTGCACAGCTAAGCTGGTACCATCATATAACACTGCTGGATAAAGTAAAAGACAGTACAACCCGCATCTTTTATATACAGCAAACAGTAAGCAATGGTTGGACCAGGAATGTAATGGTACACCAGATTGAGAGCCGTCTGCATGAAAGACAGGGAAGACTGACCAATAATTTTAAATTGACCCTGCCTGCCTACGATTCTGAATTAGCCATGCAGTTGTTTAAAGACCCTTACCAGTTAGATTTTGTAATGCTGGGCCAGGAAGCCAGGGAAAGAGATTTGGAAAATGCTTTAACAGAGCATATTACAAAACTGCTGCTGGAACTGGGTGATGGTTTTGCTTTTATGGGCAGGCAAAAACGTTTTGAGGCAGGCGGGAAAGAATTTTTTGTTGACCTGCTGTTTTACAATACCAAATTGAGACGACACATTATTGTTGAGCTGAAAATCGGGGACTTTGAACCGGAGTTCGTAAGCAAAATGAATGTGTACCTGGGTATTGTTGATGATACCATAAAAGGGGAGTTTGACAACCCTTCTATCGGGCTGATACTCTGTAAAACCAATAATAAAATTGTAGCGGAATATGCATTAAGAGATACCAGCAAACCCATTGGCATTGCTGAATATAAAATTGCGGAAAAACTGCCTGATGATATTAAGGGCGAACTGCCCAGCATTGAAGAAATAGAGACCAGGCTGGATGAAGAAATAAAACAAAAACAAAACCCAACAGACACTCGCTTGTATTTATTAAAGGAAAAAATAAAGAATATTAAAACAGAAGAGATAAAAACACCAGCAACGTTTGAACTGTTAAGTGATTTATATAAAAACGGGCTTCGTGCATTATATACAGATATTATAGATAACGTAAAAATATTTGACAAAGAGTTCTATAGCACAAACTTTCTTTGGTATTGCACAGATAAGAGCTTTAACAAACTTGAAGATGTAGATCAATTTTGGACAATAGAGGAATACCTGAAAAAAATATCTGAATTTAATTTTCGGGCACGTCTTGATGGCTTTAAAAAAGCCGGCACTGAGTATTGCAATGTGTCGCATGAATTAAAATTCAGGATAGATACCTTTCACTACAGTTTCACGCTGGTGAATTATAACAATCAGCAACCCTTTATGAAAAAGCTGTACCATCAGCCATTGCAGGCAAACGACAGGAAGATGATTACGGATTTACTTATGAATGTGATTATGGACGATATTGAACGGTTTCTGGAAAACATAAAAGCGGAAAGTAAATGAGTGAATGGAAAACATATAAATTGGAAGAAATCGCATCAGTCCAAACCGGACCATTTGGAAGCCAGTTGCACCAGTCGGACTATGTGGAACTTGGAACGCCAATAATAACGGTAGAACATCTTGGTGAAAATAGAATACTGCATAACAACTTACCTAAAGTTTCTGATAAAGACAAACAGAGGCTAAATAAATACTGGCTTAAAGAAGGTGATATTGTATTCAGTCGTGTTGGAAGTGTTGACAGAAGGGCTTACGTTAAAAATGATGAAGATGGCTGGTTATTCTCTGGTCGTTGCTTGCGAGTAAGGCCAACGAAACATGTTATCGGCAAGTATCTTTCTTACTTTTTTGGGTTAGAAGAATTTAAAAAGAAAATAAGAGGCGTTGCCGTTGGTGCAACAATGCCATCTTTAAACACTTCAATAATGAATGAAATTGAAGTGACCTTACCTGATGAAATTACCCAAGCCCAAATCGCCTCCATCCTCTCCTCTCTTGATGACAAAATAGAACTCAACCTGCAAATGAACCGAACTTTAGAAGCTATGGCACAAGCCATTTTTAAAGAGTGGTTTGATAGTTCGGATATGGTTAGTCTTTCGGAATATGTGGAACTAAACCCGAAACTCTCAGTAAAGAAAGAAACACTAATTAAATATGTAGAGATGGCAAATTTGCCGGAACTCGGGTCGTCAATTAAGTCATTTATTGAAAGACCATTTACTTCCGGTTCTAAGTTCCAAAACCTGGATGTCTTGTTGGCAAGAATCACACCCTGTCTTGAAAATGGGAAAACAGCCTTAGTTGATTTTTTAAGTGACGATGAAGTCGCTTTTGGTTCAACAGAGTTTATTATTATGAGGGCTAAGAAAACAATCAGCCCTTACTACGTATATATTCTTTCTCGTCAACATAATTTTCGGGAGTTTGCAATTAAAAGTATGGTTGGAACATCTGGCAGGCAAAGGGTACAAACAGATTTACTTAATTCATTTGAACTCCCTAAAATTGATCTTACTAAGATGAATGACTTTCATACAATAGTAAGTTCTGCATTTAAAAAAATAAAAGCTAATTCAGAAGAAAGCAAACTATTATCCCAAATCCGTGACACTCTATTACCCAAACTCATAACTGGTAAAATAGAAATAAAAGCATAATGGCTGATTTGAATAAAATATATGTTTACCGTATAACGCATGTGCAGAATATACCTCATATGCTGCAACACGGTATTACGCATATTCATTCGGCCAACAGCAATAAAAATTACCTGCCCATTGGCGATGGCAGCTTAATTAAAAGTAGGGAGGCATTTCAATTACCCAATGGAAACAGCCTGGGCAGGTATATCCCCTTTTATTTTGGGGTGAGAATGCCAATGTTGTATGTAATTCAGAAAGGCTTTAACGGGGTAACCCCTGTAGCGGCAAAAGATATTGTATATTGTGTATGTTCAGTAGCCGGTATAGTACATGCAGGCATCGATTTTGTTTTTACAGACGGGCATGCCATAGACGGCTTCACCAGCTTTTACACTCCCGCTGAAGCTAATAATATGGATAGCATTGTAGATTTTAAAGCAGTTCAGGCGCAATACTGGAAAACAGATACCGACCTTGACCTGAAGAGAAGAAAAGAGGCGGAGTTTTTGGCGGCGGGCGACATTACACCGGATGCCATCATCGGGTTTGTTGTGTATAATCAGGAAACAGCGCTATCGGTTCAAATTATGCCAGGGCTGACTACTCAAAAAATTATTGTGAAACCAAATTATTATTTTTAACCCGTGATTCATTATATAACCGGCAATTTATTAGACAGCAAAGCAGAAGCCCTCGTAAATACGGTAAATACCGTGGGGGTAATGGGAAAAGGTGTTGCTCTTCAGTTCCGGCAGCAGTTTCCCGAAAATACGAGGCTTTATACAAAAGCTGTTAAAGAGGGCAGCATTGCTATCGGTACCCTGCTGGTTACAAAAGATGTATCCCTGCACGGCGGAGAAAAAATCATCATCAATTTCCCCACCAAAACAGACTGGCGTAAACCTTCTGAATACAGTTATATTGAAGAAGGGTTACAGGATATGGTGCAAATTATCGGTAAAAAAAATATTAAATCTATAGCGCTGCCCCCGCTTGGGGCCGGCAATGGCGGGTTAAACTGGGTAGAGGTAAAAAAGCTGATTGATAAATATCTTACACCGCTTACCGGTGTAGACATATATGTGTACGAACCCACCAGAGCTATAGAAGAAGCGCTGAAAAAGGAGAGGGCAAAACTTACACCCGCCCGTGCTATGCTGCTTGATGTATTGTATGACCTGGTAAAGAACGGAGAATTTGTGTCGGAATTTGCAGCAGAAAAAGTGGCGTATTTTTTACAACGTTTCGGCGCCGAAAAAATATTCAAACTCAGGTTCACTCCCAATTTTTATGGTCCCTATTCAGGCAAGGTAAAGCATGTGCTGTATTATTTAAATGGCAGTTATATTACAGGCTACAGTTCAAAAGATAAAAAACCTTTTGAAGAACTGGGAATAGTAGCAAATGCAGAAGCTGATATCAAGACATATCTTGATATTCCTGATAATGATGAATACAAGGCAATAGCTCAAAAAACAAAACAATTTTTAACCGGCTTTTATTCGCCCTTCGGATTGGAATTACTTTCTACCATCGATTATATCCTGTCTGAAAATAAAGTGCAAACCTTTGAAGAGATACAACGCTATTTATGGAGCGACAGAAAAAAAACACTGTTCAATAATCGCAGGTTTATTGAAGTAGCGGTAAGCAGGATCAACCAGTTTATGAATTAACCCTTTTGCATGGCCAGCATTTCCGAAAACGAAATAGAGGCAATAGCCTTAGATTATTTACAACGTTTAGGATATCAATACCTGAATGGACTTGTACTGTCTCCGGATGGGGCACATCCCGAAAGGCAATATAATGAAATAGTGCTGGTTACCCGTTTGCGTGATGCTATTGACAAGCTTAATCCAGCACTTCCACAAGACGCCAAAGACGATGCGCTGAAAAAAATTTTACGTACCGAAAGCCCTAATGCCATCATCAACAACGAAACCTTTCATAAATACCTGACTGAAGGTGTGGATGTTGAAGAAAGAACAACAGACGGTATTCGTGGTCAGAAAGTGAATATCGTTGATTTTAGCAAACCGGAGAATAACGAGTTCCTGGCGGTAAATCAATTCACTATTATTGAAGGTAATCAAAACAAACGCCCGGATATTATTGTATTCATCAATGGTTTGCCACTGGTAGTGATAGAACTGAAAAATGCAGTAGATGAAAACGCTACTATCAAAACAGCTTTTAATCAGCTTCAAACGTACAAACAAGCCATTCCCTCACTTTTCACCTATAATGAACTAATGATTGTGAGTGATGGATGGGATGCTATATGTGGTACGGTTACCAGCGACTTTGGCAGGTTTATGAGCTGGAAAACTAAAGATGGGCAAACCACAGCCGACACCTTGCAACCGCAAATGGAGGTAATGTTCATCGGCATGTTGAACAAACACACCCTGCTGGATTTAATTCAGCATTTTATTGTATTTGAGAAAAGCAAAGACAAAACACTAAAAAAAGTTGCCGCTTACCACCAATATTATGCGGTAAACAAAGCAGTGCAAAGTACTGTAACGGCAAGCCGTACAGATGGAGACAAGCGTGGTGGTGTCGTTTGGCATACACAAGGAAGTGGAAAAAGCCTGAGTATGGTTTTCTATTCGGGCAAACTGATCACAGAGCCGAAAATGGAAAACCCGACATTGGTGGTGCTTACCGACCGCAATGATCTGGATGATCAGCTTTTTGAAACATTCAGCAATTGTCAACAGCTTTTACGGCAGGAACCGCAGCAGGCGGAAGACCGCAGGCATTTAAGAACCTTGCTGAAAGTAGCTTCCGGCGGTATTGTATTTACTACCATTCAGAAATTCATGCCTGTAGAAAGCGATCTCATTCTTCCTGAAAATACATTGCAGGAACCTTTGGTAGAATACATTGGTGCAGATATTAAAGCACTAAGTGAACGCCGAAACATTGTAGTGATTGCTGATGAAGCACACCGCAGCCAATACGATTTTATTGATGGCTTTGCCAAACATTTGCGGGATGCTTTGCCTAATGCTTCCTTTATCGGTTTTACAGGAACACCTATTGAAAGCCAGGATCGCAATACACAAGCCGTATTTGGAAACTATGTTGATATCTACGATATACAGCAAGCCGTAAATGACAGGGCTACCGTTCCTATTTTTTATGAAAGCCGTTTGGCAAAAGTGCATTTTGAAGAAGAGGAAAAAGCAAAGCTGGATGAACAATTTGAAGAACTGACAGAAGGTGAAGAGCTTACTAACCGGCAACAATTAAGAGCTAAATGGACAAGATTAGAAGCTATTGTCGGCAACCCGAACCGCATCAAAAAAATTGCGGAAGACTTAGTCAATCACTTTGAACAGCGTAATGCTGTTTTAGATGGCAAAGCCATGATCGTATGCATGAGCCGGAGAATTTGTGTAGAAATGTACGATGCCATTATCCAGCTTCGTCCCAACTGGCATTCCGATGAAGATGACAAAGGAACCATTAAAGTGATCATGACGGGATCAAGCAGCGATGTATTGAAAATGCAACCCCATATCCGTAACAAGCCAAGAAGAAAAGCCATCGGGGAACGTTTGAAAAATCCAACAGATAGTTTGAAATTGGTTATTGTTCGTGATATGTGGCTCACAGGCTTTGATGCACCATGCCTCCATACTTTGTATGTGGATAAGCCTATGCGGGGACATAGCTTAATGCAAGCCATTGCAAGAGTTAACCGTGTATTTTCCGAAGGTAAAGAAGGTGGTTTGGTGGTGGATTATCTGGGCATTGCACAGGAACTGAAACAGGCACTGGCGGAGTATACAGCCAGTGGGGGAGAAGGTAAACCAACACTCGACCAGGAATTAGCCGTTGCCAAAACGTTAGAGTTGTACGAGGCTATCGAATACCAGCTAAGGCATTTTAACTGGAAAAAATTTTTTACGCTGACGCCGGAAGAAAAACTAAAATATATCCCGGTGATTGTAGACTATATCTTTAGCCAGGAAAACGGGGAACAAAGTTTTGTTGAGAATACTAAAAACCTACTGAAAGCTTTTGCTATTTCTGTGCCTCACGAAAAGGTGATGACTATTCGGGACGATATAGCTTTATTTCAGGCTATCAAAACAAGGCTGGTAAAAATAGCCGATAAAAATGAGGGTGGTAAAACTGAAGAAGAAATGGATACTGCTATCAAACAAATCATCTCCGAAGCTATTACAGCCGAAAAAGTGATTGATGTGTTTGATGCGGCAGGAATAAAAAAACCGAGTATAGAAATTTTGGATGAGCATTTTTTACAGGAATTAAAACAATTGCCGCAAAAGAATTTAGCAGTTGAGTTGTTAAAAAAACTGCTTAAAGATGAGATCAGGAAGCGGACAAAAATCAATTTGGTAGAAAGCAAAAAGTTTTCTGAAATGCTGGAAGATGCCATCAAACGCTATCACAATGGTATGATTGACACTGTAGAGTTTCTGGAGAAGGTACTTATTCCATTTGCGGAACAAATAAAAGCCGCAGATCGAAGAGGGGAACAACTTGGACTTGATTACCGCGAATATGCTTTTTATACCGCCCTGGAAGTAAATAACAGTGCTGTCGCTGTTTTAGGAGACGAAACCCTTAAACATATAGCCATGGAGCTTTTAAAATCAGTTCGTAGCAGTGCCACTATTGACTGGACGATTAAAGAAACTGTTCAGGCAGATTTGAGAAGAAATATCAGGCGTATTCTGAGAAAGTTTGGGTATCCTCCGGACTTACAGGAAAAAGCTGTAGAAACAGTGATTAAGCAAGCTAAGTTATTGGCAACTGATTTAACCAAGGATAAGTTACCGCCTGATCAGGTTAATTGACTGAAATATCTAAATTCAAAAAAATAAAAGTTGTCCCTATACAAGAATTGTACTGTCTCAGGCGCGAAAGCGATATTTCGTACATTACCAATTCTACTGCGATGTTTTATAAGTTACCAGTATTGAGAGGTGATTGTTTTAAATAATTAATTGCAGATGTTTTGGGGAAGTCATTATATCAACAGAAATGAAATTTTCATATACATTGAAAAATTCAACAAATTAGGAAACTATGTGTTGGCCGATTTTGTTGATTCCAATGAATTTGGATTTTTCAATCAGGTGACTAACATGAATTACGATTATGAAAATAATCCATCAATGCTGGAGATTCTAAACTATTCTCAAAAACAAGTTCGGGAAGGTACAGTCTACAGGGTTTCCTTTGAAACCATAACTACTTTAATTCCCCAAATCCAAATTGTAGAAGATTCCCTGATAATTGGGTTTAGGATTGATCTGTTGCCAAATGGCCCTGAATTATTTGGCAAGCCTAAATCATTTAGTGCTGAAGAACGTTTTTGGCTGAATATGGACGATACTCAAAGGGACTATTTGCCAAATATTGATAAAGTAATTGTCAGGAATATTGGACAGGGAAATTGGAATGAGCTTGCCTCTGATAAAAAGTTCGTACTAATTTATGATTCGGGTACTATTTATAGCACGAAAGCAGATATTGTAAAAACTATAGCGGGAAGTAGAAATATCGAATACCAAAAAGATAAGCCGGTATTGATTTTATCTCATTGGGATGTTGATCACTATCATTTTCTAACAGCTTTTGATGATGAAACGATAAAATCATTTTGTACATTCATTTATCGGGCATCAATTCCAAATCTCACTGCAAGAAAAGTTCTTGGAAGATTCAGAAAGTTGAATAAAGATGCATTATGCCCATTAGCATGCATAGACCCTTCTCCAAAAAAAAGTAGTTCAAAGCTTATAGGGATAAATCTTACAATTAATAAAAACATCATATTATATAATGCTTCAAAGAATCCATCACGTAATAAATCTGGTATTGGTCTATGCATACGAAAAAAGAATTACTGTGTGATACTGCCCGGCGATTTTGATTATTCTCAAATCTCTGATTTTATATTACCCGATCTGGCTTATGCCTGTAATCATTACCTGATAGTACCTCACCACGGAGGGAAAGCAGGGAAATTTGAATATAAAACGTACAGCAATAATATTTTAAAAGAAGCAGTCATATCCGTTGGAAAGAACCCATATAACCCTCCTCATCCACATGCCAATAATGTTATAAACCTTAAAGCGAAAGGCTTTTCAGTAATCAGAACAGATATTATTGACCGAGATTATATTATTAAATTTTGAAGTTATAATTGACTGATTTGCTTAAAGTATTTTAATTTCCCTACTGGTATGTGTCTTCACATACCAGCATAATTTTCCGTGGTAGATAAAGTATAGATAAGAGTGCGGCAACGTCCCTTGATTGTTTTTTTCGGTAGGTGGAAGACACACACTGATAGGGAGAATTCCCAACGGTACAATATTCATTATATATTAATACATTAAAATCATTTTATGTTTGATTGGTTAATTGATAAATCGCAATTGATTATTATTGTCGGCGGTATTATTACGATTATTGGAACATGGTTAGCTTCTCAGAAAAATGATAAGGATGCTTCCTTAATAGCATCCAAAGCCGCTGCTCATGTTGATATTAGTAACCGTAACTTGCAACTTACAAATGAAAACAAGTCTCTTACAGAAATTAATCTTTCGTTAACAGGGCAAAATTTGGATTATGCTAAAAAGCAAAAGGAATTATCTGATGAAAATATAAAATTAAGCAATGAGTTAATAAAAAACGCAAAAGCAAGTTTTGATTATAATACAGGAGCAGAGAGTTTTTGTCAGATGGTATTACTATTTGATAAAATTTTCGAGCCAAAGATCGTATGGAAACATAAAGGAAGCAATCCGATTCGAGGAGCAACTGTCGGAATTAAAAACATAAATACGCCAATAAGGAGTTTAGATGATTATTTGACAGGTTTTCAAGCAGTACCAGACTTATATAAAGGCGAACAAGTTGCTGATAGAAATCGCCTACAAATAAATCCATTAGACAAAAATATTGATTATCGAATGTTTTTTTCTATATCGGGAAGAAAGATAATACAGGAAATTCATCTAGAATTTAATGGTTCTCGGTGGGTAGGGTTTACTGAAATTAAGGAGGGAGAAAAAATACTACTAACTGAAACGATAAATTGATGAGTTCTTTCATTATAATCTAGGCGCAAGTATTTTGCTTATATCCTCACCCTGGTGTCTCTTGTGCTTTTTAAACTAACAAAACTTCCAACGCTCTGCTATTGCAGTTCCCTTTGCTGCCATGAAAATATGCAGATGAAGTAATTGCGACGCAAGATAACCTAACGGTGTGCCTTTAAACCAATGAAAATGAACTGGCAATCCGATGAGTATTTCAAAAAGTTCTTTGATAAATTTAGAGTGATAAAAAAGATGTCTTCAGGCTAAGTGGCTGTTTCCCGTATAGTGTTTTTAATACCTGCACGCAAGATTAGCCGTGGCAAAAGAAGCAAACCAATAAGATGATGCTTTTACGGTTCCCGCTGTAAATAGTATTCTCGTTTAGTAGCGTTGTCAATCAACTATCAGTTGTGCGTTATTTGCCATGCCCAAAGACATCCTTTGTAAACTTTAAAAGAAACATATAATGGGAAGCAAATTACAAAAAATACATGCACAGGGTGCAGGTATAGATGTTGGTAGCCGACAATTCTTTGTTGGCATTGAAAACCAGGAGGTGAAGAGTTTTGACACCTTTACCAGTGGTTGCCACCAGGTAGTGGAATATCTGCAGCAGCACTGCATTACGTCTGTAGCCATGGAAGCAACAGGTGTTTACTGGATTACTTTGCATGATATGCTGGTGTCCGTGGGTATTAAAGTGGATGTTGTAAACGGCAGACATGTAAAGCATGTGCCGGGCAGAAAAACCGATGTGAAAGACTGTATGTGGATTAGTGAGTTACACAGTTATGGTTTATTGAAAAAGAGTTTTATTCCTGATGTGCAGGTGAAGGAAATGCGGCATTACATGCGGCTAAGGGAAAATCATATTGAGCAAAAAGTAAAAGCAGTACAAAGAATGGATAAAGCGCTGGTAATGATGAATATCAGGCTGTCAAGCGTTGTAAGTGATATGCAGGGTCAATCCAGTCTGCGTATTATACAGGCAATACTGGATGGGGAACGCAATGCGGAAGTACTATTAAACTTATGCGACACCAGAATATTAAAACAGAAAAAAGAAAAGATGCAGGAATGCCTTAAAGGGTTTTATAAACCCGAGCAACTCTTTGCATTAAAACAAAGCTGGGAGCAGTATGAGTTCAGTGAAAAACAAATAGCAGGCTGCGATATTTGTATTGAAGCACTTTTACAAAAGCTTACAGTAAATAAGCCGGAGCCTGTGTTAAAGGGATCCCCAAAAAAGATTTATCACAATAAGCCTGATGTAAAAAACCTGCATAAAATGGTGCAACAGCTTTATGATGGCAAAGACCTTACGGTATTGCCCGGGATAACATCTTACAGTTTGCTAAAGTTTTTTTCAGTAACGGGTAATGATTTAAAGAATTGGGAAACAGAAAATCATTTTACCGCTTGGTTAGGTCTGGCTCCTAATCAGTACCAAAGTGGCAAAATGAAAAAATACAGAAGAATAAAAATGAATACGGAGGCGGGGCAAATATTAAAGGAATATGTGCAACCATTACTAAGAAGCAAGCATGTGGCATTGGGGATTTTTGGAAAAAGCATCGCCAGCCGAAGGGGTCCAAGCATAGCTATAAAGGCTATGGCAAGAAAATTAGCCTGCTGGATTTACCGAATAGTAAACAAAGGATTAGAGTTTGTAGAAAATGGCATCAAACAATATGAAGAGCAACAAAAGAAGGATACACTAAGATGGCTGGAGAAAAAAGCTAAAGATCTAAACCTAACACTAACTCCCTGCTAAGGCAAGAGGAGAGTTCATTAGTACGAAGATGCCATGAAATTGTATGGTAACCATCAATTAGCAGTATTCGCAAAATCAAATACCAGGTGCTTTAGAATCCCGGTGGTTGAGTGGATGGATTCGTAATAGGATTTGAATAGTTTGGTCTGCTTAGGCTGTAAGGTTTCAGTATTTCTTTTGTCTTTAGTTAATAAGGAATTAATTCCATTGATGGTTGCGTTTGTTTTTCCTTCAAGGAGGTAGCCCAGCATACAGCCCATTGGGTATTTTCCAGATATGAACCTGTCCATTCCTTCATCTATATAAGCCCTTTTTAATTGGGAATCGGATTCTTTCAGGCGTTTGGCTTCCATATAACAATGAACCCTTTCTTTTTTCCATATTTTGGAATATACAAAATCTATTCTTGGCAACTTGTCTGCAAAACCCTTCGCCATTATAACAGTTTCGGATAACAGTTTCTTTTCCGTTTCACAAGTAATCCCTTTAGCTACAGATAACGGGTTATTATTTACATAGCGGCCCAACAATTCAGAAAAGTCATTTTCAAGCCAGATTAGTTGATATTTTTTTTCGGACAAGGCAATTAGATAAGCACTGGTAATTAATTCAATACAATCGTCTTCAAAGGCTTTTCTGTAAATATCTGTTAATGCCATCGTTAATTCCCGTTTAAAATTTCAAGGATCAGCCCAGAAGCGTCTTCTATTGCCATTGATTTTGACCAAAACCTGCGTTGATTAGGGCGAATGATATAGATGTCGTTGCCGGTTATATAATTTAGTTTTTTGCGGAAGTATATATTTTGAGATTTCTTTTCCCAAAGAGATTGATCTATTTTTTTCAATTCGGCATCTATTAATTCATTAGAAACTGAAATATCTTTCTTAGCCGAATCGTGTGAAAGTTTAATCATCATCAGTGGTGTAAACGGGGTAATGTTATAGACAGTGGCGTTTACAAATAAATTTTGCCGTTCAAGGAACTTGTTGAGTTCTTTGCATATAATTGTTCCGTATTCTGTCGGTTGGTTTTTCAGGACGGGATAGAGGGCTGTAGATTTTTCTTTATTTTCTAATAAATCCAGGCTAAAGGTAATCGTATCTAGTATTTGTCTTCTTTCTCTGTTTTCGATTTTTAAAACGTTAAAAATTATATCATCAATCGCTTTTTCTATTTGTGGTATTTCGTTAAGCACTCCTTCCTTTTCCGCATGTATTATATTGTCGACAAAATTTGCAATTTGAGTTAATAATTTTAAATCTGCATTATTAATAATGTAAGGGAGCATGAGAATTTCATTAGGTTGAATTCTTTCCCTCTCAATACCCCAAGATGAAGAAATCAGGGATAAATAATACTTAGCAAAATTTGAATTGATTAATGCACAGATTATTTTGTTATAGGAGTCATTTTCAAGGCTTTTAATTCCAAATGCGGACTTCAAAAACTGAGCCTTATATTCAATTATTGTAGCGCAGTACATCCAATCTTGTTGCCCTTCTTTTACCAATAAAAAAGGCGGGGTAAACTTTTTAAACTCTTTTGGATTAAACAATTTATCTGTAGTGTATAAGGCTGAAACATTGGTATAATAACGAACAATTTTTTTCGTGTCTATGATTTTAGCATTCGTTCTTTGGGTGTTGTTATTTTCAAGATTCTTAGTACTTGCCTTTAATAAGCCTGTACCTTTAACCCATTTCTGGGGATTTTTTTCAAAAACTTCCGATAGGGTATTAAACTTTTGGCTTATATGCTTGTACAGATCATAATCAGAATGATTCCCCCACATAGCAATTTTCCAAATTTTGGTATCTGGTTTCTGGCATTCTTCTCTTGGTAAATATTTTAAGTCAGTGAAGTCAATACTCAATCCCTCAATTACATTGGATTTGATATAAGTTTTCGGCGCATAGTAGGCAATTGTATCGCCTGGTTTTTGGGGAAGATCTTTCTGATAAAATACAATGCTTATTGGTCCGGTTGCATCATCAAATAGCTGCCCTCCGAAATTTTTCTTTGTTTTTCGAAGAATGGAGAAGTTAAAAACTTTTTCTACATAGCATTTAGTAAACAACCATTTTCTGAAATTCTGATAAACATCTTCAGTATTAGTTAAAACCTTGGTGTTAAATATTAACGCTATTTCACCATTGGGGGCAAATGTTGTGGCTTTGTGCAAAAAGGGTAAAACCATTTCTTTGGCAAAGCCATGCTTATCGCAATAGTTACGAACCGATGTTGATAAATCATTAGTACCGAAGGGCGGATTGCCGACCACTAAATCAAACTCAATATCTTCAATTTCTTTGTTTTGAGCTATCGTATCCCGGCAAAAAAGATTTTTCCCTTGCTCTTTTAATAATAAGTCATTCGGGTTATTGATGAGGTTCGGCAATTTCTTCTTTTGCCATAAGGTTTTGGGGTCCAAATTATCCACCAGCGCCAAATACAAGCTAAACGCAGCTACTTTTATAGCTTGCGGGTGTAATTCTATTCCGAAAATGTTGTCGGTTAATAATTTTTTTAGTTTACTAAAATCGGTGAGCTTTTTTTGGTGGTGGTTTTCGTAACGTTTTACCAATCGCTTAAAACTTTCCACCAGGAAAATACCTGAACCACAACTTGGGTCTAAAATCCTGACGCTATAGTTTTTTTCAGCCTTATTAGTTGGCAGTTTTTCATTCAGGATAAACTCTACCAATGCGGGTGGCGTATAATATGTTCCTGTTTTCTTCTTTGAATCAGGGTCGGTTTTGAATAAAAAGTTTTCGTAAATCTCACTCAGCAGTTCAATCTGAATAATACTGAAATCAAACAAACGCCAATTTTCAAACAGGCTTACCTGTGATATATTGTCATAGCCACTGGTAAAACATTTCTTTATAAGCTGAAGTTGCCCGGCAGATATTTTTTCATTTTTTTCTATAGTAAAAACATTCCCATTAAAATCTTCTTCAAGTTGTTCGTATAATTGATATGTGGCGTTTACGTCATCTAAAATATCAAAATAAGAAGTTGCCCCTTTTTTGAATTTGGAATATAATTTTTTGTCCGTAGCACCCCTGTCTTCAAGGTACAGCAGGAATAATGAACGGAGGATGATTTTATGAATGAAGTCAATTTTTAGCCCTTGCTGTTCAAGTTGATTGGCCGTATTTACCAAACTTGCCACAAGATATTTATCAACCCTGCGTTGCAAGTTAATTTTATCCCTGATAAACTGGGCTTCTTTCAACGTCCACACCACTCCCGAATCGATTGCAATTCTTGAAAAGAGGGTATTAAGTTCTTCAAGCTCTTTTTTATCTGAAAGCTGGTAAGTTTTTATTTCAACACTTTGAAGTTCTTTGGCATAATCAAAATTCTCTTTGGCTTTAACGAGCGGCTTTTCAGAGCAATTGTAAATGCGGATTTCCGTTTCGGAATAAACATATAAAAAGAGAACTTTTTTGTAATTCCAGATTTTTCGATGAATGTCAGCAATTGCCTGTAATGTTTCTTCGTCAAAATATTTTACCTTTTTCAAAAATACGGCGGGAAAACTGTTGCCAGCTTCATCTGTGTTGAAGTAAACCGAATCAATATTAAATCCCTTCTTATTTATTTCGGTTATAATGATAGATTCGCTCTCCAAAAGCTCCTTGCTTTTAGATTTTACAGAGATCGCCCTGTCAAATCTTAATGAATCTATTAAACTCACTTCTACCAAAATATTATGTATTATATATTTTTGATACTTAAAAATACCTGTTAAACAAAACTAATTGATTTGAAAGAAAATTTGTACTGCTAAAATAATTAGTATTTTGGGAATATAAAATTTTCTTTGATGGATTGCCGACTGCAAGCATTGCTATGGCGAGGTGGCAAGAAAATAGGAAGAGCTTTGTTAAACAAACCCTGGAATGAAATGCCGGGACTTTCCAAATAGTAGAGTGGGTGTTATCATCCTCAAAAAACCATGTTGCGTTTGCGGGGATAACCCCCAGCCATTGGTAAAAGAGTTAACGCCTTTGCTTTGTGGCATAGCTCCAGGGTAAGTGAATAAGTAATATCTTTATGCCTTTAGTAAAGTCTATAATCAAATTGTTGATAGAATGATTTCCCTATTTGAACTGAGGATTCCTTTATACAGGATTGTCGTGTTTGCCGCTATAATATTATTGGCATCCTGCCAGAAAGAACTTTCTTTTGAAACACCTACTGACCCTGACAATATTATTCCACCTGACTCACTTGCTACATTTTCGTTTGTGCCTTCAGGTAATAATTGTTCAGACGCAACTACACAGGGTATTTTACAAAAAGATGTACCACTAAGCGCTGCGAAGATTACTCTATCGGTTAATGTAACCAAAAAAGGTAAATGGATTATGAGCACGACCGCAACCAATGGTATTTCCTTTGCTGGTGCGGGAGCGTTTTCCACTACTGGTATACAAGTGATCACTCTAATAGGTTCAGGCACACCCACCACAGTTGGAGTTAGCCAGATACCACTAAAAGCAGGGAGTGCAACCTGTAGTGTTTCTGTAACAGTTACCGATGGTAGTAGTACAACAACCGGTGATTATTATTATAAAGCTGTTATTGGAGGGATTTCTTATGCGCAGTATGCTACTTATGATAACGGGTTTATTCCAGGCTCCGGGTTGGGAGGAACTGATGAGGTGAATTTCAGTGCTTCCATTGATTATGATGGAGATCCGGCCCCTGCAGGAACAACAGGGTTTTATATAGAGAAAGGTATAATGTCTAATTATCTGTCTGCTTCAGATGCACAATTTAAAGCATTCTTTCCCATTGGTGACCTGACTTATGCACCCAAAGGACTCGGACTGCAAAATGGTATTGTTATTGGCTGGACAGATCCTGATGGCCAATTCTGGACTACAAATTCTGGTACAGGAGATCAAACGGGAAGCACTTTCAAGATAATTAGCGTAACAGATTCATATGACGTTATAGGCAGGTATTATATTGAAGTGAAGATGCAATTTGAATGTACACTGTATAACAGCCAAACCGGAGATGAAAAAAAATTGACCAATGGAGAAATGGTTGGATTGTTTGGTAAGATATAAAACTGACTTATATATAGCTCCCAACTTTTTCCCCTACTGGTATGTGTCTTAACATACCAGCACAATTTTCCGTGGTAAATAAAATGTAAATGAGAGTACTGTAACGTCCACCTGATTGTTTATTCTGTGGGTGGGAAACACCGACTGATAGAGACAATAAAACAAGTTCTATGCTGTTAGATTTACTTGGGCAGCTCTATATTATGCATCTTTTCTTTGATTTCAATTCCCGTTTGCCGGATATTTTAATCCAAATCCATAATCATAGCTGATTGTATTGAAGCAATCAATATTATCAGCCCATGCATCTTCTTCATGACTTTTATTCACTATCCCGTTTACTGTATCATTATTAAAAGCATTTGCAACTATTTGCATAGCCTTCAGCTCGGATGCTGTAAATAATTCTTCATCAAATACACTTCCTTCAGCCGGTACAAATTGCTCTCCCATATAATTGCCATAATCATGCAGCAATATTTTAACTAATTTCTTTTCCATGGTGTTATCAAATAGCCAATCATAATTCTTTGGCACAGGTCCCTTTTGTATTGCCTGGTAAGTTAACCCGCTTATTGAAAAACAGGTTTTCCTGAAATGCAGAAAATCTGCATAAAATAAAAGCTTATTCAATTTGGTTTTAAAAGGCTTTACTTTTTCGGCAAAGTATAAAACCATATTATTTACCTTTTCAATACTCGGAACTTTGTAACCATTTAAAAGGCTTGGTCTTTTCTCTCCAAGCATTAAGGTTTCATACAAATGCTCAGATCATCCCATCCGTGCAAAGCATGATTAATTTTCTTGCTTATCTTCTCCAGTTCTTCAGTACTAAATTCATTTTTACTGTAATCAATTAATTGCCTGAATTCTTTTGGGTCTTTCACCATTTGAATGAGTCTTCCATTAGAAACACTGGGAACTTCGCCAGCTTCATAATTACGATATATATTTACTCCAAGTCCTAATATTTCTGCCATTTTATTTGCAGGTAGTCCATATTGTTCCCTTATTGCTATCATTTCGTCAGGAAATGGAATGCCATATTTTGCACGATATTGATTATAAACCTGGTTGGTATTTACTTCATCCAGTTCATCATCTGTAAACTGCTCACCAGTGTCTTTGCACAAATAATACTGGAACATAACTTGGAATGTTTCCTTGCGGAAATCCATTGTTCGCATTTCTTTTTGGAGCGTTGCTTCGCCCCCTGTAAATGGACTTTTCATTGTTTTACAATTTAAGGGATGATTCAAAAAATACTTAACTAGCCCAGTTAAGCATCAAGTCCGAAATCATTGCCTTTCTACTTGCAGGGATAATTTATAGGATGCTCTGCAATATGAAATGAAATACATATTACCTGAGCCCCTGCTATTCCCATCGTTATTTTAATATAAATCTCTTTTCCTTTTACCTGCTTCCCAAACACCCACATATCAGCGCCTCCATAAAGTTTGCCCATTGCCTTTATTGTCATCGGAATTATAATGATGAAGGTGATTTGAGGGGCTTTAGGACTCAATAAATTGCCTCCTGAATAAACAGTCACTCAGGTCGATGGCCAATCCCAGAATTTCTGCCTGCGTTCCAGCATTTGCATCATCTTCACGATCCTGGTTACTTTTGTTTCAACACCCCTGGCAGAAAGTACCCAGTCTATATAATACTTTTTGTTACTCTCGGTGAGGGATTGAAAAAAAGTATACGCCGGCTCAGATTGTAATAAAGAATCCAGGATTTCCTCCGGTATATCAACTTTTGATTTGTCAACAGACAATTTCACACGAACAAGATCCCCTGACTTTTTATTGATCGCCTTTCGTGCGGTAGCATTCAGCACCAACATCATCTCGCCTGTTTTGACTGGCAGTAAATTGAATTGCTGAATTTTATAGTTGTCAATCGATCCTTTCACGCGGATCAAACCCTGATGTCCTCTGTATTCACGCGGGATACCCGGAATGATCACATAATGCCAACCGCCTTTGTGCATTTGTTTTTCAATTTTCAAATCTTTGTCAACAAGCAATTTCATGAATCTTTTTTAAAAGCCCTTACACGGAAAAATATCAGCGGTTTAAAAAACCTTGCAAAACAACATCGGCAGCTTTCTTATTGTGAAGGATTTTTCGGGATGAGATAATATTTGTAGTCATTCCACATCGGTTGCTTGGTTTATCCCGATTGATTTACCGATCACTTCCCCGCGATGCGCACTACCCCAGTTCCAAAGTTCGAACAGTACTTTATTTAATGAGCGACCATGCGCTGTTAATTCGTATTGTATGGTTATGGTGGATTCATCGGTCCTGGTTCTTTTGATGAGTTTATTTTCCTGCAAATGCTTTAACTCGCTTGTAAGTATTTTGTCAGAAATTCCCACGACATCCCGGGATAATTCTTTAAACCTTTTGGCGCCGCCACAGAGTGCGTAAATAATCAACAGCTTCCATTTGCCTTCGACAGCTTCCAGTGCGTCTTTGATACATCGCATTGCTTTTGAACAGTCTCTTTCTTCCTTGACCATATTTGTTGTTTACGCTTAACAAAACTTACATCACTTTCCGTTAGGTAAGTGTGGCATTCACGGATATAAAGATAACTAGTTTTGCAGCGCTTAGATGTTTATTGAATCAATCTTACATACTTCAAAAGACTATACATGGAACGAGTGGAAATCTTTAAAACGAATGTGCGGGATCAACAGGAGGCAGACCTTGTGACAAATTTATTGCTGATCAACCTGGCGGGCTCCAGGATAAATTTTGATTTGACGGATCGGGAAAAAATCCTTCGAATTGAAAATTTAAACGTTCCAACGGAAAAGATCACTGCATTACTGGAAGGCGCCGGTTTTTTTTGCAAACTGATTCCAGACAGGGTATGCGATGCTTTGGAGGAATCAGTTCAGCATATGCATGATTTCTGGGAGTCAGGTTTCGTGAATAATCAAATGATGTGGGGGGCAGCCCCGACGAATTCGGCAAAGCGAGCCAACCATATATTTCTGCAGGGTGGAGTGAGGGATGTTTTAATACCTGGTTTTGGTTATGGAAGAAATGCCTCCGTTTTTTTGAATAGCGGCATGCGCATAACAGGCATTGAAATTTCAGAAACAGCCATAAAAATTGCTGAACAACATTTTAACGCTGAAGTGCGCATCATTCACGGATCTGTTACTGATATGCCCTTTGACGAAAATCTTTATGAAGGCATCTTTTGCTATGGGCTGCTGTACCTGTTAAACGGCGAACAAAGGAAAAAGATGGTTGCTGATTGTTACAATCAGTTAAAGCCAGGTGGAACGATGATTTTTTCTGTGATTGCTAAAAAATCACACAACTATGGCAAGGGCAGAGAGGTGGCAAAGGATACTTTTGAGATCGGAAAAGGCGGGCAATTATTTTTCTATGATGCAGCGGCTGTAGAGGGAGAATTTGAAGCTTACGGGCTGAGATCGTATGTTGAAATAGCAGAACCAGGGAGCGCATCATCCCATGTACCAGCATTTACCTTTTTCTTTGTGGAATGCAGGAAGGATTAGCCAGGTAGTTCACTATACAATTGATATTCGATACATCGTGCGCCACTACTATGCTATTCTTAGTATTTTGTAATAGGTACCAATATTCTCCCTCCATGTGCAAGCGTCTGGCTTGTGCTATTTATATTAACAAAACTTCCTGCGGTTCTACTTCCGACTTTTTATATTCATTCCGGCTAAAAAACTTCTAACTGGTGCAAGTATTGGTAATTTGACGGATATTGCTATAATATTTTCAAATTAGCGTATGGTGCGAAAAAGACATTTAGGTTGGTGTGATTTATGAAAACTATTGAGTGATGAATCCAGAACGAATAAAACGCCTGTTAAAACAAAAAGAAAACATTCACCTTGAGTTCAAGGAGGCGGGCACTGCTTTACCCGGTAATCTTTTTGAAACCATCTGTGCCATGCTCAACCGGGATGGTGGTGATATTCTTTTGGGTGTGGAGGATAATGGAAATGTTCGAGGAATTGATGATAATGCAGTATCAAAGATGGTAACCGATCTGGTAAACCTTTCCAATAACCCGCAAAACTGGATCCGCCATTTATTCTTTTTCCACAGGTATATGATATTACCGGCAAAAAGGTTATTCATATCCAGGTGCCGGCCAGCTCACAGGTACATAAAACCAGGAAGATCATTTACGATCGCAGTAATGATGGTGACTTTAAAGTAGAGCAGGCGCACCGGATTGCAGAAATGGCCAACCGTAAGCGCAATCATTATACGGAAGGCATTATTTATCCTGCTTTGCGAATGGAGGATTTTAAGCAGGCGCTTTTTCCTAAAGTCCGCAACCTTATCCGCAGCAATAACCCGGCTCACCCCTGGCTTGCTTTAAACGACGAACAGATGATGGAAATTTCCGGACTTTGGAAAAAAGATTACCTGAGTGAACAGGAGGGTTTTACGCTCGCTGCTGCTTTACTACTGAAGGATTAAGTGATTCAACAGATTATACCCCACTATAAAATTGATGCACTGGTAAGAATAAACAATACAGATCGTTATGATGACCGGTTATATATTCAAACCAACCTTATTGAAGCGTATGAATTATTGATGGATTTTGTGAGCTGACACCTGCGGATAAATTTTACCTGCAGGGTGATCAGCGTATAAGCCTTCGTACCACCCAGTTCTCTTACATCCTTTAAACGGGTATTTACTGCTTCTATCGGTGTAAGAAGAATACTAATCTTTCTGCTTTTTAATTGTCGTGATCAATTGCTGGCCCCTTACCAGCATTCTAAGCGCTCTTCGCCTTACTGATATTACCTGCTTTTGCTGCTGCGACCGTGTTAAATCAGTTTTATAAGCATCAACAATATGCTGGTGCGATAATATGCCGGCGATATCACCATTTTCTGAAATAACAGGAAGCACATCTACATTTTCCCGTATCATCAGCTCAAGCGCGGTTTTTAACGTGCCCGACATGTGTACGGCAACCGGTGATCTCCGTATCAGGGAGCTTATCGGCACAGCTTCATCATGCTGCATTCCAAAAAGGTTAGAAGAACTGATGATCCCGGCAAAGGCATTATCTCCATCGGTAATAATAAAATGGTTGCTCTTATCTTCAGGATGCTGCTTTATCCATTCCCTTGCCTCCTTTACAGAAACATCCTGGTTGATTACAAACCCCTGCTCTCCCGCTACATCATTTACGGTAAGTTCCTGGAGCAGGTCGGGCTCAAATGAATCTGGTGTTTTAATGCCCCGGCGTGCGATTTTTTCGGTCATAATTGTATTTTCCATCAGGAAAAAAGAAACCAGGTAAGCAGCCGTACATGCTGCCAGCAAAGCAGGTAAAGCAGCCGAAGTTCCTGTTGTTTCGAGCGCAAAAATAATAGACGTAAGAAGCGCTCTTGAGGCGCCGGCAAACATGGCAGACATACCGGCAAGCGCTGCGAGCGATACGGATATTTCTGCAGAGGGAAAAGCAGATGCTACCCAGCTGCCCAGCAAAAAACCGGCTGCGCCGCCAATGGTAAGCAATGGCGCCAGCGTACCGCCGGAAGTGCCGCTTCCCAGGGCTACCGACCAGGAAATGAATTTGAATACAAACAGTAAAGCAACAGCACGCAATGTAAGCGCACTGTTCAGCACGTTGATAATATTGTTATATCCCACGCCAAGCGTATCCGGGAAAAAATAACCGGTAACGCCAACAGCCAGCCCGCCAATGGCAGGCCACCACATCCAGTGTACGGATAGTTTGCTGAACAGATCTTCTATATAATAAACAGCCCTGGTAACGCCGGCAGACAAAACGCCTACAATAAGCCCAATCAAACTATAACAAAGCAAAGCTGTATTGCCCGGAGGGTTTATGTTACCGTGTATTGCAAAAACAGGCGAAGATCCAAACAGTAAATGATGCCCCGCAGCTCCTGTAATGCAGGCCAGGGCAACCGGTATAATAGAACGTGGGGAAAATTCAAATAGCAGTAACTCAATAGCGAGGAAAATGGCTGCAACAGGACTACCAAAAATAGCGGACATACCTGCCGTTGCACCACAACTTAATAATATCTTACGTTCATTATGGGTGATGTTCAGGATCTGCCCCAGCGTAGAGCCCAGCGCGCCGCCTGTTGCTATAATAGGTCCCTCAGCGCCAAAAGGTCCTCCTGTGCCGATGGTAATGGCTGATGATAATGGTTTTAAATAAGTGATCGCAGGCTTTATCTTACTTTGATTGGTGAGTATTTGCTCCATTGCCTCCGGAATGCCATGACCCCTGATTGCCCCTGAACCATAATAGGCCATTAATCCAACCAAAATACCGCCAACAGCAGGAATTAGTATAACCCATAGCCCAAGCATATTATCGGCAGGGCTTACAGCAGCTATGGAAAATCTTCCGTAAAAGAATAACTGTGTAACAAAATCAATAAGTATTATTAAAAGCTTTGCAATAACGCTTACACACGCGGCTATTGCAACGGCATAACACGCAATCCGGAAAACTCTTTTTTTTCCATCAGGAACTATCGGGTTGGCAGATTCCGGCTGCAAACTTTCGGCTAATGAAACAGATACAGGAATACCACTTTTCAGGCTCGTCTTCAACATACAATTAAATTGGGTTTTGCAAAAAAGCCAGCAAAAGTATGATTTATATCATGTTTTTGACGATTAAAATGAGATTATTTTTCTATTTTTGTTGTTTATATAATATTTTATGCGCTTATTGAAGAACAATACATCATCCAAAACCAACTGTGATTTAAGCCATTGCTTCTTATGCAGCAATAGTTTGCCGGGATGGCAATCTTTGATCGGCGCTAACCGCAAAAATCTCCGGTATAAAAAAGGCGCAACCATTTTTAATGAGGGGGAAGAGGCAAACGGAATGTATTTTATATACAGTGGAATTGTAAAGGTTCACAGGAGATGGGGAAATCAAAAAGAATTGATCATTCGTTTTGGTAAGGCGGGAGATATGCTTGGCTACAGGGGATTGGGCGATGAAAAAAAATACACTGTGAGCGCCACGGCAATAGAGCCTGTTGTTATTTGTTATGTTGAGCTTGCCTTTTTTGAATCGCTGCTGCAGATCAATCATTCGCTTACCTATCAGCTTATGCAATGTTATGCGAATGAATTGCAGAACGCGGAAAAAAAGATGAGCAACCTGGTGCATATGAATGTTAAGGCAAGGGTGGCAGATACATTGCTTGCATTGCAAAGCCAGTTTGGAAAAAGTAAAGAAGGAAATATAGATATAGCGTTAAGCAGGCAGGATATAGCAGCCTTTACAGGCACTACCTATGAAACGCTTTTCAGAACAATGCAGGAGTTTATCCAGGATAAGCTCATAAAGATCTCAGGAAAAAAAATATTTGTGTTGAAGGAGAAAAAGCTGGCTGAGCTCACACAGGTACAATAACAGGGAATATTAAAACATCCGGAACAGATTATTAACTTAAATATAAAAGTATGGAAAACGAAAGTATGCAAACCCCTTTTACAAGGGCTTTTATGACAGCATTATTTGCCGGTATTATTACTTCGGTAATATGCCTCATATACAATGGTGTTTACCGCGATGAAACCGGGCTTGAACCTACGGATATTATAAATGTAGGATCAATAATTTTTGGTGTAAATATCATTTTCCTGTTATTGGGAATACTATTTTATATAATGCGCTTATGGAAGGGGGCAGGGGAAGTGATATATATAGTCGCACTGGCACTGCTTACCGCGTTTTTAAGCTGGAAAGCAGAAAGTGTGGTACGTAGTTCCAATCATGATGTTACCATAGCGTTCCGCGGTTTACTGCTGGGCATTATACTGATCATGGGTGTCAGCGCCTCTATAGCAGTGCCTGTTTTGTTTCACAACAAAAAATTTGAAGAGAATATATTATAGATATTATTCAAAATAGCTGCAGCGAATGCCTCTATGTGATCAATAAAAAAAGGCCATCATAACTGATGGCCTTAATCATATCATTATGCTACTTATCTAACTGCTGTGGAAAGCAGACAGTTCAAACTCATCAAGTAATATTTCCTCCTGTTGTTGAACCTGCTTATGATTTTCATAGCGACTCTTCACTTTTGCAATATACCTCTGTTTTGCTACTTCACCACGAAATGCGCCGATTAAAGTTCCTGCCATGATCGTTGCAGCCAGTGCAATTTTTCTTTTCATTCCTTTCATAACTTTTCAATTTAGAGGGGTTCAACAATATATAAGTAGACAATATATAGACGAAAAACGCTGTACAATAGTTTAAAAAATTGTGAGCTTTTGCCTGTTATTTATTGCCTTTCAAAGATTATTATCAAACGTTAACCCTGTATCCGGAAAACAATACCACTTTCCGGGTAGGTTTTAATGTTTTGGCTTCTCAATGATTATCGGAAAAAATCCTGGAGGATAGTCGAAACAAAAAATCAAGTAATATTCAGCGGGCAAATAAACCGTGAGAACTTCCTGACAGACAACTGCTATTTCTCAAACAGAGTGCCAGACTTTGGGAATAAGCGTTATTTACCAACTTTTTAATGAAATAATAATGGAGCTGTTAGCAATCAGCTATCAGTCATCAGCTTTGAGCCTTTGGCATTAACAGCAAACTTAATATTATTTATCTACGGCTTAAATCTTTCGCTGCTGTGCTGATACCTGAAGGCTGATAGCAGATAGCGTATCCAAAAACATTTCATTCTTAAATCAATCATGGGTAGTTTTGTTACCTGTAATAATCATAGAACCCTTAATTTGATGAGATTAGTTTTTCCTTTGTTGTTATTCGTGGTTAATATATCGGCACAAACAACTTCTGTATATCCAAAATCATATTTTCAGAATCCGTTGAACATTCCGGCAAGCCTTGCAGGTAACTTTGGTGAGCTGCGGCCTAACCATTATCATATGGGTTTGGATTTTAAAACCAATCGTGTAGAAAATCTTCCTGTACATGCGGCGGCAGATGGTTATATAGCTAAAGTAAAGATTGAGCCCTGGGGTTATGGTCGCGCTATCTATATCAATCACATTAACGGTTATACTACCTTATATGCTCACCTGAATGATTTTTATCCTGAATTGGAAAAGTATATAAAAGACCAGCAATATAAGCTTGAGTCATGGCAGGTGTTTTTAGATATTCCTACAGGATTGTTTCCTGTAAAAAAGGGACAGTTTATAGCCTATAGCGGAAATACCGGCGGCTCAATGGGCCCACATCTTCACTTCGAAATCCGCAATACGCTTTCAGAAACCAATCTTAATCCAATGCTGTTTGGATTAAAAATACCTGATAATGTTCCGCCCACTATACAGCGCATTGCCATATATGATCGTAATAAAAGCACTTACGAGCAAAGCCCGATCATTATACCGGTTAAGAAAGCGGCTAACGGCTATATAACACAACCGGCAGTAATCAATGTAAAATCAGATAAGATCAGCTTTGCGGTTACAAGCTATGATACACAAACAGGTTCTCCTAACCTCAATGGCATATACGAGGGTATTTTGTATGATAATGAAGTGGAAAGCATGCGGTTTACCATGAGCAATATCAGCTATGATTATACACGCTATCTGAATGCGCATATTGATTATAAGACAAAAGCTAATAACGGACCGTACCTGCAGCACCTGAGTGAGCTGATGGGTTATACCAACAGTATTTACACACATGGCAAAGGCAGCGGTATTATAAACCTGACTGACGGACAAACGCATAATATACGCATTGTAACCAAAGATGCAGATGGCAACAGCGCTTCAGTAAGTTTTGCGGTAAAATATACACCAGTAAAAACCATGGCAACAACCATGAGCGGGCAAATGTTTTATCCTTTAATGCTGAATGTAGGCGAAGGGAGTGAAGACGGAGATTTTTATATTGGTGAAAAAGGATTATACGATTCAGTGCATATACAGTATAAACGCTCGCCGGCTGTCAACCCGGTTGTGGTATCCGCTATTCATACTATCGGCGCTACCTATATACCTTTGCAGGAAGCGTTAGTTGTGCGGATAAAGCCAACAACGGTATTAACACCCGATCAGAAAAGCCGGCTCGTTATGCAGCGTTTTGCAGGCACAAAAAAGGATATAAGAAAAGTGGAATGGCAGGGCGACTGGGCAATGGCAAGGTTTCGCGACTTTGGCAGTTTTCAGCTGGTGCTGGATGAAACCCCGCCTGAAATAATGCCTGTTGGTTTTAAAGACAGCGCAAACCTCTCGAAAGCTACCAAAATGGTATTTACCGTTAAAGACAACCTGGATGAGTTTAAAAATTTCAGAGCTGAACTGGATGGTAAATGGTTGCGGTTTACCAACGACAAAAACCGGAATTTTATTTATGTTTTTGATGAATATTGTACGCCCGGCACACATAATATAAAAATCAGCGTGGCAGATGAAGCCGGGAATATAACCACGAGGATATTTAATTTTACGAGATAGATTATGATAACATTAAAGGAAGGAGATAAGGCGCCGGCATTTACCGGTAAAGACCAGGATGATAAAAAAGTATCATTATCGGATTATAAAGGACGGAAAGCAGTTCTGTATTTTTATCCTGAAGATGATACGCCGACCTGTACTATACAGGCCTGTAACCTGAGAGATAACTATGCGTTATTAAAGCAAAACGGGTTTGTAATAATAGGCGTAAGCCCTGATGAAGCAGCAAAGCATAAAAAGTTCGAAACAAAGTATAGTCTGCCGTTTACACTTATAGCAGACCCTTTGCATAAGATAATTGACAAATACGGCGTGTGGGGCGAAAAACAATTATATGGCAGAAAATATATGGGACTGCACAGAACTACGTTTGTAATTGACGAAAAAGGCGTGATCCGTAAAATTTTTCTCCGCCCTAAAAATAAGCAACATGCTGAAGAGATCATTAAAGCATGGAATGAACTGAAATAGCCGATGGACGTAAAAGATATCCGAATAAAAGAGAGATCGCTGAAGGCCCGCATTGCCGCCTGGGTGCTTGGTGTGGATAATGTTGCTTTTACGCTGGGTAAAACCATTTACCTGCATAATGCCTCAAAGCTTGAGTTTCTGTGTGATGAAAGATGGGTGAAACATGAGCTGGAACATGTAGAACAATTCCGCAGGCATGGTTTCCTGCCTTTTGTTTTTAAATATTTTATTGAAACACTGCGCAAAGGATACTATAACAACAAGTATGAGGTGGAGGCAAGGCAGGCAGAGCGGAGATAAGAACAAAGTGAATAAAGCAGTCCGGGGATTATTATTTTTTAAGACATTTATTCCGAGAGCATATAAGTAAACTACCACTTGTCCTCCTCACTAATATCATTATCCTGTTTAAATTGCTCCCTGCTCTCCAATTTCTCCACCTGTCTTTCAATAATTAATTCAGCAATGATCCCGGCAGCATCTTTTTCTCCTGCTTCATTCAATAATTTTTTCAGGCGGGCTTCATTAATGTCTATGCGGTATAATAGTTGGGTAAGTTGCGCAAAATCATGCTGGATCAAATCATTCACCCTTTCGGCAATAATATGCTTCAGCTTTTCTTTAGTTAAAGTATCTGCCAGCTGTAATGACAGCACCTGCTGCAAAGATTGTATCAGCTCTTTCTCCATAATCGTTAAAATTTTTCCATCACTCCCAAACCAAATAATGCGAAATCATATTTAACAGGGTCGCCCGGATCCAATAGTTTCAGGTTGTTTGTTAATTCAAGCGCTGTCAGCCAATCTGTTTGCGTACGGGTTACCAGGTTCAGTCTTTTTGCCACACGGGCAACATGCACGTCAACAGGGCAGATCAGTTGGGCAGGAGTTATTTTTTTCCATAAGCCAAAATCCACGCCGGCGTTATCCTTACGAACCATCCATCTCAAAAACATATTCAGGCGTTTGCAGGTAGATTTTCTGTCGGGCGTGGCAATATGTTTTCTTGTTCTCTGCGGCGCATCTTCCAGTGAAAAAAAGTACGTATAAAATTGCCGCAATGCATTTTCCACGGTAAGGTCTTTTCCTTTTAATCCTTGCGTAAACGCCGTTTCCAATGAGCTGGATTGTGAATAATGATGATGAAAAAAATCAATAAAATATAAAATATCGGTAGCGTTAAACGTGCGGTGTTTAAAGTCAAGCAATCTTTTCAAATCATTATCGGAGTAATTCAGGCAGAATTCATGCGGCGCGTTGCCCATTAGCCGCATCAGCTCACTACTTTTATTAATGATGATCGTACGGTTTCCCCAGGCCAGTATAGCGGCAAAGAATGCTGCAATTTCTATATCCTGCTTTTTTGTAAACTTATGCGGTATGCTTATGGGATCATCCTTTATAAAGGCAGGCGTATTGTATTCCTGTGCTTTGCGGTCGAGAAATGCCTTTAGCTCATCATTCATCTTCATATATTAACCAATGGCCTGGTTAAGATCCTCCATCAGATCATCAGCATCTTCAATGCCAACACTCAGCCTGATCAATGAATCAACCAGCCCGTTAGCAATTCTTTCTTCCCTTGGAATAGAAGCATGCGTCATGCTTGCCGGGTGACCGATCAATGATTCCACACCGCCTAAGGATTCCGCACAGGCGAAGATTTTTGTTGAGGATAATACTTTTTCAGCCGCGGCAACAGTATTGTCTTTCAGCTCAAAACTGATCATGCCGCCAAAGCCCCGCATTTGTGCGTTAGCTACCTGGTGGTTAGGATGATCAGCAAATCCGCACCAATGCACTTTAGCCACCTTTGGATGCTGCCGTAAAAAGTTCGCGATCTTTTCGCCATTTTCGCAATGCCTTTGCATACGTACATGCAGGGTTTTCAATCCACGCAGTAATAAAAAACAATCCTGTGGGCCGGGAACCGCACCACAGGCATTTTGCAGAAAATATAACTGGTCAGCAATTTCCTTATTACTGGTGATAAGGCAGCCATGAACCACATCGCTGTGCCCGCCAATATATTTTGTTGCAGAATGCATCACAATATCAGCGCCAAGGTCAAGTGGATTCTGTAAATAGGGAGACGCAAAAGTATTGTCAACAACAAGCAACGCACCAGCTTTTTTAGCTATAGCCGCACAGGCTTTTATATCTATAATTCTTATTAAAGGATTGGTGGGCGTTTCAACCCAGATCATTTTTGTGGCAGGCGTAATGTGAGCAGCTATATTTTCAGCATTACTCATATCAATGAACGTAAATTTCAGTCCATACCCTTCCCAAATGCGTTTCATTAAACGATACGTACCACCGTATAAATCATTTGTACTGATGATTTCATCTCCTGGTTTAAACAGTTTCAGCAGTGTATCCGTTGAGGCAAGTCCGCTGCCAAAGCTGATGCCATACTTTCCATTTTCCGCTGCCGCAAGTGCATGCTGCAATTGTGTTCTGGTAGGGTTTTGTGTTCTTGCGTATTCATAACCTTTATGCTTTCCGGGTCCCTCCTGCACGTAAGTTGATGTTTGGTAAATGGGCGTCATTATAGCGCCGGTAGAAGGATCGGGATGCACCCCGGCATGAATAAATTTTGTTGCTGCTTTCATCAGAATAATTAAATGAACTGCAAAGATGCATAATTGAAGTGAGTTTAAAGTTATCATGTTTTTTTCCGCAATTCCAGTTTAACAGAAACTTAACCGCGGCAAAGTAACAATAGGCGCCAGCCCCTGTAATGCAGTACAGTAAAGCATTCCAGGACATGCAGGTTTTCGTTTTGTTTATCAGGTAACAAAATATAGCTGCTGTTGTTATCATGATGCTGCCTTCTGCGTAGTTTGGATTTTATACTATAAAGACCAATTATATTTTTGACTTGTTAATAAAATTTATCTCTCGTTAAAAAGCTCTGTTATGAAAAGAATATTTGTTTTATCGATGTTTACACTGCTGTCAGCAGCTGTATTTGCCAACAGTCCTTCCGCAGTAAATGAAAAAGTATTAAAAGCATTTAAAGAAACTTTTACCGCCGCTGAGCAGGTTAAGTGGAATGAAGGCGATAATAGTTATTCCGTACGATTTATCCAGGATGATATAAGGTATATTGTTTATTATGATAAGGATGGGGTGATCACAAGCTCAATGCGCTTTTATGAGCCGGCAAAGCTTCCTATGAATATTTTAAAAGCGATCAGCCAGCGTTATGCAGATAAAACCGCGTTTGGTGTTACAGAAATAACCGCGGGTGATGAAGTGGCTTATTTTGTAAGAATGCAGGACGCTAAATATTACTATACTATTAAATTCAATGCTTTTGCTGAAGGGTTCAGGTATGAAAAACTGAAAAAACAGCAATAGCAGGTAAGCAGGTATGGAGTGTAAGGTATAGGGTATAAGGTGTAGGGCCTTATACCCTATGTTTTTTCAACAGATTTGCCGCCACCAGGTAGCGCCAGTCATAATTTTTACGATCATAAGCATCAGTCGGGCGGTTGCCGGCATCAGCTACTTCTTTTTTTAATATACCGGCAGCGGATAAATGTTTCTTTGCTTCGTGGATCTTTTCTGCCAGCAGGGGGTGGCTCATCCACATTTTCTGGGGAGGCTCAAAACCAACTTTATCTTTTCTCCATACAATAGACGATGGGATAATATATTTAACACTTTCCCGCAAAATCCATTTGGTGTATCCCCCGTGTATTTTATATTTTGATGGTAGTGAGAAAATGAACTCAACCAATTCATGGCTTAAAAACGGAAGCCTCATTTCAATACCATGAGCCATTGCATTGCGATCAGCAACACGCAACAATTCTTCAAGTCCCATAGCCATAGTATCAAAGTACAGGATATCGTTTAATTGACGCACTTCCGGCTTATATACTTTGTTTACACTATTATATTCCTTTATGAAATCACCTGTCAGCTCATTGTTCTCTTTAAGCTTTTTATATGTTCTTTTTTCTAATAATGATGCCGTGAATGAAGGCGTAAAAGCAGATACATAATTTTTGTATCCCCACTCAAAAGGATTGTGCTTTTGCAATGCATGCCTTGCTTTTGAAAAGGCAGCAAATTTACCTGTTGAGATCAGCTCCTGCAGATACCAGTGCAGGTATTTGGAATAACCCGCCAGTATTTCATCAGCGCCCTGCCCGTCAAGCAATACTTTTGTTTGATGCTGCCCTGCCAGGCGGCATACTGCATATTGTGTATACACGCTTGCGGAGCCGAAGGGCTCTTCGTGCTGATAGCAGAGTGTATCAAAATCATTAATAAAGCCTTCGGGCATCGGCGCAATTTTATAATCGTCTAATCCAAACGCCACAGCCACCTCATTTATATACGCGGATTCATCCTTTTCATATCCGGGAAAAACGGCGGAGAAGCTTTTATAATCTGCAGTTGAAATAATATTGTTTATTACAGAAACAATAGATGAACTATCCAGTCCGCCACTCAGGCTTGTGCCAACCAGCACATCACTTCTTAGTCTTCGTTTAACAGAAGTAAAAAAAAGAGAACGGAATCTTTCAAGCGCCTCTTTTTCACCCGGGTCTTTCTGAAAACTTTTATCAATATCCCAATAGTTAACTGCTTTAAAATCCGGGGTTTTAATATTCCATTTGATATAATGAGCGGGGGGAATGGTTTTTATATTGCTGTAAAAAGTTCTTTCTTTTTCATTCGGGAACTGTGTAAAGCCTAAAGCAAGATAATATAATAAGGATTGCTCGTCAATTCGTTTTTCAACGCCTGCCGCCCATAAGGCTTTCATTTCGCTGGCAAAAAAGAAGCCTTTGTGCTGATCATACCAATAAAAAAATGGTTTTTCCCCAAAGCGGTCTCTTGCCATAAAGAGCGTTTGCTCCTTTTCATCCCAGATGGCAAATGCAAACATGCCGTCAAAATGTTGCAGGCATGCTTCTTTATAACAATCATATGCGGCAAGAATAACTTCTGTATCGCACCTGTTTTTAAACCGGTAGCCTTTTGAAAAAAGCTCTTCTCTTATTTCAAGGTAATTATAGATCTCTCCATTGTATATGATCGTATAGCGCTTATGCTGATCTGTGTCGCTATGAAAAAAATGCATGGGTTGAGCTGCTTCCATGCTGAGATCAATAATAGCAAGCCTACGGTGAGCAAATCCAACAGTATGCCCGTCATTTATCCAAAAACCTTCTCCATCGGGCCCGCGATGCGCAATTGCATCAGCCATTTTTTTAAGTACGGGCAGATGAATATTGGCTGGATTATGTGATACTATACCGGCGATACCGCACATAGAATTATTTTAACTCAGATACTTCCCAACAATCGGCACCCTTCTTCCCACGCCAAACGCCTTGGCGCTCACCCGTATTATTGGGCAAAACTGGTTTCGTTTATATTCATTCATGTTAACCATTCTCAATACTCTTGCCACCAGCACGGCATCAATACCCATTGCAATGATTTCTTTAGGACCCTGCCTTCTCTCAATATACTGGTATAGTAATTTATCAAGAATATCGTACTCCGGCAAACTATCACTGTCTTTTTGATTGGGGCGCAATTCCGCGGAAGGCGCTTTGATAATAATATTTTCCGGGATAATTTCCTTCTCACTGTTTATATACCTTGCCAAAGCGTATACCTGCATTTTATATACATCGCCCAGCACACTCAGTCCGCCTGCCATGTCTCCATATAGCGTGCCGTAGCCTGTGGCTAATTCACTTTTATTAGAGGTGTTCAAAAGTATATAACCGAATTTATTGGAAATAGCCATCAGCAAATTGCCTCTTGTACGGCTTTGAATATTTTCTTCCGCAAGACTAAAAGGAAGGTCGCCAAAAATTGGCTTAAGTGTGTCGAGAAAAGATTCGTATATGTTTTTGATGGGAACAATATCATAAGGATTGCCCAGGTTTTTGCTTAGCTGCACCGCGTCTTTTACAGAATGATCTGATGAATATGGAGAAGGCATCAGTATTGCTCTCACATTTTCAGCACCCAGTGCTTTGCAGGCGAGCGCAAGCGTTACAGCACTGTCAATACCGCCACTGCTACCCAAAATGGCTTTGGTAAAATTCATCTTGCTGAAATAATCCCGTATGCCCATGATCAGCGCATCATGTATCTGGCGTATATTATTCGGTGCGGTAAGAAAGTCGATGATCTTATCGGGATTGTTTATTTTGGAAACCCGCATTTCAACATCTGTTCTGCCGGAAATAATTGCAGGCTGTTCAATCTTTTTATTGGTTGGCTCGCTTGCAGCCCCGGGGATATTAACCACTACAAGATCTTCGTCAAAATATTTCATCTCCTTTATAAGATTACCCTGTGCGTCATATACCAGGCTTCCCCCGTCAAATACTATTTCTGTTTGTGAACCAACCGCATTGCAATACAGCATCGGCAAATTATACTTCAATACATTTGCTTTTACAATTTCTTTCCTGTCTTCATCATGATCATAATCAAAAGGAGATGCGGAAATATTGATCATGATATCCGGGCGCTGCAATATCAGCTTATCCATGGGGCATTCGCGGTACAGCGGATTATCTCCCAGGTTCCATACATCTTCGCAAATGGTTAATGCTATGCGGCGGTTTTTGAAAGGAACAATGTGCCATTCGAAAGCCGGTTCAAAATAACGGTACTCATCAAAAACATCATAAGTAGGCAACAATGTTTTTTGCACTACGCTGATCACTTCCTTATTATATAAAAACCAGGCGGCATTAAAAAGGTCTTTACCGCGTTTATCCTTATTGCGCTCCGGCGAACCGATGATCACTCCGATATCGGCAGTGTGTTGCTTTATTTTTTCAACAGCGTCGTAACATTTATTAATAAAATCTTCAAACTCAAGGAAATCTCTTGGAGGATAACCACAAACACACAATTCGGAAAAAACAACCAGTTCTGCTCCCTGATTTTTAGCTGCTTCAATACCCGCTATTATCTTTTTAATATTGCTTTCAAAATTGCCGATGTGATAGTTTTGCTGCGCCAGTGCTATTTTCATGATGCAAAATTAAACTGCTTTACAATGGTGGCAAATATTAGATTTTATTTAGTTGCTTTCTCCCAAAGTTCTGTTGTAACTTTGCCGCGAAATGAAAAGGATAAAGCCCGTAATTTTTATTGCAGTTATTTTTCTGCTGCTTTCGGGGTATGAAGCTGCAGCCCAGTGCTCCATTTGTACCAAAACAGCCCAACAAATGGGCGAAGGTCCGGCTAAAGCGCTGAATATGGGCATTGTTTACCTGATGCTCACCCCTTTTGCGGTAGTTGGTTTTATCGTTTACCGCTGGTGGAAAAATCACAAAAGCTGATATCGACTATCAGGTATCAGTTCTCACGTTCAAATTTCACTATTTAATGTAGTTTCCTCAGTAAAAGACCTGCGGGATGTTAGATAGTATCCATTACATTGTTCCATAATAGCTAAGAAAACTACATTGTTTCACTATTGACCATTCACTATTGCCTATTGTCTTAATATCCCCATTTTTTCATGATCTTAAAATCCTGCGCTATACTTTCCATTGGTGTTTTGCCCTGGTAGGATTCCTGTTCAACAATAAAATGTTTGGTGCCTGATTTTCTGCCGAGGTCAATAATTTCTTTTACCGGAATTACGCCTGCTCCTAAAATAGTGCTCTCGTAAGGCTCGTGTCCTTCGGTTGATTTTATCTCGTCTTTTACGTGCATTGATTCAAACCTGTCAGGATATTTCTTCATTACGTCAAGCGCTTTTGCTCCTGCATTATACATGTTACCAACATCTAATTGCTGCGCCACTAATTTCGGGTCGGTATTTTGCAGAATGATATCGAATATCGTTTGGTCGTTTAACTTCTCGCTGAATTCAAAAGCATGATTATGGTAACCGAAACGCATGCCTGATTTTTTACACAGCTCACCACTTTTGTTGAATACATCCATAAAGCGTTTCAAATCATCATACGTTTTACGCTGAGCCTGTTCAAGCGATGGGCTTATTACAATCTGCTGCCCGAGTATCGCGGCATCTTCCACAGTCCATTTCCAGGCATCAGTAAAATCATTTTTGGTTTCATCCCAATGGTCTTTGCGCATAACGGTATGCCCGCTTGGCATTTTTAAGCCCAGGTCATCCAGTATTTTCCTGAATTCTTTTGCACCGTAACCATAAAATTTTCTGTCAATATAATTGGCATGCTCTACATTTTTATACCCTATTTCAGCCACTTTCTTTAAACTGCCCAATGGATCTTTTTTCATGTCCTCCCGTATGCTGTATAACTGCACCCCCAGCAGTTCCGGCGTATTGATGGCTGCAAACAAATCAGCGGAAAACAAGGTTGCTCCAGCGAGTGCCATTGAGCTTTTTTTCAAAAAGGCCCTTCTTGAATTTTTCATGAGAGAAATGTTTGATAGAATGATAAAATAATGACGGGAAAGATAAGGAATTTTTGGAGGAGGCATACCTGAAATATAACAGAGAATACAATATATCGGACCAACAGTTTGTATATCTTCCCAGGAGTAAGGATACATTCTCACATACCAGCGTTGTTCAAAAAAATTACCGCTTTTAAATAACGGTATAAAAGTTCTGAGCCCATATTAAAAAGTGTAACTTAACTCCTTTATTATTAAAGCTGATGACACTTAAATATCTTCTTTTTGAAAAGGACTATCTCGAAAACCAACTATACTATGCATCCCGGAGCCAGATTGCAAAAAAATATAAAAGGGGTACAATAAACAATGCGGTACTTACCATTACTATGATAACTGTTTACTTTTTTATACTTGGAAACTTTTCTTTTTTACTATGGTTTATTCTTTTTTGTGTTGTCTTTTTGATTATTGCGCCTTTTATTGCGCTAGGCAGGCTTAAAAAAGCTTACCAGAATTCAATCGCGCAATTGTTCAAAAATCGTTTTGGGCTAACCTCAACAGTTGAATTTAAATCATCTTCTATAATTGATTCAGATAGTATGCGGGTCTCAGAAATATTTTATAGTGCCCTTCAAAGTGTGGAAGAGACCGGCGCATATTTTTTTATCTGGACGAAGTATGGAGAAAATCTGATCATTCCAAAGTCCGAAGTAGATAAAGATGCTGTAAAAAATTACCTGCACCAATTGGCAGAACAAATTAAAATACCTTACCATAGCGATTTAAGCTGGAAATGGAAGTAACTTCCTGAGCTAGCCAAACCCGGTTTGCTACATTAACTCATTTTCTTCCTCGTTGTAATTCATCTCTTTTTTAAAAGTTTCTTCCAGGAAGAACAGCGCTGCAAATGCTAAAAGATACGCTACCAATCCTGTAATTAACGCGCTGTAAATAATGCCGGAATGAGGTTTCAGCAATGCGAAAAGCGCGGTAAGCGGAATAACCGTTGCTCTTACAAAATTAGGAATAGTAGTAGCTACAGTAGCCCTTAGGTTAGAGCCAAAAAGCTCTGCGGCTACAGTAATAAAAAGCGTCCAGTATCCGCTGGAAAATCCAAGACAGGCACACACGATATATAAGATGGTGGAAGAATCAATTGGCGCCAATAAATAAACAAGCACCAGCGAAACAGATAAAATGATAAATACGAGCATAGCTTTTTTTCTACTCTGCAAATACTGGCTTAAAAAGCCACTTGCCAGGTTGCCTGCAACCTGGCCGGAAAATGCAAGCATCACTGCTTTACCGGCATTAACCGGCTTGTCTAAACCTAATGCAGTACTAAACTCCGGAGAAAATGTAATTAATATGCCCACTACAAACCATATCGGCATTCCAATGATTATTCCATTCAGGTATTTAAAAAATCGTTTCCTGTTATTGAATAGCATCTTTACATTTCCACGCTTTACTTTCTGTTCTTTAAGCTGCACAAAAATGCCCGACTCAAAAACCCGGAAACGGAGTATAAGCAATAACAATCCTAATCCGCCGCCAATAAAATAAGATATACGCCAGTCGAAGAAGTAAGAGGCAAGATATGCCAGTAATGCACCCAGCACGCCCATGGTAGCCACTAACGTTGCTCCATACCCTCTTATCCTTGCCGGTAAAATTTCTGATACCAGTGTAATGCCTGCACCCAGTTCGCCAGCCAATCCAAAGCCTGCTATAAAACGCAGCACGGCATAGACGCCTACGGAATGCACTAACCCATTCCCGATATTTGCAATTGAATAAATTAAAATAGATCCGAACAATACAGATAACCGGCCTCTTTTATCTCCCATAATACCCCAGAAAATGCCGCCTGTCAGCATGCCTGCCATTTGCAGGTTCAGTAACATTAATCCATCATGCATTATGCTTTCCTGCGAAAGCCCCAGCGATGCAAGGCTTGGTACACGCACAATGCTGAAGAGAAAAAGATCATACATATCAACCATATAACCGAGTGCCGCTACCAAAACCGGTATCCGTACAAGTTGACTGAAGGTGGATGGAGAAGAAGCTGTTTGCATATAAGTATGATATGGTTTTTAGTGATATAGTGTGTGCATTATCATTAGTATGTATAAATGCCTTTCACCAGGCCCTCAACTTCTTTAACCAAAATAGTTTTCCGCTTTTATCCTTCTGCTTCTCATCCTCTGCCTTTCATCTTCCCCTTTCCCTTTTACAGTCTCGGTATTGTCAACCCACCGTCTACCATAATTACCTGGCCGGTAGAATATAAAAAATCTCCTTTGGCAAGCGCTGCAACGACCCTGCCCACATCTTCCGGTTCGCCCCAGCGTTGCTGAATACACAAACCCTCACTAATCAATTTGTCATATTTTTCTTTAACACCTGCCGTCATATCGGTGCGGATAATACCCGGTCTTATTTCATATACCGGTATATTATATGCTCCCAGCCTTATCGCAAATAATTGCGTTGCCATGCTTAACCCGGCTTTTGATAAGCAATATTCTCCCCGGTTTATTGAAGCTACTGTTGCAGATATTGAGCTTACATTAATGATACAACCGCTAAAGCCTGGATTGTTTTGTTTTTGCTCAATCATGTAGTTGGCAGCTTTTTGTGTGAGAAAATAACAACCCTTCAGGTTTGTCGACAACACTTCATCGTAGCTTTCCTCGGTAGCATCCAGTATGTCTCTGCGTTCGCGAGGGGCAATCCCTGCATTATTCACCAGTATATGTAAAGCGCCGTAATGTTCCCTGGTGCTGCGGATCATGCTTTCCCTGTCGGCAGAAGATGCAATACTGCCCCTGCAATAAATCACTTCAGCTCCCAATACTTTCAGTTCATCAATAGCGGGTTGTACCGCTTCGTCCAGCCGCGTTCCGTTTACGGCAAGATTAAATCCTGCTTTTGCCAGCTGTGTGGCAATGCCAAAACCAATTCCTCTTGTTCCACCGGTAATCAATGCTACTCTTTTCATTGCTGTTTAGTTTTTTTGTGAGACGTGAAATGTGAAACGATAATAATGTGTATTCATCTTCCACCCTTCACCTCAATGTCATTTAGTTAACCCTCCTAAAAGGCGATTCGATTGTTATACAGGGGTAGCCCATACGGGGCAAAGAAAACCGCTGGCATTTTTCAACAAACAGGTAGCCGCTATGCGGCAGAAAGCAATGGGCTATCAGCTTTCAGATATCCGTTTTCACATCTACTATTACCTTCTAATCAATCCCTCAGCTCCGTTTGGCTTTCTTTTTGTGCCATAGGCACAATTTGTTTGTGGACGAATCAGTTTATTGTTTCAATTATGCGCCATAGGCGCTACCCTTATTATGCCTTTAAGTAAATAACATTGCGCTTTACCTTTTACCTTCGGCCTTCAAATCCGGTATATCTACCCAGCATTTCTTTTCCCAGCTTTCAATACCTTTTTCTGCAAGCTGCACGCCTTTCACTCCTTCATATAAATCCCAGGGAAAGGGTTCATCTTTTACTACATGTTTTAAAAATAATTCCCACTGCATTTTAAAAGCATTCTCATACACTTCCTGCTCCGGCACCTTGCTCCAGCCTTCAAAAAAATTAATAGGCTGTGTAATATCTGGATTCCATACAGGCTTTGGCGTATTGCCATAGTGTTGTATATAACATTCCCGCAAACCGGCAACAGCAGATCCTTGGGTGCCATCAACCTGCAGTGTCAGCAAATCATCTCTTCTTACCCTCACTGTCCAGGAAGAATTGAAATGTGCTATAATACCATTTTCCAGTTCAAACGTAGCATAAGCTGCATCATCAGCCGTACATTTGTAGCGCCTGCCCTGCTCATCAACCCTTTCTGGTATATGTGTGGCACCGAGGCAGGATACTGATTTAACTTTTCCAAAAACATTATCCAGCACATAGCGCCAATGGCAAAGCATATCAACAATTATTCCTCCGCCATCTTCTTTGCGGTAATTCCACGACGGCCGCTGGGCAGGAATAGAATCGCCTTCAAAGACCCAATAGCCAAATTCGCCACGCACGGAAAGTATTTGTCCAAAAAAATCCTGTTGTATCAGGCGTTTCAATTTGATAATGCCAGGCAGCCAGAGCTTATCCTGTACAACGCCGTTTTTAAGTCCGGCATTTTTACAGAGATTATATAATTCCAGAGCTTCTTTTACATCAATGGCAATGGGCTTTTCACAATAAATATGTTTACCTGCTTTCACGGCTTTGCGTATAGCATCTGCCCGCCTTGTAGTGGTTTGTGCATCAAAATAGATAGTATAGTATGGGTCGGCCATTACCTCATCAAGGTTTGTGGTCATTTTACTCACGCCCGATAATGCACAAAGTTTTTTCAACTTGTTTTCGTCACGGCCAACCAATACAGGATCAGGCATAATGGTTTCTCCCGGACTGATTTTTACACCCCCCTGTTTAATGATTTCAGCGATGGAGCGCAACAAGTGCTGGTTGGTTCCCATGCGGCCTGTAACACCATTCATTATAATGCCTGTTTTATATTCTTTCATCAGTGTATGATTTAAATGTTTTATCTGCTTATGTTGATTGAATTATGAAAAGGGAGACGATAAACCTGTGATCCTCACGTCTTACGTTTCACATCTCACGAATGCATGTACCATCGTTACGCATGTTCCAGGTACGCTTTATTTATTTTTTCCAAAAAAGCTGATTGATCTTCTTTCCAGTACCGGGTTGAAAATATTTCTACTTCATTAAATCCTGCAAAACCTGTTGCCTCTACCCAGTACCGGATCTTGCGCAGAGGAATACAACCATCGCCCATCAACCCCCTGTCGAACAACATATCTGTTGTTGGTGATTTCCAGTCGCAGATATGAAAGGCAAGAAGGTGCTCCTGTTGCCCGCAACGTTTTATTTCCTGCTCCAAAGCAGGATCCCACCACAGGTGATATACATCTACCGCCACACCCACCCATGGGGAATTGATCGCCTCAGCCATATCATTTGCCTGCGCTAATGTATTTATAGCGGAACGTGTATCTGCATACATGGGATGCAAAGGCTCAATGGCAAGTTTTACGCCTGCCGCTTTTGCTTCATCCAGCACAGTTTCAATACCTTCCTGTATCTGTTTTCTCGAATCCTCCAGGCTTTGCGCGGGATCGGCGCCACAAACCAATACAATTAATGGTGCGCCTAATGCCGCGGTTTCTTCAATAGCTTTACGGTTGTCATCAATAGCCAGCTTTCTTTTGTTTTTATCTGTGTTTGGAAAAAATCCACCCCTGCAAAGCGATACAATAGTCAATCCTTCGTTGCGCAGCATTTTGCCTGTTTGATGTATATCACGCCCATCCAATGCATCACGCCAGACAGTAATGCCTTTTACTCCAGCTGCTGCATAGTTACGTGCAGCGGTTTCAATAGCCCAGGGCTTTGTAGTAATGGTATGTATGCATAACCGGGAAAGATCTTTATATGGCGCTATGCTCATCGTTGTTGTATTTAGTATTCCCCCAATAATCTGCGCTATTGCATATTAAAGAAGGTATAATAGGTTTCGTTGTTGATGATACGCCGCAGGTATAATGCAACTTCTCTTGCATGATAATCGCCCCACATGCTGGATTCTCCATTGGGTATTTTGCTTCCTTGCGGCGTATAGTCCCAACCGTTAGGGCGATGATAGATAGAATGCAGGATCAAGCCTTCGTGATTGTCTTTTGTGCTCAGGTAAGGCTCATCAAAAAGGGTATCCAGTACCGTTAATCCTGCCTGCCAGTAGCGGTTACCGCTTTCTGTATCTCCTTTCTGTTGTAAGAATCTTCCTAACCGCAAAAGTCCCTGTGAAGCTATTGCTGCTGCGGAGCTATCTACCGGTTCAAAATCATTATAAGGATCAGCAGGTTTGTTGAGATAGTCTCCCAGCCTGTGCAATTGCGGCGCCCCTGTATCCCAATAAGGAATGCCGTCAGCCGGTGTATTTTCAATATAGTAATCGCAGGTTGCTTTTCCCGCTTTAAGCATCGTGTCTATTATGGCTTTCTTTCCTCCGGGTATTGCGGCATCTTCCGGCAATTGATCAAACCACTCCAGCTCTTCTGCAAAGCCACAAATAGCCCAGGCAAGCCCCCTTGTCCATGTGCTGAAGCCGGTATAGCCCTGCTGTGCATTAGGACAGCGGTAATTGCCATCTTTTACATTAAAAATACATTCATGGGCTGTACGTCCCCAGGAATCATAGATATCGCGGCCGTTATTATAAAAAACGGAATAGTTTGCAGTAGCCGAAAGGTGTTGTACCGCTCGTTCAAGCAAATTGATTTTTACATCTCCCTCTGCCTGTAAAAAATGCCCAAGGCTATGCGAAACGATCAATGCACGAACGGAGCGGATGGTATCTACAAATAAAGAATGAGGGCCATTAAAGGAATGGATGAAGCCACCATCTTTGATAACTGTCCAGCGGCTGGACTGTACAGCGCCTGTAATTTTTAATGCCAGTATATAAAATTGCTTTTCCCATTCATCAAAAGAAATTTTCCCTTCATGCATCAGGCGTAGCAGGTTGCCATATGTGCTTATATTATTAAAACCGTGATCATGCACACCTGTGTGACTGATATGCGGCGCCATCAGGTTCACCGTATTTTTCCTTCCTGTTGCAAGGGCTTGTTTATCGCCTGTTGCGTCATACTGCAGGATGGCGGCACCGTATTGAAAGCCCTGAGTCCATTCTGTCCAGCCTCTTGAGGTGTATTTACCTGCGGCAGTAAATACCGGTGAGCCTTTGGTTTTATCGTAGTTTTTTTCAATGAGAAAAATTTTCCTGGCAGAGAGATCCCAGAAAGTTTCCAGTTTGAAATGTAAGTCAGCTGCCTTCAAGCCTGTTTTTATTTTTACCATCGTTTTTTCAAAATTTAAGCCATCGTTATTGTGAAGTGGCACTATGAGTAGTACCTCACTGATTTAAGCTTTTAAGATAAAGGTTTTTTAAATAGAAATTGCTTTAGAAACAAGAAAATGAATGAGACTGCCCTTATACCGGAAGTTTTGTGCTAAGCCGGGATTGCTGATTGATATTAATGCCTGCTGCCTTTTCCGGTTTCGGCAAAAGCCCTGATAATGGCAATATTCATCTTAACCACAAGATTATTATGAAGCACTGCGTTTAAAGCAACTACTCCCTGCTCGGTAAATGCGTAAGGCGTTTGCGCCAGGTTATCTGCCTGGTGTAAGATGCCATTATGTGTGGCATTAATAGCTGATCGCAGCGTTTCCCATTCTTTTTCTGTGAGCTGAAACAAACATCCCCCGGGGAAATGCTGTATATTTCTTTTGACTTCCTGCCTAAATATTTTGGGCTCAATATTATATATCAACGCTAAATCTATGTCGAGGATCACTGTTTTCCTCCTGATGCGGTATATTCTTTTCTGAATAGCGTAAATAATTCCCATGCGGTGTTTAAGGATTGCGCTGCTAAAATACATAAAAGAAAATCCTTTGCCATAAAGAAGTATAATTTTTAGATGAAAAAAAGCATGCTTCTTATCTTCACCACCCAATATATAAACATATGACAGGGATAGACGCTGTTCAGTTGAATGAAATAATCGTTCATAAGGTGGGAAATCCTACCCGTGGAGAAGATTTTAAACGCTCGGAAAATCTATTGCGTATATCCGGCGACATAGTACCAAAGTTACTTACGCAATATTTTCTCGGAGCATTTGATACAAACAAACTATACCATTTTACACATCTCAGCGACCTGAAGCTGAACGAGATGTATCATTACACTGCTCAGCTATTTGAGGAGCCGAAGCGTTTCATTGAAATTTCCGGGCAGATGGCTGCTTTTTTGTACAGTAAAAGCACCCATGTAAAAGTGAAGGATGGGGAGCTGTATGCAGCGGTGTTTGAAAATATTCCTTTTGAAAATGATTTTATTTCTGCCATTGGCATTTTTAAATCAGAAACGAAAGAGACTTTTCTTAAACTATATCACCTGAAAGATGACTGGGAACTGAAAAACGAAGAAGGCATCAGTATAAATAAATTAGATAAAGGCTGTCTTATATTTAATACTAACGCTGCTGAAGGGTATAAAATATGCGTGGCAGATAATACCAATAAACAGGATGCCCAATACTGGATCAGCGATTTTTTGCAGGTACAACCCTTAGCGGACAGCTATAATCATACCGATCAGTACCTGAGCCTTTGCAAGAATTTTGTAACCAATGAGTATGCGGAAAAATTTGAAGTATCAAAAGGTGACCAGATAGAACTTTTGAACCGTTCAATGGATTATTTTAAAACAAAAGAACAATTCAGTTTGCAGGAGTTTGCGGAAGAAGTTATCCATCACCCGGATGTGGTGGAAACTTTTATGGATTACAAGAAGAATTTTGAAGCTTCGAGGAATTTTGAAATTGAGGACGGGTTTGATATCAATCTTGCAGCGGTAAAGAAGCAGCAACGGGTTTTTAAATCAGTGCTGAAGCTGGATAAAAATTTTCACATCTATATTCACGGCCGCCGCGACCTGATTGAAAAGGGCATTGATGAAGAAACCGGGAGAAAGTATTATAAGATTTATTTTGAGGAGGAGAGTTAATGTGTTGTCAAGTGTAACAGGAGAAGGGATTTGAATATAGGGTTCAATTTTTTTATATTGCAACATAAACCCTTTGCCATTGAACCAGAATCCCGAACAAATAGCCAGAGACAGGATCTATGCTGCATTGCTGCAGAGCGGCTGGCTTATTCAGGATAAATCCCGCATCAATCTTCCCGCAGGCAGGGGTATAGCAGTAAGAGAATATCAAACCGATATAGGCCCGGCAGATTATATTTTATTTGCTGATAAAAGACCAATAGGCATTATTGAAGCCAAGAGAGAAGAGGAAGCAGAGCGCCTCACAGTACACGAAGACCAAACAGAAGGCTATGCAAACGCAAAGTTGAAATATCTCAACAATGAGCCATTGCCCTTTGAATACGAAAGTACAGGGGAAATTACCCGCTTCACCGATTATCGGAACCCAAAGCCGAGACGCCGGCCGGTTTTTAGCAAAACCGAGCTTTTAGTTACTGTTTGTAAAATACTTGATGACACCACCTCTACAGGTTTTTCAACAATCAGGGAAGCTATGCGCAACTGGAAGATGGCGTTGGGAAATTCACCTTATAAGAATAAAGCCGAAAAATTCAATGAAAAAAATGAGGCAATGCTTAAGTTTTATAATCAAAAAAATGGGATACGAAATTAAAAAAGTAAAAGCCCCCAATGATTAGCATTAAGAAATATAGTCTGCGACAACTAAAACGGAAATTTGAGAATAGGGATTTTGCCATTCCTGAAATTCAACGCCAATATGTTTGGAAAAAGCAACAGATTTTAAAGTTGATGGATAGCATATTTCGAAATTATCCTATAGGGATTGGGCTGGTATGGAATGCTCCTTTTTCAAAAGCCATTAATATAAGACCCAATAACAAAACAATTGTACCACCTTTTAATAAAAAAGCAAAACATGCTGAATTGATTATTGACGGTCAACAAAGGTTATCTACAATATATGGCGTAATTATGGGGGTTGAAGAAAGACCGGATGCAGGCTCTGATATAAACTTTCGCCACTTATTTTTTAACTGCGATAAAAAAGCAGACCGACGATTTGTCTTCTCATCAAGATATGATGAGAACACCAAAGGATATATAAGATTATTTGATTTGCTTAATACACAGCCTGCGCTTTTAAAGCGTAGGCTTGGGTTAACAAATTGGGAGACTATCGAGGCATCGAAATGTTATAAGGCATTTCACCACTTTTCCTTTTTGTTACTAATGTTTACCGGTAGTAACGTAGAGGATATCAGGGAGGTTTTTGTAAGAATTAATTCTGCAGGAATGAGGGTTAACCGGGCAGACACTCTTTTCGCGAAAGCAACAGATGTAAGCCTGCGTGATAATATTTTAGACACAAAGAGAGGACTTAAACATTCCTATAATTTTATTTCTAATGAAGCAATGCAGAGTGCCTTGGGGCTTGCATATGGAGCAACAACAATTACGGGACGGGCATTGGAATCAGTATTGACAAAAATTGAGAAAAATAAAAAATATAATGGTGAGTTCACTAAAATTTGGAAAAGCCTGCAATATGGCTATGAAGAAGCGGTTGATTTTCTGGTGAACCATTTAAAAGTCAATCACCCTTCGCTACTTCCATATCAAAATATATATACACTACTTGCATTTTTCTTTTATTTGAACAAATCAAGAGCAAAGCCCTCACAAATAAAAGAGATAAAAAAATGGTTTTGGTTTACAGCATGTGGTGAAAGATATTCGGGAGCGGCTTTTAACAGGAATATTCCGGAGGACATTAAGTTTTTCAAGCGATTGGCAAAAAATAATGGCGCAAAATTTATTTCTTCTGAAAAAATTAGCCCTCTTGATTTTTTAAAAATGGATTATCAAAAATCATCCAGTGTTGCCAAGGCTTATTTTCTTCTTTTGCGAAGTAAAAAGCCTTCATACTTAGCAAATGGTTATGAAATGATGCTGGATAATACATCGTCTTTTTCAAATCGAAAAGACAGGCATCATATTTTCCCCAAAGCACATTTAAGGAGGATACACATTAATCCAAAATGGATAAACTCAATTTGCAACATTTGCTATGTAGAGGCTGACGAGAATCAATCTATAAGTGATGTACATCCAAGAAATTATTTGAAAGAGTATAAAAAACACCGACATTTTTCTCGTGTGATGAGAAGCCATCTGATTCCTGCATCTACCACGAGTCCTGTTTGGGATACAAATAATAAGAGAAGTTTTTTAAATTTTTTTAATGCAAGAGGAAAGGTTATAATCAGCGAGATTGAAAAACTTGCAGGAGCTAAATTGTTTGACAAGCTCGATGAAATTAAAAGGATTTGAGCATACAAATAACTATTATAACCATGCTCGACGACGATTTTAAAAACCTGAAACGTTCCGCCATTGTAATGGTGCCAAAGCAGCCATTTTTCGATTGGCTGCTTGCACATGACCCGGATACTGTTATTGAAGATGAAATAAGAACCGGTAATATATACCTGCTGCCTGATTACGAAACCAGGCAGCAAATGGAGACATGGCTCAGGAAAAACTTCAGCGAGCTCTTTGAAGAGGAATTGTTTGGCTGGTATATAGATGAAGCCATGTGGCCTAAGCACCGCACATTCAAAATGTTTGGCGAGTGGTTCAGCTATTCATTATATCCTATGGTTTTTGATACGCAAAAGGGAATGATTGAAAAATTGTAATTACTGCCTTCAGGGCTTATTATAAAACCGCAGGCAAAAAATTATGTAGTAGCGTATGATTTACCTGTGGGCTTGCTTATTAATCTTGGTGCAATCAGCTTGCAATATAAAAAGGTATTCAATCCAAAGTATAACAACCCTGCAAATCAGCCAATTGGCTGAAGCAGGTATATGAGTAACAACGCATCCTCTGTCGTTTCCAAAATACGGGCATTCTGCAACACGCTTCACTATAATGGCGTTGGGTATGGCGATTATTTAGAACAGGTTGCTTATTTACTGTTTCTAAAAGTGGCGGATAAATACAGCAAGCCGCCTGCACGGTCGCAAAATCTCCTTGCCCAAACAATATAAAGGGAAAAGCCTGCTGGGCAAAAGCGACGGTGAGTTGGGATTGTATTACAGCAAACCACATCGAAAGCCGGGTAATTATTAACGCGTTGAAAAAATGATTTATACTTCCCCATCTTTGCATTATGCCGCTTCGCCTTCGCCTCCACCCCTTCTCCATCTCCAACACCCGGCTGGAAATATTTATTCCGGATACAGAAGCTGTGCAAAAAACATACAGCAATAACAAACATGCTGCATACTGGGCGCAGGTTTGGCCGGCATCAATCGGGTTGTGCCATTTCTTATACAAGCATCCACACTATATTGAAAAAAGAAATGTTGTAGAGTTAGCAGCAGGGTTGGGTTTACCTGGTTTGTTTGCGGCAACTATGGCCAAGCAGGTAACCATTACCGATAGAGAAGAGCAGGCGGTTGTATGCATACGGCGATCTATAGCGCATTTGCAATTGAAGAATGCCCAGGCAACAAAAATGGATTGGAAGGATGCGGTTAAAACTGCTTTACCTGATGTTTTATTACTGAGTGATGTGAATTATGAGCCAGGGATTTTTGAGGAATTGATGCGTGTTCTTGAGCATTTTCTGCACAATAAGGTTACTATTATCATCAGTACGCCGCAGCGACTGGTAGCAAAGCCCTTTATTAATATGCTGCTGCCATATTGCACACAACAATGGAACGGGCAGGTTGTATTGAATGAAAGGGAAACCGGGGTGAGTGTGTTTGTGTTGGAGGGGTGAATTGTAATGCCGTTTATAAAAGCACAGCATGATAACTTTCTAACAAATTTTACCGGAGCATATACATCTTTATGCAACGTCATTATCCTGTATATGGTCACCGTGGAAAACGATTAAACATTTTTAAAGATACCAATGAACTTATCCGGATTATTTCATGCAGCTATCAGGCTGATTTTTCTTGTTTTTATTGCAGGAGGGTTGAATGCATGTGAAAAGAACAATACAGAAAACCCAAACCCTGCCGAAAATGATAAGCCATATATCAAACTTGTGCGAAGCATTGAATATGATAATGGAATAACGGCAACTATGCATTATAATGAAGACAGCACATTAAAAGAAATATCTTACCGTTACGGAAACGTTTTAAATGCCACAATTTTCAACTGGGAGAATCAGCGACTGAAAGAGTTGTATGAAGACAGGTCATTATATAAAAATGCTTTTCATTACAGCGAATCAGGTATTTCGTACTATGTAAATACATATAAAAATATTCAGCTTCCATCTTCCTATAAAATGGAATACAGCTATGATGAGAAAGAGCGGGTAACGGCATTAAAGTATTATATAACCAATGAGGCCGGTACTACATTAAAAGCTACCAGTACCTACTACTATAATAATGCTGCGGCGTTAGAAAAAGTGGAAACAAAGGATGCAACGGCTGTTTACACGCATGTAATTGAATCCTATTCAGATACTGCATATTTTAACCCACTGCTTTTTATTGAAACGAGCTTATCGGAGAATTATCCCATATTCAATATCCCTGTTTTAAGCAGGATGAAAGGGTTTCCTGCTAAAATCATCAGGAAAGTGAAAATAGGAAATGAGGCCGCATATATTGATAAGATAGCAGAAAACACCGTTTTGACAGCCGGTAAAAACATATCCCGGATCATAAATAACGTTACTTCGCCCGGGATGCCCGGGTATAATAAGCGGGTGGTTGCCGTGTTTAAGTACTAAGTATCCTGCGTCAGCATTTGCATGGCGGCAAAAATTTTAAAAGATTATTAGATACAATACCGAATAACCTTATTTTTGCATCCCTCAAATGGAGACGTGTCCGAGTGGTTGAAGGAGCACGCCTGGAAAGTGTGTATACGGGAAACTGTATCGCGAGTTCGAATCTCGCCGTCTCCGCAGATTTTCTGCTATTTCTCCGTCAACTCCCCTTTTAAAGAGATTTCCAGCAATCTTTTTACTTCCGCCACAGGTAAATCCTGCCCCAGCAGCCACATCAGTTTGGTAACGGTAGCTTCAAAAGTCATATCGCTGCCGCCGGTAACGCCTATTTCTTTTAAATAAGCACTGGTTTCATACCTGCCCAGCTCTACCGAGCCGCCATCGCATTGGGTTCGGTCAACAATGATGATGCCTGCTTTGATCTTCTTTTCCAGTAATTGAATAAACCAGGGAGCGGTAATAGTATTGCCATTGCCAAAGGTTTCCATAATTACGGCTTTTAAACCTGGGGTATTGAGTATTGATTCCACCGCAGATTGCGTAATGCCGGGAAACATTTTAAGCACCGCTATATTGGTATCTAATTTTGTATTGACGTGAAATGATTGTTGGGGATGACTGGTTATATAAGCTTCTTTATACAATATGTCTATGCCCGCTTCTGCCAGTGATGGATAATTAGGTGAATGAAATGCCTCAAACTTTTCTGTGTTGTATTTTTTACTCCGGTTACCCCTGAAAAGAAAATAATCAAAATAAATACATACTTCCGGCACAATTGACCTGCCTTCTTTTTTTGCACCGGCAATTTCCATGGTGGTAATAATATTCTCCTTGGCGTCTGTACGAATTTCGCCTATGGGCAACTGTGAGCCGGTTAATATTACCGGCTTATCAAGGTTCTGCAGCATAAAGCTAAGAGCAGATGCGGTGAATGCCATTGTATCTGAGCCGTGAAGAATGACAAATCCATCATAACTATTATAATTGCGCTCAATAATACCACACAGCGCTACCCATATTTCCGGCGACATGTTGGAAGAATCTATCGGCGGGGTGAAAGCGTGCATATCAAACTCATAACCCAGTTTCGCAATTTCAGGTATATGATATTTGATTTCCCGGAAACCCATCGGTACCAGCGAGCCGCTGTTATCGAAAGCCATACCAATAGTACCGCCGGTATATATAATTAAAAGCTTTGCCGGGGAGGAATTACGCGACATGCTGCTGCTTTTGAAAAACGAAATTAGCATTTGCTGTTGTTACAGACGCAACTTCTTCAATGGGTATGTTTTTTGCTTCGGCCAAGGCCTCGATTATATATTGCAGGTAAGCGCTTTCATTTCTCTTGCCGCGAAAAGGAACAGGTGTTAAATACGGAGCATCGGTTTCGAGCACCAGGTGCTTAATGCTGATCTCTTTCAGTGTTTCTTTTAGCCTGGCTTTTTTATAGGTAAGTACTCCGCCAATGCCAAGGTAAAATCCAAGATCAATAATTTGTTTTGCTTCGTTTATTGACCCGCCAAAGCAATGAAAGATGCCTTTCAGCTTTTCATCTTTATGCTGCTTTACTACATCAATGCATTGCTGCATGGCTTCACGGGTATGAATTACTATTGGAAGGTTATATGCTTTCGCCCATTCAATCTGCTGATGAAATGCCTCATATTGCTGATCAGTAAAAGTTTTATCCCAATGAAAATCTAATCCGATTTCTCCCACTGCGGCAAAGGTTCTTTTCTGCAGCCAGCTTTCTACAACAGCTAATTCGTTTTTGTAATCTTCTTTTACGGAGCAGGGGTGTAATCCCATCATAGGAATACATACACCAGGAAAATCAGTTTCCAGTTTCAGCATGCTGTCAATTGACGCACTATCTATATTCGGTAAATAAAACTGTTGCACGCCAACATCCTGCGCACGGCGTATTACCGTTGCTATATCAGCATCAAAGTCTTCTGTGTATAAATGACAGTGGGTATCTATTATGGTTGGTGGCATAGTGAATTGTCAATGGGCAATAGTGAATAGGCAATAGTGAATAATGAATGGTAAAAATCTATTGCGGGTCTATTCACATTCACTATTGCCTGTTCACCATTATTTACATCCCCTCTTACAAAAGTTATTATACAGGTTTTCGTAAAGCTTTTCGTATTGGGGAACTATTCTTGTAATATCAAATTTTTCGGCTTGCTTCCGGGCGTTCTCTTTAAATTTTTGAAAAGTATTTTCTTCTTTTAAAATATCAATCGCGTAGCTAGCCATCTGGTCTACATCTCCAATATTTCCCATATAACCATTTACACCGGGAATGATAATTTCCGGTAATCCTCCCACATTGGTAGCTACTACCGGGGCCCCTGCAGCCATGGCTTCAAGGGCAGACAAACCAAAACTTTCATATTCTGAGGGCAATAAGAACAAATCAGCTACGGCAAAAATTTCTTCCATATTCTGCTGCTTGCCCACAAACCTTATCTCTTCAAACAGATTAAGCTGCCTGGCTAAATCTTCTATCACCGGTCTTTCCGGGCCATCGCCTACCAGCAATAATTTTGAAGGAACAATCTCATTCAGTTTGTTGAAAATCTTCACTACATCTTCTATACGCTTTATCTTTCTGAAATTTGAAGCGTGCAATACGATTCTTTCATTATTAGGCGCGATGACTTTCCGGAAGGCATCAATAGGCTTGCGGGCAAAACGGCGAACATCCACAAAATTGTGGATCACCTCAATGTCCTTTTCTATTTTAAACGTTTTGTATGTTTCCTGTTTAAGGTTTTCCGAAACTGCCGTTATAGCATCGCTTTGGTTGATAGAAAAAGCAACTACCGGCGCGTAGGTTTTATCCCTGCCTACCAGGGTAATATCGGTTCCGTGCAGCGTAGTAATAGTAGGCACGTACTTGTTTTCTTTTTCCAGAATTTTTTTAGCCATATAGGCTGATGATGCGTGGGGAATGGCATAATGCACATGCAACAGATCTATATCATTATTCTTTACAACATCCACCATTGTGCTCGATAATGCGGATTCATACGGCGGGTAATCAAATAGCGGGTATGTAGGCACCCTCACTTCATGATAAAGAATATTGGCACGAAACTCTGTTAACCTTACCGGTTGCTGGTAGGTAATAAAATGAACAGTATGTCCTTTATCTGCTAATGCCTTGCCTAATTCTGTAGCCAATACCCCGCTGCCTCCAAAAGTTGGGTAACAAACAATGCCTATATTCATACAGTTGTTTATATTTATAGATTTGCAAAGATAAATATTATAAGCCGGGTGCAATCAGGCTAATATTATCCGGAACACTATTAGTTCTTATAAAGAACCATTAAGGAATTAAGAAGATTAAGTAAAAAGCCTTAATGTACCTTAACTTCTTAATGGTTTTCAAAACAGATATTATTTTTTACGAACTAAATGTGGTTCTTGTTAGTATATTAGGGTGCATTTCAATTCAGCAACATTTTATTAACTTGAATCTTTAAACAGCGTTTATGAGAAAATTCCTGGGTTATTTTTTGGTTATAGTAATAATTGCACTGCTCGGCTTTGGATATTTCAGGTATTATTTTGTGTTAGGCGAAGGGGTAAAATCGGGAGAACTTAACTACTGTGTAAAAAAAGGGTATTTGTTTAAAACCTACGAAGGAAAGCTGATACAATCCGGCATCAGGTCGTTAGCGCCGAGCACCATCCAGTCATATGATTTTGAATTTTCTGTAGTAAATGAAGACGTTGCTCATATTTTAATGGCAAACTCAGGTAAAGTGTTTGAGTTATATTATAAAGAATATAATGGCGCCCTGCCCTGGCGCGGCTTCAGCAGGTATGTTGTGGATAGTATAGTAGCAATGAAAGACCCAGGTACGGGAAATATTGTGAGGTAGAGGCAAGGTAAAAGGCATAGGGTGAAAGGCAGAAGGTACAGCCGTAAACCCATAGGTTTAGCTACCCGCCTGCGCTTAGTAAGAAAATAGCGGGCTTTTTATTAATATCAATTTTTTCTTTTTTCCATTCTGCAATAGCTAAGGTTTTAATATACTCATTTGGTGAAGTAATAGATGCGGCTATGCATAACCGTGTGGCTGCATTACAGTTTTTTAACAGCGCTTCCATCAACTGGTGATTGCGGTAAGGCGTTTCAATAAACATTTGGGTGCAACCTGTTTTCTGCGATTCTGCTTCAAGTGCTTTAATAGCTTTTGTACGCTGCATGTTATCAATAGGGAGGTAACCACTGAAGCGGAAATGCTGCCCGTTCATACCGCTTGCCATTAATGCAAGTAAAATTGAGCTTGGCCCAACAAGCGGCTTAACAGTAATGTTATTTTTATGTGCTTCATCAACCAGCAACTGCCCCGGATCTGCAATGCAGGGGCAACCTGCTTCGCTTATGATGCCAATATTTTTCCCTGCTTTTAATGTGGAAATAAAAACAGCTTTTACGTCGTTCTCTGCCTTGTGTATGGTATGCCATTCATAATCATCAATCACCATTTCCTTCCATATGCTTTTTAAAAAACGCCTTGCGGTCCTTTCATTTTCTACAAAAAATACCCGGCAATCTTTTACGGCATTAATAATGCATGCGGGAATGGTATCAGGCGCCTGCTCTTCTATTACAGATGGTATTAGGTACACAATTCCTTTTTTTTGCATGTTATTTATCTTTCTGATCGTACAAACTGAGCGTTGCCGCTATTACCGCGTAAGCCGGTGCCAGTATCCAGCCTATGATTACAACGGTATGCATCAGGTAAAATACCAGCCCGTTACCAATAGCAAGACCTTTGCGTTTGCTTATGAACTCAATACTTTGAGAAGGGGAAAGCTTTTGGCGCTCACAACTATAATCGAGCATGGAAAATCCGTAGTAATAGCATTCTACAAATAAAGAAATCATTGGTGTAACCCAGCCTGCAACCGGTATAAGAGACAGCAGCAGGATGGAAATAGTATATACGGTTTGCCATAATGCATTGCGCAATGCCAGTTTAACGCCCCGCGTAATATCTTTCATTAATTGAATAAAACTGAAAGGATATTCTTTGCCTTCAATAATTGATTCTGTTTTTTCGCTGAGATAGCCGAATACCGGAGAACCTACAATCAACCAGATATACTTGAACCAGGAGAAATACATCATCATTAAAATGATCCACAGAATAACGCCGCCTACGGCAAACAGGAATCTCACCAAACTGCTGTTCATCCCCTCTACCCAGGCTTTTAAGCCCAGCTTTATATTTACTACGCTTATTAAATAGTTTGCGCTTTTTCCAAAGAAATATATGCTCACAAAAAAAAGTATCGCGTAAATCAAACCCGGAATAATGATCCATTTCCATAATTTATGCCTGCGGATAAACTGGTGAGCTTTAAAATACGATTGAATAGCTATAATGATTTCTTTAAGCAACCGGAAATATTTAAAACGGTTTAATTAACTTGTTAAGATGTACGGACCGACCGTTATTCAAACATAACAAAAAATTATACTGAACAGGTCATGGCTTTAAAGAAACTGGACTATGAGTTTTATAACCGCACGAATGTAGTTAAAATAGCCAAAGAGCTTATCGGTAAATTGCTCGTTACACGTTTTGATGGTATTGAAACGTCGGGGCGTATTGTAGAAACCGAGGCTTATAATGGCATTGCAGACAGAGCATCACATGCATGGAACAACCGAAGAACCAACAGAACAGAAATTATGTTTGGAGATGCAGGGATGGCTTATGTGTACCTCTGCTATGGCATTCACCACCTGTTTAATATTGTTACCAACGAAAAAGATATTCCTAATGCCGTTTTAATAAGGGCAATAGAACCTGTAACCGGAATAAATATAATGCTGGAACGTACCGGAAAAAAGAAACCTGACCGGACACTTGGTTCAGGCCCCGGTAATGTAGCTAAAGCATTGGGCATTTTTACCAAACATACCGGCATTAACCTGCTTGATGATTTGATGTTTGTGGCAGATGATAATTTTAAGGTTACGAATAAGGATGTTTTGGCTACGCCAAGAATTGGTGTTGACTATGCGGGCGAAGATGCTTTGCTGCCTTATAGGTTTGTTTTAAAAGGGAATATATATGTGAGTGGAAGAAAGTTAAAGTAACATCAATAATAATAATATTCTAAAACCCTGATATACATTATTGTTTATTTTTGCCGCTGATGGCTACATATAATCATGATAAGGTAGTGCCTTACCAGGAATCAGAACTAACCAAGAAGCAGCAGGTTGCTGAAATGTTTGACCGCATTGCTTTCCGGTACGATTTTATGAACAGGTTTTTGTCGGCAGGCATTGACAAAGGGTGGAGAAGAAAGGCATTGAAGATGCTGGCTAAAGAAAAGCCTAAAATTATGCTGGATGTAGCCACCGGGACAGGTGATGTAGCCATCATGGCATATGAATTGCTTAAACCGGAGAAAATAACCGGCATTGATATTTCAGACAAAATGCTGGAGATAGGCCGGGAGAAAGTGTTAAAGTTAGGATTAGATAAGCAGATTGAGTTACAAAGTGGTGATAGTGAGGCAATAAACTTTTCTGACAATACGTTTGATGCTGTAACCGTTGCCTTTGGCGTTCGTAATTTTGAGCGGCTTGAGCAGGGGCTTAAAGAAATAAACAGGGTATTGAAACCCGGCGGCAAATTAATTATACTCGAATTTTCAAAACCTAAAATAACAGGCATAGCACAACTTTACAATTTGTACATGGAAATGGTGGCGCCCCGTGTGGCTTCTGTAGTATCAAAAAACAAGAAGGCATACCAGTATCTTACTGAATCGGTGCAACAGTTTCCGGAAGGGAAAGATTTTGTAGGTATATTAAATAACGTTGGATTCCGAAACACATCATGCAAAAAATTAAGCCTGGGTATTTGCAGTATATATTGCGGTATAAAATAGTGCTGCCGGTTATTGTATTGTCTTGCTTTGTAAATATTGTAAACGCACAGTTACGCAATGCTTATAATCTTGCCGATCATGACGACAAGAGATATTACTTCGGTATAGTATTGGGGTATAACACATCACATTATAACATCTCCCACTCCAATTATTTTTTAAACCAGGATAGCATACAGGCTGTAAACGGCTTGAACAGCGGCCGCATACACCTTGGTATTATGGCAAATCTTCAGTTATCCAAAAGATGGGACCTTCGTTTTTACCCGCTCAACCTTATATTCAGTGAAAAAAAGTTTCAGTATGATCTGAAATATCCTGATATGGGCGACAATAACCTGGTGCGTACGCAAAAAGTAGAATCAATTGTAATGAGCTGGCCATTGCAGGTGAGATTAAAAAGCGACAGGATCAGAAACTTCAGGGTTTATACACTTGCCGGCATTAAGTTCGATTATGATCTTGCATCTAATTCCGGTACTACAAACTCGGATAACCTGGTGAAAGTGAACAAAACGGATTTTGGCGTAGAGGCCGGTATTGGCTTCCAGTTTTTTAATAAATATGTAATTGTATCCCCGGAGATCAAGGTGAGCCATGGTTTAAGGAATGTGCATGTGCCCGACCCTACATTTAAATATTCAAATGTTATTGACAGAATGAATTCAAGCATGATCCTTTTCTCGCTTCACTTTGAGGGTGGAGGTAATTGATCCTGTAATTATCGGTATCCTGTTTAGCAACGCAACAATTTTAATTTTTAGCAATAATCCCGTTTCAACTGCTATGCGAAAAACCACTATAATATTTTTGACATTGCTGCTGTTTTTTGTTTCCTGTAAAGATGGTAAGCAAACGCCTGATGTGTCGGGTATAAAAGTAAACCTGCAGACGCAGCGCTTTGAAAAAGATTTTTTTTCGATTGACACCAATAATGTTCCCGCATCATTTCCATTATTGCAACAGAAATACCCGGTGTTTTTCGCGGATTTTATACAGAACATACTTGGACTATCTGTGGCAGAAGATGGCAGTAAAGCTGAGGCAGCTATTAAATCGTTTTTGCGTGATTACCATATTGTGAAGGATACGGCGGATAAAGTGTTTGCAGATTTCAGCAAAATTGAGAATGAAGTGAAGCAGGGTATCCGTTTTGCAAAACATTATTTTCCTGCATATCACGCACCGGAAAAAATAATCACCTTTATTGGCCCGCTTGACGCGATATTTCAAACGCCAACCGGCAAAACCGGAGATGTAATTACGCAGGACGCACTGGCGGTTGGCTTGCAGCTCCATCTTGGCAGCGAAGCTTCTTTATATCAAAGCCAGGCAGCGCAATCATTGTTTCCCAAATATGTTTCAGCAAAATTTTCCCCGCAATATATCCCGGTTAACTGTTTAAAAAATATTGTGGATGATATTTATCCTCCCAACCCTAACGATAAAACCTTACTTGATTTTTGCATTGATAAAGGCAAGCGTCTATACCTGCTGGATAAGTTTATGCCAGAAACTCCTGATACGTTGAAGATAGGTTATACGGCAAACCAGCTAACCGGTTGTTATAAAAACGAGGGGTTGATATGGAGTTTTTTGATACAGAATAATCTGTTATATAATTCAGATTTCCTCCGCATACAGTCATATGTAGAAGAAGGTCCGCAAACGCAGGAACTGGGAGAAGGGTCTCCCGGCCAAATTTCATTATTTGTGGGATGGCAGATCGTAAAAAAGTATATGGAAAAGCATCCTTACACAACCCTGGATACCCTGCTTAAACTTGACGCCAAACAAATACTCGCTGAATCGAAGTATAAACCGAAATAGTTATTATCCGGTCACACTATTAGTTCTTATAATTAACCATTAAGACATTTGAGTAAAAAACCTTAATGACCCCTAACTTCTTAATGGTTTTCAAAACGTATACTGTTTTCTACGAACTAAATATGGTTCCTGTTAATAAGCCCGGGTGTTTGCTTACAATGTTGATGCCGCCGGTGCTTAATGCTATACATTTTTAGAATGTATAAGTATGCTGTGCAAAAAGATTGCATAGCATACTTATATGTTTGTATTATTAATCAAAGAAACATGAGCAAGTTGAAATTAACAGGTAAAGCATTAAGGGCAATTAGTTACCCTGAAGGGCCTGTAATAAGCATTGCAATGAATGTAATGCAGAAGCATTATAAGCATGAAGCAAAAGAGGATGTGATGGAGCTACTGAAGAAAATACTGGAAGCGCCGGTGGAATATGAAAATGATGCGGTGCTGGGGTTGATCGCAGAAAAGCTGATTCCCAAAAAAGAGCTGTTAGAAGGAGAGTCTGTTTCCTTAAACCAGAACGGGATACAATTTAACGTATTCGGGCAGGAGCATATTGAAGAAGGCGCTATGCACCAGATGTACCAGGCGGCAAAGTTGCCGGTATCTGTAGCCGGTGCTTTAATGCCTGATGCACATAGCGGGTATGGTTTACCGATAGGCGGTGTGCTGGCAACAGATAATGCGGTAATACCTTACGGGGTAGGTGTTGATATTGGTTGCCGTATGTGTTTGAGCATATTCGATATCAATCCCAAAGAGCTGACTGATAAAGAATCTTATTTTGCACGGGAGCTGGGTGATGCTACCTTATTTGGAAGCGGAGCGCAATTTGACCGGGTGGCGGATAATGAAGTAATGGACAATGCATTGTTTTACGAGTTGCCATTGCTGAAAAACCTGCACGGGCGGGCATGGAAACAATTGGGATCTTCCGGCTCCGGAAACCATTTTGCTGAATTTGGTATAATTGAAATAGCAGAGAAAGATGAGGTACTGGGCGTTGATGCCGGTAAATACGTTGGGTTTTTAACACATTCCGGTTCAAGAGCGTTGGGAGCCAATATAGCCAACCATTATACTAAGCTGGCCATAAGCAAAAGACGGCTGCCGCAGGAAGCAAAAAATCTTGCCTGGTTATCGCTGGATGAAGAGGAAGGTATAGAATACTGGAATGCCATGAACCTTGCGGGTGAGTATGCTTCTGCCTGTCACCATGTAATACATGCAAAAATCGCAAAGCAGTTGGCACATAAGCCAATCAAAATGGTAGAGAACCATCATAATTTTGCATGGAAAGAACAATGGGAAGGCAGGGAGGTGATAGTGCACCGTAAAGGCGCTACGCCTGCAGCTAAAGATGTATTGGGGATAATCCCGGGCTCAATGACGGCGGATGGATTTATAGTAAAGGGCAAAGGTGAATCAGCCTCAGTTAATTCCGCATCGCATGGCGCAGGCAGGAAAATGAGCCGTACAAGGGCGATAGCTTCTGTTACCGATAAACAGTTTAAAGATGAGCTGAAAAAGTTTGGCGTTAAATTGCTGGGAGGCGGATTAGATGAATCCCCGTTTGCGTACAAAGATATCAATGTAGTAATGCAATCGCAGAAAGCATTGGTAGACATAGTAGGAAAGTTTACACCAAAAATTGTGAAGATGGATGGAGCGAAACATAAGATTTGGGGAAAGAAAGGAAGAGAAGATGTGGTTGGAGAATAACGTAGGAAGTCTGTTGTTTTAGTTGTGCTAAGCGTCTTTTTAGCTATGCGTGGCGTCTTCGCCACGCATAGCTCTCCTGTCGCCTCCGGCGACTATATCATCGTCGCCGGAGGCGACAGGACAACGGTGCTAAGCGAAAGACACTTAGCACGCCCCCTACACCTTCACATAAATCTTCTTCTTATCCATCCACCGGCAAATCAACCACATAAAACTGATCACAGTTAAAGCATAAAGCAGTGAGCCAAGTTCCGGAACAGACGGCAATACATTTATCCAAAGATTTTTATATATCCAGTTCCAGGGTGTAACGCCGTTGCCCAAACGAATAAGATTAAGTGTTTTGGGAAGAAAAGCGCTTAATGCAAAAACAAACAAGGCATTCTTGCCAAACACATCAAAAAAACGGGTGAGCCAATTTTTTGCGCCGCGTATTTCAATAGCGTAAATCATTGACGCGATAATAGCTATGGCCAGGCCGGTAGTACAAAGTACATAGGAGCTTGTCCATATTTTTTTATTAATGGGAAACACCAGGCCCCAGCAATAAGCAGTAATTAATAATGCAACCGCGGTCACAAACAAACCTGTGATCATAGGGTACAATGAAGCCGATGCCGGAATAGTATTACCAAAATTATTTTCTGTCACATAAGCTTTTGGTTTATTGCGTATATAATCCCCCACAAGGTACCCGAATATCACCTGCACAATAGCAGGCAGGGTACTCATCAAACCTTCCGGGTCAAAAGGAACGCCTTCGCCTTTATACATGTGTGCCACACCAAGTATTTTTTTATCAATAGCTGTTCCGAACCAGCCGTTCAAACTATAGGGATCAGCGGGGTTGCCTGCATAACATAAAAACCAATAAAGCAGCAGTAATACACTGCCCGTAAAAAAAGCACCCCTTGCCTTAAAATAATATACAATTACCGATGCAAAAAAATAGCAAATGGCGATACGTTGCAGTACTCCCAGTATACGAACGCCACTTTCAGTGTTTTTAGGGTTAACCCAGTATCTGAACTGGAGCGCATCGTTTTGCCAGCTCACAAAAGGATACCAGTTTAAAAACAACCCGATAAAGAATATTAACAATGATCTTGTGATGACCTTCTTCCAGAATGCTGCAGAGCCCGCCGCCTCTAATTTGGGTAACACAAAGGCCATTGCATTACCAACCGCAAATAAGAAGAAGGGAAATACGAGGTCGGTGGGCGTGATGCCGTGCCATTTTGCGTGCTCCAGCGGGCTGAATATATGCGACCAGGAACCGGGATTGTTTACCAGTATCATCAGGCAAACCGTAGCTCCGCGAAATACATCAAGGGAGTAAAAACGTTGATTCAATGGTTTGATTTTGAATAAAAATAGAGAATATATGAAAGCCCGGCAACAACAATGTATTTACGCTTTTTGAAGTGTCCTACTTTTAAAGTCGTACATTTAGATATATACTATTGACATGACCAGGCTGTTTTGCACCTGTTTGTTTTTGATAGCCGTAACCGCAGTTCCGGCACAGCATAAGCTTTTTCTGGTGAAAGCCGGTGAAGTGCCTGAAAAGGCTATCCCTGTTGAGGAAATTTATTTTTTCTCTTCATTTACCAATGGTACTGCCATATTGAAAAACGGAAGCAGGTCAAATCAACGGTTTAATTATCACTGCCTTCTTGATGAATTACAATTTCTATCAGGAGGTGATACCCTTGCAATAGCTGAACCCGGTCTTCTGCATAAAGTAGATATTGACAGCATTACATATTATTATTATAAAGGCTACCTGCGGCAGCTAATGAAGACGGATAAATATACACTTGCCGTAAAAGAACGGATAACTATGGGTGACAGGAGAAAAGAAGGCGCCTATGGCATTAGTTCCGGAACATCTGCTATTGATAATTACTCAAATATTTACAGGGACGGACGGGCCTTCCGGTTGCAAACGAAAGAAGACGTGTTTTTTAAAAAGGAATATACCTTTTATTTAGGGGATGTTTATAATCACTTCATCCTGGCAGACAAGAAGGGTTTTTATAATTTTTTTTCAGAAAAACGCAGGGCTATTGATAATTATATTAAAGTTGAAAAAATCAACTTCAATAATATAGATGATGTAAAAAAACTTTTCCTGTTTTGTACAAATAAATAGTTTTATAGCGGGTACCCTGCTTTTATATCAAAAAAAATTTAATCAACAAGCATAGATTGACGCATAGGGGAGGGCGTTTCATTTTAGATGCTATTCCCATTCGTTTTCCGGGTAAATTGCAATTCTGTGCGTTCTCAGCTTATAAGGAATATTTTTATTCTCTGTACTGTTATTAAAGTCAAGGCTCCTGGATGTTCTTAATGGCATATGGCAGGTAATACAATTTTTCTTTTCCTGTATCATTTGTGTGTTATGCAGGGAAGTGTTGTGGCATGAAATACAGCTTGCCGTTATTGTTTGCTGTGTTTTGTTTTCTGCTTTGTGCGGGTTATGGCACGTTAAACAGGTGAGCGTACTTTGTTTGTAGCATGCGCTTTGCTGCAGCAACTGCATCTGCATACCATGCACATCAGGGTTTATAAACGAGCCGGGATAATACATGTAATAATTTTTCAGCGAATCGCCGGGCATAAATGCAAAAATGGATTTAAAAGATACCGGGTTTCCTGAGTGGCATGTGCCACAAAGATCCGACTGCTGTGTACGGGAGAGCGATTTAATATCAGCGATATATGTTGCTTTTTTCTCAGCGGGATTTTCACGATGAAAATCAATATGCTTTTTTGCAGGGCCATGGCAACGCTCACAGTCTATGCCATATACAATAGTATTAGGTTTAAATTTTTCTGTTATTTCCAGCGGCCTTGTGTTTTCATTATAATGATATACATAAGAAGAGTGACACTCAAAACAGCGGCTTATTATAGGGCGTGTATAATAAGGGTGATCTATCGGGAATCCGGGGCTGTTGGTCCACTGGTGCAGGTTGGTTAAATAAGTAAGCGGCAATTGAAACAGTTGTTCATCTTTCCAATATCCGAAAGTCCGGGCTTTTTCACCGGAGCCAAAAACCATCTCCATCTTCTCGGAAAGGATCTTTTTATCTCCTTCAAATTGTGACTGCAGTATATTTCTTCGTTCCTCTTCTAACTTAACAGTATGCCCGTTAGGATAATTGACCATAGTTTTTGTATTGATCAATGCAGTCCTGATACTATCAAAAAAAACAGGAGCGGATGTTTTATTGTGGCTGGTATGCATATAGCTGTCAGCTATATTTTTGTGGCATTGCAGGCAGGCGTCAGCGCCGGCATATAACGGGCCACGGGGATCACTACCCGAAGATTGCTGAATGCATTTTACAAAGCAGATCGTAACGGCAATTAGTAGAATAAAGATGAAAAATATTTTCTGCTGACGCATGGTAGAAGTGGATTTCTTCTGATATGAAGATACAGGTTTATTGTATTGTAAATAATCCCATTGTTCCGTGGAAAGCGGGACGATTAAGCGCTGCAACCATCTCCTTTTTATAGAATAGCACACGGAATAACGCGGACACATTCCGTGATTATCCTTTACATCTGTTTTATCTGTGTTTCATTTTTCTTGATTTACAATAACTTTTTTCTTTAAAGATACCTGTTAAGAGCCCGGTAAGCGTATGTTGCACAGAATACATGGTTGGGTTTATGCTGTATTTGTGCATTCGTGGCAAACTTCTTAATTTAATGTATTATTGGCAGGGACGAAAAAGGTCATTCAATGAAACCATCATATGCAAATTAAAGTAGCTTCCGTTGAAGAATATATCAGTAATGCACCCGGAGAGGTGCAGGATTTGCTCAAAAAAATCAGGGCAGTTATACATAAGGCTGCACCGGATGCCGATGAAGCCATCAGCTACGGAATGCCTGCTTTCTCAATACAGGGTAGGCCCCTGGTTTATTTTGCGGCATTTAAAAACCATATCGGGTTTTATGCAACACCCAGCGGGCATACAGCATTTGAAAAAGAACTTTCAAAATACAAACAGGGAAAGGGCTCGGTACAATTTCCGCTTGATAAACCCATACCGTTTTCATTGATCACTAAAATTGTAAAATTCCGCTTGAAAGAAGTAAAAGAAAAACTGAAGACGAAGAAAAAATAGCTTTTATCTAAAGCGTTTGAAGAAAAAGGGATGGGGATTTATTATAGCGAATGATATCATTTTTATTAAGGAAGAAGTATTATAAAATTGCTTGAATATTACATTAAATAAAATCTCTATCCTGCTCCATATCAGGATTGGCTCAAAGGTTCTTGCGATTATCGCCACTTCATGATGCTAACGCAGATTTTATCTGTAACTTTAGAAGGCAAAAAATCCCTTTTAACCATTTGATGATTGTAGATGCCGGGTAAGATTTCCACTAAAATTATATTGGTAGTTGCTGTTTTAGCAACCTGCGTTTTTATATTCGTACAGGCGGGTCGTGTAAAAAAGCCTGAAGCAATCGCGAAGCTTGAAAGCAGCCTTCCCGCAGTAATAGATTACAATCAACATGTAAAGCCCATTCTTTCTGATAAATGTTTTTTATGTCATGGACCTGATAAGGGCAACGGGCAAAAAGCCGGGCTTGATTTATCAACTCCCGAAGGTGCCGCTGCATTATTGAAAGATGGAAAGCGTGCTATTGTTCCTGGCAACCTCAGCAAGAGTGAATTTTATCATCGGCTTGTAACTACCGATCCTGACCTTGCAATGCCTACCAAAGCATCAAACCGTACGTTAACAGATTATGAAAGAGCGGTATTGATAAAATGGATTGAACAGGGTGCAGTATATAAGCCGCATTGGGCGTTTATTGCTCCGGTAAAGCCGGCATTGCCTGAAATAAAAGAAAAAGACCGGGCAAATAATCCTATTGATTATTTTGTATTGCAAAAGCTGGAAGAAAATAAGCTGAAGCCATCGCCGGAAGCTGATAAAGAAACTTTATTAAGACGCGTAACGCTTGACCTTACGGGATTACCACCCACCGTTGAAGAGATTGAGGCTTTTGTGGCAGATCATTCAAAAAGCGCTTACGAAAAAGTAGTAGATAAATTATTACAATCACCACACTATGGCGAAAAAATGGCGACTGACTGGCTGGATGTTTCCCGCTATGCAGATACGTATGGATATACTGTTGATCGTTACCGTGCAACATGGCAATGGAGAGACTGGGTGATAAAAGCCTTTAATCAGAATATGCATTTCGACCAGTTTGCAACCTGGCAGCTTGCTGGCGATATGCTGCCCAATGCTACCCGTGAGCAAAGGCTGGCAACAACCTTTAACCGGAATCATGCGCAAAATGCGGAGGGTGGTATCATCAATGAAGAATTCCGGAGCGAATATGTGGTTGACCGGACCAGCACCTTAGGCACAGCATTTTTGGGTTTAACAATAGGTTGTGCAAGATGTCATGATCATAAATTTGATCCTGTTTCGATTAAAGAGTTTTACAGCCTGTATAGTTTCTTTAACAATATTGATGAGCCGGGGCAGATATCATTTGACCAGGCAACACCGGGTCCTTCAATGCTGTTAACAGATAAAAAGCAGGATTCTGTTCTCGCATATCTTATCAATAAGGAAAAAGAGAAACTGCAACAGCTTGATGCTATCACACAACAGGAAAAGCTTGCTTTTGAACAATGGAAACAAACGCTCAACAAAAAAGCGCCTTTTGATTTGAGTAAAGGATTGCAGGCCCATTTTACCTTTGATAAACTCGCTGATAAAAAGTTCATCAACGAAAAAGACCCCAAGGGGGGTGGAGGTACGGTAGCAGATGCGGTAATTGTTCCGGGCAAATTTGGCAATGCCTTCAAATCAAACGGGGATGATATTCTGAAGCTCGGAAAGGTTGGCATATATAATCGCTTTCAACCATTCTCCATCGGTGTTTGGATCAATATTCCCAGGGATGTAAATAAAGCCATCATCGTTCATAAGGGCAATGGCGATATCACTTATGCTTTTCATGGTTACTACCTGAATATAGAAGATGGTAAAGCCAGGTTTCTGATGGCGCATGCATGGCCTTATAATGAAATCTTAAAAATCACAAAAGATACATTACCAAAAGAAAAATGGATACAACTAACGTTAACGTATAGTGGCTCGGGCAAAGCCGAAGGAATAAAATTATATGCAGATGGAAAGGAAGCGGAAATGGTAACGGAAAAAGATAACCTGTATAAAGATATTGTATACCACCGGGATGATCAGATCGGGTTACAGGTAGGTGCAGACTGGCGTGGTACGGGGTTTAAAAACGGGTTGGTTGATGAACTGGTAGTATATGATCGTGCGCTGAATGCCTCAGAAGCTGCCGGCCTGCTCCAGGCGAATTACAATCGCACAAACTTCACTTCGTCTATACCAGACCGAGATCTTGAGCAATATTATTTTTCCAATATATCAAAAGCATGGCAGCAAAAACAAAAGGAGCTGCAGGAAATAAGACAGCAAAGAAATATAGCATCCGAAAATATCCCTGAGATAATGGTGATGGAGGAAATGAAGCAGCGCAGGCCTGCGCATGTATTGCTTCGCGGCGCATATGATGCATTGGGTGAAGAGGTATTTCCTGATGTGCCCAACGCCATTCTTCCTTATCCTGAAAATTTAAGGAAAGACAGGCTGGGGCTTGCGCAATGGTTGTTTGATGCAAGAAATCCTTTAACGGCAAGAGTGATCGTCAACCGCTACTGGCAAACTTATTTCGGCACAGGTATACAAAAGAGCGCGGATAATTTCGGTAACCAGGGTGGCGTACCTTCTAATCCTGCATTGCTGGATTGGCTGGCCGTCACTTTCAGAGAATCGGGCTGGGATATAAAAGCAATGCAAAAGCTCATCGTAATGTCGGCAACCTACCGGCAATCCTCACACGCAGATGCAGCTTTGCTGGCAAATGATCCGGATAATATACTACTGGCGCGTGGCCCTGCATTCAGGCAACCTGCAGAAATGATCCGTGATGCTGCACTAAAAGCAAGCGGATTATTAAACGACAGCATCGGCGGCCCAAGTGTAAAGCCTTATCAGCCCGAAGGCATATGGTCGGTAAACAGTGAAGTATACAGGCAGGATAGCGGCGCCAACCTGTACCGCAGAAGCTTGTATACATTCTGGCGGCGCACCAATCTTGCCCCATCGTTAGGTACATTTGATGCGCCGCTGCGAAGCAGTTGTATTGTGCAACGTCAAAAAACGAGCACACCTCTGCAGGCCCTGGTTTTATTGAATGATCCGCAGTTTACAGAGGCGGCAAAAGTTTTGGCTGAACGGGCTATTGAAAAGTATAGCAATGAAACTGACAGGATCGTGTATGCATATCGTTCTTTAACAGGTATTAAACCAACCCAAAAAGAGACAGCAATTCTCGAAGGCTTATACACAGCGCAGTATAATAAATTCAGTAAAGACAAAACGAAAATGAAAGGCTGGTTAGCGACCGGAGAATATAAAATAAGCAAAAACCTAAAACCCGAAGAGCTTGCGGCAACAACGGTGATGGTGAGTACGATCATGAATTCGGATGCATTTGTAACGAAAAGGTAAAGGGTTTAAGGTATAAGGCGTAGGGTAGCCGCTTCGGCCCTACACCCTACACCTTCCACCTTAAATCAAAAAGCTATGAATAAAGAAATCGAACAACTCATTGCAAGCAACCTCAACAGGCGGTCTTTTTTACAAAAAGCATCGCTGAGCCTGGGTGCAGTTGCATTGGGCTCGTTGATTACAGGACAAACAGGCAATCCTGTAAAAAAAGGAAGCCCCGTTATAGCAGGCGCCGGTGTAATGGGTGCTCCCGATATCCCTGCCCGTGCAAAAAGAGTGGTATATCTTTTCCAGAGCGGAGGCCCGTCTCAGTTTGAAACTTTCGATTATAAGCCCATGCTTGAAAAAATGCATGGACAGGATCTGCCCGATTCTGTGAGAAAAGGGCAAAGACTAACCGGTATGAGCGCACAACAATCTGCGTTGCCGTTGGTTGGTTCTTCTTTTAAATTTCAACAAAACGGTAAGAGTGGAGCGTGGACAAGCGAATTGATGCCGTATACCGGCGCTATAGCAGATGATATTTGTTTTATAAAATCAATGCATACGGACCAGATCAACCATGACCCGGCGCTTACTTTTATGCAAACAGGTAACCAGATTGCAGGGCGGCCAAGTATGGGTGCATGGATAAGTTATGGTTTGGGATCTGATAATGAAAACCTGCCTGCTTTTATTGTTCTTGTTTCAAACAATGCACCCAAAGATCAGCCATTGTATGCAAGACTTTGGGGAAATGGGTTCCTTCCGTCCAAATACCAGGGCGTTCAGTTCCGCTCGGGGTCAGATCCGGTATTGTATCTCTCCGATCCGGAAGGTTATAAAGCGGTTGATCGCAGAGAAATGCTTGATGCATTAAAAGCATTGAACCAGGCGCAGATGGAAACATTTGGGGATCCTGATATTGCCAATCGCGTAGCGCAATATGAAATGGCTTTCAGAATGCAGGCTTCTGTTCCTGAAATAACAGATATGTCTGATGAGCCTGATTGGGTTTTTGATATGTATGGACCGGATTCAAGAACGCCGGGAACCTATGCCGCCAATTGCTTACTGGCACGGCGGTTACTTGAGCGGGATGTGAAGTTTGTACAGTTGTATCACCAGGGCTGGGATCAGCATGGCAATTTGCCCAAAGCGCTGGTTAATCAATGCAAGGCCACAGACCAGGCATCGGCGGCATTGGTAAAAGATTTGAAACAACGTGGTTTATTAGATGATACTTTAGTAGTATGGGGTGGAGAATTCGGAAGAACAAATTACTCGCAGGGCAAACTCACCAAAGATGATTATGGCAGAGACCATCACCCACGCTGTTTTACCATGTGGATGGCGGGTGGTGGTGTGCAGCCGGGATTGACTTATGGTGAAACAGATGAGTTTGGATATAATATTGTGAAGAATCCTGTGCACGTTCATGATTTCCAGGCTACCTTGTTATACCTGTTGGGCATAGATCATGAAAAGCTTACGTATGATTCGGAGGGGAGAAAGTTTAGGCTTACAGATGTGGCGGGGAAAGTGGTGAAGGGGGTGATAGGGTGAGTTTATACGCTGCTGTTATTTGAGGCAATTAAAAAATTATCCATTTTAAAAATGTCTTTGAAAAACGAAAAGTTGAAATGTAATAGGAAGAGGCTATTTAATAATTGCAAGGGGCTAAAAACATTTAGCGTCTAAACATTATTACTTTAGTAACAGACAGGTAGTCGCTTAAACTAACCTTATTACCTTCAATGATAAGCTAATAAGGTTAGCGTTGAGATGTTGCCCTGTTACTAAGGTAATAAGGTTGGTAGCTTTATATTCATTGCGCAGGATTCCGAACAATAAGGTTAAGAATCCTATAAGCAAATAGTTGGATGTTTGGCTATCCCCTTTCCTGTATATCCTACGTTTTGCCGGCGCAACCGTCTGGATAATTTGAAACGCGTCTGATCAAAACACTTTATCACCCAAAACATTATTACCTTAGTAACAAATAAGCGATCTCTTAACTTACCTTATTACCTTCAATATAGCTAACCATGAAAATAGAATATTACAATCTTTACACTCATTTTATTTTGATAACGCAAAACCGTATGCCGCTGATCGTAGAAAATTATCGCGAAAGATTAGAAAAGTACATTACGGGCATCGTTAATAACAATAATTCAAAAACATATAGTATTTACGCCAATCCTGAACATGTGCATCTTCTTGTATCCCGTTCATCAAAGATATCAGAGGAGACAATGCTTACTATTATATCAGACAGTTCCGCAAAATTTATTCACGATAATAAATTATGCACGGAGAGATTTGCATGGCAACAATCAGCATCTGCCTTTTCTGTTTCAAAAACAGATGTGGACAAGGTATGTAAATACATACTTAATCAACCAATCCATCATCAAAAAATGAGCATTGCGGAAGAGTATAATAAGTTTTTAAAACAATATCAGAAAACATTGAAATGGGATATCATAAGCTAATAAGGTTAACGTTGAGATATTGCCCTGTTACTAAGGTAATAAGGTTGGCGGCTTTATAATTCGCTTTCTGTATCTTTTGCATGCAACTTTATAGATAACATATCCTTGATTAAGCCTCATGCAACTGCTTTTAGCATCTAAACATTATTACCTTAGTAACAGACAGTTGATCGCTTAACTCACCTTATTACCTTCAATGATGCTAATAAGGTTAATGTTGAGTTGTTGCCCTGTGTTACTAAGGTCATAAGGTTGGCGGCTTTATAATTCGCTTTCTATATCTTTTGCATGCAACTGTATAGGTATCATATCCTTGATTAAGCCTCATGCAAGGTTCGAATCCCTATAAGCATAAAGGCTGACAATTATAATCTTATCATTTGTAATTTTACTTCATATCATCAATAACGCTCCCCGGCAAACCAATTGAAGCCGGTTTTGCAAAAAAGGGGAATTATTTCGTTAGTTTTTGTTCAATCAACAACCTTAAAAACGAACGATGCAAACGCTTGACAACCTTTTATCAAATGTTTCATGGGATAAAGAACCCGATGATCAAATTGAAACATTGAAAATATTTGACAGTCTTACTGAAGACCAATTAAAAGAATTGGTTTCGGCAAAATATATAAAATCCTATGAGGCGGGAATTGTAATACGGCATTTAGGATATGCCAGGTTATCCCATTGCCTTAGTGAGCTTTTGGAGTTCTTACAAGATGGCAATTGGCCAGTTGTTAGAGATGTTGCTAAACTACTTGCTTCAATAGGAAAACCGCTAATTCCATACATCCAAAAGGTTTTTAAAAAAGATCACGAAGAACTATGGAATTATTGGATTCTCATTTATATTGTTAGTGATTGGAAAGAACAAACTATTCAATTGCTCAAGAGCGATCTCCTGGCTTTAGTAAAAAGGGGAGATAAAGAAGGGGCAGCAGTAGAAGCGTTAAGAATTTTGAAACGCTGTTTAAATGAATCAGACTTTCATCACCAATACAATTACTTATTGGGTATATATAAAGGAGATAAATACTGGGTTGATGAACTGGAAACGGTCTTGCAATAACCCTTTCCCTTACAACCGATATTCACTAAAACAGTGTAAATTGAACCATTTTATATTTCTTGCATTATGAATAATAACAATCACAGAAGATCATTTCTAAAAAAAACAATTATGCTTACAACCGGAGCGGTAGCAGGATTTAATATTATTGGCAAAACAAACCCAAATGACGATAGCATCATCGGTCACGGAGCATTCAGGTATAAGGTAAATAAAACCTGGGGTGATCTTGACCCTTCAAAAACACCGGTGCTTAACTGCCACGAAATGGTGCAGGACTCTAAAGGCAGGCTGGTAATGCTGGGAGACGAAATAAGGAATAATATACTTGTATATGATAAATCAGGTAAACTGCTTGATTCATGGGGCACAAAATATTCAGGTGGGCACGGGCTAACACTAACCAATGAAGGCGGTGAAGATTTTTTGTTTATTGCCGATAGCGGTTATTATCTCGGCAGAAATGGTAAGGGCGGAAGACAATCGGGTTCTGTGTATAAAACAACGATCAATGGTGATCTTGTATTTGCATTGGGTCATCCTGCAACTATAGGTGTATATAAAGATGATGAGAAATTTCAGCCAACCGAAACTGCCGTTGCACCGAACGGTGATTTTTATGTGGCAGATGGCTACGGCTCTGATTATATTATTCAATACAATCACAAAGGAGAATATATCAGGCACTTTGGCGGGCACAATAACGTCAATCCCGAACATAACCTGAGCCAGGCGCATGGTATTGCTGTTGATACACGTAATCCATCATCACCCAAATTAATTTGCACCTCGCGTAATGAGAACGCATTTAAATTTTTCACGCTTGATGGTAAATATATAGAAACAGTAAAGCTTCCGGGCGCTTATGTATGTCGCCCGGTTATTAACGGAGAAAATATTTATGCCGGCGTGTGCTGGTCAAACTTTAGAGACAGCGGAAAAATGAATGGGGGGAAATCCGGGTTTGTTACTATACTTGACAAGAATAATAAAGTAGTTTCAAACCCCGGCGGTACAAAGCCTGTATACAAAAATGGCGTATTGCAACCCATGTTCATGGATGGTGCGATTTTTTATCACGGCCATGATGTATGCGTAGATGATGAAAAGAATGTGTATGTATGCCAATGGAATGCTGAGAAAACATATCCTGTAAAACTGGAGAGAGTTTAAAAAATATCCATGCAAACAGACTGGTCGCAATTTTTAGGCAGGTTTCATCCTCTTGTTGTTCATCTTCCGATAGGTATTATTGTATTTGCGGTATTGCTGGTTATTATATCAGCGTACCGCAAAAGCATATTGCTTGATAAAGCAATTGATATAGCATTGCTTGCCGGTTTTGCCGGCGCTGTGTTTGCAATAGTTACCGGGTTTTTATTATCCGGCAAGGGCGGCTATGATGCAAATACACTTTCCTGGCATAAATGGATAGGTATTGCAGCGGCTATTGTTTGTTTTGCCTGTTGGTTAACCAGGAGAAAACCTGAGCCAGGGAAAAAAACCAGCAATGCTTTACTTATTATCTCTACCATACTGATTGCTATTGGTGGGCACCTTGGTGGCAACATGACTCACGGGGAAGGATACCTGACGAAATACCTGCCGGCTTCTCTGCAAAAAATTTTTGGCGCGGCACCCAAAACCATCCCTAAAAAAACATTTGCCTCTGTAGATTCTGTAATTGTATATGAAGATATTATTCAGCCGGTACTCAATAACAAATGTATAAGCTGTCATAACCCCGGCAAACAAAAAGGCGATCTTGATTTGAGCAGCAAAGATGGCATAACAAAAGGAGGCAAAAGCGGCGCTGCTGTTATTGCTGCAGATTTAGAAAAGAGCGAACTGCTCCATCGTGTAACCCTGCCTGTTACCAGCTCTAAATTTATGCCTGCGGATAATCAACCGGCGTTAACACCTGTAGAGATATCACTTATCAAATGGTGGATAAACACGGGAGCGGATTATGAAAAAAATGTTGCAAAGCAGCATGCAGATGATAAAAGCAAATATCTCATATCTGCTTATCTTGGTATTGATGCGGCAAATGATAAAGACATCATTCTTCCTGTTGCAGCGGCAGCAGATTCTGCTGCTTTAAAGCAACTTAAAGAAGCCGGTATTATTCTCCGGTCTGTATCATCTGAGAGCAATCTGTTGCAGGCTTCATTTGTTATGGTGCAGCAATCAACTGAATCTGAAATAGTCAATCTGTTAAATAAGCTTTATGCAGTAAAAGAACAGCTATACCAGCTCGATGTAAAACATTGTGTACTGTCAAAAGAAGCTTTACAAATCATTGGCAGCTTCAGCATGCTTAACAAGTTAGATATGCAGCAAACAAAACTTGCTGATGAAATAATAACACCATTGGGTAAACTTCAACAACTCAATATTCTGAATATTGGGGAGAATGATATTACCGATAAAAGTTTTGCTGTTTTAAAGGAAATGAAAGCACTTAAGAAAACTAATCTCTGGCAAACAAAAGTAACGGAAGACGGGATTAAAGATTTTCAGTCTGTCTCAAAAGATATAACCATCGAGCATTGATTTTTAATGATCAATCATGAAAAAATATTGTAGTATTATTTGCATTGCTTTATTCGGTGTGCTTACCATCTCGTATAGAAATGCCGGACCCTTTCCTAAAAAAGTAAAGCGTATACTCTTTATCGGTAACAGTATTACCTATGCCGGTAAATATGTTACAGATATTGAAACTTATTTTACCATTAATTATCCCGGTAAACATTACGAGTTTATAAATGTAGGACTGCCGAGCGAAACGGTTTCAGGGCTTTCGGAAGAGGGGCATGCGGATGGAAGATTTCCAAGACCAGACCTGCACGAAAGATTAGCGCGGGTGCTTGCTGCTATCAAGCCTGATATCGTATTTGCAAGTTATGGCATGAATGATGGTATATACCAGCCATTTGATGAGCAAAGGTTCCAGAAGTTCAAAGTAGGTATAATCTGGCTGCACGATGCAGTAATTAAAACCGGTGCAAAAATGGTTCACCTTACACCCCCGATATTTGATGAAAAAAACGGTGGGCATGCGGGCTATGCTGAAGTGCTTGACAGGTATAGTGAATGGCTGCTTAGCCAGCGCTACAGGGCAGAATGGGATGTAGCGGATATTCATTTTCCCATGAAAAAATATTTGCTGGATCACCGGGCGAAAGACACTTCTTTTGTTTTAGCCAAAGACGGCGTTCATCCCGGCGACGAAGGGCACTGGCTGATGGCAAAGCAGGTTTTGCTATATCTTAATGAAGATAAAATTGCCGGCGCCGCAAGCATTAATGATATTATATCAACTTATCCCAACGGAGAAAAAATTTTGCAGATGGTTGCAGAAAAGCAAGGTATAATGAAAGATGCCTGGCTTACCGCTATAAAACATACGAGGCCCGAAATGAAAGTTGGACTGCCGCTTAAAGAAGCAAGAATCAAAGCAAAACAAATTGATGATCAGATACGGAATTTAGTCAGTGGAAAATAGCAGGGCATGCCCTATCCTTTCACAACAGCTCTGATTTTAGTCTTTTACCTGCCTGTAGAAAATATTTTCCTTATAGCTTTTTCATACGCTTCCGCGTACTTCATCATACCTATATCGTTAGGATGTGTACCGTCTACCGTGCTTTCCATATCAAAGCCTATATCTTTTGCCGTGAGTAAATAAATATTTTTTACCCCTTCTTTTTTCATTTTTGAAAAAGTATTTGCCATCACTTCGCTTGTCCATATATACCGGTTTGCAGAGGCAGAATCAAGATTTACAGCAGGAAAACCGCAGCAATGTTCAGCCAATAATATTGGCGTAGCGGGATGTTTTGATTGCAGGCTTTTTACCGAATTACGAATACGGTTTTCAAGCTCAGGTTCCGGGTACTGTTTTTTATCAACAAGGTTCGGTTGACAATCAAGTACAAAAAGTTTCGCGTCAATTTCATTGATCAGATCAATTACCGGTTGCTCCAGCCGTCCATTACCGGAAAAGCCCAGGTTAATAATAGGCATATTCAGCTTTCTTCCTAAAATATTTGTCCATGCTAATCCCGGTCTGCTGGCGCAGCCGCCCTGTAAAATAGAAGTGCCATACAGCACCAAAGGTTTTTCTTTGTTTACAGGTAATGCAGAAAATGTATTGGTTTCCGGCACGCCTATATTCAACCATACAGGTGTATTATATAAAGGCAGGTATAACCGGAATTCTTTTACCGGAGCAGGTGAAGCAAAACCAGAATACCTGTACTCGATAGTATCTCCGAATTTGTAAGCTGCCCTTACCCAATGCCAGTTATCCGCATTATCCTGTACATATAGATCAACCCCGCTCACGCCGGTAGACGGCATATGGTCAAAGTTTTTTCCACCGGATACTATATAGCGAACAACAATTTCGCTTGCATTGGTCGTAAATCGTATATATTCTCCTGCAGCATTTTTTGACAGCTTCCATACTTCTTTCCTAACTGTTTGTTCTGCTTTTGCAGGAAACCTGTCGTAAGCATCTTTTAACTCAGCTTGCCATCCTCTGCCTTCAATAACAGGAAATGCGGATTGAGCCGGGTCAAACCATTTGTAGGTATGTGAGGCTTGTGAGTAAGAGAAACCAACAATCATTGAAAGGAATAAAAGCATGAAAATTCTATTCATAAAAAAGTATTATATAAAGACTTGTTCAATGTACTACTAAAAAATTATAATGAGCTTGCAAATTCATAACCTATCATTAATTTTAATTCAAAGTATATACAATGAAAACTTTTTTGTCAGGATTGATTTTTCTTCTCGGATTTCAATATCAGCTTCACGCCGCCATTACCGATACTGTTGAAACCCGCAGCAATATCATGAATAAAAATATTAAGGCGGTAGTGATAAAACCAGATAATTATGCTGCTGCCAAAGCGTTGCCTGTTGTGTATTTACTGCACGGTTATAGCGGCAATTATGCCGATTGGGTTAAAAAGGCAACCGGTGTTGAAAAATTAGCTGATACTTATAACATCATTATCGTTTGTCCTGATGGAAATTTTGGTAGCTGGTATTGGGATAGCCCTGTTGATTCATCTTTTCGTTATGAAACATATATTGCAACAGAGCTGGTTAGCTGGATTGATTCAAAATACAAAACCATTAAAGACAGAAAAGGGAGAGCCATCACCGGGCTGAGTATGGGCGGACACGGTGCATTATACCTGGCCTTTAAGCACCAGGATGTGTTTGGTGCTGCCGGCAGTATGAGCGGGGGTGTTGATATACGCCCTTTTCCCAATAACTGGGATATGGCAAAACGCCTTGGCCCTTACGCCCAATACCCAGACCGCTGGGAAAAAAATACAGTGATCAATATGCTTCACCTGCTTACCCCAGCTTCTCTTTCCTTTATTATTGATTGTGGTAGCAGTGATTTTTTTTATGAAGTGAATGAAAATCTGCACAAGGAACTTTTATACCGCAACATACCGCATGATTATATTGTGAGACCGGGTGCGCATAACTGGGCTTACTGGACCAATGCCGTTCAATACCAAATGCTGTTTATGCATAACTACTTTATAAGTAAATAATCTGCGGTCCGGTATTTTAAAGACATCAGAAATAATTGCCCCGCGCGTAACAGACAACTTAATCTATATTATTTTTTTTGAGCAGGCATAGTGCAAAATTTGCATCTATAAAGATCACACTATGTCAAACAGAATTTTAGGATTGCATCATATAACGGCTATTGCCAATATTGCCCAGCGTAACCATGACTTTTATACAAAAGTATTAGGGCTGAGGCTGGTTAAGAAAACCGTAAACTTTGATGATCCCGGTACCTATCATTTTTATTATGGCAATGAAGAAGGCACACCCGGAACTATCTTAACATTTTTTCCGTGGGAAGGAATAGGACAGGGCACCAATGGTGTGGGAATGGCTACTGAAATAGCATATGCTGTTGCCGGGGGAAGTATAGATTTCTGGAAAGAACGCTTTAAACAATTCAATATCAAAACCCAAGAAGCAGTTGAACGTTTCGGGGAAATATATCTCCCGTTCACAGATCCCGATGGATTAAACCTGGCACTGGTAGTGCCGAAAACTACGGATAACCGTAAAGGATGGGTAACAGGTGAAGTTGCTGAAAGCGTTGCTACCAAAGGATTCCAGGGAACAACACTAAGCTTAAAAGAACTTGAGCCAACAGCAAGAGTGCTCACTGATATTTTGGGATATAAACAAACCGGGCAGGAAGGGAACAGGTATCGCTTTATAACTGATGCTATAGAAACAGCGTCAACAATAGATATCCTGGTTGATGAAAAAGGGAAGCGTGGTTATAATGCCGCAGGCACTAATCACCACATTGCCTTCAGGGTAGAAACTGATGATGTGCAGATGGCATTCAGGGAAAAAATATTAAGTGCCGGTTTGCAGATAACACCCAAAATTGACCGTGATTATTTCTTCTCATTATATTTCAGGGAACCGGGTGGCGTGCTTTTTGAAATAGCTACAGATAATCCCGGATTTACAGTAGATGAACCGCTGATACAATTAGGCAGCAAATTAAAATTGCCTAAACAATATGAACCTGCAAGAGCTGAGATTGAAAGAGTGTTGCCTGTATTGAAATAAAGTATACAACTGCTAATAATAAAAAATGCATAAAGAAAATATTATAATATCCGGAAATATAAAGAACCCGGCTAAAGCACTAATAATGCTGCACGGCCGTGGCGGCAGCGCTGAAGATATTCTATCCTTAGCCGGGCATCTTAATGTAAAAGATTGTCTGTTATTAGCGCCCCTGGCAACAAATAATACATGGTACCCCTATTCCTTTTTAGCGCCTGTAGCAGAGAATCAGCCGTGGCTGGCTGGCGCATTGGCACTTGTAGGGAAAGCAGCAGGGGAAGCCATTGAAAAGGGAATAGCAAAAGATAAAATTTATTTTCTCGGATTTTCGCAGGGCGCATGCTTAGCGCTGGAGTATATAGCACGCAATGCCTCAAAATATGGCGGGGCAGTTGCTTTTACCGGCGGTTTAATTGGAGATAAAATTTATCCTGAAAACTATAAAGGTAACTTTGAAGAAACACCGGTATTTATAGGAACAGGTGACCCTGATTTTCATGTGCCGGTAGAACGGGTAAATGCTACTACCAGTATATTAAAACAGATGGGCGCTGCTGTTACCGAAAAGGTATATCCCGGCATGGGGCATACTATAACACAGGATGAAATTAACCTGGCAAACCAATTGGTTTTTAAATGATGAGTATTGATATGTATACAGTCTGTACAACCATTAAGAGATTAAGGGAATTAAGGATACTTATGTTTCTTAATTTCTTAATGACTGTAATCTTAAATCATCTGCCGCAAATAAACGCAGGAATTTGTGAGAATGAAACATAAGACATGAGATGATCAGGTGTACTATCTGATGCTTAACGTTTAATGTAGCAATAAAAGAAAAAGAAAGTTTATGCAAACACAATATTTTCCCGCATCAGAGCGGGGTAAAAAAGATGCCGGCTGGCTTAGAAGCAATTTTGTTTTTAGTTTCAGTAACTATCAAAACCCTGTAAGGAGCGCCTTTGGAACATTGTTCGCTTTTAATGATGATTATCTCGTGAAAGACAAAGGCTTTGGGATTCATCCGCATATTAATATGGAAATAATTTCCATATTACTGAAAGGAAAGATGAACCATAAAGACACGATGGGCTATAGTACTGTAATTGAAGAAGGTGGTATTCAGATCATGAGCGCGGGCAGCGGGCTAAAACATGAAGAATATAATATAGGTGAAGAAGAAGTAAACTTTTTACAGATATGGATTTACCCGAAGCAGCAAAACATTAATCCCAGGTATCAAACCCGGAACTTTCCTAAAGAGAAAAGAAAAAATAAACTGGCTACCATCGTTTCTTATGAAGAAGGTGCAGAGCACTGCTGGATAAATCAAAATGCAAAGCTATCGATCGGGTATTTTGATAAGGGAAAAGAAATACCCTATCATTTCCGCGAAGAAAATATGTGCCTGTTTGTTTTTAATATTTCAGGAGCTATTACCGTTAACGGAACAAAAGTTCCTCAACGTGATGCAATAGGCATTTGGGATACAGACAGCATAAACATTACATGCGAAAAAGAAAGCGAATTCCTGGTTATTGAAACAGTGATCAATCAAAAATAATGTTGCTGAAGTTGTATGAAGCAGCTTATGCAAGTTGCTCTTTCAGCAAAGCAATAATTTCTTTTTGTGTGCTTAGCGACTTATCATTATTGTAATAATTTTGGATAGCCACTTTCGTTTCTTCAAAATCTGCTTTGCGTGCTCTTAATGAAAGATAAAGCTCCTGTCCTTCCCTGGGCCTGGGTCCCCAGCTAAACAGGTCTTTGCCTTTTTCATCCCGGACAATCAATTTTGGAATCGACTTTGTTCCGCCGGTAAGATATTGCTCTATTTCAGAATTACTATCACGCAATTGAATCTGAAGTGTAATATTATTATTCTGCACGCTCATTAAATAAATGATCGGCACTATATGCGCCGCATCACCGCACCAGGGCTCGGTAATAACAATCCATTGCTGCGGCTTTTGTATTTGTAGTAAAACAGCTTTTGTTTCTTCTGTTACCGGGTTTGTTTTAACCCACCTCCGCATACGGGCGTCATTCATTTTTGTGTAGTGATGATAATCCGGGTTGTCATAGGGAGGTTGAGGTTTTTCTTCGCTTAAGATTTCATGTGTATAATCAAGGTATTGCTGCCAGTTCATTATCAGTTTATTTTTTTGAGCGGCAAAAATACACAGAATGTATATACAGATAAGTAATAAGGGTCCAGGCTGCAGATTTTAACTTCATGATAAACATTTTCTTTCATTCATCGCATTATTTTTCCGTTGAAACAAAAGTTATAGTTCTGCAATGCATAGCATTGTAATTTAGTTGTTATCTGCTATGAAAGAATTGTTTTTATTATGCTGCACCATCGCTATGCTATCCGGCATTGTAGCCCAGCCAAAATTAAAGGGCAGCATTATATTATACGCGGTAAGCGAACAGAAGGCTCCCCTAAGCAATGTAACTATTGAGCTTTTGAAATTGCCGGATTCAACGATCATCCGGCATAAAATTTCTGACAAAGAAGGGAAAACAACGATACAGGATATAGAGCCGGGAGAATATGTTTGCAGAGTAAGTATGGCAGGATACGCAAGTTTCATTTCTGAAAAAATAGCTGTTGCAGCAGCATCTGTAAATGAAAAAACATTTGTGTTGTCTTCCGGGGCTAAAACACTCACAGCAATAAAACTCACAGCACGTAAACCTCCCATTCAGCAATTACCCGATAAAACTGTTATCAATATCGACGCGGGAATAACAAATGCAGGAGCAACGGTGTTGGATGTGCTTGAGAAATCTCCCGGTATTACTGTTGACAGATCGGGTAATATCAACATGAAGGGAAAACAGGGCGTGCTGGTAATGATGGATGGGAAACCGCTGTATATATCGGGTGCCGAATTAATTACTTTACTGGAAAACATGAATGCAGGCCAGGCAGAGCTGATTGAGCTGATGGATAATCCTCCTGCCAAATATGATGCGTCGGGCAATGCGGGCATTATCAACATCAAAACAAAAAAGAACCGGCAGAGAGGATTTAACGGGAGTGCAAATCTTTCGTATGGCCAGGGGCGTTACTACAAAAGCAACAACAGCATATCTCTGAATTACAGGAACAACAAATTCAACTACTTTTTTAACTATAACATTGCAGCTAATAAAAATTTTATGGATCTGTATGCACTGAGAACGTATTATAAGGCAGACGAAACAACTGTTGAATCTGTATTGCAGCAGCCGACTGTTATGACAGCAAGAGGTAAAAATAATATTTTACGAATGGGTGCGGATTATGCATTGAGCAATAAAACTACGCTCGGCGTTATGGTATCGGCACTTGCACTGTCAAGAAAAAATCCGGGAGATGCAACGGCTCAATGGTTAAATAACAACGGCAGCGCTGATTCTGTAATTCTTACGCACAGCGATAATAATGTGCGATGGAAAAATGGTGGTATAAACGCGAATCTGAAGCAGGTATTTTCCACTACCAGCGAGTTAGGCGCCGACTTTGATTATATTGACTATGACATCAGCAATATGCAGGTTTTTAAAAACGATCTTGATGCTCCGGGAGGGTATAGTGAAGCTTCAAAAGGTGATCTTGATGCCCGCATCAGGATATATGCCGCCAAAGCCGACTATACAAAAAGCTTCAGTAACAATCTGAAAATGGAGACAGGCTGGAAATCTTCTTATATCAGGACAAACAATTTAGCTGAGTATTATTTTATGCAGTTAAACGATTGGCAACCGGATTATGGAAAAACCAACCATTTTCTCTACGATGAAAATATTCACGCGCTATATACCGACGCGGAAAAACAGTCGGGCAGAATAAGGGCAAAGCTTGGGTTACGTTATGAGCTTACCGGTTATAAAGCCAGGCAGGCAGGAAATAGTATTGTTAAAGATTCTTCATTCTCCAGGAATTACGGCGGGCTTTTTCCCTCTGCATTCATCAGCTGGCAGGCAGATTCTGTCAACCTGTTTTCCATTAGTGCCGGCCGGCGCATTGAACGCCCGGCTTTTCAAAAGCTGAACCCATTTGTTTTTGTAATAAACAAATATACTTACCAGCGCGGTAACCCCTTTTACAAACCACAGTATACCTGGAACGCCGGCATCAGCCATAGTTATAAAAGCATGCTGACTACAAGCCTGGATTACAGTATTGTGAAAGATTATTTCTCGCAGGTTTTTTTGAAAGACAGCACCGGTTCATTTGTGTATACAGAAGGAAATGTTGGTAAGATGAAGAGCCTTTCTCTGACTGTAAGTTTCCAGTCATCGGTTTTTTCGTGGTGGTTTATATCGGCAGATGCAACGGTAACGTATAAACGAATGAAGAGCGAGCTATGGAGAGTCTTTAATGTGTCGTTCACGCAAATGAATACAAATATTACCAACCAGTTCAGGTTGGGCAAAGGCTGGTCTGCTGAATTATCTGGTATATATACCACAAAAAGCCAGCAGGATCTGCAGGAGGTGCTTGACCCGACGGGGCAGGTTTCTATTGGTTTGGCTAAACAGGTGCTTAAGAATACAGGAACAGTTAAACTAACAGCCAGGGATATATTTTATACACAGTCCATGGCAGGGCTTACTACTTTCTACAATGCGCAGGAATATTTCAAGATTACCCGCGACAGCAGGGTTTGCACCTTATCTTTTACATACCGTTTTGGTAAGCAATTCAAATCCCTGCCGCAAAGACCGGGCGGTGCGGGAGAAGAGGTGGATCGGGTGGGGAGTTAATTTAAAATTAAAAAACGAGAGAACCTGAGGTTGTTAAAGCGTAAGCATGAAATTCATGTAAATGTTGAAGTGGCGGATATATAGTTTGGAAATATTCCACTGCACTACCCTTCTCCGCAAGGAAAAGGATAGGAGGATGAGGTGTTAATATTAACCCCGGCAATTATGATTTCTTTTCCGCTTTATACTTTTTCTCCGCTTCTGAAGCTTTTTCAAAATCGAGTATAACGCCGTTTATGCAATAGCGCAAACCTGTAGGAGGGGGTCCGTCTTCAAACACATGTCCTAAATGCGCTTTGCAACGTCCGCATTCTACTTCTGTTCTGTCCATTCCGTGTGAATGATCAGGAAGATATATGATGCTGCTTTTACTGATAGGCTCATAAAAGCTCGGCCACCCGCACCCGCTTTCAAATTTGGTATCGCTTTTAAATAGCGCGTTACCGCAGGCCGCGCAATAATACGTTCCCACCTCATTAAACTTTTCAAATTTACTTGTCCAGGGCCTTTCTGTTCCCTTCATTCTTGCTATATAATAAACATCCTGTGAAAGTGTTTTCTTCCATTCCTCATCCGTAAGGTTAACTTTTGAAGTATCGGTGCGGGAATATATTTTGCTTTTATTATTGGTATTATTGTCCATAATGGTTGTTGTATTTTTTTTAGATGATTGTGAAAAGCTGCATTGATGCATAATCAATGGCAAGAGCAGAATAAAAACGGTGAGTAAACGCATATACACTGTTTTCTTATTTTACAAAATTACGGAAGGTACTCATGAATATACTATATTGAAATAATCGCAGATTGTTAAAATAAGGGGCTTTAAAACCAACATTTCCTGCTTTTGTTAACGCTTTATTAATACGTTCCTTTATATTTGCCGCTCACCTAAGGTTTGTAAGTACATGTTCAACTTAATTTTGTTTGGTCCTCCCGGCAGCGGAAAAGGCACGCAGTCTGAAAAATTAATTGCGAAATACGGGTTAAAGCATTTGTCTACCGGTGACCTGCTGCGTAGCGAAATAGCCGCTCAAACCCCATTAGGCCTTGAAGCTAAAAGCTTTATGGATAAGGGACAACTTGTTCCGGATGAAGTGGTTATAGGAATGATCAGCTCTGCCCTTGACAACAACCCGAATGCAAAGGGCTTTTTGTTTGATGGCTTTCCCCGCACTGAAGCCCAGGCTGAGGCGCTTGATAAATTGCTGAAGCTGAAGAAAACAGCCATTCATTTAATGCTGGCGCTTGATGTGGCTGAAGCTGAATTGATTAAAAGGCTTTTAGGGCGTGGCAAAACTTCCGGCAGAAGCGATGATACCAATGAAGAAGTAATTAAGGCGCGCATAGCCGAGTATCATAAGAAAACCACCCCTGTTGCAGACTACTATCTGAAGTTTGACAAGGTGAAACACATAAAGGGTGAAGGTACTGTTGATGAAATTTTTGAAGTGATCAGCAAAGAGATAGACGGTAAAATATAATTGCGTTTACGATATTTTTTCATGGAGGATTACGGCCTGGCAGCCGTAATTTTTTTTGCTGTTTCTATACTGTTGTCGATCCGGGCGTTTACGGTATCTATTTTCTCTTTTTCTTTTTTGAAGAAAACCAGCTTTTCATCTTCCGAATTTCCCGCGTTGTCAGGATTAAAATCCTGCATCCATTTATTCATCAGCTCTTCGGCATACACCAGGTTGTTAAAAGCGATATCAAACGCCGCTGTATTTTGCTGATTCTTTGTTTTCAGCCCGGCTATTGAATCTTTTTGTTGCGAGATCAACGTTTTCAGCCGGACAATTTCTCCCATTTTTTTCATACTTACATCATGCCCGTCCATTACAGATTTGTAAAGGCTGTCTGATGCTGTTTTAGGTACCGACGCGTTATGCTCATCTGCCGGCTGGTTATTGTTTGTATTGCTACAGGCGTATGCTGCCATCAAAAGAAGAAAAGCGATATAATTTTTCATGAACCTGCTTGATTTATTTGCCGCAAAGATACCGGTAAACGTTTCGTATCTTTTAAAATAATAATTAAATTGTGTTGAAGGTATTCTACAATAATCATTAAACGTTATACATGATACACCAGATTAAGGAAGGATATGTAAAAGTTGAACCAAAGCATGGCATTACAACAATAGAATTTTTTCATCCCCAGGGTAATGCATTACCGGCAGCAATACTTGCAGACCTGGCCCAGGAAATACACAGTGCCGGTTTGGATACAGAAACAAAAGTGATTGTGTTACGATCAGCAGGCGAAGGAGCATTCTGTGCCGGGGCTTCTTTTAATGAAATAAAAGCAGTAACTACACCAGAAGAAGGAAGGGTATTTTTCAGTGGGTTTGCGAATGTAATTAATGCGATGCGCAAATGTCCAAAATTGATCATTGCCCGGATACACGGTAAATGTGTGGGCGGTGGTGTTGGGCTTGCAGCCGCTGCTGATTATGCAATAGCGTTAGAAGGCGCCGATGTAAAGCTCAGCGAACTATCAATAGGCTTTGGTCCTTTTGTGGTTGGCCCTGCTATTGAAAAAAGAATAGGATTGGCAGCATTCAGCCAACTGGCAATTGACGCTGCAATGTGGCGCCCCGCGGAGTGGGCAAGAAGAAAAGGGCTGTATGCCGAACTGCATTCCAATCTTGAAAATATGGATGAATCAATTCAACGGCTTGCCAATGAATTGATGCATGCCAATCCCGAAGCGATGGCTGAAATGAAAAAAATTTTATGGCGTGATGCAGATGATTGGGATACACTTCTTCCTGAACGCGCTGCTATTAGCGGGAGGCTGGTGGTAAGCAGTTATGCTAAAGCGGCGCTGGAGAAGATAAAGAGTAAGTTGCACTAATTATTTACCGGTAAGGCCTTAGCCGATAGAAAATGCTGTGCATGAGGGATTTGTTGAGTTAGCAGAAAGTAACGGCAATGCACAGTGCAACACTACCAACCCTGCACCAGAAGATAATTTCAAAATATAAGTCCTGCGTTACGGGAAACTTGCAAGAAAAAAGGTATAACCTCAACAGCCCATTTTATAGGTAAGTGGCTTTTGTCGTCCGCTGTCTGCCGGGCCTGGTCGATTGTCTGCCAAAAAATAAAAAAGAGAGGAAAGGAAAAAATTTAATTGAACGATTGTCTGAACTCCAAAGGCGAAACGTTCGTCTTTGTCTTGAAAAGTTTGCTGAATGATTGTGAATGTTCAAAGCCTAGTTCATAAGCAATTTCGCTGACGGATAAATTAGTCGTAGATAATTTTTCTTTGGCTTTGTCAATAAGTTTGTCGTGTATGTGTTGCTGTGTGCTTTGCCCTGTGAGAACTTTCATTAAACTGCTTAAATACTTGGGTGATGTGTTTAGTGTGTCCGAAATATGTTGAACTGTCGGCAACCCTTTTGAAACCAAATCATCGCTGTTAAAGTAGTCGGAAAGCAATTTTTCCAATCGGTCAAGAATCTGGTGATTGCTTTTTTCTCTTGTGATAAATTGACGATTGTAAAAACGTTCCGAATAATTAAGCAAACTTTCCACTTGTGAAACAATGATTTGTTTACTAAACCTGTCAATACTGTTGTGGTATTCCTGCTGAATGTTTTGCATAATGCCAATAATCGTGAACTCTTCTTTTTCCGAAAGCCATAAGGCCTCGTTTACGGCATAGCCGAAAAATTCGTATCGGTTTATTGCTTTGGCAAGCGCTGTATTCCAAAAAAAATCAGGGTGAATGAGCAACATAGAGCCCGTTGGCCGGGGTTCGTTCGGGCTGTTCTCCACGCTAAAAACCTGATTGGGTGCAATGAAATACATCACACCCTTATCAAAGTCATATTGTGTTTGCCCGTAGCGGATTTTACCGCAATTCCGTTTTAAGGAGATAGAATAAAAATCCATTATCACTTTCATATTCATTGTTTCTTCGGAATATGAAAAGTCTGCCACATTTACCACACTGATAAGCGGGTGTCCGGGTGCAGGCAAATTTCGCAACTGGTGAAATTCGCTGATCGATTTTATTCGTATTGGTTTTGTATTTGCCATAGTGCAAAGATAATTATTACAACCCCTGTCCGCCCGAAATTTCAATGCGTTGCCCGGTTATCCAACGTGCGTCATCGGTGCATAGAAATGCCACTACACCGCCAATATCTTCGGGTAAACCTACCCGCCCGAGAGCTGTAACATTTGCAATGTAAGCATTCATCTCTTTATTATCCCGCACAACGCCACCGCCAAAATCGGTTTCAATAGCTCCGGGTGCAACTGCATTTACACGGATTTTTCTTGCACCTAATTCAACTGCCAGATAACGGGTAAGCACTTCTATTGCACCTTTCATTGAAGCGTAAACCGAATAATTCGGAATTGCAAAACGTGCAAGCCCTGTTGATACGTTCACAATTCCGCCTCCGTCATTAATAAACGGCAATGCTTTTTGTGTCAGGAAAAACACGCCTTTGTAGTGAATATTGAACGTGTCGTCTAATTGTGCCTCGGTAGTATCCTTTACAGGTGCGTATAAAGCCGTTCCTGCATTGTTAACCAGGAAATCAAAATCCGGGCTTCCTGTTTCTTTTTGTAAATGTTCGGTAGCTTGTTTAATAAAGCCGTCAAACTGGCTTATATTTCTTGTATCCAACTGAAAAGCGGTTGCCTTTCGTCCAAGCGATTGAATTTCTGATACAACTTTGTCCGCTGCTGCTTTGTTTGAATGGTAGGTAAAAACTATGTCAATACCTTTTTGGGCAAGGGCTAACGCCATATCTCTGCCCAGTCCACGACTCCCGCCTGTAACCAATGCGGTTTTGGTTTTTGTACTCATTTTATTTTGAATTTATTTGTGAAATTGGTGTTGAGATTAAAAGTGCTGATACTGTTTTAATTTTCCTGTTCTTTAATACCGCAAAATTGCAAAGCCATCAAAAAACAGATGTAGCCAAATGTCAGAATGTTGTAGTCAAAAAGGAAAAGTCCATTATTTTGGGCTGGCGGGTAAGCCTGGTGTATATTCCTGCACATGCTGACCCACTATTCCTGCACATGCTGACCCATCATTCCTGATCATGTTGACCCACTCTGATTAGGGATGGTCATGTATTGTCAAAGTACATTCTTGCATGTTGACCCAC
>NZ_QCZJ01000015.1 GCF_003075435.1 Terrimonas sp. | reverse complement strand
CTGTAAATCAAATAAGTTTATAATAATCCACAATTAAAATGTGGATTGTAAAAAGAAAAAAAGTAACAAAAAAAAGAAAAAGGGTAATAGTAGTAATAGTGTCTACTTTTTTCAGGACATGACACTGCCTTGGACTGTCAACACATTTTACCTGCCGACCAATGATGAACTACGGATAATGACTGACGCCTGAAAGCCGGGCCTTATAGACCATAGCTCACGGCTCATACCTGATAGTTAAACCCTTCTTCCCGAAAATTAACCCCGTTCCTTTCGGATTTATCACTGCATATCTTACCTTTGCCCGGTTTTTTCCGTGCCGGCTTAAACTAACACATTGGTAGTCAACGGAAAACGCCTCACATTCTTTCAAATCTTTATTAAGAAATGCCTAAAGACAACTCCATTAAAACAGTCCTGATCATTGGTTCAGGCCCCATCGTTATAGGACAAGCTTGTGAATTTGATTATTCCGGAACGCAGGCTTCGCGAAGCCTGAGAGAAGAAGGCGTGAAGGTGATCCTTATCAACAGTAATCCTGCCACTATTATGACCGACCCGATGATGGCAGACCGTGTATACCTTTTGCCGTTAACGGTAGAAAGTATTGAACAGATACTGGAGGAAAACCAGATAGATGCCGTGCTTCCAACAATGGGTGGACAAACGGCACTAAACCTTGCGAAAGAAGCGCAGGAGCTGGGTGTTTGGGAAAAATATAATGTACGATTGATTGGCGTGGATATAAAAGCTATTGATAAAGCTGAGGACAGGGAGAAATTCCGCCAGTGGATGATTGAGCTTGGTATATCTGTGGCTCCTGCAAAAACAGCCAACTCATTTTTGGAAGGAAAAGAATTTGCACAGGAAATCGGGTTTCCGCTGGTTATCCGTCCTTCATACACGCTTGGTGGAACAGGCGGCGGCTTTGTACACAGTAAAGAATTTTTGGATGAAGCATTAAACCGCGGTTTATCTGCTTCGCCTATACATGAAGTGTTGGTAGAGAAAGCAGTATTGGGCTGGAAAGAATTTGAGCTGGAATTACTGCGAGACAGCGCTAATAATGTAGCTATTATTTGTACCGTTGAGAACTTTGACCCTATGGGTGTGCATACAGGCGATTCTATAACCGTAGCGCCTGCAATGACACTGAGCGATACCGCTTTTCAATTGATGCGCAACACAGCCATACGTATGATGCGCGACCTGGGCAATTTTGCCGGCGGTTGTAATGTGCAATTTGCACTTAACCCTCAAACAGAGGAGATCATTGCGATTGAAATTAACCCGCGTGTAAGCCGTTCTTCAGCATTAGCTTCTAAAGCTACCGGCTATCCCATCGCTAAAATAGCGGCTAAGCTGGCTATTGGTTATAATCTTGATGAATTAAAGAACCAGATCACCCAATCAACCTCTGCATATTTTGAACCTACCCTTGATTATGTGATTGTAAAAGTTCCCCGCTGGAATTTCGACAAATTCAAAGGTGCCAATGATACTTTAGGATTGCAGATGAAATCTGTAGGCGAAGTAATGTCTATCGGGCGCAATTTTACGGAAGCTATACAAAAGGCCTGTCAGAGTTTGGAAAACGAAGCGGTAGGCCTGGGATACTATGGCAAGAGCCTGATGCATTCAGATGAAATTGTAGAATATCTTAAAACGCCGAAATGGGACAGGTTGTTCCGCATAAAGGATGCGTTGATGATGGGTGTGAGTGTAAAATCTATTTGTGAAGCAACACGCATTGACCGCTGGTTTATTTACCAGATACAGGAAATTGTGAATATTGAAAACAAGATCGCTAAATATAACGGAGATACCTTGCCGGATGAGTTGCTGATTGAAGCAAAACATAACGGATTCAGCGATGAGCAGATCTGCCGGATTATTAAGGATGGCACCACAGATGAAGAAATTTATGAGCGTAGAAAAAAGATGGGATTGACGCGTGTATATAAAATGGTGGATACCTGTGCGGCGGAGTTCGAAGCAAAAACACCTTATTTCTATTCCAGCTTTGAGGCACCCTCTGTTGCATCAAAGGGTAATGGCGTAATACACAACGAAAGCCAGTTTAATAAAAAAGCAAAAAGCAAGGGATCGATTATAGTGCTCGGCTCAGGTCCCAACCGTATTGGCCAGGGTATTGAGTTTGATTATTGCTGTGTGCATGGTTTGATGGCGATAAAAGAAGCAGGATACGAATCTATAATGGTAAACTGCAACCCTGAAACCGTTTCAACAGATTTTGATATTGCTGATAAACTGTATTTCGAACCCGTGTTCTGGGAACATTTATGGGAAATTGTAGTGTACGAAAAACCGGTTGGCGTAATTGTGCAGCTTGGTGGACAAACCGCTTTGAAGCTTGCCAAACGTCTTCACGAAAAAGGTATTCCCATTATCGGAACTTCTTTTGATAGCATGGATATTGCGGAAGACAGGGGAAGATTCAGTGATCTGCTGAGGGATCTTAATATTCCTTATCCTAAATACGGAACAGCATATAATACAGACGAAGCTATTGAAGTAGCGAAGGAAGTGGGTTACCCTGTACTGGTTCGCCCCAGCTATGTATTGGGCGGACAAAGAATGCGGATTGTATTGAATGATGAAGAACTGGAAAAAGGGGTATTAAGTTTGCTGAAACACCTGCCCGGTAATAAAATTTTGATAGATCATTTTCTTGATCGTTGCCAGGAAGCGGAAGTTGATGCGATATATGACGGAGAGACCTTTCATGTAATGGGCGTGATGGAGCATATTGAACCTGCAGGTATACATAGTGGCGATAGTAATGCGGTATTGCCAGCCTTTAACCTCAGTCCTATGGAAGTAACCACCATGGAGTTTTATTCAGAAAAAATTGCAAGGGCACTGGATATACGCGGACTGATCAATATACAGTTTGCCATTAAAGACGGTACTGTATACGTAATTGAAGCAAACCCGCGTGCATCACGTACAACACCGTTCATCGCCAAAGCATACCAGATACCTTATCTTAATATTGCTACCAAAGTAATGCTGGGTGAAGTGAAGCTGAAGGATCTCTCTTTCAAGAAAAATCTGAAAGGCTTTGCGATTAAAGAACCTGTTTTCAGCTTTGATAAATTCCCGGGGGTAAACAAAGAATTAGGCCCCGAAATGAAATCAACAGGAGAAGCTATACGCTTTATAAAAGATCTTCGTGATCCATACTTCAGAACTTTGTATAAAGAAAGAAGTATGCACCTGAGTAAGTAATGATTTGTAACTAATTTCAACAACCTCACAGATATCAACTGCTGTGAGGTTTTATTTTTTTAATGATTTGACACTATTTCTGCAATACTTTGAATACATTCGCAAGGTTCTTTAATTATATTTAATGCTTTATTACAGGAGTTGAATTTCTTCTGTATTGCCCAAAAATATTTGCTTGGTCCCTTATGCAAGAAATTATAAGCCAGTTCATCGAAAAGGTGAAGTGTAGAAATGCCGGTGAAAATGAATTTTTACAAGCCGTAACAGAGGTTGCCGAATCAATTCTGCCCTATATACACGAAGTTCCCCAATATAAAAATGCCAGGATTTTAGAACGGATCGTTGAGCCTGAAAGAGTGATCATTTTCAGGGTACCCTGGTTGAATGACAAGGGAGAAGTTGAAGTAAACAGAGGCTTTCGTGTGCAGATGAACAGCAGTATAGGCCCATACAAAGGTGGGCTTCGGTTCCATCCTTCTGTCAATCTTAGTGTATTAAAGTTTCTCGCTTTTGAGCAGGTGTTTAAAAATAGTCTTACCGGATTACCCATGGGTGGCGGTAAAGGTGGTTCTGATTTTGATCCCAAAGGAAAATCAGATAATGAGGTGATGAAGTTTTGCCAGAGCTTTATGACGGAATTATACAGGCATGTTGGCGCAGATATTGATATTCCTGCCGGCGATATTGGTGTAGGAAAAAGAGAAATCGGGTATTTGTTTGGTCAATATAAACGCATACGTGGCGAGTTTAGCGGCGTTTTAACCGGCAAGGGGTATGAGTGGGGCGGAAGCCTTATCAGGCCGGAAGCTACAGGATACGGGCTTGTATATTTTGTAGAAGAGATTTTGAAATTAACAGGCGACTCGCTGGTTGGTAAAAAAATAGCTATATCAGGCTCTGGAAATGTAGCGCAGTTTGCAGTTGAAAAATGTATTGAAAAAGGAGCGGTAGTGGTTACCATGTCCGATTCAGAAGGGTTTATACATGACGCAGATGGTATTGATGAGCATAAGCTGGCATATATCAAACATCTGAAGGATACGGAAAGAGGCAGGATAAAAGAATATGCAAAAAAATATAATTGTGATTTTTATCCGGGAGAACGCCCGTGGAAAATAAAATGCGACATCGCGCTGCCCAACGCAACCCAAAATGAATTGAATGGAGATGATGCTATGCAGTTGGTAAAAAACGGATGTATTTGTGTTGCGGAAGGCGCCAATATGCCCTGTACCCCGGAAGCCGTATCTGTTTTTCATAAAGCAAAAATCTTTTATGCGCCTGGTAAAGCAGCCAATGCCGGCGGAGTAGCGGTATCTGGTTTAGAAATGTCACAGAATTCACAGCGATATGCGTGGACAAGAGAAGAGGTTGACAATAAATTGAGGGGTATTATGAGGGATATCCATAAGATATGCCTCAAACACGGAAAGGAAAAGGACGGATATGTAAATTATGAGAAGGGCGCTAACATAGGCGGCTTTGTAAAAATTGCAGACTCTATGCTGGCACAGGGTGTGGTATAATACTGCTATTGTTGTATAATGTTTACAGCACCTTGCAAATAAACCCGCTATTCAGCAACAAAGGCTTATTGTATAAAAACGGCGTTCCGTCACCTGCTGTCATTACGGCGCCGCTGCTTTCTGCTATTGCCTGGCCGGCGGCAGTATCCCACTCCATGGTTGGGCCATAGCGGTAATATATATGCGCTGAGCCTTCTGCTATTCTGCAGAATTTGAGCGAACTGCCTGCGGCAATCGTTTTTGTTACAGGATACATTGCCAATACCGCCTGTTCTTCTTCACTGGCATGCGACCGGCTTCCGATGGCTGTCCATTCTTTTGCTGCTTTATCGGCAAACAATTGTTCCGGAGGCAGATCATTTTTTTTCAGCCAGCTTCCTGTTGCGCCTGAACCATAATACAATGCATGGTAAACCGGTGCGTAAATAATGCCCAGCACAGGATGGTTGTTATGCATCAATGCAATGTTTACCGTAAAATCATCTCTCCGGTAAATAAATTCTTTGGTTCCGTCAAGCGGGTCTACACACCAATAATAGTCCCATTCTTTTCTTGTTTCATAAGGAACAGCAACGCCTTCTTCAGAAAGTATGGGAATGCCGGGAAATAATTCCAGCAATCCATTTGTAATAATACTGTTTGATGCTTTATCAGCTATGGTGAGCGGCGTATGATCTGCTTTTACCGAAACATGAATTTTGTCTCCTGAATAATAAATATCAAGAATAGCTTTGCCGGCTTTTTCAGCAACGGGTAATATTTTATTGATCAGTTCAGTATCTATAATCATTGCGGCTTTCTTTTCTTTATATGTTGAAGGATATCCAGTTGCGGCTGCCTTTTTTCAATATCATTTTTCGGCGCTGTTGCCATAAACTGTTTTTTTCTTTCTTTGTTCTCTTCATCATAACGCAATATAGCATCAGCGCTTAACCATTCAGGGTGTTGAAGTTTGCTGCTTAAACAATATCCCAATGCCTGCAGGGTATTGCCTGCAACCAATTCGTAAATTTCAATTTCTTCGGCGCTTAGCTCCTTCAGGTATTTATTGGTATTGTTTTGCATTACGGGTTTTTCAAGATTCTTCCACATATCACCGGCAGAAGCAGCAGATCTCGAAGAACCGGATTCATAAAACCGCATCATTTCCGCCATGTAGTCAATATTCAAAAAATGGCAAAGCGATTCAACCATGCTTTCAGGTTCAGCCACCAGTTTTTCATAATTCAATAAAAAAACTTTTTCACCACCATACTGCTTAAATAAATCAATACAAATATCCTGTTCTTCTTTCCATTGTTTGGCAAGATGATATACGTGCTTATCGCCTACTATGGCTTTCTTAAAAGAGAGCGCCACATCCCTGCCATCCCTGTACAAAAAAATATATTTAAGATCCAGCCCATATTGCTCCATTTCCCGGGAATAGTATAGATTCTGCATGCTTTTGCAACACCAGTATTGCGCGTTTTTATTTTTGGCAACAGCTTCATATATCAACCGGAATGCTTCGAAAATATGATACCGGGTTGATTGTGCAAACATATCAGCTTTATCAAACTGCACACCTTCCCACGGCACAGGATTGGCATTTACATAGTCCACCATATCACTCAGCAACAATTTATAATTGTTTTCATTTATCGACTCATATAATGGTAGTAACGGCATAAAAATATGCAGCAGGTGCGGAGGATGCGGCGCCGCGATTGCCGGATGCTGCTCGAGCATTACACGTAAAAGATTAGAACCTGATCGCTGGGTGCCTATAAATTGTATGCCGGGTAAAAACATAGTTTGCTATTTTGAAAAATACCAGATGATGCATCCGCATAAAGCAGAAGAAAGGATTATATATACAGGACTAACCTTGTACCGGAATGAACATATAAAAGCGCAGGCAGTAATTAAAGCCAATGGTATATTCCAGGTAAGCTGCGCGCCTATCTTTATGGCTGCACCAATGATCAACCCTATTACAACCGCTTTTACGCCAGACAAAATATTTTTTGCCAGCGTATGATCTTTTACCTGCAGGTATGCTTTTGCAACCATCACTTTCAGTACAGCAGAAGGAGCAAAAATGGCAATGGTGGCAATTACAGCTCCTGTAAAACCATCCATTTTATAGCCAATGAAAGTGGCACTCACTAAAATTGGTCCTGGTGTAGACTGGCTTAATGCAATAGCATCTAAAAACTCCTGTTGTGTGAGCCAGCCCATATTGGTAACAAACAACGCCTGCATAATAGGGATCATAACATATCCGCCGCCAAACAGCGTGAGGCTGATACCGGAAAACAGTATGATCAATTTGAGCAGTATATTGTTCGTGTACTGCTGGGCGTTAGTAACAAACAATACCACAAGGCATAATAATCCTGCCAGTATAATGATAGAAAAAATACCGGGGCGGCGACTGAATCTCTTATGCTCATTATTGTTGCTCACAGGTAACTTCCCGGTATGTAACTTTAATGTACTGCCCAATATACCTCCTGCCACAATAAAGCCTATTGTTAAAACATAACTATTGGTGAGAAGAACTCCGGCAATGCCTGCCACACAAATAATGGTTCTTATGCTGTTGCCTTTTAATTCCTTTACATATAATTGCAACCCGGTAGATAATATAACAGCGCTAACCGCTCCGGTAACATAATACATGATCTCCTTAAACTGCTGCTGATAGCCATATTTAAAATATGCCCAGGAAAGTATGAGCATGGCTACACATGCGGGCAGGATCACACCTGTCATACTTATGATGGCTCCTGCGGTTTTGCGCATAGCGTAACCTATATACGCTACAACATTTACAGCAAGCGGCCCGGGCAGCAAACTACCAATGCCTACTGCATCTAATATAGTTTCGTGTTTAAGTGTTTTGTCTTTATCAACCATTATATTTTTTACAACAGCCACCAAGCCCATGTGCCCGCCAAAAGACACCGTGCCTATTTTCAGAAAAGTAAAAAACAGGTAGCGGAGACTAACAGCCGGAGATTGCACCGTTTCATTGCTCATATTATGCAAAGATATCCTGTTGCGAAGCAGGTTGAATATGCGGGAAGATTTGTGTAAATAATATTAGTGCACTTTCTTCAGGCAATTGATCCGAAGTATTTAATATGCTCCAGGGATGCAAAGGCGCTTCAAATGCAGAACCAATCCCGGTAAAATCTTTTATTTCATTATTACGGGCTTTCTTATACAATCCTTTTACATCACGTTCTTCACATATTGACAGCGGGCATTCAACATATACTTCAAAGTAGCTGTCGCCCAATATGGAATGTGCAATATCCCTGTGCTGCTGTAATGGTGTAATGAATGAGCAAATGGTAATTACATTTTTCTGCACCAGTAATTTAGCCATCTCTGCCGCACGGCGTATATTTTCTGCACGGTCTTTTGTGGTAAAAGAAAGATCTTTATTAAGCGTATTTCTTAATGCATCGCCATCTAATGTTAAGGCAAAATAATTTTCTGCTCTTAATTGCTGTTCCAGCAACCCGGCAATGGTGGTTTTGCCTGAACCTGATAAGCCGGTGAGCCAGATGGCGATGCCATGCTGCTGTAACAAATCGCTCTTCACGCTTTCACCTGCCAGTGCAAGTATTCCATCAATATCCCTGTACGCTGACAACATCATTCTATTATTTTTCATGTATAATTAACAACCGGCCTTTTCCTGTTTCAACAGGTATGCTGTCGTTTACATTAAATGTTTTTGCGTCCTGGAAGTTTTTTACAGCAGGGGCAGTTATCACTGCATTTGACGCGTCAATACCTAATTTCTTCCAGTCAATATTTAATGTAATGTTTGTATCTGTACTATCCCAGCTTGCAATAGAAACCAGTGCTGATTTATTCTTTTTATATACCGTTGCCAGCACATTTTTATTGCTGGTACTAACAGGGCAGTTATCACTCCAGTACCCGATCATTTTTGATCCTTTCATTCCAAAATCATCCCACACTTTCCAGATATTACCAGGGTCATTACCATCATAAGGCATACGGTTTGTCATGCCATATATCATTCCACGCCAGGGGTTACCGCCTTTTTCAAGCATTTCTCCCATTAAGCCAAATGGAATACCGCTTACTTCTGTAAGAAAAAAGTCAGCATTGTTTTTTTCATAATCAAAATATTCTCCAAACCACAACCTGTTGAGGTAAGGAAAATGTTCCATGTACAAATTGGCACTGTTATTAAAACCATCATTCTTATTATACTGGTTGGCAGAATGCAGATCAATAATGCCGGGATGCCCGTTTTGCGTTAATACCCGTTTGATGCGCTTCATGGTAATGCGATCAAAAGCCACATCATCTAAATAGATACCATCAATTCCTACATTATTTACCAGCCAGTTCATGCCTTCTACATAGTAATTATGCCAGCGACTCATACCGCTGTTAATGATGGCGGCATCTTTAATAGAAGGCACAAACCATGCGGCAATATAATCATCGCCCAAATGTTCCTGCAGCCAGCTATAACCACCTCCTTTACCCGGTGAATAGATTTCGTGGCCAAGACTACGCATCGGGAATGTTTCATAAGCCCTGTTCGATACCTCTCTAACCGTATTATAAATTTTCACTTTCAACCCAAGTGTATGTGCAGAATCAATATAGCGCTTCATCTTTTGCCACTCGATAAAAGGATAATTAATCCAGGGGTTGATATCAGTGGCATGATGAATATTGATTACAGTAGAACCTACCGCCTTTACTTCATTAACCGGCGAGTATTTATGATAAAATCTTGTTTCCCATTGAAAGTCGGTATTAACAGGATGAAACGGTGTTATTAATAAAGTAAAATTATAGTAAAGGGTATCACCTTTCTTCATAAAACGTTCACCTGAATAATTGGTAACGTTTACCCGGTTATTTTCTTCAGTTATGGTAATGCCGCCTTTATTATTGTTGCCCCATGAAGCAGGTAAGAGTAAAGGTTTCTGTAAATAAAAATTGGTATTTAACGGGCGGCTGTATTTTTCATCTCTCAAACTGTATTGCAATCCCAGGTTAACATTACCTATCCATGCGCCATCCTGGTTTTTTGTAGCTACATCCCATTTCCAGTCAAATGATGCCGGGCGGTAGCCGCCTTTTTGTCCAAGCCCCATCATGTATTTTGAAGCGTCTCTGGTAAAAGGCAATACCAGCGCGATATCTTTTATATTAACATTATTCAATGCAATGATCTTTACGGTATACATGGCAAAACCGTCAAACTCCAGTGTTGCGCTTACCTCTCTTTTTAAATCATTATTATAGCTTTCCGCTTTCCAGCTCACTGTGCCTGGCTCCTTTTTAACAAACTCCAGCCCCTTTTCTTTCCATGCCATCGGATTGGTTGTTCCCTGCCTGGTAACATTCAACTGCACATGACCGGAAAATACAGGTGAAGGTTTTGTAACAATATCTGTCATCTCCCTGGAGAAATACGATAATATCTGCAACGGGAATCCATTGTCGCCAATAAATATTTTTCTGCCCAGCAATGAAATGCTTTTTTTATCAATCTTCGGCGGAGTATAAGGAGCTATCACTTTGTTTTCCTGCGCCAAAGTAGAATTAAGCCAATGCAGGCGGGTTTGCTTCCACGGCTCGCTTATGCCGCCATCTGTTAATAACTGATCGGATACATTAATGCTGATCTGCACCTGAACATCAGCATTTCCGTTGGAATGTATAATTGCCCTGCCTTTATAATTGCCCTTAGCGGTAGTTTCAGGTATCTGCAACAAACACCATAATGACTGTACTTCTCCAGAAGGCACATGTACGTTTTGCGAAAAAGCTGTAGCATCGTATTTAACACCTGTATTATTTAAGCAGGAGATATTTTTTGCGGCAATGATCTTTCCCGAAGATGATCTCAACTCTGTAAAACTAATGCTTACATCTTTTAATTGCTGTATTGCAAACAAGGCAAGCTGAAAGCTGTAATATTCACCTCTTGCCGCATCGCCGGTAAACGCATAGGAAGGACCTGACTGTACCCAGCGGTAAGGTAACCTGTTTCTCATGCGTACGGGATATTCACGTTGCTCTGGAAAAACAAGAAAAGGCTTGGCTGAGTTTTTTTTCAGCAATGCTTCTGTTTCTGCTCTTGTGGCAGTTACTTCCGTAGGGTAATTGCTGCTGAATGCATTTATTGCCTGAATTTCTTTTGCAGTAGCATTGGGTACTGCATCATAATCTATTGTATTAAGCCATTCTGAAGATGCGGTTTCAACCGCAGCCAGGTATACGCCCCTGGGATAATTGGTTCTTCCCTCATTTTTGTAGGGCATATAGTAGATATAATATGTGCCTTTGCCTGATGCAGGCTCAAAATATATATCACCGCCTGCACCGGTAATTTTTTTTGCGGTGACGTTCATGATAACTTGCTGCGTTTGCGCATCCTGAACAATTATTTTCTTTGATGATGGATTATCATCGCGCCTTCTCCATGGAATATGTACTTTGGCAATATTGCCTGTTCCGTCAAAATTTACCAGTACCCTGTAATTACCTAATGAGTCGGCATCCCATTCATCAGCACCGTTTTTATAAGCCAGTTCCTGTGAAAACGAAACACAATACAATAAAAGAAATAAAGGAAGAATCAACAGCTTTTTCATCAGTCTACTTTTCTACGGAGTAAGAAATAAAAAATAAATATAGAGTAATAAATGGGATGCAAACCATTGCAAACGTTTGTGTGATTTCTTTCCGCATATCGTTAAAGTGGTAGCAGGCATCACTTGTTTGATTAACTTTACGTTAATTAATCATGATGTGACGTGCGTGCCGAAAGCCACTTTAAATGAGAAATGATATACGCATAAACCACTGCTGGAAAGATTTCGTTTTAAACGAAAGCCGTGAGTCTTACTACGAACTATACAAGAACTACTATGCATATCTCTGCTATATCGGTTTAAAAAAGGGCATGGGTACAGAAACAGTAAAAGATACCATCAACGATGTTTTCCTGTACCTGTGGGAGAAGAGAAAAACACTTGGGCACATTCAGCATCCGCATAATTATATCCTCACTTTTTTTCATCGCAGCATATTGAAAAAAATAGAACAGTCGGGCAAAATACAGGGTGAGACGATTGAAAATATAGATGAAATACACCGGCATTTCACGGAACCTTCTATCGAAGAAAATATTTTGGATAAGGAGAATAATAAAAGATTATCGATGCTTGTAAACAGGCACCTGAACTATTTGCCGAGGCAACAAAGAGAGATCATGTATCAAAAATTTTTTCTCGGGTTGTCGTATGCGGAAATAGCAAAAGCTAACAAGCTGTCTGTTAATACCGTGTATAATACTGTTTATGCCGCCATGCAAAAGCTCAGGTCTTCCCTGCCTGCAAGAGTGGTAGCTTCACTTATTTCCGCCTGTGTTGCATTTTTTTTAATTTTTTCCTGAAAAGACTAGTGAAATATTCCGGTTGCCGGCTCTATTAAAAAAAGGGCAACCATGCTACATCTGAATGATGAGGAATTGCTGGCAGACGAGAGTTTTATAAATTACTGTTTAGGGCACAATGAAGCTGACATCAGAAAATGGAATAAAATAATTCTAGATAATCCGGCAGATGCTATACGCCTGGATGAATTACGTACAATTGTTTTATTAACAAGCCAGGGTATTCAAAATATAGCATTGAAAAACCAGATAGCTGAATTGGGGAGAAGGATAGATTTGTCTGAAGAAGAAGCCGTTGCTACAACAGGATCAGTTTACAAAAGTCGTTCCATTTGGTGGACGCTGATGACTGCTGCAGCCTGTATTGTGCTTATCACAGGAACCACAATTTTTTACCGCTTACAAAAGAGCACAGCCCCGGTTGCTTCGCCCCTTTCTTACATTACAAAATTTGCGGAAAAGAAATCGCTTGTACTTCCGGATGGCAGTAAAGTTATCCTGAATGCAGGCAGTAAGCTTATTGTTGATGCTGGTTTCGGAAAGCTGGATCGTAAGCTCCAGCTTGACGGCGAAGCATTCTTTGATGTTGTGCACGATTCATCAAAGCCCTTTGTTGTTCAAACATCCAGGATGGATGTAAAAGTATTAGGAACAGCTTTTAATGTAAAAGCCTACGAAACTGATGAAACCAGTGAAGCTTCGCTTATTCGCGGAAGCGTTGAGTTATCACTTAAAAATGAGCACAGGAAAGTTACATTAAGCCCTAACGAAAAATATTTATTAAGAGCTGATAAAACACCTGGAAATATTCCTGCTGAGGTTGCCCCGGCGGCGCATGAACCGGCTTCGGGTTTATTACCTGTAAGAATCAATAAAGAAGACACAGCCATTGTTGAAGTTTCGTGGACCCAGGATAAACTGGTTTTTGTGGATGAACCTTTTGAAGAGCTGGTTAAGCAATTAGAACGCTGGTATGGAGTGAAGATTGAAATAGCAGATCCTTTACTCAAAAAAATTCAGTTAACCGCATCTTTCAGAAACGAAGGTATAGATGATGTGCTGGCAGCGTTGAGCTTTTCCAAACCATTCAACTTTGAACGCAAAAATGATGTGATCATGATATACAAATAATTAAAAGGAGGATGCCGAAAACATCCTCCCGTTTACTGGCTTTCAGGAACCAGGTTCCCCGCTAAAAGAACAACTGATTCCTATTTATTAACCGAAACATAACTAAGTTATGCAAAAAAAGGCTATTGGTCTAAAACGTCCGTGGCGCCCGGCTTTTAAGGCGTTCATGCTTATGAATGGGATTACGGTATTTTTCCTTGCTTTAAGCTTACAGCTTTCAGCCAACGGATTTGCCCAGAAACGTATCAACCTTGAGGTAAGTAATGCTCCCCTTACGGAAGTGCTTCACCAGATTGAAAACAAAACAATATTCCGTTTTGTGTACAGCAAAGACATGCTTGCTGACAAAGTAGTTTCTGCTGCTAAGTTCCGCAGGGCGCCTTTGGAAGAGGTGCTTAATCATCTGCTGGTGAATATGCCGCTTGCTTACAAAATGATCAATGACAGCCTGGTATCCATAGGTGAAAAGAAAATGGCCGCGGTTACTGAAGAAGAGGCACAGGCTCCGGTTAAAGGCCGCGTAACGGATGAAAACGGAAATCCGCTTCCGGGTGTTTCTGTAACAGTAAAAGGTACTAACCGTGGCACTATTGCAGGCGATGATGGTTTTTTTACCATTGATGCTAACCCGGGTGAAACAATAGAGTTCAGTATAGTGGGATACAAAATTCAATCTGTTAAGCTCGGAAGTGAAAAGTCTTTATCAATACAGCTTAAAGCAGATGCTGCGGATTTGAATGCAGTTGTGGTGATCGGATACGGCACACAGAAGAAAGGTGATCTTACCGGCGCCATTACAAACCTTAAAGCCAGTGATCTTACCTCCGGTAGTACCGTTAGTAATGCCGCGCAGGCGTTGCAGGGCAGGGCCGCTGGTGTGATGGTGGTACAAAACTCAAAAGCACCGGGAGGAAGTGTTTCCGTACGTGTACGTGGTTCAAACTCTATCAGCAGTACCAATGAGCCATTATATGTGGTTGATGGTTTTGCCACTACAAATGGTGTTGATCTGAACCCCAACGATATTGAATCAATGGATATTTTGAAAGATGCGTCTGCAACAGCTATATACGGAGCACGTGGTGCTAATGGTGTAATCATCATTACTACCAAACGTGGTAAAACAAACAAAGCTCAGATCACTTATAATGGCTTTGTGGGCATGCAGAAAATCAATAATCCTTTTCACATGCTTAATGGTAAGCAATACATGACGCTTGCCAATGAGCTTTACAAGGAAATTGACGGGCAGGCAGGGCAGGAATATGGTGCATATACACAATCTCAGTTAGAATCTGATGTAAATACAGACTGGATAAAAGAAACAACCCGTACAGGAGTAGTACATAGCCATAATTTACAGGTGCAGGGCGGTAATGAAAACACAAAGATCCTTACCAGTATCGGTTATTTCGATCAGGGAGGCGTGTTAAAAAATACTGACTATTCCAGGTTTTCAGGTCGCGTGAATGTTGACCAGAAGATCAATAGTTTTATTAAATCAGGCGTATCGCTTTACGGGCAAAGAGCAAACTCTAATATACAGGACTATGGGGGAAATATCCTGCAGTCGAATGTATTGCTTGGTATCTTAACCTATGACCCTACTGTGCCTGCTTATAATGCCGATGGCAGTTTTGGCAGACCTCCGGGCGGAAGAGGAGATAACCCGCTGGCAAATCTTGTAGCAAGACAAAATGAAGTAGTACAGGACAGGCTTAACGGTAATGCATACCTCGAAATTAAACCCATACAGGATCTTACAGCCCGGGTAAACGGAGGCGTGGAAATAGCACATTATTTTACCGGCAAATACTTACCAAAGAGTACTTACCAGGGTGGTATAGATAATGGCGTTGCCAGCACAATGGATTATGCTTCTACCCGCCAGTTGTTTGACGTAACACTTAACTATTCCAAAACATTTAATGATATACATTCATTTAGTGTGCTGGGTGGATACGCGTATGAGAAAACAGGTTTCAGCTACAGGTCGCTTTCTGTAAAAGGATTTTCCACTGATCTTTTCAGCTTTAATAATTTAGATGCCGCTTCAACTATAACCAACACCAATTATTACAGGCAGGAGAGTCTTTTAATATCTTTTTTCGGAAGATTGAATTATGGATATAAAGACAAATACTTGTTTACCGCTACGGTAAGGCGTGATGGTTCTTCCCGCTTCGGTACCGACCATAAGTGGGGATATTTTCCATCCGGCGCTTTCGCGTGGAGAATGGATAAAGAAGATTTCATAAGGAACCTGGATCTTTTCTCCACATTAAAACTCCGGCTTGGTTATGGCCGCACCGGTAACGACCAGATTGGTAACTATGCTTCTTATGCATTAATGGCAACAACCCATTTAACATTAGATGGCAGCACCAATACTGCAGGCACACACTTAAACCAGGGTTCACCGGAAAACTCCGCGCTTAAATGGGAAACTACCTCTCAGTATAATGCAGGGTTGGATATGGGATTTTTTGATTCGCGCCTGATGGTAACTGTTGACGCATATTATAAAAGAACAAGCGACCTGCTTATTAATAAAAGCTTCCCCTTGTATTCTGGTTTTACCTCCGGTCAGGTTAATTTAGGTTCTATTGAAAACAAAGGTGTTGAATTTGAAATTTCATCTAAAAATATCAATAGCAAAAACTTCAGTTGGGATACCAAGTTTAATATAGCTTTCAACAGGAATAAAGTACTTGATATAGGCGGAAAGGATATTTACCTTACATCTTCCAAACCTATGGGAACAGTATCTGAAGAACAGTTTGCTGTTATTCGTGAAGGAGAATCGCTCGGATCTTTATTTGGTTATGTATATGCGGGTGTAATACAGCAGGGAGAAACCTATGCCCCACAGCCCGGTTCGGTAGCAGGAGATCCTAAGTTTGCAGATATTTCAGGACCTGAAGGAAAACCAGATGGCAAAATTGATTCTTACGATCGTACCATCATCGGCTCTGCAAATCCTGCATTCATTTATGGTTTAACCAACACATTCAACTATAACAATTTTGATCTGAGTATTTTCTTACATGGTTCTGTAGGTAATGATTTGTTGAATATGTCTCGCATGAACCTTGAATGGAACCGTACTACAGATGCGTTGAACAGGTGGACGCCGGCAAATACCAATACAGATATTCCGAGAAATGGCTTTTATTATATGAAAAGTGGTGGTTATATTAATTCTCATTTTATTGAGAGCGCTTCATTTATGCGGATAAGGAATATTACATTAGGTTATACACTTAAAAATATATCCAGGGCATTTAACTCTGTTCGCTTTTATGTAATGGTTGAAAATCTGCTCACTTTCACAAAGTATTCCGGATGGGATCCTGAAGTTGATACCAAAGGGTATGAAACAACAACCAGCGGCACTTCGGGCGCAGGAACAGCCAATGGCGGACAGGGAGCCAATGCAGGAGCTGGACTTGATTTTAATGCATATCCGGCCATGCGTTCTTACACCTTTGGTTTGAGCATTAATTTTTAACCTGTACAATTTCTCTTACATTAAAAATGTATTCGATGAAAAAATATTTTTCTATTATAAGTTTAAGCATGCTGGTTTTGGTAACAAGCTGTACGAAGCTGGAACCCAAGCTATACAGCGATCTTACTACCGCTAATGCGTACTCTACGGAAAGCGATATCAATGCCGCACTCGTTGGTATTTATGCTGATCTTAACCCTTACCCCGGTGACGCGTGGATGTATTATGCCGGTTACCTGGTAATGACTACTGATTATTCTACCGATATGGGTTTTTCTACCGCTGCCGGCGACCCCACTAAAATGAGCAACTTTACATATGATGCCAATAACAGGTATATCAGGTACAACTGGCAGTATATGTATAATATCATCAGCAATTCCAATTTATTACTCTCTAAAATGGATGCTGTTGAAATGGATGAAACAAAGAAAAAAAGAATAATGGCGCAAGCTCGCTTTTTAAGAGCACTTGCATACAGGGATATTACTGATGCCTGGGGACCAGCTCCGCTGTATACTACTGTGACACCACCCGATCAAACAGAAAATGCTCCTTTAGCTACAGTAGCTGAAATTGATCAGCAGATCATTGACGATTGTAAATATGGTATTGATAACCTGCCTGAGCAGTGGGATGAAAGTGAGGGCTTATCAAGGGCTACAAAAGGCGCATGTGCTACGCTGTTAGCCAATGTATATATGAGGGCGCACAACTACCAGGACGCCAAAACCTATGTTGACATGGTGCTGACGTTGAAAGATGCAGGCGTTTATCAGCTCAATTCAGATTTTAAAAAGGTATGGTCTGAAAGTAACAAGTTTGATAAAGGATTTATCTTTTGTATTCTGCATGAAGCTGGTATGAACGGCGGAGAGATCACTAACCACTTCGGACCTTCAGATCATCCAGAGGTAACAGACAGGTGGCAATACTATGCGGTATCACTTGAGTTCTGGCGCAAATACAACGACCAGGACCCACGCAAGCAATTCTTTTATTATAACTATGAAGGTGCTTCACCACGTGATGGTAATACAACCCATGGGTTTTATTATATGATCCCTGAACCCGGGCAAACCACGCCTCCTGCTGATACCGTTAAGCTCATGAAGAATGTGGCTACCAAAAAATATTCATACGAAATGGTTTCCAATTCTTATTATGACGGGCGCACCATCGCTATCTTCCGTATTGAAGATGTGATACTGTATAAAGCGGAAATAGAAAATGAATTGAACGGGCCAACAGCAGCATTGCCTTATATCAATATGATAAGAGCACGTGCCGGCGCTCCTGAATATGGTTCAGGTGGCGCATTCCCTGCTCCTGCATCTAAAGAAGAAATGGCACAGAAAATTTTAGATGAACGTGGTTTTGAGCTGGTATTTGAATATAAGAGAAGACCAGACCTTATCCGTTTTGGTAAATATGAAACCATTTGCAATGATTATCTTACCGCACGTGGAATGTCACCTGTTGTAACTGCAAATATGAAGTATCTGCCTTACCCGTTAATTGATGCACAGTTGAATAGTAATATGGCAGCAGAGAATCTGAACAGGGTACCGTAGGTAATGGACCAATGGGGCAATAGTGAATCAATATCGTTAATTCTATGCTTAAGGGGTATAATATAAAACTTTTGATAGCCAGGAATGCAAAGATTTGTCGAACTGTTACCAGTATCCGAAAAAGCCACCTTTTTTTGCGTGAGATTTGTACTATCGCTGATTAAAGTGATTGATGAACAATGATATAAAGCTGACAGGTCTCCTCAAAGCAAAAATCAGTGGCGTTTCGGATACGAAGCCCGCCGGCTTGAGGCAATCAACACCTAACCTTAAAGAAGCTACGTATTCTTAAGGTCAATATTGATAGTGAAATTCACTAATTACCTCAGTTCATGTTTGAGATAATATAAGATCATTATAATTTTAAACCACCTGACTGTTATAACCGGCAGGTGGTTTTTCTTAATTTGGAAATATGCGAAAAAGAATAAAACTGGTAGCGGGTATTATAGCAATTGTAGCGATCGTGCTTTTTTATATCAACCGTTCTGTTTCCATTACAAGTATTGAGTTGTCATCGCCGGGCAATGTAGCTATGAACGAAGCAATAAAAATTGTGCTGGATAAAGAAGAAAAGGTATATGTACGTTACTGGAAAGACAGCTCATCTGAAAAATTAAGAACGCCCCTTACTGAAAAGGCAAAGGAGCATGATATAAGATTATTATTGCTTGAGCCTAATACGGTTTATCATTTCCAGGTTATTGTAGATAAGCTTTTTGATATCTCTTCAAAGGAAATGACATTCCGCACCAGGGAGCAATCTCCGTGGCTGATACATCAGTGGGTAAGAGAAGATCAGCCTCATGACGCTGCTGCACTTGATAATGGAATGGTGATGTTGTGCAATGCCAGGCTTCCGGGATATATAGCTATGGTAGATGGCAAAGGCGCGGTAAGATGGTATTGGCAGATAGATGATATTGGTGTACGTGCGGCAACGCTTACACCACGTGGCACCATACTCGCTATGTTGCGTCCCCCAATGCGGGATGTGATTGATGATACGCCAAAAGAAGAAGCCGATAGTCTCCGCCAGATGGAAAAACCTATCCGGCGCGGTGCTTTGGGTTTTGCCGGCGGCACTGCTGTGGCAGAAATTGATCTTACCGGTAAAGTACTTTGGCGCATTAATATGGACACCGTTGATGGCGGCAAGCATAAAATAATACATCATGATGTAAGAATGGCTGACAATGGCAATATTGTGGTGCTTACGCGTAATCAAAAAGCATTTGATATGTCAAAAATCGGTGGCAGCGGAATTGATACACTGGGTGGTGATGGTATATTAGTGATGGACAATAAGGGAAACAAGATATGGGAATGGGATGTATGGAATGAATGGGATACTGAGCAGGACCCTTTTCTGAAAGCGTTTGCCTACGACCGTTTTCACATGAATTCGCTGAACTTTGATAAAGACAGCAATTACCTCGTATCTGTTGCTATTGAAGACCAGATATGGAAAGTAAATAAAGAAACCGGTAAGATCATGTGGAAGCTGGGAAAGAATGGCAACTTTGCAATGGATTCAGCCTATCATTTTTCTTTTCAGCATTCCGTGCATATCAATCCTTACGGCGATTTAATGGTGTTTGATAATTCTTTATGGAAAAAGTTATCAGGCGCTGTATCCTTTCAGCTTGATACAGTTAAATGGACCGCAACACCAAAAATTCACGCCATGCTTCCACCATCAAAATATACTTCGCGTATGGGTAGTGCCTATGTTTTGCCTAATGAGAACCTGTTGCAATGCAGTTCCAAAACCGGCGCGGTTATGGTAACAGATCAAAAGGGAAAAATACTGTGGCAATTGAATTGCTATTTTGTTCCGTACAGAGCGGAGTATATACCAGGCACGGTATGGAGCAGGTATCTTTTGAAAGAATGAGGGAGCAAGGTAAAAGGCATAAGGTGTAAGGCATAGGGTGAAAGACGGGGGAAAGCAATTAATCAGTATTACCCGATTTTTTCCTTCATGAGCGCTCTGGCAGCATGAATATCATCATCATTTTTAAAAACATCTTTAGGCAAAAGAAAAAAACTCCTGGAATCGAAATACAGGTGAAAAAACTGAGGGGATTCTACAAACTCGCTGAACTCACGCCAGCTCCATGTTTTTACAGTTCCGCGGTTATTGTCCAGGAAGAAATGATCTTTTTCAATCATTACATTAAAGCTATCCTTAAATGTAGCTGACCTTTTATATATGGTAGCCGGCAGCCACCACCAGAATGCCAGCATAATGGTAAACCACAATACAGAACTGATAAGAAAAGCCAGGGGTGTTACTTTCCTGTAGGCCAGCAAACCTGCTGCCAACAGGGCAAATACATTTACCAGGATGATCATTAACCTTATTTCCTTCTTCCTGATAAAATGATAGCGTAAGGCCTGCAACACCTGGGGTTTTTTATAAGAAACCAATAACTGCATGCGGTGAAGATAAAAGAAAAGTTTAAACTCCCGGCTTCTTATGCCGGAAATTTAAACTTATACAATAACCGCAAAACGATGAAATTATAAACATCTAAAGGCGGGAAAACATAAAGCCCACTGAATTTTATCTGAGGGTTCTACATTTTTTATAGCCGCCGTGAGCAGCCTGGTAGGGTGTTACTGATTTGGCACAGGAAGCGAGAAAACAAATAAACAAAACCGCGATGATGATTCTTTTCATGATTTATCGATGTTTAGGCTGTAAAGAAAACGTGAATAGTTTGTTAATGGAAGCATTTAAGCGCTTATTCTACTAAAGCGCCGGTTTACAGCTATGAGCTGCAAAAATCGGACGGATTGAGCTGTTTATCGGAAACGCGTTGTTTTTCAGGCTATAAGCCCGGGACTAACGGTGAAATGTATGCGAAAATTGATGTTAATGCAGGATTCCGGGCCTGGAAAAGCTGAGAATCCTGCAGCAATTGTTTTTAATAGACCGGTACAAAAAATGATCCCTCAGTAATTGATTGAGCGGCATCCAGTTGATCTCCCCGGTAAACCGATGAGGAAAACCTTCCTTTAACGTATTCCTCATTCAACTCGTCAATGATCACTTCAGCATCTGCCTTCCAGTTGTTAAGTGTTACCCAAACGCTCGACCAGGAGGTTGCGCTTTCATCAATATATATGATGCCAACATTCAGGTTTGTGGAGGATCCGCTGTTTCTGTAAGTGCCTGCTTTTATAAGGTTGTAATTGAGCAGGGTGATCAAAATCGTATGATCGTTTATACCACCGGCAGTATTTTTATTTCCGGTAACGCTAAAAAGATATTTTCCATCCGTAGCAGTTTGTTTTTTAGGCCCGGCAGCGCCGGCAGTAAATACTTTCTGCTGACCGTTTACCTTAAATTTTACAAAATATTCGCCTTCTCCCGGTTGTTGTGTTTTTTCTTTATTGCAACTGCCGGCCAATAGTAAAGCAGGCAATACCAGTAGTATTAATTGGAGTCGTGGTAATATGTATTTCATATATCTGATGATTTAATTGTAAACTATTTATTAGTCAGTGCCAAAAATTCTCCGCCTGTAATGGCTATCTCGTTGGTTCCGTCTACGATGCGCATGGTTCCTGAAAATTTCCCCTTCACATACCGGGCAGTAACTTCAGTAATATCAACCGTAACAGGATAATTGGGCCACCCGTTTTGCCAGGAAATATAAAGGGCATTGTTGGCATCCCTGTAACCTCCCAGTATAGCTGTTGGTATCTGTGTTCTGGAAAAAATGGCTTCGGTATACTGTGTTGCCGATATTTCATTGTTATTATACAAAGTGGCAATAATGCCACTATTGCCATACCTGCCACAGGCGATCGCACAATAATAAAATGGCGGGGTTGAGTTTGGGAACTGTCCCATAAGGGTTACATAACAGGTATCATATTGCTTTTGTTCTCCATCAACCTTATACCTCATGTAGCTTTTAATGCTATTACTGTTGTTCTTTTTACAGGCGGTAATTGCCCAAGCCAGGTTGAATAGCAACAATGAAATTATTACGGATTTTAAAATTGAAAGAGGGTTCATGTTTATTGCTTTTGGTTACGAATCAAAAATAGCCTGATGCATTGTCCTTATGTATAGCGATTTATTTTTCGTAGGGAGCTTTTTATTTTTCGCAGTTTAAACCGGGCGGAGGTGTTTTTTTAAAGGGGGATCTGCCTACATCTGTCAAATAAGATTTGCCGTTAACGTCTTCCCTTTTCAGTTTTTCTAAAAACCTGTATATCCACTTCAACGCGCAATTGGGTTTGCCGGATATTGATATGTCGTACGATGGTGTAAGCGATGAAACCAGCTCTCTCAAAACAGTGCAGGGCGGTCTTTCGATTGGGGATAGGTTTTAAATGCTTTTTAGTTCGTGATTTTATGATTGCAGAATTTCCATATTTTTCATTTTGCAAATTATAATAGATGAAAAGGGAGGACAACGAAGAATAATTTTATATTCAGTCGGAAATATCTGAATAAAGATTTTGCATTTAAGGCATATTGTGAATAGTTGTATCTTTTGCATTCCTGATTATAACTTCAGCATCAGATAAACGTGCGGTATTTATAAAATATTCATAAGAACGTTTTTACAATTGTTGGTGTTAGTAAGCGCCGTTGTCATGCCTACGGCAGATAAATTGGTATGCCGGGAGGTAGTGCGGGTGGTGTCCCAACAGCAGGGAAAGCACAGCAGCCTATGCACAAAACTAACAACGGCAGCAAATGTAATAGCCTTCCCTATAGTTCATAAAACACAAACCATGACCTCATGATTTTCAGGACTAATGAGAAATTGGACGGCTGCTGGAATCAGGGATATGAAGGCTGTTGGCGCCACCTTACACGTTAAAGTGGAGTTAAACAGGGGATTGCTGATTCATATTTCATCATAGTGTGATTAATCTCATATAGTTCCCCTAAAATTATTCTTTACATTCATGCGTTATCTCCTGACGTTATCAGGAAGTATTATTCCGGCATACAGAAGAATGTATGACACAATGCAACACGTTATTAAACCCTCATAATATAAAAATTTAAACTGGAAAACATGAAACTGAAAATTGCGGCCTTACTATTAGTCTATATTGCTATTACTCATGAAATTTCGGCACAGGTGCAGTGGGGTATAAAAGCCGGTGGCAATTTGTCTGCAATGTTATTAAAGGATGAAACTGGTTATACTAAAGTGAAATTACGCCCGGGGTTTCACCTGGGAGGAACTGCAGATCTGGCGCTATCAGATAAATTTTCTTTACAGCCTGCATTACTGTTTACCAGCAAAGGATTTACGATAGATAAGGATGGAGGCGCTCAATATCTGTATGGTGTTGACAAAATTAAATTCACCAGTTATTACATTGAATTACCGGTAAACTTTATTTTTAAACCAAAGGTTGGAAATGGTAAAATGCTTTTAGGAGCAGGCCCGTATATTGCTTATGGACTTGGTGGCCGCTGGAAAGCCGAGGCTAATGGCATGAGCGTTAAAGGAAAGCTGAAATTTTTAAATGACTTTTCCAGCACCGACTCTTCCTGGGGTGGAAACAACCGGACAGTACCCTATACCAAACCTTTTGATTTTGGAGCTAATATTCTTATAGGTTACGAATTTTCTAAAAACCTGTATATCCACCTCAACGGGCAATTGGGTTTGCTGGATGTTGATATGTCGTACGATGGTGTAAGCGATGAAACAAGCTCTTTAAAAACAGTGCAGGGCGGTCTTTCGATTGGGTATAGATTTTAAGACTTTACGATAGCAGGGTTTCCAACCTTTCAAAGGTTGGAAACCCCATTGGCAACTTATTTGCCGGGTTCCGGCACATATTCAAATCCATATTTTTTTCCGAGTTCCCGGCTGATATGATTAACACTATCGCCTAATTGATGAGATAAAGACTGATCTTCCTTTAGTTCATTAATAAATTCAACAAAAGCATTTTGCTCTTCAATACTAAGATTATACCAGCCTGTGCTATACATCTTCAAGTATTCAGAACCCATTTTATTCCAAAGTTTTCTTTGATGCTGCAAAAAAGTCATATTTGCAGCCACTACCTTTATGGTTGTATCAATTTCTTGAAATGTATACAGCTTATGAAGTCCCCGGTTGATCGCCTTCATATAGTTTCTATATAATATATTGAAGGAGTCAATTTTTTGTTTCTGAAGAGGAATGCGATCATTTTCAGTAAATTCTTTTATTAGTTTCTGATTGTAATTATCGAATGGGTCCCCGTATGTATCAATGTCTATATTAATACTGTCAATCCTTGACAACAAATATCTTGCATTTTGGCTCTTATCTTTCCTGACCTGACATGAGCCAAGTATGGTAATAGAGGTAAACACAGATAGGATAAATGCTAATCGTAACATTTCAGAAAGTTTACTGCAAATAAAACAATATCAGCAATTATATTTATCTCCTACATATATTCAACTGCGTCAAAACGAACAAAGGGAAATTGCCATTACCAAAACAAAAAAATCCATCCCGAAGAATCGGGACGGATTAATGTAGGTTTATATTCCTAACCGTCCTAATTGAAAATATGATGAAGCTTAACTGCAGCCCATACTGTTGCCGCAGTTTAAGCATTTATAGCACGTACCGCTTCTTACTGTTATATGCCCGCAGGTATTACATGCCGGCGCGTCGCTCTGCATACTCTTCATATGCTCGCTCACGGCGTTGGCTGAAGCCCGCTGGGCTTTACCGGGTTGCACAGAGCCTACCACTCTTACATCGCTTAGCTCAGGCTTGGGCGCATATTCCAAACCGGTTGGCACATCATCCCAATCATCAGTGCCCAAATTTCCTATCTCCGGTTTATCCAACACATGCACAAGGTCTGTTCTTCCCAGGTATTCATATGCAAGGCAGCGGAATACAAAATCCACTATGGATGTGGTAGACTTGATATTCGGGTGATCTACCATTCCCGCCGGCTCAAACTTGGTGAATACAAACTTCTCTACAAACTCTTCCAACGGCACGCCATATTGCAGGCCTACAGAAATAGATATAGCAAAACAGTTCATTAAACTTCTGAGTGTTGAGCCTTCTTTTGCCAGGTCAATAAATATTTCACCCAATGTGCCATCACCATATTCACCGGTGCGCAAAAACAGCGCCTGCCCGTTTATCTTGGCTTTTTGTGTAAAGCCGCGACGTTTAAGCGGCAGGGTTTTTCTTTCCACGATCCTTGAAAGCTGGCGCTTAAGCTTGGTATCTGTAGATGCCTGCATACGCTTATGCAGTTCATCCAGCAATTCTTCCACTGTAAGCTTACCCATATCAATCAACGGGCTTTCCTGCGCGGCTGCTTCTTCTTTTACTTCAGCTTTATCTTTTGATTTTTTACTGTCGCTTTTATTGCTGAGTGGCTGGCTCAGTTTTGAGCCATCACGATATAGTGCACAGGCTTTTAACCCAAGCTTCCAGCTAAGCATATAGCTGTCTGCTATTTCTTCAACGGTTGCTTCGTTGGGCAGGTTGATGGTTTTTGAAATAGCCCCGCTGATAAATGGCTGTGCCGCGCCCATCATGCGGATATGTCCGTGTGCATGAATATATCTTTCACCCTTCTTACCACATTTATTGGCGCAATCAAAAACAGCGTAATGTTCTTTCTTTAAATATGGTGCGCCCTCAATGGTCATGGTGCCGCATATATAATCATTTGCCGCTTCAATTTCTTCAGGAGTAAAACCAAGCGCTTCAAGCAGGTTAAAATTCCAGTCGTTGTACTGTTCGGGTGTAAAGCCGAGCCTTTCGAGACAGGGTTCACCTAAAGTAAACTTGTTGAATACAAAACCGATCTCAAATGCTGAAGCAAGCGCCGCATCCAGCTTTTTAATTTCTTCTGCTATAAATCCTTTTTCGCTCAATGTTTGCGGATTAATAAATGGCGCTCCGGCAAAAGCTGCTGAACCCACCGCGTATTTGATAATGGCGTCTCTTTCCTTTTCACTATACCCAAGATTTTTAAGCGCCTGCGGCACAGATTGGTTGATGATCTTAAAATAACCGCCACCACTGAGTTTTTTGAACTTTACCAGCGCGAAATCAGGTTCTACACCGGTTGTATCGCAATCCATTACCAAACCAATAGTACCTGTTGGCGCGATAACAGTTGTTTGCGCATTGCGGTAACCATGTTTTTCACCAAGCTCAACCGCGTCGTCCCAGGCCTTGCAGGCTGCTTTCAATAAATAGTCAGGACAGTATTTTGCATGTATTCCCTGCGGTTTAATGCTGAGTTGCTCATATTCGTCGGCATCATAAGCTGCCAGGCGGTGATTGCGCATCACCCTCAGCATATCTTCTTTGTTCTCTTCATATTTTGCAAAAGCGCCGAGATGTGCCGCTATTTCAGCAGAAGTTTTATAAGCTATACCTGTCATGATAGCGGTAATAGCACCAGCAATACCGCGGGCTTCTTCACTATCATAAGGAATCCCGCTTACCATCAGCATTGAGCCGAGGTTTGCATAACCAAGCCCCAACGTACGATAATCGTATGATAGCTGTGCTACTTCTTTTGAAGGAAATTGCGCCATCAGCACAGATATCTCCAATACCGTGGTCCATAAACGAACGGTGTATTCAAAACCTTCTACATCAAACTGGTTGGTTGCTTCATTAAAGAACTTACGAAGATTTACAGAAGCGAGGTTACATGCAGTATTATCCAAAAACATGTATTCGCTGCAAGGGTTGGAGGCCCGGATACGACCACCTTTGGGGCTGGTATGCCATTCATTTATTGTGGTATCGTATTGGGTACCCGGGTCTGCACAACGCCAGGCTGCATATGCAATCTGATTCCATACTGCGGTGGCAGGTATTTTTTTCATTATCCTGCCATCAGTACGGGCTTTTAATTCCCAGTCTTCATTATGCTGTAGTTTTTCAAAAAAATCGTTTGGAATACGTATTGAATTATTTGAGTTTTGCCCGCTTACTGTTTTATATGCTTCTCCCTCATAATCAGATGCATAGCCGGCAGCTATCAGCGCAGCTACCTTATTTTCCTCTTCTACCTTCCAGTTAATAAACTCCATTACTTCCGGGTGGTCAAGGTCGAGACAAACCATTTTAGCCGCCCGCCTGGTAGTGCCGCCGCTTTTTATAGCGCCTGCAGCCCTGTCGCCAATCTTCAAAAAGCTCATTAATCCGGAGGAAGTTCCACCACCGCTTAATTTTTCATTTTCACCACGGATATTGGAATAGTTGGTACCTACACCGCTCCCATATTTGAAAATGCGTGCTTCGCGAACCCACAGATCCATTATACCGCCATCATTCACCAGGTCATCTTCCACACTCAATATAAAACATGCATGAGGCTGGGGGCGTTCATAAGCTGAAGTAGATTTTTTTAATTGTCCGTCAACCGCATCAACATAATAATGTCCCTGCGGCTTACCTTTGATACCATAGCTTTCATATAAACCTGTATTGAACCACTGCGGGCTGTTGGGCACGCAAGCCTGGTTAAGAATACAGTATACTAACTCCTCGTAAAATATTTTGGCATCTTCCGCAGACGCAAAGTAGCTGTTCTTTTCGCCCCAAACCTTCCAGCAATTGGCCATGCGGTGTGCTACCTGTTTTGCGGAAGTTTCACGTCCTGATGAACCATCCGGCTGAGGAACACCTGCTTTACGGAAGTATTTTTGTGCGAGAATATCGGTAGCTATCTGGCTCCATTGCTTAGGCACTTCCACGTTCTTCATCTCAAACACTATCTCACCATTTGGATTGCGAATAACCGAAGTACGGTAGTCATATTCAAACTGGTCAAATACATCTGCTCCTTCACGGGTAAAGAAACGTTTATACCTCAGTCCTTTGCTTTGTTTTTCGCTGTTCATAATGTAGCCGGAATTAATCGGGTTAAACTTGTATTATCAAATGATAAGAAAGCGAAAATATCAGGCTTAATTGTGTTATCAAACCTGTAAATATTAACAGTCTGTGGATAAGTGCCGCATATGCAATACGGCATTGTATTAGCTGTTTTTTACACATTATGATGATAAAAAAACTTGGATTTTAAGGAGTTTTTTTATAAATAGTAGAAGCCCTTGAGTAGTTTTCCGAAGGGTATTGTTGCATTTACTAATTCCGCCCTGAAGGGCGGGGCAATTGAAGCTGAACATATATAATACCCTGAATTGCTCCCCGGATAATTAAAATATTTTGACAGAACCTACTTGAATTGCCCTGTCCTTCAGGGCGGGTAATGAATTTTTTTGCATTTTTGCAAATACGGAACAATACCAGTATGCATGATGAGCAACCGCATTTATCAATCCATAACAGAAAAAAAGAAAGCCGGGAAAAAGTCCTTTGCGGTACTCATTGACCCCGATAAGGTAGATGACGCGAAAATCAGTGAATTGGCGGAGCTTACCGCCCTGGCGGAAGTTGATTATTTACTGGTAGGCGGCAGCCTTGTTATCAGCAATCACCTGGATGAAGTGGTAATGCAGATCAAACAGCAGAGCAATATTCCTGTGATCCTTTTCCCGGGTACCTCCTCTCAAATAACACCGCATGCAGATGCGCTTTTATATCTTTCGCTTATCTCCGGGCGAAATCCCGAATTATTGATAGGCCAGCATGTTATTTCCGCGCCGGCGGTACGAAAGAGTGGTCTTGAAATTATTTCCACCGGTTATATGGTAATTGACGGTGGCGCGCCAACAACCGTATCCTATATAAGCAATGCCACGCCCATACCTTCCAACAAAAATGAAATAGCCATGTGCACGGCTATGGCCGGCGAAATGCTGGGCATGAAACTGATTTATATGGATGCCGGCAGCGGAGCGCAAAAAAGCATTACAGAAAGCATGATCTCCAAAGTAGCGGGCGTTATAGATGTTCCGCTGGTGATAGGCGGCGGCATAGCTGATCCTGAAAAAGCGTACCGCAACTGCAAAGCCGGTGCCGACCTGATCGTAGTAGGCAATGCCATCGAAAAAGACGCCTCCCTTATCATGGAAATGAGCGCTGCCGTACACAGCGTGCCTTTAAGGGTATAATTTTACATTTGATTATTAAAATTTCACATAAAAAAGTCCCCTGCAACTGAAAAAAGTATTTTCTTTGCATCGTCAAAATTTTTAATCAAAGTATAGACATACTGAAATGCAAAAAAATCTCACCACAGTAATCGCTGATGCGGCACAAAACGCCGCTACATTGCGTGGGGTTTTTCCTGTTCTGCCTGGAGCAGTTTTTTTCTGTCCACCAATCCCCTTCAGGGTACGACGTTGATACCCAATCCAGAACTTTATCGTTATCACAGATAACGCCGGAAGCTGGCACTGTTTCAGCCTTACCGGGAAAGTAACCAGTTTACGTACTATCTATTCAGTTTATCAGTATTAAAAGAATGAAAACCCAGGAACAATTTAAGATACTCGTTGCCAATGAAAGTCACCTCGACTTTGCACAAATAATTTGTGATGAAATGGCTTCTTCAGCCAAAGCCCGCGGAACGGGTATAGCTAAAAGAAGCCCCGAATATATACAGCAGAAAATGAGGGAAGGCAAGTCTGTAATCGCTTTTAGCCACGATGGCATTTGGGCCGGATTTTGCTACATAGAAACATGGAGCCATGGTGAATATGTGGCAAATTCAGGATTGATCGTAGCGCCTGCCTTCCGGAAAGGCGGACTGGCACGCGGTATTAAAAGAAAAATATTTGAGCTGAGCAGGAAATTGTATCCTGAATCAAAAATATTCGGGCTTACTACAGGGCTTGCGGTAATGAAGATCAACTCAGAGTTAGGATACGAACCCGTAACCTATTCAGAGCTTACACAGGATGAAGCCTTTTGGGCCGGATGTAAAAGCTGTGTGAATTATGATATACTGATGAGCAAGGAAAGAAAGAATTGCTTTTGCACAGCGATGTTGTATGATCCCAAAGATCATTACGAGCCTGAAGAAACCAAAGAAAACTTTCAGCAGCACTCCAAATTATACGAACGCTTTATGCGTATAAAAAAATGGAAGTTGCTTCAACCTTTCCTGAAAAAGGATAAAGAGGAAAAAGCTCCCAGGAAAAACATGAAAGCAGTGCTGCATTACTTTTTTAACCTGTAGTGAATTGGATTTTTCCATTACACGTTATAAACCAACTACACAACAATGAAAAAAATAGTTCTTGGCTTTAGTGGCGGACTTGACACTTCCTATTGCGTAAAATACCTGAGCGAAGACAAAGGATATGAAGTGCATTCCGTTATTGTAAACACCGGAGGTTTCAGCGACGATGAATTAAAGAAAATTGAAGAACACGCTTATACCTTAGGTGTAAAGACCCATACTACCGTAAATGCTGTAAAATCTTACTACGACAGCATTATTAAATACCTGGTTTACGGAAATGTATTAAAAAATAATACTTATCCATTAAGCGTAAGTGCTGAAAGATTAAGCCAGGCCTTGCATATTGCAGAGCATGTTAAAAAACTCAATGCTGATGCCGTTGCGCATGGCAGTACCGGAGCGGGTAACGACCAGGTGAGGTTTGATATGATATTTCATATTATAATACCCGGTGTTGAGATCATTACGCCGATACGTGATTTGAAACTGAGCCGTGAACAGGAAATTGAATACCTGAAGAACAAAGGTGTGCAGATGAATTTTGGGAAAGCGGTATACTCCATCAACAAAGGCTTATGGGGAACCAGCGTGGGTGGTAAAGAAACATTATCTTCAAAAGGCCTGTTGCCTGAAGAAGCCTGGCCCACACAGGTAACAGCTACGGATAGCCGCGAAGTGAAGCTGAGTTTTGTGAAAGGTGAATTAAAAGGTATTGACGGTAAAACTTTTGCTCATCCAACGGAAGCCATACAATATTTACAATCTATAGCCGGGCCCTACGGGATTGGCCGCGATATACATGTAGGCGATACCATTATTGGCATTAAAGGACGTGTTGGTTTTGAAGCTGCCGCGCCGATGGTAATTCTTAAAGCGCATCATGCATTGGAAAAACATGTGCTTTCCAAATGGCAGCTGAACTGGAAAGATCAGCTTGCACAGTTTTACGGCAACTGGTTGCATGAAGGGCAGATACTCGATCCTGTAATGCGCGATATAGAAGCATACCTCAGCAACTCACAGCAAAACGTAACAGGGGATGTGTTTGTGCAACTGCAACCTTACCGTTTCCAGGTTATTGGCATTGAGTCTCCATACGATTTAATGAACAGCAGGTTTGGTAAATATGGTGAGATGAATACCGGTTTTACCGGGGATGATGTGAGAGGATTCAGCAAAATATTCGGTAATCAGACATCCATCTATCAACTGGTAAAGCAGGATGCAGACGGTAAGTAAATATCAGCCGCTTGCTCATTACCAATGGGGAAATTCATGTGATGGATGGATACTTGTTGATGCAGAAACACTTTCTGTAAAACAGGAAAAAATGCCACCTTTGGCCTCAGAAGCGCTTCATTATCATAAAAAAGCGCAGCAGTTTTTTTACATACTCAGCGGCACAGCCACTTTTGAGGCGGATAATAAAATATATACTGTCCGACGAGGAGAAGGATTTCATATTTTACCCGGCATTATACACCGGGTTTGCAATTATGCTGCGGAGCCTCTTGAATTTTTACTAAGCTCCCAGCCTTCTACTAACAACGACAGGTATAATATCATTTGACATGCAAAAAATTAAAGTTGGAATAATAGGCGGAGCAGGATATACGGGCGGCGAACTGATAAGGTTGCTCATTAACCACCCTGCCGCGGATATTGTTTTTATAAACAGCCGCAGCAATGCAGGCAAACCGGTTTCGGCTATTCACCAGGATTTACTGGGAGATACCGAGCTGTTTTTTTCTGATGATCTTTCCGCATTAGGCGGCGGCGTTGATGTAGTGTTTCTTTGCCTCGGGCACGGTGAATCAAAAAAATTCCTGGAGGGAAATACCATAGCGGATAATATAAAGATCATTGATCTTGCCAATGATTTCCGCCTCAGCAAACAATCGGTTATTGGTAACCGTAAGTTTGTATATGGTTTGCCCGAACTGAATAAAGCGGAAATAAAAACCGCGCAGCATATTGCCAACCCCGGCTGCTTTGCCACAACCATACAATTGGGCTTACTGCCGCTGGCAAAAGCAGGGTTGCTGGAAGAAATATATACCACAGGTATAACCGGCAGTACCGGCGCAGGCCAAAGTCTTTCTGCTACTTCGCATTTTAGCTGGCGTGCCAATAATATACAGGCATATAAAACATTAACGCATCAGCATCTTGGCGAAATAGGCGAGTCATTAATGCAATTACAATCCAAAGGAACGATTGATTTGAATTTTGTGCCCTGGCGTGGTGATTTTACAAGAGGGATTTTTATCAGCTCTACCGTGCATTGCAATCTGAGCGCTGAAGAGCTCAAAATACTGTACAAAGATTTTTATAAAAACGCGGCTTTCACCTTTGTAAGTGATCAGCCTATATTTTTAAAACAGGTAGTAAACACCAATAAAGCCATTATTCAGTTAGAGAAAGTAGGCAGCAAGCTGGTAGTACATTCCATAGCTGACAATTTATTAAAAGGCGCAAGCGGCCAGGCGGTACAGAATATGAACCTGATGTTTGGGCTTGCTGAAACGGCTGGACTGAGGCTGAAAGCGGCGGGATTCTGAGAAAGGCAGAAGGTTTTGCACACTTTCCTGATAATGCTTCAGGATCATTAAATGAAACAAGAGCAATGCTGATTTCCTTTATAAAATTCATACGACGATGAATACGTTTTTTATTACACCCCCGACCTTATACCTTAACTACTCTTAACTCCTTAATGTTTTAAAAATATGAACCATTAAGGCATTAAGAAAATTAAGAATGAACCTTTATCACAAACTAAATAACTCAAACATACCATGAACTTATTCGACGTATATCCCATCAACAATATCTCCATTGTAAAAGCAAAAGGCTCTTATGTGTGGGATGATAAAGGAGAACAATACCTTGACCTCTATGGTGGTCACGCGGTAATATCTATCGGCCATACACACCCGCACTGGGTGCAGCGGATCGAAGATCAGTTAAAGAAAATAGCCTTCTACAGCAATTCCATAAAAATTCCTTTGCAGGAAGAGCTGGCAACAAGGCTTGGCAAACTATCGGGCAAAGAAGATTACCAGTTGTTTTTATGCAATAGCGGCGCTGAAGCAAATGAAAACGCGTTGAAACTGGCTTCTTTTCATAACGGAAGAAAAAAAGTAGTTGCCTTCAGCAAAGCATTTCATGGCAGAACATCTTTAGCCGTATCTGCAACAGACAACAAAAACTATATAGCGCCGGTTAATGAAACGGATAATGTGGTCTTTCTTCCCTTTAATGATGAACAGGCATTAGAAGATTATTTTGCAAAGCATGGTGACAAAATTTCTTCTGTTATTATCGAAGGTATACAGGGCGTTGGCGGCATTAATGTAGCCAGCGAAGATTTTCTGAAAAAGATCAGGAGCTTGTGTGATAAATACGGCGCAGTATATATAGCAGACAGCGTGCAATGTGGTTATGGCAGAACAGGTAAATTTTTCAGTCATGATTTTGCAGGCGTTAAAGCAGATATATATACGATGGCGAAAGGTATGGGCAATGGTTTTCCGGTTGCAGGACTTATTATCGCGCCGCATATCAAGCCAAAGCATTTCCAGTTAGGCACTACCTTCGGCGGTAACCATCTTGCATGTGCCGCGGCTATTGCAGTTCTGGAAGTATTGGAGTCAGAAAAATTATTAGGCAATGCGGTGATGGTTGGCAAATATTTGAAAGAAGCATTAAGCGAAATACCACAGATACAGAATGTAAGAGGCCGGGGGTTGATGATTGGATTTGATGTGCCGGAAGAACTAAAAGATCTTAAAAAGAATTTATTGATCAATCAGAAAATATTTACCGGTGAAGCTAAACCAAATGTTATCCGGTTATTACCTTCACTTGCATTGAAGAGAAGGGATGCTGAAGATTTTATTGAGGCATTGAAAGAAGAGATTGGAGTGTTGGAAACGGTATGAGGAAGTGAATGAGCAATAGTGAATAGTGAATAAAGCTTATCACTTACCATCTACCACTTATCACTTTAAAATCAACTACATTGAAACAGTTTATTTCCGCCCGTGATGTTAGCGACATTAATGCTTTTGTAAAAAAAGCGTTGGAGTATAAAGCAAATCCATTTAAGGATAAATCACTTGGCACAAACAAACGCATTGGATTATTATTTCTTAACCCAAGTATGCGCACACGCCTGAGCACACAGATAGCGGCACAAAACCTGGGCATGGAGCCGATAGTATTTAATGTAGGCAGTGAGGGCTGGGCACTGGAGTTTGAGGATGAGGCCATCATGAGCGGTAATAAGGTGGAACATGTAAAAGATGCAGCTCCGATTATGGGAAAGTATTTTGATATACTTTGCATCCGTACATTTCCGTCGTTGCAAAACCGTGAAGACGATTACAGTGAACTGTATATAAAGCAGTTTATTAAATATTCAGACATACCGGTGGTAAGTCTTGAAAGCTCCACATTACATCCATTGCAGAGTTTTACAGATATCATTACCATAACAGAAGTGCTGCAAAACCGCAAACCGCAAACTACAAACCATAAACCCAAAATCGTTCTCACCTGGGCGCCGCACGTAAAGGCATTGCCGCAATGTGTTTCCAATAGCTTTTCACAGTGGGTAAATGCATGGGGTGAAGCAGAATTTGTAATAACCCATCCTGAAGATTATGAACTGGATGAACAATTTACAAAAGGCGCTACCATTACCCACAACCAGGAAGAAGCGCTGAAAGATGCGGATTTCGTGTACGTGAAAAACTGGAGCACTTATAATGATTACGGTAAAATATATTGTAACGATCCGGAGTGGATGCTCACTAACGAAAAATTAAAATTAACGAATAATGCAAAGGTTATGCATTGCTTACCGGTGAGAAGAAATGTGGAGTTGAGCGATGAAATATTAGATGGAAGCAACAGCATCATTACACAACAAGCATCAAACAGGGTTTGGGCTGCACAAACTATACTCTCTGAAATTCTGAAAACAAAATAATGGATAAAGTTTTTGTTGTAAAGATTGGTGGAAATATCATTGACGATGAAGAAAAGCTGAAAGCTTTTCTTCAATTATTTGCCCATATTACTTTATCAAACCAGCTTGTGTTGATACATGGTGGCGGCAAACTTGCCACCCGCCTTGCCGAAAAAATGGGCGTTGAGCAGCAAATGGTAGATGGCCGGAGAATTACAGACGCAGAGACACTGAAGATCGTAACAATGGTGTATGCCGGGTATATTAATAAAAATATTGTAGCGCAATTGCAGGCAAATGGTTGCAATGCTATCGGATTAAGCGGCGCCGATGGCAACGCAATACTTGCTCATAAAAGAATTAGCAAGAATAATATAAATTATGGTTTTGCAGGAGATGTGGATGCTGTGAATGCAGATTTCCTTCACGGGCTGCTGCAACAAAATATAAATATTGTGTTAGCGCCGATCACGCACGATAAAAAGGGGCAACTGCTCAATACGAACGCCGATACCATTGCCCAGGAAACCGCTAAAGCATTATCCAAACATTATGATGTTTCATTGATCTATTCATTTGAAAAGAGTGGCGTGCTGCTTGATGCGGATGATGATGATACTGTTATCTGTAAAATAAATCCTGCGTATTATGCGCAATTAAAAGCTGAGCAAAAAATTTTTGCCGGCATGATACCCAAGCTTGACAATGCATTTGCCGCGCTTAACAGCGGTGTAAAAAAAGTCATCATCGGAAAAGCAGAGGCACTGCCCGGTTTAATTAATGGTTCTTCAGGAACAACTATAATAAATGAGTAATACAACAGCCATATTATATGAAGGTGCTGTCAGCTTATTAAAAGCGTTGATTGCAACACCCTCTTTCAGCAAAGAAGAAGATAAAACTGCGGATATACTCTGCCACTTTTTTGCGGAGAAAGGTATTCCGCATTTCCGCATCGGCAATAATATATATGCCTCCAATAGGTTTTTTGATGAAAGCAAACCCACCATTTTACTCAACTCTCACCACGATACGGTAAAGCCAAACCAGGGATATACGATTGATCCTTTCGCCCCGATTGAAAAAGACGGCAAGCTATACGGATTGGGAAGCAATGATGCCGGCGGATGCCTGGTATCGCTGGCTGCAACCTTTCTATATTATTATGACCAGTCAGGCCTGAAGTATAATCTCGTATTTGCAGCCAGTGCAGAAGAAGAAATATCAGGCAGGAATGGTGTTGAACTATTATTTCAAACACCGGCTTTTAATCCTGAGGGAAGAAACTGGGCTTTTGCTATCGTGGGTGAACCAACCCAGATGCAGATGGCTGTTGCGGAAAAAGGATTGCTGGTGCTTGATTGTGTAGCCACGGGCAAAGCAGGTCATGCGGCAAGGAATGAGGGCGAGAACGCTATTTATAAAGCTATAAAAGATATTGAGTGGTTCAGTACATACCGGTTTCCGAAAGTGTCTGACCTTTTGGGCCCGGTTAAGATGAGTGTTACTGTTATCAATACGGAAAACAAAGCGCACAATGTAGTTCCCTCCCACTGTTCATTTGTGATTGACATCAGGGTAAATGAATTATATACATTTGAAGAAATACTTGATATCATTAACGCCAATACTAACTGTGATGCACAACCGAGAAGTGTAAGAATGCGGTCTTCTTCCATATCGCTTGATCACCCTGTAGTAAAAGCCGGGCTTGATTTGGGAAGAACATATTACGGCTCACCCACTACTTCCGATAAAGCGCTCATCCCGTTTAGCGCTCTTAAAATTGGCCCGGGTGACTCCGCGAGAAGTCATACCGCGGATGAATTTCTTTTTGTTGAAGAAATAGAACAGGGCATACAATTATATATAGCATTGCTGGAGAAAATTTTATAGCTTAACCGGTTCGGAAATTTTCAAACCTCAAACATATCAGGGTATAAAATATCTATTGATTCGCTGCACTTGCTTAAAAAAATTTCAACACCTCTTCTTTTATTCTTGATTTTCCCTAATTTTAAAGCATAAACAACTGCTTTATTCCACATGACAGAAAATTTCCCTGACATACCAATTTCGGGAAATGATGAACAATACAATGTAGCTATTGGGTGCATCTGCAATCAATATCGGGTAAAATTGTACCGGATGGCGCTCAAAGTAGTGAAGTCTCCACAAACAGCAGGCGATATTGTACAAAACGTATTTCTGAAATTATGGGAATACAGAACACAGCTTTCCGCTATTCATAATATAGAAGCATGGTTGTATCGTGTTACCAAAAATGAATTAATAGATTTTTTGCGTAAAACCGCTGCAGATAATAAGCTGAAGCATAAACTATGGGAAGCTATGCATGCTGCAACTTCCGATACAGAAGAGCAGGTAGATGGAAAGTATTGCAGGCTCATTATTGACCAGGCTGTAAATCTGCTTCCTCCCCAGCGAAAATTAATATACACGCTTAACCGGGACAAAGGGTTGAATTACCAGCAAATTGCCGATAAATTAGCTATATCAAAGCATACTGTAAAAAATCATTTATCCCTTGCGTTACGTTCTATACAGCAATTTGTATCAGGCAGCATGGGATTGATATTGCTTTACCTTTTCAGGTAAAATTATTATTAAAAAAAATTCCAGCCTGATTAGGAACATCGCCTCGTTGCTTCGTCATATTTTATTATATAAGATTGCCCGCTCATATTTAAGTCAGTTACAATGCAGGAACGGATACAATATTTATTTAAAAAATTTTTGAATAATACCTGCTCAAAAGAGGAATTTGAAGAAATATTCGCATTTATTAAGATGGCGGAGTCAGATAATGAAATCCGTGCCCTGTTAGATGCAACACTCGCAGTGCATGAAACAGCGAATACAGATCCGGAAAAAGCAAATGTATTTGTTAACCGCAGTGGTGAGATAGAAGCGCTTTTGAATGACCCGTTGCAATTACCCCGGCAACGGAAACGCGGTAGCCGGAAATTGATATGGTACAGCGCGGCAGCCTGCACATGTATTATGGCGTTTATGTTGTGGGTAAATAATGGCGGTAATGCTAAAAATCGTACCGGGGAAATAGTAAGAGCGAGCATTAAACAGGCAACAGAAAAATCACAATACAGGCATCTTTTGCTACCGGATAGTACAGAAGTGTGGTTGAATGCAGCCAGCGAACTGGAATTCCCGGAAAAGTTCGGCAATGATAAAAGGGAGGTGCTGCTGACCGGTGAAGCTTTTTTTGATGTGAAGCATGCGGATAAAATACCATTTATCATATACACAGGCAAAGTGAGCACGGTGGTATTGGGAACGGCCTTCAATATTAAAGCCTATCCCGATATGGATAAGATAACGGTATCGGTTAAACGGGGAAAGGTTCAGGTTAAATATGTTGATAAGCCCGTAGCTATGCTGGGCATTGGGGAGCAGGTTAGTATTGCTGTAAACGACAGTACTGTAAAAGAAAAAAAACTGGATGAAATAGAAGTTTCAGCATGGCAGCAGGGTAAGCTGGTATATGATGATTATACGGTAGAAGATATTACTAAGGACCTGGAAAGAGTATTTAACAGCAAAATACAGGTTAAGAACGATACGATAAGAGACCTTAGGGTTTCTACTTCATTTGATAAAGAAACAGGGCTTGAAAAAGCATTGGAAATATTGTGCAGGCTTACTGATACCAAACTTATTAAGGAGAATAATATTTATTATATAAAATAGTAAAACATAATGTCACCACCATAAAAAATAAGGACCGCAACAGTTCGCACCTGTTACGGCCCGGAGTTTAAAGTAAATCTTATTTCAGAATTTTTAAACCATCCAAAACTATGGGTTTTAATTGGAAGAAGCATAGTGTACTTTCTCTATGTATTCAAAAATTTCGCTTCCTTTTTCCGTCTGCCGGGGAAGTAAAAATGAAAGTGATTCTTATGAGAGCATGTTTAATGATTTTGATGTTGACTATCAATGGGGTCCTGGTTGCCGGAAATACTTCCGGGCAGGATTTGAGTAATATCAAAATTTCAGTAGAGCTTAAAAATGTATCGCTGAAAACAGCCATCAGAAAGATTGAAGCGTTAAGCCATTTATCCTTTTCTTACAAAACCAGCGATGTAAGCACATACAACGGCATCAGCTATAGCGCTGCTCATACAGGGCTCGATAAAGTATTATCCGGTATTCTTGAAAATACAGATTTACAATATGAAGTAGTAAACTCCAATATCATTATTAAAAAAAACAAAATTACCGCAACATATTCCGGCATGCAGGATTTAAATATAATACAGGCCGACGGAGGAATAAAAGGACGTGTAACTACGACCGCCGGTGAGCCTGTTCCTAACGCAACTGTAATGTTGCTTGGAACGCAAAAAGTTTCTGTAGCCAACGACAATGGCGAATTTATTATTAGCGGTGTTAAAGCCGGCAGTTATAAGCTGCAGATATCTGCGGTTGGTTTTGGAACGATCACCCAGAATGTTACCGTAGCAGATAATGCCATAGCAACAGCAGATGTGCTGATGCTGGAAGATAAAAGCAACCTTACAGAAGTAACAGTTACCGCGCTCGGTATTAAAAAGGAAAAACGCTCCTTAGGTTATGCTGCCCAGGAGGTGAGCAGCGAAGCGCTTTCTGCAAGCAAGCAGGTTAATGTGGTTAATGCTTTACAGGGTCAGGCGGCAGGCTTACAGATCAATTCCGGTGGTGGCGCTCCGGGACAGGGCGCGAAAATTATATTGCGTGGTATTAACTCACTTGATGCAAACAGGGATTTTCAACCATTATTTGTTATTGATGGCGTACCTATTGATAACTCAACGGATGTTGCCGATGGCAGCAGCCTCTTGGGAATGAGCAACAGGGCTGCCGATATAAATCCTGATGATATTGAAAGCATCAATATATTAAAAGGCGGGGCGGCAACAGCCTTATATGGCTTGCGTGCTTCAACGGGAGCCATCATTATAACTACTAAATCCGGAAAGGCAGGTAAGTTAAGAGCTGGTTATACTTCTACCTACAGTGTAGATGAGATTAACAAATATCCCGACACACAAAAAAAATATACTCAAGGATGGTTTGGTGAATATGACCCTAATAGTTTTTGGTCTGCTTACGGGCCAACAGTTGAAGAAGCAAAAGCTATTGACCCAACACATCCTGATGAATTGTTTAATAATTTTAAACATGGTTATAAAACAGGAAACTCTTTCCGTAATACTTTAACCTTAACCGGGGGAACAGAAAAAGTAATACTTAACGCAGCTTTCTCTCATTTTAACCAGGAAGGTATTATGCCTTTTACTGATTATAAAAATTACTCTGCCAAAGTAGGAGGAGAATTAAAATTTTCCGAAAAATTCAGAATGGGAATGTCAGTAAATTATATAAAATCTGGTGGACGACGCGGCAACTCAGATCGCTATAATGAAGTACTCACCTACTATGCCCCCCGTTGGGATATTTGGGATTATATTAAACCAGACGGTACTCAAAAAACCATTGTTGGTGCAGACATCGATAATCCCATTTATCTTTTGTATGGTAAAAAATATGTAGATGATGTAGATCGGGTTATTTCCAATGCAAACTTTACTTACTCACCGGTTAAATGGTTGGATATTAACTATAGACTGGGGATAGATATTTATAATGATAACAGAAAACAAACTACACCTGGAAAGTTTGGTTTTGTTGATGAAATTTATCCCACTTCTGATTTTGGTTTTGGAACTATTATGACTTATGGGATTAATAACAGAATTATTAATTCTACATTAATGCTCAATTTTAAAAACGATATCGGAGAGCATTTGCAGTCTTCTTTTAAAATCGGCCACGACCTTTTTGAGTCAAGAAGAAGCTCCGTTTATGTACAAGGTGATACGCTGGTTGAACCAACATTTTATAATTTGAATAACGCCAAAAGGGTTACTTCAAACTTTTATCAGAAAGACTATCGCATCATTGGTTTGTTTGGAGATTGGACTTTAAGCTGGGATAATTTTCTGTATCTGACTATAACCGCAAGAAACGACTGGACATCTACACTTTCAAAAGCCAACAGGTCATTTTTTTATCCATCTGTAAGTGCAAGTTGGGTTTTTTCTGAAAACTTTAAATTACCTGAATGGTGGTCGTATGGAAAGTTTCGCTTCTCTGTAGCAAAAATTGGTAAAGATGCACCACCGTATGCCACATCGGAAGGGTATAGTCCTGAATTGCCACTTACAAATGGCGCTATACCTTTTTCATTGTATAATACAAAAGGAGATGCAAATCTTCGTCCCGAATTTACCACATCATATGAAGGTGGCATTGAATTAAAATTTTTAAGAAACAGATTTGGCCTTGACTTCACTTATTATAACAATACCAGTAAAGACCTGATTATTCCTGTAAATGTGCCGGTAACCAGTGGGTATGAAAGCATTTACCTCAATTCAGGGAGTATAAGAAATAAAGGGGTTGAAATAAGTTTATCAGGAACACCGGTGCAAACAAAAGACTTTAGCTGGGATCTGAGAATAAACTATACAGCCAACAGAAATAAAGTATTGTCAATCTATCCTGATCTTACAGAAATGATCATGGCAAGTCATTATGGCTATCTGAGTGCAACTGTTACGCAGAAAAATATTCCCGGTCATCCTGTAGGAGATCTGTATGGCAGAACCTATAAGCGCTATTTTGGTAATGATACAGAAGACCCCACCGTTTTAGACAGAAGCCGTCCGATAGTGATTGGTTCAAATGGATTTCCTGTATTAAACCCTGCATCAAAACAGCAATACATTGCCAACTCCCAACCTAAATGGATAGGCAGTCTTAGCAGCACACTTCGTTACAAAGGATTAAGTTTATATTTTTTATTTGACGCACAACAAGGTGTTTACAGGTATAACCAATTTGCTAATTTCCTTGCTTCCTTTGCATTACAGAAAGGATCAGAAAACCGCAACGACGTCATTGTTTTTGACGGGGTGCTGGCTGATGGTTCAAAAAACACAAAGGCTGTTTGGTTGGGTCAGGGTGTAGGCCCCGATGGAGTAGACTATGGCAATGGCTATTATAGAAACTATTATCGTGGTGCATCAGAAACATTTATAGAAGACGCTTCATGGATCAGGTTACGCACGCTATCATTGGGGTATACTTTACCATCCTCATTGATGAAGCAAAGCGGGTTTATTGAAGGCGCTACGCTCACCGCTACCGGAACAAATCTTTGGCTCAATACTAAATACAGCACTTTCGATCCTGAGTCAAGCTCATTCAGTTCGGGAAGTGTAGTAGATGGTTTTGCAGGATTCACCTATCCTGCTACACGCAGTTTTATTATTTCATTAAATCTTAACTTCTAAAACCACAAACAATGAAAAAGATACTTAATATAGCATTACTGGCGGTTTTAGCATTAAGTTTTTCCGCATGCGAAAAATACCTTGACGATAAATTTGAAAATCCCAATCTTGTTAGTGAAGCACCTATTAATCCATTATTTGCGACTGCAACTTATGGAACGGCAATGAATGAATATCGTCTCGGATATAATGTTTCTTATTTAACGCAGTACCAGTCATCAAGTTCACAAGGAAGTGATGCAGATATTTATAATGAAGTAGATTATTCTACTACGTGGAGAAATTTTTATTCAACCATGATGAACATTTCAGAAATGAATAAGCTCGCTGAAAAAACATCTGCGTATTATCATTTAGGTGTTGGGAAACTTTTGATGGCATATAATCTTAACATGCTGATTACCGCATTTGGCGATGTGCCCTATAGCGAATCTTTAAAAGGGTTAGATGAACTTACACCTGCATTTGACAACCAGCAAACGCTGCACGCTACTACTTTGCAATTGGTAGAAGAGGGCATTACCAACCTGGAAAGAACCGATGCATTAGCGGAGATAGATAAACCAAGTGATGTAATACATGGAGGTAATGTTGCAGCATGGCTTAAAACGGCTTATGCAATGAAGGCCCGCTTCTTAAATCAACTATCAAAAACAGGCAGCTATAACAGCACCGACATATTATCTGCCTTGGAAAGTGCTTATGAATCAAATAATGATGATGCAACAGCAACTGCATTTGACGGATTAAGCCCCTGGAATAGTGTGGCAGTGGATAATGCTAACCTTAATCTTGACGGGTGGCTGAGTACTAATATTGTAAACGCGATGAATGGCACAACGTATGGGGTATTTGACCCAAGATTGCCGCTTATTGCTACCATAACAAAATTTGGAGATTATAGAGGTACCCGCAATGGCGCGGGAAGAATTGGTACAGGTACCGATGATGAAGAATCCTATCTTTCTTTAGATGGATTTTATTCCAAAGGAGGAGCGCCATTACAATTGGTTACTTATGCAGAAATGAAATTTATTGAGGCAGAAGCAGCCTTCAGAGCCGGCGATAAGGAAACTGCTTATAATGCCTACCTGGCTGGCATAGCCGCTAATATGGATAAAATAGGCGTTAGCTCAGCAGATAAGCAAACTTATATCAACGATCCGGTTGTAAGTGTCGGCAAAGATAATATTACACTTAAGTTGATTTTTAAAGAGAAGTATATTGTCATGATGCTTAACACTGAATCATGGGTTGATATGCGCAGGTTTGATTATGATTATGATGGGTTTGAAATGCCGTTAAATGCAGCACTGCCTGATTTTATCCGTCGTCTTGCATATCCTTCTGTTGAGATCAGCCGCAATGGACCAAATGTTCCGGAAATTTCAGGACTGGACGAAAGACTTTGGTGGGATATGTAATCTTTCTTTTCATGAAGCATTTTTTAGGAAATTAATAGGGATATTTCTAAACTTTCGACTTGCCCGTTGTAGCGAATGCAAGGAGATACTTTTGGACTGAGAAAGTGATAAAGTTGAAAGTATGGTAAACTATTATGTATAAAAAATAATGATAAAAGATTATATTTATTTTAGTTTAAATTTTATTTATGAAAACATTTTATTTAATAACCATTTTAATACCTGCTTTACTAACATTCAATGGGCATTCTTCTAATGAACCTATTAAAGTATCCCATGTAATATCAAAATCTCATAGCGAGAAGTTTTGTGCTCCAACATTTTTCTTTTATAATCAAACTTCATACACTGTGTCTAAAATTATAATATCATACGTGGATTGCACTACTAGTAAAACTTTTAATAATCCTGTTTTCCCATTTTCTTATTTGAATAATTGCGCAGGACCTTGCAATGTTCGATTTATTTTTCAAGGTTCTTCTGGTTCAGAAGGTTCTATTGATGTTACCAATTTTTCAACACACATAGCCAATGAACCATTTGAGATTCCTCATTTATCTGTTGTATCCTTTGATGCTAATTGCTATCTTGATTATCAGATCAAAGTCATATATTGATCTTCTTTCTTTTTTAAGAATGAAACTAATTTGCAAAAGATAATGTTATTTAGTAATGGTTTTTTTACTTGTTCGTTAAAGTTCTAAAATCATTAAAATAAATACACCTCAATTTAATAATAGCAAAGCTTATTATGCAAAAAGCCAGCCCTGCAAAGGGCTGCTTTTTTTACCGCATTGGTAGTGTTAAGGAAAGCGTGAAACAACAGAAATGAGAATCTCACATTTGTCATTTCACTTCTCACGAAAAAAAATAAATATTCTTATGCTTCGTATTATCATACCCCTATTTGTATTTATTTCCTGTATTATTCAAAACAACAGTTTTGCCCAGTCATTTTCTTTGGAGTCCGCGCTCTCCTATCCTTTTCCTTCAGAGCTTACTGCGGCATCGAACGGTTCAAAAATTGCTGTAGCGATCAATCAAAAAGGACTTAGGAATATTTATGTGGCAGAAGCCCCGGATTTTGCATTGCGGCAACTTACACATTACACTGTTGATGATGGACGGGAAATTACCGGCATCACATTTACGCCGGATGGGAACCGTATTATCTACACACTCGGAGGCGACCACGGCGCATTTGATGAAACTATTCCCCGTAACCCGTATGCTTATACTACAGCTCCTAAAATTCAATTGTATAGTATAAGCTTTGCAGGAAGTGAATCCATGCTGCTGGATGAAGGTGATGATGCCGCTGTTTCACCGGATAGTAAAACAGTGGTGTACATAAAAAACAACCAGGTTCGCGTAGCCGCCACCGATGCTTCTGCTGCACCGCGTAATTTATTTTATACAAAAGGCAACGTAGGAGGATTACAATGGTCGCCTGATGGAAAAAAATTATTGTTCACCGTTTTTCGCGGTGATCATTCTTTTACCGGCATATTCAGAGATTCCGCTTCTCCCATACAATGGATAGCTCCGGCATTTGCCCGCGATCAGTCACCGAGGTGGTCGCCTGATGGTAAGCATATTGTTTTTGTAAGACGACCTGCCGCCGGTGGCAAGCCTGATTCGTTAACTGCTCCCAAACATGAGCCATGGTCGTTGTATACTACAGATGTTATAACAGGAAAGGCTACACGAATATGGAAAGCGCCTGAAACACTACGCGGTTCTGTGCCGGCAACCAATGGCAGGTATAACCTGCACTGGGCTGCGGATAACCGCATCATATATGTTTCGTATGAAGATGGTTGGCCACATTTGTATTCCATTCCTGCCACAGGCGGAAAACCAACCCTGCTTACACCGGGCAGTTTTATGGTGGAGCATGTGCGGCTTAGCCCTGATAAGAAATGGATTATATTCAGCACCAATACCGGGCCTGATAAGAATGATTATGAACGCAGGCATATTGCCTGTGTGCCTGTTGATAAAGCTGCCATGGAAATAATAACGCCGGGCATAGGTATTGAAACCTTTCCCGTAATTACAGGTGACGGAGCAACCATTGCTTTTTTCAGTGCAACTGCGCAACGCCCGACTGCACTGGCAGTAATGTCATTTAATGGGAAAAGCCCCAAACTCGTTGGTGAATCACTGATACCAAAGCAATTTCCTTCAGCTCAGTTTGTAATGCCCCGGCCGGTAATTTTTAAAGCCGGTGATGGCAAAACAGTATATGCTCAGTTATTTGAGCCGGCAAATAAGCTCGGTAAAAAACCGGCGATAGTATTTATACATGGCGGCCCGCAGCGGCAAATGCTGCTGGGTTGGCATTATGGCGATTATTACGCTAATACCTATGCGCTTAATCAATACCTGGTGAGCAAAGGGTTTGTGGTGTTATCTGTAAATTACCGGTTAGGTATAGGGTATGGCTATGAATTTCAAAATCCCGGTAGTGTATGGAATAATGGCGCGTCAGAATACCTGGATATTAAAGCGGCAGGAGAATGGCTGACATCACAATCTTTTGTTGATGCAAAACGTATTGGTGTATACGGAGGATCGTATGGCGGTTTCCTTACCGCTATGGCACTGGCTAAAGATTCAAAACTATTTGCTGCCGGAGTGGATATTCATGGTGAGCATAACCTGATGGTATTTGCTCCTGAAGTTACAAAGCTGGAACAGGCACCTGATGCTGAGCTGTCACGAAAACTTAGCTGGCAATCCTCTCCTGTGGCGTATATTGATTTATGGACTTCTCCTGTATTAATTATGCATGGCGATGATGATGGCAATGTTCCGTTTAAGCAAAGTGTAGACCTGGTGAGGAGATTTGAGGAAAAAGGGTTTACTGATTTTGAAACACTGGTCATCCCTGATGAAACCCATCACTGGATGAAGTTTTCCAACCAGCTGAAAGTAGATGAAGCGGTTGCGGAATTTTTGATACGGAAGGTGGGAGGGAAGAAATGATTAGTCAGAATGTAGTATCAATGTATTTTAAATGAATGTTACCAGTAACCGGGTTAGCCGCCTTTTTTTGTCTGGTTCCACCGAAGGCGGAATTGAAAAAATGCGAGGCATATTTTTTCAAAAGGCAAAAAGCAGCGGCGTTCCGGTTACGCAGCCCGCCGGCTGCGGAGGCAAAAAAGTATGAATGCATGTAACCTTACCTTCTTAATCCTATTATAATTATTTTAAAAAAATGAAACAATACAAAATAATACTATTGCTGCTGCTTTCTATAAAACTCATAACAGCGCAGGATAAACGAAATGCATTACCGCCAGGTTTAGATGCCTATATAACCAAAGTGCTGCAAACATTTGAAGTACCGGGCATGAGTGTTGCCATAGTAAAAGACGGACAAGTGTTGCTTGCCAAAGGCTATGGAGTTAAAAAGGCAGGAGAAACGGCACAGGTGGATGCTAATACACTATTTGCTATCGCTTCCAACTCAAAAGCTTTTACCGCTACCGCGCTGGCAATACTGGTTGAAGAAGGAAAGCTGAAATGGGATGAGCCGGTAGTGAATTATTTGCCATGGTTTAAAACAGCTGATACCTATATCACTGCCAATCTTACTGTTCGTGATCTGCTGGTGCATCATAGCGGTATTCCCGCTTATGCAGGTGACCTCATGTTATTCCCTCCTTCCAATTATTCCCGGCAGGAAATTATCCGCCGCATCAGGTATATACCTTTCGTTAATGGCTTCAGAAGCACATACGCATACGACAATGTTTTTTATCTCGTAGCCGGAGAAGTGATTCATGCTGTTTCGGGCCTGGAATGGGAAGAGTTTATCAGGACAAAAATTTTTAGCAGGGTAGGCATGACCGGTAGTATGTCAAAAATCTCATCTTTCAAAGCCCAGCCTAATATTTCGGCTGCGCATTTCAGGCTGAACGGGAAAGTAAAAGACATTCCCGGCGTATATGATCAGATGATGGGAGATGCGGGCAATCCTGCCGGTGGCGTGCTTTCTAATGCCAATGATATGGCCAAATGGCTGATCACCCAGCTTGACTCAGGACGTACTATAGACAAACAGGTTTTGTTCAAACCTTCTACTGCAAATGAGCTCTGGAAGATTGTCCGCCCGATGCCTGTTTACAAAGCAGCGGAAAGTATTAAGCCATCACAGGCAAATTTCTACGGTTATGCGTTAGGATTTCGTGCGCTGAACTATGGAAAATACAAACTGGTCATTCACGGTGGTAAGCTTGATGGTTTTGTGTCGCAGGTAACCATGGTGCCTGAACTGAACCTTGGCATCTGCGTACTGACCAACCAGGAAACTACAGGCTCTTACTGGTCGGTGATCTACCATGTGCTGGATTATTATATGAACAACAAACCCTTTAACTGGATAGCCGGTTATAAACAAACGCTTGATTCTGCGCTTGCCAGGCTTGCAACCACTCAGCAAAAGGAAATGATAAAACGGGATTCAGCAGCCGGGGCATCATTATCACTGGAAAAATATACCGGTACTTTCAGGGATGAGTTATGCGGTGATTTCACGATTACCCAAAACGGCGATAAAATGATTTTTCAATTTGATTTCAATCCACAGCTGATTGCTGATGTAGAGCATTTTCACCGGGATGTTTTTATCGCACGTTTCCGCAATAAAGATCTTAAAGCTGATGCATACCTGAGTTATGCATTAAACCCTGATTTAAGTATAGACCAGATAAAGCTGCAACTTATTGATCCTGATTCTGATTTAAATTTTTCCGCACTCCGTTTAATTCCTGTAAAGAAAAGATAATGAATACGATGAAATATTTATTTACAATACTAACAACTGCATTTATATGTCATTCATCTCCGGCAAAACCAGTAAATGACACCAGCGCCCTGCGAGAAAAAATATCGAATATATTTTCACAGTTCCCTGAAGCAACATTTGGAGTAGCTTTTAAAAACCTGAACACGTCAGCAACTTTTTTCTGGAATGCTGAAGACATCTTTCATTCGGCCAGCACCATGAAAACACCGGTAATGATAGAAGTATATAAACAAGCCGCACAGGGAAAATTTTCCGTAACAGATTCCATGCTGGTGAAAAATACTTTTTCAAGTATTGTTGATGGCAGCACATACTCTCTTGATTCAACAGACGACAGCGAACACGATCTCTATCTCCATATAGGGAAAAAACTACCAATAAGAGATATTGTTTTCAGAATGATAACCGTAAGCAGCAATCTAGCCACCAATAATATTATTGAGCTGGTTGGTGCAAAAAACGTAACCGCTACCATGCGCAAGCTGGGTACAAAAAATATGCAGGTGCTCCGTGGTGTGGAAGACAAGAAAGCATTTGAAAAGGGCCTGAATAATATTACTACTGCTTATGATTTAGTGCTTGTAATGGAAAGTATAGCAAAAGGAACTGTTGCTGATAAAAGATCTACCGACGATATGCTGGATATATTACTGCACCAGCGGTTTAAACGGGTAATTGGGGGTAAACTTCCGGCAGATGTAAAAGTTGCCAACAAAACAGGCGCTTTCAAAGGTGTGAGGCATGATTCAGGAATTGTGTTTTTGCCCGATGGAAGAAAATATGTGATTGTATTATTATCAAGGGGAATAGAAGATGATGAAAAATCCGCGGCGGCATTGGCGGAAGTGAGCAGGCTGGTGTATGAGGAGGTGACAAAAAAGCCTCTCCCGGCCTCTCCAAAGGAGAGGTGAAGCCCATCCCGGCCTTCCCAAAGAGAAGGAGACCTGAGCATAAAGGCCCGCTTTTCAACTAAACTGATAAAAATGCGAAGAGGCTGATTGTTGAACAGTAAAGGTAATGTAGTTGAATTGGAAGATATAAAGTTGATTAAAGATGCAGCACCACCTCCTATCTTTCGGAGAGGATGATGGGAGGAGAGGCTTTCGGCTTTTTTCACATCTTCCCCAACGCCTGTTCCAGGTCCCCCAATAAATCATCCACATTTTCAATACCTACTGAATATCGTATCAATCCTTCAGGAATACCCAATAGCTTTCTTTGTTCCTGTGTTAATTCCACATGACTTGTTGTGCGCGGCGGACCTGCAAGGGTGCTTACAGAACCAAGGCTTGCAGCAAGATGCACGAGCTTAAGTTGGGGCAATACTTTCTTTACATTATCATAGCCGCCATCAACAGAAAAGCTTAAAATGCCACCGAACCCTTTCATTTGTGTTTTGGCTATCTCATGCCCCGGATGTGTTTCCAGCCCCGGGTAAAACACATCAGTAACCTTAGGGTGTGCTTTAAGATAACGGGCAATAGTAAGCGCAGATGCGTTTTGCCTTTCGATCCGCAGTTCAAGCGTTTTCATTCCTCTTGCAATCATATATGCAGGATCGGCCTGCAGGCTGGCGCCATTGATTTCCCTGAACTGAAATACTTTTTGCACCAGTTCCTTTTTTCCTGTAAGCACGCCACCCATTGCGTCTGAATGCCCGCATAAAAATTTTGTGGCGCTATGCAAAACCAGGTCAGCGCCAAGCACTAAGGGATTTTGATTAATGGGCGTGGCGAAAGTATTATCAACCACCACTATAGCGCCTGATTTTTTAGCGGCTTCAACCAGCCTTCTGATATCAACTATTTTTAATGTTGGATTGGTGGGCGTTTCAAGATAAAGCAGGTCGCAGCCTTTTGCTATTTCAGCCTCTATCTGCTCATGATCAGTTGTGTCGCAAAGCTTCACGTCAACATTATATTCAGGCAAAAAGTCAAGGAAGATTTTACTGGTGCCGCCGTAAGTATCTTTCAGGGATACAACCCGTTTCCCGGGAGTAAGAAATGTAAACAAAGTATTACTGATAGCAGCCATCCCCGTGGCAAAAGCAGTAGCTGCTTCTCCGGATTCCAGTTGGCGTATTTTTTCTTCCAATACGCTCACGGTAGGATTGGTATTACGGCTATAAATAAAGCCCTCTGTATTGCCCGTAGCTACATCATACCATTTGTCAAGATCATTATAAGAAAATGCCACACTGCCTACAACAGGTGTGGTAGCTGATCCATTCACTGAAAACAGGTCTTCGCCTGCCCAGATAGCTTTTGTTCCTTTTTTGTATGATGAAAAATCCATGTTGATTAAATATTATGATAATTGATGACAGCGGTAACAGGTGAAATTGCCTGCAATGTGTGTTACCGCTAAACTTGTATCTTGCAGCCTCAAATATAATGCAGATGAAGCTCTGGCAAAAAGACAATTCTTCCGTAAACCAACTGATTGAAAAATTTACCGTAGGCAGGGATAAAGAATTTGACCTGCTGCTGGCGCAATACGATGTGCAGGGTTCAATAGCGCATGTAAAAATGCTGAAAGAAGTGGGCCTGATGAATGAAAAAGACGCAGCTGAGGCGGTAAAAGGGCTCGAAGGCATTTTGGAGGATATACTTAATTCAAAATTTACCATAGAAGAAGGAATTGAAGATGTGCACTCTCAGGTGGAATACCTGTTAACGCAACGTATAGGCGAAGCAGGTAAAAAAATTCATAGCGGCAGAAGCCGGAACGACCAGGTTGCCGTTGATCTGAAGCTATACCTCCGTGCAGAAGTATTGGCCATAAAGGATGAAGTGAAAGCATTGTTCGATTTGCTCCTCAGCCAGAGCGAGAAGTTCAAAGACAAATTACTGCCTGGCTATACACATCTCCAGATAGCCATGCCTTCATCATTCGGATTGTGGTTTGGCGCTTATGCCGAAAGCTTAACCGATGATATGGAACTGCTGGCAGCCGCATATCATGTGGCCAACAAAAATCCTTTGGGCAGCGGAGCCGGTTATGGATCTTCTTTTCCGCTGAACAGAAATTTAACAACTGAACTATTGCAATTCGGGTCGCTGAATTACAATTCGGTATATGCACAAATGAGCCGCGGTAAAACAGAAAAGATTGTCGCGATTGGCATCAGCAGCGTAGCCGCAACATTAAGCAAGCTGGCGATGGATGCCTGCCTGTATATTAACCAGAATTTCGGTTTTATTTCTTTTCCTAATGAACTGACTACAGGCAGCAGCATCATGCCGCATAAAAAAAATCCGGATGTATTTGAGTTGATAAGAGGTAAATGCAACCGTATACAGTCAACACCCAATGAGCTTACGCTGCTCATCAACAATCTGCCTTCAGGCTATCACCGCGAAATGCAATTGACAAAAGAAATTTTATTTCCTGCTATTGAAGAGCTGAAAGCCTGTATACAAATGACAAAACTAATGCTCTCGAATATCAGCATAAAAGAGAATATCCTGGATGATGAAAAGTACAGGTATCTTTTTAGCGTGGAGGCAGTAAATGAGCTTGTAAATAAAGGCGTTTCATTCCGTGATGCTTACCGCCAGGTAGGTAATGATATTGAGCAGGGTAAATTTAATTTTGATTACAAGAAGCAGCTACATCATATACATGAGGGGAGTATTGGTAATTTGAGTAATGATGGCATTGTTGCGGAGATGCAGAAGGTGCTGCAGAAATTCTAATATTGATGTTATGCAGGGTTAATTAATATTACATGTGTAAGAGCTGAAATGAAAGACAGGGAAGGCTCATGTGTCCAGACTGCCTTTCACGATTAATGTAACATTCTTGACTGTTGCCCGGGAAACTGTCGATGTTAAATTTCTTCCACCAGGTAATATTTATTTTCAACTTCCTATATAAATACATTGTACCTGAATTTTTTTGTTAGTACATTAGTTGTGTAATATTCTAATGTGTTGTGTCTATCCTGTACAACCATTAAATTAATAGGTTAAGGAAATGTAAGATGCTGACTTTAATCGCCCGCCTGCCCGTCCTTTTACAGGTAAACCTGCAGACAGATATGACTTCGTACGATTAACGCGGCAGTTTTTTATAAGTGCTGTTTGGCAGGCAATGCTCCAATAATAAAAACCTTAATATTCCGCACTCTTTAGTACCGGCTTATTTATTTTTAAACAGATGTTGCCTGTTGTGCAGGCTGCATGCATTTATCAATACAAATTGTAAACATGGCAAAATCAAAAAAAGCAGTACGTAGCAATAAAAAGCATGCTGCTGCAAAAAGCAGGAACAAACAGCCCGCAGACGTAACATTAATGGGCGCAGTAAGAGCAATGACTGTAATATCTGAAATTCAGCATCTCAGCAAAAAGGGACTTGAATTTATCGGGCAGGAAGAGGGGTGTATGTTAAAGCCGTATTTAGATTCCGTTGGAGTACCTACGATCGGGTATGGTAATACTTATTACGAAAATGGTGTGAGAGTTAAAATGAGTGACCCGCCTATATCTAAAGACCGGGCGCTTTCTCTTTTTTTAAATATACTGGGCTTTTATGAAAAAGCGGTATGGAGTAACACCCGAAACGATATTAATCAAAATCAGTTTGATGCGCTTGTGAGCCTCACTTATAATATTGGGGTAAACGGTTTTAAGAATAGCACGGTTTTAAAACTCGTAAACAAAAATCCATCTGATCCTAAAATTACCGACGCATTTAAAATGTGGAAAAATGCCGGAGGCAAACCTATACTGTTGAAAAGAAGGATAAGGGAAGCTAACCTGTATTTCTCATGAATAGATGCGTAGATATTTTAAAGTTAATTGTAAAAAGAGAAAAATATTTAAAAGAAACGGAAAGAGGAAGAATAAAAGAATACGCAAAAATACAACGCTGATTTTTTTGCCGGAACACGGCCATGGAAAATAAAATCACGAAGAGCTGAATCATCAGGTCGTTGGCTAACCTGATAATCTCTCTCCGTGATTGTGTTAACTAAAAAAACCTACTTATTACACTTGCCGCTCTTTATATCATCTTCTGTGGGATTATAAGCGTTGCCTGAAACACGGTAAACACTGGTATTACCGCCGCCTTTTACGAGTTTGGTTATGCCGCACAAACTGCTTAATATTTTATTCTCCGATATAGTGATACCGTTAACCGCGCCTTCTACATTTGCCAGTCCGTCAACATTGGCGAGCTTATCATTGGTGGACAGGACAATACCATATTTCATTGATTTTATTTTTTCGAGCCCCTCCAGGCTTTTTAACTCCGGGTTACGCGTAAAATAAATACCTGAAATATCTGTAAGCGCAGCCAGCCCTTTGAGAGAGGTAAGTTTGGTATTGGTATGGATATAAATGAGCCTGTTCTCTTTTAAGCCTGCTGATTTTAATTTTGCCAGCCCTTCCAGCCCGGTCAGGCTTGTCGTTATTATCCTCGTATCCTGCCCTATTGATTCCAGGTTGGAAAAACCGGAGATATCGGTAAGATTTTTACCGCCAATTGCAAACATGGCGCCTATTGATTTCAGGTTTTTGAACCCCCTGATACTTGTAAGCGGGCCATCATAACCTACTAGCCCGTCACCCGCGCTTGCAGCCTGTTCAAGAAGCAGGGAATAGGGAAGGCTGCTGAGCTTATTGAACCCGTTGATCGTTTTCAGTTTTATACTGGTCCCCGGGATTTGGGCATTGGAAATAGTCAGGTCGCCGGTTACGGTTTCAAGGTTGCCAAAACCATCTAAGTTGGTAATACCGGGGCAATTTAAAATAGTGAACCGCCCGCATGTTTTTAGCGAGGGTAGATCAAATGAAGCCAATGCCTGCACTGTTTCATAGCCGCCATTCAGGTACAATCCATCCGGCAACGATTCCAATGCACTCATATCAATACCTGCCAGCTTTATATTGTGTGTAATGTCAACAGATTCAGCTTCTTTAAGTTTAGGCATGCTTAGCGTGGCAAGCAACCCGTTTTCTTTACAAACCACATTTCCTTTTTCATATAAAGGGAAGCCGGCTGTTTTCAACGCCGCATTGGACGTAATGGTGAGCCCTCCCTGTGTTCCTGATGATTTCAGCTTATCGGATACTGCCGTAATATCTGTTAATACATCATTTCTGGTAATGCTTACCCAGTCTGCCATATCAGCCGGAATATTAATACCCTGTAATGTGGGAAGTTTAACACACTGGTCAATGGTGAGCCTTGCCGTACATACAATTTTACTCAGGCCGCTTACAGAAGTAAGTGCGGAATTATCCGTTAATGTTAGTCCCCAGGTGCCTAATGTACCGCTGGCATTGGCAAAGGTATTCAGGTTCTCAAGCAATGAATTAGAGATCACAATATAACCACACTTATTTACCGACTTCAGGTTAGGAATAGACAATGTTTTGAGAACAGGATTTCCTGTAATGGTGATGCTACCTCCCGACGCGCCTATATTCTCGATAGATGGTAAGGTAAGCCCGACAAGACTCAGGCTATAGGATATATTTATACTCTGCATGTTTTTATTGGCCAGTTTGGGAAAGGCGGCATTTACCAGTTGCCCGTTTTCCACCAATGTTAAAGAAGACATATCTTCCAGTTCCGCTAGTCCGCCAAGAGAGGTTATTGTATTTCTTCTCAGCTCAATGCCCCCCACTTTTTTAAGCTTGATGATGCCGCCGAGATCGCTCATGTTAGAAACATAGAGTATACCGGTTACCTCTGTATAAGCAGAGTCAATGAACGCCTTCAACGTTGCGGCATTTTCAATGACGTAATTTCCTTTAAATACTTTTGCATTGTCGTTGTTGCCACCGCTATTATTGTTATCGCATATCTTTACCGGTTCCTGCAGCATATAAGCAACAGAAGGGGTGACATTGATCTTCATATCCGGGCTTTTTTTGCCGGTGGTTACATCGTATATCGTCAGTACCACATTGTCTATCCGGTTTTGCAACGCAGTATAAAAAACATACTGCACGGTAAAGCGCCCCTCATTTCCATAAATAGGTGAAGTGGTGCTTTTTACGATGGTGTTGCCGCTTCTCATGCTCATAAAGGCATAGCCCGTGGTTACCGGTTTGTTGTCGCAGTTCACGGCCTTGCCATTTACATTTACCACTGTTTCCCCATTTCCACCACCACCGCCGCTTTGCGGGGGAATGGTAATGGTAATGGTGGTAGGCGGGTTGGTGGGTCTTACTTCAACCGTTACGCTTTCGCCCTCGGTAGCAATGGTTGGCAATGCAGGCGGCACTTCATCTCCCACAGGTGAATGGTCTGTGTTGGTAGGATAATCCGGGCCGCCAGGCTGTACCGGAGTAACCGTTACCTCCATCACTTCCGCGATATTGGGCAGTGGAAAATTAACCTCGCTTTTCGATTCCTTCGGGCTGCTGTTGGGTACGGGCCTGGGTGTGGGGAACGTATTACTATACAGGGTTGTTTTTGTTTTTTTATCTTTTACGGTCAAAATAAAATCAGGCGGATGGTTCAATATTTCGTCCTCGCCCTCAGGCGGCACGCTCGACAGTTTGGAAAGCATCCAGCGCAGGATCATCGGGAGCGCCATCATCGGATTCCAGTGGTCGTAGTTCCACATAGAAAAATGTGATACCTTACCTACATATTTACCATTTTGCAGGGTACCACTGCCTTCTTCTTTCCATATACCTTTTGTTTCATCAAAATGCCACATGGCTATGGTAGGTGCGGCCGACGATTGCAGGGACTGCGGCACAGGCAAAGTGATGGTAGCCTGCATGCCCGGCTTTAATTTTAATTTCTTACCGGCGCCATCCAGCAGGTCAATGGCAGCCATTCCATACGATACCAGGGAGCCGCGCTTGTTCTCCGCATTGTCTGCGGCAAGATCGCCCGGCATCCTTGCAAAGAAATCAGGGCTGGTAGGGTTGATATAAGATGAAACTACATTTACCTGCCCGCTGTATCCTTCAATAGCATTGGCCGGCAGCTCTACTTTAATGCCTCCTTTGGATTCTGCCGCACCACCCGAAGCCGCATTAATAGAGCCGATATTTTTCTGCGCCAGCAGCTTTATCAGTGGCGGTCTTGACATGTCATCCTTTATCGGCTGAAAAATACGGGAGCCGCTGAAATAACCCGTTTTGGTAGCAGTAATATAGGCACGCGCCTGGTCGAGCATTATATCTTTCAGGATAAAAATGCCGTTCACATCAGTAGAGGCCGCAGATCCACCGCCGGTCACCGTTACACCCTGGAGCGGCTTATCCTGTTCATCCACTATTCTTCCGAATACACTGGTTTTAACCGGAACGCCTTCTTTGGGCAGTTCTGGTAAACGGGTCGTGTCTCCTCCGCCGCCGGGAGGGTTAGGGAGATCATTTTTCTGGCAACTGTTGACCATTATCAACAGCACCATCATGGAGTAAAAGATTATCTTTTTCATTCTGCCTTAGCTTTGAGTTGAATAGATTTTTTTAGCAGAACAAAAATGGCTCTAATCAAAGTAGGGGGAAATACTTAATTTATAGTAGGGCAATAATACCCCCTCACCCCCAACCCCTCTCCGCACAGCGGAGAGGGGAGCCAAATTCAAATCAGGTTGACGAATTGCATTAGGGGGTGGTTTAAAATCTAAAAGTGTGATGAATATTTAATCGCCTATTCATATTTGTCGGACAATAGTGATTATATACTTGTGTATGCAGGGTAGCTGCCAAGAGGCAAGCGATAGATGTGAGGTACTCACCTCTCACTTTTCACGTCTCACGAAGAAATATACTCAATTTGCAGTACGCTCCTTTACTAATTAAAAGCTTTATTTACTTTTATCCCGTCATACATGACTATCATTTATCGTTATACGCCGATCCCTTTGCTGCTGCTTTTTTCTTTAACCGGGAAAACGCAAACCCGCCTCATTGATAGTCTTAAGCAATATGTATTTCAGGCAAAAAATGATCAACAGAAAATTGAAGCTATTTATATGCTTTGCAACGAATACAAAAGCATTACAAGAGATACGCTTGATCATTATACTTTTTTAGCGAGAGAGCTTGCCGCCAATACCGATAATGCAAGGTTAAAGCAGATGGCTGAATTTGCCGTAGCCTGCGATTATGCCCGTTGGGGATGGGCAGACAGCGCCATCTTTACTGTTGACCCCCTGATTGCCGCCAATAAAGTTACTATTCCCGAACAAAGAGATATTTATTTTAAAGCATCCCGGCTTAAAGCCATGACCTATGCCGGGCGGTCGCGTTTCCAGGATGCGCTCACTATACTTTACAGGATTGTAAGCGAAGCTGAAGCGTATAAAGATTCAATTACGTTGGGCGAAAACCTCAATTCAATAGGGTCTGTTGCGCTTGCCCGCAGCAATACGAGAGACGCTCTTACGTGGCTGTCGAGAGCTTTAACAGCATGCGGCAATGATAAACGCTTTGACGAAATAAGGGCAGGCATTTTTATAAATATGTCTGAGGCTTATCTCCAATTGGGCAAAACGGATTCGGCGGTACAATATAGTGGAAAAGGAGTAGCGCTTTTTAAAAAAGTTGAAAACCTTTCCAGCCTTGCGCTTGCGCTGCAAAAACAGTCGTCTGTTTTTATTGCCGCCGGAAGATTGGATGAGGCGGAACAATCATTAAAGGAAATGATCGCTTTACGAAAAGAAGCAGGAGATGGCAATTTGTATGCGGATGACAATACCAGCCTTGCCGAGTTTTATTTGCAAACCAACCAGGTTAAAAAGGCTATTCAGTTCTGTAAAGATGCCCTGCTGGTTGGCGATGTCCGTGCTCCTCTACCGGGCGATGAACAAAGTTATGCTAACGCTATTACTATAAGGTTAGGCTATTACCAGGTGCTTGCCAGGTGTTATAAAATGCTTGAAGATAATAATGAATACCAGCAAATGCTTGAACAGATCATTATAGCCAAAGACTCGCTCTACAAATACAATTCAGCACAGGCCATAGCCGAATTGCAAACCCAATACGAAGTGCAGAAAAAGGAAAATACCATTATTCAGCAAAAACTTGACATCACCAATAAAAACAACCGGTTTTATGCTTTGCTCGGCATTGCTTTTTTTGCTTTGGTGATCGCGTGGGTCATGTTTACAGGGTATCGCAAGAGGGAAAAGATCAGGCTGAACGCGATGCTGGAAAAAGAAAAAAGCCTTGCCGCACAATCTATAGCACAAGCGGAAGAAAATGAACGGAAGCGCATAGCTGCCGATCTGCATGATAATCTTGGCGCTTATGCCGCGTCTATTGTTTCGAACCTCGACTTTATTGAACCTATAGCAGGCAATGTATCCGGAAATATAGCTGTTCAGGAACTGCGTAATAATTCGCAGGCAATCGTAGCCCAGTTGAACGATACAATATGGGCATTAAAGAAAGACGCACTTTCATTAACCGCCATCAGCGACCGTATTAAGATATTTATACAACGTATACAAAACAGTTACCCGGCTATTTCAATAAATGTTGCGGAAAACATTGATGACGACAGGATGCTGAGCCCCTCTCATGCGTTTCATCTTTTCCGTATAGTGCAGGAAGCCATCAACAATGCGCTGAAGCATAGCAAGGGAACAAAAGTTGATATAATTATTGAAAGCACAACTGCAGGCTGGAAAATCAGCATTGCCGATAACGGGGCAGGAATAATGCAGCGATCAAAAGATGGTAACGGACTGAGCAATATGAAAGGAAGAGCTAAGGAAACAGGCTGGGATATAGAATGGCTATCTGAGCCGGGAAGGGGAACAAGCGTAATCATTTCACCTACTACAAATTGATTATTGGAAAATATTTACGCCAAAACGAAATTGTGTATAATATGGAAAATAAGCCGGTAATAATAGCGCTTGCAGAAGATAATGCGATCAACAGGAATACTTTTCTGCAGAAAATAAATGTACTGCATGATTACAAGCTTTCATTCATCGCCAAAAATGGCCATGAATGCTTAGAGGAACTGAAAGGCCTGCCTTTTAACGCGCTGCCGCAGATCATTTTTATGGATATTGAAATGCCGGAATTAGACGGCATACAAACCATAGCGCTTGCAAAGAGCTTATACCCTCAGATCCATTTTATTGTGCTGACCGTATTTGACGATGATGAAAAAATATTCGATGCCATTAAAGCCGGTGCATCAGGATATTTGCTGAAACATGAAAGCGCTGCCGCCCTGGAAGATGCCATAATAAATGTGCTGAAATACCAGGGCGCGCCCATGAGCCCGGCCATTGCCAGGAAAGCGCTTCAATTGTTAAGTCGCTCGGGTGGTAGTGCAGAAACAAAAGCAGAAACTAACTTGCCTGCTGCCATCACCGAAAGAGAAAAAGAAATATTACAGCAAATGGTAAACGGCTGGGATGCCAAGCGCATTGCTTCCGCGTTAAACCTGAGTGTGCTGACGGTGCGCAAGCATATCGCCAATATATATGAAAAGCTGCACGTTAATTCCAAAGCACAGGTTATTAGTCTGGCGCATAAGAATAATTGGGTGTGAAGACGGATATCTTACCGGAATTAGGTAAATCCCGCCGGGTAACTAAAATAAAACTGGATAAAACATCAATCAAAAGAACTCTTGTCCTCGATTAAACCATTAATGCGGAAAATTGAAATGCTTCCATTTGAAGTTTAACTATTGCCGGTAAAAATTTCTTCCCCTATCTTCGCTGCGCAAATTTTTCCTCTCTATGGCACAAAAATACAAGCGCATTCTTTTAAAGCTCTCCGGTGAATCACTGATTGGGAACAGCGGTTTTGGACTAGACCCTGTTGTTTTAAAGCAATATGCAACTGAAATTAAATCCATTCATGATGAAGGAGTAGAAGTAGCAATAGTGATTGGCGGCGGAAATATTTACAGGGGGATGAATGAATCCGAAACCGGTATTGAGAGAGCGCATGGTGATTATATGGGCATGCTTGCCACCGTAATAAACGGCATGGCATTGCAGGCATCTATGGAAAAGGAGGGATTATTTACCAGGTTACTGAGCGCCATAAAAATGGAACAGATAGCGGAACCTTATATCCGCAGAAGAGCAATGCGCCACCTGGAAAAAAAGCGAATAGTGATTTTTGGCGCAGGCACAGGTAATCCTTATTTCACCACAGATACCGCAGGCTCACTGAGAGCAATAGAAATAAAAGCAGATGTAATACTAAAAGGTACAAGAGTTGATGGTATATATACTGCCGATCCTGAAAAAAATCCTGACGCAAAAAAATATGAGACCATTACTTTTAGAGAGTGTATTGACAAAAACCTGAAAGTGATGGATATGACCGCTTTTACACTTTGTATGGAAAACAAATTGCCGATCATTGTTTTTGATATGAACAAGCCCGGCAACCTGCTTAAAGTGGTAAACGGGGAGAAAGTGGGAACGCTGGTTACAGGGTAATAAAAATATAGATTTATTCCATCAGCGAAGGTGATACCAATACCGGTATAGTTGCATGCCTTATAACATATTCAGTTGTTGAACCCGTTAATATTTTTTCAATACCTGACCGCCCGTGAGTACCCATTACAATCATATCTGCCTTCCATTCCTTCGCGATATTAATGATCTCATGTTCAGGCAATCCTTCCGGTGTAAATTGTTCAACATGTTCAACACCGTCATATAAATGAATATACTGTTCAATTGTTTTTTCTGCTTCACTTAATAAAACTGTCTGGCTTTCCCCTGGCGTAATGCCCAAATCAGCATTCACAACTTCTTTTGACCTGTCAACCACATATATCAGGCCAACGGTGGCTTTTAAGCCATGGGCAAGCGAAAAGCCAACATCCGCTGCCTTCATAGAATACGAACTGTTATCAATCGCTATAAGTATCCGTTTGTATTCGCGTTCCATAAAATATTATTTAACAACAGTCATTCCAAAAAAAGTAGAAAGCAGCCCAACCACAACACTGAGCACGGTATACAAAATAAAGTAGGTGTAATTCCCTTGCCTGAATAAGCTGATCCCTTCATACGAAAAACTGGAGAATGTAGTATAACCGCCACATATACCGGTTATTAAAAACAACCTCCATTCCATGGTAAGCGCAGCGTATTTGGTGGCGAGCCCGTATAACAAACCAATAACAAAGCAGCCGGAAATATTGACAACGAAAGTACCCGCAGGAAAAGTAACGGTGAATAATTTACTCGTACCCAGTTGCACAAGGTACCGTAACACGCTGCCGAAACCACCACCAAGCCATATAAAAAGTATTGCTCTCATGTTTATTTATTCTGCATCCCAGAATTCCACTTCTTTGTAAATAACCACTTTTTCTCTCAGTAATTCCTGGTGTTTTAAAAAAAAGATTTCCAGTTTTTCTCTTTTGTCCACAAGCTCCACGCACATGGCCAGTTTAGCATTATCGCCTTCTGCGCTGAATGCAATGATTTTTCCATCAGTAGTAAAGCTGGTATGTGTGCTATGAGCAGCCGCGTTGATAATGCCATCTTTTTTTGCTTCCTCTATCAGGTGTATATACGTTGACTTGGGAAACAATTTTCTGAACAGGCTTCTTCTGCCATGCTGAACCTTATGCGCGGGAGCTATATAAATTTCCAGTTTCCCTAAAGAACGATGTTTAAGTTTCTTTACCATAATTTTCTGTTTTTAATGCGCTTCTGCCGCACGGTATGTAAGGTTTCATTGGTATGATGATTTAACTTATCTACTTTGGAAACACCAATACGCTGCGCATGATAAATACCAGAATGCCCGCTGAAATAATACGCGGTGAAGCAGGCTACTGCATAATATAATACGTTGTCTGCTCCAAATAATTCCACTCCCATAATTGTACACGCGATGGGAGTATTGGTTGCCCCGGCAAACACGGCAATAAAACCCAGCCCCGCCATCAGGTCAACAGGCGCGCCCGTTAATACGGCAATCGTATTGCCCAGAGCCGCGCCAATAAAAAACAGTGGCGTTACCTCTCCGCCTTTAAACCCGGTGCCGAGCGTAATTGCTGTGAACAATAATTTCCACAACCAGCTGAACCAGGTTGCGCCTCCTTCATTAAAGCTTGAAACGATTGATACGGCTTTCGGATCAGGACTGCTTACGCCAAGGCTCAGGTAATCCTGTGTGCCTGATATAAAAGTGAAGAGGATAATGATAACACCCCCTATAGCCGGGATCAGCCACTTAATTTTGACAAACCGGTTACTGTAATTTTTTATAGTGTGTGATAATTCAGCAAACATATAACCGGCAAGCCCAAATGCCACACCGGCTATAATTGTTTTAATAAGCAGTGGAAAATTAAAATGAAAATAATTGAAGAATACAACCGCTTCGCTGGTAAAATCAATATGGTAATGTGTGTGATGAATACCCCATGCCGTGCATACTATATCAGCAAGCACACTTGCAATAAAGCAGGGCATCAGTGCATCATGTTTTATTCTGCCCAGTGCAAGTACTTCAAGCGCGAATATTGCTCCTGTAACAGGTGTACCGAACACGGCGCCAAATCCCGCTGCAATACCTGTCATCAAAAGTGTTTTTACATTCTCCTGCGACAGCTTTAATTTTTTTGCAAAGAATTGCGCAATACTCCCTCCTATCTGCACAGCAGTGCCTTCCCTGCCTGCCGATCCGCCAAACAAATGTGTAATAACCGTAGTAATGAGCACAAGCGGAGCCATCCTGAAGGGGATACCACCTCCGGGTTCGTGAATCTCATCCATAATAAGATTATTACCGCCTTCAGAATTTTTGCCCAGGTATTTGTATAACATGTAAATAAAAATACCGGCAACAGGCAACAGGAATAACAGCCACGGATAGGCGAATCTCAGGTTAATTGCTTTTTCAAGTAGCCATAAAAACAATGCTACCAGCGAACCTGTCACCAATGAAACAGGTAGCACTAATAAAGTCCATTTAAAAAGATAAGAAACAATAAAAAGATGTTCAAAAGGAGCCTTGATTTTTTTCATTCCTACAAATTATAATATATACAGCAATAAAAATGCTTATAATCTGTAGGCGCCATCAGTCCTGCCTTTAGCGGGACGGTTCAAATAGGAAGACACCATTTCCTTTGCCGCAAAACACGAAGATAGATGTTTTATATCACAAAAATTATATCGGAACCTGATAGGGGTATTTCAAATCGGTCCCGCAGGTGCGCCTGCAAAACAAGGGATATACACCAACGCACCTAACCAAATATCCCGATATCAGAGAAGGCAGCCTGTAATAGCGTTTTCTTAAAACCTTAGTAACACATTGCTAATAATTGTACAACCTTATTAGCTTATAACCGCAGCCGGTTAAAGTTAAATCTGACAGTTATTGAAACGAGATGCAATAATGTAATAAGGTTGAGCTAAGTTTCACGTTTCGTTACTAAGGTCATAAGGTTCGATTTTTGTAAAGGAATATTGTATGATTTGAAATATGCTGAGGATTGTACATATAAAACGAATTTGCTGCACAATAGCATGGTAACCATAGCGTGCAGCAGAGTGTATATATAATTTTCGTATGACAAAACAAGCCCTGGCATAAGATATAGCCCCGGAGGTGTTTGCCTGCTTACCCATAAGCAAAGGTTAATGCATACAATAACTTTGCACACCATCCTAAACAAGCGAAAACGTGGAAGGCAACCAAATGAAGGGGCTGTTTGACTTTTGTCCTTAACCAAATAAATACGCCACATCCTCTTCCGTAAGTGATTGAATAAATCCTTCATCGGCTGATACCAGGTCTTCGGATAATTTTTTCTTCTTCTGCTGCAGGTTGATAATTTTTTCTTCGATAGTATCCTTGCAGATCATCTTATAAGCAAAAACATTTTTGGTTTGTCCTATGCGGTGTGTTCTGTCGACTGCCTGGTCTTCCACGGCAGTATTCCACCAGGGGTCAAAGAGAAAAACATAATCCGCTGCGGTTAAAGTAAGCCCGGTATTACCTGCCTTAAGACTGATCAGGAATAGCGGAACTGTATTGCCGGGCTGTTGAAAAGCTTCTACCATTTCAGCTCTTTTTACAGGAGGCGTCTGCCCGTCAAAATGATAATAATCAAAACCTCTTTTCCCGCATTCCTCCGCCAGCAAATGCAACATAGAACTGAATTGAGAAAATACCAGCGCTTTATGCGACGATAATATATTCGTCAGCTCATCCATCAATACCTGCATTTTTACAGATTCTGAGCAAGGCACCTGCTTATCATCTTCAGGTAATAATAACGGAGAGCTGCAAACCTGCCTCAATTTCGTCATGCCCTGCAGAATAGAGAACTTACTTTTCGATAAACCGTTTTTCTCCACTTCAAGAAAGATACTTTTGCGTGTTTGTTGTAAGATATCTTCGTATACACTGCGCTGCAGCCCGTTCATATCACACCACAATATTGATTCTGTTTTATCAGGCAGGTCTTTCGCTACCTGCTCTTTTGTACGGCGTAGAATAAATGGCGCGGTTAACTTTTTTAAAGCGATTACTTTTTCTTCATCCTGCCAGCTGTCTATCGGGTCGGCATATTCTCTTTTAAAAAATTCCCTGCTGCCAAATAAACCCGGCACCACGAAATTGAGTTGCGAATAAAGATCGAATGTATTGTTCACCACAGGAGTACCGCTGAGGGCTAAACGAAAATCAGCGCGTATTTTCATTACCGCCTGCGCTATTTGTGTTGAAGGGTTTTTTATATTATGGCTTTCATCAATAACTGCCATACCATACCCTTGTTGCGCTATATCATCCACATCATTGCGCATCGTACTGTACGTGGTGATGATCACCTGGTGTTCTGGTTCAGTAAGTATTTCTTTTTTTCGGTTAACGCCGTGATATACTATTGTTTGTATAGCAGGCGCAAATCGCTCAAACTCTTTTTGCCAGTTATAAATAAGTGATGACGGGCAGATAATGATATTTTTCGAGGATGGTTGTTGGGTAATATAAGATACTATTGCGGCTATACTCTGCAAGGTTTTACCCAGGCCCATATCATCTGCAAGGCAGGCCCCTGCACCTATTTCATTCAGCAGTAATAGCCACTCATAGCCTTTTTGCTGATACGGGCGCAAACTCACATTCAATGAGCCTGGTAAAGCGTATTGTAATCCGTCTTCCCGTTGCCATTGCTGCCATTTTTGCCACCAGCTTTTTTGTACAGCTTCTTTCAGCGGCGCATTACTTTCCTGTGTTGCAACCGCCATCCAGCGCAAGACTTCTATTTCATTATTAGTAATCTTTCCATGCTTTACAATAGAAGCATATTGTTGCATCCATACATCGCCCAGCACTCCAAGAGACCCGTCTTTCAGCAGCAATGCCTTTTGACCCGCCAGTAACATTTTCTGCAACTCTGCCAGCGGCACTTTTTCTTTTCCAAATGAAATATCCATTTCATACACTATCCACCGCTCACTTTCTCTTACAGGTTCCATTTCTGTTAAGGCTTCATGCGGAGAGTAACGGAAATGCTTCAGCATATCCATACCGACAATCTCAATATCCATCTGCAGCAGTTGATGATACACTTTCATAAACCACTGCTTTTTTTGGGCGTCAGCAAAAGAAAGATAATAGTAGCCATTTCTCTGGTTGGCAAAATTGGGATGAAGGGCTATCAGCGTTTTTACGAAATCATCTTCTGCTGTTTTATCGCGTTTTATAATTACCGATTCCCCATCTTTTACTATTTCAAACGTTTCTTTATAGGCGCCGTCTATTAAAGTGCCATCATATACCCATTGTGGCGTGAGCATTAAAAAAGCATTATTCAGTTCGCTCAGCAAAAGCCGGTTTATGGGCTTTATTACAAGTTCATTTACAGGAAAATGATCATTCCTGTTTACTGTGTAATTTTTCTCTATGTCGGCAAGAATATGTTTGGCAAACTCCTGCGGCTCAGAGGCATACCTGTCAACAGGAAGCGCTTTTATTTTTTCAAGCATTACATAATCTCGGTAAGCAAGAATAAAATATTCGCTTTTGCTTTCCAGTAAAAATTCAAACCGGTTAAATGTACTTAGTGCATACGATATGCCATTGAGTACAACATTACAATGCAGTGAGAGTAAATCATTTTTTTTATGTACGTCAAATTGCAACGAAGGTCTGAATGTGCTGAATGAGCAAGGACCTGAAAGAAAACTTTTTTTACCGGGCTGTGGTTTCTTTTGATACCATTTTACCAATGAAAAATATGGCTTAAGCGATTCGAATGCTTTATGCCAGTATGCCGCAATGTTTTTTGAGAAAAATGCGTCCCACCCGATATCCGTTCTTTGCACACTGTGCAGATGTTTAATATGCTGCTTCTGCTCCACAATTGCCTCCTCACAGCAATCCATCAACACATCCCTGAATGGCTTGGGGGCATCTCTGAAAATTTTACGCACAAGCGACCAATCCAATACCTCTGTAGTAAGATTGATATTTGTTCCCTTCTTAACAATATTTAATTTGTTTATAACAGGCGAAGCGCTCAAAAAATCTCCGGGAGAAATCTGTAAAATAATAAGCTCCTTTTTATCCATCACGCAAAAAATTATAACACAGGGCGACAAAAATAAAAGGATTGAAGATATATAACGCACATGATAAAAAATTAAATGAAAGTTTTTTGGGGTTACCTTTACAGGTAAATATTGTTACGAATACGCGAATGAAGTGCAGGATATATTATCATGAGAAGGATGGAACACAGGTAAAAAGGGTATAACAAATATTTACTGAAGACATACGTATTAATCAGTATCAGCCGCGTATTCCGTGTACTATTTTCAACAATCAACTATGGCAAACAAATCTATTGCAGATATACGCATCAATTACGCGAAAAAGCAATTACTTGAAGAAGATGCGGAGTACGACCCTATACAACAGTTCAGCAAATGGTGGAAGGAAGCCATTGAATCTGAGATACTGGAAGTAAACGCGATGACACTTGCCACCGCTTCCGCTGACGGTATACCATCCGCCAGGATTGTTTTACTAAAAGATTTTTCTGAAAAGGGTTTTACTTTTTTTACCAATTATGAAAGCTTTAAAGGGCATCAACTGGCTGATAATCCCAGGGCATGCCTTGTGTTTTTTTGGAAAGAATTAGAGCGCCAGATACGCATAACAGGACTGGTGCAGCAGGTACCTGCACCTGAAAGTGATAGCTACTTTCAGTCGCGGCCGGAAGGTTCAAGGATTGGTGCTGTTACTTCACCGCAAAGCCATGTAATTGAAAGCAGGAAATGGCTTGATGATCTGTATCAAAAAAATGCTTCACTCTTTGCAGGAAAAAAAATTGAACGCCCTGATTATTGGGGAGGATATATTGTGCGGCCGGTTGTTATAGAGTTCTGGCAGGGAAGACCAGGCCGCCTGCACGACAGGTTACAGTATACACTGCAGGAAAATAACGAATGGAAAATGGAAAGACTGGCGCCTTAAAGCATTTTCACGCAAAGCACTGTAAAGAGATAAAGGAAATGCATTAGTGATCTCCGTGTAAATACTATTCATAAAATAAAAACTGCGAAGCATATACTTCGCAGTCATTCATAACCTTACCAATCTTTGTAATTGTTATGCGGATTTTTTTGCAGCGGCTTTCTTTGGCTTAGCTGGTCTGCTTTTGCCAAAAGAACCCTGTGCGATTTTTCCTTTCTTAGTTTTTTTATCTCCTCTACCCATAATAGTAAATTGAATATTATTTAAAACAGTATGGCAAAAATAAAAAAAGCAAGATACAAGATGTGCATCCTGCTTTTAAATAGTTGAATATGCTGTTATAATTTAGCAGATAATTCTTTGCCGGCTTTAAAGCGGGCAACTTTTTTAGCTTTGATTTTAATAACCGCGCCAGTCTGAGGGTTACGGCCATTACGTGCAGCACGTTTAGAAACTGAGAAAGTTCCGAAACCAACCAATGTTACTTTACCACCACCTTTCAAAGTTTTGGTAACGGCTTCTGTAAAAGAATCCAATGCATCATTAGCCTGGGTTTTTGTGATGCCGGCATCATCAGCGATCTTTGCGATTAATTCTGCTTTGTTCATGATATAGCGTTTTATAAATGTATTTAGGTGGGCAAATATAGATGCTTTTTATATCTGGCAAAATTTTTCTGTCGTCATATATTTGACTCAATGCCGCCGAACCCGCTGTGGACAAGGGTTGTATGCGGCTAATGAAAAAAGATGATTTTCGGTAATAGAATACCGAATCGATGAAATCCGCTGCTGTATTGAGTTTCAGCAGATGAATGATGAATGCCATACTTCATTTAAAGAATGGAGAATATATTTTGGCTGAATGTTTACCCGGCTTAGCTATTTTCCACAATTAGTTAACAAGCTGCATTAGTGTGCGGAATGAAATACTTTGATTTCCCCATCTTGTGATAGCTTTCTCACGCAGCCTTGCTGAATGTAATCGTATATACGCTTCGTATTTTTCCGCGTCGCTGAAAAAAAACTGGATGGTGAATGTTGGTCCTTCATCGTCATCCTGTTCAAGTAATTTGAAAATTTTATAATCAGCAAATAATAATGTTGCCAGCATTTCCGGAATATGTTCTTCCTGCTGCCACTTCAACCATTCATCCGCAATTTGCCAGGTAACTTTTGTAGTGATGTTATATACTACCATGTTTTCGATTTAAACAAACTTATCACTTACTTCCGGATTGATATATATCAAAGTTGAAGCTTAAAAACAGCAATATATAAAATGAAACCAGTAACCCTTATCAGGTAGGTCGGTACAGAATACTTTATGCCGTTGATGAATATCAACTGAGTGTCATAAATTTTTATCGAACATATCTGGTGGAAGATCGAAAAGGGTTGAATCATGAATTTCCTGCCTGGGTTATAAGAAATATAATCCCCCATTCAATATAAACAATATTTATTCTGATAATCAATATAATATATGTTGTTATTTAATATATGCTTATGAATTTTCATAAAAACACTCAATAAAAATAAATATTTCACTGATAATATAATAAGCAATAACACTTATTAAGTCTCGTTTATTTATCAGCATGAAGTTCTTAAAGCAAAATATTATGAAAAAAATTTTACTTCTTTCTTTTAATGTTATTGTATCAGCACTGGTTGTATATAGCCAGTGTACGCCCACAGGAAACCAGAACACCTACGGTACCGGCAATGTGTGGATCGGGTATGTATATGACAACTCAAATCTTACTAATTACAGGGGTTATGTAAACCAGGGCAGCGCCTCAAGCCCCAATTTTGATCAAAGTTTTGGTGGTGATAATGTAACTTATAATACTACGTCATGTAGCGTGCAAACAGAAACTTTCAGTGTTCGCTACAGGCTTTCCAAAACTTTTGCAAGTGGTATATACACTTTTGTGGCAGGTGGAGATGATGGATACAGGTTAAGTCTGGATGGTGGTACTACCTGGGTTATTAACAGGTGGGTTGACCAGAGCTATGCTACAACAACCTACACAGTCAGCTTGAACGGAACCTATAATATGGTGTTGGAATTTTATGAAAATGGCGGAGCCAACAGGGTTTCTTTTTCAGTGGCAGCGGTTTGTAACGGCACAGAGAATACTACGGTGTATGGCAGCAGTAATGTATGGTATGGATATATATATGACGGAACAAATTTTGATACCTATATGGGTCGTGTAACAGAAGGCTCTGCTTCAAACCCAAATTTTGATGAGAGCTTTGGCGGTAGCAACACTACTTATGCAACAAGCGGTTGTGGTGTTCAAACTGAAACTTACAGTGCCCGTTATAGATTAACAAAAACTTTTGCGGCAGGTACCTATATGTTTACAGTAGGTGGCGATGACGGGTACAGGCTAAGCCTTGATGGTGGCGCTACTTGGTTTATTGATAGATGGGTTTTACAGTCTTATGCTACTACTACAGCATCAATTTCACTCAATGGCTCTTATAATATGGTATTAGAGTATTATGAAAATTCAGGAGATAACCGGGTGAGCTTTACACTTCAAACATTATCGCTTCTGCCGGTTTCGCTTGAAGCTTTTACCGCGATTGAAAAAAATAATACAGTTGAATTAAGCTGGGTTATAGCGAATGGAAGCAATCCTGATGTTTTTGAAGTAGAAAGAAGTGCAGACGGCAATACTTTCTCGCCAGTACAGCAAATAACAGGATCAGTTAATACCACAACATATAGTTATACTGATAAGCATCCTGTTAGCGGCATAAATTACTACCGGCTTAAAATAACCGACCTTACCGGTGTGGTTACTTATTCAAAAATTGTGTCAGTACGTTTAAAAGTTTTATCGCAGCAGGCGGTTAATATTTACCCAACAGTAGTAACCAATAATTACTTTTCAATAGCGGTAAATAAAACAACCGGCAAAGCGGAAATAATTATTGCTGATTTGAGCGGAAGGATTGTTAAAAGGCAGTCTGCAGGTAATATAACTGCCGGCACCCCTGTAAAAATCACAACTGAAAACATACAGGCAAAAGGAATATATTTCGTTTCTGTAACTACAAACGACGCCCAGATATCTACAGGTAAAATAATTATACAATAGCTAAATCTTTGCTTTTTAAGAATAATGCAGGCAGAGCCACGATTTATCGTGGCTCTTAGCTTTTATGCCGAAAAAATATTTACAGGCTGTTTCGAACTGCCATAGGGTTGTCATGCTGCTGTATTTTTTTTGTAAAAAACATCAGTATGAAAATAATTGAAGTATTTAAAACTAATGTTGCTGATAGCAGGCAGAGCATATTGCTGCTGCAGGCCATTCGTCTGCGCTTTCCGGCATATATTGCTAATTTTGATTTGCACGATTGCGACAATATTCTGAGAATAGAAAGCAGTCGCTTGCAAATCGTTAATGAAAATATAGTCGGCCTGTTAAATGAATATGGTTATTATGCCGAAGCACTGCCAGATTAGAACGGGCTGCGGCAACTATTTTATATTATGTTCGTTTATAGTCCATCTTTCTCCAATCCTTAATTCCTGTTTACCTTTGCCTGATGGATTATTTTAAGAAGCTGTTGGAACTATTAAAAACGGAACGGCAGGAAGACGAAAATGCTTACAGGGAGTTAATTGAACGTTCATCCATACAGGATAGAAGAGCGAATGGTATAAGCTGGTATCCAATTGCTATAAGGGATACTGAAATGAGCAGAGGCGACTATCTGGTGGTTGAAGTTGAACGGACAACCAATCATGATATTCCGCACCAGCTGCGGTTTGGATCAGCAGCGGCTTTATTCTCTAATCATTCTCCTAAAGAATACAGGGTGGAAGGCGTTATAAGCCATCAATCCGGAAATCGCTTAAAAATTACTTTACGCACCGATGAACTGCCAGACTGGAGCCGCGATGGTAAGCTTGGTATTGACCTGTTGTTTGATGATAACAGCTATGATGAAATGCAGTATGCGCTTAAAAATGCTATTTCCATTTCAGCAAATGAAAAAGAGAATACGCTTATTAAAATATTAACCGGTGAAAAGAAACCATCTTTCAATACTCCGGATATTTCATATAAAAGTGATAAACTAAATACGTCGCAACAAGATGCAGTTAATAAAATACTCGAAGCTAATGAACTGACAATAGTACATGGCCCTCCGGGCACGGGCAAAACCACTACATTGGTACAGGCTATTAAAGCGCTGACACAAAAGGGATACAAAAAAATACTGGTGGTTGCGCCAAGCAATGCCGCTGTTGATTTATTAAGTGAAAAATTATCGGCTGAAAATTTGAATGTATTGCGCATAGGAAACCCGGCGAGAGTTTCAGAATCGTTGATGTTGCTTACGCTCGACAGTAAGATGATGCAGCACAGCGGCATGAAAGATATTAAGAAAATGAAGAAGCAGGCAAGTGAATTCATGAACATGGCGCACAAGTACAAGCGGAACTTTGGCAAAGCAGAAAGAGAACAGCGGAAAGCATTGTTTGATGAAGCGCATAAAATAATGAAGGAGGTTGACAAAACAGAGCAGTATATCATGAATGATCTGTTGGCCAGGGCGCAGGTAATTACCGCTACACTGGTTGGCGCAAATCATTATACGGTTCGTAATCTTACCTATGATATTGCAGTGATTGATGAAGCCGGGCAGGCGCTGGAGCCCGCCTGCTGGATACCCATTTTAAAAACAAAAAAAGTAATACTTGCCGGCGATCATTGCCAGTTACCGCCAACAATAAAATCAGAAGCCGCCGCAAGAGCAGGACTGGCAACTACATTACTGGAAAAAGTTGTTGCGCTGCACCCGGAAGCCATTAGCCTGCTGGGAGAGCAATACCGTATGCATGAGATCATTATGGGTTATTCTTCCGATGTATTTTATGAAAGCAGGCTGAAAGCGCATCATTCTGTTGCAAGGCATTTGCTCTCCGATGCCGAAGAGCCTCTGCACTTTATTGATACTGCCGGTTGCGGCTTTGAAGAAAAAACAGAAGGTACAAGTATATCCAACCCCGAAGAAGCCGCGTTTTTATTCAGGCATCTTTCGCAACTGGTGAATGCGCTTGCACAGTACTATACTTTAGAAAATTTTCCAACGATCGGCGTAATATCGCCTTATCGCCAGCAGATTGTATTATTGCAGGAACAAATGCAGCATGCAGCTCATCTTAAAGATTATGCAAATAAAATTACGGTCAACACCATTGATAGTTTTCAAGGGCAGGAGCGGGATATTATTTACATCAGCATGACGCGCAGTAATGCGGACAGTAAAATCGGGTTTCTTTCTGATATCCGCCGCATGAATGTTGCTATGACAAGAGCAAGAAAAAAGCTGGTAGTGATTGGAGACAGCGCTACACTCAGCCAGTTCCCATTTTATGTAAATTTTATTGCGTACACGGAGAAGCACAATGCATACCAGAGCGCATGGGAGTTTATGGATGAGTGATTGATGGGATGGTACTATTCCAATTTTACTACTTCTTGCAGGCATTAAACCAGATTCTTCTAAAATAGGGATAACGAACTGCTTTGCTGCTATTCACTTACCACCTCCCTCACCACTTTCTTCACCTTATCCAAACCTGTTTTGGCAACCAGTAATGCGTCCTGCTGCCAGTATGTTTTATTGAACAGCTCTAATGAGAGCACTTTTGTTCCACCTATTTCTTTAAGAATGGTAAGAATCTGTTTCATCGGAGCTGCGCCATCTCCCGGGTATACACGGTCAGCATCTGTTTGCTCATTCACTGGTTTGGAGGCCGGGTAATCATTGATATGAATAATTTCTATAACGCTTCCATTTACAAGCTTCAATCCGTTAAAACCTGATCCTCCTCTGAAAAGATGATACACATCCGGCAGTACCCTGGCGTCTGGATCATTGGCAGCCGCGGCTATAGCTAATGCCTGCCCTAAATTGTACAGCGTGCCAGAAGCTCCCCAAAACTCAAGCTGTGGCATCACGCCATATTTTCTTCCCAGTTCCAGTATCTCACGGTAATAGCTACCCGCTTTTTGAAAATCAATCACATCTCCTTTATTTACTCCGGAAGGAGGAGCGGCAACACGCCTGCAACCCAATGCAGCTAATAATTTCATTTCGTCTTCCAGTTCCTTCAGCCCTGCGTTGCGCTTAATATCATCATTAACCATCCATGTGGTAAAGCTGATGGCATTTTCAAAAGAGAGATTTTTATTTTTGATATACTTTGCCAGTGAATCTACTGAATTAGTTTTAAGACATTCCCTGATATCATTTATCCAGAGTTCCACGCCATCATAGCCTGCGGCAGCAGCAATATCAAGCATTTTAAGCAAGCCGGGTTTTTGTCCCATAATAGTGCTGGTATTAAGGCAATACCTGAATGGGCCTGCTCCGGTTTTATTCGTTTGAGCATGTATGGAAAATCCCGGTAAAACGGCGCCGATGGCTGTAATGCCTGTATACTTCAGTAAATCGCGTCTGTTAAGCATGGCTGATTATTATTTAACTAATTCAGAGTACTAATTCATTATGCAGTTTGATCAAAGTTTTCTGCGGGTCTTTGGTTAATCCCGGGTGCACTTTAGAGGTTTGCACTATAGTGCTTCTTGTTGCAGTGAGCCAACGAAATCTTGATGCCATATCAAGTAATGCAATAGGCCCGCCATCAACATCAGCAGCACAGATTTTTTCAAAAGCACATATATGATTTTTTACAAGCTCAATATCAAGCTCATGGGAAAAAGCTTGTAGTCTTTTTTCATCAATCGTATATATTGCCTGAAGAAATTTATGATCTCTCGAATAGAGGATGACCCCCACGTTCAGGAACTCCTCCCTGTCTACCCGCGGCACAACACGGATCACTGCGTATTCAAATAACCTGTTGTCTTGCATGCTGTGCTTCTTTTACGAAAATATGAGATGAGTTAATGCGTGTATTCAAAAATTCAATATATACTTTTCGTTGCGCTTCGGCTGTTTCATTGTCGTGTACAAGCCAGGCATCCGGCACCAACGATACAATATCTTTAATGCGCTCCGGTGTAAGTATTTTCCTGGATGCTTCATCTGCTTTATCAATATCATTTGCCCAACGCAGCAATACATGATCTTTAATTTGTACAAATGGTTTTTTTGCCTGCTCTTCCCAATTTTGCCAGGAGTGATGAAAGTATAATGATGCACCGTGATCAATCAGCCACAATTCTTTATGCCATATCAGCATATTGGTATTCCTTGCTGTTCTGTCTACATTGGTTAAAAGCGCATCAAGCCAAACAATCTGTGATGCAAGTGCCGGTGCTGCTTTATTTGCCGCCGGATCAAATGTAATGGCGCCGGATAAATAATGCAGCGCTAAATTTAGTCCTGTGCTTGCTTTCAGCAGATCCTGTATTTCTTCATCGGGCTCTGTGCGTCCAAAGGCTTCATCAAGGTTTGCAAAAACAATTTCAGGCACTTTCAACCCGAGCGCCCTGGCAATTTCTCCACCAATTAAATCTGCAATCAGTGATTTTGGTCCCTGACCCGCTCCCCTGAATTTGAGCACATATAAAAAGCCATCATCAGCTTCCGCAATAGCGGGCAAAGAACCGCCTTCGCGTAAAGGAGTTACATAGCGGGTAACATTTACTGTTCGTATGCTGTTTTGTCTGCTCATTGCGGGAATTTCAAAACCAGCATGAAAATTAAGGGAAGTTTTTGAAACCGGTTTTAATTCTGATAATTTATTCGCTTTAAAAAGAGTGTATCTATTTTTTTGTTTGGTGAAGCAAAGCATTTAATAGCTCTTCCAATACTTTTACCACTCCATCCTCATCATTAGATGTTGTAATAAACCGTGCGGCTTCTTTTATTTCCGGGTGTGCATTTTCTACCGCATAGCTGAAATAAGCTTCTTTCATCATTTCAAGATCATTCATGTAATCACCAAATACCATTGTTTCATCAAAGCCAATATTAAATCGTTTTTGCAAGGCTTTGATCGCCCGCCCTTTATCTGCCATCTTATCTGAAATGTCAAGCCATATATTACCGGAAACCTTTACCTGTAACTCACCTTCAAACTGTTTATAAAAAATATAGCTGTTCTGCTCAGAGCCGCCAAAATCGCAGATAGCGATTTTCAGAATTTCGTCATCTGTTACCTTTAATAAATCATCAACGGAAGTACGCCTGTCATAATACATTTCCACGTTCCTCATAAAATCTTCATTCGTATCCTCAATATATGCCTGCTTTTTACCGCATAATATTGTGTAGGCGTCAGGTATGGTTCTGGCAATACGGATAAGCTCCGGAACAATGGCTTTATCGAGCGGTTGCACCAGCAGTTCTTTATCTTTGTATGTTACAAAGCTTCCATTCTCGCCTATAAATATCATATCGTTTTTTACAGGCAAAAATTCATTTTGCAAATTATATAATTGCCTGCCGCTGGCTGCAGCAAACAAAATGCCTTTCGCTTTTAATTTATCAAATATGCTATAGAAGGATTCGCTGAGCTGTTTTTTTGAATTGAGTAATGTGCCATCCATATCCGTGGCAATAAGCTTAACTCCAGACAGGTTCATCAATTGTTGGTTTGTTGCGACGCGAAGGTAAGGTTCATCTGCCTTTCAGAGGTATTACCAGCTTTAATCCAGACCAAATTTCATCAACTGCACATACTTTAATATCAACCAATCCATTATCCAGAGCTAAAGCTCTTATAACATCTTCTGTAATATCTGTTTCAACTTTTGACGCTTTTTTAGGCCATGAAACCCATATCATACCATCAGGAAAAATTTCACCGCGGAGCCGAAGTATATTTTCCTGTAAATCTTTTGCACGCTTTGCGAAGAAATGAATACAATCCTTTTTCCCTTTTTTATCTGTTGTGATGGTTACTTTTTCAGGAAAATCAGAAAATAAGGCAGCATAGTAATCCGGTGCATTGATGATACGTATGGTATTTCCCTCTTTTATACCCAGCTTTTTTGCAAGGGGAGTTTTTGAATAACCGGCCGGCATAGTATTGCTTTGTGAATACTAATATACGCTGTTGATGAAATAAACACCAGCTTTACACTGGTGTTTATTATTACTAAGGCATCACATCACCTCAATCACTTTCTCCTGCGTTTTTGCTTCTTCATTTTTAGGCAGTGTAATGATCAATACGCCGTTTTCATGCCTGGCCGCTATTGATGCTGCATCTACTTTATTATTCAATGCTAGTGAACGTTCAAAGCTTTTGATGGGAAATTCCTGCCTGCTGAAATTAGGTTTATAATCCTCTGGTAACGTTTTTGCCCCACTGATGAGAAGTACGTCATTGGCAACCGTGATCTTAATATCATCCCTGGTAAAACCACTGGCAAAAACATGTACTTCAAACTCATTTTCGTTTTCGATAATATTGATCGGTACATTATATTTTGGCCTGCGGAATTCTTTGAAAAACGGGTGATGTCCATGGAACTCCTTTTTCAGTCTGCGCAATTGCGGACCGAAACCTGTAAATTGGTTTGTATACATTTTACTTTCCTGTTTTTGTTAATAATAAAATATTTGTTTATTCACTTCTTTTCATTTCTTCCCGTATTTGTTCTTTTTCGCCACAATGTCTTTCATAGCCAGGACGATGTTTTTTGTAATCTGCAAAACGTTTTGGCCCCACAAATGCCATCAGGCTTGCGAACGTAATGGCTGCAGCAGCCAGGCCTGTTAAAAATCTGTTCCTGTAGCTCATTATTGAGGATTTTGATTGGTTGATGAATGTTGATTCCTGTTAAATCCGCCACATCCAAATGCACCACGGGGATTTGATTTGAATGCCTGGTATTCTTCATCGCTCATATTGCGGATGTGGTCAACAAACACAAAACGCTCTTCGCTGAAATTCCTGCCGAACCTTCTTCGCCTTCCTGCAAACAGGCGGAAAACCAGGCCTGCAATAAGAAAGAATGCTATCACCCTAAGTACAAAAAATGGAATAAAAAACAGCGCCGTGCCAATTAATACACCAACCACTATTGGTTTTACAATACTTCTGTTCATTGTATAAATTTTTATTGTTTGCAAATGCTTTACTATGCAGACGGATGACTTTCATTTTTACTTTAAAGAGAAGAAAGCAGGAGGAAGAAAGATAAAGGGAGAAAGACAAAGGATGCAGAATATAAAAGACAAGGCATGCCTTGTCTCTATAAACCTGGAACATATAACGCTAAACCACAAACTACAAACCACAAACACTATCCTCTTCTTCCGCACCGCTCCCGCCACTGTTCTTTAAATTTTGCTTTTTCTTCTTCGCTCATATTCATCCATTTTTCCCGCCAGCGGCCTGGCCCTCCAAATGGAACATTATTGCGGGGTGGTCCAAATTTAAATCCGCCAAAAAGTATGCGGCATAATACCAGTAAGCCCATTGCCTTCCAGTAAGTAATATTATTTACATGTACCAGGTCGGGTAATATGGCATTCCATAACCACATCACCACTCCCGACATTGCAAAAAGCCCGATTATCATAACAGGAAAAAAAGGTGGGCGCCTTCTCCTGAATGCGCTGTTATTGCTGCTCATATTACAGTATATTTAATTCATTATATAAATCAGCCAGCCGGTTGCGCAAATGTTTTACCGCATACCCTTTTCTGCTGATAATGGTTTTTAACTTTTCACCGGTTTTATCGGCAATTTCCTGCAGGGTCATATCTTCCAGTTCGTTCCATACAAATACCTGCCGCTGGTTTTCAGGCAGCTCATCCAGTGCCGCCATCAACTCTTCCCAAAAAAAAGATTTGAATTGTTTTAATTCCGGGCTGTCATCTTCTGTTGTGAGTATATCTATCACCCGCAGGTCGTCTTCGCTGTTGTCCGGCAAAGCATCTTCCAGCAAAAGATCTTTCTTTTTCCTGTATTTATCTGTAAGCCTGTTCCGTGCAACCCGGTACAGCCAGCCGCTTATACTTTCCACCTCATCAATATTTACCATATTGCTCATTTGATACCAAACATCCTGGAGTATATCTTCAGCATCTTCATCTGTATTCACCCTGCCGCGGATAAAATTAAACAGCCTTGCGCCATAATCTCTTACTACCGATACTATTGTATGCTGCTTTGTATTGCTCATTACGTGTAAACCCGTATGTATATGCAGGTAGACGGATAACAACACAAATTACTTTAAATGATCTGTTTGTATATATTAAAGATATTTACCTGTCAGTCTATACATTTGTGTATCAAAGCTATAATATGGCACAAAAAAACTGGCTTAAAAGCCTGTTACAGTATTTTTTACAGGGATTGATCATTCTGGCTCCGATTGTTATAACAATATGGGCATTAACATCGTTATTTAATTTTGTTGACAGGATATTGCCTGATATAGTGGAGAAAATATTTCCCGAAACCTCGGCTTATTACCTGCGGGGAATGGGGTTTGTGGTGGCGATCCTTATTATTTTGCTGGTAGGTTATTTGTCTTCATCGTTTGTGGTAGGCAAATTAGTGGAGTTGTTTGACAGCATTTTGCAGAAAACGCCGGGCATAAAAATAATTTACACCACCGTAAAAGATTTTTTTGAAGCTTTTGCGGGCAATAAAAGAAAGTTTGACAAGGCAGTGCTTGTTGCTATTGAATCAACAGATATATGGCGAATTGGATTTGTAACACAGGAAGAAGTTGCTGAATTCGGATTGAATGAATATGTATCTGTATACGTACCTCAATCCTATGCTTTTGCAGGGCATTTATATTTTGTAAAGAAAGAAAGGGTGAGGTTGATAACTGATATAAGTTCCGGTGATGCTATGAAATTTGCCATATCAGGTGGAGTGACCAACTTAGAGGAAGATACGCATACAAAAGGCGATTAAAGCTATTTTACAATAAACCCTTACACCCATGTTAACCAGGATACTCTTACTGTTTTTTTGCATAACCATTACTATTGCCACAACCGCTAACGATTATGAAGAAGCGTGGAAAGCATTGCATAAAAATGACAGGAAAACTGCGCTTGCGTTATTAGAGAAGGCATTTAAAGATCCGGCTACCGCTGTAGATGCTTATATCACTTATATCTATCTTTCCAACTTTGAGGGCAGGGGCAGCGCGCCAAATGAGTTTATTGAAAAAGTTTACAAAAAGCTCAAAGACCCTAATCCATATTTGTTTGCACTTTGGTTTAATGATCCTGTATTGGGAGGTTATGGAAAGAAAAATGCCATACAGCTTGACCTCCTGGAGAAGATTTTAAGCGACAGGAATTGCAACGGTTCATTAAAGTCGGCAGCATACTATGTAAACTCATGGCATCTGCAGGCCTCAAACAATATTGCAAAAGCAAGAAAAGAAACTGAAAAAATGGGCTCTGTCGGGCCGCTTTGGCAATTAGCTGGTCCCTTCGACAATTTATCAGGAAGTGGTTATTATAAAGATTTTGGACCATTACAGCATCCGGAAGCCAATGCTGTTTTTAAATCAGCTGGCGGAGCTGATATATCCTGGTTTACTCCTGCTGCAATGAATATGGATGGCTGGACTTTCCCCCATGCGCATATTCGTTATAACACCGCTGTGGTATATGCACAAAATTTTGTGAATGCACCGGCTGATATGAAAGTGCTATTGAATGCAGGCGGCGCAGGTGCGATGAAGGTATGGGTAAATGATGAGCAGATCATTGCGGAAAAACTAGACCTTGTTACTGAGCTGGATTATTATAAAAACCATGTACAGCTGAAAAAAGGATATAACCGCATTTTGGTTCAGCTTGCTTACAGCAATACCACTTCTCCAAATTTTATTGTAAGATTTACTGATGATAACTATAATTCTATACCCGGGTTAACATATACTCCCGCTTTACAGCAATATACTAAGGGCAATACTCAAAAACAGGCTGAGCCTTCGTTAAGGCATTTTGCAGAAATTTATTTTGAACAAAAAATAAAGCAGCAACCGGATAATATTGTCAACTATATATTATTAGCGGAAACTTATTTACGGGATAAGAAAACAGCGGAAGCAAGAGCTTTGATTGAAGATATTCTTGAAAAATTCCCTGATAATTCTCTTTTACGGGTAGAGCTTATGCTTTGCCATATTAAAGATAATAACAGAACATTATTACTGCAGGAAACCGAACGGATGAAGGAAAAAGATCCCGAATGCCCGATAGTATACAAGCTTAATATTCAAAAATTACTGGAAACTGAAAAGTATGATGAAACTGAGGAGGCCTTAACAAAGTATGCCACCCTGTTTGGCAATGATGACGATATGTTTGATACAAAGATCAAGCTATATGGTGCCCAGAATAAAATGGATGTGCTGATAAAGACAATTGAAGACGCGTATAAAGCAAATCCTGAGAATACAGGTGTGCTGGAGATGATGTTTAATGTAAAGATGCAGGCGTATAAAGATGTTCCCGGCGCGTTGGGCATTTATGAAAAATACCTGAAATCAAACTTCAATTTCCAGGTGCTTAAAGCATTGGCAAAGGCATATAATAAGCAGGGCAAGGCAGATAAGGAATTGCAGATACTTAAATCTCTCTCAGATAATTTTCCGTACGATCCGGATTTGATCACAGATGTTTCAAGCTTTTATTTTGACCAGCAGAATTATAAAAAAGCAACTGAATTCGGACGGCAGGCTTTAACCCTGGCACCCTATGTTGCCACTTATTGGGAAAATCTGGGAACCGAACTGCAACACCAGGATATTCAGCAGGAAGCGATAGATGCATACAAGAAAGCAATCTATTATGAAGCTAACAAATACTCAGCAAGAGAAAGGCTAAGAGAATTACAAAAGAAGTCCTCGGTGTGGAAAGCATTTCCTGAAACAGATGTATATGAGCTGGTAAAAAAGGCCGATAACAGCATAGTAGATTATGATTATTATTACCTGCTCGATGAAAAGTCTGCGGTTATTTATCCTGAAGGTGCATCCGAAGAATATTACACTCTGGCCATCCAGGTGGTTACGCAAAAAGGTATTGACAACTGGAAGGAAACTAGTATATCGTATAACTCAAATTCATCTGACCTTTTTATAGAAAAAGCGGAAACAGTAAAAAAGAACGGTGTTAAAACACCTGCTGAGAAGAATGGGAATCAATTAGTGTTTACCGGACTTGATGCAGGCGACGCAATAGTGATCAAATATAAAATACAGAATTATGCGCAGGGAAGGCTTGGAAAAGAATACTGGAACAAATTTATATTCAATGCTTTTGTTCCTGAAAAACTGGCAAGATTTAACCTGCTTGTAGCCAATAACGTAAAATTCAATCATGCTGCTTTGAATATGAAGCTTGAACCTAAAGTAAGCAGCTACGATGATTTTAAGCTGTATACCTGGCAAAAAGAAAACCTTGATGCGTTCAAGGGCGAACCCTATATGCCATCGTTGCAGGATGTTGGCGCTTCAATAAGTGTATCAACCATCAATTCCTGGAATGATATTGCTACATGGTACAGCGATCTTTCTGCCGTTAAAACAGACGATGATTTTGAAGTAAGAAGAGTATTCAATGAGCTCTTTCCTAAAGGAACTGCTTCATTATCTCAAAAAAATATAGCGATAGCCATTTATAATTATATAGAAAAAAATATCCGATACAGCTCTGTTGCTTTCAGGCAAAGTGCTTATGTGCCCCAAAAGCCTTCAGTAACAATAAATACAAGTCTGGGTGATTGTAAAGACCTGTCTGCGCTGTTCGTTTCGCTGGCAAAGCTGGCAAATATTAAAGCCAACCTGGTATTGGTAAATACAAGAGATTATGGCCAGAACAGTATGGTATTACCATCTGTGGAATTTAATCACTGCATTGTAAAAGCCTTGCTTGATGGTAAACCCTATTATATTGAGCTTACAGACAATAACCTTCCTTTTGGAAGCCTGCCAACAAGCTTATATGAGGCGGCATCTCTTGTAATACCGGCAAATGCAAAAGACACTGTATCATCAAAAATTGAATTTATTAACGCAGTTAACAGAACAAAGGAAAAGACAAGCCGTAAGATTTACCTCTCTGTTATAGATGACAACGATTTAAAAGTAAAAACAGACATTGTTAAAACCGGCGCTTTAACCTCTTCGCTAAGGAATCAGTTTGCCACGCTTTCTAACCAGAAGCAGATGGAAGAAATGGAAGGTAATATAAGTGGCAGTTTCAAAAACCCGGTAAAAGTAACTGCTATTTCTTTCAAGGGATTGAATGAACAATCTGATTCGATAAGATATGCCTGCGAGTATAATGTTCAAAATGAGGTTGCTGAGTTGGGCGATATTAAAATGGTAAAAATTCCTTTTGGAGATGCGGTGGCTACAGTAGATAATTTTTCCCTCAGCGAAAGAAAATTCCCGGTGGAATACTGGAGGTATGAAGATGTGGATGAATATGAAACGGTTGTTGAAATAACTGCTCCCGCAGGAACAAAGTTTTATGAGATACCGAAAGACGAAAAATTAAGTTTTGTGAACGGAATATATAGTTTGCAGTATCAGCTTAAAGGCGAAAACAAGCTGGTGGTAACGAGAAAGGCATCAATTAAAAAAACTACCATTCCTGTGGAAGGCTATGCGGCAATGAAAGACTTTTTAAACAAGATAGTGAAAGCTGAGGCGAGGTATATAGCGTTTAAGAGTAAGTGATAAAAATTTTGAAACTGAAAATATTAAAAGCAGGGACATATAAACTTATGTCCCCGCTTTAAAAAACTTAAACATCATCAGGATTGCTTTCTTCCAGGTCCTCATGATTATCACCTCCAAGACTATAATAATTATTTTCTTCATCTTCGGAGCCAATTTTTTCATCTTCATCATCCAGGTCTGCACCCGGAACATCTAATCCCATTTCCATAGATTCGTTTTCATCATCAAAATCATTACGCAGCTTGGAGCCGTTTTCATAAATATCTTCAGATGCCGGATACTTTGGATACCCGGGTAAATCTTTTTGGGTTTTATTTTTCTTATCCATAAAAAATTATTTATTGGTTAAATACGATGTCTTTAAAACGCATGAAAATATTCCTAAATTTAAGCAATATATAATCGTGATCGGCCAGTATTAACATATGAATGATCTGGCAGTTATTTGAAAGAGTAATGTTTTTTTGAGCTAATAATCACTAACTAACCTATGCACCGCAAGCTTTTGTTTTTAATCACCTTCACTTTTATACACCAGCAAATATTCTGCTGGGGGTTTTATGCGCATAAAGTAATCAACCACCAGGCTGTTTTTTTACTGCCGCCTTCCATGATGGGTTTTTATAAACCCAAGATTGATTTTATAACGGAGCATGCGGTTGACCCTGATAAAAGAAGGTACATCGTAACACAGGAAGGACCAAGGCATTTTATTGATCTCAATACTTACGGTGTTTATCCATTTACAAATGTGCCGCGCAGGTGGAAAGATGCAGTTGATAAATTTGGAGAAGATTCACTTTACAGTCATGGGATTGTGCCATGGTGGATAAACAGTATGCAACAAAGACTAACCAACGCGTTTCAGCAAAAAAATTATCCTGCCATATTGAAATTATCCGCGGAGCTGGCACATTATATCGGTGATGCTCATGTGCCCTTGCATACACATAATAATTATAACGGTCAGCTCACAGGTCAGCAGGGCATTCATGGTTTTTGGGAAAGCCGTATACCTGAACTGCTTGCTGAAAAAAGTTTTGATTATTTTATTGGCAAAGCAACATATATAAAAGACCCTTTGGATTTTGCATGGAAAATTGTATTACAAAGCGCTTCAGCTGCGGATTCTGTTTTGTTGTTTGAAAAGAGATTGAGCGATCAATATCTGCCTGATCAAAAATATGCTTTCGAAGAAAGAAACGGCATGATCGTAAAACAATATTCATCTTCTTTTGCCATTACTTATAATGATTTACTTAATGATATGGTTCAGCGTCGCATGCGCCAATCCATATTTGCGGTGGCGTCGTTATGGTACACCGCCTGGGTAAATGCAGGGCAGCCTCAACTGGAAGCAAATGCCAATATTCAGTTTACCGCTTCAGATTCAACTGCATTTAAGCTTCTCGATGCCGGCTGGCAAAGCGGTAAATCAGGGGGAAGGACTTGTGAAAATTAATGTATATTTGCCACCCTCAACGATTTGACTGATCCGGATGAATTTGGATTGATCAATCTATTAATCAATAATAATGACTCACAATTTTAATGCAGGACCAAGCATTTTGCCTAAAGAAGTTTTTGAACAGGCGAGCCAGGCAATCCTGAATTTTAATAATACCGGATTATCTATACTGGAAATAGGACACCGCACCACATTATTTCAACCGGTGCTTGATGAAGCTATTTCGCTGGTTAAGGAATTAATGCAGTTGGATAGTGATCACGAAGTGTTGTTTTTGCATGGTGGTGCCACTACCCAGTTTTTCCAGGTGCCGATGAACCTGCTGGATGATGGAGCAACAGCAGCTTACCTGGATTGTGGTGTGTGGGGAAGCAAACCTATTAAAGAAGCAAAGCTTTTTGGTAACGTAGAGGTAGTGGCTTCTTCCAAAGACAAGAATTATACGTATATCCCTAAGGAATTTACTATTCCATCAAACGCTTCGTATTTTCATTATACCACTAATAATACCATAGAAGGCACACAAATGCATTTTGTGCCTGAAACAAATGTGCCGCTGGTAGCTGATATGAGCAGCGATGTGCTAAGTCATGTAATGGATTTTAATCGCTTTGCGCTTATTTATGCCGGTGCTCAAAAAAACATTGGTGCTGCGGGAGTGAATATGGTTGTGGTAAATAAAAATAGGCTTGGAAAGGTTAAACGCCAGATGCCTTCAATGATGGATTACCGCAAGCATATTGAAAACGGCTCAATGCTGAATACACCACCTGTATTTGCTATTTATGTGTGTATGCTTACATTAAGATGGCTGAAAGAGCAGGGAGGGGTACCTGCTATTGAAAAGATCAATGATCAGAAAGCAGAACTTCTATATAAAACGCTTGACAGCTTGCCTGTGTTTAAGCCTACCGTTAATAAGGAAGACCGCAGTAAAATGAATGTGGTATTTGTAATGGATGATCCCGGGCAGGAAAAAGCTTTCCTTGAATTGTGTAAAAAAGAAGGAATGGTTGGCGTAAAGGGACATCGTAGCGTTGGCGGATTCAGAGTATCATTATACAATGCATTGCCGTTAAGCAGCGTACAGGCCCTTACAGAACTGATGAATCATTTTGCATTGAAACATGCATAACAAAGCAATTATCTAAAAATTTTATGGCCACTATAGCTCCATTTAAAGCACTTCGCCCGCAGGCTCAGTTTGCCAGGCAGGTTGCATCTCCCCCATATGATGTGTTGAACAGTAGCGAAGCAAAAAAAGAAGCAATAGGCAATCCTTATTCTTTTTTGCATATTACAAAATCTGAGATTGACCTTCCGGAAGGAACAGACGTACACACCGGCGAAGTATATGAAAAAGCCAAAGACAATCTGCAGGCTTTTGTGCAACGCGAAGTATTGTTTACAGAAAATAAGCCATGCTATTATATTTACCGGCTGACAATGAACGGGAAAAGTCAAACCGGGTTGGTTTGCGTGTCATCTGTTGATGATTATGAAAATGATGTTATCAAAAAACATGAATTTACGCGTCCTGAAAAAGAACAGGATCGAATTAATCATATTTCAACTACAGGTGCACAAACCGGCAATGTTTTTCTTGCGTACAAGAATGTTGAAGCATTAGACGTGTTGATAGCCAAATGGGAAAATGAAAAATCACCTGTATACGATTTTGTTGCAGATGATAATGTCAGTCATACCATATGGATTGTTACTGATGATAAGGTAATAGATAACATCACTAAAATATTCAATGAAAAGGTTGAAGCAACCTATATAGCGGACGGGCATCACCGTGCTGCAAGCGCTGCCAAGGTGAGGTTATCTGCTGCCGGCGATTCAGACGGCGCTTCCTGGTTTCTTACTACTTTATTTCCTGCTTCACAATTGTATATTATGGATTACAATCGTGTGATAAAGGATTTGAATGGCTTATTGCAAAACGATTTTATAGAAAAAATAAAGGAAAACTTTGAGGTAAAGCCTAATGGCACAGAAGCGGTTTCTCCTAAACAATTACATGATTTTGGAATGTATACCGGTGGCGAATGGTATACCCTTACCGCAAAACCAGGCACATACACAACAGACCCGATTGGTGTGCTTGATGTAACCATTTTGCAAAACAACCTTCTCGATAAAATATTAGGCATCAAGGATCAACGCACCGATAAGCGCATTGATTTTGTTGGCGGCATAAGAGGTTTGCAGGAACTTGAAAAAAGGGTGAACAGCGGAGAAATGAAAGTGGCATTCAGCTTATATCCCGTGAGTATTCAGCAATTATTTGATATTGCGGATAGCGGGAATGTAATGCCCCCCAAAAGTACCTGGTTTGAACCAAAGCTGAGGGATGGTTTGCTGACGCACTTGATTAAGTGAGCGTGTCCGTAAGATGAATTAAGGAAGCCGGGAATGCACAAATGATTTATTAGAAGCATTAATCCGTATATTTCCGACAATTTTCTTTGCTCAGGCAATTATTAATATTTTGCACAAACAAAAGCTCATACTATTTGTTTTTTTGCTAATAATTGCTTGTTTTATAAGTTATACCTGGGCGATTATTTTTATTGAAAATGTTACCGTTGGCTGGCGTCATTACTTATCATTGACAGCTTTCATTATTCTTGTTTTTCTTTTTATAAAAAATATAAAATGAGGTATTGCAGGTATAATAATTTTCTTTTCATTATGCACGGGTAATTTATTAACATTAACACCATTCTTAATAACAAAATCATACTGGCTCAAATTAGGTAATCTCAAAATGTCAACTCCTTTTTTTCAATTATTGCCTTTTGTACTTTTAACGCTCTTCCTTATCCTTAATTTTGACAGTCTGGCTAATATGTATCTTGATTATAAAGAGAAAAAGAAGGAAAGCTAAAGGTGAGGCATTTAATTACTTCCTGCTAAATGTGCTTTTTTAAAGCAGCAAAAAAGTATTGTTTCGAACCAACCTTTCACAATTAATTTATCTTACACATCCTATCTTTACCCTCATGAAACAGCTAAGCTTTTTACTATTATTCACAATACTTACAATAACTGGCTTTGCTCAGCAAAATGCAGATACCCTGCAGCAAACCGGCCGCAATTATATGCGCAAGGGCGACTGGGGAAACGCTATCATGGTTTTTAACCGCGCCCTGCAGTTAAAACCCGGCGATGCAGATATCCAGAACGATATTGCCTACACTTATTTTTTGCAAAGAGATTTTACAAAAGCGCTTGAAATCATAAAACCTGTAATAGAAAATGACAATGCGGATGTGCGTAGTTTCCAGATCGCAGGCACAATATACCGCGCCATCGAAGAACTGAAAGAAGGCACAAAAGTATACGAAAAGGGATTGAAGAAATTCCCATTAAGCGGTGTTTTACACAGCGAATATGGGGAGCTGCTGTGGCAGAAAAAAGATTATAACGCAATAAACCAATGGGAAACAGGCATTAAAGTTGATCCCAATCACGCAGGTAATTATTATAATGCCGCACGGTATTATTATTTCACCACAGATAAAATATGGAGTTTGCTGTACGGTGAAATTTTTGTGAATATGGAAAGTTATACCATCCGCACCGCGGAAATTAAAACGCTTCTGTATGACGGATATAAAAAACTTTTTGCAGATGCTGACCTGCTCAAAAATTATAAAGTTAAAAATAAAAATGATTTTGAAGTGGCTTTTCTTACTTCAATGAATACACAATCTCCCAAAGCGGCTACAGGAATAAACCCGGAAAAACTGATTGAAATAAGAAAGGGATTTATACAAAGCTGGATTGAAGCAAATGCTCAAAAATTTCCATACCGTTTGTTTGAGTACCAGCAGCAGTTGATAAAACTGAATATGTTTGAAGCATATAACCAATGGATATTCGGGGCAGCTATCAGCGCCGATCAATACCAAAACTGGATGCAGCAGCATAAAGCTGAATATGATGCTTTCAGCAACTTTCAGAGAGGGCGGGTTTTTAAATTACCAAAAGACCAATATTATAGACGCAAATAGGTTATTCCTTCATAATTCATTATCTTGAATTTTGAAGAAAACGATTACGCCATGACTCAACCCAAAAGATTATTTGATTGCCTGGATTATCAACTGGAAAAATTTCCTAAGGAAGACATGCTCGTTGCCAAAGAAAATGGCGAGTGGCGCAAATACAGTACACAAAAAGTAAAAGATACTTCACTGCAACTGGCTGCCGGGCTTTCCGCGCTTGGTATATCAGGTAATGATATGACCACCGAAGGAAGAGATAAGGTTGCTATTATTTCAAACAACCGACCTGAATGGCTGATTACTGATCTGGCTGTACAACAGGCAGGGGCGATTCTTGTACCCATTTATCCAACTACCAATCCCCTCGAAATAGAATTTATTTTTAATGATGCGGAAGTAAAATATGTTTTTGTAAGCAGCGCAGAATTGCTGGAAAAGATAAAAGCCATTCAACCTAAGATACCCAGCCTGAAAGGCATTTATACATTTAATAATATAGAAGGTGCAGATCATTGGAGCGAAGTACTGAAACTTTCAACAAACGAAGGTTTGGCTGCTGTGAATGAAATAAAAAATAAAATTGAGGCTAAAGATTTAGCTACTATCATATACACATCAGGTACAACGGGCACACCAAAAGGCGTAATGCTCAGCCACAACAATATTGTACAAAATACTTTTTTCTCTAAAGAAAGTTTTCCTTTTGATGATCAGCCGGCATATAAAGCATTAAGTTTTTTGCCGCTTAATCACATTTTCGAAAAAACCGTAAGCTATATCTACATGTTCAGCGGCATAGGTATTTATTATGCCGAAAGCCTTGAAACCATTGGCGCTAATCTGCAGGAAGTAAAACCAGATGTATTTACAACCGTGCCGCGCCTGCTTGAAAAAGTATATGAGCGCATAATGGGTAAAGGGGCTGAGCTTACCGGTATAAAAAAAAGCCTTTTTTTCTGGGCAGTAGAGCTTGGTAAAAAGTATGACAATCTTGTTGATGGTGGCTTTTTATATAACCTGAAACTATCCATTGCCAATAAACTTATATTCAGCAAATGGCGTGAAGCACTGGGCGGAAATATTAAATACATTATTACCGGTGGTGCTGCTTGCCAGGAAAGATTAATACGCATTTTTAACGCGGCCAAAATACCATTGTATGAAGGATATGGGCCTACAGAAAACTCCCCGGTAATTTCAGTAAACAGCCGCGGCAAAGGCAGAATGAAATTCGGAACGGTTGGTCCCCCAATAAAAGGCGTTGAAGTAAAGTTGATGGAAGACGGAGAAATATGCGTGAAAGGCCCATCTGTGATGGTTGGCTATTATAAGCGTCCTGATCTTACTGCCGAAGCCATCATTGACGGCTGGTTGCATACCGGCGATATAGGTGTTTTTGAAGACAATACTTTTTTACGCATAACAGACCGTAAAAAAGAATTGTTTAAAACCAGTGGTGGTAAATACGTTGCTCCGTCTGCTATAGAAAATAAACTGAAAGAATCCCGGTTTATTGAACAGGTGCTTGTAGTAGGCGCAGGTGAAAAGTTTGTTGGCGCACTGATTGTTCCGTCATTTGCCAATCTTAAAGACTGGTGCGGGAAAAATAATATTCCTTACAGTTCCAATGAAGCGGCAGTAAAAGATCCAAAAGTACTTGCCCATTACAAAGAAATTGTAGAGGGTATGAACCAGTTCTTTAACCATGTGGAACAGGTGAAACGCTTTGAATTATTGCCCCGCGAATGGACGATTGACTCCGGAGAGATAACTCCTAAAATGAGCTTGAAGCGTAAAGTGATTATGGAAAAGCATAAGGATGCGATTGCCCGTATTTATTCATAGCACTATTATCCAAATCAGCTTTCCGGTATTTACATTCAGGGTTATATCTTTGCCCAAAGGGTATAATGGAAAAATCAAATTTTGTTGACCAGATAAGGATATTCTGCAGAAGCGGACATGGTGGCGCAGGCAGCAGGCATTTTATGCGTACCAAATACAATGCAACGGCGGGTCCCGATGGGGGCGATGGCGGTCGTGGCGGTCATATTATACTGAAGGGCAATAAAAATTTATGGACATTGCTGCACCTCCGGTATTTTAAAAATGTACTGGCAGAAAATGGAGAAAGCGGAAGTGGAAATAATTGCACCGGCAGGAGCGGTAAAGATATTATTATTGATGTGCCGCTCGGCACTATTGCTATTGATGAAGAAACCGGCAAAGAGGAAGCAGAGATATTGGAAGATGGACAGGAAATAATATGGATTAAAGGTGGAAGAGGCGGATTAGGCAATGCCAATTTTGCCACAGCAACCAACCAGGTTCCTGAATATGCACAACCCGGTGAGCCGGGCCAGGAAGCATGGAAAGTGCTTGAGTTAAAAGTGTTGGCAGATGTGGGGCTGGTAGGATTTCCAAATGCAGGAAAATCAACTTTATTATCTGTAATTACTGCGGCTAAACCCAAAATTGCTGATTATGCCTTTACTACCATCAATCCAAACCTGGGTATAGTTCCCTACCGCGATGGGAAGAGTTTTTGTATAGCAGATCTGCCCGGTATAATTGAAGGCGCTGCAGAAGGAAAAGGGCTTGGTCATCGCTTTTTAAGGCATATAGAACGCAATCCTGTGCTGCTTTTTATGATTCCGGCGGATAGCGCCGATCACCGCAAAGAGTTTGATGTGCTGGTAAATGAATTAGAGCAATATAACCCTGAGCTATTACATAAATCCTTTTTGATTGCAATCACCAAGAGTGATATGCTGGATGAGGAACTGAAAGCTGCTATATCAAAAGAATTACCTCCCGATATACCTCATCTCTTTATTTCGTCCGTTACACAAAAGGGTTTGCCGGCTTTAAAAGATAAATTATGGGAGGTTTTAAATAAAAAGATCGTCAATAAATAGCATTATTGTAATAAATGCTGTAATATTACCGCCTAAATCAATAGAGCAATTTATTGATTTCTAATTATGACCTCTCGATTGCCTGCCATTTTTTGGCGATAAGAGGCTGCTTTAACTGGCAGCCTCTTTTTTTAAGCCTTCCCTCCTGCATTAAAGTAATACAATCCATTATAAACCACAAACCACCAACTACTCAACCACTTCGCCTCCCACACGCCAAATCTCAAATCTCAGATTTCAAATCTCAAATTCCTTAACTTTATATACATCCACTAACGATTGAAACTTTTTATATGTCTTCATTACCATGGCGTGAAGGTATAGTCATTCGCATTAAAGAAGAAGCTCCGCTTACGCGCAGGTATTGGATAAAGGTAACGGATACAGATAACTTCGATTTCAAGCCAGGACAATTTGTTACACTCGATTTACCGATTGATGAAAAGCCGGCAAGACGCTGGCGCAGTTATTCCATCGCTTCCTGGCCGGATGGCACAAATATATTTGAGCTGGTAATTGTATTGCTGGAAGGCGGTGCAGGCACCACCTATATTTTTAATGAAATAAAAGAAGGTTCAGTATTTACGTTCCGGGGAGCGTTGGGCGTATTTACATTGCCGGATCAGCTTGATAAAGATCTGTTCCTTATCTGCACGGGCACAGGCGTAGCACCTTTCCGCAGCATGATGCATTATATTGACATGCACAATATCGTGCATCAGAATATTTATCTCATTTTTGGCTGTCGCGAAAAATGCAATATCCTGTATTATGATGAATTGCGGCATCTTACAGAAAATGTGCCCATGTTTCATTATATCCCCACATTATCGCGGGAGGAATGGGAAGGCAAAAAAGGTTATGTACATGCGGTATACGAGGAGCTTACAAAGCACAAACCTCCTGCTTATTTCTTTCTTTGCGGCTGGAAAAATATGATTGACGAAGCCAAACATAGAATTGTAGCAATGGGATATGATAAGAAGGCTATTCACCAGGAATTATACGGGTAATTCATTATCATCAACAACTACAAAAGCTACTATAAACTTTGCGTTAATAACTGGATTGAATCCATGTTCTATCCCTCACTTATTCAAATAATCTTATCTTTCCAAATGCCTTTAATAAATATGAAAGTATTGACTATGAAGAAATCATTAGTTGTTTTTGCCTGCATGGTATTTGCAGGTACACAAGCACAAAGGTCAATGGATTTTGAAAAATATGATCCTGTATCCACACTTGTTGTGCCTGAACATATTGTTACCAAAGCTAAATTTCCTTTTATTGATGTGCACAATCATCAGTGGAATTTATCAGAGCAGGCAATACCCGGTTTACTTAGAGATATGGACAAAATGAATATGACGGTAATGGTAAACCTGAGCGGCGGTAATGGTAGTAAGTTGCAGGGTATGGTGGAAAGCATTAAGAAGGTTGCGGCAAAAAGATTTATCGTTTTCGCTAATATTGATTTTAATGGTGTGGGCGAAAAAGACTGGACTGCAAACGCGGTTAAACAATTACAGGCAGATGTGCAGCATGGTGCGAATGGTTTGAAGATATTCAAAAACCTGGGCTTCTCCGTAAAAGATAAGGACGGTAAAAGAGTTGCGATAGATGATCCGCGCCTGGATGCCGTTTGGGATAAATGCGGTGAGCTTAAGATTCCGGTGCTTATTCACACGGCTGATCCCAAACCTTTTTGGGATGAAATGGATGAACATAATGAGCGCTGGCTCGAGTTAAAAACACATCCCAATAGAAAAAGAGGACCTGATGATCCTGAACCCTGGGAGCAATTAATAGATGAACAACACCGTATGTTCAAAAAGCATCCTAAAACAACTTTTATAGCTGCGCATTTTGGCTGGTATCCCAACGATCTGGGTAAACTGGGTTCGCTTTTGGATGAAATGCCTAATGTGGTAGTAGAATTTGGCGCGGTGATTGCTGAATTAGGCAGGCAGCCACGGGCAGCAAGACAATTCTTTGAAAAATACCAGGACAGGATATTATTCGGGAAAGATAGCTGGGTGCCGGAAGAATACAATACTTATTTCAGGGTACTGGAAACAGCTGATGAATATTTCCCGTATCACAAAAAATATCATGCATTCTGGCGCATGTATGGCATGGCCCTGCCAGACACTATTTTGAAGAAAATATACTATAAAAACGCTTTACGTATTATCCCTGATATTGATAAAACACTTTTCCCTGACTAACTTATCTAATTTCCCATTATATTGCACCTCCTTAAAATGATTTGACCGATTATGGAATACAGTAAAATTATATCTGTTACAGGTTTACCAGGTTTGTATGAGCTGTTAAGCTCTAAAGGTGATGGAGCTATTGTTCGTTCGCTGGATGATAAAAGCAGCCGTTTCGTTTCTTCCCGCAGTCACAATTTCTCTCACCTGGAGAGCATTGAAATATTTACTGTTCGTGAAAATGTAAATCTCGCGGAAGTTTTTCTTGTAATGAAGGAAAACAATGCAGATCTGCCGGATGCTAAAGACAACGCAGCAGTAAAAAAATATTTTGAAGCAGTATACCCTGATATGGATTTTGAGCGGGTGTATACAAGCGATATGAAGAAGATTGTAAAATGGCTTGAAATTCTCACTGCAAATAATATTGATATAAAAGTGCCGGAAGTGGTTGAAGAGGAAGAAGAAGTAGCAGCTGAACCCGAAGTGAAAGAAGAAAAGAAAACGGCTAAGAAGAAAGAGGAAGCAGCAGTAGAACCTGAGGAGAAACCTAAAAAAGCAGCAAAGAAAAAAGAATCACCAGCCGAAGAAGAAGCTGCAAAAGAAACAGCAAAGAAAAAGGAAGCAGCGCCCAAAAAGAAGGCTGCAGCTAAAAATGAGGAGAAGACTGACACAGAAGAAAAGCCAAAGAAGAAAGCTGCTCCTAAAAAGAAATAATATAACGGCTCTTTTTGCTTATCTCTTTTCCTGATTACGATTATGATTAAGGCAACCGCTGATATACACAAGAAAGAAAGACACTTTTTACCCGGAGATTTTGAGGTTACAACCTGGGAAGCGCTGGAGCCTTATTTCAAAGCGTTGGTTGATCGTAAAATAAATTCCAAAAAAGAACTGGAGCAATGGCTTGAAGATGTAAGTGAACTGGAGGCAGTGGTATCTGAAGATGCCTGCTGGCGGCAGGTTCGCATGACCTGCGATACGGAGAATGCCGCATTAAGAGATGCATTCAATTTCTTTTATACAAATATTTCTCCTCATATTCAGCCGTATAGTGATGCCATCAATAAAAAGCTGATGGATAATCCTTATACCGAAGCGCTTGACCACGATAAGTATTTTACTTACCTGCGTTCAGTTAAAAAGAATATTGATCTTTTTCGTGAAGAGAATATTCCGCTACTTTCTGAATTGAGTGTAGAGCAACAACAGTACGGTGCAGTTGTTGGAAAAATGACTGTTGAAGTGGAAGGAAAAGAATACACACTGCAACAGGCTTCCAAATTTTTAGAAAGTCACGACAGGGCACGTCGTGAATTGGTTTATCGAAAAATCAATGAGCGAAGACTGCAGGATAAAGATGTGTTGAATGATCTTTTCACTGTGCTTATTCATAAGCGCCACCAGGTGGCATTAAATGCAGGATTCAGCAATTACCGCGATTATATTTTTGTTGAAAAAGGAAGGTTTGATTATACCAAACAAGACTGCTTTGATTTTCACAAAGGCGTGAAGCAATATGTAATGCCATTGGTAGATAAGATCAACAAGAAGAAAAAAAAGAAATTAGGGCTTGGTATACTCCGCCCCTGGGATACTGAAGCAGAAGCTGAGGGCACAGCGCCTTTACGTCCGTTTAAAAACGGGAAAGAGCTTTTGGAGAAATCTATTCAATGCTTTAACAGGTTGCGTCCATTTTTTGCCGACTGTCTTCGTAAAATGGATGAACTAAAACATCTTGATCTTGACAGCAGGAAAGGCAAGGCTCCCGGCGGATATAATATGCCGTTGGCTGAAAGCGGTGCGCCCTTTATTTTTATGAACGCTGCCGGGCAAATGCACGATGTAACTACAATGGTACATGAAGGCGGCCATGCTATTCATTCTTTTTTATCGCATCCGCTGGAGCTGAGCGCATTTAAAGAATACCCCATTGAAATGGCAGAAGTAGCCAGTATGTCGATGGAATTATTTACGATGGATTACTGGGATACGTTCTTTAACGCTGCTGATGATCTTGCAAGAGCGAAAGAACATCAGCTGGAAAGAGTAATTACCGTAATGCCATGGATAGCTACTATCGATAAACTCCAGCATTGGATATACGAACACCCGTTTCATACTGTTGAAGAAAGAAAAACAAGATGGATGGAGATTTTAAATGAATTTTCATCTAACGAAATAGATTTCACAGGGTTAGACGATTATCGTGAAAACGCTTGGCAGCGCCAGTTACACCTGTATGAGGTTCCTTTTTACTACATTGAGTATGGTATAGCGCAGCTTGGTGCTATCGGCATGTGGAAACAATTCAAAGAAAATAAAGAAAAAGCTTTGGATAATTATATGAATGCTTTAAGTTTGGGGGGAACGAGAACATTGCCGGAATTATATAAGACAGCAGGTTTGCAGTTTAATTTTTCACCAGCATACATAAAAGAATTAATGGAATTTGTTGATACCGAAATGCCGGCATAAGCAAATTTTTAAAATAGCTACTAATCAGAGCCTTAACCAAAAGTCCCGATGTTTCTACATCGGGGCTTTTGTGCTTTTAGCAGGTTGTATACATACTAATATCTTCATCCGGTCATTAATGCAACCTCAAGCTATTTACGAAAAGAAGGATAAACAAAAAATAAGCTATACCATGAGATTGTATTACATTTATACAACCTAAAAACATCATATATGATTAAGAAAGTTGCAGGCGAAACCTGGAAACCTCTACAGTTCCCTGGCTGGGCAGCATTAAGAAAGAAATACACCGTTTCTAACCAGGGAAGAGTTGCAAGTTTTACCAATGATATTTACGAAGACGGTCAACTCCTTAGCGGTTCCTTAACCACAGGATATCGCAGTCTTAATCTTCATCGCCCCAACAATAAAGGCACTATATATATTCACAGAGAGATAGCCCGTATTTTTTGTAAAAAACCTTCTCCCAAACATCAGTACGTTATTCATATCAACTACAATAAAACGGATAATAAGGCCTCCAATCTTAAATGGGCAACACTGGGCGAAGTAAGCAGCCACCAGCAGAAAAGCCCGGCTAAGATTGCGTATAAAAAAGTACAGGCTAACCGTTCTTCTGGCTTAAAACTCAAAGCCTCGCAGGTAAGCATCATCAAAAAAGCGATCACTGATCCAAAGCGTAAACTTACCTATAAACAGCTTGCTGAAAAATACAAGGTAAGTGAAATGACTTTATACAGAATTAAAAGTGGAGAGAACTGGGCCAGGGTGAAATAGAGAGGAGAAAGGCGTAGGAAGGAGAATGATTGAAATTCCTGAAAGCTGGAGGTTTGTGGTTTATAGTTTAGGGTTAATGGTTGATGGCTGATGCGTACTGACTGCCCACAGCCCACAGCTGAACGCTGATAGCTAACCGCTAACTCCTCATATCCTTTTACTTCTCAAAAAAACAACCTGCTTTTTCACAACAACCTGTAAATTGCCTGCCTAAGCAAAATTATATTTGTTATGCTGCAGCAATCCACTATTCAATTTTTAAAATCACTCACAAAAAATAATAACAAGCCCTGGTTTGATACAAATCGTCCGAAATACGAAACAGCAAAAAAAGATTTTGAAAACTTTATACAGGAGCTGATTGATGCCTATGGAAAAAAAGATGCTTCTGTTGCATCTCTTGCGGCAAAGGAATGTATGTTCCGCATCAATCGCGATATACGCTTCAGTAAAGATAAAACACCCTATAAAAAGAATTTTGCAGCGAGCATTAACAGGGGTGGCAAAAAATCCATCTTCGCGGGTTATTATTTTCACCTTGAACCTGGTAATAGTTTTATCGGCGGCGGTATCTGGATGCCAATGCCCGCAGAAACACAAAAAATACGGCAGGAGATTGATTATTGCTTTGATGAGTTTAAAAAGATCATCACGGCGAAAAAGTTTACGGCTGTATATAAAACGCTCGACCAGGATGCAGCGCTTCGCTTAGCCAATGTCCCTAAAGGATATACAAAAGATAATCCTGCGGCAGATTACCTGAAATACAAGAGCTGGATTGCCATGCAGCCTTTTACAGATGCGGAGCTCGCATCAAAAGACCTGGTGAAAAAGAGTGTGGAAGCATTTGTAGCATTACAACCGCTGATTGAATTTTTGAACAGGGCTATAGGGGATAAAGAATAAGATTGTTTATACCGCAAAAACTTAGGCGATTGTCGCCGTAGTGTGTGTCTTATGAATCACAAAAGACGCCACCTGGCCACGGCAGGAAAAGCTGGCAAATTTGACAACTTTTTCATTTAACAGGGCAGATTGCAAATACAACCAGGAGACACAATAAAGAATATGTTGCTAAAATACATGGTAAAGTAAGCGAGCTGTGATTTTACTGTAATTTCTACGCAAATACATGTGGAAACAATGCGTGTAAATACCCTAAAAAAAGCCTTCCAAATCACCTCTCCCCGGCTTAATTTTTGTACCTTTGCATGATATTTTTTTAGTAAGAAAACAGTTGATTTTTCAGAAGATTTATGAGTAACGAAACACAGGCTTTAGACACTCCCCCGGTTGCTTCCGGTTATGGTGCAGATAGTATACAAATTCTTGAAGGTTTAGAAGCGGTGCGTAAGCGTCCTGCCATGTATATTGGTGATATCAGTGCAAAAGGATTGCATCACCTGGTATACGAAGTGGTAGATAACTCCATTGATGAGGCATTGGCCGGATATTGTAAAAACATAACCGTTACTATTCATGAAGATAACTCCATAAGCGTTCAGGATGATGGTCGTGGTATTCCCACAGGCATAATGAGCAAGGAAAAACGCAGCGCCCTGGAAGTGGTGATGACGGTATTGCATGCCGGCGGTAAGTTTGATAAAAACACCTATAAAGTATCCGGTGGTTTACATGGTGTGGGTGTAAGCTGCGTTAACGCATTGAGTACCGTATTGCATGTAACCGTGCAACGCGAGGGGAAGATTTTTGAGCAAGAGTATCGTACCGGTATTCCGCAATATCCTGTCCGTGAAATTGGCACCACTGATAAAACAGGTACCCGAACTCATTTTTGGCCTGATAGTTCAATTTTTACGGTTACCGTTTACAATAAAGAAGTGCTGGAAGGCCGCCTGCGTGAGCTGGCCTATCTTAATAAAGGCATCAGTATAACGTTGAATGATCTTCGTGAAAAGGATGAAAACGGCAATACATATTCCAAAACTTTTTACAGTGAAGGCGGTATTTCTGAATTTGTTGAAATGCTTGACCAGAATGGTAACCGCCAGCCTTTATTGCCAAAAGTAATTTATGGCGAAGCACATGATCCTGCAACCAATGTGGCGGTTGAAGTAGCAATGGTGTACAATACCAGCTTCCAGGAGCATATCTTCAGTTATGTAAATAATATCAATACCATTGAAGGCGGTACGCATGTTGCCGGTTTCAGGCGTTCCATTACCAGGGTTTTTAAGGCTTATGGTGAAAAAGAGGGCATGTTTGAAAAAGCTAAAGTGGAAATTGAAGGTGATGACTTCCGGGAAGGACTAAGCGCTATTATTTCTGTAAAAGTTCCTGAACCGCAGTTTGAAGGGCAAACAAAAACCAAACTGGGCAATAATGAAGTGATAGGTGTGGTTGATTCTGCGTTAAGCAGGGTGTTACAGGATTACCTGGAAGAAAATCCCAAAGAAGCTAAGCAGATCATCAATAAAGTGATATTAGCTGCGCAGGCAAGAGCCGCTGCAAGAAAAGCAAGAGATCTTGTTCAACGCAAAAGCGTTTTAACCGGCGGCGGTCTTCCCGGTAAACTTGCTGACTGCTCAGACCGCAATCCCGACAAATGTGAGCTATTTCTTGTAGAGGGTGATTCGGCAGGCGGTACGGCAAAGCAGGGACGCGACAGGAACTTCCAGGCGATATTGCCATTGCGTGGTAAGATACTGAACGTTGAGAAGGCAATGGAACATAAGATTTATGATAATGAGGAAATCAGAAATATGTTCACAGCGCTTGGTGTAAAAAGAGGAACAGCTGACGATCCTAAAGCATTGGATCTTTCCAGGCTGCGTTACCATAAGTTGATCATTATGACCGATGCCGATGTGGATGGAAGCCATATTGCCACGTTGATCCTTACTTTTATATTCCGTTATATGAAAGAACTGGTTGAACAGGGGTATGTTTATCTCGCTCAACCACCATTATATCTTGTAAAAAAGGGAAAGGAATCAGGCTATGCATGGAGCGAAGAACAACGAAAAGCATTGGTGGAGAAGCTGGCCGGCGGTAAAGAAGACAGCGTAAACGTGCAGCGTTATAAAGGTTTGGGTGAAATGAACGCCGAACAACTTTGGCAAACCACCATGAATGCTGAAACAAGAACTTTAAAAAGAGTAACGATTGAAAGCGCAGCAGAAGCAGATCGTGTTTTCAGTATGCTGATGGGGGATGAAGTTGCACCAAGAAGAGAGTTCATTGAATCGCACGCCAAATACGCCAACCTTGACGTATAAATAATTTTAGCATTTACGGAAATGATATTTTATTATCTTCGAACCTGAATACATATTCGCAAAAGATTTAATAAAACGATTATTCACAATAAAAACTCATTAAAATGTCAGACACAACATTAACAGCATACAACGTAAAAACAAAAGAAAAGAATGTTCCTATTCAGGATGCCGTAATAACCAAAACCGCTAAAGGTGCTTATATGGCACAGGGGCATGACGGTAAAGGAAACAAATTAACTACTCTTTTGGGTGAAGCAAAAGCACTGGCTGCTATACAGGCAGGCACTGCAAAACAAGGCTGGTAATACGTACTTATGTTTCATATAATGGCAAAGCATGGAATCTATAGATTCCATGCTTTGCTTAAGGGGGTAATACAGTAAAAAATGCGAAGCAGATGCTTCGCATAATAAATATTTATTCGCTGTTTTTCCCGGGGGATAACAGCTCAGTATAACGTATTCTTACTGAATATTGGGATTCTTTGCGTATCCCATTTTAGCTTCAATGCTTAATGTAGCATGAGGAACAGCGCGGAGGCGGGCTTTGTCTATAAGCTTGCCTGTTACGCGGCAGATGCCATAAGTTTTATTTTCTATGCGCATCATGGCTTTTTCCAGGTGATCAATATATTGTATCTGCCTGCTTGCCATCTGGCTCAATTGCTCTCTTTCCATGCTTATGCTGCCATCTTCCATCGTCATGTAGCGGTTTTCGCTTTCATCGCCACCCATATCGTCTTTGCGGGTAATTAAACCCTGCAGGTAGGAAAGCTCTTTCTTAGCTGCATCTAATTTACGCTGTATCAATTCTTTAAATTCTGTCAACTCTGCATCACTGTATCTCATTACTGGTCCATTTTGTTGTGCTGCCGGTCTATCAAGCACGGATTGTGTAAATTCTGGTTCGTATTTCCTTGCGTTATTGGTGCTTAACTTAGGTATTACAACTGGTTTTGAAGGTTTTACATCTTCCGCTTTCGCTTTCTCCTTAACAGCAGGCTTCTTGATTTCTGCAACCTGGGTTGTTTTTACCTGAGCCTGTGGCTGAGCTGTATTTACAGCTTTTTTAACTGCTTCAGGTTTAACTTTTGGTTCTGCCTTTTTTGCAGAAACAACAGGTTTTACCGGGGCTTTTTTTGCCGGAGCAGCTTTCTTAACAGGCTTTGCAATCGCTTTTTTAGCTTGCGGCTTAGCAGGTTTTACCTGTTTTGCAGCAGGCTTAGCCGCCTTTTTCGGAGCTACCTTTGCAGGCTTAGCCGCTTTTTTAGGGGCAGCTTTTACAGCCTTAGCTTTTTGTGGAGCCGCTTTTTTTGCTGGCTTTTTGTTGGTTGGCATGCATTTATGCTTTTTTGGTAACTAAGATTTTTAAAGGTATGTCATTTACTTCAATTTCAACTCCATCCGTAATATCTGGTAGCCATTCTAATTTATCTGCCAAAATTTCGGCGCAAATATATGTATTAAATTCAGTGATAGATGGTTTAAGCGTACTATTTTCAGATAGTTTCACTAAAATGCGGTCGGTAAGTTCATAGCCGCTGTCTTTCCTTATCTTTTGTATGCGGTTTACGATCTCACGGGCATTTCCCTCGTTTTCAAGTGCAGGGGTAAGCGTTACATCAAGGGCTACGGTTAGCTGTCCCTTGTTGGCAACAATCCATCCCGGCACATCTTCGCTTTGTATCTCAACTTCAGACAGTTGTACAGGTATCTGTTCTCCATCAATAGTAAATATATAAACGCCTTCCTTTTCAATAGTGGCTATATCATCCTGTGTAAAAGCAGCTAAAGCAGCACTTACCGGTTTCATTTTGGCGCCAAGCTTTTTACCAAGCGCTACAAAGTTGGGCTTGATCTTTTTGTTGATAAAGCCATTTCCTTCGGTTAAATATTCAATCTCTTTAATATTTACTTCGCTTTTTATCAGGTCGCTTACTTTATCAATTTGTGCTATAATATTAGTATTTGTAACCGGGATGAGTACTTTTTGGAGCGGCTGGCGAACCTTTATATTAACTTTTTTTCTTAAGGAAAGGATCAGGGAAGAGATATCCTGCGCCAGTTGCATTCTTTCTTCCAGTGATTCATCAATAGCAGCAAGATCTGCTTTGGGAAAGCGTGTATGATGAACGGATGCTACTTTTTGACGCCCGGAAACCGCATTTAGGTTAGAAAATACAGCATCTGCAAAAAAAGGTGAAATAGGCGACATGAGCTGTAAAACCGTTTCAAGACACTCAAATAAAGTTTGGTATGCACAAATTTTGTCATGTTCATACTCACCTTTCCAGAAACGGCGGCGGCATAAACGCACATACCAGTTACTGAGGTGCTCATCCACAAAATCTTCTATGGCCCTGCCGGCGTGAGTAGGTTCATAATCGTCCATATACCCGGCAACCCTTTTCTTTAAACTGTTTAATGAAGAAAGTATCCAGCGGTCAATTTCAGGTCTTTCCGTCAATGGAATATAGGCTTCTTTAAAAGCAAAGCCATCCACATTAGCATATAGTGCAAAAAACTGGTAGGTGTTATACAATGTACCGAAGAACTTGCGCTGAACTTCTTTAATGCCCTCAATATCAAACTTTAAGCTATCCCAGGGAGACGCATTGGTGATTAAATACCAGCGGGTGGCATCAGCGCCAAATTTTTCAATGGTGGCAAACGGGTCAACCACGTTACCGAGGCGTTTACTCATTTTGTTGCCATTCTTATCCAGCACCAACCCATTTGAAACGCAGGTTTTATAGGCTAAGCCGGGATATTTTTCGTCGTTCACATCAAAACCTGACTTTTTCAGCTCTTCCTGCACCGATTCTTTGAGCAGGCTGCCTAAAGCGTGTAAAGTATAAAACCAGCCACGGGTTTGGTCAACGCCCTCGGCTATAAAATCTGCCGGGTAGTTTTGGGCAAATATTTCCTTGTTTTCAAAAGGGAAATGCCATTGCGCGTAAGGCATGGCGCCACTATCAAACCAAACATCCACCAAATCCGGGACGCGTTTCATGGGTTTGCCGGTTTTGCTCACCAATATCACTTCATCTACATAAGGTTTATGAAGATCAAGAATACCTTCATGCAGGTAGTTTTTATTTACATCTCCTCCCAATACCTCGCCGGCTTTTTTGATTTCAGCATTAAGCTCAGCTATTGAACCAATGCAGGTTTCCTCATCGCCATCTTCTGTTCTCCAAACGGGCAAAGGTGTTCCCCAATAGCGGCTGCGGCTCAGGTTCCAGTCAACCATATTTTCCAGCCAGTTACCAAAGCGGCCTTCGCCGGTTGATTTTGGTTTCCAGTTGATGGTCTTGTTAAGCTCGATCATCCTGTCTTTTAATGCGGTGGTTTTAATAAACCAGGCATCCAGCGGATAATACAGTACCGGCTTATCTGTGCGCCAGCAGTGCGGATAATTATGCTCGTATTTTTCAATCTTAAAGGCTCGGTTTTCTTTTTTCAGCTTTACGCAGATGTCAACATTCACATCCACATAATCTTTTTCGTCCTTATAGTTTTTTACATAGCGGTTGCTGAATTCACCCAGCCCATCAAGGAACTTACCGGTTTTATCAACCATAGTAAGTATACCGATATTGTATTTTTTACCTACCCTGAAGTCATCAGCGCCAAAAGCAGGGGCAGTATGCACTATACCTGTACCATCTTCTGTGGTTACAAAATCACCCAATATTATACGGAATGGCTTTGCGCCAGGGGTTAAAGATTCCACAACTGCAGGTGAGTTGGCTTCAAACGCCAATAACTGCTCGTATTGTAAACCTTCCAGTTCTTTTCCTTTAAATGAGGCTAATATTTTCCAGGGAAGCGTTTTGGTTGCGGCTGAGTATCCTTCAAAATCACCATTTTCTTCTTCTGCTTTAAAGTACTTGCCAAGTAATGCTTTTGCCAGCACAACATTTACCGGCAGGTGGGTATAAGGGTTAAATGTTTGTACCAGCACATAGTCTATGTTGGCGCCAACCGTTAATCCAAGATTTGAAGGAAGTGTCCACGGTGTGGTGGTCCAAGCAAGAAAAAATACCTCATCGCTTTTGGCGGCATCAAATAAAAAAGCGCTTTTTTCATTTTTTACCGCTTTAAACATAGCCACGGCACTCGTATCCTTTACCATTTTATATGTACCCGGCTGGTTCAGTTCGTGAGAACTTAAACCTGTACCGGCTGCAGGAGAATATGGCTGAATGCTAACGCTTTCATACAATAAACCTTTCTTGTATAATTCACTCAAACACCACCAAAGCGTTTCTATATAATTGTTTTCGAAAGTGATATAAGGATCTGAAAGATCAACCCAATAACCCATTTTATTGGTAAGCTCATCCCACTTGTCTTTATATTTCAATACCTCTTTGCGGCAGGTGGCGTTATATTCTTCAATAGATATTTTTTTCCCGATATCTTCTTTGGTGATCCCCAGCATTTTTTCCACACCCAGTTCCACCGGTAAACCGTGAGTATCCCAACCGGCCTTCCGTTTAACCTGGAAGCCCTGCATGGTTTTATACCTGCACACCAGGTCCTTAAGTGTACGCGAAATAACGTGGTGAATACCCGGCATGCCATTAGCGCTCGGGGGGCCTTCATAAAATACAAAAGGCGTAGAGCCTTCTCTTATATCCACGCTTTTTTCAAATGCGTTTTCGTCAGCCCACTTTTTTAATATTTCCTGTTCAACCGCAGGTAAGTTCAACCCGGTATATTCTTTATACTTCAATGCCATATTGTCGAAAAAAATGTTGGCGAAGTTACAGAAATATAGGGGAATTAGGCGCAACTAATACCACATGAGCATATTCCGGATTTTGCATTGACTCAAGCCTGTAATATGCAGAAAAAGGTAACATGGTATGCCTATGCAGACAAAATAGTTATGAAAATATTTTCACGCAATATCGCGTCGTTATGTACTGTTGTGTTTAGGGAGGAGAGATGAACTGTGCAAAAGCGAAATGTGGGTTGATCCGGCTACACAAGGTGTATTTTGCTTCGGCAGTAAATTTGCAAATCATATCTTTTGTATCAGTGTTAAGCCAGTCTTTACTGCTGCTCATCAGAGCTGCGATAATTATGTACCCGTTTTAGGGTATATTAGTTGCTGGTTTTACCTTAACGTATTATGTCCAACAAAAAAATTAAACTGTATAATGGCGTTTATAGTGCATTGAAATATAAAAACGGTTCACCGTAAATTTACGGTGGTGTTTAAACAAAACTGAAAAAAGAAAACAACAATAGCACAATAAACAGTGTTGCAACGGTAATGCATTGTGATTCGATTGCTTACTTAACAATGTTAATAGAAATTAAACAAGCTGTGCTATCTAATTAATTGCTGATGAAGATTGCAGTAAAAAAATATCAGTTATCCACAAATTGATTTTTGGCACAGTTTCTGAAAATAAGTGCTTTGTAAAAAGTAGCAAAGTGATTTTTACTTTTTACGGATATACAAAAACACTTAATTAAACAGTAAGCACTTACTATAAAAATTTTCCAGGGTTTAGGGATTAGGGATCGAGGGAGGTATTCATACCTCCTTCTTCTTTTTAAAAAACATTGCCACGAAAGCAATGAATTCAATCCCTGCATTCGCGGCAATAATAAAGTAATAGTATCATTACTTTATTACCGCAATTCCTTTTGCGGTAAACCTGATTTCTTCTGTGGGTTGTGTTATTGCTTCAATTTCTTCTTTAGATTTTTTTGCATCTTTTGCGTAGTGGCGCAATTCATCTACAGATGTAATTTTCAACTCAGCTTCGCCATCCAGCGCTATTGTTTTTCCTTTAATTGCAGACGGAAGAAAAAAACCATAATCCTTCATTTTTACAAAAGCAGTAGTGCTGTCGTTTACCTGTAATTTTAACCAGCAACCTTTTTTAGGACAAACATCCAATACTTTAGCTTTTATAATTACGGGTATGGGTTTTTCTTTTTTTAGTTCAGCAGGTACTGTTGCAATATCTGTTGCTTTTGTTGCATCAGCACCGGCGCCGTAGCTATCGCCGGGTAAAGCTTTTCCTTCCGGTGGTTGTGCTAACGAAAATTTTGATGCTATAACCAGCATCGCTAATACAAATATTTTTTTCATGGTATATATTTTAAAGAGATCAATTACTGTGTTACCCATTTTACTTTTTCTTCAACGCCTGCCCTTGTGCTTTTTGCTGAGGGAACAGCCACATATCCAATGAAAAAAAAGCCAAGCAGTTTATCTTCTTCCTCCAAGCCAAAAAATGCTTTTGCGGATTCTTTATAAGTTATGCCGCCTGTTGTCCAGTAGCCGCCCAATCCATATGCTGAAACAGTGAGATAAATATTTTGTACGGCGCATGCCACCGCTTCAATATCTTCAAGTTCCGGTATACGTTTATTTGCGCCACGCTTCATGCCAATTGCAATGATATGAGATGCCTTGAGTGGTTGCTGCTGTAGTTTCTTGTAGGTTGCTTCGCTAAAGCTGTCTCCGGCTTCAGACCTGTAAAGGCTGCTTTGGAAATCGGCCAGTGTTTTAAGACCTTCCCCGGTAAAAACCGTAAAAAGCCAGGGTTCATTATGTCCATGGTTCGGCGCCCATGTTGCGTTTATTATTATCTCTTTTATTATTTCGTCAGGTATATGTTTTCCCTGCTCAAACTGATCAGGAAAAACAGAGCGCCTGTTGCGGATAAGATCGTTTATATATGTGGTGTCCTGCTGCATGTTTTTAATTTAAATGGTATGAATACTGAATCTTAAGAAAAACTTAACTACCCTTAACTTCTTAATGATCAAAAAAATTCTCAGGATTTCCTGAGCAGTTTATAAATTTTAATAGCGCTCATTAATACAATTATAAAAAGTATTAGTCCAACCAATCCCCATACTGCGCTCATGTTTTGTTTAACCACCACAAGCATTACTATGGCTACAAGAAATATAGTGGCAATTTCATTCCATATACGTAATTGCTGGGAAGTATAGCGGAAAATACCTTTTGACTGCTGAAGAAAAATCCTGTGTTCAATTAAAAAGTAGATGTACAAAAATAAGACAAAAATAAGTTTTATTAAAAGCCAGCTGCCTTCAGGCTGCAGTAATAATTTATGATACCCGCTCAGCACCATCACTGTTAATCCAAGTACCAGGGTAAGTAAAGCGGAAGGCCAGGTAATGCCAAACCATAACCGCTTCATCATTATTGTAAATTGCTCCTGCAGTGCATTTCTTACAATTTCAGGCTTTTTGTTTGCTTCTGTGTTATAAATAAACAAACGGGGCATATAAAATAACCCGGCAAACCAGGTTACAACAAAAATGATATGCAATGCCTTTAAATACAGATATAACATTACCTGATATATTTACCGATTACCGGAAGCTTCTGAAATTCTCTTTTCTCAATTTTTATAATAAACAGCAAATAGCCAATTAAGATAATTGTAGCCACTATAAGACCAAAAATATTATTATTCCAAATATAGGTTAGCCATGTATGAATAAAGAATAGTAATACTGCAATAATAATATAAGCAACCAGCTTTTTCCATGCATAGGGCACGGGGTACACTTTCTGTCCCCAGATATAACAGGCTACCATCATGCTGCCATAGCATATAAATGTTGCCCACGCGCTGGCTGTATAGCTGTATTTCGGTATAAAAATAAAGTTTACGGCAATAGTTATAATGGCTCCGCCGATAGTTATAATAGCCCCGCTTTTTGTGTTGTTGGTTACCTTGTACCAAACGGCAAGGTTATAATAAATACCCAGGAACATATTTGCTAAAAGCAATACAGGTACTATTTTCAGTCCTGCCCACATAGCCGGATTTTGAATAAAATGCTTCCATATATCTATATATAATGCCACAAACAAAAACATTGTGCAGAGTACAATCACAAAGAATTTCATTACCCTTGCGTATGTGCGTTGCGGGTTTTCGCCAGCTGCCTGCTTAAAAAAGAAAGGCTCAGCTCCTAACCGGAATGCCTGAATGAAAATGGTAATAAGTATGGATAACTTATAACATGCTCCATAGGTACCTATATCAAATTTGGGAATCCTGAACCAGCCCAGCATCAGCCGGTCGAGTGTTTCATTTACCATGCCACCCAAGCCTACTATCAGCATTGGCATGGAATAAGCCATAACCTCTTTCCAAAGTGCAACGTTAAACTTCCATTCAAAACTTTTAAATTCCTTCCATAGCATCATAAATGTAAAACCCGACATTATCACATTGGCGATCAGCACATAAGTAACACTCATGCTTTTGTTACTTAAAATAGTAAATACACTATTGGGGTTCTGTTTGGCCAATTGGGGCGATAAGGATAACAGAAAGTACAGAACAAACAGGTTCACCAACACAGCACTCACCCTGATAATGGCGAATTTTATTGGTCGGCCTTCCTGCCGGAGCTTGGCAAAAGGGATGGTTGACAGGCTGTCAAAAGCAATAATAATTGCGGCGAGCTTTATATATTCCGGATGTTTGCCGATACTGATAAGTGACGCTATTGGCCCGGCCAGCAAAAATAATACAACAGTAAATGTAAGTGTGCTTGCAATGATACTTATGCTGGCCACATTATTTAAGTCATCAGCCTGTTCCTTTTTCTGGCTAAACCTGAAAAAGCCTGTTTCCAGGCCGTAGGTAAAAATAATATTCAGGAAAGGAATGAGTGAATATACCAGTGTGTTATCCCCATAGTCGTCACCGGTGAGTTTGAGGGTAAGGTATGGCGTTAATAAATAGTTGAGAAGCCTGGATACTATTGTACTTCCTCCATACCAGATGGTTTGTCCTGCTAATTGTTTAATACCTGCCAAAAACGGGAGTTTAAACAACAAATGTAAGGGTTCATAAAAGAATGTCTGTTAACAGTATAAATCAATTTTTTTTATAGCACATGCAACCATTCTTTAATAAATTACAATCTGTATAAAATATATATCGCTATGAGAAGGTTATTTTTACTCGTTCTTCTTCAATCATTTTTTACAATATATGTTACCGCCCAGGTATCAGAAGGAGAAATAGAATTCAATAAAATAAAGCGCACCGTTAAGACTATAGAAGTAGGCCAGGAGCCAGACATAGTTGAACAGGCAGTGAAAGCCAAAATGCTGAAGCATGGATACAAGCCTACGGAAAGCAAGGGCTGGCTGATATTTAAAAACGTAAATGATCCTGAGTTTAGCGATGAGGTATGTGACCTTCACGTAAAAGTTGAAAGAAAAAGCAGGAAAGAAAAGGAAAGCAGCATTGTTTATTTTTTTGCAAGTAAACCCAACGATCATGCTACACCTACTGCCTTAGCGGGCGGAATGCTTGTTGCGGAAGGGTTCCATGGGCATATTACATCTCAGGCCAACGCTGAAAAACTGGAAAGGGATATAAAAGCGCAGGAAGAAGCGGTAAAAAAATCTGAAAAAAAATACGATGACCTTATAAAAGATCAGGCTTCTCTTGAAAAGAAGATAAAAAATCTGCAGGATGAGCTTGAGCAAAATAAGCAAAAGCAACAAACGCAAACCCAGGATGTTGAGAATCAACGAAAAGTTTTAACAGAATTGAAAGCAAAGCGCAACAGCTAATTCATTTGCGCACTGATCTATGAAAAATTCTTGAAGAAGGCTGTCTCCGGGCAGCCTTTCTTATGCTTATTTGCCTGGAAGTAATCGTTTGTTTTTAAGCTTTAACAGTATCGCTTTTATTTACTTGCAATTTCTACCATTAAACATCGTAACTTTGCCGCTTCTTTTTAAAACTCTACATGAGCGACCCCATAAAACATGAATGCGGACTCGCATTTATACGGTTGAGAAAACCATTTACACACTATTTGAAGGAATATGGTACGGTAATGTATGGGCTTAACAAGCTGTACCTTTTAATGGAAAAGCAGCATAACCGCGGACAGGATGGCGCAGGCATCGCTGCTGTAAAATTAAATACCGAGCCCGGGTATCCTTTCCTTCATCGTATCCGCAGCATTCAAACCATGGCGATAGCCGACCTGTTTAAGCAGATTGGTGATGAAATAGCTGAACTGGAAAAGTATCAGCCGGATATAAAAAAACATCCCGGTTTGATGAAGGGTAATGTGCGCTTTTTGGGAGAGCTTTTGCTGGGACATTTAAGGTATGGCACACAGGGAAGGAATAATGTGGAGTTTTGCCATCCGTTTATTAAATGTCATACCATTCCTGCCCTGAACCTTGCTTTGGCAGGTAACTTTAATCTTGTAAATACTGAAGAATTATTTTCTCTGGTAAATATTGAGCCTGGCGTTTTCCAAAAGCAGAGTGACCTGGCAGCAATGATGGAAGTAGTCCATCATTTTTTGGTTAAAGAAGATGAACTGCACCCTGATTGCCTGGATATTGTGAATGTACTGAAGAAATCTTCCCGGTTATTTGACGGGGGCTATCATGTAGGCGGGCTTATCGGCAATGGCGACAGTTTTGTAATGCGTGACGCACATGGCATACGCCCATCTTACTATTATATTAATGATGAGATTATTGTGGCGGCTTCTGAAAGGGCAGCTATAAGAACTACATTTAACGTGAGCGAAAAAGAAGTGCATGAGCTGTTGCCTGGCCAGGCATTAATCGTTCGGGCAGACGGATCGTACCAGATTGAACAGATACTGGAGCCTAAAGAAAGGAAAGCATGCAGTTTTGAGCGTATCTATTTCTCGAGAGGAAATGATGAAAAGATATATAAGGAAAGAAATGCGCTTGGATTTCATTTAAGTGATCCTGTACTGAAGGCTATCAATTATGATCTGAAGAATACGGTTTTTTCGTTTATTCCCAACACTGCTGAAGTAGCATTTTACGGGTTATTAAAGGGAATGGAGGATTACCTGAATAAAATAAAAGTGCAGCGTATTTTATCCTGGGGAAAAGATTTTGATGAGGAAAAACTCTCCGAAATGATAGGGCGTACCATAAGGGTAGAGAAGATTGCGAACAAAGACGTGAAGATGCGCACCTTTATTACTGAGGATGTAAGCAGGAATGAACTGGTGCAGCACGTATATGATATTACATATGGCTCCATAAAGCGGCATGAGGATACGGTGGTAGTAATAGATGATTCTATAGTAAGGGGAACAACCCTGCGGGAAAGTATCGTGCGGATGATCTCAAGGCTGCAACCCAGGAGAATTATTATTGTTTCCTCTGCTCCGCAGATCCGCTACCCGGATTGCTATGGTATAGACATGAGTAAAATGGGGGATTTTATTGCTTTTCAGGCTGCAATAGCATTGATCAAGGAGCGGAAAATGGAAAATGTCCTGCAGGATATATATGATACATGCAGGGAATTGGAAAGAAATGGTCAGCTTCATACAGAAAACGTAGTTAGAAACTTATATAAACCCTTTACAGCAGAGGAAGTTTCAAAAAAAATAGCTGAGCTGATCACTCCTCCTGATATTACTATTCCTATTGATGTGATATACCAGACTATAGAAAACCTGCATGCTTCATGTCCTACCAACACGGGAGATTGGTATTTTACGGGTAATTATCCTACACCGGGAGGTAATAAGGTTGTGAATAAGGCTTTTATAAATTACATGGAAGGCAAAAATATCCGGGGCTACTAAGCTTATTGGCTTGATTTTTGTTGACAATTCGTATTGCACCCGTTTTTAGATCCTGCGTTTCCTATGTGTTATTATTAAGTAAATGATAATCACTATCCTATAGAATCTCATTTACGATGCTTCCGGCACCACAATATTAAAAAGTAGGAGTTATATACTCTAACTAAATCCTAATGAGGTCTGTCTTGTTCATTCGTCATGCTAAAAGTAGTTGGGATGACCCATTAATGAATGACTTTGACCGGCCTTTAAATGACAGGGGCAAAAAAGATGCCCCACAGATGGCGAAGTATCTTTTGGAGAAAAAGATACAAATAGACTCCTTTATTTCCAGCCCTGCAAAACGTGCGAGAAAAACCGCTGCATTATTTGCAAAAGCATTTGGTATTGATGAAAATGCAATACAGCTGAAATCTCAACTCTACCTGCCGGATGAAGTAGCGTTTTCTCATGCAATTGAGACGGCTTCAGATAAGTATGCCCATCTTGCTATATTCTCTCACAACCCGGGTATTACCCATTTTGTAAACTCACTTACCAGCCAGGTAAGGGTAGATAATATACCTACCTGCGGTATATTCGGCATTAAAAGCAATGCCATTAGCTGGAAAGACTTTGAAAAAGCTGAAAAAGAGTTCTGGTTTTTTGATTATCCCGGGAATCATGGATTAACTCATAGTAGCTGATTATTCAATCAAATTTGCTTAATTTCCATTTAGCATTGTGCCTGCCTGCCTGAATACCTCCTGTAATTATTCATTTAAATACCAGGGATATGATCTTTTCAAGAATTCTGGTTCAGGTTTTTTATGTATTTGCTTTTTTCAGTTGTATAAGTGTAAACGCCCAGGAACAATGGGGCTCTTTTTTTACATCAATAGATGCAACAAATCTGCATGGCAAAAAATTTAAGCTCCAGGCTGATATTGTTGAGGATAGGGCCGCCCTGCATGGCTGGGTTGTAAACTGGATTAACCGTGATATACAAGCAGCAAAAAGTTTGCAGGAAAAAAAGCTGAATGAAATGATGCGGGATTATCCTGACGTACCAATTGCAGATCTTGAAAAAATACAAACGCCCTGTCTTATTATGGAAGGCGACACGGATATGATCAGGCTTGAGCACCTGGTAAAATTGTTTCAGCATCTTCCAAATTCACAATTATGTATTTTGCCCGGTGCAAGACATGGCGGAGCATGGGAGCAACAGGAACGGTTTCTTTCTATCATGAATGATTTTTTAAGGCCTTTCAGTATGCCTGATTCCAAAGCCTGGGTTGAGTAAAAGATATATTAAAGCGCTTGTCTCTCAATATGTACAAAAGAAATTAAACTATTTATTATGATTATAAGAGGAAAAATATTAACTGCGATCTTTTGCTTTATTTGTTTTAACGCCGTCAGTCAAACAAACAGAAAAATTTATTTTCCTCTTTCCTTTTATAAAGACAGTGCGGACTTCGAAAAAAATATTCCGGTATTACTTGAACAGGTCAAACCGCTGGTTGATACGGCCAATCCCTGGATGTATACTCCTTTTCAAATGGCAAACGGTTTTATAAAAGGCGATTATCAAACCACCATTCAGGCGCTTAATATTTATCGTAAAGCTGTTCCTCCTTATTATGAAATTTTATTCAAAGCTTATAATATTCAGTTAGAGGCTTATGCCAAAACAAAATTGCTTCACGCGCCGGTTGAAACATTTGATGTTTCCTATACAAAGATGTTAAAGAAGATATATGAAGACCTCCCGGAGCAGGCTCAAATGGCTGTACGCGTTATCAGGCAAATTACATCGCCTAAAATGCCCGTTGAAAATTCAGACAGCCTCACCGTTGATGGAGCGCTGAAATTGCTGTTGTATTATATAAATGAAAAAACAGGGAAGGCAACCAACGCGCTTACTGAGCCTGTTATATCAGTATATGAAAGCAGGCATCATATACTGCCAGGCTTAACATCCGGCGGAAAGCTTAACCCACTCCAGGAAAAAATGGATATCCGTCATTATACTTTATCTCTTGACGTAGATATACCTGGTAAACGCATTGCAGGAAATGCTATTGTAAAGATAAATTTCCTTGAAAATGCAGATACCGTAATGCTTGATCTTGTACGGCTGATGAAAGTCAGCAAGGTTACATTGAACAATAAGCCGGTTGCATTTGAGCAGAAAGATGATAAAATATTTATCGCCGGAAAGGCTATAAAAGGAATGTACGAAGTGAAAATCGAATACAGTGGTCATCCTCCGGTAGCTGCATTGCCCCCGTGGATAGGAGGCTTCAGTTGGTATAAAGGCGGTAAATGGGATAACTGGGCAATTATAAATTGCCAGGAAGAAGGCGGCAAAATTTATTTCCCCTGCAAAGATCACCCGAGCGACGAGGCTGATGAAGGCGTAGATATGTTTATTACTATACCGGATTCATTAAGCGTGGCAGGACCGGGATTATTACAGCAGGTAAAAAAGCATAACAATGGTAAGGCTACCTGGCACTGGAAAACCAATTATACCATAAGCAATTACTGCATAGTTTTTAATGTTGGAAAATATACTGTTGTAAGAGATGAATATATAACGGTGAACGGCAATAAGGCGCCGATAGAATTTTATGTATCACCCTATGATAGTATGTATGCAGATCGCGTGATTAAAACCCGGAAATTTCAGACTCGTGTACTTGAAAAATATTTTGGTGAATATCCGTGGATAAAAGAAAAGATAGGTATAGCGCAAACACCTGCCACAGGTATGGAGCATCAAACCATGATTACGCATGGCGAACCCCTGGAAGAAATGACGCCACTTCAAGATGTGTATCACAACCAGGTTTTTTTGCATGAGTACATACATGAATGGTGGGCTAATAAAATAAGCAATAAAGACTGGGCGCATGTCTGGATACAGGAAGGTATTGCCACTTATGGTGAAGCGCTGTTTTTCAGGGAAGTAGAAGGCGAGAAAGGATACGATTCCATAATCCAGTATATACGTGAGTCAATTACCGACCATGTGCCGGTTGTGCAGGGCGAAGGATTAACCATGCGCCAGGCTTTTAATGATTTCGATAATAATGTATATTTTAAGGGCGCTTTTTTTATGCACACATTGCGGTATACATTGGGAGATACCGTATTTTTTCCTGCATTGAAAAAATTTATTTCCGACGTAAAACATCCCTACTCGCGGTTTTTTACAACAGAGGATATTGAACGTTTTTTTAGTAAAGAATCCGGCAGAGATTTAAAGCCGCTCTTCCACTTTTACCTGTATACCACCAATAAACTTGACTTTAAAATAAATAAAACTTCAGAAGATAGCTATACTGTTTACCTCAGCAACAATCCTTTTGGCTTGCCGGTAGATATACAAACAGACGCTGGCATTACCCGTATGCTTACAACTGATATAGAAAAGCCATTTAAAATTACCAGCAAAACGATACCGGTAATAGACCCGGGTAATAATTTATACAAAACTGTTTCTTTTAAGGAGCAGTAATTTTTAAATAAGATTTTTCAGCCGAGATTGCTGATATCAAAAATTTTGTCTAACAATTTATTGTTTGCAGAACCTGGTAATGATTTCATTGCGATATTTCTCAGCCAGATGAGCGCCCCATTTTCTATATGAGAAATTTTACCGACAGACCAGCTTCTTTTTACAATATCATGCGCTTTTTTTATTCTTCGTTTTTCATAGGATGCGAATGCATCCTTAATCTCTTTTCCTGCGCCCAGTAACTGAGCGATTGTATATGCATCTTCAACAGCCTGGCAGGCGCCCTGTCCCATATTAGGAGTAGTAGCATGTGCCGCATCACCTAGCAGGCAGGCTTTATCTTTCGCCCATGTTGAAATAGGCTCCAGGTCTGTAATATCGCTGATAAAAATATTTTCCTGTGGTGTTGCATTAATCATAGCTAAAACTTCCGGATGAAATTCATTCAGCAATTCAGTAAGGGATTGACTGTTCTCCTTTACCAGCCATTTACTGGCAACAGCATACCAGTATACTTTACTGTCGCTGATCTTTACAAAACCAAATCTTTTGCCCTTTCCCCATAGTTCATTGGCTTCGTGTTGATATTTTTCTGACAGATTCATTTCACAAATACCTCTCCAGCATACCTGTTGGGCATCTCTTATTTCACCTGTATTAAACAATTGCTTTCTTACAACCGATTTAATGCCGTCTGCTCCAATCACTACATCAGTATGCGCAACTGTCCCGTCTTCAAAACTGAGTTGATAGTTTTCGTTTTGCTCAATTCGTAATAACCGCTTTGATAATATAATATTTTCAAAGCCTGTTTCTTCGGCCAGGATGCGCTGCAATGCGGCACGGTGAATGGCTACATTATATACACCATATACTGATTCATATTTAGATAATTCCATTACAGAAATTGGTTTCAATCGTTCATCTGTAATTTTCATTACGGTAATTTTATTGCCTGCCTGTTCAATTGTATGTTGAATGCCAGCTTTTTTATAAACCTGCATGGCGTTATTTGCCATTACAATTCCGGCTCCAACCGGCTGTATAGAAGGCGCACTCTCATAAACAGTTGGTTCAAATCCTTTTTGTTTCAGCAACATGGCTGTTGTTAATCCTCCAATGCCGGCGCCAATAATCGCAATTGCTTTTTCCATAACAGCGAATGTAATATGCTTTTTTGCTTTTTGTAATAATATTAACTATATCAAAAGCCGCATGTCTTGCAACAGATATAAAGCTTGATTATTTTGTATTCGTCTTCTTTTCTATTACCATCTTTAAGCCTCGTATTTATGATTGTAAAACGGTATGTGTTTTTTATATTGCTTTTACTGCTTGTTATTGCTCCTTACATCGCAACGCGATTATGCTGGATTTTATCCGCGAAAGAAACTAAAGGTAAGATCGCTTTTATAGGAAAGGATATATCAGCACAGCTACCGCGTTCTTATTCTGTTGTGATGTTTTCCAGTACCGGCAACGATACTGTTTTTTTTAATAGCGCAGATGGTGAAATATGGGAAGAGAATGCAGTTGTTCCTGTATTATATCAGCCATCCGATCCGCACAATGCAAGTATAAACGGGTTTATGAGCTTATGGCTTGATGCAACGATTTATAGCACGATCATGTTTGTGATCATTGCTATTATTTTCCTGCACCCGGAGATAGTACCATACCGGTCCAATATAAAATTGCAATGGAAGAAGCCGGTAATAAGTGTGGTGTAGAACGCTGCAGTATAGTATTGAAAAATTACAGCGAACAAGCCGCAGCGCGACGCAAGATTAATCTGCCTCATTTGTTTTGTATTTACTATCGCGGTGCAAATACTAAACCTGTATATTACTAAAGATACCGCTGCGCTGCAGCTATCGGAGTTAAGAGTATAGATTTGGGAGAAGCTTTTAAAAATTTACATACCTGTTTCTGGCGACCACTTTCCATTCTTTATCAACAATACCCTTGTTCACTATAAACGCTTTTTCATATAGCGCAACGGTAGGGCATATATGCACCGGAATACCATATAAAATATCGCCAACCTTGTATTGTGCCGTATCCGCTACTTTTAATACCAGGTGTTCTTCGCTTTGACCAACCGGTTGTGCCTCGGGTGCATTTAAAAAGTGTACCCTTGGTAATGGATTTTCCGCGGCAACTGATTTATGCCCGAGATCGGTGCAAATGGTTTGATTGTCTACAATGGAGATAACCCTTGTAATAACAAGCGCTGCGTATTCAAACGGTTCATCAGGCAGCCCGTGTTTATACCCCCAGTCTGTAAAAACAAATGTGCCCGGGCTGCATTCTACATTTTTCCTTGCTGCATGTACAGGAAATGTTGGTGTGCCCCCGGCAACAATCGTATAATCTTTACCGGTTTTGCCGGTGAGATAGGTATACAGCTCAGCTACTCCCGCAAATGATTTATCGACATTTTGTTTTCTTGTATTAATATCCGCATCGCGTATATGACCATCGTATGCATGTAACCCTGCCAGCTTAAGATTGGAGAGAGAAAGTATATGATCTGCCAATGCTTTTGCATCGCCGGGCTTAATGCCTGTTCTGTTCATGCCAATATTCAGATCAATAAAAACCGGTAATACAATTTGATGAGCGGCTGCCATTTCATTTAAAAAGCCGGCAGATTGTTCATTATCTGTAAGGCAGGCAAACTGTGTGGCTGGATAAGCTTTTATAAGATTGATTAATCTTGAAACCTTTGGTCCAACAGGCTGATAAGCCAGCAATACATCTTTCGCATTCAGCATTGCCAGCATCTCTGCTTCGGCAATAGTAGCACATTTAAATTTGCTGATACCGGCATCCATCAGGAGTTGGCATACTTCAGCCATTTTGTTGGTTTTTACATGAGGGCGAAGTCTTGCATTATCTGTTACTATATTTTGCAGGAAGCGGATATTTTGTTTTACCCGCTCTTCGTATACTACCAAAGCAGGAGAGTCGATGCTATTTATATTGCTTACTATGTACCAGCTGACCGGCTGATTGTTAGACATGATGCTTGATATTTAAAGTATAAACAGTGTTATAGTGAAACATGAGAACTGAGGTACCAAAGCGCTTTGTGTAATAAGAAAATCTCACACTTCAGTTAATCAGCAAATCTCCATCAATTATCAATTACACCAGTTCAAACAATGCTTCAATTTCCACTGGTATATTGCCGGGCAGGGAACCAAAGCCCACAGCGCTGCGCACGCCAATGCCGTTTTCTTCACCCCATATAGCTGCAAATAATTCGCTGCAGCCATTAATTACATAAGGATGATTTTCAAATTCCAGCGTTGAGTTTACCATGCCCAGCACTTTGATCACTCTTTTAATATTATCGAGGCTGCCAATATTGGAACGGATGGTTGCCAGCATGGTTAAACCTACCTGCCGGGCGGCAAGTTTTCCCTGCTCCTGGTCAATATCTTTTCCTATACGTCCTTTCATTAAAGATTTATCTTCCAGAACCGGCCCATGACCGGAAAGGTATAAATGTGTTCCATCAATAAGGCAGGGTTTATATACGCCCATTGGCTTGGGTGCTGGAGGGAGTACCAGCCCCAATTCTTTTAATCGTTGTTCAGGAGTTAGTTCCAACATAGCATTTGATTGTTGGGCAAATATATTTATATAGCAGGAGAATTGATTGATGTATATTTATTGTTCGGCTTATTTAATGTAAGTCCTTAAAAATGTCTGATTATTCAAAAGCTAATAAGCATACCACATCCTTCTATAACAAATTTTCATTCTTCTATCCGCTTATTGACGTATTTCTAAGGCCCCAAAAGCGGATATTATTTAATGAAATAAACAAGCTTCCTTACGGAAATGTATTGGAGATAGGTGTGGGCAACGGGAGTAATTTGAGTTATTATAAGAAACATGATATTACGGGAATAGATACTTCTCAAAAGATGCTTGATGCCGCAAAAAAAATTGCAGGCGAAAAAGCAGTTCTTTTGCTGATGAACGGTGAATTGCTTGGTTTTCAAGATCATTCTTTCGACTATGTTGTTCTATCCCATGTATTAGCTGTTGCCGGAAACCCGGAAAGTATACTGGAAGAAGCTTACAGGGTTCTCAAACCCGGGGGAAGGATTTTCATATTAAACCATTTTACGCCTGATAATTGGTTAAAATATTTAGATTACTCTTTTCAACCGGTATCAAAAGCTTTCCGCTTCAGGTCATTGTTTTATTTACACAGGCTGGAAACGTTGAAAAAGTTTATACTCCTGAGTGAGACTCGCGTTAGCGCTTTATCATATTTTAAGCTTTTAATCTATCGGAAGGCATGAAAAGGAATTATGCTTTTATTCTTTTGTCCCTGTTGATCAGCCTGTTTATATACCTGTTTTACAGAACCCAAAGAACTGTGGTTAACGAGATATTTATATCACTGTTATCTGCCGGTAAATACCACGCATTAAAAGAAAAGATATCCGGCGCTATACCATTAAACAAATACATTATTTATTCTTTGCCTGAAGGCCTTTGGGTTTTCTGTATTACACTTACATCAAAATTTTTATTTATCAGGCTTGGTAAACGGGAGATAGATTTAGTGTTTATCCCACTGATATATTGTATTGGTTTGGAATTTATGCAGCTTTTCCATTTTACAAATGGAAGATTCGATTTTTGGGATATAGGCGTTTCTTTTTTGTTCTGGTCAATTGCGAAATACCGGGTAAAGCATGTACAGATAAGGCAAAATATCTTACAACCTTATACAGCAAGGAGTTTTGTTTGCATTTTCAGCTATGGAATCGTATACCTGGCGCACGTAGTAAATAATTGATTTTTCTTCTGTGGTTGTTACGTTCTTTGGTTGCCTGCAAACACCTTTAAACCATTTGTTCCGCAAAATATTTTATCTTCAATATTATTAACTCACCACCACAATACGCACGATATGTCATATAATATCTTTAAAAAACGCGCCATATTATTCCTCTCATTAATTGTATTGACCATTCCTGCACTTGCGCAAACCATCGGCGTTCAGCTATATAGTTTCAGAAACCAGTTTAAAACAGATGTACCCGGAACACTGGAAAAGATAGCGGCTATGGGTATTAAAGAAGTAGAAGGAGGAGACAGCTATGGTATGCCCGTGGCTGATTTTAAAGCGTTATTAAAAAAGCATGATCTTAAAGTTGTAAGCGTTGGCGCGGATTTTAGGCAGTTGAGTGAAAATCCGGATAAAGCAGTTGAAACAGCTAAAACATATGGTGCAAAATATGTAATGGTTGCGTGGATACCTCATGGTGAAAGTTTTACGATTGAGGATGCTAAAAACGCGGTGGAAGTATTTAACAAGGCAGGCAGAATTTTAAAAGAGAATGGCATCAGTCTTTGTTATCATGCACATGGTTATGAATTCCTTCCCTATGAAAACGGGACTATTTTTGATTATATGGCAAAGCATATGAACCCTGCATACGCCAATTTTGAAATGGATGTGTTTTGGGTAAAACATCCCGGGTATGATCCTGTGGCCTTGCTAAAAAAATATCCGAACCGGTTTCCACTTATGCATTTAAAAGACAGATTGCCGGGAACAGAAGGCAATCAGAAAGGGCATGCGGATGTAGAAACAAACGTTGTGCTCGGCGCGGGTGATGTTGGTATTGCTGAAATAATGAGAGTTGCAAAAAAGCTTGGAGTAAAACATTATTTTATTGAAGATGAATCATCCCGTTCAATGGAACAGGTGCCACAAAGTTTAGCTTTTCTTAAAACGGTGAAATAGTCATCTTTTCATACCAGGCATAACAGCAGTGGGGGAGGAGCGGCTTTGAGTAAATTATAAAATGCTTCGTATCTTTTCATCATGGTTAAATCGTTATTTCTTATTTCGGTATTATTATACAGTTCCATGATGAATGCACAGGTTAAAAATGATATATGGCTCGAAAGGCTTCTGCGTGAAAAAGCGTCTCCACTGCTCGATGATATCTTAAATAACCCGGATACCTTTCATTACCAGCTGATATATACACAAATAAACCGGGATAAAAACAATAAGCCCTCTTTTAAACATTATTACCTGAATGTGAACAGGGATCAATATTTCAACCCGGCATCCACGGTTAAAATGCCGGTTGCTTTTCTAGCGCTCGAAAAGCTGAATACCATGAACAAAGCCGGTATAAATAAATTCACTACCATGCTTGCCGACAGTGCGTATAACGGGCAGACTACCGTTACTGCCGACAGCAGCTCGGAAAATGGAATGCCTTCAGTAGCGCAATACATCCGGAAAATATTTTTGGTAAGTGATAATGATGCTTATAACAGGCTGTATGAATTTGTGGGACAAAAAACTGTTAATGAAAGACTATGGCAAATGGGCTATAAGGACTTCAGGCTTACACGCCGCTTTGTGAGAGCCACACCTGAAGAAAACAGGCATACCAATCCTGTACGCTTCCTGGATGATAAAGGCAATTTGATTTACCGGCAGCCTGGTGCATACAGTGATGTGAACTTTGACTTCAGTAAAAAAGTATTGGTTGGCAATGCGCATTACGACAGGGATGAAAATTTTATTGCCGCACCTATGGATTTTACCACGCACAATAATGCGCCGTTGGAAGATCTGCAGCAGATCATGCAATCCGTTTTGTTTCATCAATACACACCGGCAAAACAACGGTTTGGGCTAACCGAAGATGATTATGCTTTTTTGTTTCAGTATATGTCTGAACTGCCTTTTGAGAGTGCGTATCCTAAGTATGATACCACAGAATTTTTTGACAGCTATACAAAGTTTTTCTGGTTCAGGGCAGGCAAACAAAAAATACCGGAATATATAAGAGTATTTAATAAAACAGGTTGGAGCTATGGCTTTTTGACGGATATAGCTTATATAGTAGATTTTAAAAACAATATAGAATTTATGCTCACCGGGAATATTTATGTAAACAGCGATGGAGTGCTGAATGATGATAAATATGAGTATGAAGAAACCGGTTATCCCTTTTTTAAAGAAGTGGGAAATATTATATACGATTATGAATTGAAAAGGGAGAGAAAATACAAGCCAAAGCCCGATGCATTTGTAATGAGGTATAAATAATTCAGATATCCAGTTAAACAAATCAATTAATGCATAAACAATCTTACCTGTTCTTTATATTTCTTTTGCTATTGAATACAGCCTTTGCCCAGGATAGCTGGATACGCATCAATCAACTTGGCTATAAACCCAATGGCATTAAAGTGGCGGTATGGTGCACCAAAAGTGAAAAGCTGGATAATAAAAAATGGCAGCTTATTGATGATCAATCCGGTAAAGCGGTATATAGTGCAACCACAGGCAAATCATCCGGCACTTACGGTCCGTTTTCAGAAACTGTGCGGTTAAATTTTTCTTCTTTCATAAAGCCCGGCAAATATTATTTAAAAGCAGGTAAGGCAAAATCTCCTGTGTTTGAAATTGGCGAAGATGTTTATAAAGGCTCCGCGGATTTTTGTTTGCGCTATATGCGACAGCAGCGCAGCAAGTATAATCCAACGATTAAAGACAGTTGTCATACCAGTGATGGCTACACGCTGTACGGGCCAATGCCCGACAGCAGCTTTATTAATGTTGCAGGTGGCTGGCACGATGCAACTGATTACCTGCAATATGTTACCACATCCGCTAATGCTACTTATCAAATGCTGGCAGCTTACCGCGATTTTCCCGGTGTTTTTAATGATGGGTATGCTGCTAACGGACTCGAAGGTGCAAATAAAATTCCTGATATATTGGATGAAGTACGCTGGGGCCTGGACTGGCTGTTGAAAATGCATCCCAAAGACGACTGGATGTTTAACCAGGTTGGCGACGACAGGGATCATGTTGGGTTCCGTTTGCCGCAAAATGAACGATTATATGGCCGCGGTTATGAACGGCCTGTATATTTTGTAAGCGGCGAACCGCAGATCAGGGGAAAATATATGAATACTACCAAAGGCACATCTTCTACTGCCGGAAAATTCAGCAGTGCATTTTCACTCGGCGCTGAAATCTATGGGCGGCAGGATGCGTCATTTGCCTCTTTACTTTCACAAAAAGCCATTACGGCATTTGCCTATGGTTTAAAAAAGCCGGGCTACACACAAACCGCTTCTGTAAAAGCGCCTTATATATATGGTGAAGAAAACTGGATGGATGATATGGAGCTGGCAGGGGCAATGCTTAAAGACAACAGCAAACTCAATTATGCCTTTGAACTGGCACAAAAGGAACCTGTTACACAATGGTTTATTGATGATACAGCGGCACATTACCAATGGTATCCTTTTATTAATGCGGGGCATTATGAGCTTTCAAAAAAAATAAGTGGCAAAGAGAAACAGGCATTGATAAACTTCTACAAACAAGGTATTGAGATCATTTGGAAAAGAGCAGAACAAAATGCTTTTTACCGGGGAATCCCTTTTATATGGTGCAGCAATAATTTTACTACAGCATTTGCTATACAATGTTACTGGTACAGGCAAATGAGTGGCGATGATACCTATGCGTCTCTTGAACAGGCAAACTTTGATTGGCTGTTTGGTTGTAATCCCTGGGGCACAAGCATGGTATATGGGTTACCATCCCGGGGCGATACGCCTGTTGACCCTCATGCTTCTTTGTTGAAAATTGGTAAGTACCCAACAGATGGTGGATTGGTGGATGGTCCTGTAAAAGGAAGCATCTTCAATAATTTAATAGGTATTACTTTGTATGATGCCGATGAATACGCGGAATTTCAAAGCGACCTTGCAGTATATCATGATGATGCCGGCGATTTCAGTACCAACGAACCAACCATGGACGGCACGGCAACATTAATATACCTGCTGGCGGCAAAGGAGGCAGAAGGAAGTAAAAAAAAAGTCGCCACTAAACCAGTAAATGCCAAACCCCCGGTTGTTGCCAATGCATTTACTTATGATCATGGCGCGGTGATAAAAGGCGACAGCACTCAAAAGAAAATAGCGTTGGTTTTTACAGGCGACGAGTTTGCAGATGGCGGCTTTTACATTGCAGATGTATTGAAGCAGGAAAATGTCAGCGCGTCATTTTTCTTAACAGGGAATTTTTACCGTAACCCTGCATTTAAAAATATGATCCGTACATTAAAATCCAACGGGCATTATTTAGGACCTCATTCAGATAAACATATACTGTATTGCGACTGGACAAAGAGAGACAGCCTGCTGGTGACCCAAGAAATTTTTGCAAATGACCTGGGGCAGAATTATGAAGCGATGTCTTCTTTTGGTATTAAACCAACAGATGCATATTATTTTATGCCCCCGTATGAATGGTATAACGACAGTATAGCCGTGTGGACAAATCACTTTGGCAGTCAGCTCATCAACTTTACGACCGGTACATTAAGCAACGCGGATTATACAACACCTGAGATGAAAAACTATCGCTCATCAGACACCATTTTTCAGTCTATTCTCCGGTACGAACAAACACATGTCTCAGGGTTGAATGGATTTATATTATTACTTCATATAGGCACAGATAGTAAAAGAACGGATAAGATGTATTACAGGCTGCCGGAACTGATCAGTTATCTTAAAAGAAAAAAATACGCATTGGTTACAATTGAAGGATTGCTTAATCTTTGATTATGAAGAAAGTTTTTTCAGTGGTTTTTATTGTATCTTAGTAAAACAGAACATACTAAAATTCAGATTGTTGCCTCTAATTTGTTGTATGAATATCCGGTTGCTGTAAAGCTATATCCCATTCCCTTGCTCAAAAAAGGTTTTTATTAAAATGTTTATTATGATTTTGAGAATTTTCAAAGCTATGGCGTTGACCGGTTGTTTTTTATGTGTATATCAGGTTGGGTTTGCTCAAATTACGGATACAGTTTCTGCAGCTATATCCGATTCAGGCATTGTTAAACCGGTGCCGGATAATGTAACTGTAAAAGATAATCATTTTAAAACAGCCGGAAAGGTATTCAGAGATTTGGCGTTAAGTGTGCCAGGCGATTTTTCGGAAATGGGTAAAGAAGTATCAGTTCATTGGAAAAGATCTGTCGCCTATACTGCTGGTGTAGGGCTTTTAATTCTGGCAGACAAGCCGGTTACCCGCTTTCATCAGGATGTTGTAGAGAAGTATATTGACTATAAACTTCCAAGTCTGCCGAGTGTAAAACTTATCAAAGGAGTTAATTTGTTATATGGCATTGACTTGTATTTGGCATATCCTTTGGGTGCATTATATGCCGGTTCTCTGGCAGCTAATTATAAAACAGGTCAACGTGCTTCACTTAATTCCTTTAAGGCGATGGCCTATTCTTACATCATTACCCAAATAGTTGCAAAATCAATATTTGCCCGGCAAAGACCTGATCTGACTTTGAGTAATCCCAATGACCCCCTTGGAGAAGAATTCAGCAGAAATCCATATGATTTTTTTAATTTTCGACCGATACGTTTCGAAGGTGGAGGATATGCAACATCTTTCCCTTCTTTTCATGCTACTGCTTATTATGCTGTTGCGAAGGTGTTAGCAATGGAGTTTAATAATTACTGGATACCTTATAGTGCTGTAACCATTGTTTTTCTTTCGAGCCTCAGAGCTCACCAGCATTGGGTAAGCGACATGGTGGCCGGTGGATTACTGGGTACGGTTATCGGGCATGGTGTGGTAATGGGCACAAGACGCCTGGAAAAAAGGCGGTCAGAAAAAATACAACGGTTGAGTTCCAAAAAGAAACCCAGGATTGAGTATAGTATTATTCCCTCTATATCCTTCTCAGGTGTAGGAGTTAACCTGCATGCTTCCTTTTAACTGCCTGTTCTTGCAGATATCCGGATACTAAATTTATTGATTGCCTTTGCTTTCCCAAACTGTAATTTTGAAAGTGCTGTTTCTCTCTGTGTTTATATTTCCTTATCATCTTTTCAGATTAGGGCTATCTTTACAGTATGCCCCGGTTCAATTATACTGATAGTCTGAATTTATTATCCAAGTTTACTGTGCGTCGTGCGTGGAATGCGGCAAAAGTTTTTGGCAGCTACCATATCAGCCGTTGGCGAAATAAACCGGTGCAATGGGGTTATCCTGTTTCTATTTCATTTGAGCCAACAACATCCTGTAACCTGCGCTGCCCCGAATGCCCGAGTGGGTTAAGGAGCTTTTCACGGCCTACCGGTATGCTGAAGAAAGATTTTTTCCGGCAAACTATTGATGATATACATAAAGAGTTGCTATATCTTATTTTCTATTTCCAGGGGGAGCCATACCTGAACCCGGATTTTTTAGATATGGTACGCTATGCCGCGGATAAAAAAATATATACGGCTACATCAACCAACGCACATTACCTGAATGATATTAATGCAAAAAAAACAGTGGAAAGCGGGCTCGACAGGCTGATCATTTCTATTGACGGCACAACACAGGAGGTGTACCAGCAATACAGGAGAGGTGGGAGGCTCGACAAAGTGCTGGAAGGGGCAACGAAAATTGTAAAATGGAAAAAAGCGCTTAGGAGTAAAACACCGTTTATCATATTTCAGTTTTTAGTGGTAAAACCTAATGAGCACCAGGTGGAAGAAGTAAAGCAACTGGCAAAGGAAATAGGTGTGGATGATGTATGGTTTAAAACCGCGCAGGTGTATGATTATGAGAATGACCCGAATAATCTTATTCCTACTATTGATAAATACAGCCGCTACCGGAAAAACAGTACGGGTGAATATGCTGTAAAAAATAAATTAAATAATCATTGCTGGAAACTTTGGCACGCAAATGTAATTACATGGGATGGGATGGTAGTGCCCTGTTGCTTTGATAAAGATGCGATGCACAGGCTCGGTAACCTGAAAATGCAATCTTTTAAAGAAATATGGCATAACGATAATTATAAACAATTCCGCCGTGAGCTAATGGAAAGCAGAAAAAACATCGATATCTGCGCCAATTGCAGTGAAGGCACAAAGGTGTGGAATGACTAAAGATCAAGCTTGGCGGAAAACCAATTCACTAATGATTATTGCCTGTTCACTCATTCACAAAAACAATGCATGCTTTTACACCTACATCCTGTTGATCCGCAACCCAGGCAAATAAAAACGATTGTTGAATGTTTGCAATCGGGTGGCATAATCATTTATCCTACCGATACCCTATATGGTTTGGGTTGTGATATCTTCCAGCACAAAGCCATTGAACGTATTGCACGAATAAAAAATATCAATCCGGATAAGGCTAACTTTTCTTTTGTGTGCTACGACCTCAGTGATTTAAGTACATACACAAAAAGTATATCAACCTCTTTATATCGGTTATTGAAAAATCATTTGCCAGGCCCTTATACTTTTATCCTGCCTTCCAGCAAAGAAGTTCCTAAAATTTTAAAAAGCAAAAAAAATACAGTTGGTATAAGAGTGCCTGATAACACTATTGCAAGAACAATTGTGAAAGAATTAGGACACCCGATATTAAGTACAACTTTACCAGGTGAAATGGTTGAGGAATATACTGACCCCGAATTGATGGAAGCGAATTTTAATAAGCTGGTAGATATTGTTATTGATGGCGGTATAGGCGGAATGACTCCTTCAACCATCATTGATTGTACCGGGGATGAGCCAATACTTACCAGAAAAGGATTGGGAGAATGGGAAGATGAAAGTAGCAAGTGATAAGTATGCCCTTGCTGCCCATTGCTGACGACTGAAAGCTATCAGCTATTTACTGTTCGCCTTAAACACCCGGATGAAATTTCCTCCCATAATCTTATTAACGTCATCTACCGAATATCCTTTTGCAAGCAATGCCTTCGTGATCTTCGGAAAATCCTGAATGCCATTTATGTCTTTGGGTAATGATTCAACGCCATCCATATCTGCACCAATGCCTACATAATCAACCCCAACCAGCTTTACTATATAATCTATATGATCAATAATGGAAGAAAACGGAGGACGGATCTTTTCCATATCTTTTCTGTACTTCTGCGCAAGCCAGTCGCCTATTTCATACTCTCCTTTATTCAGGTTCTTTAAAGAATCCATTTCAGCACGGTGACTCGCAAAAAGCGCTTTTCGCCTGTTAAGATAATTACTGTCTAAAAATCCTGAATAAAAATTCACCTGTATTACACCGCCGTTTTTAGCAACAGCTTTTATTTGTTCATCTGTTACATTTCTTGGTACGGGGCATAATTTGTATACACTACTGTGAGAAAGAATAACCGGCTTTGAGGTGGTTTGTATAGCATCCCAAAATGTTTGAACGCCTACATGGGAGAGATCAACCATCATTCCTAAATCATTCATTTTTTTCACAACAGTTTTGCCAAAATCATTCAGTCCTGCATGCGGCAATGGTTTGCCTGCTTTCTGTGCTGCGCTTTCATCTTTTGCAGAAGTTGCCCAGTCAGTAGAATTATTCCAGGTGAGTGTAAGATATCTTGCTCCCCTTTTAAATAAGCTGTCAAGATAATCCAGCCGGTCTTCTATCATATGCCCGCCTTCCACGCCAATCATGCAAGCCAGTTTTTCTTGTTCAACAGCCTGCTCCAATTCTGCAGGTGTAGAAACCATCATCACTCTGCCGGGATTTCTTGCTGCAATAGTATATAATGAATCTATTTCCCGGTTGGCAAACCTAAAAGCCGTGCCTTTGCCAAAAGTTTCATCACAGAAAATGGAAAATACCTGAACATCAATCCCTCCTTTTTTAAACCTCTCTATATCCGAATGCGTTCTTCCAAGCAGGTTTCCATCAATCTTCAGCTTTTTTTCAACTGAAGTAGAAAGGATATCGTTATGTGTATCTACCACTATGGCCTGCTTATGCACAGTTTTATAGTTTTGTGCCTTTGCAAATAGTGTAATACAACAAACAGCGATACAGATATACAGTCTCATAATTACAGCATTATTTTAATCAATAGGGGTTATGTGAGAAGAGAGAGGACAGTCGTGAAATGTGAAAGCTCATTTCACCTTTCTCGTTTTACCTCTCACGATTATATTATTAATCTTCTTTACTTCCTTTCTCACCAATAAACCATTGCTCCTTATTTTTGAACAACACATTAAATGTAGTAAGCGAACCATATATCCTTGTAATATACTGCTGCAGGTTCACCTTGTCTTCATCAGTCAATTTTTTGTGGGCATTAATTTGTTGTTCAAGCACCCTTATCCTGTCGCGCAGCATTACTATTTTGTGAAAGAAAACATCAATCGGCACTTCTTTGGGTTTTAATGAGGGATCAGAAGGCTGCAATACCATTGCGCCGCCTATCCACCTGTCGCCTAAAGGAACATTTTCCGTAATGCCTCCCCATAAACGCAAAATTTTCAGCAAAGATTTTTCCGTATCCGAAACCGTTTCTATCTCGGCGCTTACATTTTCGGCAATTATTTCATCAAGCTGCTGGTCTGTTTTATCAATCTCTTTTATACCGTGGTGTATAAACGAAATTATATAGGTTGCATATTTAACTCCCACTATTACGCCGGGGCCAAATTGCGTGTGCTGCAGTCTTGTTCCTATACCTAATACCGTTTGTTCCATAACAATTATATTTCAATGAAGAGGTCAAGATAGAATTTTTTTTGATACCGGCGGCCAGCATAAATTGGTGGATACATTATTTAGGAATATTATTGCAGCCGTATAAAAACATATCAATGAAAAGAGTAGCTATTACAGGACTTGGAGTTATAAGCCCGCTGGGAAATTCAGTAAATAGTTTCTGGCAAAATATAATTTCAGGAAAAAGCGGCGCCGGTCCCATCACAAAGTTTGATGCTTCAAAATTTAAAACACGTTTTGCCTGCGAGGTAAAAGATTTTAATGCAGAAGCATATATAGATAAAAAAGAGCTTAAGAAATATGACTTGTTTACGCAATACGCCATTGCTGCAAGCGACCAGGCAATAAAAGATTCAGGATTGGATTTTGTAAATATGCCTGAAAGTGAACGTTACGAGGTTGGGGTTATCTGGGCGTCTGGCAATGGGGGTATGGCTACTTTTGAAGAGCAGGTAAAAGAATATTATATGGGTGATGGCACGCCGAGATTCAATCCTTTTTTCATTCCAAAAATGATTGTGGATATAGCGGCAGGAGTGATATCAATACGGCATAAGCTGCACGGCCCGAATTATTGTACTGTATCTGCCTGCGCATCTTCCAATACCGGCATCATCAGTGCATTTGATACTATACGTTTGGGTAAGGCAACCATTATGGTTGCAGGTGGTTCCGAGGCCGGTATTACGCCTGCTTCAGTAGGTGGTTTCGGAGCAGCACAGGCATTATCAAAAAACAATGAACATTATCTTACGGCCTCACGTCCTTTTGATAAAACCCGCGATGGTTTTGTTATTGGTGAGGGTGGCGCTGCGCTTATACTGGAAGAATGGGAACATGCCGTAAAAAGAGGTGCAAATATTTACGCGGAATTGATTGGCGGCGGCATGGCGGCAGATGCCTATCATTTAACCGGCACCCCTCCGGATGGACTTGGCGCTTCATTGGGCATAAGCAAAGCCCTGGCAGATGCAAAAATTACTCCTGATAAAATTGATTATATCAATGCGCATGCTACTTCAACAGGCCTCGGAGATATCGGTGAGCTCCAGGGCATAAAAAAAGTTTTCGGACAACTACCCGTTGCCGTTAGTGCTACCAAATCAATGACAGGGCATTTACTGGGTGGCGCAGGTGCCATTGAAAGTATCATCAGCGTTTTATCTATTAAAAACAATATTATTCCTGCAACAATTAACACAACCGAGCTTGATGAAAAAATACCTGAGGGTATGAATATTGTTATTGATGAATCTGTGCAAAAGCCGGTAAACTATGTTGTAAACAATACATTCGGTTTCGGCGGGCATACGGCAACATCTGTGTTTAAAAAGGTGTAGAACGGTCAGCCGTTAGCCATCAGGTATCAGCGGTCAGGTATTGGCTGGCTGCTGATACCTGTTAGCCGATAACTTCCGCTTCATATATTTCCAATGGCAATCCATCAGGATCGGCGAAAAAAGTGAACTTTTTGCCGGTGAATGCATCAATTCGTATAGGTTCTACGGTTATGCCCTTTTGTTCCAGTATCTTTTTTGTGTCTTCCACACTTCCTACCTGGAATGCAAGGTGTCTCAATCCGCAGCTTTCCGGTTTTGATGGACGCGGTGGTGGTTCTGGAAAAGAAAAAAGTTCAACAATATATTGATCATTCAAGGCAAGATCAAGTTTATAGGATCGTCTTTCTTCCCGAAATACTTCTCTTACAATTTTCAGTTCAAGTATTTTTGTATAAAAATGTTTGGAACGCTCATAATCCGAGCAGATGATTGCGATGTGATGGATAGATCTTAATAAAGACATGAAAGGTATTTATTAGCAGAAACCAATATGTGTTTTGAAAACCATTAAGAAGTTAAGGGTCATTAAGGCTTTTTACTTAATTTTCTTAATGTCTTAATGGTTAATTATAAGAGCTAATAGTATTCCCGGATAAGATATAGAGTGGCAAAGGTATAAATGAAAATAATTTTCCTGATGCGGACATCTGTATATGACCGTTATACAACTCAATCATTCACTATTTATCTTTCTTTATTTTCACCATTTCTCCAGGCATAATCAACGAGTTCCAGCCTGCAAGGTCTGATGGTTTTACATTGGCTTTGTAGCCGTCAAAATTAAAAGTGGTTGGTTTATATGGACCAACAAAATCAATATTACTATTCGCTTTTATTTTGTCTTCCATCCCTGCTGCCCAAAAAATAGCGTTGATTGTCATACGGCGAAAATCCTTGCTCAACAAATCTTCTGATGCGCCATGTACAGTGGCAAATGCACGCCCGCTTTTCCCTCCAGGTAGCTGGTAGGTACGCACCCACGCTGCAGCCAATGGCTTTTTAGTAGTATCAACAGGAGAATCAGGTGTCATGCCATTTAATACTTCACAACGGGCAAGTACTGTTGCATTCATCTTTTCAGGATGAACCAGATAGGCGCCGCTCTGAGCCCAGGGATTTTTTACACCACGCATTACAGGGTGTTCTTTCTGCGCATCATCAATCACTAATTTGGTTGCCTGTTTGTGATTGGTTCCATAATGGTCAACCCAGGTTTCTCCCAATACAATTTTGCCAAAGCCTTTGTTCCATTCTTTCACAGGTCCGTTATATGCAAAATCATAGTGTGCCCAATTGGGATGATTTTTAATATGGAAAGCATGTGTAGCAGTTCTGAATCCTACTACCGGTCCGCCACGTTTCAGGTAGTTATCAATATGCTGCATTTCTTCATCTGTGAAATCGGAAAAGCGGGTAAAGATCACCATCAGGTCTGCTTTATCCAGCACATCAAGCCCACGCAGGTTAGAACTGCCCGGCAATATATACCCCTTATCATCCAATGCCCATATTACCGTACAGGTAAACCCATAACGTTTGGCAAGAATTCTTGCCAGGGCAGGCAGCGATTCTTCCGAGCGATATTCATGATCGCTGGCGATGAATACAATATTTTTCCCCAGCCCAACGCCGGATGTTCCTTTGTATACAACACGATATTTATCAATATCTTCATTAACAGATGTTGCTGAATCTGCTTTAGCGATCGCAGGAGTACTTTCAATATCAGCCATTTGTTTTTTACCTGAAAAGCCGAATATAAAAATGATAACGCTGAAGCAAATCGTTGAGCAAAGAATTTTCATCATAATTTGTAGATTGAAAATAAAAATAGGGAACTTTAAAGATAAGTGACAGAAGTGTAAAGAAGATGAAAATATTAGAAAAAGCAAGCAGTTATTTCTTCCCTAATACCGTGCCTGCAAAATCATCTTTGTTAATGAATCCAATATAACGTGAATCCTGGGCATTATCTCTATTATCTCCAAGTACAAAATATTTGCCGGGAGGAACAGTAACAGGACCAAAATTGTCTTTATTCCATTTTTTTTGCCAGATATTTTCTACATCAGCATTTTCAGTCCCTTTTTTATCAATGAGTTTTCTTCCGGTTATATTAAGTTCCTTTAAAAACTTTTCATTTGTAAAAAAGTAGAAGCTATCTGCAGCTATTTGATAATATTGCTCAGGGTCAGGATTGAATTTATCTTGTAAAACATTAAAATCTTTATTACTCATAATAAAAGTGTGATTCAAAGTTAGACCTGCATCTACATTTTTTCCATTTAAAAATAACACACCATTTTTAATTTCAATGTTGTCTCCTTCTGTTCCACATAAACGGAATATCCATATTTGATTTCCCAACTCCTGAGTATTATAATGAAAACAGATAAAATCCAGGAGTTTTGGCTTCGCGAGATTTGAAGAAAAAATATAGCTCCCTCTTTTTAAAGTTGGTTCATTGGATGAAGCAGATAAAGCAAAGAACTGGATGGCATTAGTTAGTCGTCCGGCTATCCATAAAAGCAAAATAATTATACAAAAGCCGATGAGTATTTTTTTGCCGGAATTCATTATTAATTCTTAATGAAAACAAGATACATTATATATTTTGTTCCCTTCTTGCAATAACCCTTTTTTACAAAAGCATTTTCTGGTTGATACCATTGGTGCTCTTCATTACGCACAAAACTTTTCTCATAATTCCATTTGGAAGCATCCTGTACGCTATCCTTATTGAATTCATCACTCCAAACTAGCTTGTATTTATGCCGGGCATGGAGAATAGTATTACAGGTAAGTAAGCATTGTACTCCTGTCGTTTTTTTTAAAGAGATCCATAGTATAACGTTTGTGGTTTATTTTCAAAATACAGTATTTGTTTGAAATACTGCATGGGCGGTGCGGATGAAAAGTGCGATGCACAATACAACCCGGAGTGAACAGGGAATACCCAACCAGGGATATGGGTCCGGCTTTATAAAAAATATGGAGTGCCATGAAAAACCGGTTGAAATAAATGGTGACCGGGATTAATTATTAGGTCTGATAACAGTATTGTGTTGTTGTGTATTAAACTGCTGATGAGGAAAAACCGTGTAGCCTCCTCTTTGAACGCTTATGCTGCCTGATATAGAAAATGTTTTTTCATCATTCACATACATAAGTCCCAATTCAGCCCTTGGGTATATACCAAAGCTATTTGAGCCATACGTACTGTTGCCGTAAAGGCCATTGCTGGTTCCGGTAAGTGGCAAGGGTTGATTAAAATTTATGTATGTAGGATTAACCGATATACCTGCAAAAGCATATACATTATTATTCAGTTTCCTGTTAAGTTGTAAACCAATAGGAGCAGATATATAATTAAAGCTGCCGCCCCTGAAAAAACTATATCCTGCCGATACCATGCTATACCTGCTCACAAACCATTTTTTGGAGGGATTCACCTCAGCATTGAGCACATTGTTGGCAACAGCGTACGGACTGCGGTAACCGATACCTGCAGGCACATACGTTTGCGCTTCCAGGTATAAAGCGGAGAATAATATTGCGATAACTATAGTAGTTCGTTTCAGGTTACACATAACAAGCTAAAATTAAGCATTGTTTGGCTACTAATGTTAAAAATAACAACACATTTAACTTATGAGCGGCTAAGTTTTCAGGGTAAAGGCTCATAGGGTTTAAATGCTGCTATATGATGCGGAAACTTCCATCAATATCATAAAATAATTAAGTTTCTCAAACGGTTGCTTCGCTGGCATATTTGTATTACCTTTGCACGCTTAAATTTGGGCAAATTGCCCATATTCATCCAAAAGCATTGCTGCCGCACTAAAATTGAAGTTAAAGAAATAACAATGCAGATTAGAAATATCGCCATTATTGCACACGTTGACCACGGTAAAACCACATTGGTTGACAAGATCTTACATCAAACCAATGTATTCCGCGCCAATCAGGAAAGCGGTGAACTGATCATGGACAGCAATGACCTTGAGCGGGAAAGGGGGATAACAATCTTCAGTAAAAACGCATCTGTTGTATTTAAGGATGTGAAAATTAATGTGATTGATACACCGGGGCACGCCGATTTTGGCGGAGAGGTAGAAAGGGTATTGAAAATGGCCGATGGAGTGCTATTGCTGGTAGATGCTTTTGAAGGTCCGATGCCGCAAACCCGTTTTGTGTTGCAGAAAGCTTTGCAACTGAACCTGAAACCTATTGTAATTATTAATAAGGTTGATAAGCCTAACTGCCGCCCGGATGAAGTGCATGACGCCGTGTTTGAACTGTTTTTTAACCTGGATGCTACAGAAGAGCAGCTCGATTTTCCAACGTTCTACGGTTCTGGTAAAAACGGCTGGTTCAATGATTCGCTTACGCCCAGTGAAGATATTACACCATTACTTGATGGTATTCTTAAATATGTACCCGAGCCAAAAGTAAATGAGGGCCCGCTGCAAATGCAGATCACTTCACTGGATTACTCTTCCTTTCTTGGGCGTATAGCCGTGGGTAAAGTAACCCGTGGCAGCATCAAAGAAAACCAACCAATTGCTTTGGTTCAGGCAGACGGTACTATAAAAAAATCAAGGGTAAAAGAATTATATATTTTTGAATCGCTGGGCAAGAAAAAAGTTACGGAGGTTATAGCCGGTGATATTTGCGCGGTAGTGGGATTGGAAGATTTTAATATCGGCGATACTATTGCTGATGCAGAGGTTCCGGAGGCATTGCCTGTAATAAGCGTGGATGAGCCTACAATGAATATGTTGTTCAGCATCAACAATTCTCCTTTTTATGGCAGAGACGGAAAATTTGTTACCAGCCGTCACCTGCGCGACAGGTTGATGAAGGAAACAGAAAAAAACCTGGCATTGAGGGTATTTGATACTGATAACGGGGATAGCTTTATGGTGTATGGCCGCGGTATTTTACACCTGGGTATATTGATTGAAACCATGCGCAGGGAAGGATATGAGTTAACTGTAGGCCAGCCGCAGGTAATTGTAAAAACGATAGATGGTAAAAAGTGCGAACCCTACGAAACACTGGTTGTTGATGTGCCTGAAGAATTTGCAAGTAAGGTTATCGACCTGGTATCGCGCCGTAAAGGTGAAATGCTGGTGATGGAAACCAAGGGTAGTATGCAGCACCTGGAATTTGATATTCCTTCCCGTGGGTTGATCGGGTTGCGTACACAAATGCTTACTGCAACAACCGGCGAAGCTGTAATGGCTCACCGCTTTAATGAGTATAAGCCATGGAAAGGCCCGATTCCCGGCAGAAATAATGGGGTATTGCTTTCAAAGAACCAGGAAAAAACTACAGGTTACTCCATAGATAAATTGCAGGATCGCGGAACCTTTTTTGTAGATCCGGGAGAAGAAGTATATGCCGGTCAAATTATTGCAGAGCATATTAAACCAGGCGACCTGGTAGTAAATGCTACGGAAGGGAAAAAATTAACCAACCACCGCGCCAGTGGTAGCGATGATGCAACACGCATTGCACCAAAAACATTGATGACGCTTGAAGAGTGCATGGAATATATTCAGTTTGACGAATGTATTGAGGTAACACCTAATTTTATTCGTATGCGTAAACTGATACTGAATGAGGAAGAGCGCAAAAAACAATCCAAACAAATGAGCGCCCAGGAAGCATAATTATGCCAAGCAGTATATTGAATTGAATTGAATAAAGGCTGATTCCGAAAGATCAGCCTTTATGTTTTTCTTACAACTGGGAAATAGCCGACAGTAATTCAAGTAGTTTTGTGAATTGCTTTCAAATTATTAAGTAGCTTAGTTCTTTTACAACCATCCCTACAATACTGCACAAAATCCCACAGTTGTGAATTGCTTTCAAATTATTAAGTAGCTTAGTTCTTTTACAACTTAGTCAATGTTGCCCTCCGAGCTACCACTGTTGTGAATTGCTTTCAAATTATTAAGTAGCTTAGTTCTTTTACAACGTTGTCATTTGTATGAAGCCGCTACATTTAGTTGTGAATTGCTTTCAAATTATTAAGTAGCTTAGTTCTTTTACAACGATAGGCTATTACATGCACGGCACAGAAGAGTTGTGAATTGCTTTCAAATTATTAAGTAGCTTAGTTCTTTTACAACTTTTACCCGTAGTTCGCAATTTGTTTTCTGTTGTGAATTGCTTTCAAATTATTAAGTAGCTTAGTTCTTTTACAACTGCTTAGCTACTACAACCCAACGCCAACCAGTTGTGAATTGCTTTCAAATTATTAAGTAGCTTAGTTCTTTTACAACATGCAGTTAACCATTGACTTCACAACAGCGTTGTGAATTGCTTTCAAATTATTAAGTAGCTTAGTTCTTTTACAACTCCCCCATTTAGCGGGTGTTCTCAAATGCCGTTGTGAATTGCTTTCAAATTATTAAGTAGCTTAGTTCTTTTACAACCAGCGGATCAGTAATTGTACAAGGTGAGGTGTTGTGAATTGCTTTCAAATTATTAAGTAGCTTAGTTCTTTTACAACTTGTGAATCCCTAAGCCTGCCGGCAGCTATGTTGTGAATTGCTTTCAAATTATTAAGTAGCTTAGTTCTTTTACAACGTCTGACTGAAAAAGCATTGCAGGTTTATGGTTGTGAATTGCTTTCAAATTATTAAGTAGCTTAGTTCTTTTACAACTACAGCATATAACTATGTTTTGGCTTTTAAGTTGTGAATTGCTTTCAAATTATTAAGTAGCTTAGTTCTTTTACAACACACGGTAACAGTTGTTATCGTTTGTGCTGGTTGTGAATTGCTTTCAAATTATTAAGTAGCTTAGTTCTTTTACAACAACCTAAGTCGGAAGGTTTACGCATTGAAAGTTGTGAATTGCTTTCAAATTATTAAGTAGCTTAGTTCTTTTACAACATTTTGTGTTGCTTGAATCAGTGGCGGTATGTTGTGAATTGCTTTCAAATTATTAAGTAGCTTAGTTCTTTTACAACTGTGCTAATTCAGCAGAACAACTTCACAACGTTGTGAATTGCTTTCAAATTATTAAGTAGCTTAGTTCTTTTACAACTGTGTATCCTGCGGTATAAGTAAGTGTGTGGTTGTGAATTGCTTTCAAATTATTAAGTAGCTTAGTTCTTTTACAACACGCTCCAACTAAAGGCGCCCAATCCAACCGTTGTGAATTGCTTTCAAATTATTAAGTAGCTTAGTTCTTTTACAACCCTCAATAGCTTTAACCTGATTAGCCGTAGTTGTGAATTGCTTTCAAATTATTAAGTAGCTTAGTTCTTTTACAACTTGAGTACTTTAGATGTTACTATTCCGTATGTTGTGAATTGCTTTCAAATTATTAAGTAGCTTAGTTCTTTTACAACGTTCCCGCTAACGTAGTCACACCTCCAATAGTTGTGAATTGCTTTCAAATTATTAAGTAGCTTAGTTCTTTTACAACCCATGTCAAGGATCTTCTGATTGCTTCCTGTTGTGAATTGCTTTCAAATTATTAAGTAGCTTAGTTCTTTTACAACGCCCCGGAATAGTTTACACTCCAACTGAAAGTTGTGAATTGCTTTCAAATTATTAAGTAGCTTAGTTCTTTTACAACGATACTCGACCTTAAAACGTGCGCCGATGCGTTGTGAATTGCTTTCAAATTATTAAGTAGCTTAGTTCTTTTACAACGACGCCTTTAAAGAATATATCATCGCCGGAGTTGTGAATTGCTTTCAAATTATTAAGTAGCTTAGTTCTTTTACAACTTTTAAAAGCTTTAAATCCGTACTTGTCAGGTTGTGAATTGCTTTCAAATTATTAAGTAGCTTAGTTCTTTTACAACGACCTCCTGCGCCATCATACATCCTAACGTGTTGTGAATTGCTTTCAAATTATTAAGTAGCTTAGTTCTTTTACAACGAATTGTCAAAACTTGTTCATATCCGCCTGGTTGTGAATTGCTTTCAAATTATTAAGTAGCTTAGTTCTTTTACAACTGAAGGGTGGTAAATAGCATCAGGCGCGTAGTTGTGAATTGCTTTCAAATTATTAAGTAGCTTAGTTCTTTTACAACTTCTTCCTGGTTCATAATCTAAGTTACGGAGTTGTGAATTGCTTTCAAATTATTAAGTAGCTTAGTTCTTTTACAACATTATAGGGATTATTTCCAGCCCCGTTACAGTTGTGAATTGCTTTCAAATTATTAAGTAGCTTAGTTCTTTTACAACGGTATTTTTATGTTCCTGTAGCGGTAAGTGGTTGTGAATTGCTTTCAAATTATTAAGTAGCTTAGTTCTTTTACAACTTACAGACGTTTCACCTCCTTCCGCAACGGTTGTGAATTGCTTTCAAATTATTAAGTAGCTTAGTTCTTTTACAACCCAAAAGCACGTATCCCATCATTTACGGTTGTTGTGAATTGCTTTCAAATTATTAAGTAGCTTAGTTCTTTTACAACCTGTCTGCATTGTTTTTCATCCACCTTTTTGTTGTGAATTGCTTTCAAATTATTAAGTAGCTTAGTTCTTTTACAACTCCTGCCGTTCAGTAAGATCTAATGTGCGGGTTGTGAATTGCTTTCAAATTATTAAGTAGCTTAGTTCTTTTACAACATCTGGTCGTATATTAGTTACCGCATTCGAGTTGTGAATTGCTTTCAAATTATTAAGTAGCTTAGTTCTTTTACAACTGTCACGATCAGATACTCTGATGTAAATTCCTGAGATGTTGACCCATTGTTCTTGCATGTTGACCCACTCCGGTTGCGATACTATGAGTAAGAGCTAAATGAGGTGATAAAAATACGGATGAGTATTAAGAGTTGAGAGATTTTTTTC
>NZ_QCZJ01000014.1 GCF_003075435.1 Terrimonas sp. | reverse complement strand
TGCTGGGTGGTCCGACAGGTGGTAATGCAGCCGCAGCCCATGGAGGAGTAACGGCTGCACAGCTTAACGGGTTTACCAATACAACAGACGGTATCGGTTCACTGTTTGCAGACCAGTTAGGTGAAGTCCCCAACAGTTCCTCCAAACCAAGAGCATTCATCAACTACATCTTTTTTGATGAGCAGTTTAAAAGTGTGGGATATGGTTTTGACCCAGTAGGAGACAATGGTGCTGTTAAACCTCACCAGGTACAGAATAAAACAGCGCCCAAGAACGGATATGTGTATATTTACGTGAGCAACCAGAGCCAGGTTGATGTGTTCTTTGACAATCTGCAGGTGATCCATACCAGGGGAGCGATACTGGAAGAGACGCATTATTATCCGTTCGGACTGACAATGGCCGGAATATCATCAAAGGCTTTAAATAATGCACCAACAAACCGGTATAAATACAACGGTAAAGAAGAGCAACGCCAGGAGTTCTCAGATGGTTCAGGATTAGAATGGATGGATTATGGAGCGAGGATGTATGATGCACAGATTGGGAGGTGGCATGCGGTGGATCCATTAAGTGAAAAATGGCGTCTGTTTTCGCCATATATCTATGCGGCAAATGATCCGATTAAAATTGTTGATGTTGATGGACGGGATTTAATAGTAGCATCAAAGAATCCCGAAGCAATAAGACAATTTGAGAATCAGTTAAATAAAGGACTAGGGAGATTGGGAAGTGTTAAAATTGACAATAATGGTAAGGTTAATTTAACCATGAATAAAGGAGTTGATTTAATGAAAGTATCAAAAGCTGAGCTTGGTTTCTTTGGACAGGTTAGACCTATTCTAGAAAAAACTGATAAGCCAATTTTCATTGGTGTTGAAAAAAATGATAGAGGCGTGCAAATTGACTCACATGAACAAAAGACCTTAGATGTAGGCGATGTAGAAGCACTGAGAGGAACTAATCCTGCTTATACGCCTGAAGGTGCGATTGCTCATTTTTTAGTTGAACAAAAATCTATGCAGCTTGACGGAAAACCTTATGGAAAATCTGAAGATGACCCAACAGGTGCACATGCAGACGGAATTAAAGCTGAGAAAGAAGTAACAGGTTACGAAAGAGATACAAAAAAGACGAGAATAGAAGGAGGCGAAACTTTCCCTGGCGGATTTACAGGTACAGCAACTGTGAATTATTTAAATGGCACAACAACAATAAGGATTGTAATTACTTTCACAAATGGAAATATTACGGGAGTCAACCCTACAGAACAAAAAAGTAAACAATGAGGCTGTATTATTTTTTATTTTTTTTAGTAACCTACTTAAGGCTCAAAAATCGAAGCCTAATATTTCGGATAGTGTTATACAAGAGTATAAATATCATCTAGCTAAACTCGATTCAGTATTTGAGGCAAGAAAAGGAGATACTATACTTTATTGTTCTCCTTATTCAATAAGCTTTGTCGAGGCAAATTCTGGGATTATTTCAAGAAGTGATCATACAGCTTTTGGGAAAATCAAGTTTTTTAAAAGTGATTTAATTCTCTGGCGTAAATGGATTGAAGATGTATGTAAGCAAAGGTGATTAGTCGGTCTAGCCCCCATATAGTCCAAGCATATAAGCTGGTGGAATAAAGCATGTTAAAAATACTCAGGTATTAGGTGCAATCATCCCTCTTGTGATGTGACATGAGTTAGCAAAGTAATACTATAAAAACAGCCCGGCAATTGTAGACTGAACCCCAAAGTTTAGACAAATTAAAAGATTAATTTCGATAATGATGAGCCCGGTATTGTATCAGGCTCATTCCATTTAGATTGAGCTTTATTCTATCATTGTTGGGTAATGTTCCAGAGTTAGTGATGGGATATTTTTTCGCAGTTAAATAATTGTAAATCAATAAAATCCTGTAGGGGCAGGTATGAAAGAGATGGATGGTATATCTGTCTCTTTTTAATGTAGGGCTTATAACAGTAAAAATATGCTGGAATACCATAGTATCATGTTCCAGAGTTAGTGATAGAGGCAAAATGTCTTCAATACAAAGCAACGTACATTCAATGCAACACAACTACATCTACACCCCGGCTTTGTGTATGATTATTTTATCAAAGACCACCTGCGTAATGTGCGTGTGGGAATAACCGATGAATACAAGCAGGATATCTACAGCGCTGCAACGCCGGGAGAAGATATCAATACTGGTCAGGCGTTTTCGTTTAGCACGTTTCTCTCATAGCCTCCGGCGATTTCTTCCCTGTTAAAATCCCTTCCTGCCAAACTGGCATTTTATCAGCTTTTGGTTATATTTGCAAACTCTAAAAAGTTTTGAATAGCGTATGCAGGATTTGCTGATATCTAAAGTGCAGGATGAATCAAGGCAGGGTGAAGCCTTTGCCCCCTTTTTAAATGATCCCTCCGTTTACCGTAAGAAATTTTACATAGAAAGCTATGGTTGCCAGATGAATTTTGCAGACAGCGAGATCGTGGCTTCTATCTTAAATAATTCAGGCTTTGGCGCTACCAGGAATGCCGAAGAAGCTGACCTGGTATTTTTAAATACCTGTTCTATACGGGAAAAAGCGGAGCAAACCGTACGTAAAAGACTGACAGAGTTTCGCAAAGCAAAACAGGCACGCCCGGGTTTACTCGTGGGTGTACTGGGCTGTATGGCTGAAAGGTTGAAATCTAAATTTCTTGAAGAAGAAAAACTGGTTGATATAGTAGTTGGACCTGATGCTTACCGCAGCCTGCCCGGGCTGATTGAAGAAGCTGAAGGCGGGCAAAAAGCCGTGAATGTATTATTAAGCCGCGAAGAAACCTATGCTGATATAGCGCCTGTTCGCCTGGACAGCAATGGTGTGAGCGCGTTTGTGAGCATTATGCGTGGTTGTAATAATATGTGTTCCTTTTGCGTGGTGCCTTTTACAAGAGGGCGGGAGAGAAGCCGTGACGCGTTTTCTATTGTGCAGGAATGTGAAGCATTATTCAACGACGGTTTTAAAGAAGTGACTCTGCTGGGACAGAACGTAGACAGCTATTATTTCTCCGGTGATAATGCCGAAACAGTAACCTTCGCTATGCTGCTTGAAATGGTAGCGAAAATTTCTCCTGGATTGAGGGTGCGTTTTTCTACCTCTCATCCTAAAGATATTACGGACGATGTGTTGCATACGATGGAGAAATACGAAAACATCTGCAAGTATATACACCTACCGGTGCAAAGCGGTTCGTCACGCATACTGCAATTAATGAACCGTACTTATACCCGCGAATGGTATATGGCAAAGATTAACCGTATCCGTGAAATACTTCCCGGTTGCGGCATCAGCAGTGATATTATTGCCGGTTTTTGCACAGAAACAGAAGAAGATCACCAGGATACTTTGTCCATCATGCAATACAGTGGCTATGATTTGAGCTATATGTTTTTTTACAGCGAGCGGCCCGGCACATTAGCGCAGCGCAGGTATAAAGATGATATTCCTGAAGCGGTGAAGAAAAGAAGATTACAGGAAATAGTTGACCTGCAAAACGCATTATCAAAACAAAGCAACCAGAAAGATCTTGGAAAAACATTCCAGGTGTTAATAGAAGGTGATAGTAAGAAAAGTGACCAGGATTGGATGGGGAGAACATCACACAATAAAGTGATCGTTTTTCCAAAACATAATTATTCGCTGAAGAAAGGGGATTATGCAATGGTTACCGTTAACGACTGTACCAAGGCAACCCTGCTTGGTGAAGTTCAAAATAACTGACAATGGATATACAATCAATAAAAAACAGGTTTGGTATAATAGGAAATTCCCCGGCGCTCAACTACGGATTACAGGTGGCGGCACAGGTAGCGAATACAGATCTTACCGTATTGATTTACGGAGAAAGTGGTGTGGGTAAAGAGGTCTTTTCACAGGTAATACATGCTTTATCAAACCGTAAACATAACCCCTTTATTGCCGTAAACTGCGGCGCTATTCCGGAAGGCACGATAGATTCAGAATTGTTTGGTCATGAAAAGGGCTCATTTACCGGCGCGGTAGACAGCAGGAAAGGATATTTTGAAACCGTAAATGGCGGAACTATTTTTTTAGATGAGATAGGAGAAATGCCACTTGGTACACAGGCGCGTTTGCTGCGCGTATTAGAGACGGGTGAATACATACGCGTAGGCTCTTCTAAAGTACAGAAAACAGATGTGAGAGTAATAGCCGCTACCAATAAAGATCTGCTTGAATTCACACATAAAGGCAGGTTTCGCCAGGATTTGTACTACAGGTTAAATACCGTGCCTATTCGTGTGCCTGCGCTAAAAGACAGGCAGGAAGATATTATTCTTTTATTCAGAAAATTCGCTGCTGACTTTGCCGAGCGCTATAAAACACCTTCTATACAATTGGATGATGAAGCGAAAGACTTGTTAATTCACTATTCGTGGCCCGGTAATGTGAGGGAATTAAAGAATATTGCAGAACAGATATCCGTGTTGTCGCAGGATAAAACAATAACAGCAAAACAGCTTGAGCAGTTTTTGCCGGTGCACAATACGCAAAACCTGATGCCGGTGCTGGCAGGTGGCGGTGGAAATGTGACCCATGCTGAATTTGCGAATGAAAGAGAAATATTATACAAACTCTTTTTTGATATGAAGCGGGATGTTACGGAGCTAAAAAAGATGTTTGTTGAAATATTACAAAATCCCCAGCGTGCAGCAGCAGTGTCTGCATTTACGAAAGAGTCTTTAATGAATGATTATGAGCCATTGCCTGAAAGGGAAAATGTTGTTGTAAAGCCTGTATTTAATCAACCTTCGCAACCCGTTCTTATCGGTAATAACAATGGCAATGGCAGTGATATACATCACCATGAGGAAGTGGAAGAATCGCTGAATATTATGGATAAAGAAAAGGAACTGATATTAAAAGCATTAAAAAAGCACAAAAGCAAACGTAAAGACGCGGCATCTGATCTCGGTATCAGCGAACGTACCTTATACCGTAAGCTCAAAGAATATGACATCAATGATTAGTGATACCATAAAAAAGCTCGCTATAATTTTCTTTGCCGCCATATCGGTAAAGGCTACCTGTAGTTATAGCATGAAGGATGTAAGCTACCCGCCTGAGGTAAAAACAGCAAGGGTAAATTATATTGAAAATAAGGCAAGGTATGTAAACCCGCAGTTGAGCCCGCAGCTAACGGATAAACTTAAACAAAAGATCATCAGCCAAACAAGGCTGGCAGTAATAAATACGGATGAAGCGCATTATGATATCAGTGGATCAATTACCGATTTTTCGGTTAACACATCTGGTATTTCCGGGCAAACAGCGTCAAGCAATAATCTGAATGTAACAGTTCATATTATTTTTAAAAACCGTCTCGACGAGAAAAAAAATTTTGAAACTGATATTACCAGGAACTTCCCGTTTTCTGCTTCAATAAGCTTTGCAGATGCGCAAACCCGCCTTATGGATGATATTCTGAAAAACATATCTGACGATATCTTCAATAAAATATTCTCAAACTGGTAAAGCACGTATCTTCACGCCAATGAATCTTCATGTCAACGATATACCTGATCACCTGTTTCAGAAACAAGCACTGGAAGATGTTGATGCCGGGGATATAGAACAGCTTGTTATCAAATACCCGTTTTATGCACCGGCGCAATACCTGCTGGCAAAAAAATATCAGCAGCCCGGTGGTGACAGGTATACTGACCAGCTAAAAAAAACGGCATTGTATTTTACTAACCCGCATTGGTTAAATGCATTGCTGCATCCTGAAACATTACCAGAGCGTGAAGGTAAATATATAGAGAAGGAAGCCGGTATAGCCGGCAAAACTGTTGTTGATGCTGCCCCTGATTATGTTGCTGAGGAAGAAGAGCCTGTGCAGCATACATCCGGAAAAACAATTGTTGATATTGTGGAAGAACGGTTAATGGTGGAAGAGAAATCAGCGGAGCCTGAAATTGACGAGGTTTCTGATACCGCTACTGCAGAGCAGGCGGAAAATATTGAAAGTGTACAATATGAAGAGCCCGGTGAAACATTGAATCCCGAATTACCTGTAACGGAAATTAAAACCGGAAATGAAGTGCTGGAGCAGCTCGCAGAAGCAGAAACTGTTGCTGAAAAAGGAGATGAAAATGTTGACGAAAATGTTGATGAGGCAATAGAAAAAACCCATTTGCAGGAAGATATAAAATTGCCAACCGGCGATTTTTCCCTGGCGCAGGCAAAAGCTGCATTTGACCAGCCATTGCCGGTTGATGATCATACCGGTGATATCATACCAATTGAGCCATTGCATACAGTTGATTACTTTGCATCCCAGGGCATAAAGCTCAGCCACGAATATGAGGGGAAAGATAAGCTGAGTAAAAAATTAAAAAGCTTTACCGAATGGCTTAAAACAATGAAAAAAATTCACCCGGAAAGACTTGAGGGTGAACTGGACAATAATACCCAATCATCTATCCAAAATATAGCGGAGCACTCCAACGAGCAAAAAGAGGTGGTTACCGAGGCAATGGCAGAAGTGTATGCCCGCCAGGGACTGCATAAAAAGGCTATAGAAACCTACCAAAAATTAAGTTTGCTCAATCCGGGCAAAAGGGTTTATTTTGCAGCCAAAATTTCCAAACTAAACGAAAATTAACATGGCGCTTCTGTTTTTGATATTGATAATCTTATGTTGTGTTATACTGGGTCTTGTGGTATTGATACAGAACCCAAAGGGTGGTGGCTTAGCAGGCAATATTGCTGGTTTCAGCAACCAGTTCATGGGCGTTAAGCAAACCACGGATGTACTTGAAAAAGGTACCTGGATATTTGCTGCGCTTATTGGCTTATTGTGCCTCACTTCTTCTTTATTTATGCGTTCCGGCAGCGATGATGGTGAATTTATCAGGAATATCAATACCAACCAGCAAACTACCGTGCCTTCTGCTACTCCACAGCAGCAAGCTCCTGCTCCGCAGCAGCAGGAAATACCACAGGCACAGCCTGTTCAGAAATAAGCATATATTTAAAATAAATTATTGAAAACCCTGTTATTATCAACAGGGTTTTTTGCTTTATTTTCAAGTCGTATAAAAATGAGCTGCGCGTTTCGCAACTTTATAATACAAATAAGCGTCCTCAAAAAATAGATTATGATCAAAAAAGTTATTCTCATCATATTGCTCATTATACTTATTGCCGGTGGCTATATAGCATGGATGATTTTAGGTTCAAATACTTCATTTAGTGAAAAGCGAAAATTTTTATATATCAAAACAGGCAGTGGCTTTGTTGACCTGATGAAGGATATACGCGGCGGCGATTTTATCAAAAACCCGGGAATCTTTTCTTTTGTTGCCCGTAAAGCAGGCTTGCCCGAAAAAATAAAAGCCGGTAAATATGAAGTTAAAAATGGTGAAAGTATACTTTCTATCGTGCGTATGCTGCGTAATGGACGACAATCTCCTGTAAACCTTGTTATCACCAAATTAAGAACCAAAGAAGATTTTGCACGTTTTGCAGGCAGGCAACTGGAGTGTGATTCTTTGGATATTATCAGTTATCTGAATAATAATGATTCATTAAAGCAAAAAGGACTTGATTCAAATACGGTGATGACAGCTATTATACCCAATACTTACACTTTTTACTGGAATACCACGGCTCCCAAGATGTTTAATAAAATAAAAGACGAAGGAGAAAAATTCTGGACAGAAGAGCGATTACAAAAAGCAAGAGATATGGGTTTAACACCTGTTGAAGTATACACACTGGCATCTATTATAGAAGAAGAAACCAATAAATATGATGAAATGCCACTGATGGCAAGTGTATATTTAAATAGAGTGAATAAAGGAATGAAGCTTGGCGCTGACCCTACTGTAAAATTTGCAGGACGCAATTTTGCAGCTAAAAGGGTTACTTTAAAAATGATAGCAGAAACAGCAGGATCACCATTTAATACCTATAAAAATGCAGGGTTGCCGCCGGGACCTATCTGCACACCTTCTGTAAAAACGATTGATGCAGTACTGAATGTGGTAAAAACAGATTACCTGTATTTTTGCGCAAAGCCTGATTTTTCAGGCTATCATGCATTTGCGGCAACAGATGCTGAACATTTAAAAAATGCAAGAGCATATCAAAAAGCGCTCGACAGCTTAAAAATAAAATAATTACATTACCGGCATGACGAAACTGGAACGCATCATCATAACCTGGAAACCAATCAATTTTTTGATAGAGAAATCAAAAAAAATTGTGTTGCCGGGTTTCCAGGGATTGCCGTTGTATGATGTGATCGTTTTTCTGCTTACGCAAATAAAAAAAGAAGGATTGAATATGCGGGCTGCCGCTATTTCTTTCAACCTGCTTATGGCCATTCCTCCATTCCTGATTTTTCTTTTTACGCTTGTGCCGTATATGCCGGGGCAAAAAGATTTTACTAAGGAATTGATGGGAATTGTGAAAGATCTTACGCCCAATCATGATACCTATAATTGGGTGAGGGCGTTTATTGAAGATTTTACAAAACCCCGTAGCGGTTTGTTATCATTAGGATTTTTAACGGCAGGTTTTTTTGCTTCAAATGCAATGATCGGTATCATGAATTCATTTAACCGCTCTTTGCATAGCCGCTACAGGCAGAAACAAAATTTCTTTCAAAAGAGAGGCGCTGCATTAAAGCTCACTTTTTTTATTGCGCTTATTTTTATAGCGTCTATTCTGTTGCTCATTATGCAGGGTAGTTTACTGAAGCATATATTAAACTGGCTCGGTATTGAAAACATTTCCATACGTTCATGGGTCGCTTCTTTACGATGGGTAGTAATAGTGGCGTTGATCTATTATGCCATTGGCACCATATATCGTTTTGCTCCTGCTGTTCACCGCAAATGGAAGATCAGCTCCCCGGGTACAACGTTCGCAACAATGCTTATCATTATTGTTACAATTGTATTCAGCTTTTGGGTAAACAATTTCGGTACGTATAACAAAGTGTACGGCTCTATCGGAACCGTTATTATCATCATGTCTTCATTTTTCATCAATTCGCTTATACTGCTTATAGGCTTTGAATTAAACGTAAGCATTAACCATTTAAAAATGGAATCGGAGCACAGAACTGCAAATGAGAATGCCTGAATATTTTTTGTACTTAGCTGCAGTGCTGCTATCAGGCTTCAGTGGCGTCGCACACTTTTACAGCAGTAATACTATTCGGCAGATATAAATAGCATAAGTTATAAGGAAGTGCCTGGGTATCTCTTGCCTTTATTACTGTTACCTGTTTGCCCATGTGCTGTTTTCAAATAAATACAGCTATATAAATAAACAAATTTTCTTTTTTATACCCGTCCTTTCAAAACCGTTTAGTAATTTTCTGCAATGAAACAGCCCGGAAAATCCTTTAACGAATTTTACGATGTAATTATAATAGGCGCTGGTGTAGGAGGGCTCACAGCCGGCGCATTATTAAGCAAATGCGGATTCTCTGTTTGTATACTCGAAAAAGAACCTCATGCAGGCGGTTATCTCGCCGGGTTCAGACGCAAAGATTTTATATTCGATACTGCTATACATTGGTTAAACCAGTACAATGAGCAGGGCGCTGTAACAAAAATATTCAGGGTATTGGGAGATGACTTTCCCAGGGCTATAACGCTGGAGCGTACACGAAGATATAAAGGCAATGGTTTTGATTACCTTTTAACCAACAACCCTGATGAATTACGCGATCAGCTTATCAAAGATTTCCCCCATGAAAAAGAAGGGCTTACACGTTTTTTCCGGTGCGCAAAAAGAATCGGCGCTTCCCTTAATAAGCTAAGCAGCATATTCAGGTCTGAAGAAACGATGAATTTCCCGGATAAAATATGGAGTAAGATAAACCTGCTCAAAGTGGTGATGCCATTTATACCCTTTGTGTCTTATAGCGGGGAGATGGGATTGAAAAGAGGTTTAAGCAAATTTTTTAAAGATGAAAAACTGCATAAGATGTTTGCTTCGGAAACGGAGCTGATTGGTTGTATGGTGCCAATAGGCTGGTCTTATGCCAACGACTTTCAGTGTCCCCCCAAAGGTGGTGGGCAGGTAATACCCATGTGGCTGCAACACATAATTGAATATTATGGAAATCATGTAATGACTCAATGTTGCGTTGAAAAGATTCTGGTGAATGATAATATTTGCACAGGGGTTGAAATAAGCCGCAGAGGGGAGATCAGGCAACTCTGCAGCAAGTATGTAATAGCGGCATGTGATATAGAAACATTATACGAAAGAATGCTGCCGGCGCATATTGTTCCCGAAAAGCTAAAGCATAAGCTCAGGCAGGCTGAATTATACAGTTCTTCTTTAACCATTTCCATAGCGCTTGATTGTACGGTAGAATCTTTGGGCTTGGGTGAGGAACTGGTTCACCTGGTTGACGAGACCAGCCCATTTGATGCACATAATAACGGTGACCCGCATACTGCGGAAATTACTATTCTGCCGCCATCCTGCCGTGACAAATCTTTAGCGCCGGAAGGTTGCGGCACCCTGGCTTTATTTATGCCCGCTGTAATGGATTATAAAAACAACTGGCTTACTACACGCAATGATAAAGGTGAATATATACGCAACGAAGCCTATCGTAATCTTAAAAAAGAAATAGCTGAAATAATTATCAGCAGGGTAGAAAAAGCTATAGCGCCAACCTTACGTGCTCATATTCTTTTTTATGATGTGGCAACACCGGTTACCCATTACCGTTATACCGGTAATAAAAACGGCACTATGATGGGCGCAAAGCCCGGCAGAAAGAATATGCAGGATAAAATTGCCCACTATCAAACACCTGTAAAAAACCTTTTACTCGGAGGGCATTGGGCTGAGCTGGGCGGTGGTGTACCTATAGCCGCCAAAGCCGGAACTAATGCATGTTTGCTAATTCTGAAAAAAGAGCATAAAAAAGCATTTACAGCCCTGGCTGATTATATAGATGGAAAAATCTCATTGCAGCAATTGTTTGATAAAGCATCTTTCAAACCATATGATAATTCATGGAAGCAAACACCCACGCCTGCTGAAATAAAAGCAGCTAAAATGAAGATCGGAGAGATGAATAAAGAATAATTCCTGCTCTTGTAGAGCTCCCAGCAGTTATAAACTATTGTGCAAGCATCGGAAATAATTGTTTAATAGTTGTTTCATCAGGCTGAGTGCCGTATTCTCATATTTCAAACAGCTCTGTGTGTTTAGCCGCGGCGAGACAGTGTTTGCCACACAAAGAGCCACAAAGAATACACAAAGTTACACAGAGCATTTTAGTATTCTCTTCTTTGCGGAACTTTGTATACGCTTCGTGTGTCTCTGTGAAATAACGGGATTGTTACACCGGAATTATTCGTGACAATTATGTACGCAATACATTATATCAAAAATCTCTTACAATCATTTTAAAACAGCTTCTAACAATTTTTCCAATTTACAAAATTGAATGGCTTCAGTACGGATAGTATTCAGGGAGTCTTGTATCATTTGCTTAGGACGCCTGACAACTTCTCGATATTTTATCTACATGCTTCTTGCGCATATCATCCCTCTGTTAAATTATGATGTCAATACCTCAACAGGAACCAAAGGTGGTAAATCCGGGAATAATATTTGGTTGATCTGCATAACTACCTGTTCAATATTGATATCGCTTCTGTTGGCAAATATCACTACGAGATAATTCAATGCGGGAATAGAAAAGCTATAGGTCCTGAACCCGCCATTACCGCCACTATGATAAATATAAGCAGGTTGCTGCCGGGCATTGACAAACCAGCCAAAGCCATATCCTACCCCGGTTTGATCAGGAACAGGATTTTGTATAGAGCGGGCCAGGGCAATATCTTTTTGGCTCAATATAGAAGCATGCTGTAAACTTTGAAACCATTTTGCATAGTCTTTAACGGAAGTGTAAATCGCGCCATCACCTTCTGTTGAAAAGAAAACATGTTCTTCGGCTTGTGATTTTATAAATTGTCCTGTGGTGCTGTCCTTATCATAACCAGTGGCTGCATTATAAATCTTTTCCTGCTCGTTCCAGACTGTGCTATGATTCATAGCAAGAGGTATAAAAAAAGTTTGCCTGATGAAATCTTTATACGTTTTCCCGCTGATTTTTTCCAGTATAAGTCCCGCCAGGCAATAAGCCGTATTGCTGTACCGGAATGAACTGCCCGGAGTAAAATAAAGGCTGTCTTTGTTTTTAATGGCTTCATATACCTGCCGGGCATAGCCGTGTTTTCCCTTTTCAACCTGCACAAAATCATAATGATCTATAATGCCGGATCTGTGTGTGAGCAATTGAAGAAGTGTAGCCTTTTCAGACACATTCCTGTTCATATCAGGAAAATAATGATCAATGCTTTGATTTATATCCAGCACTCCCTTTTTCTGCAGGTAAAGCATACCTGCAGCAGTGAACTGTTTGGTTAGTGAAGCGATATTGAAATTAGTAGTTGCTGTTATTTTGCTTTTAGTAATAATATTGGATATGCCATACCCCCTGGAAAAAATAGTTTTATCATCCTTTACTATTGCTACGGCAATACCAGGCTGATCTTCAGGAAATATAGCATCCAGCAGGTGGTCTACCTGTTTTAAATTATTTTGCCCTTTTGAAAAAGCAGATGATACTAATAGAACACTCAATATGAATAATCTCATTGTTTAAGTTATGGAATGGCAATAGTAAGATCCTGAAACAAAGGCAATTTAAATTTTTTGTAAAACTTATGTGATATTTTCAGATAGTAAGAGTTGCAGATATGACTGGTAGCGGGATACTTGCTTTAACTTTTAATTCAGTTGTACTGCCGGTAGCCTGTATAACTGCCCGTCTACCACTACCAATTCCTCTATAACAAAAGTCCAGTATTTGTGTATAGGCGAACCACTGAGATGTTTTTTTACTTCTCTTTTATTTTTAGCAGACATCGTTATCCAGACATGCTGCGATTCCATGGTTACTACATAATGATCAATAATACCCGACTCTATTAAAGTATTGATATATTCCCTGTGTTTTGGAATAAGCGACATGAAATCATCATCCATTGTAAACTGTATCGTCACCTGAAATTTTTTCATCTCCAGACTTCCCGGCATTCAGCCATTTTTTACATGATGCACGCAATGTAATCACAAAAAAGTTTACAGCAAGCTAATTTTAAATGGTCCAGTCGGTAATACAATCGGTAAGTTCCCGGCGATAAGGAATTGCAATCCTGATATAGTTATCAGTATATCCTTCCATCATACCGTTTTTATTAAACGCTTCAAAAAGCACCGGGCGTTTTTCGCCTGCATGCAAAGAAGTAAAATGCTGCATCTTCATGTACGAGAGATTGCGGAGGGTTTTATTGCGCGTATGCCGTACATTAACCGGAACTGAGGGTTTTATATCAAGTGCGGCAGTGTTATCTCTTTCTGAATAGGTAAATACATGCAGGTATGAAATATCAAGACTATGCAGAAAATCAAAAGTTGTTTTAAAATCTTCATCCGTTTCGCCGGGAAAACCAACAATCACATCAACGCCAATACAACAGTGGGGCATAAGCGCTTTTATCGTTTCCACACGTTCAGCATACAGTGAACGTTTATATCTTCTCCGCATTAATCCTAATATCCTGTCTGAGCCGCTTTGCAACGGAATATGAAAATGCGGCATAAAGCGTTTACTGCCCGAAACAAATTTTATGATATCATTGGTCAAAAGGTTCGGTTCTATCGAAGATATCCTGAACCGCTCAATGCCTTCAACCTCGTCGAGTTGCTGAATGAGTTGAAAAAAGTTTTCTTTCTTTTTTGATCCTGCTTCGGCTATGCCAAAGTCGCCAAGGTTTACACCTGTCAATACAATTTCCTTTACACCTGCGGCTGCGAGTTCCTTTGCATTGGCGACAGCGTTTTCAATACTGTCGCTGCGGCTTTTCCCCCTTGCCATGGGAATAGTGCAGAAAGAACAGCTATAATCGCAGCCATCCTGCACTTTTAAAAAAGTACGTGTTCTGTCGTGCAACGAATATGAGCTGTGGAAGCTGTTAACATCTTCAATATCACAACTTGAAATTCTGGTAGAATCGCCTTTTGATAATTCCTTTAAATGAGCGGCAATATTAAACTTTTCCGCTGCGCCCAGCACCAGGTCAACCCCCTCTATTTCCGCGATTTCTTTGGGTTTTAGCTGCGCATAGCAACCTGTTATTACTACAAAACTTTCCGGGGATTTTCTTTGAATGCGCCGAACGATCTGCCGGCATTCCTTATCCGCATTATCGGTTACAGAGCAGGTATTGATTACATATACATCGGCAATATCATCAAACTCTTTTTTCTGAAAACCTTCTTTTTCCAGTATCCTGGAAAGCGTTGAAGTTTCAGAATAGTTTAGTTTACAACCCAATGTGTGAAAAGCTACTGTTCTTGCCGCCTGCATAAGGGCGCAAAGATAACCAAATCCATAAAAATATTTACCGGGTTGTATATGGGTACAATAAATGGCTGCGCATGCCTACTTTACCGAAAAACTATATACCGTGGTATGGTGAAATTTTTCTCCCGGTTTTAATATTGTATCAGGAAATGATGGTTGATTAGGTGAATCAGGATAGTGCTGGGTTTCGAGGCAAAGCCCTGCATGCTTATGATATATTGCACCACCTGGTGTATGTTTTAAACTCCCGTTTAAAAAGTTGCCTGTATACAATTGTACACCAGGTTGCGTGGTAGCCACCTGCATATAACGTCCGCTTTTAGCATGATAAAGTGATCCGGTATTTTTCAGGATGCCGGTTTCATTATCCAGCACAAAGTTGTGATCATAACCCGGTTGAATATCAGCAATATCCTTACCAACCTTTTTTGGAGTAGTGAAATCAAGCGGTGTGTTTTTTACATTAAGCAAGCGCCCGGTAGGTATAAGCTTATCATCAGCCTCTGTATAGCGAGTTGCCGTAAGCGTTAGTTCGTGGTCAAGGATATCTGCATCTGCGCCGCCCGATAAGTTGAAATAAGCGTGATTGGTAAAATTAACCGGAGTATCGGCATCTGTAGTTGCAGCGTAATCTATTCTTATGGCATTGTCATCTGTTAGCTGGTATACTACATCTACGGTAAGGTTTCCGGGAAAACCTTCTTCACCATCCGGGCTGTAATAAGATAATTTTATGCTGTTACTGCCGGGTAAAGGAGTTGCGTCCCAAACTACTTTATCATACCCTTTTAAGCCACCATGCAGGGTATTGCCATTATTGTTTGGCGCTAGTTTGTAAATTGTATTATTCAACCTGAATGCTGCATTTGCAATACGGTTTGCATATCTTCCTACAAGGCAGCCAAAGCAGGGATTTCCTTTTTGAAGAAAGCCTTCAAGCGAATCGAATGTTAATAATATATTTTCGAATGTATTATTCTTGTCCGGAACATTAATGCTTACTATTGTTCCCCCGTAATTCATAATCTTCACCGTCATCCCGTTCTTATTGGTAAGCGTATATAACATCACGTCTTTACCATCAACACTTCCCCAGTTAATTGCATCTATCTTTTTGCTCATAGTAGTAATTGTTTTAAGCGTGGCGTGAAGTTATGGTAAATTAAATATTCCTTTTAACGTTACTCTGAAAATAACATCCACTGAAGACCTTTTATGAAAGAAGGTATTTGTGTGTCCATATGACCAAGGTTTGAGTATACTTCAGTTTTGAGCTGCACTGCATTTTTCTTTTGGAGTGATGTTTGCAGCGCTGCAAATACCTTTGCTGTAGGCCACATGGATGTATCGGACAGGTCATTTTCAAGCCCGCCGGAACTTATATAGGCTTTGATATGCTTACTATTGCTTTCTGTTTTTTCTAAACTGGTAAGGATATAGTTGTTATTATAGTGTGTAGAAGGGCTTGCAGCAATATATCCTGAAAACAGGTTTTGATCAGATGACAGTTGATGATACAGGCTGTACAGCGTAAAATATCCGCCAAGAGAATGCCCCATTAAAATGCGGTTATTTTTATCTGTATGGTAAATGCTATCAACCATTCCTGTTAATTGCTCCCTGAAAAAGCTTATAAATTTATCTGCACCTCCGCTGGTAGTCATTTCATATTCCGGGATAGCCACAGGGTAAGTATAATCTCTGTTTCTTAAAGAATCCATTGTGTAAAAATCTTTATATCCCACACCAATAAGAATGACCCTGGGTAATAGCCCAACTTCTGAATATTTATCTTCTAAAACACGATATATGTCGAAATATAGGTTTGCATCAAGAACAAAAACCACGGGGTAAGTGGTGTCTTGCTGATAATAGTCATCAGGTAAATGAATATTTACAAAAAACGAATCCTCTATTGATGAAGAGTATATTTGATGTTTAAAGTTGAATTGATCAATACCGGTACTCCGTACATCTTTTTTAAAACTTTGCGTACAACCAAAAGCAAATAAAAATACAATAGCTGAGCAGTAAAATTTAAGCATAGCGGGAGTTTAGCCAATGTTATGGTTATATATTCTAACCCGTTTTAATGATGCGTTAATTATTAGCCAAATCCGGAAGGTTTTTAAAAATATATAAATGTTGCTGATGGGCGCATTGTATCATAATCATACTTTCACTGTATCAAAAGCGTACAGTTTTAAAAATTGCGAGATTTTAAAAAACTGACTTTCAACTAATTGAATGTATGGCATTGATTTTTATATAATGCAGGCGATATTGGATTTATAAACCGCATTTTTCTATCATCTATACAAAAAAAGAAAATGATTGAGCTCAGGAATATTTCAAAAACAGTGAACGTTGGCGGTGCCAAAACGTATATTTTAAGAGATATCAATTGTAAAATAAATGAGGGCGAATTTGTTTCAATTATGGGACCCTCCGGTTCAGGCAAATCAACATTGCTCAATATTATTGGTATGCTTGATGATCCTACAGAAGGATATCATTATTTTATGGGAGAAGCTGTGCACCTGCTCAAAGAAAAGCAGCGTTCTCAGTTATACAAAAAATATATCGGCTTTGTATTCCAGGCATATCATCTTATTGATGAATTAACCGTGTATGAAAATATAGAAACCCCGCTTATTTACCAGGATATGAAATCCTCTGAACGCAAAGCTGTTGTGGCAGATATACTTGACCGTTTCCAGATCGTGGGAAAAAAGGATTTGTTTCCTACCCAACTTTCAGGTGGGCAGCAACAGTTGGTTGGCATAGCGCGGGCCCTGGTAGCAAAACCCAAACTGATCCTGGCAGATGAGCCAACAGGCAATCTTAATTCGAAACAGGGAGACGATATTATGAAACTCTTCAAAAAACTGAATAATGAAGATGGCGTAACCATTATCCAGGTTACCCACTCTGAAAAGAACGCGGAATACGGCTCAAGAATCATTAACCTGCTCGATGGAAAAATTGAAGAACAGGCATAAAGACTTTGAGATATAAATTATGGAAGCAATGCAAGCATTAGTAAAAAAAACAGCTATTGGATTGGTAATAGTTCTTTTCGCTGTTAAAGGAATTTCTCAAACTGACACAACAGGCGCTGCAACACTCACCCTGAAACAATGTGTTGACAGGGCATTATCCAACAATATACCTGTGAAGCAAACCGGGCTGCTGGCAGATGCCGCAAAAGCAGACTGGCAGCAGGCTAAAGCAAATTTATTGCCCGATGTAAATGGTAGTTGGGGGTATGGCTGGAACCAGGGACGCGCCATTGATCCTTTTACGAATACATATATCAACCAACAGTTTGCTTCTTCCAATGTGGGTGTAAATGCTGGTATAACATTATTCAGCGGATTGCAGCTGCAAAATCTTATTAAGCAAACAGGATATGCTTACAGAGCCAGTGAGATGGAATGGCAGCAATCGAAGGATAAGCTTACACTTGATGTGATACTGGCTTATTTAACCATTTTAAATAATGAAGATACCTGGCGCATCATGTCTGAACAAATGGAAGTGACCCGCAGGCAGGTGGAACGAATGGAGATATTGGTGGAGAAAGGCGTAAATGGAAGTTATTTGCTTTCTGATCTAAAAGGTCAGATGGCAAGTGATGAGATAAATACCATTACTGCATACAATGCATTGCAAACAGCTATATTGCAATTGTCGCAGCTGATGAATATCCCGTATAATAAAAATATACAGTTAGAAAGAATATCAGAAGGAACCTTACTCGAAGTATACCCGGCAACAGCAGAACAGGTGTATGCATCTTCCCTGGAAAATCTCGCACAGGTTAAAGCTGTTGATTTAAGAGCAAAGAGTGCAGCAAAGAGTTTGTCAGTTGCAAAAAGTGGCTATTATCCCTCACTCCGCTTAAATGGAAGTTTGAACAGTAATTATTCCAGCGTATCAAGCTCACTTTCACCAACAACAGTTACTGAAGTGGAAACGGGTGATTATATAACGATCAACAATATTAAAAACCCTGTGCTGACACAACAACAAAACTACGCACCCCAAAAAATATCATACAACACACAAATGAAAAATAATGTGGGTACTTATGTGGGGCTGAGTCTGAATATCCCCATCTTTAATAATCTTCGCGTAACAACCAACGTTAAAAAAGCGAAATTGAATTCCCGCTATGCTGCTTACGAAGCCGAGCAAACAAAGGTTGTTTTAAAGCAGAATATTGAAAAATCGCACCAGGACATGATATCTGCTTACGAAAAATACAAGGCATTACTGGAACAGGTGAACCAGTATAAAGAGTCATTCCGGTCAGCCGAAATACGATTTAACCTGGGTACGATTGTTTCTACAGAGTACCTGATCACTAAAAACAATTATGACCGGGCAAGGTTAAACCTTACCCAAACCTGGTACGAATATATTTTCCGTACACGAATACTGGATTTTTACCAGGGAAAGTTGAGTTTATAAACGCTTATCTCTGTAATCATATTAAGAAATATATATGGATAAACGGTAATAGCACTCCCGCTTATTTCTATACTTTTGCTCAAAACAAAAACCTATGCTCAAAAGTGTTTTGAAGAAAAAGCTATCCCTGTTATTAGTGCTTGTCGGATGTGTTGCTATTGCACATGCACAATTGAACCTCTCTCAAAAGTTATCGCAGGACACCAGTGTAACCATCGGAAAATTACCCAATGGATTAACCTATTACATAAAGCCGAATGCCAAACCTGAAAAAAAAGTGGAGCTGAGGCTGGTGGTTAATGCAGGTTCTATCAATGAAACAGATGATCAGAGTGGGCTTGCCCACATGGCAGAACACATGGCTTTTAACGGTACAAAAAATTTTAAGAAAAATGATATTGTTTCATTTCTGCAGGATATAGGTGTTGGCTTTGGCAGTGATCTTAATGCTAATACCGGTTTTGACCGTACGATATATATTCTTCCGATACCCACAGATAAAAAGGAAAATTTAGAAAAAGGGTTCAGGGTACTTGAAGACTGGGCGCATAATGTTACCTATCTCAGCGATGACATAGATAATGAGCGTGCTATTATTTTAGAAGAGAGCAGGCTTGGAAAAGGCGCTGAAGACAGGATATTTAAGCAGGTTTATCCAAGGCAGATGAAAGGCTCATTATATGGCGACAGGTTACCGATCGGGAAAGACAGCATTATCAAAACCTTTAAACACGAAGCAATAAGGAAATATTACAGGGATTGGTACAGGCCTGATTTGATGGCGGTAATTGTTGTGGGAGATATTACGAAGCAACAGGCAGAGGGAATGATAAAAAAACATTTCAGCAGTTTAACCAATCCCTCTGATGCACCCGAAAGGAGATATGCTGATGTGCCTGCTTATACATCAAGCGATGCAATGGTTGTAACTGATAAAGAAGCTACCACGTATGATGCTGTAATAGAATATCCTGCTTATAAAATTGCTGCACCTGTTACTGTTGGAGATTATGCGCAGCATCTTGCAAAATCATTATTTACGGGCATGCTCAACAGGAGGTTGCAGGAGTTAACACAACAGGAAAACCCACCTTTTGTTTACGCGGGCACACAATTTGGCGGTTATGCAAGGGGATACGAAAACTTTGAAGTATATACCGGATCAGGTGATAAAGAACCCAGTGGTGCTGTTAAAGCAACCATGGAAGAAATTGAGAAAGTAAAAAGGTTTGGGTTTACAGATCCGGAACTGGAAAGAGCTAAGAAAAATATTTTAGCTGCTTATGAGCGTGCTTATAACGACAGGAATAAAACAGAATCCGCTTCATTTGTTGAAGAATATATCAATCATTTTTTAGAGCAATCACCTATACCCGGCATTGCAACAGAATATGAACTGGTAAAACAGGTTATTCCGGCTATTACTCTGGCAGATGTAAATAAAGTGGCAGACAGGATAAAAGGTCAGCAAAATATTTTCGCTTATATAGCCGGACCAGAAGAAGCTAATGTAACATTGCCGGCTCCTGCTGACCTCCTTAACACAATTGCCATGGCGGAAAAAGCAGATGTAAAGCCTTATGAAGAAAAAGCAATTGCTGCTGACCTGCTTACACAAAAACCAGCCGCGGGTAAAGTAACCGCTACCAAAACCAATACGGTTTTAGGCACTACAGAGCTTATACTGTCAAACGGCATTACCGTTACGCTTAAGCAAACTGATTTTAAGGATAATGAAATTTTAATGGGTGCTTCACGATACGGTGGCACCAGCAATTATGGACTTGCCGACAGGTATAACGCAACTTATGTAAACAATGTAATAGGCTCAATGGGCTATGGCGATTTTTCACCGGTTGATCTGCAGAAAGTTTTAGCTGGGAAATCAGTATCTGCATCTCCATTTATCAGTTCAACAACTGAAGGTATTAACGGTAGCTCTACAGTAAAAGACCTGGAAACAATGTTCCAGCTTGCATACCTGAAATTAACAAGCCCAAGAAAGGATACTTCTTTATTTAAATCATTTGTGCAGAAAAACAAAGCGCAGCTGGCAATGCTTGGTGCAAACCCTGAGGCTGTGTTTTTTGATACTACCATAAGAGCGTTTTATAATAACAGCCCGCTTGCTCCGATCAATGTTCCTAAACCATCGTATTTTGATAGTATAAATGTTGACAGGACAATTGAGGTTTACAAAGAAAGATTGGGCGATATAAGTGGAATGCATTTTGTTTTTACCGGCAGCTTTAAACAGGAAGATATAATACCGCTGATTGAAACTTATATAGCAAGCTTACCTGTCAGTGGCAAAAAATTTAATTACGCAGATAAAAAATTAAGGCCCATAACCGGAAAGAAAAACCTTACAGTATATAAAGGGCAGGAACAAAAAAGCATGGTAATTATATTTTATACCGGTGAAGTGCCATATAGTGAAGACCTGGCTTTTAAAGCAAACGCTATAAGCGAAGTATTAAATATCAGGATCATTGAGGAATTAAGAGAGAAGATACAGGGCATTTACGGCGGAGGTATTTTTGGGGAGGTAAATAAAGTGCCCTATAATAACTATCGTTTTATCGCGCAATTGCCTTGCGGCCCGGAAAAGGTTGATACTTTAATAAAAGCTTTACAAAACGAAATTAATGATCTTGTTAAGAACGGACCATCATTGCAGAATCTTAATAAAGTGAAGCAGCAATGGAGAGAATCGCATAAAGAGCAGATGAAACAAAACGGGCCATGGCTTCAAAATTTACTTTCTGCAAAAACAGAAGGAGATGATATAAACCGGTTTACAAAATTTGATACGTATGTAGATAAGCTTACTGTGAAAGATGTACAGGATGCGGCTAAGCTTTTCTTTAATGGTAAAAATCAATTTACCGCTGTGCTGATGCCGGCGGATAAGGAAACGAAATAGGGTAGAAGACAGATATTGAATGGTGAACGGGTAATAGTAAGTGTGACAGGTGTATAGCAATTCACCATTCAATCATCTTTTTATAATTAGTTTATCCTTCAAACATTGTTATCCGCACAAGGCTTCAATTTCCTGGCTTGTTTTAGCAAGCGGCTTTCCTAAAACCCGGCTGCCTGTTGCAGTAATGAGGGCATCATCTTCTATACGTATTCCCCCAAAATTCCTGAAAGCATCCAGTGCGCCATAATTGATGAATTGTGAATGTTTATTTTCTGCGCTCCACATATCCATCAGTTCCGGGATAAAATATAATCCCGGCTCTATAGTTACTACAAAACCTTCTTCCAGTGCCCTGGCAAGCCTGAGCGATTTCAACCCGAATGCTGTGCTTTTTTTTAAATCATCTGTATAGCCAACATATTGTTCTCCGAGGTTTTCCATATCATGTACATCAAGCCCCATCATATGCCCAAGCCCGCATTGAAAAAATAAAGTATGGGCGCCGGCGGCTACCGCTTCTTTTATATCGCCCTTCATTAAACCTAGTTGCTGAAGCCCGGCTGTGAGCTTTTCGCAGGCTAGCAAATGGATATCAATAAATTTTTTGCCGGGAGCAAGAGCGGCTAATGCGGCTTCCTGTGCGTTAAGCACAATGTTATATACCTGTTTCTGTAAGCTTGTAAACCTCCCGCCAACAGGAGAAGTCCTGGTTAAATCGCCGGCATAATGAGATTGTAATTCCGCACCGCAATCACACAGCAATAATTGCCCGTTTTTTAAAATATTACTGCCTGCATGATTATGCAGGTATTGACCATTGGTAGTGAGGATGATGGGAAAAGATAAATTTCCTCCTGCACTTTTCGCTATACCTTCTAAATGCCCTGCAACCTGGTATTCAGGTACGCCTTCCCGTGAGAGCTGCATTGCTTTAAGCTGCATATCGGCAGTAACATTGATGGCTTTCTCCATTTCAGCTATTTCTTCAGCGGATTTTACGGAACGCTGTTTTACAATAGCTTTAATAAGCGGTATGGATGCTTTATCATTTAATGTATTATAAGGAATATTCAGCCATTCACTTATTTTAACGGCCGTATCAGCCCGGTAAGGAGGCAGGTAATGCACCTTTCGTTTTTCATTGGTATATTGTTGCAAAGCTGAAACCAGTGTTGATACAGGCAGCACAGTTGTTATGCCGGATTGCTCTGCCTGAGTATGTATGGTTTGTGTAGCGCCTGTCCAAACAATATCATCAATAGTGGCTTCATCTCCGAAAATAGTTTCCTTATTGTTGTCAATATCCATCAAAAAAAATAAAGCTGGTTTGTCTAAGCCCGTATAATAGAGAAAGCTGCTATCCTGCCGGAAATGATAGAGATTGTCTTTATAATTCATGCTGCTTTCTTCATTGCCGGGAAGTAAGATAATACCATTGCCGACAAGCGCTTTTAATCCGTTTCTTCTGTCGATATATGTTTGCTTGCTGAACATTATTTATTGTGTTTTATTAACAGGTACAAATGTAATTCACAAAAAATAAAGGGCTGTTAACTGCTTAACAACCCTTTATTGCTTATAACAGTACGGATCTACGGTTTTCTTACCGCGTCTGTTAATTGCAATTGCACAATAAAAGTGCCTTCCAGTTTAATTTGAAATGCAAAGCGTGGATTAGCTGAGTATTTGCCGTCAGGGAATCCATCAATAGTAACATGATTGCTGGGAATTCTGTAATATATTAAATGCGCCCAATTAGTTGTTGCATCTATGTAAGGGGCTAAAGGAAATGGGGCAACCTCAAAATCACATATCATTGCAGTATCCGAAAAAATAACTGGATTAAAACGGGCATAATTTTCAAATGTAGGTCTGTCGCCTCTTGCCATTATTTCACCTGCCGCCGGATTAAATGCGTTGCCATTTTTATCAATGATTTTGAGAATAATTCTGGCCCCTTCGTCTGAAACCTTCCTGAATGTTAATTTGGGATTTTTAACCGCCTGCGAGCTGCCGTCAGCATCACTGAATACATTGTTAACATTATCTTCCTGGGTAAACATATCCTCCTCAGTGGGGTCAACCACATGAATACTTCCAAATGAAGGGTAAAATTTTGTTCCGTTTCTATTGGTTGCCTGGATATCAAAATTGTATATACCCAGGGGAATGTTTGTAGAAGCCCTGTTAAATGTAAGCTGACCGCTTACTGTGTTAAACTCCATCGGTACTGTCTGGATAGTTTCTCTTTTTTGATTCAGCAATTCAACAGTTGTATCCGTATCCACATTAAATGTCACGCCTGTTTTAAAAACAGTGATCTCATATTTTGTATTAAATGCTTCCGGCAATTTACCTCCTGAACTGTCCCTGAGATTCTGCATCTCAAAAGTTACCGGGGGAGTTGATCCGTCTAGATATATCTTGTCTGATTGAACAAGTGCCAAACCCCTTTGGCAATACAGGGCAGGGCTGGTATATCTAAGCGTATCGCTTAAAAAGCCTTCAGTTATCTTTTTACATGCAAAAAATGATACGCACGCTGTAAATAGATATAATAATGTTTTTTTCATAAAAATTTAAACTATAAGTTTTAAATATTTAGTTTGCGTTATCTGTGTTGAAAAAGAGCCGGTGATAACCATCCAGCGCATGAACAACGCCATTGGTTGTAATTATACCAGACGATTGTACATATACCGTTTTATCTCTTTCCTCAACGGGAATATCATTAATGTCTAATTCTTTGCTATCGTCTGTTCCTATAATTTTTGTATATGCCACATAATCTACATAATCAACATAAGCGCCATAATTGTAAGTTCTGTCGAGCCAAAGCTTAAACTGAACATTCGGAATATCCCCGTATTTGGAAGTGTAGTATTTGCCCGATGTAGTTAAAGCATCCCGTCCGAGCTGACCATCAAAAATATATGTTTTCAAAGAGTCAACCCTGAACAAGGGAATGCTGTCAAGCGTATAGGTGATATTTTCATCATCCAGTTCTACCGCCCTGATATTTTTCATAGCCTTCAGATATTCATCAATACCGTAATTGGTTGTTGCAAAAAAAGTGCAGTTACTATTAACCATATCTTTTAGCCCTGCCCTGTCTATGAGTGTTACCAGAGAGGAGAATATTGGTTTGGACTTCAGGTAATCATAGGTTGTCATATTTACATGCGCATCAGAAACACCGCCGTCTGCAGCAAATTCCTTTTTACAGGAAGCAAACATGAATAATAAGCCTGTAAGCAGTATGGATTGTATTATTATTTTTTTCATTGTATTATTTTTTGTTTGTCGTCAAACATGATAATGCTAAAGCTGTTTATACTTTTCCTCTCCAGTAGGCAGTTTGGGTAAGAAACCGGTTGTCGTTAAACAACGTTGGATTAATAGGCCAGAAAAAGCCTCCTGCCGCAAATCTTGATTCCGATAACCATGGAATAAATTCGACAAACATTCTCGTTCTCATTAAATCAAAATACAAATGACCTTCCAGGTACATTTCCCTTCCGCGTTCTATCATATATTGATAAGTGATATTGTACTTTGTGTCTGTGGCGCTAACCCTGTCGGAGCTTGAATTGTTCCTGTCTCTGAAAGCATTGATAATATCTGCCGCGGTTTGCAGGTTGTTTTTATAGATTGCAACTTCAGCCTGCAGCAATTTCATATCACTTAACCTGAAGATGATCATATTATTGCTGAGATAACCTTCAGTTTGTTTCGCGGGATTTCTGTAAACGATGTTTTTATATTTTGTGCAAACCGTGCCTGCAAAATTATTCCTGTATCTAACGTCTTTTGCATCTCCGCCAAAACCTGCAACCTGCAAATAGTCAAAATCATCAATATCTGCATTATATACATATGCCCATCCCGGGTTGTCATAGGCATAATAAATATAATCGATCGGAATTTCTTCATTGGTATCTTTTAAATAATATTTAATCCCAACTACTTTAAATTCAGTCCAAGCCCATCCGGAGCCATCCCACCAGTAATCCCAGCCTTCTCCTTCAAGTGGAACGCTGTAATGCGTGTTTGTATAGGAAGAGGGAACCCATAAACGGGGTGTATAGCCATAGTTATTTACATAAGCACCGGTAAGAAAATACAATCCTATATGTGATGAAGATCCTTCCTGTGTGTTTTCATTCATGTTTATTTCGAAAATACTTTCTGCAGAACGCCCTATAAACTGGTCTCCGTATTTAGTGGTATCCTGTTGTATATAACCACCGGTATTTATTAAAGTCTGCAGTGTAGTATCCGCGCTGTTCACATCTTCAGCAACAGGTTCAGCAGAAGATAAATTAGTTGTTGTAGCTCTCCATAAATATAAATGCGCCAATAAAGCATATACTGAACCCCTGTTGGCTGTTACAGCTCTTTCAGATATATTTTCATAGCCCCAGTTAAGCATTGACATTGCCTGGTGGCAATCGTCTTCAATCTGCTTCATCACTACCAGGCGGTCTGTTCTGGGTAATTGGGGTGCATTTAAAGGATCATCGTATGCTTCTGTAACAAGAGGCACATCACCAAAAACCCTGGTAAGCTGAAAATAAGTAAGCGCCCGGATGAATAGCGCCTGCCCCATTACTTTGTTTTTATATGCAGCAACATCGTCCACATCTTTTGCCAGTAATGCATCATCTATCTGTGGCACTTTCGTTAAAATAATATTGCTCATGGCTATTACTTTGTAAAACCTTGTCCAGTCGCCCAGGCTCTCAATATTATATTTAAAGGTAAAATCACCGCCCTGTATACCTTCTAACCCATCGCCGGTATAGTTCATTGTGAAATAGGTAGACGACGATGTTTCTGCATCACCATACATATAATAGCTCATGCAGGTTCCATAAGCAAAAGCGGCCCGCAAAAGGCTGTAGTTCCCTGCTACTGCCGCTTCACAGTCACGTACCGATTGCCAGTATACATCTGCATACGTTGAGTTTCTTGGTTCCTGCTCAAGCACTTTTTTACAAGAGCTGGTTATGCTTATCATTATCGCTAAAACAGCGGGTATATATAAACGTATTGAATATTTTTTCATAAAAGTTCTGTTGATTTACAGGATTAAAATTGCAACTGAAACCCGAGTGTATATTTTCTGGGAATGGGGTAGCCGTTACCGTCATACTCACCATAAGAATTTACATTTTCTGCATCTGGCAGATCTTTGGATGCCTGCCATTTCAACAGGTTATCAGCTATCACAAAGAATTTCAATCCGTCAATTCCCATTTTTTGGCAGGTTTTAGCTCCCAGGTTATACTGCAGATTAAGACTTTTAAGCCTGAAGTAATCCCCTTTGGTAAGAAAGAATGTTTGTGCTGAGGTATAATAATATAAATAAGTGCCTAAATCGTATTTAGCGTATTCTGCCTGGTCGCCGGGTTGTCTCCATATATTGATCTTATCCAGGTTGGGTGTAGAATACTGCACAAATTTGGAGTAGGGATCACTGTCTGTTGAATTTGAAAACTGATCAGCTTTGAAAAAATTCAGCACATCTCTTTTAAAGGTGAAGGAGAAAAATAATCCCAAAGAAAAATTCTTCCAGGAAATGTTGTTTGTCCAGCCACCTGTGATTTTTGGGTTTGGATCACCCATAGGCGTTTTATCCGGGTTAATTCCCCCGTTGAAAATATCTATTAAGTAATCTCCGTCAAGATCTGCAAGATGGAAAGCTCCAGCAGTATAAGCTCCGTTAGCGCTTGCAAATCTTTCACCGGTGTATTTATTGATGGGCACATCATCGTCTGTTGCATATACCCCGAGCGTTTGATAGAGGTAAAAGGCATTTACGGGACTGCCAACCGAAAGGATATGTGCCTGGTCAAACCTGTTGCCAAATGCATAGTCTCTTCCGCCATTGGGCAGGCTCATGAGGGTGTTTTTATTATAGGATATGTTAACCCTGGTGAACCATTTTACCGGGCTTGATGGTGATAAAGGATTTGCAGCAACGGTTAACTCAACGCCTGCATTCCTGACGCCATAAGAGTTGGTAAATGCATAGTCATACCCGGTTGTTAAAGGTAACCTTACCGAAAACAATTGTAAAGAGCCTTCCCGGTTATATACGTCAATTGCTGCTGAGTAGCGGCCTTGTTGTATCTCAAAGTCTGCACCTATATTCCATTGTGTTGATTTTTCCCAGCTCAGGTTTTTTTGAGCTACCCCATCATAAAAATTAGGAGTAACCGCCGTAACACCATTGTAAGAAGTAGCATTGTTATTGCCGTTATAACCTCCGGCATTTACGTTGTAAAGATTGTATTGCAGGTAGTTGGTTGTAGGCTCGCTTCCTGAAGTACCGAGGCTTGCCCGGAGCTTTAATAAGCTGAACAGCGAATTGTTTTTCATAAATCCTTCTTCACTTAATATCCATGCAACAGAGGCAGAAGGGAAGAAGCCCCATTTATTATCTGCGCCAAACCTTGAAGAACCATCATAACGCCCGGAGAATGCAAACAGGTACCTGCTTTTAAAATCATACGATAACCGGGCATAATACGACAGTAATCCATGCGCCTGGTAATCAGAAGATGCCCTTATAGTAGCCTGGGTGAAGCCATTTACCGTTTGTATTTGATCTGAAGCGCCATAATAGCCGGAAGCTATTGTATTTTCATATACGTCAAACTGAATATCCTGTCCCGCAATAACACTGATATTATGCTCTCCAAAACCATTTGCATAACTAAGATAGTTTGATGTGAGCATTTTAGCCGCGTTATCGACAAAGCTGTAGGAGTAGTTTCCTAATCCATTTTCAAGTTCGTTGGTTCTGTTAAAACTCCTTCTTGAAGTAGTATATTGATAAGTGCTTAATGAATTAAACTTAAAGCTTTTGCTGAAATTATAGCCGAGGTTAAGATTGAAGTTAAAAACGTTGGAAAGGTTATTATCTAAACTCTTGTCATAATTTCCAAGTATAGCTTCTTTTTTAGCCTCGCTGAGGTTAAATAAGGAAGAAGGCATATTCCCTGCACCCAGGCTGAAAGGATTATAGTCTTCATACCTTGGATCTACTCCCATCCCCCTGTTTCTTTCAGAACGTGTAAAATACATCACAGGATTGATTTCTAACTTTCCTTTTAATGCTCTTGAGCCAAGATTTATTCTTACAGAATAACGCTTAACACCTGTTGCCTTTAAAATACCCTCTTCATCATAATAACCGGTACTGAAACGATAATTGGTTCCATTTTCTGTTCCTCCACTTAAACTCAAATCAGCGCTTTTAATAATCCCGGTTTGATAAAACAAATCCTGCCAGTTGGTATTTCCGTTAAAAGCAGGGTTCAGGCTATCGGTTAATAAATAAGGTAATTGCTGTTGCTGTGGGGCTGTAAGCTGGGCGGTGAGAATAGCCATTTTCTGTCTTCTCTCCAGCGCACCGAGTGTTACTTCTCTTAATTCAGGTCTTTCGGTAACACCTGTAAAACCAGAAAAGATAACTTTGGGGGCTCCAACTCTTCCTTTTTTGGTAGTAATCAGGATAACGCCGTTGGCTGCTCGTGAACCATAGATGGCAGCGGCAGAAGCGTCTTTAAGCACATCTATAGATTCAATATCGTTAGGGTTTACACCGCCGAGATAGTTGAACCCTGCACCTGCTCCGGGGGTTACATATTCCTCATTGCTCTGAGGCACTCCATCCACAACATATAAAGGTCCATTGATTACAGAATTTTCGTCCCAATCTCTGCTGATCCTTGTATTTCCGCGAACGGTAACGGCTGCAGCGGCGCTGGGGTCTCCACTGAAGTTTTGCACGTTAACTCCTGATAATCGTCCCTGCATTAACTGATCAAAACTTGCAGCAGGAAGATTTTCAATTTCCTTACCGGAAATGCTTGAAATAGCCGCGGTAGTTTTTTTGCGGGTGATTTTTTGATAGCCGATTACCACAACATCTTCCATTGAAGATGTGGATACTGACAGCACAATTTCAATATTGGCTTGTCCTTTAACCTTAATCTCTTGTTTGTTAAAGCCTACAGAAGAAATTTCAAGTGTAGCATTGGCGGGAGCCATAATAGTGAACTGACCTTTGTCATCGGTATAAGTACCTTTGTTGGTTCCTCTGATTTTAATTGATGCACCTGAAACAGGCTCATTGTTTTCATCTTTTACAATACCGGAGACTTTTGTATCCTGGGCATAGGCAGAAAGTGCTAAAAAAATAGCACACAAGAGGAAAAGTTTTCTCATGTCATGTTTTGTTTTAGTTATTGTATGAACGAAATCCGTTCAGGTGTTATTCACAGGATGTAACAACACACAATCAAGCGTTTTACCTGTGTTTATCAGTAATTATGATTTTTATGAGAGGGCAATCAATAATGAGCAATTGAAGGTAAGATAGTTAATCAAAAAAATTAATCAAATTTTAACTTGTTTTTAAAGAATTTTAAGAAGTGGTAAAATATTATATATGTGTTCGAATCAGTAACCATTATTTATTGAAATTTTTAAAACCGGTTGACTTAAGTGTATCTTATTCAAATTCTTCCACTTCAAACGGCTTTATATCCATGCTTTTTTCACCATTTATAATTTAGGAAACCAGTTTCCTGTTCCGGCACCGGTTCTTAAAGCGCCTGTTGATGATGCTAACTCCTTCGACGGCAGCCAGCCTTGTTTTTTGATATCATTTGTATTGTTCGCGTCAGCCATCCATATAAGCAGATCATCTCTGCTGAGTCATTTACTTGCATTGGTGCAAAGCAATGGTATAGTACAATATTCAGCATCAGGATAAATGTTCATCACTTGTACTATGGCTCAGCATAAATTTCACAGCCTAAGCGAGCGAAAATTTAGAACGGACCAACAGTGATTGTGTGATTTAAACGGGTTAAAGTATATTTATGCTGATCATTCACCTGTAAAACGCAATTACTTTTATGAAACTTGCAGTTTTATACTCTGGTATTACCATGATGGTGTTAACCATGATAACCTCCATTCTACGGATTAAGCATTCTCCCGCCTTTGATTTTTTCTTTTTTGTAACATTGGGATGTATATTGATGTTTATGGTGGTCAGTATATACTCATTAATCAAGTTTATTAAAACTAAAAACTGAGCTATAAAAAACTCACACTTCTTATTATAGTATCGCTATCGTTATTTAGCTGTAAAAAGTAAAAGAAGATAAGCGCAGAGATTGATGTAAATAATATAATACCAGCATTGCTGGAATAAAATAAACTTCCGGAAACTACAATTCAGGGTGATAGCTATATTATGTTTAAGGACATAATAACTTTAAAGGATTTTCAAAGCAAATTATGGATAGCCCAATCCTAATCAAATCTTTCCACTTCAAACGGCTTTATATCCATGCTTGGTTTTTCACCATTCACAATTTCGGAAACCAATTTTCCTGTTCCTGCGCCGGTGCTTAAGCCTATCATTGCATGGCCGGTAGCAACAACTACATTATTATACTTTTTTATTTTACCAATATAGGGCAATCCATCCGCGGAGCAGGGGCGGTACCCATACCATATATCTTTTTCAGCAGGCATGGGAATATCAAATGCTGTATAATAACGTTTTACTGCATTCACTATTCCTTCTACTCTTTTGTAACGGGGTGGGGTGCTGGTAGGTACAACTTCCATAGTGCCGCCAAAGCGTATTTTGTTCCCGTCCATAGGAGTGAGCGCTACTCTTCCTTCCATTAATACAGCAGGATGATTTATTTTATATGGTGAATTTTCAAGCGTAATAGAATAACCGCGACCCGGCATCAAAGGGATTTTTGTATCTGCCAGTGCAGCTATCTCCCTTGACCATGCACCGGTTGCAATAACAATATAGTCGGCATCATACGCGTTTTTTGCCGTGATCACTTTATTGATGCTGTTCCCTTTTTTTTCAAATTTTATAACAGCCTCGTCCGGTATTAACCGTACGCCACTTTGTTTCAGTAAATTAAGAAGACCGTGCATTAATTTTTGCGGGTATAGGTGCGCATCGCATTTAAATAATATAGCGCCCAGGGCATTTATTTTTGTTTGAGGCTCTAATTGCTGCAGTTCTTCCGCGTTAAGTAAAACGGTATCCAGTCCTATTGCTTTTGCTTTTTCTACAGTATGATAGGCATGTTCTCCAACAGGCTCGGTTTGAAATATCTCGAGCAAACCTTTGTGTTCATAGGCAAAGTCAAAACCGGGTATTTCCTGCCATTTTTCATATTCTTTCTGGCTCAACAAAGCGATATCACGCAAAGGTATAGCCGAAGCAGCTACATGGCTGTCATTGGCGCTTTTCACAAATTTTAACCCCCAGTCGATTAACGCGCTTTTTACAGAAGGCTGCACATAAAACGGGCTTTGCGAATTGAACATCCATTTAAAACCCTGCCATACTATACCTGGTGTAGCCAGCGGAACAAAGTGACTGGGACAAACATATCCTGCATTACCGTATGAGCAGTTGTTTAAGAAATCATTTTTATCTATAACAGTAACATTGTGCCCTGATTTCTGAAGGTAAAACGCGGAGCTTAAACCCATAATGCCTCCGCCAACGATCACTATATTTTTCATTGTTTTGTAGGGATTGTAGTTTTGCAGGTTGCAAAATTAAAAGTTGCCCGGCAAAACCGGCGTTTATATTTTATTCATTCCTGAATATATTTTAACCGGTTAAAATCCAAACATAAATAGATAAATATTTCATCTTCTTTTTACCGAGGGCTTTTTAAGTTTGGATGATCAGGGATTTTGCTTTAAAAAAGACGATTGCGGCATGGTCATTTTGATCCCGCCTTATGAAGACTGCATTCAAGGTATATTGCGGCGGGAGAGAAATCTGCCGGGTTGTAGTACAAAAGTTGAGCATTAATGCCAAAGCCCGGGCAGACCTGCCTGCCGCAGGCAGGTTTCTCCCTCGCGTAAAAGTGATTATACTACAATCTCCGTATTGCTTAGTTATAATGACGGAGGAGCGTGTTTGTGTTTTACTACAAGCACTAAGGAAAACTGTATAATTATTCAACTTAAAAGCGACATCCCTGTTTGAATGATTGGTAGCCGCCTGATTTTGAAAAATATTTTTTATGAAGAGAAAAGTAATCTTTACGGCATTATGTGGTTTTTGTTTTGTGCAGTCTATAGCGCAATCTTATGTTCCTGAAAAAAACAATGCTGTAATTAAAGTTGCGCCTGTTGCTGATATACAGGCATATGCATTCAACCTTGCTGATATAAGGTTAACGGGTAATAGTCCCTTTAAAAATGCTATGCAAAAGGATTCGGCTTATTTGTTGCTGATTGAACCCGACCGGTTGCTGCACAATTTCTATAAAAATGCCGGCTTGCCTGTAAAAGCGCCTGTATACGGTGGATGGGAAAGTGACGGTATTGCCGGGCATACATTAGGGCACTACCTTTCTGCCTGCGCCATGTTTTATGCTTCTACAGGTAATCCTGAATTTAAGCGAAGGGTTGATTATATCAGTAATGAATTATTGCGATGCCAGCAGGCAAGGAAAACCGGGTATGTAGGCGCCATACCAAATGAAGATTCTATTTTCGGGAAGCTGAAACGAGGAGAAATAAAATCAGGAGGTTTTGATTTGAACGGAGGATGGTCGCCCTGGTACACGGTACATAAAGTGATCAGTGGTGTAGTAGATGCATATTTATACTGCAACAATACCACAGCGCTTAAGGTGGCTACCGGTATGGCAGACTGGACAGGTGATGTGCTTAAAAATTTAAACGAAACGCAGATCCAGCAAATGCTTCGTTGTGAATATGGCGGCATGAATGATGTGCTGGCTAATATTTACAGCATTACGGGCAACAAAAAATACCTTGATCTTTCATATAAATTTTTTGATGACTTTGTGATGAAGCCTTTATCGGAAAAAACTGATCCGATGCCGGGCAAACATTCCAATACACAGGTGCCAAAAGCTATTGGCAGTGCAAGACAATATGAGCTGACCGGAAATGAACGGGATAAAACCATCGCGTCTTTTTTCTGGCAAACTATGGTGCATCATCACACCTATGTGAACGGCGGCAACAGTAATTATGAGTATTGCGGTGAAGAAGATAAGCTTAATGACAGGCTGAGTGATAATACAAGCGAAACATGCAATACCTATAATATGCTGAAGCTGACAAGGCATTTGTTTGCATGGCAGCCCAGTGCTGCCCTGGGTGATTATTATGAGCGTGCTTTATATAATCATATTCTTGCTTCGCAAAATCATGAAGATGGCATGATGTGTTATTTTGTACCGCTCCGCATGGGTACCCGCAAAACATTCAGTGATCAGTTCAATACTTTTACCTGCTGCGTTGGCACAGGCATGGAAAATCATTCCAAGTATGCGGAGAATATTTATGCTGAAGGAAAAGATGGAAGCTTATATGTGAATCTTTTTATTCCTTCCTCGCTGAACTGGAAAGCGAACAATACAATTGTAGAGCAAAACACTGGTTTCCCATCTGATAACAAAACAGAGATCATCATTCACCCTAAAAAAAGGACATCATTTGCCGTGCATATCCGCCAGCCCTGGTGGGCAAAACAAGCAGCTATAGTAAAGGTGAATGGTAAGGTAGCGCCGGTACAGAAAGACACTGAAGGATTTTTAACTGTTACAAGGTACTGGAAGAACAATGATAAAATAACTGTTGAATTTCCGATGCAGTTATATACGGAAAGTATGCCTGACAATAAAGACAGGATAGCGTTGTTGTACGGACCTGTGTTGCTTGCAGGCATATTAGGGAACGAAATGCCTGACCCTGTATATGGGGTGCCCGTATTAATGACAGATAATCGTGATCCGGAAGTATGGATTGAAAAAACAAATACTTCAACGCTCGCTTTTAATTTGAATAAAGCCGGGAAACCCAAAGATGTTGCATTAAAACCTTTTTATGCGGTATCGCAGGAGTACTATAATGTATACTGGGATTTCTTTACGGAAGCGCAATGGCAGACACGCCAGGTAACATATGAAGCAGAAAAGAAGCAACAGAAAGAAATTGAAGATATGACGATTGATTATTTCCGTATTGGTGAAATGCAGCCGGAACGCGATCATAATTTAACCGCAGGTGAAAGATCGTATGTGAGTGATGCATTGGGCATAAACGGAAGAGAAGCAAGGAAGGGAAGTTATTTTACCTTTGAAATGAAGGTTGATCCATCTGTGACCAACCGTTTAATGTTTGTATATATAGGCGATGATAAAGACCGGAAATTTGACATTGTGGTTGATGGTGAAAAAATTAAAACAGTAGAATGGAAAGGTGGAGAAACAGGAAAATTTTATAATGAATTTTATGAGCTGCCTGCACAACTGATTTCTGGTAAAACCCGGGTAACCGTAAAGGTAGAAGCTAACTATGATAAAACAGCAGGGAGAGTATTTAGGGCCAGGACGGTGAGCGGGAATGAATAGGCAATAGTAAATAGACGATAGTGCAATCTGCAGATACCGTTTATAATTAATGTTTTGGAATTCATCATTGATAAATGTTTAATGATTATATGCTGAAAAAAATCTTATTTCTTACCTGTTTTATAGCATTAAGAGCTACACTCTTTGCACAGCAAACAAATCCTGCCTATAAACCAACAAGAGAAGAAATGCTGGAACGGTACAGGCAGGCTGCGGTATCTGACAGTACGATCAACCGCGGTAAAATTTTTAACCTTACCGTACAGCCAACATGGCTTGATGACGGGAAAGCATTTTGGTACAGGAGAGCTTTTAAAGACAGTGTGCGTGAATATGTATTGGTAAATGTGGCTACCGGAAAAAGGCAGCCATTATTTGATCATGTAAAGCTCTCGGCTTCTCTTTCAAAACAAACAGGACAAAATTTCAATCCTCAAAAATTATTGCTCACCAATATTAAGGTGAACAGGAAAAAGCATTCCATGGCTTTTGAAATGAATAATAAAGTGTGGCATTGTGACCTGGGTACTTATGCAGTAACTGATAGCGGAACGGTAATCGCTAATGAAGCGCAAACTATTCCGTGGTGGCGGAGGAATAACAGGCGCAGCCGCTGGTGGGGATATAAAACAGACAGCATTTCGCCTGATAAACAATTAATGGCTTTTATTAAAGAAGGTAATGTTTTTATTCAACCTGTTAACGGAGACGATGCGATTCAATATACAACAGACGGCACAGCAGAAAAGCCCTATGGTTCTTTAGCCTGGTCGCCGGATAGTAAATATGTTGTTGGGTATAAGATTACACCATACAAAGATTCGCTTGTGTATTATGTGCTCACTTCACAAGCTAACACTACCAGGGGACAATTAAAATCGCAGGAATATAAGCAGCCTGGCGATCCTTTTACTACCTACGAAATGTTTGCTTTTTCGGTTATGGAAAAGAAAACAACAAAAATAAACACGGAGATCATTGATTTTTTTCCTGAGCCTTATCTTAACTGGAGAAAAGATGATGCAACACATCTTCTGTATGAGAAAGTAGATCGCGGGCATCAACGCTTTCGCATTATTGATGTAGATGTTAAGAGCGGTGAAACAAAAATAATAGTGGATGAACAAACCAATACCTTTATTTACGAGCAAAAAATATATACGGAATACCTGCCTGAAACAAATGAAATAATATGGGCAACCGAAAAAGATGGCTGGCGGCATATATATCTCGTTAATTCACTCACAGGCGAAATGCAACCGGTGACAAAAGGAGATTGGGTAGTACGGGATATTGACAGCATTAGTGCGAAGAGCAGGCAGATATGGTTTCGCGCAAGCGGACTGCATGCTGATGAAGATCCTTATTTTGTACATTATTACCGTATAAATTTTGATGGTTCAAACCTGCTGGAGCTTACGCCGGAAAAAGGAAATCATACGATAGCATATTCTCCTGGTAAGAAATATTATCTGGATACTTATTCACAAATAAATATTCCACCGGTAATTGAACTGCGCAGGTCGTCTGACGGAAAGAAAATTTCGGAAATAGAAAGAACAGATGTAACGGAATACCTGAAAGCCGGTTTTCGTTTTGCAGAACCATTTTATGCAAAAGGACGCGATGGAAAAACAGATATATGGGGGGTGGTATTTCGCCCTGCAAACTTTGATTCAACAAAAAGTTACCCTGTAATTGAAAATATATACGCCGGTCCGCAGGATGCTTTTGTACCGAAAAGTTTTACCACCGGTGGAGAAATGCAAAGCCTTGCTGAGCTCGGTTTTATAGTAGTGCAGATAGATGGCATGGGTACCTGCAACAGGTCGAAAGCGTTTCATGATGTATGCTGGCACAATCTTGCTGATGCAGGTTTTCCAGACAGGATATTATGGATAAAAGCCTTGGCAGAAAAATATCCTTATGTAGATGCAAACAGGGTAGGGTTGTATGGAACTTCTGCAGGCGGGCAAAATTCACTCGGTGGCTTATTGTTCCACCCTGAGTTTTATAGCGCCGCGGTTTCAGCATGTGGCTGTCATGATAACCGTGTTGACAAACAATGGTGGAATGAGCAATGGATGGGATACCCTGTGGGTAAGCATTATGAGGAACAATCAAATGTTACCAATGCCTATAAATTAAAAGGCAACCTGTTATTGATAGTAGGAGAGGCAGATACCAATGTGCCACCGGAGTCTACCTATCGCGTAGCAGATGCGCTTATCAAAGCAAAAAAGCATTTTGATTTCCTGGCAATTCCTGGTCTTGGCCACAGTGATGGCGGCCCATACGGAAGGGTTAAGAAAAGAGATTTTTTTGTAAAACATTTGCTGGGAGTTGATCCGCCGGACAGGAATAAGTAAGCCTCATTCTCTTAACCTTCTCCGCACGGAGAAGGACGGTGCTGTTGAATGATTCCAAACTATATAACTACCGCATCAGCTATTGAATATAACAGGGCAAGTGTTTAAAATATTCGTCAAACTTTTAGATTTACAAACGCCCCCCCACGCAAATCATCAACCTGATTTGAATTTGGGTACCCCTGTCCACTCGTGGAGAGGGGCCGGGGGGAGGGTATTTTACTTCACCATCCATTCATGCACTCCCGTAGAATGTTCAACCGGCTGTTGAATTTCGAGTTTTAATGCTGTAGTGGTAACCGGTTCAAAATTTACCGTGTTGTATTTATCCTTCGATATTTCGTATGGCGAGGTATTTCTTACCGGTAGCCATTCTCCCTCTTTCTTATAGAGCAATTTCCAGGATACGGGAATACGACATCCGCCAAAAGGCGCGTCATCAAACCAATATACGCTGGATGATGAAATGGTATATACGCTATCAAAATCGTACTGCAAAAATTCTGAACTGTTTTTCTTTGGCCACCAATGTAGGTAAGAAGCGCTTGCATCCTGCGAATCCTGTGGATCGTACTGATCATTCAGTGCCCGCAACATGCGCTTGTTGGTAACAGAACCTGTAATAGCGCTCTTGCTTGCAATGGTTGGGGCTGGCTTAGGCCTTGCCGCTGATTCGTTATAAGGTATCCATACTTCCATTTCAGACGCTCCGCGGTTAGCCCATGCATAATAAGGAATAGCGGTTACCATTTGTTCACTGTGCAATAATGCATCACTGTTTAACTGGCGTTTGGTTGAGCTGCCTTTCATTTCCAATACCGTTACCCCGTTCAGTAATTCCGGTTTGTAAACAGCTGTTATGACTTCATCTTTTTTAACTACAATATTCATTACGGCAGAATCCTTATTGTCAGGACCCTCAAGACAATATACCAGTGGGCCGCGTTGCAATGCAAACCTGTTCTTATCTGCGTCAACTTTATCATTTGCAAGTATTCGTTTAGCCGTTATCGGTAGTATCAGTGTAACCTTGTCGCCCTTTTTCCATTTCCTGTTTAATACAGCAAATCCTTTTTGCATATTCACTGGTACCGTTTTGTCATTTAGCAGCAACTGTACATTGTCCGGTGTTTGTTCCGTGCTATACAGATCTCCGGGTACTGGTTTGTTCAATGCCCAGCCGGGTATGCGTATATGCAATGCAAATGCAGTGTTCGCTGATGCCGGATTAATAGTTATCTCATTTTTGCCATCCCAGGGATAGTTGGTATTTTGAATAATGGTGATACTACCTGCCGGTAATTTAATTTGAGATTTACTACCTACAAACAGATTTACAAACAGCTCATTTTTGTTTTGCGCATATACATAACCCGGCATGGAAGGCAGAAACCTGGTCATATTAGAAATACAACACGCGCAACTAAACCATGCGCTGCGTTGGTGCTGTCCCAATGAAGCCAATGGATTAGGATAAAAGAACCTGTCGCCGCTTAATGAAACACCAGAAAGTAAACCATTGTATAAGGTTCTTTCCATTACATCAATATACTTCGCGTCGCCATGCAGTAAAAACATCCGGCTGTTCCAGTATACATTGGCGATAGAGGCACAGGTTTCGGCATAAGCGCTCATATTCGGCAGGTCGTAGGCTTTTCCAAAAGCTTCTCCTGCACCGGTAGCGCCAATGCCGCCTGTCAAATAAATTTTCTTCTCTGTTACATCATTCCATATATCATCAATAGCATGTAAGTATGCCGTATTGCCTGTTAATGCAGCCACATCAGCCATGCCTGTATACATGTACGCGGCCCTCACCGCATGACCAACCGCTTCATGCTGGTCAACTACTTTTTTATCTGCCTGGCTATATTCGTGATTCAAATGCCCGGGTGTGCCGCGAAGATCAAGGAAGAATTTGGCGAGGTCAAGATATTCCTGCTTGCCTGTAACCCTGTACATTTTGGTTAAGCCTGTTTCAACTATCTGGTGACCGGGAAATTTTTCTTCTTTACCATAACCAAAAATTTTAACAAGCAGGTCTGCATTTTTAACAGCGATATTCAGTAGGTTCTTTTTGCCTGTTGCCTGGTAATGTGCAACAGCGGCTTCAAACAAATGCCCGGAGTTATATAATTCATGGCTCAGGTCTTCTTCTTTTTCCCAGCGTTTGCTTCCTATCCATTCATGCGGGTTAGTAACTTTAGCTGTGCGAAAAGTATAGAGATACCCATCCGGTTCCTGGGCATCGGCAATAATAGCAATTAATGTGTCAAGGTATTTTCCTAATTGATCGTTTTTGCTTACCTGTAAACTATACGATGCGCCTTCAATTACTTTGTAAATATCCGTATCATCAAAAGTAAATTCGGAAAGTTTATCCGCTTTTTTCTTTCCTGCAGCAACAAGAAAATTATCTATTCGCCCATGCTTTTTACATTGATCCAATGTGTAGGGGATCGTTACCTCAGCATTTACTTTTATTTTAGGCGCCCAAAAATTATCTGTTATTTGCACTTGTGTAAATGCTACAGGTTGTATAGGATAATCTGTTTTTAACTTTACCTGGGCTGTTGCGGGCAGCGATACAATTGCGGCTTGTACAAAAGCAAATCCAATAATTCCACTCCTCATATTATATTGATTTGAACAATATAAAAGTAGGGTTATTTGCAGGGAGAGGATTAACTGATATTCACAAATACTGGTAAAATATTAATGATAGCTTATGCTATACGCGGCTGTAAAATTATTTCCGGTATTTAAACAGGTGTAGTTTGTTCATACATGCTTTAAATAATTGGGGCTGCCTGGCAGGCAGCCCCGTTGTATGTTAATAGCCCCAAAATCCAAAGCTCTTTATTGTTTATTGTGAAGGAGGCGAACCACCATTAAAACGCCTGTTGAAAAATTGCTGCATTTCAGACATTGGCTTAATATCATATCCCTTTGGAATTTCAAAAACCTTGTCCTCAATAGCCGGGTTTACTTCAATGCTGGTCACTTCTGTCTCCATTTTAAAACCATTGGGTCTGCTCATATTATAACCCATAATAAAGCCATTAATTTTTTCAAGATTTGATAATCCTCCAAATGCACCACCACCCGGGCCGCCGCCGGAAAATCCTCTTGCAAAACCGCCCCCGCCAGTGTTGGCACCTGAAACAGGATAGCCTTCCGGCCTTTGAACATCGGGCGTATACCAAACATGCAGTTCAGATACTTCTCCCTGCCTGCTTTTGGTTTTGATGATTGCTTTTTTACAATTGTAACCGGCTATTTTTTTTGTTTCGTTTGTGTATACGATTTCAGGTTCCGCAGGTGTAAAATTTCTTTGCTGGTCGTCATTCCCCCCTCTGGCCTGGCGGAGAGAATCCATTCTTTTTTGTGCATCCTCCCGCATCTTCTCCTGGTCTTCTTCTGTTGTATAAAATCCTGTTTTTCTACCCATCGCTTCTATAAGCGTAGTAGTTTTTTTGTTTTTTTTATCTACGATGACAATATTGTTACCAAAATCAGACTGGTTCAGTGTTTTTATAAAGTCACCCTTGTAGTAGGTGGTATTTTTACTTTCCATTCCCGATGGCCCGTTAAAACCATCGCCATCGCCACGGTTAGGGTTTTCAGGAAAAGTGATCTCTGTTTTGGATTTTACAATCAGGCTTGTAGCGGTTTGTTGTGCTGCTAACTGAGCAGCAGAAACAACAACACCGGTGATTGTAAGTATAACCCACTTCATAGCTTGTTTATTATTCATAACAAATGTACGATTGTGTATATATGGTTAATAATGGAACAGGTTAAATAACGTTAATAAGTTTCAAAATAGCATACCGATCCGCCAACCCATTCTTTTTCCGCATTATATCGTACGCCAATCATTTTGCCCTTACTTAAGCGGGCAAGGTTAATAGCAGGGTGGGGGCGGGCTTCATTGTCCGGCCACACATACATTATTCTTATTTCTGCCTTGGCTGGAATATCAGGCGTTTCAATAACATCTGCATACTTAACCTTGCGTTGCAGTATCCAGTTTTCTGGATCTTTTATACTATTGATATCACCCTGTGTTACATCAATCACCACACCCTGGCCTGCAAATGAAAAGAGCGGTTTTAATACATAGTTCTCCAAATCTGCCGGCATCTGTTTTATATCGCTTAAAAAGAAGGTTTCAGGTACAAAGGGGTTTTTTATAAAAGGTAAAGTAAACTTGCTGATACGGTAAAACCAGTTTGGATGAGGTATCCATTCAACGTTCCATTGCTTGGTGATGTCAATGATATTGCCAAGATCATTCCTGCTTTTCAGTTCATCAAAAATCACCCTGTTGTAAATTCTTTTTACCGCAGTTTTCTTTCCTTCATTCATATAAAACAGGTTGTTGCCTTCGGCAAATAATTCAGTGAGACAAACCGGTTTTACACCTGTGTAATCCTGGGTGCAGTAAAAATCTATACGCGTTTTTTGTTCGTGTGGTTTTATTTCAAGCAGTATTACATTTTCAACATTATGCTCACCAAGCAATAGCTTCCTCAGCATGGCTACATAGCTGTTTTTATTATACCCGCTTAAATAATGCGAGTAGTTTCCCGGTATATCAAAATGCTTTTCCAATACTTCAGGGTAATATACCTGGAAACCAAAGAGGGTAGGAAAGCCCTGCATTTCTATGAGCTGTGGTTCCAGTTCCCCATTGTCGTTAATGCATACGCCAAAATCAAAAGCGATCATGTGGCTGTGCGGCGTTTCAGCCGCAACGTTTTCACCGGGCGGAATTGCCCTCGCCGTAAGCTTTTTAAAGTCTGTACCTGTAATAATATCAACAATGCTTTCGCAGGCATCTGTCATTTTTTTTGTGAAATGCCTGTCAGCAAAAATGGGCGTTTCTGCTACGCGGAATTCAATGGCGCCGGGATGTTTGCTTGTAAGATCAGCGAGAAATGCTTCGTAACGTTCCCTGGTAAAGTTTTGGTTGAACGCTTTGCGCAATGATGCTACCATCCAAAAATGTTTACAGAAAGGTAGCGATATTTATAATACAACCGCCTGTAAATGTTCTATGGAATGATTGAGAAAGTTAGGCAGTACATGGGCGTATGTCCATAGTATTTTATCAGGGTCGTTAAGCTGTTCTATCATTGATGCCCATTTGGCTTCGCCATATGCTTCAATCACGCTTTTCTTTTTGTCGTCCTGCTGAAGATACATGCTCATCCCTATCGCATCAGCTTCGGGGTGAAACTGCGTGCCTACCATATAATCATTAAACCGCACAGCCATAATAGCTCTTTCAAGTGGTATATGAGGTCTTTCTTTTTCAATGCATAGTATGCTGGAACGCAATGCAGCAAGCTGCGCGTAATTTGGTGAGGTTACCTGGTAATCACGACTGTCTACAGCGTAAAAAGGATCATCCAAACCTTCAAAAATATTTTCATTAATACCTGCATCCAGTACGTGCATCGGAAATACGCCAAAGGAGGTAGATTTTCGTTTGCTGACTACAGCCAGCTTATAATAGCGGCAGATAAGCTGAAATGAATGGCAGATAAAAAAGGCAAATTTCTTTTGTTGATTAAGGGTGTCGGCATTCCGGTTTTGTAAAGCATTCAGCCAGTCAAAATATTTTTTTTCCCATTCGCTGCCTTCACTGTCAAGTGGGCTTCCCGGTCCACCGCTGGATATAAAAATATCGTATTCAGAAACTTCAGGAATTTCCAGCTTCTGTCTTACTTCAAACTCATCCCATTGAAGATCAAGGTGATTAGCTTCTCCGTACTGGTTCAGGATTTCGCGAATACATCTCATTCCCTGGTTTGGAACGCCTTCATATAAATCCAATATCGCGACTTTTATGGGCTTCTTTTCCTCCGGATTCATCCCGCAAAAATAAGGATTTTAGGTTTTAGGGCGGTTATTGAAATACACCAGCCTGCCGAAAAGCAAGGGAAGTTATAGATGAGCGGGCTGCTTTAATATATTTATTGCCTGATTGTATATAATTCCTATTTTTAGCCCCCAATCCTCGAAGAACTTTCATACCGGTTATACTTCAAACCTTTTAATCAGTTTTTTAAAGAAAGTAAAATGCTGAATAGCATTATGCCTGTTTTCAATTCTATGTTTTTGTTTTTAAGGAGAGTTATTGGTAGTGTATTAATGGTTTTTATATGCTGCAATTGTTATGCGCAGGATATCGCCTGGATGTCTGGCGTATGGAAGGGCACAGGTATTGTTCCGGGCAGTTTATATTCTACTGATTATGTTAGAACACTGTATATAGATAAAGTTGCGGGCAACAGGTTTATGGGCAAGCTGGTTAGTGAGGTAAAAGATGGAAAAGGAACGCGGCAGGATATCGCGTTTACAGGTTTGTATGAAAACAGCGGACTGAAATTTAATTATGGACAGGTACTGTATACCAAAGAACCGCCATATGGCCAATGGTGGGATTGCAGGGCATGTAACTCAACATCGGTGATCCGTATTTCTGCAGATACTATATTGTTGACGCTTACCAATATTAATTGCGGGCAAACTTGCGATGGTGAAACAAAATACTACAAACTATTATCTGGTTTTGATGCTGCTGTACAGAAGAAAATTACAGGCGCATTTGGTGATAAGGAGGTATCAAAAGATATTAATGCTATACTGAAAAATGATACTGCAAAAACTGTTGTGCCACCCGTTATTGATACAATAAACCAGCTAGCCCGTACCAATACTGTTATAGCAACATATAAAGTGTTTTCACCCGAAATAAAAATAATGTTGTTTGATAATGGAGAGATAGATACGGACATTGTATCTGTATATCACAATGGCAATAAAATAATTGATAAGAAGATACTGGGAACTACACCTATTGTTTATACCATTACCGCAAGTGCTGATAAAAGGACACATGAGTTTATACTGGTAGCAGAGAACCTGGGCAATATACCCCCTAATACCGCTTTTATGCGTATAATTTCCGGTGATGATCACTATGAGTTGTTTGCCAAAACAAACCTGCAGGAGAATGCCACCATTAAAATAGAGTACGCGGGTAAATAGCAGGCAATAATACATGGACATGTGTCATATAACTGTACATTATCATTTTCAATGAAAATTTTGACCAGCAAATTGCTGTCAGGGTTACAGGTGAAGATAGCCTTGAATACGGAAGCGTAATTCGAAGTACAAAAGGAACGATAGATGAAGCCCGGCATGTAGATTGTGTATTTGATAAACGCACCAATATTGCTAATAAAGGCAACTTATTGTTTGGGTAAACAATCGATTGCAAATCATTAACAAAGTTTGGCATCGGAACTTTTTTTTCTTCCCGACCAAATTATTTTGCATGTGCCTTAGTATATCTTACTTTGTGTAATCTCAATTGTAATAATCAATTTTACTCCCTGCATATTATGGCATTGAAAACTACTCAACCTTCCGGGCGTTTATATTCTCTTGATGCTTTACGCGGTTTTGATATGTTCTGGATTATGGGCGGCGAAGGCATAATTGAATCACTTTCCAGGGCAAGCGGCTCTTCTTTCTGGAAAGGGTTTGCAGAGGAGCTTACGCATCCCGACTGGAATGGCTTTCATTTTTACGATCTTATATTTCCATTGTTTCTTTTTATTGCGGGAGTGGCCACTCCTTATTCAGTTGGAAAAGAGCTGGAGAGAGGTAAAACACGGCAGCAACTTCTGTGGCGTGTTATAAAAAGAGGGTTGCTTCTTGTATTGTTTGGTGTTATTTATAATAATGGTCTGCAACTTCACGCATTATCAGAAATACGATTCGGGAGTGTGCTTGGGCGCATAGGGCTTGCATACATGTTTGCAAACATTATAGCATTGTATTTTAAGGAGCGGGCACAGATAATCTGGTTCTTCGGAATTATAATCGGGTATTGGTTGTTGCTGAAGTTTACATCTGCACCCGGGTTCCCCGCAGGCGATCTTACAATGGAAGGTAATTTTGCTTCTTATATAGACCGACTTGTAATGCCCGGTAAGCTATACCTGGGTATTCACGATCCCGAAGGATTAGCTAGCACAATACCTGCTATAGCTACAGGCTTGCTGGGTATTATTACAGGCAATTTTTTAAAAAAGAATCAACTCGGACAAAGCAAAAAAGTTTTGTACATGCTGGTTGCAGGTGTTGTATTTGTGATTGTAGCCCATATATGGGATATTGATTTTCCCATCAATAAAAATTTATGGACCAGTTCTTTTGTGCTGAATGTTGGAGGATACAGCCTGATATTATTGGCCGTTTTTTACTATGTCATTGATGTTAAGGGGTATAAAAAATGGGCATTCTTTTTTAAAGTAATCGGTATGAATTCCATTTTAATTTATATGTCGGAACATTTTATTGACTGGGATTATACTACTAATGCTTTTTTTAAATGGGCTGAACAACTTGCGGGAACGCCATATAATATAGTGGTAGCGGCAATAGGGTATGTTCTGATAAAATGGGCGGTTTTATATTTCCTTTATAAGAAGAAGGTGTTTTTGAGAGTGTAAAAGAAACTGGTTGCGCACGCAGCTTATTCTTTCAGCTTCCTGCAAAATATTTTTCTTCCACCCTGGAATAGTAAAAAACCTTCTACTTCATTTTTGAAGTTCTTTACAAATTCGACCTGTACATTGTCATTCGGGTCAAAAAATGAATCTTCTTTTTCAGCCGATAATACTTTTACAGATTGATTGGTAGGCGCAGCGTTCAATGCGCCGTTCTTTATGCTCATCACTACTTTTAAATCCGGGCGGATTTCATAAGTGCCTTCATACTGTTTTAAAATAGAATCGGTAAGTATGAGAGCGGTTTTTAGTTTAGGTAAATCGTAGGGCTTATTATATAATTGTTTCAATACCTTATCTGTAATTTCTTCCAGCGATTTGTCAGATGCATTACTGAGTAATACAATGCATATATCATCTTCCGGCACGCGAACAAAATTGGTGATATAACCATGTATGCCGCCGCTGTGCCCAACTTTTCTTTTACCGTCAATACTATCTATTCCCCAGCCATAACCATAATGATTACGTACAGGCGTATACGCTTTTTCCTGGTCGGCTTCGGAGAGGATGGTATAGTTTTCAAGCGCCTGGTGCCATTTATATAAATCTCCTACAGTTGAGTAAATAGCACCGGCGGAAAAAGATACCGATGAATCTACAATGGGGGCTGTGTCGGCACTTTTATTATCTATTTTAAAATAACCCGTTGTTTTTTCAGGCGACTGCAGGTGTGTAAAATCAAAGCCACTATGTGTCATTTGCAGCGGTGAAAAAATATATTGCCGCACCACTAGTTCGTAAGGCATTTTTGTAACTTTTTCAATAATATATCCCAGCATAGAATAACCACTGTTGGAATAATTCCAACCTTTGCCAGGTGAAAAATCGAGTGGTTTGTCTTTAAATAAAGCCATCATCTTTTCCCGGTTAGCGGGTTTGCTTACTTCTGTTTCCATAAATTTACTGTCACTGGTATAGCTGTATATACCGGAAGTGTGCAGCATGAGTTGTTCTATAGTGATGCTATCTCCTTTGGGAAATTTTGGAAAGTATTTGCTTAGCTTATCCGTTACATTTAATTTCTTTTCCTGCTGTAATTTTAAAATAACCGCGGTAGTAAATTGTTTGGTAATTGAACCTAATTGAAAAATGCTGTTTTCATCGTTGGTTATTTTACTGGGAACATTTCTGTAGCCATAGCCTTTATTGAGCAGAATATTTCCACCTTTTGCAATTAATACTGAACCATTAAACCTGTTCAGCTTGGCATACCTGCTAACCAGCGAATCCAGTTGTGCCGTTTCTGTTTGACAAAAAGATGATAAAACAAAAAATACCAATACCGCTGTTACGAAATAGCGCGCCATATTACAAATTTAAAATGAAGGAAAATATAAGCGGTTGAAGTGTGCTAAAGCTACGGCTTCATCTTTGTTCTGTATAATTATTATGAACACTTTGTATTTATGCTGTATGTCCGGCAATTTTTCTATACAACCGGCTGATGCCTGGCCTTGCAGGTCTTTAAGAAGCTGTTTAAAAATAATTTTTGAACAACAACTGACCTGTTTTATGTATTACCCTGTTCTTTATAGAATAGCACACGGAATACGCGGATTGTACTGAATAACGCGGATACATTTCGTGAATATCCGTCATATCCGTTTTATCCGTGTTCCATTTTCTTTTCACTAAACAACAATTTGTTGCCAAAAGGATCGTGCAGTGTTAATGTTATGGCATTCCATGGCGCTTCTTCCAGACCGGGGTGGCCGTATTTGTAATTTTTTTCTATCAGTAATTTTTGATAGCGGGCAAGCCCTTCGCTTGTTTCAATAAATACTTTTGCGCCGGGGCAACCGTCGTCGTGGTGTTCGGATAAATGCAGTACAATATCTTCTTTAGATACCTGCATATATAAGGGCGTATTACTGTCAAAGCGATGTTCCCAATCAACCGAAAAATCCAGCCAGTCAATATAAAATTCACGGGCTTTTGCTTCATCAAATATGCGCAGTATGGGAATGACTTTGTGGCTCATGTAGTGTTCTTTTTACAATCGTTAATAATTGTTCGTGCAGGGCAAGCACCTGTGGAAGTATGGCTTTCTGTTCATCATTATAGATAACAAAATCGCAGAGCCTCATTTTTATCTCTTCATTTATCTGGTTTTTCATGCGTTTTAAAACTTCATCTCGGCTTACATTATCGCGCTGCATGGTTCGAAGTATGCGCAGGTTTTTGGGTGCATATACGCCAATTACATAATCAAGATGTTCCTGTGAGCCGCTTTCAAAAATAAGGGCGGCTTCTTTAATGGTATAAGGAGCGCTTTGTTGCAGCATCCACTTTTCAGCATCCCGTATTGTTGCCGGGTGAACAAGACTGTTTAATAAGGCTAGCTGATCTTCATTACCAAATACTTTTGACGCGATATACTTTCTATTGAGCAATCCATTGGTATAAGATTCGGTGCCAAAATGCCTGATGATCCCGGCTTTCAGTATTTCATCATTGTTCATAATTGCTTTAGCCGCTGTGTCAGCATAATACACTGCGATACCCAGCACTTCAAATATGCGGGCAACAAGGCTTTTGCCTGAGCCGATTCCGCCTGTTAAACCTATTTTAAGCAAGGACTGAAATTTTGTATAAACTTATAGAAAATAAAAATCCGAAACCCATAGTCTGGATCCCGGATTTTTTATTAACTCGTTAAATTTTATTTTTTATCAGCAGCAGCGCCATTTAATTGTTTGCTCCATTCCATGCTGATAGCACTTTTTTCAATTTTGAGATAGCTGCCGGGGCTAACTTCAAGCTGCAGGGTATTGTCTTCATTTACCTTATCTATTTTGCCATGTATACCGGCAATGGTAACTACTTTATCGCCTTTCTGAAGGTTGGTCTGAAAGTTTTTAGCTTCTTTCGCTTTCTTGGTTTGAGGGCGGATCATGAAAAAGTAAAATACCGCGATGATACCTACCAGCATAATCATCTGCATCATTTGGGCATTTCCCTGTGCACTCTGTAATAATGTTAAATAACTTGTCATGTTGTTGTTTTAAATATTTGAATACAAATTTGATTAATTCTTTTTATTGACTACCACATTAAAAACAAGCGCATAGGTATCGGGTTGTGTATTGGTAACCACATGAATAGTCTTGTGATTGGGTCCCAATTTATTTGCGCTGTTAAATACACCTTTAATAATACCTTCTCCGCCTGGTGCAATAGGTTCTTCAGGTTTTTCAGCTACGGTGCATCCGCAGGAAGGGCGAACATCTTTTATTACCAGGGGTTTATTACCGGTATTTTTAAAACGGTATGCTACTTCAATTTTTTCTCCTTCGGTTATGGTGCCTTTGTCAAGCGTAGAATCCAGCCATTGTATGGTTGTTAGGCTTGCCGGATCAACAGGAGCGTTTGCTGCTTTTGCAGCATCGGTGGCCACAGGTGTTTTGCTTTCTCCCTGCTGGCAGGCTGCAAAAAAAGTTGTAATAATAATGGCGGCCAAAATAAGTCTGCTCATCTTTTATTGAATTTGGACTGCAAATGTACATTTTTATTACAAGGAAAGCGCGAAGGGAATTGGCAGTGCCTGCGTTATTTTATATTTTGAGCCATTAAGAAATTAAGGGAATTAAACCGCTTAACTTTTCTTAATTGCTTAATAGTTTTTATAAACGCGTTAAGATTTTTTATGAGATACTTTGTGCAGTTTATCCTGTGCCAGCAGATCCTTATGAATATTATCCAAAATACCATTTACAAAATGCCCGCTCTGCTGTGTGCTGTATTCCTTTGCCAGGTCAATATATTCATTAATGGTAACTTTTGTAGGTATGGTATCAAAATACAGGAACTCGCAAACGCCCATTTCCATAAGGATCATATCCAGCACAGCTATTCTTTCCGCATCCCAGTTTTTTAATTTGGGCTTGATGAGCTCAAGGCAGTATTCTTTTTTCTCTAAAACAGTTTGCAGCAGGTCGTTCGCAAATTTCCTTTTTTCCGCGCCCAGCATATCCTGGAAATCAGCATTTGCCGGTTTTTGCAGAAAGTTCAGTACAAGCTGGTTCATCATTTCTGCATCGTCGTCCCAGTGGAGAAAGGTATCATCCATATGAGACATAAAGTCATCGTTTGCCAGCATCAGGTCTGTAAAAATATATTCCAGTATATTTTTCTCCGATTTCTTATTTCTTTCCTGCAGCGCAATATATTCCTTATATACAGGCGCTTCTACAAGCTGTAAATAAGTCTTTCTTATCAACTCATCATTATCCCAGTGCTGGGGCTTTATTTCGGCAACAGCACGCTGGTACGAGGAGTCTTCCAGTATTTTCCATACTATTTCATTGCCGGCTATTTTAATATTTACATTCAGATCTTCTTTGCTGGGCAAATGTTTTGAAGATCGTAAACGGGAGTCCGTTTCTGCATAGCGGGCTATGCTTATGATATGATGAATGAGATAAACGAAAATCTGGCGGGATTGCTCTAAATGCTTGTCTAATAACTTATTAAATTTATTTCCCTGGGCTTGCTCTTCACTGGTATCAATAGTGTAGAGGGTTTGCATAACTTTTACACGTATGTTTCTTCTGCTGATCATCTTTAAAGAACTATTAAGCGGCGGCGAAGGTAGGGAAATTTTGGTATAAGAGAAAAGATGGAAGGTATGAGATATAAGGCGAAGATCGTTTCAATCATATACCTTAAACCCTTTACCTTCTACCTTTTCCGGTAAAATTGGCATATATCCCCAGGTCCGTTTCTGCCATCTTTTTCCACAAATTGCGGTATTACAATAAAAACTGAAATTTTTTCCGGCATTGACGCATTGGCATATTATTCGTATACCTTTGTCCGCCTTAAAGATTTTTAAAATCAAGTCTTTAATCAACAAAAAATCATTTTTATGTCTAAAAAATTTAGTGTAACTCCCCTTCATGACAGGGTGATCGTGAAACCAGCTCCTGCGGAAGAAAAGACTGCAGGGGGCATCATTATTCCTGATACTGCAAAAGAAAAGCCACAGCGTGGAACTGTTGTTGCCGCTGGTCCTGGTAAAAAAGACGAGCCTGTAAGCGTAAAATCAGGTGATGTAGTATTATATGGCAAATATGCCGGTACTGAAATAACGATTGATGGCGGAGACTATCTTATTATGAGAGAGTCTGATATTCTTGCTATCGTTTAAAAATATTTATAGCAATTTTAAAAGAGACGGTTGGCAGGAATGCCCGGCTATCTCAAATTTTAAATCACAAATTTCAAATTTAAAATATCATGGCAAAACAATTGTTTTTTGAAGTTGACGCCCGCAACAAAATGAAAAGAGGCGTTGATGTTCTGGCAAATGCCGTAAAAGTAACATTGGGACCTAAAGGTCGTAATGTGGTAATAGAAAAAAAATTCGGTGCTCCTGCTGTAACCAAAGATGGTGTTACTGTAGCTAAAGAAATAGAACTGGAAGATCCGATTGAAAATATGGGTGCTCAAATGGTGAAAGAAGTTGCCAGCAAAACTGCTGATATTGCAGGTGATGGTACTACTACTGCTACCGTGTTGGCACAATCTATCATTGCGGAAGGTTTGAAAAACGTAGCTGCCGGTGCAAATCCAATGGATTTGAAACGTGGTATTGCTAAAGCGGTTGAAAGAGTTGTTGAGCATTTAAAATCTCAGTCTCAGACTGTAGGTTCCGACAGCAAAAAAATTCAGCAGGTTGCTTCTATCTCTGCCAACAACGACGAAGCTATCGGTAAATTAATTGCAGAAGCTTTTGCTAAAGTTGGTAAAGATGGCGTTATCACTGTTGAAGAAGCACGTGGTACTGAAACCGGCATTGAAGTAGTTGAAGGGATGCAGTTCGATCGTGGTTATATCTCTCCTTATTTCGTTACCAACAGCGAAAAAATGGAAGCTGAATTAGAAAAACCTTACATCCTTATCTATGATAAGAAAGTAAGCACCATGAAAGATATTCTTCACATCCTGGAAAAAGTTGCTCAACAGGGAGCTCCCCTGGTGATCATTTCTGAAGACCTGGAAGGTGAAGCATTGGCAACGCTGGTTGTAAATAAATTGCGTGGCACTTTGAAAGTGGCTGCAGTTAAAGCTCCCGGCTTTGGCGACAGAAGAAAAGAAATGCTGACTGATATTTCTATTCTTACCGGCGGTACTGTTATCAGCGAAGAATTAGGTCATAAACTGGAAGGTGCTGATCTTACTTCTTTAGGCAGAGCAGAAAGAGTGGTAATTGACAAGGACAATACAACTATCGTTGGTGGTAAAGGAAAGAAAAACGATATCACTGCACGTGTAAATCAAATTAAAGCGCAGATAGAAGTTACTACTTCTGATTATGATAAAGAAAAATTACAGGAACGCCTTGCTAAATTAAGCGGTGGTGTGGCTGTATTACAGGTTGGTGCTGCTACTGAAGTTGAAATGAAAGAAAAGAAAGACCGTGTGGATGATGCTTTGCATGCAACCCGCGCTGCGGTTGAAGAAGGAATCGTTCCTGGAGGTGGTGTAGCTTATATCCGTGCTGTTGAATCTCTTGATAAATTCAAAGGCGTTAATGAAGATGAGCTTACAGGTGTTTCAATTGTAAAAAGAGCAATTGAAGAACCGCTTCGCCAGATCGTTTTCAACAGTGGTATTGAAGGAAGCATTGTTGTGCAGAAAGTAAAAGAAGGTAAAGGCGATTACGGTTTCAATGCACGTACTGAAGTGTATGAAAACCTTTTCAAAGCAGGTGTAATTGATCCTACAAAAGTTACACGTATTGCACTTGAAAACGCTGCTTCAATTGCGAGCATGTTGCTTACAACTGAATGTGTTATTTCCGACAAACCTAAGAAGGAAGAAGCTGGTGGCGGTGGTCATCACCACGGCGCTCCTGATATGGGTGGAATGGGTTATTAATCCAGTTGATCGAAAGGTCATATATCATATATCCCGCTTCAAAAGAAGCGGGATTTTTTTTGCTATATTTGAAAACGGCAATATTATTCAAATAATTTTTCTGTAAACAATCAAACCATTATGAAAACAATGCGGCATATGACATTAAATGTTTTGAAAGCTGGTTTGGCTATGCTGTTTATGTTGATTTGTATTGATGTATCAGCTCAGCAAAAGAAGAAAAAAAACAAGAAGGAAAAAATTGTTTTACCTGTTGTGAGTAAGGAGTTATTAGATAGTATTCAGAACAATATGGTGTGGGTAACAGGCGGCAATTTTGTAATGGGCAATGATGCAGGTGAAGCAGATGAACGCCCTGCTTATGAAGTAACCGTAGACGGGTATGCTATAAGTAAATATCCTGTTACACAAAGACAATGGGTTGCTATTATGGGAACAAACCCAAGTGAATTTTCCGGTTGTGATCAATGCCCTGTTGATAAAGTAACCTGGAACGATGCACAAAAGTTTATAGAAATATTAAATGCGCTCACGGATAAAAAATACAGTTTACCTACAGAAGCAGAATGGGAGTATGCAGCAAAGGGAGGAAAGGACTGGAAGCAGTTTCGCTATAGTGGTAGTGATGATATAGATGAAGCAGGGTGGTATTCGGGAAACAGCGGCAGGCATCCGCATCCTGTTGGAGAAAAGAAACCCAATTCAATTGGTTTGTATGATATGACGGGCAATGTTTGGGAATGGTGCCAGGATTGGTATAGCAAATTTTACTACGAGCAAAACGAGCATAATAATCCTGTTGGGCCGGAGTCAGGTTCTGGCAGGGTCAGGCGTGGAGGCTCGTGGTTTACCCAGGCAGCCAGTTGCAGAGTAACCACCCGCAATAGTGTTAAGCAGGATTATATGGATGATATTGGAGGCTTCAGGCTGGTACTGTATCCGAATTAGGTGGGGTGTGGGTTGTGGGCTTTGGGCAGTTAGCTATCAGCAGTCAGCCATTAGTCATCAGCATTGGCTTGAGATATTATCTTATTGAGGGAGGAGGATGAAAATATATTTTGTTTGATTTTATTTCAAAAAAATTTTGCAGAAATGATTCAACACTTATCTTTGCACTCCCAATTAAAACGGGGTAGTTCTACAAAAAGGGAGCATAGCTCAGTTGGTTCAGAGCATCTGCCTTACAAGCAGAGGGTCCGCGGTTCGAGCCCGTGTGCTCCCACTCAATACAGTAAAGGGTTTCATGAAAATGAGACCCTTTTTTTATTTGGGATTTTGCATACAATTTCAGATGCAATACAACTCTTTTAGGTCCCTCTTCTGATCTCATGTTTAATAACGCTGAAGTTCAACCAGGTCTTATCCAACAATCTTTTTAAGTTCATTTATTTGTACAGCATGCTCAATGCGTAAGTTTTGTTAGTGTGTTGTCTTTTTGAAGAAATTATGCTTTTTCTGCGGAGGACTAATTGTTGTAAAAGTTTTTGGTCAATACCAAATGATATGCACAAATTGTAGGAATCTTTTTTTGCAATACATTGAACTACCCGCTATATAAAAAAAATTGAGGCCCATGGAAATGAGCCCCCTTTAGTTTCAACCCTAAACCCTTGAGAAAGATGTTTATATTATAACTAAGATTATGCCAAATTTTAAAAACCGGTCTTAAACCGGTCTTTTTTCGCCAGATTATTTATTTTTTAAATAGAAACACTTAAATCCTTTCCAGTCCTGAAAAGAAAAAATTGCCTTCTATGGCGGCATTATCATCACTATCGCTGCCATGAATAGCGTTTCTGCCAAGGTTTTCAGCAAAAACCCTGCGTATGGTACCTTCATCTGCCTTAGCGGGGTCGGTTGCACCAATCAGCTTCCTGAAATCTTCTACTGCATTGTTTTTTTCTAAAATAGCTGCGATAATGGGTCCGCTGCTCATAAATTCTACCAGTTCTCCGTAAAAAGGACGTTGCTTATGCACCGCGTAAAATTCACCGGCTTTTTCAGCAGATAGCGATGTGAGTTTTAAAGCCACAATTTTAAAGCCTGCCTTTATAATTCTGTCTATAATAGCTCCTGAATGACCATTGGCAAATGCGTCAGGCTTAATCATGGTAAATGTTCTATTGCTCATATTTTTTCTTTTGGGCAGCAAAGGTACTGTTTCGGTTAATAATTAGCATATTGATTTGTGTAATTAGCATCCTTATAAGCCTGTATCTGTTTATGCAGGAAAAAATATTTGACTGAATGGCTATTATAAATGATTTTTGCGCCTTTTATGAAGCCCATCCAGGAGATTTATCCATTATTATCAACCCCACGGAGAATTGTAATTACCATGCATCAAAAGCCTGATCCGGATGCTATGGGCTCATCTCTGGCATTAGCGGGTTTTTTATCCCAGCTTGGGCATAATATTGCCGTAATATCTCCTACCAATTGGCCCGATTTCTTAAAATGGATGCCGGGCTGCAGAAACGTAGTTGATTTTGAAGCCGCAAAAGAAAAGGCTTTATCCATACTGGATAGTGCTGAATGGTTGTTCTGCCTTGATTTTAATGCCATGCACAGAACAAAGCACATGGCTCAAAAGCTTAAAGAGCTGCAATGTGTTAAAGTTTTAATTGATCATCATGAGCAGCCTGAAACAGCATCTTTTGATTATGGTATAAGCCTTACTTCCAAAAGCTCTACCAGCGAAATGGTATACGACTTTATAGTTGGATCAGGCAAGGCTGAGCTCATTAACCAGGATATAGCTTCCTGTTTGTATGCAGGCATTATAGGCGATACAGGTTCATTCCGGTTTCCGGCAACCTCATCAGATGTTCACCGCATGGTGGCTGAACTGAAAAACAAGGGGCTTCAACATTCAATTGTGCACGAAAACCTTTATGATAATTTTCTTGAAGACAGGCTCCGTTTTCTCGGGCACGTTTTATTATACAGGATGGAAGTGTTTTATGAATATAATGCGGCATTGATAGCTATACCAAAATCTGATTTGTTGAAATTTAATGTACGAACAGGCGATACTGAAGGACTGGTTAATTATCCGTTGTCCATCCAGGGAATAAAGCTGGCTGGTTTGGTAATTGACAGGGATGAAGAAAGAAAGTGGTCGTTCAGAAGCAAAGGAGATTTTGATGTAAATACCTTTGCACGTACATATTTTAATGGTGGAGGGCATTTTAATGCTTCTGGTGGAAGAAGCGCTGATTCACTGCAAAAAACCGTACAGGCATTTAAAAACGCTATAAAAGAAAACGCAACACAATTACAATAATCAATTTTAATTATGAAAAAAGCAATATGGGTTTTAGGAGCGATTGTACTGGGGAACTTTATGATGTCCTGCAATAAAGGAAACAGTTCTTTCAAAAAGCTAAAGAACGGAATGGAGTATAAAATCATCAGCTCAGGAAACGGTAAAACCATTGCCTACGGTGAGGTGATGAAATTTAATTTCGCTCAGAAATATAAAGATTCTTTATTGAAAGATACTTATGGACAGTTACCCCAGTACCAGCCTATAGACAGCATGCAGCTACCTAAAGAATACTTTGAAATATTTAAACAGGTTAAAGTTGGCGACAGTATTATTACCCGTATACCCACAGACAGCATTTTTAAAGACGGTATGGGCATGATGCCTGCAGGATTTAAAAAGGGAGAATATCTTTCTACCACTTTCAAGGTGCTGGGAATACTTAAAACAGAAAATGCCCAGGAAGATTTCATGAAAGAAAGAACAGCATTCATGAAAGAAGATTCTATCCGTGCTATTGGCCAAAAAGTGAAAGATGAAAAAACACTTGAAGAATATTTTGCCAAGAATAACCTGAAGCCTGCTAAAACAACAGTTGGAACTTATGTTGATATTAAACAAGCTGGTGGTGAACTGCCTAAAGACGGGCAAACGCTGGTGGTAAAATACACAGGTAAGTTGCTTGATGGTACACCGTTTGACAGCAATATTGATTCAACTTTCCGTCATACCGAACCATATAATGTTACTATAGGACAGGGTGGTTCAATAAAAGGTTTTGAAGATGGCTTAAAGCAAATGGGTAAAGGAGCAAAGGGTACAATATACATACCTTCTGTTTTAGGATATGGTTCGCAGGGTTCAGGTAAAATTAAACCCAACAGCAACCTGATATTTGATGTAGAGATATTAGATGTATTAGATGCGCCCAAGCTTCCTCAGCCTGCTCCCCAGGTTCAGGTAGATACTACTAAAAAAAGAGTGATCAGGCCATTAACTCCGCCGGTAAAAAAGAAAAACCAGTAGGAGCTTCCGGTACCTGTATAATAAATAAACAGCCCCGCCTAATTTGAAGCGGGGCTGTTTTCTGATGGTATCGTTTGAAGAAAGTGACATTCTCAGGTGTGCCTGTAAGCGTAATAATTACTCAAAGACTTGTTACCTTTGCCCGTTGGTAAATTTTTATACCGCTATATAACTCTTGTTGTCTCTTCACGAATTATACATGAACCGGTGTTTGCAACTGGCGCAACTTGCTGCCGGCAATACAGCGCCCAACCCAATGGTAGGCGCAGTGCTGGTGCATGAAGGAAGAATAATAGGAGAGGGATATCATAAAGCATATGGGCAACCACATGCGGAAGTGAATTGCATTGCATCTGTCAATAAAGCAGATGAAAATCTTATCAGTAAAAGTGTAATGTATGTTTCCTTAGAGCCCTGCGCTCATTTTGGGAAAACTCCTCCCTGCGCAGATCTTATCACAAAGCACGATATACCCACAGTAGTTATTGGCTGCCGGGATCCGTTTACTGAGGTAGATGGTAAGGGCATTGATAAGCTGAAAACTGCAGGTATAGCTGTAATAGCCAATGTGCTTGAAAAGGAATGTAAAACGCTGAACAGGCGGTTCTTTACATTTCATACAAAACATCGCCCGTATATTGTACTTAAATGGGCGCAAAGTAATAACGGGGTTATTGGTGATTTGGGCAATAATCGCCTTCATATCAGTAATGCATATACGAACCGGCTGGTGCATAAATGGCGCAGCGAAGAAGCTGCTATTTTGGTTGGCACCAATACCGCAAGGCTGGATGATCCATCGCTTACTACAAGATTATGGCCGGGGAAAAACCCGGTGAGACTGGTGCTTGATATGGAGTTGAGTTTGCCGCATCATCTGCATTTATTTGATAATGCCGTAACAACGATTGTTTTTAACAGGATACAAAATACTATTGAGTCGTTTGACGATATAAAAAATAAGGAAAATAGAACATGGTATTACCAGGTGACCAATGATGTAAGCATTGTTCATCAAATCATACATGCATTATATAATCTCCGCGTTCAGAGTGTATTAATTGAGGGGGGGGCAAAGTTGCTGCAATCTTTTATAGATGAAGGAATGTGGGACGAAGCGAGGATTATTACAAATGAAAATCTAGAAGCAGGTGAAGGCATCAAAGCTCCTGTGCTTGGGTCTTCTCACCCGGTAAAGAATGAGCGCTTGTTTTCAGACCAGGTAGCTTATTATTCAAACAATCAATCCCTTTCACTTTGATATACCTGGTTGGCAGCATTGTATGCTCAACATACCTTACACTGTTTTTCAAGTTAGCGCAGCGGTTTGGCTGGAGCACCATGCAGGTAATTGTTTCAAACTATATAACCTGCGTAATAACCGGCAGCATCATTCGTCAGCAACTTCCCCTTAAATCGTCTTTATATGCAGATTGGTTTGGCTGGGCACTGGCTATGGGTACAAGTTTTATCCTTCTGTTTAATGTTATTGGGTTTTCAGCGCAGCGTATAGGCATTGCTGTTACGGTAACGGCATATAAACTCTCGCTTGTTATTCCCTTCCTGTTCTCTGTTTATTTATATAATGAGGGAGTGGATATTGCAAGGATAGCAGGTGTATTGCTGGCGCTTGCTGCAGTAGTGTTCACCAGCTATCGAAACAGCGGTATTGAAAATAAAACTGCTTTGCCAAAACTATTATTGATCATAGTGCCTGCTGTTATTTTTATCTGGAGTGGGTTGCTTGATACGGCTATTAAATTTGTAGAATCACGGTTTTTAAACACAAGTAATAATGACGAATATCTGGTGACTGCATTTGCTACTGCAGCCTGCATTGGTATTGCTATACTCTCTTTTATTATTATCAGTGGTCGCGAAAAGCTCTCCATGCGATCACTTGCCGCAGGTGTAGCATTGGGGATTCCTAATTATTTTTCTATCGGGTTTCTTATAAAGGTGTTGAAAATAAATCCGGGTAAAAGTGCTGTTATACTAACTGTAAATAATATCGCGGTAGTTTTATTGAGTGCATTTGCCGCAGGAGTTATTTTCAAAGAGAGGCTTTCGTTATTAAATTGGTTGGGTATAGCGCTTGCCGCAATATCCATTTTATTAATTTCAGGAATTTTGATGAGATAAGAATTATATATTTGACCGAAATGAAGCATGCTGATTTTTATTATACCGTTGAACAAAGGAGTGTAGCTGAATATAAGGACAAAGGCAGCCGCTTTATTGCTGTTGTGCTTCCTTTTACTTCCGTAGATGAGTTTAAACCAAATCTTGAGTCAATAAAAAAGGAATATCCTAAAGCATCTCACTATTGCTTTGCTTATCGCATAGGGCTTGATGGAAATATGTACAGGGTAAGTGATGACGGAGAGCCATCAGGAACAGCCGGTAAGCCTATTTTCGGAGTTATTGAGAACCGTCTGTTAACGGATGTGCTGATTGTAGTGGTGCGGTATTTTGGCGGCACCCTGCTTGGTGTTCCGGGGCTTATCAATGCATATCGTTCTGCAGCTGCGCTGGTGCTGCAAACAGTGCCTGTTATACAAAAGCAGGTCGAAAAAAAATACCATCTTCATTTTGATTATACCATTATGAATGATGTAATGAAAATATGCAAATACTATAACTGCAGTGTCTTAAAACAGGATGTTCAGTTGTTTTGTGATATGCAGATCGGTATTCCCAAAAACCGGCTTGATGAAGTGCTGTTTAAACTGCAGGATATACGTGGAATAGAAATAACTGCCGCAAAATAAAAACCCGGGCGGATCTGCCCGGGCTACATCTGAAAGTGAATAAGCTTATTTAACTAACGGTGATATTGCAGCATCCACTCATACATATTCATATTGTTTTCTTTATATGCCGGGTCTGTTGCTTTTGTCCACGAATCATGTTTTCCGGTGGGCCAAATAGTCATTTTAGCTTTAGGTGATGGATTGTAAGCGTTTATTTTTGCAACATATTCTTTGGTATAATTAACCGAAGCTCTGTCATCATCCTCATTATGGAAGGCCCATACGGGCAGATTAGCCGATGCAATTGGCTTGGTATTGGATTCGGTTGCAGTAATAGAACCGCATATCGGAGCTATAGCCGCAAGCATTTTAGGATATGCAGCTCCCGTAGCCCAGGTTAAACCTCCGCCCAAACTTAACCCTGAAACATAAATTCTTGTAGTATCAATCCTGTATTTCTTTATAGCGTATCGTATCATTGCATATACATCGGCTACCGTAGTCCAGCTTTTTGTTTGTGGCGAAAAAACAATAAACGAATAATTCTTTCCTCCCACATTAAAGTTGGGCGGAAATTTCTTGTTGTTGATCAACTTCGGCACAGCATTTCTGAGTACGAGCGGAAGATCCGTCGTCCCATTTCCCATCTCTCCTGATCCATGCAGAAAAATAAGCAATGGATATTTTTTTGAGGTTGAATCATATCTTGCCGGTAATGCCCTGTAAAATCCAAGACAGTTATCTGTTATTTTTTCGCTTATTGCTACCTGTACAGGAGGTGCTGTTTCTACTATATCAACATCTGGCTTTGTTCCGGAGTTTGTTTCCTGGGGGATGACCTCTTTTGACAAATCAGTATTTTCTTTTTTACAGGAGAATACAAGGGTTGACAATAAAATTGCATAAAACAATTTTACAATTGTTCGCTTCATAAAGTATCAGATTTTAGTTTAAAGGTTCTGTGCCACTTTAAATCAAATCTGATGCCGCTAAGCAATATCAAATGTGAAAATTATTCTTCCATTTCTTTTCTTATATCGTCTGAAATGGTTACCAGCACTTTATCAATGCGGTGCCCGTCCATGTCGGCAATTTCGAAAGTAAAACCGCGCCATTCTAATGTATCACCGGTGCGGGGTATGCGTTCTAATTGATGTAAGATAAAACCTGCGAGGGTGTCAAATTCCTGTTCACCTTCATTCATCCATTCCGTTTTTCTGAAAGTGCTTAAAAAATCATAAAACGGGAGTTGTCCGTCAACAAAATAGCTGCCATCTTCTCTTTTTCTTATTTCGTAATCTTCAGTATCATCCACCTGTGGAATTTCGCCAACTATCGCCTCAAGAATATCATTCAGCGTGATCATGCCTAAAAGGCTTCCATATTCATCCACCACAAAACAGCAATGTATTTTTGTTTCCTTAAATCTTTCCAGTACCTGGTACGCTGTGTTGTTTTCCGGAACAAATAATGTAGGCTGCATTATTTCTTTAAGTATAGCTGTGTTTTCATGGATGTACAGGTCTTTAATTGATACGACTCCTTTTATGTTATCAATATTTCCATCGCAAACCGGGTAAACGGAATGTGGTTCAACAATAATTTTCTCTTTAATTTTTTCCTCATTTTTTTCAAGATCAAACCACACAATATCATTACGGTGTGTCATAAGCGAGGTGATATTTCTGTCGCCGAGATGAAAAACACGTTCTATAATTTCCTGTTCCGCTTCTTCAATGGTTCCCTGCTCAGTTCCCTCACTTATAATGGCTTTTATTTCTTCCTCCGTAACCTGGTTATCCTTTGGCTTGATGTTAAATAGCTTTACAGTAAGATATGTGGATTTGCTGAGCAACCACACAAAGGGATATGTAATCTTGCTGAGAAAGCTCATCGGCTTTGCCACAAGCTTGGCAATGGCTTCAGGACGTGATAACCCTATTCGCTTTGGCACCAGTTCGCCCAAAACCAAAGTGAAATACGTAATTACAACAACAATGATAGTGGTTGCCGCAACACTTGAATACGGACGTATAAAATCATACCGGTTCAGAAAGTCAATTAATTCGGTTTTTAGCGCTTCACCTGAATAAATACCCGTTAATATGCCTATAAGCGTAATGCCTATCTGCACTGTTGAAAGAAATGTATCTGGCCGCTCAGCCAGTTCAAGTGCATCTTTAGCGCTTTTATCTCCTTTAGACGCCTGCGATTCCAGCCTCGCTTTGCGTGCAGAAACCAAAGCGATCTCAGCCATGGAAAAAATGCCATTCAGTAATATTAATCCCAGTATTATCAGAATTTCAACCATAGTGTTATGAAGTTAAGCTAAAGAACCAAAACCCACTCTTTTATTAAAAATTGCGCCGGTTAAATAACCAACAGTACAGCCAAGCAACGTACCACAGATAATATCAATAGGGTAATGAACACCAACATAAACCTGTGCATAGCAAATAACAACAGCCCACAAAAACAAAAGCCATCTCCATTTTAAAGGAATAAACAATAGAGTTTTAAAAGAAAACATTGCCAGTCCAAAATGGTTGGATGCATGGGAAGAAGGAAAGCTCCACCTGCCGCCGCAACCAACGAGTGAGCGAACAGCATCTGCAAGGAAGGGGTCAGCGCAGGGGCGTATTCTGCCTGCAAGCGGTTTTATAACAGCACTGCTGCACATATCGGTTATAGCAAAGGTGATCAGGAAGAAGCAAATCCAGCCGAATCCTTTCCACTTATAATTTTGCAACATAAATATCACTGCAAAAAGATACAATGGCGCCCATGTGTACTGGTTGCGCATCAATGGAAAAAACCAATCAAAAAACTGGTTATGCCATTCTCCGTTTATCTTAGAAAAAAGCGCTATGTCGTAATGAATAAGCTTATCCATGCAGATTGTAATTATATATCAAAGTGCATGCAGTTGTGAAAAATCCATGCAAAGCCGGGCAGGTACAACTAATAATTGCGTGGTTATTGGATCGGTGATAATCCGGCATGAAAGAAAAAAATTGTTTGGCAAATGTAATACTTTCTGGCTTCTTGGCTTAAATCTTGTGCCACAATGTGATCACTGGGCCTTCTTTTAAAATTTTAAGCTAATTTCGCACCTCAAAATTTATTTGAAACGTGGCATTGATCAAGAGTATTTCCGGCATACGCGGTACTATAGGCGGTAAACCTGGGTTAACCTTATCTCCTTTGGATGTTGTAAAATTTACTGCAGCGTATGGTACATGGCTTATTAACAAAACCGGTAACCGTAAGGTAGTAATTGGAAGAGACGGCAGAATAAGCGGGCCTATAATCCGCGATATAGTTGTAAGCACACTCAGTGCATTAGGTATAGAAGTTGTTGATTTGGGATTAAGCACTACTCCTACCGTTGAGATGGCTGTTACAATGGAAAATGCCGGAGGAGGTATCATTCTGACGGCAAGCCATAATCCAAAAGAGTGGAATGCACTCAAATTATTGAATGCAAAAGGCGAATTTATTTCGGGTGATGATGGACGTGAGGTGTTGGAGATCGCTGCTGCTGAAAATTTCGATTTCGTTGCTGTTGATAAGCTGGGTACTGTAAAAGAAGATGATTCTTTTATGGCAAAGCATATTGATGCGATACTTGCATTGCCTTTGGTAGATACTGAAGTTATTGAAAAACGGAAGTTCAAAATAGTAGTAGATGCTATTAATAGCACCGGGGCTGTATTTGTGCCTGCACTTTTAGAGGCTTTGGGCGTAAACGCCAAAGATATTACCGTGATTAATAGTGAAGTGCATGGCAGGTTTGCGCATAACCCGGAGCCGCTTCCTGAAAATCTTGTTGAATTAAGCGCTACTGTTAAGAAATTAGGTGCTGATCTTGGAATAGCAGTAGACCCTGATGTTGACAGGCTTTGTTTTGTTTGTGAAGATGGCAGCATGTTTGGAGAGGAATACACACTGGTAGCGGTTGCTGATTATGTATTGAGCAAGAAACCGGGTAACACGGTAAGCAATATGTCTTCTACCCGTGCACTCAAAGATGTTACTTTAAAACATGGAGGAGAATATTATCCCAGTGCAGTTGGCGAAGTAAACGTGGTAACACGTATGAAAGAAGTAAATGCCGTTATAGGCGGTGAAGGTAATGGCGGAATAATATTGCCTGAGCTTCATTATGGCCGCGATGCATTGGTGGGTATAGCATTGTTCCTTACACATCTTGCCAATGCACAAAAAAGCATAAAGCAGTTAAGGGGTACGTATCCTGATTATTTTATCAGTAAAAACAAAATTGAACTGGAGCAGGACGTTGACGTAAAAGATGTTTTTGAGAAGATAAAAACAAAATATAAAAGCCACCCGGTAAATACAGAAGACGGATTAAAAATTGAATTTGATAATGACTGGGTTCACCTGCGCACCAGTAATACTGAACCTATTATACGCATCTACGCCGAAAGTAATTTTGAGTCAACTGCTAATAATATAGCGTTGAGGCTTATGCGTGATATTAAAGAGCTGAAATAGCCTTTCGTAGTTTTTTGGTATATAATATTTTGCTGTGGAAAAGAGAATCTACTTTGATAATGCGGCTACTACCGCTTTAAGTAATGATGTGCTTGAAGCAATGTTGCCTTATATGAGGGAAAAATTTGGTAACCCATCCTCGATATATTCCTATGGCAGGGAGAGCAGGCTTGCTATTGAAAATGCAAGGAAATCTGTGGCTAAAATTTTAAATGCTCATCCTGCAGAAATATTTTTTACCAGTGGGGGAACCGAAAGTTCTAATACAGCTATCACTGCTTCTGTAAGAGATTTAGGTTGCACAAGGATCATTACTTCTGCCGTGGAGCATCATGCGGTATTACACACCGTAGAATATTTGCGCAACAGGGGAGAAGCTGAACTTGTTTTTGTAAAGCTATTACCTGATGGTCATATTGATATAGATAATCTTGAGCAGTTGCTTGCCGGCAGCGAAGCCAAAACATTGGTGACTTTGATGCACGGCAATAATGAGATTGGGAATGTGCTTGATTTACATGCGGTGGGAAATTTATGCAAATTATACGGTGCAATATTTCATTCTGATACAGTGCAGACTGTAGGACATTACCCGTTTGATCTGCGCAATACTCCTGTACATTTTATAACAGGCGGAGCGCATAAGTTTCATGGACCCAAAGGAGTAGGGCTCCTGTATATAAACGAAAACGTAAGGATACATCCCTATATACATGGTGGATCGCAGGAAAGGAACATGAGAGCAGGTACCGAGAATTTATATGGTATTGTGGGTTTTGCCAAAGCACTTGAACTGGCTACAGCTAATTATCAGAACGATAGTGCGGCAATAAAGTCATTAAAGTTGTACATGGCTGATAAACTAAAGCAAAATATAAAAGATGTTTCTTTTAATGGAGATGTGTTTGGCAAAAGTTTATATACTGTACTGAATGTTTCTTTTCCAAAAACGGAAAAGTCGGAAATGCTGTTATTTAACCTTGACATCAATAACATCTGCGCATCAGGCGGAAGTGCCTGCACCAGCGGAGCCGACCAGGGCTCTCATGTAATAAGAGCGATCAATAACAATCCCAACAAAATAGCGGTTCGGTTTTCTTTTTCAAAATATAATACCAAAGAGGAAGTGGATGTGGTGGTGGAAAAGCTGAAGGAATTGATTTAGAAAAAGGGTAGGGGAGATAAGATAAGGTTTAAGGAATAGGATATACAGCCTATAACCTGTACCTTATATAGTATAGCACTATTGTGCCCTGTTTACTATTTTTTCGCACTTTAATAAGTTATTGCTACACCTGCGCCTATCCCCATATCACTATCATAATGCGCGGAAGCTGAAAGGTATTTGGTGATAATATATCTTGTACCGACAGCATATTCTTTATCTGTATTCCACATACCCCATAACCGCAGCCTCCTGGTGATGGCAATATCTTCCCTTTTAAATTGCACGCGGAAATAGCCTGTATGGTCTAAAGACACATCTGTAACAACCCAAAATGGCAATGTGTATTGCAAGCCGATATGAGCTACATGCCTGGTGTTTTTTGTATTTGACGCGCCAAAGATATTCTTACCATGTTCTTCACTGCGGTATCGCCAGTCCCAACCTATATATCCAAACAAGAACTGGTTGCGGTCAATATATCTTCCGAAATGACTTTCGGTTTCATAACCTTTCCTGTTGTTTAAGCCTAAACGCCATTCTGTACTTAGTTTCCAGCGTGTATTCATCAGCGTTACCTCTCCGTCACTGCCATTGCTTTCCAGTCCAATCTCAGCACCCATGAAAAACCTTCTGTCATCAGCATAAACTTTTTTCAAAGCCGCCCTGGCATCGGGTATCTGCGGGTTAGGAGGAGCGTTTTCATAACTAAATATCCTGCCCATACCTGCCATCATGTGATACAAAATATGGCAATGGAAATACCAGTCGCCATACTTCTCCGAGGCATTGAATTCCAGTGTGTCGGTTTCCATTGGCATAATGTCCAGCACATTTTTCAATGGAGCATATGCTCCATGCTCATTCATTACCCGGAAAAAATGTCCGTGCAAATGCATGGGGTGGCGCATCATTGAATTATTGGTGAGAATGATACGTATGTTTTCGCCTGCTTTTATAAGTACCTTATCACTTTCAGAAACAGTTTTATTATTCATTGTCCACACATAGCGGTTCATATTACCCGTTAGTTCAAAACGCAGTTCACGGAATGGCTTATCAGGCAAAGTTGTTTTTACGGTAGATTTCAGCATTCCGTAATTAAGTGTGGTGAGTGTATCATACTTCTCCCTGTACATTACCAAGTTCATATCCATCTGTTGCAGGCTCATGTTCATACCCATATCATTCATATTTCCACCCGGGGTCATCATGTCATTCATCATCTTCATCCCTTCAAAATAGTTTAGCGGGGGCATTTTGTGCTGATATATTTTTTCTCCTCCTCCTATCCAAAAGGAAGCTTGCCCGATACGGTCTTCTGATGTAGCGGTAAACTCGTACGACTTATCAGCTTCCGGTATAGTAATCTCCACATCATAGGTTTCAGAAACAGCCACAATAAGCCGGTCCACTTCTACCGGTTGCACATCTATCCCATCTGAAGCTACTACGGTTATTTTTCCGCCTGCATAATTAAGCCAGAAATAAGTGCTTGAGCTTCCATTGATAATCCTCAGCCTGATTTTGTCTCCGGCTTTGTATATTAAACGGGCTTCTGCTTTTTTCCCGTTGACTGTAAAAGCTTCATAATATACATCACTTACATCCATTGCATGCATACGCTTAAACTCATTGCCCAGTTTTGTTTGCAGGTGTTTTTCTTTAATGGCTTCAACATAGCTCTGTACAGCGTTTTTCCTGATCATATACCAATCTGTAGCATAATGGAGCGAACGCTCAATCTGGTGTGGGTTTTCGTCAGACCAATCACTCAGCAATAATACTTCTTCATGCTTTGGCTTTTCAGTGCGCTTGTAAATTACAATAGCGCCGTACATACCCACCTGTTCCTGTAACATGGTATGAGAATGATACCAATATGTGCCTGATTGCCGGAGCACAAATTTATATTTATGCGTGCTGTGTGGTTTTATAGCTGCAGTTGTAAGATAAGGAACCCCATCCTGCTCATTAGGCACAAGCAGGCCATGCCAGTGGAGTGAAGTTTCATGGTGCATAAGATTATGTACAAATATTTCGGCAGTATCACCTTCCGTAAAATATAAAACAGGCATCGGCAGTTGCCCGTTTACTGCAATTGCTTTGCGCACTTTTCCTGTATAGTTTACGACTGTATCTTTTATAGTTAAATCGTAATGAATAAGCTTTTGCGAAAAACCGTGCATAATGGCAAACGAGAGTAATAATGCCATAGGAAGACGCCGCATACTATGAATATTTTAAATCATTTTGTATATGCTTCAATACCTTACCAATAATTTGCCTGCTTTTTATTTTGAGGCTTGAACATAGTGGATCGATCAGGTTCCCATAACCTTACTCCTTTCCATTTAATTTTTTATCTTTCACACTGCCACATGTAAGCATTTTTGATCCGTAGTATGGGTTTTTGATAGCAGATTCATTACTCAGCCAATAAGCTTTTTTCATAGGGCAATATTGATAATATACATCCTGATTTAACGGAACTGATTGTTTTACTATCTCCCACATAGTAATTGAAACCTTTTCGAATGCTACTCTTTGCTTTTCGATATCAGTTGATCTGCCCATTGCATCCGCAGTTTTCAGTAAATCATTTTTTTGTGTAAAATCTTTACCGGCTTTTATTGCTTCAATAAAATCCTCTATGGCTTTGGAAGAAGCTTTACTATCAGCCGTTATCAATGCATTTTTTATGGAAAAGTAACTGGTCAGGAGATCGTCTGCATCCTGTGCAAATACGGTTTGTCCAAAAAGCAGCACACATGCTGCTAAAAGAAGCCTTTTCATAAAAGTAATTTTATTGATTAATAGATTCAATTTTGAAGCCTGCTTTTTGTACTGTGTCTATTACCTGCTGCACTGTTATGCCTTCTGATTTAACAGTAAGGGTTTTATTCTTATCTGTAGTGTTTACATCCCATTGGGTGATGCCTTCAGCTTTGTCCAAAAATGGCTTTACCGAAGCTATGCAACCGCTGCAATTAATATTTGTTTTGAACTGAAGGTTTGTAGTATCGTTATTCATTGTTATTATTTTTAATAATGCAAAATTGGCAAAGAATGGGGAAGGAAGCATTATACAATTTTGGTTATTATTTGTGAGATTTACGGGTAGCAGGTATATATTCTTCATTTCTATTGTAATATACACATCTGCCCCGCCCAAAACAACGGTAGTCAAAAAGCAATATTCAATATTTCGCTTTTGACTTTTTTACCCTACTTTGCAAACTCAATTTTTCAGCATGTACTCAAAAAATCTATTGCAAACCTGGCGCTGGTTCGGACCAAACGACCCCGTATCGCTCAGGGACATTAAACAGGCAGGCGCACAGGGTATTGTAACGGCATTGCACCATATTCCTCATGGTGAATTATGGACGAAAGAAGAAATCAATAAACGGATTGATGAATTAAAAAAAGGCGGTTTTGAATGGAGTGTGGTTGAAAGCCTGACGGTACATGAAGATATTAAGCAAAGAACCGGCAACTATAAACTATATATTGAAAAATATAAACAATCGCTTGCTAATCTTGCAGCCTGTGGCGTAAAGATCATCACATATAATTTTATGCCTGTTAACGACTGGACGCGTACGGATATCTATTACCCGATGGCAGATGAATCGCAGGCATTGTATTTTAACTGGAGTGATCTTGCCTTGTTTGATATTTATCTGCTGGGCAGAAAAGATGCAGAAAATGATTATCCTGCAGCGGTAGTGGCTAAAGCAACTCAAAAGAATAATGATCTTACCCCTGCTCAGAAAGACGCGCTGATAGATACTGTTTTATTCGGAATTCCCGGCGAAGAAAAAAGAACAACCGCGGGCATGAAAAAAGAGCTGGAGAAGTATAAAGATATTGACAGGAAGGCACTTAAATCAAATCTTGCATATTTTCTGCAGGAAGTAGCCCCTGTTGCCGCGGAGCTTGGTTTAAAGCTGGCAATACACCCAGATGATCCTCCTTTTGATATACTGGGATTGCCAAGAATCGTTTGCAACAGGCAGGACCTGATGGATATCATTTCATTTTCGAACGCTCCGTCAAATGGCATTTGTTTTTGTACAGGTTCATTAGGCGCAAACCCGGCTAATGATTTACCTGATATGATCAACGAGGTAAATACGAGAATACATTTTGCCCATTTGCGTAATACCAAAAGGGATAAAGAAGGCAATTTTTATGAAGCAGACCACCTGGATGGCGATACGGATATGTATGCGGTAATGAAAGCACTGCTGAATGTACAACAGTTATCTTCATTGCATATTCCGTTCCGGCCAGATCATGGTCACCAGATGCTGGATGATATGGGTAAGGTAAATAACCCGGGTTATTCAGCCATCGGCCGCTTACGCGGATTGGCAGAATTAAGAGGTTTGGAACTGGGGATATTGAGAAGTGGGGTATAAGGTTTGTAATTTGTGGTTTATGGTTTGAGGTTGGGTTACGCCACAATTCAAATTGTAAACAAGGCACAAACCATAAACCACAAACCATAAACCATAAACTATAAACTATAAACTATAAACCACAAACCACAAACTATTTAAATCTCGACCATATTTCATAAATGGGTTGTCCTGTTGAACTCAATCCTGAATGGATCCAATTCCCGTCTTCAATTTTTCCATCAAAGCTTAATGATGCTCCCACCCTTGAATTATCACGGGAGAAAAATTCAATATGTTCAGCGTATTTGCCGTTGGTAAAAGTATAGGTTCCTCCACCTGTGCCTGAAAATTCTCCTGTTTCTATATTTATGGCGGCCCATTGAAAACGGGTGCCTGTAAGTAGTTTTAATGTTCTTCTGGATCTTAAGGGCATATCAGCCATTTTGTCGTTTTGTTTGCGCTGTGTAATACGCCAGTTGCCGGCAAGTGGGCTTTTCCCATCATCCACTCTGTTCCATTCAGCCCGTTCGCCGTTTCCATCAGTTATTAAGGTATTATTCCGGACAGAATAAGTATACGCCAGGCTTTTTCCTACCTGTGTTTTATCATCGCTGTTAAATTCAACATTAAGCTTTACCTGGTTGCCGGCAACGGTAAAACTCCCTCCCCAGGTATTGATGAATTTTTTGCCATCTTTATCATAGGTGGTTATCATGCAATAACCATCACTTATCAACAGGGAGGTAGTGTTATTATTATCCGTTATGCTCCACGCACCATTCAATGGAGAAATACTTTTCAGCGGAGCATCAAAACCGAAAAATGTTATGAGCGCAGCAACAACAATAAAATGTCTTAATAATGGCAAGTGTTTCATGATTTAAGAATTTGATGATGTGTCTGGTTTGGATTGGTAAAGATAGAAAATGTAATGTTGATAAAGCAGTGAAATAGTTGATTTATAATATTGATAGTTAATACTTTTTGAAGCGTGCGATACAAGGAACAATGACGGATTTTTACCCGGCAACGCGTTTGGTATTACTTTTCCAGACAAAATATTATCTTTAAACCTTAGGTACAGACCAATGGTAATCCCATTTTGTTGTGGCAACAGAAAGATAAAAATTTTAAACCTTTTAGTAACCCTGAACAGTATCAGTTTAATCAATACGTTATGTCCCTAAACCCCAAGAACCAGAGACTTATATGGAGCAGATTTCAAAAAGCTGTGTTTCGAATTGTTTTTGTTTATTTCATACTTCAGATAATACCAGTAGACTGGAAATTTTACAGATATATCTTCTCGGTTAACTGGCTGCACCTGTATTATGGAGATATTTTTAATCTTGCTCATTACATGCCTCAGTTTGTGGCTGGCGGTGAAAGTTTTGCCGATTGGGGAATTGTATTATTGATAGCAACTGTTATTGCAACAATATGGTGGCTGACAGATAAAAATAAAGATCGCGATTTTAAAATTTTATATTACTGGTTACGTGTATTATTACGATTCAGGTTAGCTGTTGCTTTACTGGCATATGGATTTATTAAGTTGTTTCCAATGCTGGCTCCTTATCCTTCTATAAGTAATCTAAATACAAGTTATGGCGACTTTAATCTGTGGAAATTATTTTCATTAACGCTCGGTATTGTGCCAGCATATCAATCATTTCTCGGATTTACAGAAATAATGTTGGCGCTTGGATTACTGTATCGTAAAACAGCTTCTATTGCTGCGTTTCTTATTATCATTTTTGCGGGAAATGTTTTCATGTCTAATCTTGCTTACGAAGGTGGAGAATATGTGTATTGTCTTTTCTTGCTTAGTATGTCTTTTTTTATTCTCTTATTTGATCTGGAACGAATAGTACAGCTCCTGATATTTCAAAAACCTACAGCCCCCAATTATTTCAAACCAGTATTTAATGTGCGTTGGCAGAAATATGGGAGGTGGACATTGAAAGCTGGTTTTATTTTGTTTTTTGTTATTATATATGGCTTTAAAACGCGCAATGGATACTATTATGATAATTACCAGATTCCTGTTACCAAAGGCTTGCCGGGGTCCAGCGGTTTCTATAATGTGGAGGAATTTATTTTAAACAAAGATACCATTGCCTATTCTGAAACACATCCAAAACGATGGAGGGATGTTGTTTTTGAGAACTGGAATACAATCAGTATCGCTTCCAACAGGGAGGTAATAATTGATTCAACCAATATTAATAGAATTTATAAAGAAAATAATAACAGGATATATGAACTACAGGGTTCAGCGGGGAGACATTATTACAGTTATGAAGCTGATTCAGTTAACCATATTTTAACGCTTCAAAACCGCAATCCCAATTATAAAGACGAAACACTTGTTTTCAGGTATGAAAACCCCGATGATTCAACATTTATTTTGGCAGGAATTGATCAGAATAAAGATTCTGTTTTTGCCACATTAAGAAGGGTAGATAAAAAATATTTATTGAAAGTTATTCAAAAGCAGAAACGTGGCAGGAAGCTGAAACTGTAACCCAATAATTCAATTCAAAACAAATAGCATGTCATCTGGAAATAAGATAGACAAAATGAAAATATCTAACAGGATTGATGCTGATGAATACGAAAGAGCATTAGAGACAGGAAGTGAGCAAATAAAAACAACAGCTTTACGTCCATGGAAGCAGTATGAAAAAATTTTGTTTCGCATCGGGCTCATTTTTCTTGTTGCTATCTGTATTCCCAATAACCCTGAATGGTTTAAACTGGTGCTCAATATAGATTGGAGCAGCCTTAATTATCGGGACTTATATGATATAGCGAGGTTTGGGTCAGGTATTAATTTTTTTGGAGATTCTTTTTTGGGTAAATCATTGGGTGGTTATGCAAACTGGCTCATTACAGCTATTGCTGCAATCAATGCAGGATTCTTATGGACTGTTGTTGTACGCCTGCTAAGGAAAGACCGTGAGGAATACAATACTCTTTATTATTGGCTGAGGACATTGGTACGTTACCGGGCTGGTATAGGAATAATAGGGTTTGGATTTACAAAAGTATTTCCGGTGCAGATGCCTTTTCCATCGCTCGGCATGCTAAATGCTGATTTTGGTGATATAACGGCTCAGAAAATTTACTGGTTATCAGTCGGCATTGCACCATGGTATCAAATATTTGCAGGCGTTGTAGAAGTGGGTGCAGGTACATTATTGTTATTCCGGCGAACTACAACACTGGGCTCTGTTTTGTTGTTTGCCGCACTCGGAGATATCGTAATTGTAAATGTAGCTTATAGTGGCGGTGTGCACGTATATAGTTCATACTTTGTATTGCTTGCAGCTTTTCTGCTGATAGCAGATGTTCCTAAAATTTATAAACTGTTCATAAAAGAAGAGTTTACGGTGCCGGTTAATTATTATCCGGCATTTTCCAAAGTATGGCAGCGATGGGCGCGTATTGGTATAAAAACTGTTACTATTCTTATTTTTCTCCCTTTGTTTTTTTATCTCCAGTATATTAATTGGAGATATGACCCTTATAAATTGCCATCTGCAGCCGGAGTAAAAGAGCTCAGGGGTAATTATACAGTAACGGAGTTCAGGCTTAATGATAAAATAATTCCTTATTCGCCGCTGGATAGTGTGCGGTGGCAGGATGTTACATTTGAGAAATGGCCAACACTTACGTTCAAAGTTAATAAACCATTGCCTCTCGACCTTTCTAATGGCGGAGGCGATTCACAAAGAGATATTGATCGTACTTTTGAAATTACAGCAATAGCCGGGGGGCAAAGAGCATTTCATTATCTTGCAGATGAAATTAATAAAACCCTGTATTTACAGGATAAATATACTCCTTTGCCAATAGCAAGAAACCGTGCTGCCGGAGTTGGAGGTGCAGTTGGACCCACGTGGAATGTAAAAAAGCAAAATAAAATAATTTATGGCGGAGAGGATGATACAGAAAGTGAAGCGTATGACCAGTATAACTGGATACCCAAAGAAGCACTGGCTAATATTGGTAATGAAGTATATAAAATAAATCCAAAAGCAGTGACTACAAGAAGAATAAAGGAATATGCAGAGCCTGCGAATGATGAAGTCAGAAAAAGAATGGTACTAAAATATGACACTCTTGATGGTCAGCGTATTATTTTATCTGGTACAGATGAAAATAATGATTCCCTTTATATTTTACTTGATCGCATAGATCGTAAATATACTTTAAAGGAAAGCAGTTTACAGCCGGGTGAATATTAAGAACTTCGGTAGAGATAAAAGAGTGAGGCATTTTGATATTGTACAAATAACATGTTCAACACTTTTCTCAAATTTCCATATCTGATTCCTTTATTTCGCTTCAATTAAAATTATTATGAAAACACTGTTTACTTTAACTGCCCTGTTTTTAACTGTCTGTTTGTTCGCACAAAAAGATAACAACGTAAGCCTTTATGTTTTTGATGAAAACTGGAAAGCCTGTAAAATTGAGCAGGCAAAATACCTGGGCTGTTTGCGTAAGTTAAGCGATACCGCGTATCAATGGAAATACTATCATTTTGACGGGCCATTGATGACTATTGAAACATATAAAGATAAAGATGGAACAATACCTCATGGATCGTTCATCTTTTTTGGAGGGGATGGAAAAATAGATTCATCCGGAACTACATACGAAGGAAAGAAAAATAACTGGTGGTATTATATGACGGATTCTTCTACCTTATTTCGTAAAGAAAAATACGATAAAGGGAAGTTGCTTGAACGCATGGATACTACGGCAATCAGGCTGGCAAACGAGGAGAAAGAACGGGAATGGAATAACCGCGTGGTTAAAGATGAAATAGAAGCTTCATTTGACGGGGGAGAAAAAGCCTGGGTAAAATTTATTCAGAAAAATATTACATTCCCCGAGCGGGCAAATAAACTCAGTAAATCCGGAACAGTGGTAGTTGAATTTATAGTTGATTCAAAAGGAAACGTAACAAATGTAGAAGTGGTGCAATCCGTTGAGTATTCTCTTGATGAAGAGGCAATTAGAATTATCAAAAAGTCTCCTAAATGGAATCCTGCATATATGGATGGACATAATGTAAAGGCTTATCGTAAGCAACCGCTTACTTTCCAGGTTCCCCGGTAATGCGGAACGGGCAACTTTAATGCTATTGTTTTTTGATGATTTTTTATGCTACCGGTGTTAAGTTAATTGTGAAACGTCAGACGATAACGTGAGTATCTCACGCCTGCAGCTGCCGGCAGACAAGTCTTACATTTCACTTTTAACGACCATATGCGACATGATAAACTTAACGTGCACTAGTATTGCTCCAGTAAAACATGCCTGTATTGCATATCGCTGATGGTAGATGCCACGCATACATCCGCATCAGGGGGAATAGTATCTATATTGGTTTGCGCTTCGTCAATACTTCTGTTGCTGTAAACCGGAATGTGACATGCTTTTTTGTACTGGTGATAAATTACCGTTATTTTATTTGATACAGGAGAGGCGCTTACGTCTGCAGTAGCGGTAACAGACCAGAGATTGCTATACATTGTATTTGCTTCTTCACTTATTCCCGAGTAGATAACTTTTGTAAGATTCTCCGGGTAGTTAGCAAGCCCGTTCGGATAGGATATGGGAACGGGAACCGGCGCCGCAATGCCAATTTTTTTTGTCAGGTTGAAAAAAGTTACGCCTGTTATCAGTATAAGTATTATTAAAAGTGCTTCGTTCATTGTTCATATTTTTAACTTATGAATAAATAAGTACACTTTTAATAACCGCCTGTTTAATATTTGCTACCCTTTATTGTTATTATTCTTTTTCAATCAGCTTATATTCAACCCTTCTGTTCCTTTCCCGAGCAGCAGGATTATCCACACCATCCATGGTTTCAGGTTCGAGCGGGCAGCATTCTCCATAGGCTTTGCCGATAAGCCTGCTTCTGGCTATACCTTTGGACACAAGGTATTTGATACATGCATCAATACGTTTTTGGGCAAGCCGGAGATTGTATTCTTCTGAACCTTTGCTGTCAGTGTATCCTCCAACTTCTATGGTTATGTAAGGGTTATTGGTCATAAGTGATACGAGTGAATCGAGCTCGTAATGAGCACCTTTTACCAACGATGATTTATTGTAGGGGAATTTAGCTATGGTGGAGCTTTCATTCAATACATCAATAGCGTTTTGTACGGCAATATCTTTTATGCTTTTAACCATTGACAGGCAAAGTACCGCATTGCGGATCGTATCTGTTCCGGAATCAAAGTATATCGTATAGCTTTGTTCAACCGGTTCATAGCCTTCTTTGTTGGCAGTAATTTCAAATCTTGAGGCATTATTCAGGCTGAAGCTATAATTGCCATTGTAGTCGGTGTTCTGCGTAATAAAGTTTCTTGAAATTCTTTTAGCATTTCGTATAGATAAAGAAACGCCTGGTAATGGTAATCCGCTTTTACAATCAATGACCAATCCTTTAATAATTTGCTTATTATCCTGTCTTACGGCAAACATATCCAGGCAGCATTCGCTATTCCTGTCGGAACTTAATATTCCCGTATTCCAAAGATTATCTTCATCGGTGCTTATATAGTACAGATCGTCTTTTGATGAATTGATGGGATACCCCGCATTTTTGGGCTTATCCCAGTTAGAAAGTTGAAAATCTCCTTTTGCAGAATATATATCAAAACCACCCATGCCGGTGAGCCCGTTGCTTGAATACAAAAGTGTTCTGCTGGTTTGATGATAAGAGGGCGCAAGCTCATCTTCTGCAGTGTTTACAATATTACCCATATTGGTTACCAGCAGGGGATTTAAATTACTGTCGAGCGGCGCAAACCACAGATCAAATTTCCCAATACCACCGGCCCGATCAGAAGAGAAAAGTAAATACTTATCATCTGCGGTAATAAATGGTTGAGCTGTATTTGATCCTTCAACATTTACCGGTTGCCCTAAGCTCACTGGCTTTGTCCAGCCCGTATCTGTTTTTTTAGACTTGTAAATGGATGAAATAGTTTTACCGTTTTCAACTTTCCATCTCGTAAAGAACATTGTTTTTCCCTTTGTATCAAAAGTTGCCATACCATTATGATAACCTTTTTCTTCAGGGAAATTTATTTTTTCAGTTTTTTCAATCTTTGAGCCATCAAAAGAAGTTTCATATAAGCTTACTGCATACGTTAATGTTTTATCATTTGAACTACTATCGCTTTTTATGGATGTAAATGCTGTCTTGTCTTCAGCAGCGTAGTTCATAGCATATGCCGATATATTTTCAGGCATCTGTACGGGAGTAACAGTAAAGGTTTGTTTTTCTTTTGCCAGCTGTTGTTTGATGAACTTTAAATTTTCAAGCTCCCTGTCTGCACCGGTTAAAAGCTTGTCCATATTTGTATAAGACTCCCTGAATGCGGTAAATGCGGTAAGGGCATCATCGTATTTTTGATTTGCCCTGAGTGTAACAGCATACCAGTAAAGGCATTCAGGGTATGCACTTTTATCAAAACCGGTAGCCTCTTTATACCATTTTTCTGCTTTTGTATAATTGTTGCAAAGCCGGTAGCTTTCTGCAAGATGATAAACCGACTCGTTGCGTGTGCTCAGATTGGATTTGCCTTTGATCTTTTTTTGTACGGCAAATGGATTAGATCTTGCGGTTATTGACACTTCTTCGCCGAGGTATTTTTCATAATACTGAATAGCCTCGTAGTATTTTTTTTGTTTAAATAATTGTTCGGCTTTAACATAGTACCCGCGAACATTGTTTTGCGCTGAAGCATATTGCGGCATAGCACTTATTGCCGGCATCATTACCAGTACCGCAAACAATCTTAGCAGAAATATTTTATATGGTATTGTAAACATGATATAGGTTTAAAAGCGCGGACAAAAAAATGGTTTGGTCTGCATGGAATTTTTTCGCCACCAGGTATAGGAAAGAGACACTTCCACGCTATTCCGGTTTATGGTCATAGCATCTTTTGTTGAAATACCGGTGTCGTAGCTCATGCCTACGGTTAGCCCTTTATAATAAAAACCTGCAAAGGGCGAAAGTGCATCATTAAAACGCATATTGGCGCCAACCATAAGGTCAACATTTTCGCTTGCGTTAATTTGTACATATGCCCCTGCCATTTTTTCTTCACTATTTCCCTGGCGCATATACAGAATGTTGGGAACAATGTTGAAGAAATCATTCAGTATAATTCTAGCTCCTGCATGTGCGCTATATCTGATGGGCAACAGGTGCTTTTCTCCTGAACCTGAAATGAACGGATCTTTCGGCTGGCTTAAATGATATGCTGAAAATCCTGCAAAGAGATTTATTTTTTTATCGGGCGTAGCATCATAATACAAAGCGCCTGCCCCAGCGTCAAATGTAAAAACAGATGGGCGATTGAATGCGTCTGCTGATGTGGTATTGTGATCGTATCCAATGCCTGCAGTCCATTGGTCGCCAAACTGCAATTTGCTTACATCAAACCTGCGGTTTATAAAGCCCGCCTGCATAGCCATCACCATGTAATGATTTCCAAATCTTGCCCCGGTATATGCCGCGCTCAGGTAAGCATTGGAAAAATTATATGCTTTGTCAGAAGAAGATTGATTGAGTATATTAATACCAAGATTTATGTTTTTGTTTGTCACCATTTCTGCCGATACACCAGCCGTGGTGAAAGTATTTTCATACTGGCTTCGCCAAATGGCCGATACACGATAATCTCCTTCAATAGCACCTGTTAGTGCAGGGTTAAGCAGCATCGGCTGAATAAAATACTGTGAAAAATGAGGATCTACCTGGCTTATGGCCCGGCTGCTCATCAACAGCATCCACATTAACAATATATTCCTCAATATGCTTCTCATCTCAAAAAGTTTATCGTATTAGGTTTATGGTTCCTTTTTTCAAAAATGTATCCTGGTCGCTGGTCCTTATTTTTACAACATATATATATGTTCCAACAGGTTGTGCTACGCCTTTGCTTGTGCCATCCCAACCTTTGGTGTTGTCATTTGTTTCGTATACAAGTGCTCCCCATTGCGTATAAATTTTTATTTCCGCACCTATGATTGTTGAGCCATAAACTTTAAATGCATCATTATTACCATCGCGGTTAGGGGTAAACGCGTTAGGTATAAACAAGTCTTTAGCACCTCCGGCAAGCGCCACTTTCACCGTAGCTGTATCTCTGCAACCATCTTCTGAAACAGCGATCACAGTAAAAGTTGTTGAGGAATCTTTAAGCGTTGCTGTTTGGGTTTTTGCTGTTTGGTCAGCAAATAAAGCAGTTGGCGACCATGAGATTATTTCATAGTCTGTATCGGCACCTGTTGTAAGTGTAAAATTGTTTCCCTGTATAACAGCGCCGGCACTGCTTGTTAAGGTTGCAGCAATATTGTTTATAGTCACCTGCACAGGTTGTATATCACTGCATCCACTGCTGTTGGTACCTTTAATATAGTATGTTCCTGTTTCAGCTACTGTTTCAGGATGGGTTAATGCAATGGTGGCAGCATCGTTCAAAAAATAGGTATACGTTAGTCCCGCAGTGCTTCCGGTTGTAATGTTACTTCCTGTAATGTCTATGGTAGCCGGGTTGCAAACCTGCGCCGGCTCAGTAATAACTACAGAGGGTATATCATTGATGATGATAGTTGCATCTGTGCTGTTATTGCAATTGCCGTTACTGAAACTGTATGTAACATTATATGTACCTGCTGTAGAGGAGGCCAAATTTATTTCACCGGTGGATGAATTGATGCTTAATCCTGTGGTGGAACTGTAAGAACCGCCGGTTTGACCGGTAAGCATTACTGCAACTGTGCCGGTTCTGCAATATGGAACACCTCCGTATGATATGGAAGCGGTGGGCAACGGGTTTACGGTTACGGTATGCGTATTTCCGGAGGGACCATTGGTGCCGGCCGCACTGGCAGAGATGGTAGCCGTTCCGCTGAAGGTACCACTCCATATTACTTCGCCTGTCATCGCATTAATTGATCCTGCGGAAAGTGGTGAGATACTATAGGTTATTCCGGTTGAATTGGCTGCTGTTGCACTATATGTAATTCTGCCGGTATCCTGGCAGCGTGAAGAGCTGCTGCCTGCTGCAAATACCGGTTGACTAACCGAGGGAGTTACTGTTACAGATGCATTGTCATTGCTGTTATTAGTGTCCGCTTCAGTTCCGGAAATGGAAACCGTATTTTGATATGAGCCGGCTACATTTACAGTAGCCGTTATTGTTAGCGTTGCATCATCGCCGGCAGCCAGTGCTCCAACACTCCATATGCCTGTTGTATTATCATATGTTCCCTGGGAGGCTGATGATGAAAGATAAGTGAAACCGGAAGGTAGTATATCAGTTACGGTAACCCCGGTTGCGGGGCTGGTGCCGTTGTTTATTGCGGTTAATGTAAAAACTACATTATTGCCCGCAGGGGCAGAAGGATTATTTACACTGATGGAAATTCCCCTGTCAACAGCAGCATACATATGTTGAGGTATTGCACTGAAAGAAAGCAATACCAAAAAAAACTGTAATGATTTTTGAAAATACCGTGAAGCAAAATACTGTTTATAAATATTTAACCGGGAAAAAGAGGTCTTGTCTCTTCCGCATACATACACAAATAGCGCCTTTAAGGCCAGGATATAGTTGGTCTTCATCATCAGGGATATTGATTTTCCTGGTTTTTTTCAAAACACTAAAGCCTGTCTTGAGCAACCACTATATAAACTTGTGTCAGAAGAAGTTATTGTTTGGTAAAAACATTTTTTTAGAAACATTTTGAAATGTTATAAAAAAAAATATCGTATCTTTTGAGAGCTAATCAATCATATTATAAACTAAAACTGTAAAAATGAGAACGGTTGCCAATATCTTTCAACGCAAGGGGCGTCATAACATCACAATCACTCCTGATGTTACTGTTTTACAAGCGCTTAGAATCATGTCAGAAAAAAATATTGGTTCGGTGATCGTGGTTGATTTTGATGGCAATTATTGTGGTTTAGCCACAGAAAGGGATTATGCCCGTAAAGTTATCCTGCTTGGAAAATCTTCCAGTGATACCCCTGTTAGTGAAATTATGCTGGAGCATCTTCCAAAAGTAACGCCGGATCACACACTCGAAGACTGTATGGAAATAATGACAGCGCATAATATCCGCTACCTGCCTGTATTTGTTGATAATGAATTTTATGGCGTTGTTTCTGTGCTTGATATAGTAAAAGAAACCATACTTGCGCAACAGGAAACCATTGATCAGCTGCATAACTATATACATTCCACAGTCTAATTCAACTTACGGAAGCGCATAATGTTTGTATTACACTGCTCCTTTAAAAAAATGGGCAGGTATGCCTTTGCTATTGGGTTTTGCGGAGAAAACCGAGCCACTTAACGGATATTTTCTTAATTCATCTTCAGTAAGATTTTCACGGGCAGTTGTTATATAAAGTGTATCCATATCATTTCCTCCAAAGGCACATGAAGTAACATGGGGAGCAGGAACGGTGATCTTCAGCTTCATTTCTCCTGTCAGCGGGTCAAACTTTCCAACGCAGCTACCGCCCCAAACAGCAATCCATAAGTATCCTTCATTGTCAATAGTCATTCCGTCAGGAGAGCCTAAGCCTTCTGGTATTGTAAAGGCAATTCTCCTGTTACGTACATTTCCTGTTGCATTCTCATAATCAAATACATCCACCCGTTTTAAAGGAGAGTCAATATAATACATCAATTTTTTATCAAGGCTCCACACAATCCCGTTTGACACAGTTATGCCATCAAGTATTTTGTGTATACCCAGGTCATGATCCATGCGGTATAATGAGCCGGCACCCTCTACCTGGTTTATATGCATTGATCCAACCCAAAACCTGCCTTCCGGGTCGCATTTACCATCATTAAACCTGATATCTTTATGAGGAAGAGGATTGACAATCAAACTCAGTTCACCGGTTTGAATATCTATTGTATGAATGCCATTTTGCAGCGCAGCAATGGTGTTTCCGTGTTTGTCAAAAACAACAGTGCCAATGCGCTCTCCCATATTAAAGGTTTTAAGCTCTTTTGTGGCAGGATCATATATGTGCAAGGTCTTCCCCTCAATATTTACCCAATACAATACATGCTCCAGGGGATGCCAGATAGCACCCTCGCCTAAAAATGCTTTTGCGTCTATTTCAAGCGCAGCCATGTTTTGAACTGTATGTTGCATTCACCAGTTTTAATAAATAAAGAAAAGGAAAAATATTAAGCCTGTAAAAACTTTAGATTTTTGTGACTGCAGGATTTTAGCAAACTGCAAAAACAAGTTACATATATAAGCAATTGGCTTTTATTCTTTATTTTCGCTGCTCAAAAAATTAAGACACGATAAAACAACTTGTGTAAGTTGGCGTATTTATTCATTTAATTGTATTAATACATGAAACCTACTTTAGTGATAATGGCCGCGGGAATGGCCTCAAGATATGGCAGCTTAAAACAGATACAGCGTTTTGGACCATCTGGAGAAACCATCATGGATTATTCTATTTATGATGCGGTACGCGCCGGGTTTGGAAAAGTTGTATTTATCATCAGGAAAGAATTTGCAGAAGATTTTAAAGCCATTTTTGAGCCTAAACTGAAAGATAAAGTTGCTATTGACTATGTTTTCCAGGATTTACATTCATTTGTTGAAGGGCACGCCATTCCACAAGATAGAACCAAACCCTGGGGAACAGCACATGCTGTGCTTTGTGCTTCCGCTGCGGTAAAAGAACCTTTTATTGTTATTAATGCAGATGATTTTTATGGCAGGGATGCTTTTGAAAAAGCGTATAAATTTTTGACAGAAAGCGCAAATGATCACACTTTTGGTTTAGTTGGATACGAGTTAATAAAAACATTATCTGATAATGGTTCAGTAAGCCGTGGTGTTTGTAAAGTTGATGCATCAGGTAATCTGGTAGCCATAGCAGAGCGTACCAAAATATATGCTGAAGGAGATAAGATCGTGTATGAAGACGGAGATAAAAAAGTTGAGGTGCCGTCTGATTCAAAAGTATCAATGAATTTCTGGTGCTTTACCCCATACGTTTTCAGTATTTGTAAAGAAATGTTTGAAGAATTTCTTCAAAAGAATCTCCATCAGCCTAAAGCTGAAATATATGTAGTTGATGTGGCGGCGAAATTTATAACCCTGCCGGACAGTGTAATGAAGGTTATCCCAACCCAATCTGAATGGTTTGGCGTAACATATAAGGAGGATGCTCCTGTAGTAGAAAACAGCATTAACACATTGGTAGCCAGGGGAGAATATCCCCAAAGCCTTTGGTAAAGCAGGTTTTCGGGAGATTTTTTCAGGGGATAGCAAAATTAACAAATTAACATGCCGTTTTTGAGTTTACTTTGGCATTATATTTTGTTATTCTGTTATTAAATTTTTTGCCAACCTGTACGTTATTGTAAACGTATCATCAAAACAAAAACCAGTGAAAAAAATCATTTTTGCAACATGCTGCCTTTTTGCGTACGGGCAAATATATTCGCAGGGGTTCGTGAGAAAGGTAATAGAAAGATTCAGTTTTGAAGCTTTTGGGGGACTGGCCAACTACCAGGGGGAATTGCAGGAAAACGGGTATACGTTTTCCCAGGCTAAACCTGCTATTGCTTTAGGAGGAAATATTGCCATAACGGATAAGGTTTATTTAAGAGGGCTTGCTACCGTTGGTACGATTCAGGCCTCAGATAAATATAGTTCAAGTCTTGCTAAAAGGCAACGTAATCTTGATTTTGGTTCCAGGGTTTATGATGCAAGTGCAACCATTGTTTATGATATTTTTGATGTATTAGAAAAGAGATATACACCTTATGTTTTCGCGGGTATTTCTTTTTTTCATTTTTCTCCATATACTACAGATTCTTCGGGCTCAAGAAGGTGGTTACAGCCTTATGGAACCGAAGGACAGGGATATCCACAATATCCTGAGCGCCAAAGATATAAGTTGGATCAGTTTTCATTACCTTTTGGTGCAGGAGTTAAATTTGCAGTAAATGAGAGAGTAACGCTGGGATGGGAATTTCGTTTTAATAAAACGTTTACTGATTATCTTGATGATGTGAGCACCACTTATGCTGATTACAATGTGCTGATATCAGGTCCTCATGGCACAAAACCCGCTGAGCTTGCATACAGGGGCGGTGAAGTAAAAAACGGGAATCCTGTATATCCTACTGCAGGTGCTGTCAGGGGAAATCCAAAAACAAAAGACTGGTATTACTTTTCGGGTATTACTGTTACTTATCGCTTATTTAAGTCAGATCGTACCCTGGGACGCCTTGGTGGGGGCAGCGCTCCGGGATTGGCATGCCCCCGTAATGTATATTAATTGTTGTTTTTTTTAATTAAACACTTTATTTTGCAGCAAGGTTTATTGCTTTAATAGTTCTATACAACCTCTTTAATATTGAATTCCACTATCTTCTGTTTAAGAATCTTGCTTTACCCCATTTATAGCCCTGAATGTAATTGCCTGATGAAAAATTTATGCGTTTATGATTAAGATGTATCTTGATTCATAAATAAGCATTTTACTAATTGGATTTTTCATTTGGATCATAGATACAACATTGAATAAATACATGATTGTTAAACGACTACTCTATTTGGTATATTACGTAGTGAAGACCCCGTGGACTTTGTTTTCAGAATATGTGCGATATGTAAAAGAAAAGAAAGGCGTTTCGGCGTTTTACCTTTACAGGCAGGTGATTTATACAGTGTTTAAATATAATGCTTCACCACTTGATTATTTTTCATTTCGTTTTTATGATTTAGATGAATCTGAACGTGAAGATTGGAGCTGTACCGGGTTTATGTATGAATATCAGTTGGCGATGAATCCCCAGAAATACAGAAATGTGCTAAAAAATAAAATATTATTTCTTGAACAATTTGAAGGGTTAACCGGCAGGGAATGGGCTACACTGTCTAAGCTGAGTTCAGACACGTCTTTTGCTGAAAACTTTTTTAGCAAAGTAAAATGCAAAGTTGTTATTAAAAATTCTACCGGTCAGGCCGGTAAGGCAGTTGAGATAATAGATATTGAAAATAGAAATAAAGAAGAAGTGCTCGCTCTTATGCAAAGTAAAGGTTTTGATCTGCTTGAGTCTTACGTTGTACAGCACGATGCACTGATGAGAATGTCTTCTGCAGGACTTAATACGATCAGGATAGTCACTCAATATTTGGAAAGCGAAGTGATCATAATTTTAGCCTTTTTAAGAGTAAGCGTAAACTCCGATATTGACAATTTATCAGCAGATAATTACAGCAGAAATTTTGGTTGCTCCATTGACCTGCAAACCGGTAAAATCAACAAACCGGGGATATATTTAAACAGGATGAAGCCTGATGTATATAACCATCCTGTAACCAATGAGCCGATTGAAGGATTTCAGATACCATATTGGCAGGAATGTTTGCAGCTTGTAGTAAATGCTGCAAGGCTTGTGCCAGAAAACAAGTCAATAGGCTGGGATGTTGCTGTTACTAACAATGGGCCTTTATTAATAGAGGGCAATCATAACTGGAATAATCTAAGTTTTGTGCCCGGAGAAAAAGGTTTCCGGAAAGATTTTCTTAAATATTTATCCATGCTTAAATCCTGATCGGCCTGGTTTGTGTTTTATCTTTGCGATATAAGATAAATAGTATGGCATACAGGAATCAGCAGGATTTTATTAACGCTCTCGAAAAAGCCGGAGAACTTGTCCGGATAAAAGCTTTTGTAGATCCCAAACTGGAAATAGCAGAAATTACTGACCGCATAAGCAAAAGCAATAATGGTGGGAAAGCTTTATTGTTTGAGAATACCGGGTTTGATTTTCCTGTATTGATGAATGCTTATGGCAGCGAAAAGCGTATGTGCATGGCGCTGGGTGTGCAGCATCTTGATGATATAGCTAAAGAAATTGAAGCCTTATTTAAATTGTTGACAAAACCTAAAGAAGGGATTTTAGATAAGCTGAATATGCTTCCCAAACTTGGGCAGTTTGCATCGTGGATGCCTAAAGTAAAAAGTGGGAGAGGAGAATGCCAGGAAGTGGTTATAACTGATAATCCTGATCTCGGAAAACTACCTGTTATTACCTGTTGGCCTAAAGATAGCGGACCTTTTATAACCCTGCCCATTATTCATACAAAAGATGTGCATACAGGCATACGTAATGTAGGTATGTATCGTATGCAGGTTTTTGGACCAACACTTACCGGTATGCATTGGCATAAGCACAAAGTATCTGCGAAGCATTTTAATGGCTATAAAACGGAAGGTAAACGAATGCCCGTGGCGGTAGCGCTTGGTGGTGATCCTGCGTATGCATATGCTGCTACTGCTCCTTTACCGGAAAATGTTGATGAATATATGCTTGCCGGATTTTTGCGTAAGAAAAAGGTAGAGCTTGTAAAATGTATTACGCAGCCTGAACTGGAAGTACCTGCAGATGCTGATTTTATAATTGAAGGATATGTTGATCCCGAAGAAGAAATGATTTGGGAAGGACCATTCGGAGATCATACAGGTTATTATTCGCTACCCGATTGGTATCCGCGCTTTCATGTTACCTGCATTACACATAAAAAATCACCTGTTTATCCGGCTACCATTGTAGGTATTCCGCCGCAGGAAGATGCATGGTTGGGAAAAGCGACAGAAAGAATATTTCTTGCACCGATCAAGATGACGATGGTACCGGAAATCATTGATATGGAAATGCCTGTCGAGGGCGTATTTCATAATCTTGTTATTGCAAAAATCAAAAAGGAGTTTGCCGGGCAGGGGCAGAAAGTAATGTATGCTATGTGGGGCGCAGGACAAATGATGTTTAATAAAATACTGGTTATTGCAGATGAGCTTACCAATATACAGGATTACAAAAAGCTTGCACAACAGGTGTTTGCCAACTTAAATGTGGCAACAGATATTTCTTTTTCAAATGGACCTATGGATGTTTTGGATCATAGCTGCAGCAAGCTCGGCTTTGGCGGAAAAATGTGTATTGATGGCACAAGAAAATTTTCAGAGGAACTGGATGACAGGTATGAGCATGATGTTGCGGTTGAAAAAGTAAAAGAAAAATTTTTGCTGGATAATTATCCTGATATCAGGATGGCGAATGTTGACTTACAAAATATTAATATTCCCTGCTTGATTGTAGCGGTTAAAAAGGATAGGAAAGGACATATCAGCCAACTTCATGAAAACATTTGTAAAAATGTGCCGGGTATGCAGGCGATAAAGATGATATTATATGTTGAGTATAATGTAAACCCCCATGATTTGCCTGTGGCATTATGGCGTTTTTGCAATAACCTCGATCCTAAAAGAGATCATCATTTAGTTGAGTATATTGATGAACTAAAAGGTAAGCGGATTGCATGTGTAGGACTTGATGGTACCCGAAAAACCAAAGCGCTGGATGATTTTGAAAGAGATTGGCCGAATATTATTGTAGCAAATGCTGAAACCATTGCGTCGGTAGATAGTAAATGGGATAATTTAGGACTGGGTACATTTATTCCCTCTCCATCTTTAAGATACAAAAGCCAGATGTATGGAGAAGAGGCCGTAGTGGAAGATTGATGGATTAACTTTAGCCTTATCTTACTATACGGGATATTCCCAGGGTTTCCTGTATACTCTCTGCAGAAGTTTTTCTGCTTCAGGATCGTTCAGGATTATTTGTTTTTCAGGATCCCAGTCAATGCTCTTGCCATGTTTGTGGGATAACATTCCCAGTAAACACATATTGGTAGATCGTTGCCCGGTTTCGATATCGCAGACAGGTCTTTTCTTATTCCTCACCGAGTCAATAAAGTTGGCCCATAATTCAGGAATATTATGCTTATCTGCAGTATGTAATATGGCATCCTGGTGCTGAACCGGCTTTTTGGGATCAGCAGGATAAAATGTCCACCCATCAATCCACCCCATGTGAAAAGTGCCTTCTGTGCCATAGAAATAGCAGCCGATATTTGTTTTTTCTGCTTCATTAGCAGCGTATAACCTGTGTTCCCATGTTGCAGTAAACGATTCAAATTCAAAATCCACAATTTGTGTATCCGGGGCATCCGTATTGTCTGTGCGGATATGGCGTGCAGCCGATGAGAAAATTTTCCTGGGGCCTTTTTCTTCAGTCCACCAAAGTATCTGGTCCATCCAGTGCATTCCCCAATCTCCTAATTGTCCGTTGGCATAATTTAAAAATTGCCTGAACCCTTTTGGATGTATAGCTGGGTTATATGGCTGCATTGGAGCAGGGCCGCACCACATATTCCAATCCAGTTCTTTGGGCACTTCTGCGTCAGGAATAATTTTACCGGCACCGCCACCATAATGCACAAACGCTCTTACCATACCTATTTTACCGGCCTTTCCCGACTTTAAAAATTCCATGCCGGATATATTATGCGGCGAAACGCGGCGATGCGTGCCTACCTGTACAATACGGTCATATGCTCTTGCAACCTTTACCATTGCTTTACCTTCATTAATGGTATGGCAAATGGGTTTTTCTACATATACATGTGCGCCACTTTTTATAGCGTCAATAGTTGCGAGGGCATGCCAGTGATCAGGCGTTGCTACAATTACTATTTCCGGCTTTTCCTTTTGTAATAATTCCCTGTAATCCTTATACTGTTTAGGCCTGTCGCCTGATAGTTTTTCTACTTCAACGGCGGCCGGTTTTAAGTTGCGCTCATCCACATCGCATAATGCTACTATAGTAGATTGCCTTGCTGCTATAGCTTCTCTTGTAATATTCATTCCCCACCAGCCACTGCCAATTACTGCTGTTTTAAATTTTGATGGTTGCTGCAATGAAGGCAGTATCGGGAAAGCTGCGTAAGCAATACCCGCTGCAGAAGTCTGCCTGATGAAATCCCGGCGATGCATAGTCGTTACGATTAAAATGATTGATCAGTATGCTATGAAGATATTTTATTTTTATGAGAAAGTAAACAACACAAACATTATCAGCAGATGCGTTTAATTCCTAATCCTGCACCTCCTGATAATGACATCATGCCATCTTTTACCAGAAAACCACCCTCAACTATATCTTCTGCCAGGTCAAAACTGCCATCAAGATCTATATAACGGGTATGCTTACATGAAAATGCGGCATGGAGCGCAGCGGCAATACTCACAATACTTTCATCATTGCAACCCCAGAAAAGCTCAGCGCTTGCAGGTTCTGCTACAGCCGCGATTTTGAAGGCGCCCCTGATGCCGCCGCATTTCATCAATTTTATATTATAAATACCATACCGGCCCGATTGGCATAGTTTAAATGCCGAGGTATTGTCTTTCAGGGATTCATCAGCCGCAAGCATCTGCCGGGCGGAAGGAGAGAGTGTTTCAAGTGCTTCATCAGACCCGGGTGGTAAGGGCTGCTCAATTAATTCTACGGGCTTACTAGAGGTGAGATGCATGAAGCGTTCCAGTTGCTTAAGCGTATATCCGGTATTGGCATCTACCCTGATGATAAAATAATCACCGAATGTTTCGCGGAGTTTAATGACTTTCTCTGCGTCTTCATCAGGATTGAGGCCTGTTTTTAGTTTCAGGATGCGAAAACCAAGTGTTTTAAATGCGGCCGCTTCTTCAAGTGTCTGTTGTATATCCAGTATGCCAATGGTAACAGAAGTAGGTAAAGCGGAATAATGTTTTCCATAGAAACCTGTTACCGGCATATCAATAAATTTTCCGAAAGCATCGTGCAAGGCTATATCTGTGCAGGCTAATGTGCCGGGTTTATGCGGCAACATGGTATCAACAGTATCAATCAATGTATTAAAACTCCGTATATCCTTTCCTGTTAGCCACGGTAATATTTCTTTTTCCAGGTTGATAAGCGTATCAGCCGGGGATTCACCAACAACTTCAAACTCCGGATTAGCTGCGCCTATCCCCGTTATTCCGTTTTCAAGTTTTATTTCAAGAAAAACATTCTCTACATCTTCAATCTGCTGCCTGGCAATAGTATATGGTTTTTTTAACCGCAGGTTTTTGATAAACGCATTTGCCTCTATAATCTTCATATTAATATTTTGCTGTTGTTCACTAAAGAAGCAAGTACAGGAACAAGTGTTGTTACTCCTTTTTCTAAAGGAAGCAATACCGGCAATCCAAGATCGGTTTCGTATTTTTTTTGAAACTGTTCCGCTTCGGCAAGGTTACAATGTTCAGTATTCAGCGCTATTGCAATAACTTTTGAACCATATTTTTCTATCAGTTCGATTTCAGAAGACAGGGAGTGTATTTTCCCCAATGCAGGCTTAAAATCGTAATATTCCCGTTTAGGCGCATGCAACAGCACTACCGATTTTGCACAGCCTGAAATCAACATTTCAGCACCACAGGGTCCGCTGGGATTGCGTAGGGCAGCCTGACCTTCTATAAAAATAATCTCCGCACCTGTTTCTTTAACGCAGCTTAATACAGCATGTTCCAGTTCCCCTGAAACAAAATCATTTGGTGTGGCATCCAGTACAAAACCATATTTACCTCCCTGCAACCAGCCGGTTTGCCCGGTATAAATCATTGCCGCCTTTATACCGGCGGCATTGCAGGCATGCATTAAAAAGCGGGTTGTTGTGCGTTTACCTAAGCCGCAGTCTGTTCCAAGTACGGCAACTATGGGTGTGGTAAGTGATAAAATATCGCCCGACCAGAAATGAAGTTCTTTCATCTTTTTCGGTCTTCGTATATCCGTTAACGTTACTCCTTTCAATTTTGCAAGCGCTACTATATCTTCATTGTCACTTAACAGGTCGTGTAATCCGTTCACTACAGATAATCCCAGTTGTATGGCTTCTTTTACCTCATCCAGTAATGCTCCGGGAAAAATACCTCCGGAGGTGGCTACACCCACAATACAATGAACAGGCTGCACGACTGCTACAGCTTCCGCTACTGTTGCAAATACCGGTATATTGCGGGAACGTCCATCCAGTATTTCGCCTGCATCCCTGCCTGCGTGTACAGCATCTACCAGACCGGCAATTGTATAACGGTTGCTTTCCCGTATAAGACCATGCGCGGTTTTTGCATCTTCAGTAGCCAGTAAGCCGTTGGTTAAAATAATTGCCTTTTCCATAAACTTCAATTTGTGCTGAGCCAAAAATAAATTAATATACTAATTTAAACTACTGTTGCTGTTCATCACTGGTTTCCAACCTTGCGGTTTACACAATCGTATATCTTCCATTCATTGGCTTGTCATGGTTTTGTCGGTTTTTACTTTATCAAAAAAATACATTACCTGTCATGCAATGGTTATTCAACTTTTCCTGTCAGCCAGTTGTTTCGCTTTCTCATAACCTAAAAATGCTGCTATGATAAAGAAGCTAATTCCCATTATATGTGTGTGTTGTATTTCTGCCTGCACGGTTGATCCTCCACCTCCAAAAGAAACAGAAGGATATGTACCTGTGTATGCCGAAAAGGCAAAACCATCATCTGTCAGCTTTCAACAACCACAGGCTATTGAAAATGCAGGAAAGATTTATGTGAAAGATAAACTCTTATACCAGGTAGAAAATGGGAAAGGCATTCATGTAATATCTATTGCGGACCCTTCCAAACCGGTTAGAGAAGGATTTATTCCGATAGCCGGTGCACAGGAAATCAGCATCCTGAACAATTCACTTTATACCAATACTTATAATGACTTACTGGTGCTTGATATCAGTTCGCCGGAAAATATTACTATAACAAAGTATATAGAGAATGCCTTCACGTTAGTGTCGACAGTTACACCGCCCGAAAGCGGTTATTTTGAATGTGTTGATCCCGCGAAAGGAATGGTTATTGGCTGGACGAAGAAGAAAATTTATTCACCCAAATGCAAATACTAAAATGAAATTACGATATCTGTATATATTGGTGTTTATTCTGCTTGCAGCTATAGGCTGTGAAAAAGACAGTAACAGAAGCGTTGCTGCTACGGGTAAAGGCGGATCAACAGCAAGGTTTACTATTTCCGGAATGCACCTGTATGTGGTAGACGGAGATGAGCTGCACACCTTCAGCCTGCAAAATCCTGCTGAGCCAGAACAGGTAAACTCCCTTCAACTGGGCTGGAATAATAGTATTGAAACTATTTTTCCCTGGAAGGATAAGCTGTTTATTGGTTCTACAGATGCCATGTATGTTATTTCCATCAGTAATCCCGGGCAACCGGTTGTTGAAGGTACTGCTTCGCATATACGTGCCTGCGACCCTGTGGTGGCCGATGATAAATATGCTTATGTAACTGTTAGAACAGGTAATAACTGCAGTGGTGATATTAACGCGTTATATGTGTATGATGTAAGTGCGGGTGCCGGATCGCCATCCAGGGTATTCGGTCAGGATATGAATAATCCACATGGTTTGGGCCTGCATAATAATTATTTGTATGTGTGCGATGGCGCGGCAGGCCTGGACGTGTTTAATGTACAGGATGGCGCTAATCCCAGGCTGGTTACTACTAAAAAAGGATATACTTTTTTTGATTGCATTCCGGTGGATAATGTGCTTATTTGTATGATAGAAGGAGGGATGGTATTGTATGATATCAGCACCCCGGCAAACCCGGTGGTATTATCCGAAATAAAAAAATGATCTCTGCAATAATGAAAAAGCATTTTCTTTCATTTTTATTTGTTATATCCTTCTTCGGTTTATATGCACAAAAAAACAACAAATCTGAATTGTTGTACAGTTGGCCGGTATCGGTAACACCCTTATCGCTTTGGGATAGTGATATAAGTGCTTCGGCGGGAGCAGAATACCGTTTTCATCCTTCTTTTTCAGTACGTTTTGCAGCCGATTATATTTATGGTGATTATGGGTATGAAAAAACTGCAACGAGTGGAGTGCGGCTGAGACATGAACTTCGCTATTATATTGCGGGAAACAGGCTTATCAACAGCAGATCAAAGGCCTGGCCGTATCTCTCGGTTTCTTACGGTAATAAGTGGGTAACCACCAGGTTTTCCGGGTGGCACTATTTTTACGAAAATGATCAATCCTATCAAAGATGGCAATCTTATAATGCACACAACAGGGAATGGTACTTATTGGGCAGGGCTGGCATGCAAACCGTATTTGGAAAGGATAAAAGATGCCTGTTTGATTTCAGTATCGGGGCAGGTGTCTCACACAATAGCGTTTCATTTTCTTTTCCTGATGGAGATGACATGCGTCCGGAAGTTTCTGCAAACAGTGATAATGATTTTGTAGAAGCCAGCCGCAACAGGTACAATGGCAGATTCAGGGCTTTTAATATAGAAGCTTGTTTTGGATACCGGTTGCTGAAATGATAAATAGCCAAAGCCTGCACTGTATTTTATTTGCGTATTCGCAGTATTACAGCTTTCTATATCGCTTTACTAAAGGTTTTAATGCCGGTAGTTACTTTGTTTTTTTGCAGGTAAAGGTCAAAGACGCTGCAAATATTCCTGATAAAATAATTTCCTTTTTGTGTCAGTTCCAATGCTTCGTCATTGTATACTACCAAACCATCTTTAACCGGTTGCTCAAGCAGTGGAAAACAAATTTCGCGCAAAAGCGGAAGGTTTTCCGGGCGAAACCTGGTATAACCATTGCAGGAGATGTTTTTAATATAATTGCGGAAGACTACATCCTCCTCATCCAGGAAGTATCCCCGGTTTATTGCAAGCCTCCCGTTATTGATATTATCATAGTAATCATGCAAAGTTTTTTCGTTCTGTGCAAAAGCATTTCCTGTATCGCTGATAGAAGATACACCAAGACCCAGCAGAATGCCTGTATCCTGCACTGTATATCCCATAAAATTCCGGTGTAATTTGCCTTGTTGTTTCGCAATGTATAATTCATCTTCCGGCAATGCAAAATGATCCATTCCCACATCGTAATAACCTGCAGATACCAGGAGTTTTTTTCCAAGCAGGTATAATTGGATTTTTTCTTCTGCCGAAGGAAGATCAGATTCGTCAAACAACCGCTGTGCCTTGCTTGTCCATGGCACATGTGCATAACTGTAAAAAGCAATACGCTCAGGTTTGAGCGATATAACTTCACGAATGGTATTTTCAATACTTTGTTTTGTTTGCAGCGGCAATCCGTAAATGAGATCAAAGTTTACCGATGTAAAACCTGCCGCTCTTGCCTGTTCCGTAGCATACCTTACCTGTGACGCTGGTTGTATGCGATTGATTACCTGCTGAACCTTCGGATCAAGATCCTGCACGCCATAGCTGATACGCCGGAAACCCAGGCTATATAAGGTATCGAGGTGCTGCCTTGTAGTATTATTGGGATGTCCTTCTATACTAAAAGCATGATCGGGGTGTGTATGGCTGTCGTCTAAAAATATATGGAGAAGGCGCTCAAGGTTTTCCGGTGAAAAGAAAGTAGGTGTTCCGCCGCCAAGATGTATTTCCCTGATGAGCGGTTTTTCCGCCATTAAAGCCTTGTAGAGCTTCCATTCTTTTTCAATGGCATCAATATAATTATCCTCGACAGAATGATTGGTAGTGATTTTTTTATTGCAGCCGCAATAGGTGCAAAGCGATTCACAGAATGGCAGGTGAATATACAGGCTGATGCCGGTGTTGCTGTTTTGCAGGGAAAACTGTTTGCTGAATGTTTCCGACCAGGAGTTTTTATCAATATTATTTTTCCAGAAGGGTACTGTAGGGTAGCTGGTATAACGGGGAATTGGCTGGTTATACCTTGTAATTAACGCATGATCGAATGTGGAATCTGACATAATGGGCAAAATTCCTATACATTCTTCAGTTATAATATGATTTTGATTATACTAACCGGGTGATTTTAATTAGGTATGTGCCTTTGAATATTTTGTTAACCGCAAAGATCACAAAGCATGTTACAGAGACAGCAAAAGGGGTGCTTTTGCCTGGTCAAATTATAGCCTTCGTTGTTTTCTCTAAAACGCTGTGCGTCTTTACGGTTATTTATAACAATCTTAAAGCTACTTTTTTACAAATTTTCCAACCGCACGTCCTGCTGTAGCATAGCATTCAGAAAGACGCTCGCCGGTATCATAATCATTTCCCCAGAAGGATTTTCCCGGAGCTTTGTCTATACTGATCTTTGCAAGCACTTTACTTTTATTGGCTGTTTCTACAATAAGCGCTTCGCCATTGATGGTAGCATTTTTTCTGGTAATGCCAATATTAAATCCTGGCTCTAAAAAAGTAGTATGGAATATAATGGTATACTTTGAATTTTTATTCAGGGTAAGGTCACTGTACTTGGTAAACAGTTCATCAAACTTAGGTTCAAACCTGTTTTTCCTGTCTGCAATCCAGCTTTTAGCCCAATTATCGCCGCGACCGGGTTCTTTTTGATTATACTCTTCCGTTTTAGCTTTAATGTAATCTTCTTCTTTATCGTATTTACCTACGCCAATATTTTCATAGGTAAATTCTGTGTTAACAGATTTTTGGTCTTTAAAATCGGCAGGAATATCTCCTTCTAAAACTTTAATTCTTTGCGCAAAACTGCTTATTGAAATGCAGAGTGCAAGAATAAGTAAAGGTAATTTCAGATGTTTCATTTGAATAGTTGTTTAAGTATTTTTTCGAATTAATTAGAGTGCTATGCAATAACTGTAAAGTCCTGAATTGTTACCAAACGATTTATGAAATATTTTAGTATTAATCTTATATAGTTATTTGTTAATGAGTATAAAACCATGTTGTATTCCTTTATAATTGTTATAGATAAGGATATGCTGCATGGTAGTTCCGGGATACCCGGATTTAAACATCTGCGCAGGTAGCCTGCCATGACAAATCAGCCAAAGCGCAACTGCCGTGGATGTTGGAAACTCGCCTGTCATATGCTTATACCTGGCTATGGAAGTGCGTTGATGAAAAATGCTTTCTACACCCGTATAATATTTTAACAACCTGTTGTCTCCATTCTCACCATTCAGCAGCAAGTCTATATTTTCGGGTGCAATTTTATTTTTTTTCAGGAAAACCGTTAGTGCGTTTTTTACCAGCAGCACATCTGTTGTATGAATGGTATAAATGTCTTTGATCTGTGCAGATGCATTAACGTTATTATTGTTAACCAGAAACATTGCAGCTCCTTCACCTGCCATACTGCCTTCAGATGCGGTATCGTATAAACCTGTATTGGTAATCTTTTCTTTTTTATACCAGCCTTCCAGGTAATCAATATTATAATTATACGCAGATATTTCATCTACGCCACCAACAAGGTATTTTGCTTCCGGGTTTTCTTTCAGCATCATCATTGCATCAAGCAGGCTGTTTTCAAAAGCCAGTCCCCTGTGCACATGTGTAATGTTGTAAGATTTGTTGGCAGCCATTAAGCCGGTCTGCGCGGCAATGGCATTAGGTGTGCTTTGCACAAAATTGCCCGGGGTAAGCATGCCTTCTTCATAGTCAATGATCTGGTTAAGGAACTTTATACAGTCTTCCATTCCTCCATTGGCTGTACCAATGATAATACCGTCAATGCCTTCATTATTTTTAATGACCGGCAATGCGGTGCCAACTCCCAGTCTGACCGCCTTGCCCATACGGCGTAAAATACCGGGAGGGATACCTTCGTATTTCGGCTCAATAGCCAAAAGCTTATTATTTACTGATTCTTTTATGGTATTTAAATCAATAGCGTCAAATGTTTGCTGCGCTGAAATACAGGTGTGCTGGTGAATATACATTGCGGCAAATGTCTGCAATTTATATGGAAATAGCACATAGCAGCAGAGGTTTCGCTTTTAGAAAAAATCTTCAGTAGTTTCCATTCTGAAAGTTGCAGGAGGTTCACCCGCCGCAAAATACCTTTAATTCAAAGTTCACGAGGGCGGGTTCGGAAAGACGGCTGCCGGTTTGCGTCATATTGAACGAGCAACACGGGGATTGTGCTATCATCGTTTTTACGCGAGTGAAATATCTGCCGGGCTTTGGTACTAATGCTCAGGTTTTGCTCTATAGCCCAACGGATTCCTCTCCCGCCGTAAATTGGTTTAATTAATTACAACGTACAGGCGGGATCGGAATGACGTTAACAGGCGTCATCTCGAACGAGCAACCTCAATTCCTTCATAAATCTTCTTTTATCGCTTATTATAACAGGCGTTTTTCTTTTGAAATTAAAATGTCTTTTTTAAATGAAATCTCTGTATTGTGGAGGCTTTCGGATGCTTCCTCAGGTTAATTATACTTCGAAAACAATAAAGAACTGCAATTACCGCCAAAGCCAAAGGAGTTTGACATTACATGCTGAATAGTATGGCTTTTATATTCACGTACAGGCTGCAATCCCGTTGATTCGATAGGGTTATTAAAATTTAATGCGGGATATATTTCCTGGTAATGCAGGTTGAAAATACTGTATACTGCTTCAATAGCGCCGGCAGCGCCAAGGGTATGCCCGGTATTGCCTTTGGTAGAAGTAAAGGGTGGGGGAGAAGTAAATAATCTTAACATCGCGGTGCTTTCTACCGCGTCATTATTTTCCGTGGCGGTGCCATGTGCATTTATATAGCTGATATCGGCTGCGGATAAACCTGCGGTTTGTAATGCGCTTTGCATAGACAGGTATGGTCCTTCTCCGGCATCTGATAATGAAGAGGGATGATAGGCATCGTTACTGTTGCCATAACCGGACAATACTGCATATACCTTTTTGCCGGCAACATCTTCTTCTTTTTCCAATACTAAAAAGGCAGCGCCTTCTCCAAGATTTAAACCCTTTCTGTCTCTGTCAAACGGAGCGCATTTTTCAGGAGATAATATATGCAGCGCATTAAAACCATTAATGGTAAACTTGGCAAGACTATCCGTGCCACCAACAATAACCCTTTTGGCCAAACTGTGTTTTAACAGTCTTGCACCATATATAACAGCATTGGCGGATGATGAACAGGCCGTATTGATGGTGTTAATAATTCCTGCCATTTTATAGCGTTGCTGCAGGTACAGGTTAACGGATGCGCAATCATACGATGCGAGGTATTCCGAACCTTCTTCGCCGGAGTTTGCATCATGATATAATTCATCTGTAAGGCACATGCCGCCAACCGTGCTTCCGCCGATTAAAGCGGTATCTGTGGCTGCAATTTGCGCCGGAGTAAGATTTGCATCAGCGCATGCTTCCATAAAAGCGTGTAGCCCTAACAGTGAGCTGCGTGTTACGCCGCTTTCGTGTGCGTTAAGTATATCCTTAAGCTGCCGGGTTGATTTTTTTATTTCACCGCAGGGGCGTAATCCCGCGTACTTTGTTTCACAAAACTCAAGATTGGAAATGCCGCAAACGCCGTTTATTAAAGCGTTCCTGTTTGTTTCTGCATTATCGCCAATAGCACTGATGATGCCGATACCTGTTACAACAATACTGCTCAATACCTGGAATTTATTTGGTGCGGTGCTGCTCAATATAATCTGCCATTGTGTTGATATCTACCAACACTTTCCTGCCTTCTTTGGGGTCTTGTATACTGATGCCATATTCCCTTGAGAGTAAAACGATCAGTTCAATAGAATCAATAGAATCAAGCCCCAGGCCTTCACCAAAAAGCGGTTCATCATCCTTTATATCCTCTGGCTTTTTATCTGTAAGGTTAAGAAACTGTATGATCTGCTCTTTCAGCTTTTGCTTCAGCTGTTCTTTATCTATTGCTTCCATATCAAATTAAATTTTTTCTTTTCAGACCGTACCATGCTAAAAACTGGAGCAATATGGTAATAGTCAGTAAAGGTGTAATATTAGTAAAAATATCTTTCAAATTGCCTTCTTCCAGGAAAAGTCCGTAATACGCTTCAAGGCACCAGTGCAATGGTGAAAGCCGCATAATGAACTGGAAGGAAGACGGCATGGCAAACGATGGCACCAATAAGCCGCCGACGGCAGCAAGCAAAACTATAGAAACTGCGCCAAAACCGTTTGCCTGTTCCTGCGTGTTGGCAAATATACCAATACAAATAGCGAAGCTGGCAGCGCACCAGCCGCAGAGGAGTGTTACAATCAGTAATGCGCTAATATCGTGCGGTATATTCAATGCAGGTAATCCCATTTTTGGGAAAAGATATTTTCCGATAGCAAAAATTACGGCAGCCTGCAGGAGTGTAACAATGATATAGGTGATTTCCTTAGATATGATTGAAATGCCGAAATGGGTGGGCAATGTTCTGAGACGGATAATGCTGCCGCTTAATTTTTCCCGTACCACGCTGCTGCCTAAGGATATTACGATAAAGAACATGGCGAATATTGTCCATGCAGGAATATTGTGCTGTGTAGCATTAGGTATGCCGTGCATATTTCCTTTTGATACCGCTATCTGCTGCACGGGTGTCTGGTTGCTGATGATCTGGTTTTCGAGACTGTCTGGAATAGCTTCATCATTAATGTATTGATACAGGCTTTGCACGATGTATTTACTCTGCACCACCTGCAGGGCGCTCTGCAAGCCACCATCAATGCTTTTACGGAAAGATTGTTGCAATACCGGGTGATAATACAGTATTATATTCATGGCAGTATCGGTAACTGCTGCTGAAGGATCTGCCGGTATATCAAGATCTTTCAGCGCTTTGCGTGAAACGGCCTTCGCTTTTTGCAATACTTTATCGGAATAATTTTCAGGAATTACGGCGGCTATCAACGCGTCTTTTGTATTGATATGATTTTTTATATCATCGCCATTTTTTATTGTATCAATTGTATTGATGTTGAACATGCCAACTTTATCCAGGGCTTTTTCCAGTTCAATTGAAACAGCTTTTTTGTCTTTATTATAAATCAGCAGCGGAATTTTATTTTCGTTCACCAGTTCAAAAGTGCTGTTTTGTACAGATGTAATTACAATAGCCAGCACCACGGGCATCAGGAACATAAGGGTTAGCCCCACTTTATCTCTTGTGAGTATGCGAAAATCCTTCAGTATGGTAGACCAAAGTTTAAACATAATCAGCTGTCAGCCGTCAGCTATCAGCAGCCTTTTGCTTTTTTAGGAGTGTTATTAATTTAATTTTTGTTATCATAAAAATGCTCTTGCAACAACTCATCCCGGCTTCCCCGCAGGGGGGAGGCCTGCGCGTAATCCTTTGTGAAAAATTACATCGTCGTGTCTTTGTAGTCCAAAAAAACAATTCCCACACTCTCACATTTTCACATTTCCACATTATTCCATTTTCAAATTAATCCCTGTATGCCCTACCTGTCAAATTCAAAAACAGTCCTTCCAGTCCATCCTGCAGGTGATCTTTCAAAAGGTTTTCTAAACTGTCGTGCACAATTATATTGCCTTCATCTATCATGGCTACGGTATTGCATAAATCTTCTGCCTCTTTCAAATGATGGGATGTATAGACCAGCGTTGTGCCTTTTTCATTCAGCGATTTAAGATAGTCTATAATCGCATAACGCGTTTGTACATCTACGCCAACCGTTGGCTCATCTAAGAATAATATTTCGGGCTCATGCATTACGGCTATGGCAAGATTTACCCTTCTTTTCATGCCTCCTGAAAAGTTCTTAACAGGTGTATCACGTACATGGGTAAGCGATAATATGTTCAGCAATTCACCTGTTCTTTCTTTTATCTGCTTTTTGTGCAGCCCTGCCCATGCACCAAAAAATTCCATATTCTCTGCCGGACTTAATTCATGGTAGAATGAAAAATCCTGTGGTACAAAGCCGAAAAGTGTTTTTATTTTATTCCGGTTGGTTTTTATTTCATTGCCCAGTAATTGAATAGAGCCGGAGGAATAGGGCAGAAGACCTGTCATAAGGTTCATCAATGTTGTTTTGCCGGCGCCGTTAGGTCCGAAAATACCGAAGCGATCACCTTTTTGAATATGCAGGCTGAGATTATTAATAAGCTTTTGGGCACTGCCCTTGTAGGTGAAATCAAGATTTTGTATGGAAATGGTATTCGTCACTAATAAATAAGTCAAATTAAATGATTACCAAAACTTCCACCAAGCTGTGTTTGTGTTAGCTGCCTTTTGTGTTTTTTCGACTTGTAAATCCCGGATTGATGCTGTTGTTTCTATTTTATCTAAAGAGTTGTTTAGCCAAAGCTCATACCAATTTAAAAAAGTGATTTTACCTTTGTTACCTAACTCATAAGATGGATGTATTCCATTGTTATTTACCCTGTCATTTGTCCAGATATTTCCATACTCTTTTCCGTTTACAACTAAATTTAAACTTATCCCACAGCCATAATTGCAAATGGCAATTACTCCATTTAATTGTTTGGAATCAAAATATATTTCTTCAAACTCTTGTAGCTGTAACTCATATTCTTCTATATTTTCTTTCTCATCTAGTGTTGGTTTAAAATTTAAATTCCAGGGTTCTGTGTGCAAAAAAAGATTGCTTGGATCTAATAAAGACATTGGGTCTTTGTAATCTAAATCCTCAAATAATGCGTTTTCCAGAGGCTCGAGCCCATAAAATGGTCCCGCACCTCCATTTCCAACATTAATTAAAAATTCCTTATAGTCATTAGGTAAGGATATTTTATTTCTCAACTCAAACTTTTCAATTTTTTCACTTGATATAGGTGGATTTAGATGATATCTATGTTTTAGGGAACCGAACAGACTGTAATTACTGTCTAACTTTTTAAGTTGATACAATTTTTCTTCTATTTGTTTAAGCTGTTCGTTCATTTTGCATACAGGTAAATGGTAGTGTGACTTATTTCATTTTCTTTACCACTTCCGATAAGTCTTCAAATGCTTTTTTCTCGAGATCAGCAATTTTCAGGAGGTAATCACCCATCATATCATAATCAGATTGTTCGGTAAGCCTGCCTTTATAAATACCGGAAGCCTGGATGGCAGCATCTCTCCATAGATCACCGGTATGGGTAAACTGTTTTGAAATGTCTATCAGTTCATCAACAGGATGGTATGTATGAGCCTGCTGCAAAAATGCGCCATATATAAAGCGGAATCCGCCGCCACCGGTTCCTATCTCTTCCTGCATACGCACCAACTGCGCTAAATAACTTCTTGATTTTTCCGTACCGAGCTTATTCTTCCAGCCTTTGATTTTTTTAGCAGTATAGCGTATACCCTTTATGCCGGCTATATTACCCGGAATGCGCAGCATATCACGAACATTTCTTTTAATACCGGTTACAATCGCCTTTTTAATCTGTTCATCTGTTACCTGCCGGTTTTCTTTAGGATAATATAATTGTCCGCGAGGCGCTAACGGGCCTTTTGCAAAACGAACTCTTTCCAGTTCATAGCTGCTCATAGTTACCAGCGTTTCCATTATAGGATCGCTGATAATATAGTTATCACCTTCTCTGCCAACCACAATCAGGTTGTGAGCATTAAAGTGAAAACGATATTCCTTAGGAAAATAAGTAAGATAATACACCCCAACCTGGCAGGCTGCCGGCTGACCTGCTTTTAACCGCTCATTTAATTCCTGTTGCGCTTTTTCAGGTGATGAAAATTTTTTTCTGAAAACCGGTATGTCTAACGAATTACAGGTTCTTTTAAATATCATGCCCGGCATTGTGCGAAAAGATATAGCCGGACCATTATTTACTTTTAAAAAAGGTATATAAATAAAAAACAGTCCTGAGCCTATGCCAAATGCCAGCGGCTCCGTTATTTGCTGCACACCTGTGTGCCGTAATAAACTGGTGGTAACGCCATTTTCGCAATGCGCGGCCTGAATGTGGTTAAAATCCAATTGCATGTTTTCTTCTTACGTTTAATTTTAATCAGGCCTTCTAAGATACTTGTGAAAGCTGCTCTTTGGATATTTCAAAAAGTTTGGCGTATTTTTCTAATTTCCTGTCGGGTAGTTTTTTAAATACTTCCGGTTTTAAATGCTTTTTTACCTGCCATTTCCAGAAGCCGGTATAACCTGCCACAATTTCCACATCCATCAGCTTCAGTTCCATATAATACAGCAAAGGACTTGCTTCGCCATTCAATACTTTTTGTTTTGCTTCGGCTATTCTTTTCTCCACATTTTCCCAGGCTACATCAAGGGCTTTCATTTTTATTTCCCAACCCGTGCTGAAGCCTGTAGTATAATTCCCATTTTCATCTACAACATAAGACAATTCTTTCGCTATCTTACCCAAAGCTCCGGGATCCTGGGGTATTTCATCTTTTTTCATATGTGTTGTATTTGGCTGTGGGCTGTCAGCAGTCAGCTATCAGCGTTTACAATTCATAACCTTTTTACACCTTATCACTTACTACTTACGCCTTACCACTTGCTCAGCATACTGTAAGCAAACCATACATATACGAGAATCGTGAACTTTCAGGAACAACCAGTAAAAGCTTGTCTCCTTTTTTAAGTTTACCGCTTTTAAATAGTTCATCAACCATGAAATACACTGATGCTGCGCCAACATTACCAACAGTGCTTAAATTCACAAACCATTTTTCATAAGGTATTTCAAGACCATTTTTCACCTGCTCCTGGTAAATTTTATCCTTAAAAAAGCTACTTGACATATGGGGCAAGAAGTATGCAATATCATCGGGTGTAATTCCTTTGGTTTCAAACAAACGTTTCAGCATTTTGCCGCCGTAGGGAACAATATTTTCACTTAATAACTTTACATCCTGTTTTATGCTTAACACAGATTTCTCATTCATGTCATGATGATCAAACTCAAGATAACTTTTTAATGTGCCATCTGCCTGTTTTTCCGCACCCATATACATACAGGTTTCCATATGATCCGCGTAAGATATGCCTTCCAGCCACTCAACCTTTAAACTTAGTCCTTCTTCATTCTTTTTGCCGGATAACAAAAATGCCGCTGCCCCGTCAGATAACATCCAGCGCAAAAATTCTTTGTCAAAACTGATATACGGGTTCTCTTCAAGCTCTTCCAACTTATGAATTTCATCTTCAAACTGGTGCGCTACAAGCGATGCGGAAAAACGTTCGGAACCTGTAGCCACCGCGGTTTGAGCATCACCGGTTTTTACCGCCATATAGGCATATTTTAAGGCATGCATACCTGCACAGCAAACCCCACTGGGCGATACTACTTCGAGCGAACCCATTTCAGGCAGCCAACCATGAACCATGCAACCATGCGATGGCATCATCTGATCAGGAGATGAAGTGCCGCATGATAATACATCTACTTTTTTTATTCCCTGTGGGTCATTCTTAAATAATTCTTTTACAGCAAGCGCTGTAAGCTGCGCATTGGTGTGTGTAGGTTTGCCGCCCTTTTCCAGTGCATAATAGCGGTTGGTTATAGCGTTATTGCGTAAAACTATTCTACGTGATTTTGAAGGTTTGCCATTGATATAGCCAAGGTAGTCTTCCATTTCGTCATTAGAAACAGGGTTATTCGGAAAAAAAGAAGCTGTTCTTGTAATATATACTTCGTTTAATGCCATCTTAACGTTTAATAAAATTCAAAAATAAAATATCTCATCTTACCCGTCGTGCCCGCAAAATTAATGGATTACTCCTTTGATTTTGCTATTAAAATAGAGGTATTCTCTTATGATTCAAGGGTTACCCCCTCATAATATGCTTTTTGTTTTTTTATACGTTTACCAAGAAAAGGTTTAAAGAATATAGCATCAACCGTTAATATTATGGGTGCGGCTATACAAAGGGCAATTAAAAGATAATATTTGAATCCAACAAGCCAGGCTGCCCTGTTTTTCTTGCCATGTATAATCTTCGACCATATTTTAAAAATTTTTCCTGCTTTGCGTTCAATAAACATGAGCGAATATTTAACATCCACTCCCTTTTGCTGCACCAACGCGGGTTGCAAACCATCCCAGTCGTCTGCAAGAAGATGTTTTTTTACTGTTTCTCCAAATACGGAAGCGCCTGCAATATCTTCATCCGAAACGCCTGGTCTTGGAAATACTCCCCACTTACGATCTTTTTTACCGGTAAGCATCCAGTAAAAAATAGTAATAAGGCTTGCATAATTATTATGTTTATCCACCAGGGCTATATTTCCTTTTAACAGCGTACCTGCGCTTTTAAAATGCCGTTTTAGTTTTTCCTGTGCATTAATCCACATATTCCGGCAGCCGCTGATGGTTACCAGCGGTGTATCTTTTGCCACAGCGATAAAACCAGGATGCTGGGCCAGGGAGCTCATCGGTATACTTGGAGAAAGAAACCAGGGTTGATAGCCAAAAATAATCAGGTCGTATTTTGACTCCTTAAATGAAAAATTTTCAAGCTCAGCCGGAACGCCGTCAACACTTTCCGGCATGGCATCAAAAAATGTGGGAGAGGTCCAGGGAAAGGGAAATTTTTTCTGCGGTTCAATGCGCACTTTTTCAACGGTAATATCGCCTGAATCACTTAATGGCCGGGTAAACTCATGTATAATTTGCTCTAATTGTCCGGATTGGGTAAAATATACCGCTAATACTTTTTTACTCATTCTTTCCAGGGTTAAAAATCTGATAGTGATAATATTTTCGAAGATTTACTGTAATCCCTGATAGCCTGTTGTGTGGCTTCAGGAATGGTTTTAAAATTTGTCACAATATATTTATGATCTTCTTCCAGTTCTTTATGATAACCCAAAATTTTAGGGGCATTTTCCTGTATAATAAGGCGCAAAAATCTTAATTCGGCGTTGTCCTGGGTTTTTGCCAATATATCTTCCAGTTTTTGGCGGCCGGCTTTAAACTCCTTTAGCTTATTGGGTGCACCTTTTAATAATCCTGCCTTTTTCATCATCAGGGCGCCTTCAAAGGCTTCTTTATATTTTTCTCCGCTGTTTTTTACAAATTCAATTTGGGTATTGATGGATTCAAGATTTTCAGAAGCTATTATTTTATAATAATTACTCCTGTCTATTTTTAATGAAGACTGGGCTTGCGGAAAAAAATAACAGGCACACAAAAAAAGTGTAGCTAAAATACTTTTCATAAGAATATAATTTTCAAATATAAAGAATAATTGTTGCCATTCATTTCTTTGGTTTAGAGGTTGTTAAAGCTGGGAAAATTGAGCCACGAATAACATTTCTTTATAATGAGTGCAGTTTTCATACCGTATCTTTGGGCTCAAATTATGATTCTTATGATGAAAAGATATTTAGGATTAACCCTGGTTGCCGTTGGCATATCAGCTATCAGTTTTGCACAGGTTACTTATAAAAATGCCATTGGAGCAAGAGTATCTCCTGTCAGCTATTATGATTTCTTCTCTTTTTCGTATAAAACCTTTGTAACAAATGCCGGCGCTATTGAAGTTAATGCAGGTATTGGTCACAAATCATATGTAGGGCATTCTCCATTTACCTTTGCCGCGTCTGCCGCGTACCAGCATCATTTTGCCATACCTGTTGAAGGGTTAAACTGGTATGTTGGTGGTGGATTGACGATGTATAATTCTTTCAGCGATAAAAATGGTGGTTACCGTGGGCTTGGGTTTGGTTTTTTTCCAACCGGCGGTATAGATTATAAATTCCCCACCATTCCACTGAACCTTTCTGCAGACTATAGGCCAAGTATTTTCTTTACCAAGCCTGATTTCCAGGACTCTTTTTTTGCAACAAACTTCGGGATATCGGTAAGGTATGTGTTAGGAAGCAGGTAAGATAAAACAGGCAGCCTTACGAACTTCCCTAAAGGGGAGGAAACCTGTTAACCAGGTCAGCTTTTAAATTATTTCGAATAATTAAATAAAACTCCTGATGCTTTGTAGGTTATGTTGCGGAAATTTTCACAACCGCATTGCAAAGCAAGTACTGTGTGTCGGTTCTCCCCCTGAAGGGCGGGTCAATTCATCTCTTGTATATTAAGAATGTATCTGTCCTTCCTTAGGAGATAAGGGGTATGAATAGCCCTGCCCTTCAGGGCGGGGAATATTTGATTATCTTTGCCGGCACTAAAACCAGATGAACGAGAACGATATTCTAAGGGAAACATTCAATGACCGGCAATTGTGCGTTATTATTCCAACCTATAATAATGCAGGTACACTGCCTGCTGTTATTGCAGATGTAGCCGGGTATACAAAAAATATCATTGTTGTAAATGATGGCTCTTCCGATAATACGGAAACTGTTGTTTCATCATTCTCATTTATAACATATATTGGCTATTCAAAAAATGTTGGTAAAGGTTGGGCGCTGCGTAAAGGTTTTGAAAAAGCGATAGCGCTGGGCTTTGATTATGCTATTACTATTGATTCAGATGGTCAGCATTTCGCTAAGGACATTCCTGTATTTATTGAAAAGCTGAAAACATCTCCTGGCGGGATAATAATCGGCTCAAGAAATCTTAACCAGGAAAACATGCCGGGTAAAAATACTTTCGGTAATAAGTTTTCTAATTTTTGGTTTAAAATAGAAACAGGTATTAACATGCCTGATACACAATCGGGCTATCGCTTATATCCTGTACAACATTTTAAGCATACCCGCTTTTTTACCACCAAGTATGAGTTTGAAATTGAAGTGCTGGTAAGAGCAGCATGGAAAGGGCTGGAAATAACCCCTGTTCCCATATCGGTATATTATGCGCCTGCAGGCGAAAGGATCACGCATTTCAGGCCGTTTAAAGATTTTTTCAGGATTGGTGTGTTGAATACCATACTTGTGCTGATTGCTTTCTTATATATAAAGCCGCGAAATTTTTTCCGCTCTTTGTTTAAAAGAGAGAGCCGTGAAGCATTTGTCCGCGATCATCTTATTAATGTAAATGAACCGGATCATATAAAAGCATTGTCAGTGGCACTGGGTGTATTTATGGGTATTGTGCCTATCTGGGGATTCCAGTTGGTAACTGCCATTTTTCTTGCCATAGTATTGCGGTTGAATAAGGCGCTTGTTATAATCGCGGCCAATATCAGTATTCCGCCAATGATACCGCTGATTGTTTTTTTAAGTTATAAAACCGGCGCTATTTGGATGGCTAACGGTAGCGGAGATCTATTGTTTACCCGCGATCTGAGTTTCGATTCTGTAAAAAATAATTTTCAGCAATATATATATGGAAGCATTACCCTGGCTGTTGCGGCAGCTGTTGCAGGCGGTGTAATTACATGGATACTGCTGAGTGTGTTTAAGAAAAAGGCGAGTACCGTAGTTTAACATCAACCCATGCAGCAATTTTTCTCCAACATATATGCTTTTTTCAGGCAAAGAAGATGGTTGCTGTACAGCCTGTTTGCCGCGTTTATTTTATTCTCCGCTTTTTTTGCCCGTAAATTAAAATTTGAAGAAGATATATCGAGGATACTGCCTAAGGATCCGAAAGTTGAAAAGCTGAACGAAGTTTTTCAGCATTCAAAATTTATGGATAAACTGGTGGTGATGGTATCATTGAAAGATACGAATGCGGTACCGCCTGATAGCCTGATATTATTTGCAGATACTTTTGTTGAGCATGTCAGCAGCAAACTTGCTCCCTATATCCGTAAGATAAATTACCGTGTTGATGATGATATGACGGCAACGTTATTTGATATTGTTAATGAACACCTGCCTGTTTATCTCACCCCGCAGGATTATAAAACTATTGATAGCTTGATTCAGCCCGGCATATTAAAGGGAACGCTTGAACACAACCTGCAACTGCTGACTTCACCCGCTGGTTTTGCATTAAAAAATATGATTGCCGGCGACCCTTCAGGCATATCTTTCATCGGTTTAAAAAAGTTGCAGCAATTACAATACGATGAAAATTTTGAGTTGTATGATGATTGTGTGATGACCAAAGATCAAAAAAACCTGCTGCTTTTTATTACACCGGTATACCCCCCTAACAATACAGGTAAAAACCAACTGTTTTTGAGCGGGCTCGACAGCATCGCTGCTACCTGCCCAGGTGATATAGGTGTTGCCTATTTTGGTGCAACGGCAGTTTCGGCAGGCAATGCGGCACAACTCAGTAAAGATACCGGGCTAACACAGGGCATAACGGTTCTTTTCCTTGTGCTCTTCATCGGTTTTTATTTTAAAAGAAAATCAGCGCCGCTGGTAATTATGATACCCGTGGTTGCAGGAGCATTGTTTGCACTCGCAGCGGTATATTTAATCAGGGGAAGTATATCTGTAATTGCTATAGGTACAGGTTCGGTTATACTGGGCATAGCGGTAAACTACTCGCTGCATGTATTTAATCATTACCGGCATACGGGTGATATAAAAAAGGTAATTGATGATCTTGCTTTTCCTTTAACGCTGGGTAGTGCTACAACCATCGGCGGTTTTTTCTGTCTTACTTTTGCCGAGTCTGATATGCTGAAGGATCTCGGTTTATTTGCGGGCTTCAGTTTAATAGGCGCAGCGCTTTCATCGCTTATTTTTTTACCACATTTCATCAGTAAGCATAAAAAAAAGGATGCTGATGAATATAGCCATTCATGGATTGACAAACTGGCTGCATTACGCCCGGAGCATAATAAATTTATTATAGCCGGAATACTATTGTTAACGATCGGTTTTGCCTTTACATCGCAGAAAGTTGGTTTTGAAACCGATCTCAACAATATGAATTATATGCCTCCTGCATTAAAACAGGCAGAGCAAAAATTGAACGCGATCAACCAGGCGGCTACACAATCCGTATATATTATTGCTGAAGGAAAAAATCTTGAAGAAGCGCTTTTGCAAAGTGAAAAAGTGCAGCAGGATATAGAGGCGCTAAAAGATAAATCCATTGTCAATAAATATTCCGGCGTTTCTTCACTCATTATATCAGGAGCATTGCAGCAGGAACGGATACAGCGCTGGAATGCATACTGGACGCCGGAGAAAAAAGCGGCAGTTTTAACAGTCATAAAAAAGGAAGGCACAGCGCTTGGCTATAGTGCAACCGCTTTTGATCGTTTTACTGATTTACTTAACCAAACATACACGGTTGTTGATACCGCTACGCTTCATCAATTGCGAAGCTCTTTCCTGGATGATTATATAGCGGAATATAATGACCGCACAACCGTGGTTACGCTGGTAAAAGCAGAAGCAGCCAACAAACCTGCTATATATGAAACCTTCGATAATAAAGCCGGTATCACTGTGCTGGACCGCCAGTATCTTACCGGCAGGTTTGTTGAACTGATCAATATAGATTTTACCCGCATCGCTTTAATTACCTCTGTTTTTGTTTTTACCGTTTTGCTTATTACATACGGGAGGATAGAGCTGGCGCTGATGGCTTTTCTTCCTATGTTCATTACATGGATATGGATATTGGGAATAATGGGTTTGCTTGGCATTAAATTCAATATCATCAACATCATTGTATCAACGCTCATTTTTGGACTGGGTGATGATTACAGTATATTTATTATAGATGGTTTATTGCAGGAGTATAAAACCGGCAGGAAAAATCTGGCTTCTTTTAAATCATCAATTATCCTGTCTGCGGTGACTACACTGGCAGGCCTGGGTGTGCTGATATTCGCCAAACATCCTGCGCTTCGTTCCATTGCTTCCATATCTGTAACAGGTATACTTTGTGTTGTACTGGTATCGCAGGTTTGTATACCTTACCTGTTTAATTTTTTAATCAGCAACCGCGTAAAACGGGGCGTCTATCCGTGGACATTCTGGTCGCTCAGCAAAACCATCTTCTCCCAGGTCTGGTTTATTTTCGGAAGCATACTATTGGTTCTTATCGGCATTATACTCGTTAAGCTTAATCCTTTCAATAAAGAGAAAGGAAAGCTGCTTTATCATAAAGTGATCGCTAAATTCTCCAGGTCACTGATATATATAATGGGCAATGTAAAGAAGACGATCATCAATTCGTTAAAAGAAGATTTCTCCAGTCCTGCTATCATTATTTGTAATCACCAGTCGGGGCTCGATAATTTTGTAATGATGATGATGCACCCCAAGCTGATCGTTTTTACGAATGACAGGGTAAGAAACGCTCCGGTTTCAGGGCTGGCGGTGCGCATGGCTGATTATTATTCTGCTTCAATGGGTGTAGAAAATAACCTGGAGAAGATCAGGGAAAAAGTGAAGCTTGGTTATTCCGTGGTTATTTTTCCAGAGGGTACCAGATCGTCTGACGGGAATATGAAACGTTTTCACAAAGGCGCTTTCTTCCTGGCAGAACAATTGAGCATAGATATACTGCCGGTTATTATTCACGGTACAGGCTATACGCTGAGCAAGGGAGATATGATGCTGAAAGACGGGCATATCGTGTTGAAGTTTTTACCACGTATTTCACCAGAAAATATATCCTTCGGTAATACCTATTCAGAAAGAGCAAAACAGGTAGGGAAATATTTCAGGAGTGAGTTTGACCAGTTAAGACAATCGCTTGAACAACCGGACTGGCACAGAGAAAAATTGTTTTACAATTATATTTACAAAGGCCCGGTGTTGGAATGGTATATGCGCGTGAAGGTAGGGTTAGAAAAAAATTATGCTGTTTTTCATAAACTGCTGCCGCAAAAAGGCAAAATACTCGATATTGGTTGCGGCTATGGCTTTATGCCGTATATGCTGCGTTTTGCTGCTATAGAGCGGGAAATATATGCTGCGGATTATGATGAAGAAAAAATTACCGTTGCGCAGCATTGCTTCAGCAAGGATGAGCGCATACAGTTTGCTTATACAGATGTAACACATTTTGTTTTTGAAAAATACGATGGTATTATCGCGGCAGATATGCTGCACTATCTTCAACCTGGTGAGCAAAAGCACATTATTGAAAAATGCATACAGGCGCTGAATCCTGGCGGTGTTTTAATTATACGGGATGGTGATAAAGAGCGGGTAGAAAAGCACAAAGGCACAAAGCTTACTGAGTTTTTCTCTACAAAGCTTTTACAATTCAATAAAACAACCGATAAAGGATTATCATTTCTTTCAGGCAGCATGATACATGAGATAGCGGCGGCGAACGGTATGTATTGCCGGGAGATAGATGAAACAAAATACACATCCAATATTATTTTTGTGATCAGTAATAAAAATTAATGCAGGCAGATAAATATGATATAGTAATTACAGGAAGCGGTATAGGTGGTTTGGTATCTGCCGCTTTGCTTGCAAAAGAAGGCTATTGCGTTTGCGTACTGGAAAAGAATAAGCAAATAGGAGGCAGCCTTCAAACCTTTGCACGGGATAAAGTGGTTTTTGATTCAGGCGTGCATTATATAGGCGGGCTTGATAAAGGACAAAACCTTTACCAGGTTTTTAAGTACCTGGGTGTAATGGATAAGCTGAAAATACAGCGGATGGATGAAGATGGTTTTGACCGTATTATTATAAGCGGAGATAAGTACGAATATAAACTGGCACAAGGCTATGAAAATTTTGTTCGGCAATTGCTGGTTTATTTTCCTGAGGAAGAAACGGCAATAAGAGCATACTGTGATAAAGTGAAGGAAACCTGTGATAAATTCCCGCTGTATAAATTGCGCACCCACGGTTTGTTTGAAGAAAAGGCAGACGCGATGAGGGAAGATACGCGTACTGTTATTGAAGAGATAACTGATAACCTGAAATTGCAGGCTGTGCTGGTTGGTAATAATGGATTATATGTAGGACGACCTGATGAAACGCCTTTTTATATACATGCGCTTATTCTTAACAGTTATATTGAAAGCTCGTGGAAATGCATTAACGGCGGATCGCAAATTGGGAAAATACTGGCAAAGAATATCCGTGAAATGGGAGGAGAGATCATCCGTCATTTTGAAGTAAAAAAAATACAGGTGCAGGAGGATAAGGTAATATATGTGGAGGCTGCGGATGGCAGGAAAATTTATGGCGATATATTCATCTCCAATATTCACCCGGCAAAAACAATGGAGATGACAGAAACGCCGATCATCAAAAATATTTATCGCAAAAGATTGAGCAGCCTGCCGCATACCATTTCATCTTTTCTTGTGCATATCGCTTTAAAGAAAAACTGTTTTCCCTATATAAAGCATAACTATTATTATCATAAGGAAGGAGAGATATGGAATCTTACAGATTATACGGAAGATAATTGGCCGCTGTCTTATGCCATGTTTGTGCCGCCGGCTTCTGAAAATGATGAATATGGTGAAGCGCTGACTATTTTTGCCTTTATGCGTTATGAAGAGGTGGCGCCCTGGCATGATACATTCAATACTGTGTCAAATGAAAACAGCAGGGGAGAAAACTATGAAGCGTTCAAAAAATATAAGGCGGAAATTTTGCTTGATCTTGTAGAAGAGAGATTCCCTGGATTGAGAAACTGTATTCAATCGTATACTACTTCCACGCCTTTGTCTTACCGGGATTATATCGGTAATTATGACGGATCATTATATGGTATAGCCAAAGATTATAAAGACCCGTTAAAGACATTTATTTCGCCCCGTACAAAGGTGCAGAATCTTTACCTTACCGGTCAGAATATTAATATACATGGTGTGCTTGGCTCAACCATCAGCGCATTGCTTACAAGCATTACTATTTTAGGCAATGAAGCTATAGTAGAAAAAATAAGAAATGCATAGATTGAAAAAAGCAGGCAAATGGCTACTGTATATTGCTATCTCCATTATAGCAATATTGCTGTTGCTGTTTGCTTACGTGGTATATGTGAGTGATATTGATCCGCCTGCAATAGCAGATAAATCAGGTCTGCAACGGGAGCGGGAAGACCACGGGAATAATTTTTATACGCTTGGTAATAACTGGTTCCGTAAAAGCAATTCCGGTTTATATGAAATGTACGTGGAAGGCAAGCCATTTGAGCGTGGTGTGGTAAATGGTAAGCTTTCAAAAGAACTGGTTGTTTTGCAGGAAGATTATTTTAACGCGCAGATCAATAAGATGATCCCTTCAAAATCTTACCTGCATTTTTTAAAATATGTGATAGGCTGGTTTAACCGTAACCTCGATAAAAATATAACAGAAGAATATAAGGAGGAGATATATGGCGTCTCCGAATCAGCGTCTGATCAATATGATTATATCGGCACCAATTACCAGCGTATTCTGAATTATCATGCAGCGCATGATATAGGGCATGCATTGCAGAATATGGCATTGGTAGGCTGCACATCCTTCGGCACATGGAATGCTGCATCTGCAGATAGCCAATTGATCATTGGCAGGAATTTTGATTTTTATGTGGGCGATGATTTTGCAAAAAACAAGATAATAGCTTTTGAAAATCCTGCTGAAGGTTACAAATTTATGAGCGTTACCTGGGGTGGTTTTATCGGCGTTGTTTCAGGCATGAATGAAAAAGGACTAACCGTTACCATAAATGCTGCCAAAAGCGGTATACCCTCTGGTTCTGCAACACCTGTTTCGCTGGTAGCGAGAGAAATATTGCAATATGCATCTGATATAAAAGAGGCAGTAACGATAGCGGGTAAACGAAAAATGTTTGTATCAGAATCCTTCCTGGTTGGTTCTGCTGCTGATAATAAAGCGGTGATCATTGAAAAGACCCCGGATACGCTGGATGTATACGACCCTCAGTCAGACCGCATTCTTTGTTCTAATCATTTCCAGAGTAAAGGGCTTATTGCTTCTGAACCCAATATAGAGCAGCTTGATAAAAGTGCTTCTCCCTATCGCTATAAAAGACTGGAAGAATTGCTGCATGAAAAAGGCGCAAATACCGTTTTGAAAACCGCGGCAATTTTAAGAGACAGGAATGGTTTGCATAATGAAGATATCGGCATGGGGAATGAAAAAGCCATGAACCAGTTGATAGCACATCACGCTATTATTTTTGAGCCAAAGAAGTTATTGGTTTGGGTATCTACATCTCCCTGGCAGCTGGGCGAGTTTAAGGCATATAACCTTCATAAAATTTTTGCTTTGCACGGGCTCAAAGAAAACCAGGAAATATGTGACAGCGTTTTAACCATTCCCGCTGATAGCTTTTTATACAGCCCGCAATACAGGCAGTTTGAAAATTTCAGGCGATACAAGCATATGATAAGTGAAGGGTTGGAAGTGAATACTGACAGCGTGATTGCCAGTAATCCGGAATTTTATCATGCTTATGTTATTGCCGGAGATTATAGTTTTAAACATAAAGATTTTGCTAAAGCAATTGAATATTATAAACAGGCGCTTACCAAAGAAATAGCCACAAAGAACGAAGAAGAATATATTCAGCAGCAGATAACTGCATCACAAAAGCAAACTAAAAGTCATGATTAGCGGCGTAGGCATAGATATAGTGGAGATAGAGCGCATTGCTGCATCTATCAATAAAGAAAAAGGATTCAGGGAACTGGTTTTTTCTGCGCATGAGATCAGCTATTGCGAATCAAAAGCAAAAAAGTTTGAACATTATGCGGCAAGATTCGCGGCGAAAGAAGCATTCTTTAAAGCAATTGGCACAGGCTGGGCAGAAGGCACATCTTTTAGTGAGATAGAAATATATAATGAAACTTCTGGCAAACCACATGTTCGTTTACTCGGTGAAACAGCGGTTTCACTTAAACAATTCAATGCCGCCGATATACATGTTTCACTTTCGCATACGGACAACGTTGCAATCGCGGTGGTGATGATTGCAATAGCTAATAGCTGATACCTGACAGCTATCAGCTATTTCACTTCTTCCGCATCGAAGATTCCCTGATCTCTATAGTTGTTTTCAGCTCAATTGTTTTAAACTGGTGCTGCAGCGTATTTCCCTCAATCATTTCAATTAGTAATCTTGCTGCAGATTGGCCTATATCAAAAGTTGGCTGATGAATGGAGGTAAGCGGAGGGTCAATAAACCGGCTGATGGGGTTATCAAAAAAACCGGCTACGGCTACATCCGCGGGTATGCGCAGTTTCATTTCTTTCAATACTTCAATGCTTCTTATAGCAATGCGTTCAGCCGATGCCAGGATAGCATTAGGTTTGGGTGTTGATTTAAACAATTTGTGTATTGAACTTTTAATATGTTTAATATCAAAATCACAGGCAACTACCCATTTTTTCTGATATGGAATATTGTATTCCTTCAATGCCTCAGTATAGCCATTTGTTCTGTTTTTGGTAACAGATAGTTGCGGGCTCATGGTCATGTGCGCTATCCTGGTATATCCCTGCTCAATCAAATGACGGGTTGCCATGTAAGCGCCTCCTTTGTCATCGGTTACCACCCGCGGGGTATCTACTTCATTACAAATCCTGTCAAACATTACCACAGGTATTCCTTTGTCAATCAACTCCTGTATGTGATTCCCGTTTTTAGTTTCGTTAGAAACAGATATGATCAAACCGTCTATTCTTCTTGATTCAAGTAATTTTATATTCATCAGTTCACGTTGATATTTTTCATGACTTTGAAAAATAACTACGTGGTAACCTTTGTTATAAGCAAAATCTTCAATGCCCGCAATTACTGCAGAACAAAAATAATTAGCTATCTCAGGCACAATTACGCCAATTACTTTTGTCTTTTTTTCCTTAAGCGATAAAGCGATGGGATTAGGTGTGTAGTTTAATTCTTTTGCAAGTTCCTGCACCAGCCTTTTTGTTTCCTCATTTATTTCGGTGCTTCCTCTCAGCGCTCTTGATACGGTAGACGCCGATATGCCCAATCGTTTGGCTATATCTTTAATGGTAACATTCTGCATGAAAAATAAAGGTAAGGTTTTACATTTTAAGCAATAATTTTTTAAAGAGAATAAATCTTTTCGAAATTATACATCAATTACATGAAGAATATTTAATGCAAACGTTGCCGGTAACGAGTGCAAAAAAGGCGCTGTAATTTATGCTGAGAGCGGCTTTGGATAGGATATCCTATCTCCCTATTTTTACTTAACTGATTGCGCAGAACCGACATATGAGAAAAAAGACCCTTTCCGGAACTATATTGCTTTTGTTTTGCCTGCTGTCATCTGCAGGCGCGCAGGTAATTGCGCGGTTTACGCTCAATGTTACCAACAGCATCAGTACGCCTGTTTATATTCCCCTTTATAATATTACTACGCTGCATGATTCCGCATTCTATCTAAGAGAAGTTGTGGGCAAAGATTTTGTCAATATTCCTTTCCAGGTTGAAAACGGACAACAGCGTTTTTTATGGTGGATAATAAAACCTGGCGACAAACATAAAAGAGTTTTTGAATTGTGCAACAGCAATAGCAGGGAACTCCAGCAAAAGCAACCGCTCAATATTTCCTCAAAAGATGGCAATGTCTTAATTACATCCGGCGCCAGCAGGGTTATACAATACAATTATGCCACGCATTATCCGCCAAAGGGCATTGATACTGCATTTAAGAGAAGTGGCTTCATACATCCGTTGTGGTCGCCATCGGGTAATATACTTACACGCATCAATGCGCCTGATCATTATCATCATATGGGCATCTGGAATCCGTGGACGCATGTTCTGTTCCAGGGTAAAGAAGTAGATTTCTGGAATATTGGTGACAAAAAAGGAACGGTGAGATTCAGTAATATTATTGATACTTATAACGGTAATGTGTACACGGGATTCAGGGCATTGCAGCAACACGTGGCATTTAATATACCATCTCCGGGAGCAGAAACAGTTGCTATGAATGAAGTATGGGATGTGCGTGTATATAATATTGCAGAAAAAATGTGGCTTATTGATTTCTCATCTTCCTTAAATTGTGCTACAGACAGCGCTGTAATACTGAAAGAGTACCGCTATGGCGGCTTTGGTTTCAGGGCAAGTGAAGACTGGAACAACAGCAACAGTAAAGTACTTACTTCAGAAGGCAAAGACCGTAAAGCTGCTGATGCATCAACCGCACGATGGTGTATGATAGACGGCGATATGGAGAAAGGGCATTCCGGCATTTTATTTATGGGTTATCCCACCAATTATAACTTCCCGGAACCTATGCGGGTATGGCCGGTGGATGCTAATAAACGCGGCGATGTGTTTTTCAGTTTCAGCCCTACCAGAAATAAAGATTGGCCGCTTTACCCCGGTAATAATTATATTTTGAAATACCGGATGCTGGTATATGAAGATAGTATAACAACACAGCAGGCTGAAGATGCATGGAAAAGTTTTGCTACGCCTCCTGAAATAAAAATAGAACGCCTGGAAAAATAATATATTAAGTATGAAAAGAATGATGAACATTACAAAAGTGATACTGAGCATTATGCTGTTTTTTTATTTTACATCAGCAGGTGCTCAGAAAAAATCTGTGCAGGAGTATAAAGTAAAATGGAAAAATATCAGTGTGCTGGTATATACTAAAAATGGGAAAGGTTATATACACGACAACAGGGCTGCCTGCACAGCCGCTATACAAGAAATAGGAAAACAGCAGGGTTTTAAAGTAGACGTATCCGATGATGCGGCAAGTATGACGGAAGACAACCTGAAAAAATATACCCTGGTTATTTTCAATAATACCAACAACGAAACCTTTGATACCGATGAGCAAAAAGTAGCTTTCATGCGTTATGTGCAGGCAGGAGGAGGTTTTGTAGGCATACACTCTGCCACAGGGTCTGAGCGCCAGTGGCCCTGGTTTAAAAGATTGATAGGCGCGTCTTTCTTACGCCATGCAAAACACCAGCCTTTCAAAGAAATTATTATTGATGATACGCATCCTTCTACTTCTTTTCTGCCTAAAATATGGCAGCGGGACGATGAGTGTTATTTTTTTAAAGAATACAACCCGGATATTCATGTGCTGATCGTGCATGATCTTCCTCCGCTTGATGATAAAGATAAGCCAGCTTACTACGGAGGAACTTCTTCTCCATCCGTATGGTGTCATGAATTTGATGGTGGAAGACAATGGTATACATCCCTGGGGCATGACAGCGCAACTTACGCAGAACCTGAATTTCAAAAGCATATATTGGGTGGAATAATATGGGTGATAGGAAAGAACAAACCGCTTGATTATAGTAAAGCAAGAGCCAAAAGCCCGGATGACCCTTTACCGTACTGATGCTATGTGAAACCTGAGAAGTGATATAGGAGACGTCTAAAGCGAGATGAGCTTTTAGATCTTACACCTGATGTTTCACTTCTCACATAATAACTGGATTGACAGTAAAACTTATAAACGATTGCCATAATAGAAAAAACATAATCATGAGCAAAAAAACAAATTCATCCCGCAGGAATTTTTTAAAAAACACGTTGAAAGGAACTGCAGGAGCAGCAATGCTTGCCAACATTCCAACAATTGTTCCTGCATCAGTGCTGGGAAAATACGCGCCATCTAACCGCATCAATGTTGGAGCTATAGGCGCCGGCAGAATTGCACGCGACTGGGATATACCCGGCACCATGAAGCAGGAAACTTCAAGGGTATTGGCCGTATGTGATCTTGACAGCAAAAGATTACAACTGGGTAAAAAGTTTATTGATGATTACTATGCCGGCAAAGGTCAATCTGGTTACAACAGCACCAAAACGTACGAACATTATGAAGAACTGATTGCTGACAAAGATATTGATGCGGTGATCATTGCTACACCAGACCACTGGCATGTACTCCCTGCTATAACCGCTGCACGTGCCGGAAAACATATATACATGGAAAAACCTGCTTCCTTGTGCATCAGTGAGGGAAGAAGATTAAGCGACGAAGTGCATCGTGCAGGCGTTGTGTTCCAGGTAGGAAGCCAGCAACGCTCTATGCCGCAATTTAAAAAAGCATGCGAACTGGTAAGAAACGGGCGAGTAGGAAAATTGCATACGATATATGTTGGGCTGCCGGTTGATAACCCTAAAGAAAGTACGCCTGAAAAAGAAATGCCCATTCCTTCAAATCTCAATTTTGAAAAATGGCTTGGAGCAACGCCTTATGTTTCCTACACAGAAAAATTAGTGCATCCACAAAATGATTTTTCAAGACCCGGCTGGCTGCGTTGCGAACAATTTGGAGCAGGTATGATCACCGGGTGGGGATCGCACCACTTTGATATTGCCAACTGGGGTATGGGCACGGAAGATACCGGCCCGATAGAACTTTCGGGCACTGCGGATTGGCCGGATGAAAAGGCGCTGTGGGATGTGCATGGTAATTTTAAAACAGAAACAATATTTGCCAATGGTGTAAAAGTGCTGGCAAGCAATGAATATCCGAATGGAGTAAAATTTGTCGGCGATGAAGGCTGGATTTTTGTAACAAGGGGAAATTATTCTGTAACCGCCAGCGATCCTATAAAAAAAGGCAATAACAGCAAAGCGCTTGATGCCAGCAATCCTAAGATACTTGATTCTGTAATAGGTCCCAACGAAATTCATTTGATTGACAGCAAGGAGCATCATGCCAACTGGCTTAATGCCATCATCACAGGAGAGCCCAATATCGCGCCGATAGAAGCAGGGCACAGAGCCTGCTCTGTTTGTCTGCTGAATAATATTACCATGCAGCTTAAACGAAAATTATATTGGGATCCTGTATTGGAAAGGTTTAAAAATGATGACGAGGCTAACTTCATGCTGAAGCGTTCAGAAAGATGGCCCTACCAGATTGATAAAGGATTTAATGTAAAAACAACAATGTAAGAATTGACATTTGAGATTTAAAATTTGAGATTGGTAACATGATGAAACGTATTACAATAATTATTCTTGTGGCTTTAACAGCAGCTTTCGGATGCCAGTCGCCATCTGAAACAAAAGCAGATAGTGAAAAAAATGATAGCAGTATGGTAAGGCTTTTAACACTTGACCCCGGCCATTTTCACGCGGCACTGGTGCAGAAAACAAGCTACCCGGATATTGATACTACCGTGTATGTATATGCGCCGGAAGGAGCAGAGGTTGATGCGCATCTGAGCCTGATCAATCAATATAATACCAGGGATGAAAACCCAACACATTGGAATGAAGTGGTATATAAAGGTGCTGATTTTGCAGAGAAAATGCTTGCTGAAAAGAAAGGCAATGTGGTAGTGCTGGCAGGCAATAACCGGCTGAAAACAGATTATATCAAACGTTCGGTTGATGCAGGGTTGAATGTTTTGGGTGATAAGCCCATGGCTATTAATACCGATAATTTTACCAAACTGGTTGAAGCGTTTGATGCAGCTAAGAAAAACAATGTATTGCTGTATGATATTATGACTGAAAGGTCGGAGATCACTAATATTATTCAAAAAGAATTAATGCATGACCCGGTGCTGTTTGGTGAAATAAAAAAGGGTTCCGAAAAAGATCCATCCGTATTTATTGAGAGCATCCATTATTTTTTCAAGAACGTTTCAGGCAAGCCGCTGGTTCGTCCTTTATGGTTTTTTGACCCTGCTCAACAGGGAGATGCTATTGCTGATGTGGCAACGCACCTTGTTGACCTGGTACAATGGCAATGCCTTCCGGAGGTATCCCTTGATTATAGCAAGGATATCAATATTACTTCAGCAAGCATATGGCCAACGCCACTTACGCCAACACAGTTTGCCAGCATAACTGGTAAAAATGAGTATCCTGATTACCTGAAACCTTTAATTGAAAAAGATTCTATCCTGCAAACACATGCCAACGGCGAAATGAATTATACCATAAAAGGTATACCTGTAAAAATTATAGCTCGGTGGGATTATAAAGCTGAAGCGGGTGGCGACTCACATCATGCAATAGTGAAAGGAACAAAATCTACACTTGAAATAAGGCAGGGTAAGGAAGAAAATTTTAAACCCGTGCTCTACATTATTCCTGCCAATGGTAAAGATGCAGATAGTGTCATTACACAATCTATTGCAACCATCAGCACAAAATATCCCGGTGTGAGCGTTGAAAAAATAAATACCAAGGAATGGAAAGTTATTATACCTGCTAAGTATAATGTGGGGCATGAAGCGCATTTTGGACAGGTAATGGAACGGTACCTTCAATATCTAAAAGAAAAAAAATTACCGGAATGGGAAGTACCCGGTATGTTGGCGAAATACTACACAACCACAAAGGCATTAGAGATAGCAATGAGCAAAGGGAAGTGAGCTATTGGCTGTCAGCTGATAGCTGACAGCCAATAGCTATAAAAAAATACAAATGCACAACAAATTTGATTTAACAGGTAAAAAGGTATTGATAACCGGTGGTGGCAAAGGGTTGGGATTTGCTATTGCTAACACTATGGCACATCATGGCGCCAAAGTAATTATTACAGGGAGAAATGAGCTACAGCTAAAAGAAGCATGTGGAAATATAGGAACATCCTGCGCATACCATGTGTTTGATTTAACAGATATAAAAGCTATTCCATTGTTTGTTGAAGCAGTAATAAATAAGCATGGGCATATTGATGTGCTGGTAAACAATGCCGGCATTAATATGAAAAAAGATATACTTGAGGTAACTGATGAAGATTTCGAATCTGTTATAAAAACCAACCAGTCGGCAGTATTTTCTCTCAGCAGGGAATTTGCGAAAAGAATGGTGCAAAGAAAAAACGGTGTGATACTGCTTATAAGCTCAATGGCATCGCAGTATGGCATTCCGAAAGTGATTGCATATACCGCATCTAAATCAGCTATAGAAGGCATGACAAGAGCGATGGCAGTAGAATTATCACCGCTGGGCATAAGGGTGAATTGTATAGCTCCGGGTTTTATTGAAACAGATATGTCTTCAAAAGCATTAAACAGCGATCCCGATAGAAAACAAAAAGTGTTATCACGCACACCTATGGCTAAGCTTGGAAAACCTGATGATATAGGCTATGCCGCGGCATTTCTTGCGGGTGATGCCGCCAATTATATAACAGGAATTGTATTACCCGTTGACGGAGGCAACGCTATTGGATTTTAGCGGTCAGCAATCAGCTATGAGCTTTCGGCTGTGAGCGATTTAAAGCACAAAATTCACTTGAGTCGGCTAACTGCTGATTACCGGCTGCAGAATACTGATAGCTGGAAGCTGACGGCTGAAAGCTGAAAGCCCACAGCTCATTAATTTTTTTTAACAAAACCATTATTAACTAACAAAAGCTGCTATTATGATGAAAAAATCTCTTCACAGATTTCTCCTGCTGCTATGTTTTTTTGCAGGTATATGGGGAAACGCAATCGCACAAAATGTTACGGTAAGTGGCAGGGTAACATCTGCCGAACGCCCGGAGGGAGTACCCGGCGTATCTGTAATAGTACAGGGCACCACAAATGGCGCCATTACCGATGATCAGGGCAGATTTAAGCTTGATAACGTTGCAAAAACTGCCAAACTTTTATTTACATCAGTAGGTTTTAAATCTCAAACTATTACGGTTGGTAATCAAACCAATATTAATGTATCGCTCGAAAATGATGCGTCATCACTTGACCAGGTAGTGGTAATTGGTTATGGCACTACTAAAAAGAAAGATCTGACAGGAGCTATTGCTTCTGTTAAAGCAACACAACTGGTTAATGAGCATCCGGCTTCAGTGCAGGATGTTTTAAGAGCAAATGTACCAGGATTGAATGTAGGATTCAATGCTTCTGCTAAGGGCGATGCCAGTCTGCAGGTAAGAGGGAAAAATACGTTGAATGCAGGATCAAGCCCATTGATTGTAATGGATGGCGTTATTTATTATGGCGCATTGGCAGACATTAATCCTAATGATATTGAAACAGTAGATGTATTGAAAGATGCAAGTTCTGCTGCGGTATATGGTGCTAAGGCTGCAAGTGGTGTAATTCAGATTACTACCAAAAGAGGTAAGACAGGCAAACCTACTATTAATGTAAACTCAAGTGTGGGTGTTGCTACGATGAGTGTTAACGAAAGAGTGTATACTGCGGAGGAGTTCTTATATACATGGAGAAGGAATGTCAAGTACAGTACAAACGTAAATGCCAAACCTTACCAATTTGATGACCCGCGCACTTTACCCTCTGATATTTCTGTTACCGACTGGCTTGCTTATGATAATTCTAATGCTTCTGCTGATCCGGTAACGGTATGGCTTCAACGGTTAAACCTTCAGCCTGTTGAAATTGAAAACTATAAAAAAGGACAATCCATTGACTGGTATGATATGATGTTTCATAATGGTATTCGTCAGGATCATAATATCAGTTTATCGGGGAGAAAAGAAGGGATAAATTATTATTGGTCGTTAGGGTATATGAAAAACGAAGGAGTTATCAAAGGAGATGATTATAATGTAATGCGTTCGCGTTTGAATATAGATGCAAAAGTTACGAATTTCCTGAGTGTTGGTATGAATACTCAATTCAGTATCAGAGACGAAAGTTCTATTCCGGTGGATTGGTCGCTTATTACAGCAAACTCTCCCTGGGGGTCATATTATAATGATGATTCAACAGTATTAAGATTTAATCCCAATGACGAAGTAAGTGGAGGTAATAATCCTTTCGGTGTTCCTACGTACACCAATCGCTTAAAAAAGTATTATGAACTGAATGCAAGTTTATATGCAAAATTATCCCTGCCATTTGGCATAAAGTTTCAAACAAATTTTACGCCCCGGTTTGAATGGTATAACTATTTTAACGGTGAATCTGCTTTATGGCAGGCGTGGACAAATCTTGGAGGAAGAGCTACAAGAGAAAACAGGAATATCTATCAATGGCAAATTGATAACCTCTTAACCTGGGGCAGGGATTTTGGAAAAGACCATCATTTGGATTTTACAGGACTTGTAAATGCGGAAAAATTCCAGGTATGGAGAAATAAAGTGGTAGCTACAGGATTTCAACCCAGTGATGTATTGAGCTACCACAATATGGGAGCAGCTACTAATGTTACGGTTTGTAACTATTGTACTTTTAGTGACGAAGGGGATGATTCAAAGCCCGGGGATGAAGTAAGTACAGCAGACGCTCTTATGGCAAGATTATTTTATTCCTACAAAAGCAGGTATATGCTCACGCTTACCGTAAGGCGCGATGGCTATTCTGCTTTCGGGCAAAGCAATCCGAGGGCAACTTTTCCTTCAGCAGCTTTGGGTTGGGTATTTAGCGATGAATCTTTTATGAGTAAAGCAAGCTGGCTGAATTATGGTAAACTAAGGGTGAGCTACGGGTTAAACGGTAACCGTGATATCGGAAGATATGTAGCATTGGCAGATCTTGCAACCGGCAAGTATCTTCATATTTTATCGGATGGAACAGTATCCCAGGTATCGCAACTGTATGTTAATAATATGCAGAATAAATTGTTGAAATGGGAAACTACAACAGCTTTCAATCTCGGCTTGGATTTTTCTGTAGCTAATAACAGAATAGACGGAAGCATAGACGTATATAAGAGCAAAACCAATGATTTGCTTGTTAAGCGCACACTTCCTCCAATAGGTGGATTTGATATTGTTTGGGATAATCTTGGTCAAGTTGATAACAAGGGTATAGAAATATCCCTGAATACAAAGAATATTCAACGTCCAAACTTTCAGTGGAATACTTCAATTAACTTTTCATTGAACAGAAATAAAATTGTACACCTGTATGGAACTAAGGTTGATGTTAAGGATGCTAATGGAAATGTAATTGGCCAGGTAGAACCGGATGACAAGGCCAACAAATGGTTTATCGGTCAGCCGCTTGATGTAATTTGGGATCAAAAAGCCATCGGTATCTGGCAAACAGCAGATAAAGATGAAGCTGCAATATACGGTGTCCAGCCCGGAGATTTTCATATTGTGGATGTGAATGATGATGGAAAGTATACAGATGATGACAGGATGTATCTTGGTTATACCGAACCGCGTTTTCGCTGGACAATGCGCAATGAATTTACTTTTCTTAAAAATTTCACATTCTCATTCCTGATGTATTCCTATTGGGGGCATAGCGCTACCTACAACCAGGCAAAAAACAGGAGCAACGCATTTCCTGATCGCGTAAATTCTTATGCGCTGCCATTCTGGACAGCCGAAAATCCTATAAATGATTATGCACGTTTGTTCTCAAGCGATGGAGGCGCAAGCTATAGCATTTACAAAAAGAAATCTTTAATAAGGCTTGATAATATTGCTTTAGCTTATAATTTACCGCAAAGCCTGATCAGTCGTATTCATTTACAGGATTTGAGATTTTATTTCACCATTAAAAATGCTGGATTTTATGCTCCTCAGTGGACATTCTGGGATCCGGAAAATTCTGGTCCTACTCCACGGATATATACGCTGGGCATAAACCTCAACCTTTAATCGATAAAGGGAATGTGAAATATTATCTCAAATTATTTTTAAAATATTATACAATGAGAACTTTAGATAAAATTGCATTAAACACTGCGATGATTCTATCAGTTTGCTTTGCAGGCTCGTGCAAAAAAGATTTTCTTACGCCAGAGCCTTTATCCTTTTACACACCTGAAAATACCTTTAACACGGTAGAAGGGTTAAAAAGCTCATTGATTGCATGTGAACGGAATCTTAGGTATGAATGGTTTGGTGATGGCGCCCCTATCATTACCCAGAATATTTTTTCGGAAGTAGCGGTTGAAGGAACTACTGATAAGTCAGGACCAGCACAGGATCTTAACCTTTTGATTACTCCTACGGCAAACCTGAATAGTACAGACTATAACAGAATTGGTTGGTATTGGAGCGAAGGTTATAAAGGAATAAAGTATGCTAATACAGCAATAACATATATTGACCTGCCGGCCTGGAAATCAGAAGAAGAAAAGAATGCAGTTCTTGGAGCAGCATATTTTCACAGAGCTTACAGATATTATATGTTAACCAATGAATTTGGAGATATTCCTGCGATATTGAAGGAAGTTTCGTCTCCAAAAGTAGATTATGCAACGGTTAAGCGGGAAGTGATTCTGCAAAGAATAAAAGAAGATCTTGAATTTGCGGAGCAATGGGTTCCGGTAAAGGCAGATGGCGGGGCTGTTTCGAAAGGCGCTGTTAGTCATCTGCTCACTAAAGTAAATTTGGCGTTAGGAAAATTTGATGATGCCATTGCATCTGCTACACGTGTGATTGACGATGGCGTACATGCCCTGATGACCCAAAGATTTGGAACAGATAAAGACGATGCTACGAAAAACCTGATATGGGATTTGCATCGTCCGCTCAATAAAGCGGTAGCCGCAAATACAGAAGCACTAATGCTGGTAATAGACAGGGATGGGTATATTGATAATGGAGATTTTTCGGGAGGCGGTTCCACGATGAGGCAGGGAGTTCCCTTCTGGTTTTCTAATATCAATACTCCGACAGGCAATAAGGGTACCTCAGACGCTCAAAAAAAGAACCAGCCCCTTATTGACTGGGATCAGGCTAATATGTATGGAAGAGGTATCGGCCGTTGCCGTGGCACATGGTACAGTACGCATACGATATGGGACGATCCAGGAGATATGAGACATGCACCCGGTGTTTGGATGCGCATGGAGGATCTGTTATATAATAATTACACCATCAAATCAGATCCATACTATGGAAAAAATCTTCAGAAATACAATAGCAATGGAGGGATTTTATGTACCGATACTATCCGTAGCTGGTTTGATTGGCCACATTACAAGCTCTTTATCGCAGATAACCAAAACTCCAATCCAAGCGGCGGACATACAGACTGGTACGTATTTCGTCTTGCTGAAACCTATCTTTTACGTGCAGAAGCATATTACTGGAAGGGAGAAAATGAATTAGCTGCCGCTGATTTAAATAAAGTAAGAACAAGGGCAGGGTGCCAGCCTATAACTGCCGCAGACGTTAATATCGGAACTATTCTTGATGAGCGTGCAAGAGAATTATATTATGAAGAGCCCAGAAAAGTAGAGCTTACGCGGATTGCATATTTATTTGCCCTCACTGGCAAGGCTGCTTATAATGGAAAAACATATACACTTGCAAACTTTTCAAAGGATAATTTCTTCTATGACAGGATCATGGAAAAAACGGAGTTCTATAATAAAGGCGTAACAACAAATCACGGGGATAAGTATACTATAAGCCCATACCATGTTTTATGGCCAATTCCCCAGGGAACAATTAATGGCAATGTGGGAGGTGTAATTAATCAAAATGAAGGCTATGACGGCTTCCAGAATAATGTGCCGCCTTTAACAGAAATACCGGCTGAATAGGTGTTTGTTGTATAACTGTTATTTTTAATACAAAAGCGAAACTCAACATTTCGCTTTTGTGTTTTTAAAAGAATTATCCATCTTTTAGACTTTGGACATCATAATCTTTTTTGAAGGAAATCCTTTACTGTAAAGGATTTGCAGCGTTTATTATTTCTCTTGGCATGATATAATCCTCAATAAGTTGTTTTGTCAGCCGCTCACACCTGTATTATTTTTACACTGTAAACGGAAACAGAGAAAAGAAGATGAAGAAAAGTGGTTTCCGAAAAGAGATGATTACGTAGTGAAGTAATCACAAATGAAATAAAGATTATTAAGAATTTTCATATGGCAAGCAATCGTTAGAGGTCATCTGTGTCTACAGAAGACCTTTTTTGTTTTATTGCTTTCCTGCAATGCCTTCCCATATTTTTTAAGTTTATATTTTTATCAGTTGCTCTTTCAGGGCGTTATAATAATTTTCTACAGCATCGTCGCCGTAAGAAAGGTAGAGAAACGGCTCTATCAGCTCCAGTTCCATCAACACAAAGCGCCCGTCTGCGATTAAGCCATCTACTCTTGCATATAAAGTGCCTCCGGCAAATTGCTGCACATAAGCTTCAGCGCTTTTAATAAGCGCTTGTTCAGCGTTAACCGGTACTATTGTTCCTCCATAAATTTGTTGTACCCTGAAGTCGCCGGCTTTAGGCTTCTTAATAATAGTATGACTATACCTGCTGTTAAAAAATATAAAAGACCATTCTCCTTCCTCAATTTGTGACATTAGCGGCTGGGCAATAAAATCGCCCTGTGATAATAGCGATAAAATGTTACCTGCCTGGTCTGCTACTGTATCGCTTTGTATTATAATCGTATTTTTTGAACCACCACTTACACATGGTTTTATGATCAATGTCGTTTCCTGTAATGTTTTAAACAGCGATGATAACTCACCGTTCCATCCTTTATCAAGAAATATAGAAGGAATAACAGGCAGTCCAGCCGCTGCTATTGCTTCCAGGTAATGTTTGTCCATATTCCATCGTACTAAATGGAAATCATTAAGCATTTTAATGCCAAGAGCTTCTATTTTATCAAGCCATGCTTTGAACTGAGTGTATTTTTCATGGTAATCCCAGGGCATTTTTAAGAGTACTACATCATATGCTTCCCAATCTGCTGCAGGGTCATCCCAAATTTCGGCAGTAATATTTAAGCCTTTGTGTTGTAAAAAAGGCAGGAGATCTTCAATTTCATTAAAGTTATTTGCCGGTAAGTATTTTACTTCGCCGCTATAAACGATATAAGCAATATTCATTCGTGGTTATATGATTTCTATTATAAATACAATATGTGTATAACTATGTGCGCATCGGGTGCATATCAAATATGCTTAAAATTTGGAAACAACAGGTAGCGTATGCTATCTTTATAGAACAAACGTTATCAGAAAACCGGCAACGGAAAGATGATAACAACGAGAAACAGAATTCTGTAAAAAGAAGGAAATTTCTCACGAAAGCATCGGGTTAAGTAAAGTAAAAGGCGAAAGCCGGATACGATATAAAACTTGATGCTTTCTTCTTTTATCAATAGCTCATTTCTTCTAATTTATTCAATGCGTAAAATAAGCAGGTAGCATGCATTGCCTGCAGTATCTGGTTGCTTTTCAGCAATGCTTTTATTTCATCTATCGTTAAAAGATATACTTCTATTTCTTCATTATGATCCAACGCCTGCTCTTTTATTTTTTTACCGTTGCGGGCAAGATACATGTGCATGATATTATTGTTGGTAGAAGGATTGGCTGATATTTTACCCAGGTAATCATATTGATCGCATACATAACCGGTTTCTTCCAGCAGCTCACGTGCGGCAGCTTCTTCTAATGATGTATCGGTATCATCAACACAACCCCCGGGTATTTCCATAAGCGTTTCTCCCAGTGCATGGCGATACTGCCTTACCATAATAACTTTATTGTCCTCCGTTAATGCTACTACGGTTACCCAGGTAGGAAATTCATATACATAATAGGGGTCAACAACGGTACCTTCCGGTGTTACACATTTATCTTTTCTAACCGTAAACCATAAATCTTTAAACAAGTAAGAAGATGATAATACTTTCCAGCTAAGATCTTTCATATAAATATTTTAAGCCCAGTTCTTTTTTTGTTTAAGCGAAGTAATATGCGCTGCATGATGTTTGCCATGCCACGCATAGCTGCCCAGCAAGTACCATAATGTCATTGTTTTTTTACTTTCAGGGTGAAACACCGTTCTGTTCCATGTGTTATCATCAATGCTGCAAAGCAAATCATATAACCTGCTGTGCAATGCATGCAAAAGTGTAATGGATATATTGATGGGTAAATGATTATCGTGCAGGTTTGCCCAAAGTTTTTCTTCATAAGGTTTTATAGAGGGATGATCTTCAGTAATTCCCAGTTTAAACCTGCAATAAGCATTTATATGACTGTCGGCAACATGGTGTACCAGTTGCTGAACAGTCCAGCCGCCATCGCGGTAAGGCGTTTGTAATTGCTGCTCATCAAGGTTTAATATCGCATTTTCAAGAAGCTGTGGCAGAAATTTTATATCAGCCAGCCATGCTTCTTTTGTTTGTGCAGAAAAAGGCTGCGGTTCATATTCTCCTATCGGATAACGGGGGTCTGTGTTCATGGCAATATCAGGTTTTAGCTATCAGCTATCAGCCATCAGCTCTTAGTCATTAAAGCGCTTTATTTTTACTGTTTTAGTTGTTACTATTGTTTCTTGCCCACCTTTTACCTTACGCCTTCCACCTTCTTCTATTGCCACCTTCCTCAGCTCAAGCAGGTTTAAACTATTGGGTACAAAATTACGAATACGGGGCTGTATCAGCCGCACAACCATATCATACCATAAAGGAACAACAACCGCATCTGAAATAATCATTTTATCCATCTCATTATACATTTTATATCTCAGGCTATCGTTTTCTTCTGTTAAAGCCTGTTCATATAATTTGTCGTATGCGGTGTTTTTATACCTTGTATAGTTAGGGGGTGCCGGATTTTTCCCATAAAAAACACTGAGATAATTTTCCGCATCCGGATAATCTGCCATCCAGCTTCCACGGAAAAACAACGCATTTGATTTAGCCGTTTGTTCCAGCAACAAACTTTTTTGTACTACTTCAACCTGCACTTTCACGCCAATATCTTCCAGTTGTTTGGCAACAAAGCTACCCAACTCTGCGTATACAGGTATTGTCAGCAATGTAAATTCCGGCAGGCCTTTTCCCTCGGGGAAACCGGCTTCTTTCAGCAGTTGCGCAGATTTTGCAATATCATAATCATATCCCCAGTTTTGTGCGTTAAAAGAAGGTAATCCTGCCGGAATAAAACCGCCTGTTGCAGGTAGACCTAATGAATTACGGAGATACATGATCATTTTGCTCCTGTCGATGCCGTAATTAACTGCCTGCCTTACTTTTTTTAGCCTGAGTGGATTGTTTTTTAATAAAGGATTATTTGTGTCAGCAAGAATGCCGAGGTATTCTGTATTTAGAAAAGTGTGTTTGCTTAAAGCCGCTTTATCTTTCCATTCCTTTCGCAGTTCTCCTTTTTTAGTCAGCACTTCGTCTTTAAACGATGCGTCAATATCATTTACAAAATCAAGCTTGCCTTGTGTAAATTCAAGAAACTCCGTTGCTTTGCTGTCTAAAAAAGATACTTTAATGCCATCAATATAAGGCAGGTTTTTGCCGGCACTGTCTTTTTCAAAGTAATGTTCGTTTTTCGACATAAGCAATAACTGTCCTTCTTCCCACAACGTGAATTTAAAAGGACCCGTTCCGCAGGGATTTCTCCTGAATGCATTGCCATATTGCGCTACTGCTTCATGAGGAACAACCGAGCAGTATTGCATACTCAGAATATTCAGTATGGGATTAAAAGGCTTTAATAGCTTTAATTGAAAAGTAGAATCATTTAACGCCGTAAATGCGTTTACAGGATCAACCCTGTTATTAAAGATCCAGGCGCCCGGCGATGCGGTTTTTTTATCAATGATCCTGTGCAGGCTGAAAGCTATATCCCCTGCAATCATTTTTCTTCCCTTTCCGGAGGCAAAAGCTGTATTATCATGAAAATATACATCATTGCGAAGATGAAAAGTATATGTCAGGCGGTCAGCGGATATTTCCCAGCTTTTGCATAAAGATGGACGTATCTGCATATTTTCATCAACTTCTACCAGTGTATTGTACAACTGGTGTGTTGCCCACATAATGGACTGATTTTTTGCAAAAGCAGGATCTAATGAAGCTATACCTTCAGATTGATTGTAGCGAAATATTTTTTTTGTGTTATTATGTTTGCTTCTGCAACCTGCCAATAACATGATTATGCCTGTTATTAGTAGTATTGTTATGGAAGAAATTAAACGAAATGCACGGGTATGTGAATCTGGATACTTACCGTTTAAAGGAACTTTGGGGTTTATCACCATAATTTGTCTGCGGTATTCGTAAATCATGCTAAATTTAGCGCTTAAATCGTTTGTATAGTGCAAAAAATAAAGTCTGTAGCGGTTTTATTACTGCTTTCCTTTTGTTCGGTTCAGCTTTTTTCGCAGCTAACACATCAGCCTGGCGAGTTTACACGGGCAGATACGCTCAGGGGCACCATAACACCTGAAAGAAGCTGGTGGAATGTTACAAAATATGATTTGACCTGCAGCTTTGATTTTAATAAACGGAGCATAGCAGGAAAGAATATTATTGCTTACCAGGTTTTGTCAACCCCCACAAAAGAAATGCAGGTTGATCTGCAGGTGGGACTGGATATAGATAGTGTTATACTTGATGGTAAATCGCTTATGTTTCGCAGAGATGGGAATGCGTATTTTGTGAGTGTACCACAAAACCAGGAAATAAAAGCAATAAAGAATATTATAGTATATTATCATGGTATTCCCCGTCCTGCCATCCGCCCGCCCTGGGATGGCGGTGTAATATGGAGTAAAGATAAAAGTGGAAATCCGTGGATCAGTGTTGCCTGCCAGGGACTTGGCGCAAGCGTTTGGTATCCATGTAAAGATCACCAGAGCGATGAACCGGACAGTGCTTCAGTAACCATGATCGTTCCTGATACATTGGTTGCAATATCGAATGGAAGATGGAGAAGTACCATTAAGAACGGTGATGGAACGACAGCATATACCTGGGCGGTAACCAATCCTATCAACAATTATAATATCATTCCTTATATAGGCAAGTATGCGCACTGGCATGAAGATTTTGCAGGTGAAAAAGGGAAACTGGACTGCGATTATTGGGTGCTGGATTATAACCTTGATAAAGCAAAAGAACAATTTAAGCAGGCTGCCCAAATGCTGAAATGTTTTGAGCACTGGTTTGGGCCTTACCCTTTTTATGAAGATGGTTATAAGCTGGTTGAAGCGCCGCATTTGGGTATGGAACACCAGAGCGCTGTGGCTTATGGAAATAATTTTGCCAATGGTTACAGGGGAACTGATCTTTCGGAGACAGGCTGGGGATTAAAATGGGACTTCATAATTGTGCATGAAAGCGGGCATGAATGGTTTGGTAATAATATAACTTCCAATGATGTTGCTGATATGTGGGTGCATGAGAGCTTTACCAATTATTCAGAAACCATTTTTGTAACCTGCGAATTTGGCAAAGAAGCAGGCAATGATTATGTGATAGGTACGAGAAGCAGGATACAGAATAAGCTTCCCGTGCAAGGCCCGTATGGTGTTAACCAGGAAGGCTCGGGCGATATGTATTATAAAGGAGGAAATATGATTCACACCATTCGACAGGTAATTAATGATGATGAAAAGTTCAGGAAGATATTAAGAGGATTGAATGGAAAATTTTATCATAAAACCGTTGATGGTGCGGATGTAAAGCAATACATCAGCAAAGAAGCCGGTATTGATTTTTCGAAAGTATTTGATCAGTACCTGAACAATGTTCAAATACCGGTGCTTGAATATAAAATTGAAGGGAAAAAAATTACTTATCGCTGGACCAACTGCATAAACGGATTTGATTTGCCTTTAAAGGTACAAGCCGGCGGTGCAGCATTCTGGATAAGCCCAACACAAAGATGGAAAAAGTTGAAAGTGAAACAAGCGGTTACTGAATTTTCTGTTGACAGGAATTTTTATGTGGAGATAAAGAAAGTTAATTAATTGAATGAAACCGGCGTTAAAGAAATGTTATATAAAGATTGTTTTTTCTCAACCATGCCTGTTAATGTATTGGTTGAAGGAGTGAGAAATATTACAGTACCTGCCTATATAATATATACTGCCCGCTCACCTGAATACCGGGACATTCTTATTGCCGGTATTCTTTCATCTAAACTGGATATCACAAAAAAGCAGGAAATTTTTATTCACAACTGATCTTTGAGCATATGCTGAAAAATACGGATATCGTTTTATTTGATACTACTCAAAGAGGATCGCTTTTTCCCTTTACACAAACACGGGCCGTAGCGGATATTCGTTTTGGTATATTAACACCCAAAGAAAGATGGGAATATATTACCGGAAAGAAGGTAGAAACGCTCACAGCGGAATATATCAGTAATAAGGGAATGAGCCCGGGGAAAAAGCTTTTTATCAATGCTGCTATTCTTCCCGGTAGTGTATTGCTGGCAATGTTAGATGAATTGCAGCATGATGAAGCTATTGTATATAAGAATAATATTATTGCCTTTTATACGGAGCAGCATCAAAATGTGCAGGTAGATGATATAAAAATTTCAGCATTTAATAAAACAACACAACTTGATGGGGAGGTGGTTTATATCAGCTATCCCTGGCATCTGTTTCAATATAATGATGAAGCAATACGTTTCGACTTTCAATTAATAACAGGTGGCAGGCAGTCAAAAAAAATTGCTGACACCAATAGGGTAGTAGCTCCTGAAAATATTTTTATTGAAGATGGCGCAATAGTGGAGCACTGTATTATTAATGCCTCTGCCGGTCCGGTATATATTGGCCGCAATGCAACTATCATGGAAGGTTGCATGATAAGAGGGGCATTTGCTTTGGGTGAGTCTGCTGTGCTTAAAATGGGAACAGCTATATATGGCGCAACTACTATAGGTCCATTTTGCCATGCAGGCGGAGAAATAAAAAATAGTATTCTGATGGGTTATTCTAATAAAGCGCATCATGGATATCTTGGCGATTCGGTAATAGGAGAGTGGTGCAACCTGGGAGCCGGCACTTCCAATTCAAATATAAAAAACGATGCAGGCGATATCATTAAATTATTTCCGGGTAGTGAGCATATAAACGCAGGATTAAAATGTGGTGTAATGATGGGAGATTATACCAGAACCGCTATTAATACTTCACTGAATACCGCTACATTTGCAGGCGTAGCCTGTAATATTTTTGGAGAAGGATTAAGCGCTAAACACATCCCTGATTTTACATGGGGAGTAAACGACCGGTATATTCTTGAAAAAGCATTGCAGCACATTGATAACTGGAAAAAGCTGAAGCATCAAAAATTAACAGATAAAGAAACAGCCATTTTAAAACATTTATACAAAACAACACTATAATGAGACAACAAGTAGCCGCCGCCAACTGGAAAATGAATCTTACGATTACGCAGGCAGAGGAATTATTAAATAACCTGCTGCAGCAGTCCAAACAACTTTCAGATCATCAGAAGGTAGTATTCGCGGTTCCATTTCCGTATCTCGCTCTTGCGCAAAGCAAGGTAAACAGCCATCCTAATTATTTTGTTGCGGCACAAAACTGTTCTGAAAAAAAATCAGGAGCTTATACCGGGGAAACTTCGGTAGAAATGATTCATTCTCTTGGTGTGGAATATGTGGTATTGGGGCACTCTGAAAGAAGAGAATATTTTTCTGAATCCAATGCATTGCTTGCACAGAAAGTGGATATGGCATTAAGCTACGGACTTACACCCATTTTTTGTTGCGGAGAGCCTTTGAACATTCGTGAGGCAGGAACACAAAACAGCTTTGTGGAAAAACAATTAAAAGAGAGTCTTTTTCATTTGTCTGCAGAGCAACTGGCAAAAATAGTGATTGCCTATGAACCAATATGGGCAATAGGAACAGGAAAAACCGCCACTGCAGACCAGGCGCAGGAAATGCATCAACATCTCAGAGCTGTATTAGCCGCTCAATATGGTAAAGAAACTGCCGGTATTGTTCCGATTTTATATGGCGGCAGTGTAAAAGGCAGTAATGCTAAAGAAATATTTTCAAAACCGGATGTAGACGGAGGATTGGTTGGAGGAGCTTCGCTGGTCGCTGCAGACTTCACGCAGATTATCGATGCATTGAAATAATCAATGAAACTTCGCAGCCTTATATATCAAAGTGTACTGTGGAGGGGTATATACTTCGCATCTGTGCTGCTGCTGAATATTATGATAGCCCGCTATTACGAAGCATCGTATAGCGGGCTTATTTATTTTGTTGTAAATAATTTCGCGCTAATTGTTGCCATATCAGGTTTAAGTATGGAGTCTGGGGTGGCATATTATACTGCTTCAGGTGAAGTGCCGGTATTAAAACTTGCTAATTTCTCGGTGTTGTGGACGCTGTTCTCCACTATTGTGGTGTTTATTCTCTTAGAGGTATCTATATATGCTGGCTTTATTCCCGAATCATATGCTCAACAATTTTTTCCGGCGGTATGTTATGTTTCCGGCTGTATGCTTGTTAACTTTTTTACTGCGGCTTTTTACGCCAAAAAGAATTTTGCCCTGCCCAACATGTTACTTGCATTGATAAACATCGTGCTTGTCGCTTTAATTCCTTTCTCCAATGGATTATTGTTCAGTTCTCAAACATATATAAATATATTTTTCGCCGGGTTTCTTATACAGGGTGTATTAACGGCAATATTGTTTTATGCAAAATATGGTAGGCCGGCATTGTTTAAGATACCGGTGAAACGAGATCTTATAAAAATTGCGAAATATAGTTTTGTAGCTTTTTCTGCGAATATTCTTTTTTTTCTGGTATACAGAATAGATTATTGGTTTGTTGAATATTATTGTTCCGCGACAGCATTGGGAAATTATATACAGGTATCAAAGCTGGCACAAACACTTTTCATTTTGCCGTCAATTATTGCCAGCGCGGTATTCCCGTCAATTATCGGTTCGGGTGAAAGTCGTATAAGTGAAAAGATTGCCATTATTGCAAGAGTATTGCTCTTGATATATGTATTTGTTTGCCTGGGGCTTGCAGCAACAGGTTTTTGGTTATTTCCATTTATTTTTGGTAAAACATTCAACGAAATGTATACTTCATTTTTATTGCTGATACCAGGTGTATTGGCATTAGTAATGTTGTATCCTGTAACAGCATACTATGCGGGCGTTAAAAGAATAAAGATTAATGTTATAACCTTATGTTTTACCTTAGGAGTGATTATTGCCGGTAATATGATTATTACGCCACGGTATGGTATAAATGGCGCTGCCACTGTCAGCAGTATCGGATATATTTTTTATCATATTTTTCTTCTCTCAGTTTTCAGAAAGGAAAATTCAATATCTTATCTGCGGTTTTACAAAATCAGTATGGCAGACTTTTATCAATTAAAGCAAATGATTGTAGAAAACTGGAAGCCCCGTTTATGAAGATAAGCAGTAATGAATTTTATACAGGAGGAAGTTACCTGGAGCACAACCAAAACTGGAATCTTGAAGATGCTTCGTGGAAGGCGGCTATAATTCATAAACTGCTGAAAAGAAATAATATTTTACCAGCTGATATAGTAGATGTGGGTTGTGGAGCAGGTGGAGTTCTGGAAGAACTTGCTAAGAAAGATCTGGGTACAAAAACATTTACGGGGTTTGATATTGCTCCTGATGCTATTGCCATTGCCTGTAAAAAAGGTACCGGTAATGTACAATTTATAAATGATGATTATACCAAAGATGGTTATCCTCAAACCAACCTGTTGTTAGCTATAGATGTTATTGAACATATAGATGATTTTTATGGCTTTTTACGGAAGTTGAAAGCACGAAGCGAATATTTTATATTTCATATTCCACTTGATTTGTGTTGCTGGTCATTGCTCAGACCGCATATATTATTGCAACAAAGAAATGCGGTAGGACATATTCATTATTTTTCAAAGGAAATGGTATTATGGTTTTTGGCTGATATCGGCTTTACTGTTATTGATTTTGAATATTCAAAACCCGACCTGGATATTAAGCCGGCTGCAACGTTTAAATTATTTGTAAAAAAACAATTGAGGAAAATAAGTTTTGCAATCAATAAAGAATTAAGCATTAAACTTTGGGGAGGTTACTCAATGATGATTTTGCTGAAATGATACAAGCAACATGACATGAAAATACTTTGGCTGGCAAGTTGGTATCCCAATAAAATCTCTCCGCTAGAAGGAGATTTTGTACAACGCCATGCCCGTGCGGTATCAAAATTTGCTGATATATCCGTAATATATGTTGAACAACACGGCGAAACAATAGCAATACCACAAACAGGCAGGGAAGAAATACTAAATGAAGGCGTCAGGGAGTTGAGGATATATTTCAAATTCCCCCGAACGGGAATTAAAATCCTGGATAAATTTTTTTACAACTGGAAATATTATAAAACATACCGCTCTGTAATAAGAGCGTATTTTGATAAAAACGGTGTTCCTGATCTCGTTCATGTACATGTGCCTATGAAAGCAGGTGTGATTGCTAAATGGATAAAAAAGAAATGGGGTATTCCTTATCTTGTTTCAGAACATTCCGCTACATATGTGCCGGGTCCGTCCGATACATTTGAAAACAGGTCTGCCTGGTTTCGTAAAAATGTTCGTTCGGTTTTCCGGAATGCAATTGCTGTTACATCTGTTTCGCGGCATGACAGCAATATTATACAGAAGCTGTTTGCGTTAAAACCTGTTAGCGTAATTCATAATGTTGTAAACACCAACTATTTTTTTTATAAACCAAGAACTATGCCGGTGAAGTTCCGGTTTGTTCATATTTCTGTAATGAGCTATCAGAAGAATACTGTAGGGATTCTTAATGCCTGCACAAAGCTTAAAAATATCAGGCAGGATTGGGAGCTGGAACTGATAGGAAATGCTGATAATGTCATGCAGCAATATATTGATGACCTGGGATTGACGGGGTTTGTATATTTAAAGGGAGAACTCAGCTATGCAGCAGTTGCACAGCATATGCTGCAGGCTTCCGCGCTTGTAATGTTCAGCCGTTACGAAAATTTTCCCTGTGTGATCATTGAAGCACTTTGCTGCGGATTACCTGTTGTTGCTACAGATGTCGCCGGTATACCAGAAGCCGTTGATCAATCAAATGGTATACTGGTTAAATCAGAAAATGAAGATCAGTTGCTGAGTGCTATGCTTGATATGATGGACAAATATGCTTCGTTTGACAAACAAATGATTGCGGAAGATGCGGTTAAGAAGTATAATTATGATGAGATTGGGAAACAGTTTAATAAAATATACAGAACCGTTATTACTGATACAACTCAGCCCTTGTCTTAGGTCTTCTTGCTTCCTGCCATTTAAAATTTCTGAAACGCTGCCGGTCTTCAGGTACCTGGTTCACAGGATAGAACCCGCCTTCCACATCATTTATCCACGAGATTTTATCCAGTTCTTTTTTAGCAAAGTATAAATTGATCAGGTCGGCTTTAGCATAGTTAGCGCCGGTGTAAGCACTATCATCATCCTGCAGGTAATATAAACTTTCGGCGCTGCCTTTGGCCCGTATATGTTCTATCTCGCCTTCATTAAAAAATCCATTGATAGTATTGCCCTTTAGCTGGTTATAAAACTCATCGTTGCTTTTACTTATGCTGAAAGCATTTTCCCATACTTCTACCCGTTCCGGTTTTTTATTTTTTGTATAAAGATGTATGGTATCTCCTGATATCTGGCTTTCCTTCGACCATACGATGGGGTCATTGTATAACCGGAAAATAGAATCTTTGCCTGAGAAAAACATGCTGTCGCAAACTGCCTGCATCGAATCTTCAAACATTTTTACATGATGATAGGCTACAAAAAAACGAACACTGTCAACCCTGTCTATTTTTCTCGCAGCCATTGCCTTTATGGAATCCTGTTTGCGAACAGCATCTCTTTTTAGTATGCTATCCGCGGCAGCTTTGTTCAAAGCAATAGCCCTTGCCAGGCTGTCAATATTAGTGCTGTCGCTTATTGCTTCAGGCACTGCAAACGAAGAATCTTTTATTGGGTTTGCAAGGATTGCAATAGACTTTGAAGTATCCGGGGGGAGTGGTATATCCTTTTTAATATCTGTTGGTAGTTGTGGATTATTGTCTGCCGGTTTTTTGCCCGCAGGTGGCCGCTTTGCGCCAGGGCGTGCTCCCATTCCAGGTCTTCCTGCTATATTATCCTGCAGTTTATCGGGTAACGGCTTATGAATGTCCATTTTTACGGCATCGGGTATATTGCCTTTGATATCTGCTTTGGTTGTCTGCGTTAAGCTTAAAGAGTCCTGCACATATGTAGTGTCCAGGCGTATGCCTGAGTATAAAGTATCTGCTGTAAGAAACAGGGAATCCTGGTCCTGCTTAATGATCATTAATGGCTTTTCGGTAGCAAGGAATGTCTTAGCGTCGCGGTTAAAAAAACTTCGTTCAGCCAATACCGTTATTCCCTGGGTTGTATCTCTGTACACGAAGTTTCCCTTGGCAAAACCTTCCCCTGTATTCTTATCAAAAGCAATACTGTCTGCTGTAATAAATTGTGTGCTGTCTTCAATAGTAGGGCGGCTCCCAAAATTTGCCAGCCCCCTGTTCATATCATACGAACCATCCGATGTCCGGATAATAGATTTTCCGTCATTTATTGTGGTGGGCGCTACAAATGTGGCCACCTGTGTTTCCGTATTATACAAAAGCGTATCTGTTGCCATTGTATAATTAGGATCAACCATTTTTACATTTTTCTTAAAGTAGGCGTCTTTTGTATCTGCATAATAATAGCCTTCCTTACTGGTAAGGATAGACGAACCGTTCACAATTTTACCACCATTTACGTAAGTGCCGGTTTTACTATTAAGATCATATTCCAGTTCATCTGTAGTAAGAGTGGCTTTACCATCTGTAAGTTTAACTGATTTTTTTAGATTGGCAATTTTGGTATTGCCATAGTATATGAGGTATTGAGAGTACACATTTACACTGTCTGAATCATTAATATGAATATTGCCAAAAACTTCAATTACGTTCCTTGTTTTATCCATTACTATACTGTCTCCGTAAAAAAGTGTTTTGTCCTGTTGCAATATCACATCGCCTACCAGCACTTGTAGTTCCGTAGAATCTTTTTGTTCAAACCTTAAAACATTGGAGCGTATAAGATTGATATTTTTTGTAGTATCCTGCTGCGTAGCGGGCGACGCAGGGGTTGCCGGAGGTTTTTGTTGCGCAAGCGCAAATAATATGGTTACTATAAATAATGCAGATAATCCTATCCTCCTTAATGTGTTCATCACTTCTTTTTATCAACCGGTACAGTACTTAAAGTATCTGGTAACGGGGTCATTAGCGGTGCTGATTTGTCTTTTTTTCCAAACACCAATCCACCGGTATAACGGCGGGGATGTACCCTGAAATCCTGTAACAATACATTCAGGCTGTTTGATGCAGAGGTAAGATTCGTATACAGTTTCTTATCATTCATCAGTAAGCCTAATGTGCCATCATTGGTGTTTATTTTGTTCAAGGTAGTATTAAGTTCGCCGGCAACATTCTGCAGTTTTGTTAAAGTCTGTTCCAGCTCAAGGTTTGCCAATTTGGTTGTGGTAGCATTAAGGTTGGAGAATATTTGCGTGATGGTATCATTGTTTTTTTTAAGATTACCTGTAAATGCACTTGCGTTTGATAAGGTTTGAGCCAGTGCGCCGCTTTGTGCATTCAATAAAGTATTAAGATGCGCGGTTGATATAGCAAGATTGGCAAGTATATTCTGAAAGTTCTTTTGAGCATTTGCATCAAGGGCGCCACCTATAAGCTTAAGCACAGAATCCATTGATTGCAGCGCAGCATTTACTTTTACCAGGGTGGGATCAAGCCTTCCTGTAACCTCTTCCAGCAGACCCGGCGAGATATTGGTGGTTAGTGTATCGCCATTTTTTGCATAAACCTGCTCATTTCCCAACTTTACATTAAGTGTTGTATTGCCCAATAAGCTGGATGAAATATATGCCAGTGAGTTTTGAGGGATATTGATATTTTTAGTGAGATTAATGGTTACGATAATGCCTGTAAGATTCTTATCGGCTTCTTCAATGGCATATACTTTACCTACGGGCAAGCCATTGATCATAACAGAATTGGACACTGCCAGTCCATCTACATCAGTAAACCTGGCATACAGGTGAAAAGTTTTTTCAAGCACTGATTTGCCTTTCAAAAAATTAAATCCGAGTATCAGTAAAGTAATAGCAATAGCAGTCAGAGCACCTACTTTGGTTTCATTAGAGACTTTCATCCTATTCGTTTTAATTTAAAACAGGTTCCCCTGTTTATGAAAACATCCCGGCCACATTATATAATATTCACATAAAACTCCAGGATGAACGATTTACACCGTTTACTTATTATTCAAAATCAACACTTTCAATGCAAAAATAGGGTATTACATCAAAGTGCGATCACTTTCCGGATTGGGTCTTGCTGCCAGAAGATTTTGTGGCGGATGCTGCGGTAACCGTGTTTTTTGTTTTAACAGGGGCAGGGTTTGCAGAAGCATTGTCTGTTCCGGCACCACCTCTTGAGCTATCCAGTAATTTTTTAAAATTTACAACAGCCCTCACAATAGCTGCAGACATCTGTTCCTGGCCTTCCTCGCTGTTAAGAAAATCTTCTTCTTCCTTATTGGTGATAAAACCGGTTTCTATGAGCACTGCCGGCATATTGGTTGCCTGAAGTACCCAAATACCTTTTTCATTGCGTTGCAGCACGCCATCGCTTTTGCGGCCTATTTTTACAAATTCATTCTCTATCATGCTGGCCAGGCGAACACTATTCTTAAAATATTTCTGTACCCACAGACGGCTGGCAATAAGACCTTCAGGTGTATTCGGGTCGGGTACATCATCACTTACCTCAGCTTCAGATTCAAAGCGCTCACTCATGGCATTTGCTTTATTATCGTCTCTGTCTGCTGCCCACACGTAAGTGCCGGTTCCATATCTGGGGTTAGGCGTATACCAAACCTTGTAAACAGGTTCTTTTTTGGTATGTTTTTTCCTGTTTTTACCCTTGCCGGTATAATATACTTTATTCCTGTAACCGGTAACTTGTGAATGCCGGATAGGCGGTGCGGCATTTACATGTATGCATACAAATAAATCTCCCTTGTTCTGGTTGGCAAAAGCCGCTTTTTCCGTTACCGGCTGAAATACGTCTGTGGTACGGCTTTGAACGATTTTTGTGTCAGGAAGCTCCTTTTCAAGCAATGCCGCTACTTTAAGGGAAAGCGCCAATGTTATTTGTGCTTCAGTAGAATAAGAACCTTTAGCTCCGGGCTCTCTTCCCCCATGTCCCGCATCAACAATAATTGTTTTAATACGGCTCTTTTGTGCCAGCGAAGCATTATAAGATAACAGGGAGATCAGAATAAAAAAAGATGATACAAATAGTTTTTTGTGCATCTCGTTGTTAAAATTTATCAGGGTTAGTAATTCAAATCAGTTCTTCACGTTTTCTTACCTGTAATATGGCTATTTTTGTTTCCTGTTGATTATATGAGAAATAAACGTCGCAAATTTAAGCGAAATTATATATTTACCTCAACCTTACTGCTGCTTACTATTGCAATAACGTATAATGCATGGTCAAAAAGCAAAAGTAATTTTCCTTTTTACAATAATTTAACAGCTTTTGCTGATACCATTCCGCCTTCAAAAGATACTATACCGGTAAAGAAAATTACAGACAGCTTACCTCCATCTAAAGATACGGTTATAGTTGGTGATACTGATATTTTGCTTGACAGTACTGGTTTGCTACTAACTGACTCGGCTAAGCGAAAAGTGGTTGATACATTCAGCGTAAAAATGTCTAAAGATTCTATTGATGGGCCGATAGATTATAAGGCTAAGGACTCAATGATATTAGATGTTTCAGGAAAGAAGCTTTTTTTATATGGTGAAACAGATGTAAAATATAAAGACATCAACCTTACGGCCCCTGAAATAATATTTGATCAGCAGACCAATATTGTAAAAGCGCGGATGAGGCTTGATACTGCTGGCAAAGTGATAGCCCCGGCAAAGTTGGTGCAGGCTGATATTGTTACAGAAAGCGACAGCCTGGAATTTAATTTTAAAACACAGAAGGGGCTTTCGCACAGCAGTTATTTTCAACAGGCAGAGCTGTATAATTTTGCGGAAGTGGTAAAAAAGGTAGATGCTCAAACGATATATGCGTACAAAGGCCGCTTTACTACCTGTAATTATGATACACCGCACTTTGCTTTCAGGTCTAAAAGAATAAAATATATAACTAAAAAAGTAGCCGTTACCGGGCCTGTAGGCGTAGAATTTGAAAACGTTCCGGTATTGCCTGTTATATTGCCCTTTGGTATGTTCCCGATGAAGCAGGGAAGACAATCCGGTATTCTGCCGCCGCAATTTACAGTTATTGAAACCCTGGGTGTTGGTCTTGAAGGATTAGGTTACTATAAAGTGATCAGCGATAATTTTGATATAACTACAAGGGCTGATATTTATTCTTACGGAAGCTGGCGATTAAATATATCGCCAACCTACCGCGTAAGGTATAAATATAATGGCTCACTGAATTTCAGTTATCAAAATATGCATACCGGGTTTAAAGGTGATCCGGATTATAACAAAACAAAGAGCTATTCTTTAAACTGGAGCCATAGAACAGATAGCAAGGCAAGGCCCGGCGTAAGTTTTTCGGCGAGTGTAAACACTATGTCGAGCTCATATGCAAAGTATAATACCACCAATGCTTATGTAAACCAAACCAATAGTTCAAACTACAGCTATAGCCAGCCGCTTGCTTTTACCAACCAGTTAAGCTCTTCCATTTCATATCAAAAATCGTGGATCAACAAACCATATAATTTATCTGTAAACCTGAACCATTCGCAGAATACATTGAATAAAACGGTTAATCTTAACCTTCCTGATATCAATTTTAATGTAACTACATTATACCCGTTGCAACCAAAAGAAATGGTAGGTTCTGGAAAATGGTACCAGAAATTAGGGATAGGATATACTGGTAGTGTAAAGGGACAGGCGATGTTTTATGATACCGCTTTTAGCTTCAGGCAATTGATCGATACTTTTCAATACGGGGCACAGCATAATATACCAATAACACTTGCATTGCCGCAGCTTGGTCCTATACAGATATCGCCGGGCTTCAGTTACCAGGAAAGATGGTATTCCCAAAAGCTGCACCGGCAATGGGTGGATTCTACCAATTCTGTAAGCAAGCAAATTGAAAAAGGCTTTTTTACCGCGCGGGATATTTCAATGTCTATATCATTCAGCACATCCATGTTCGGAACGCTTACTATGAAAAACAAAGATGCTAAAATTCAGGCTATACGTCATACCATGCGTCCGCAGTTAAGCATAGGGTATAAACCGGATCTGTCTCAATCATATTATCGTAATACACAAATAGACAGTTTAGGGCATTATGCGATGTTGTCGCAGTTTGACGGGTCAACTTATGGCTCATTTGGTTACGGCAGATCCGGAAGCATTGGGTTTGGTATAGATAATTTTCTTGAAATGAAAGTGAGGAACAAAAGAGATACTGCCAGTGCAGGAGATGAACAAAGCGAAGAAGAAGGCGTGAAGAAAGTAAAAATAATAGATGGGTTTGGTATAACAAGCAGTTATAACCTGCTTGCAGATTCGTTTAACCTTTCCAATTTTAATATATATGCCAGGAGCACGCTGTTTGAAAAAATAAATATTACCGCAAGTGCAAATATTGACCCCTATCAAACAGACCAGTACGGATACAGGGTGAATAAATATGCATGGTCAGGAGAAAAGTTTTCCTTAGGGCGTATTACGAATGGAAGCCTTGCTGTATCTACCAGCTTTAAAAGTAAACCTAAAGATGAAAAGAAGGATAAGAAAGTGGAGGATCAATACGATAACTATGATAACCTGACTGCAGATGAAATGCAGTCGCAAATGGATTATATAAGAAGAAATCCTTCTGAATTCGTTGACTTCAATATTCCCTGGTCAGTGAATGTTTCCTATTCGCTGAGCTTTAGTAAAACATTGCAAACAGACTCGCTGAGCTATACATACAAAACGAATTTTTCATCCAGTCTTCAGTTCAATGGCGATTTCAGCCTTACTGAAAAATGGAAAATGGGCGCAAACGGGTATTTTGATTTTCGCACATTGAAAATTCCTTCCTTCAGCATGTATATCACCCGCGAGATGCATTGCTGGCAGATGTCTATAAACGTTACACCGTTCGGCCCCTGGCGTTCCTTCAATATATCCATCTTTCCCAAATCAGGCATGCTGCGTGATCTGAAAATAAACAGAACAAGGACGTTCAGGAATTATTAGGGGTTATTGACTACGTGTTTTTCCCGGGATATTTTTCTTTTATCGTGTGCTTTTTTAGCGCCATAAGCTATGCCTGCAGCTACCAATAAACCTACACCACCATCAATGGGTACTTCTGTATCAGGATCACCACCCGGATCAACAGGCTGCACCTGAAGATCTTGTGCATATGCTATTCCACACATAAGGATCAACGTAATAAAAAATGTTTTTAGTTTCATACCTGTCATTTTTAAGAAGTAAAGTTAAGTGTATTAGCAGATAAATAAGCAGCGTAGAAGGTGCAAGGGTTTATACGCTTCCACCTTCTCACTTTTACCTGCTTATTTCTTAAATATTTTTATCACTTTTCGCATATCCCTGCCTGTTATTCTTACCTGGTAAATACCTGAGGTAATATTATTATTTATATCTACGTTGCGGGTTCTGCTGCCTTCTGCCAGATGTATGAGTTTACGGAATACTACCTGCCCTGCATTGTTTACTAACTCAACCGTATAAGCGCCGCCTTTAATGTTATCAAATGTCAGGTTGATGTTGCCGGTTGTTACAGGGTTAGGATAAGCTGATACAACAGCTTCTAATGCTCTGTTCAATCCCGGTAATCCTTTCTTATTCAGGATTATTACACTGAACCTGTCTGCCGCTGCTGATCTGCTGTCGCTGCCTACCTGGAAGAATACCTGCGAGGTTTCTGTTACACTGATATGGGTATTTGTTTTCAGGTAATTATCTACCAGTGTTACTGATTCTGCCCCGGCAAGCTCAATCGGGCTGAACTCAAACATATAGGTTGATACGGATGTATTGGTGAGGTTCAGCCTCAACGTATCTGCTGACTGTATCCAGTTTCTCCTGTCTACCATCAATGCCTGACCTTTTCTTATGATAGCAAGATTCTCCATCACATTATCCGCTTTCAAAGCATCCATATTATCTATCTCATCAGAGAAGCTTGTGCTGTAAGAGGC